>CAVTTS010000009.1:0-589727 GCA_963737785.1 uncultured Actinomycetes bacterium
GAGGGCGGTGACGATCAGGAAGATCACCAGCGCGATGACGTTGTCGCGCGAATCGATCGTGAGCGTGTGGAAAGGCGGGGCGAAGTAGTAGTTCAGCAGCAGGCTGCCCACGACGGCCGTGACCACCGCCGGGTAGAAGCCGCCGACCAGACTGGTGATGATCACCGCCAGCAGGTACAACGTGACGTCGCTGGCGAACGACACGCTGTGCCGCAGATGGGCGAGCACCGGGGTCATGACGGCGAGCAGCACGACCGCGCAGGCCAGGCCCGCGTACCGCCGGCGGGCGGTCGACCCCGGCCGAGGGCCGGAATGCCGCGGCCGGCGCCCGCGAAGTCGTGCGTGACCATGTGGACGTCGATCGGCCCGGACCGCCGGGTGACGGTCGCGCTCGTGCCCGGGCCCGACAGGGCGGCGACCCAGATGCCGACGGCGCGAGACCCCGAGCACGATCTGGGTCGCGGCGACGCTGCGCGCGAACTCGAGCAAGGCCTTGGGGACGTCGTCGCCGACGACCGAGTGGTAGCTGCCGCCCGAGCGACTCGACGAGCAGCCGCTGCGAGACGAGCGCCGCGACGCCCGCGCCGGACAGGCCATCGCTGCGCTCCACGTGCACGGCCAGCAGGTCGGCGCCCGCCGAGCGCATGGCGATCCGGGCCGCCCGTCGGATCAGGGCATCGCCCTCGGGTCCGCCCGTCAGCGCGACGACGATGCGCTCGCGGGTCTCCCACGGGCCGGTGATGTCGTGCTCGTCCCGGTAGCGCTGCAGACCCTCCTCGACCCGGTCGGCCAGCCACAGCAGGGCGAGCTCGCGCAGGGCCGTCAGGTTCCCGGGGCGGAAGTAGTTGCCCAGCGCCGCGTCGATCTTCTCGGGCGGGTAGATGTTCCCGTGGGCCATCCGGCGCCGCAGCGCCTCGGGGGTCATGTCGACCAGCTCGATCTGTTCGGCGCCGCGCACGACCGCGTCCGGCACCGTTTCCCGTTGCGGGACGCCGGTGATCTCGCGCACGACGTCGTTCAGCGACTCGAGGTGCTGGACGTTCACCGTCGACAACACGTCGATGCCCGCGGCCAGCATCGCCTCGACGTCCTGCCAGCGCTTCTCGTTCCCGATGCCGGGGATGTTCGTGTGGGCCAGCTCGTCGACGAGCGCGAGCTGCGGCGCCCGGGCCAGGACGGCCGGCAGGTCGAGCTCGTCGAACTCCGCGCCGCGGTAGCTGACCGTCCGCCGGGGGACGATCTCGAGATCGCCGATCTTCTCGGCGGTGTGCTCGCGGCCGTGCGTCTCGACGAAGGCCACCACGACGTCACCGCCACGAACCTGCTTGCGGACGCCCTCGTCCAGCATCGCGAACGTCTTCCCGACTCCCGGGGCGGCGCCGAGATACACGCGCAGCGTGCCCCGCCGCGTTGTCGTCACGGCCCATCCTGTCACCGCCACCGGGCGTCATCTCGATGTCGGCGGATAGTGCGCGTCGAGGTCCAGGTTGAGCTGGACGACGTTCACGGTCGACTCGCCCATGAACCCGAGCGCGCGGGACTGCGTGTGCTTCGCGACGAGGGCGGCAACCTGGGCGACGGTGATGCCCCGCGCCCGGGCGACCGTCGCTTCCTGGATCTTCGCGTAGGCCGGGCTGATGTCGGGATCCAGGCCTGATCCGGAGGCCGTCACGGCATCGGCCGGCACGGCCGGATCGGCGGGGGCGGCTCCCCGGATCGGCACGATCTGAGCCGTACGCACGTCGGTGCCGAAGCGAGTACACCCGACGGTCACGCCTTCGTACGTCGTGATGAAGGGCGTCGCCGGGCAAGCCTGATTGACGCTGACGCACGCGCACGGCTCCGTTCGTGTAGCCCGGTCCGCGATAGAAGACGGCGAGGACCGCGCCGACGCCGTCGCTCGTGCAGTACGGGCGGCTGCCGTCCACGCCGTCGAGCTTGCCGATGGCCACGCTCCGCGAGCACACCTGGGTGAGCAGGCTCGGCTTTCCGGCATCTCCCTTGACCGCGGGATCGGGAAGAGTGTCGACGATCGACTCAGGTCCGAGGTTGCTGGCCCCCGACGCCGTCGGGTCGTATCCGCTCGCTCCGGCGGCCGACGGCCGGGGCTGGAAGTAGCTGGGCAACGGATTGCCCTTGTCGTCAAGATAGTTCTCGCCGATGAGCGACGAGCCGACCACCTGACCGTTGGCCCGGACGAGCGAACCGTCCGCCCGGTGGTCGAGGCCGGGGAGCTGGGCGGCGAGCGTGATGGCGGCCGGATACAGCACGCCGGTCACCACGGTCAGGACGAGCAGGATGCGCAGGGCCGCCCAATAGCGACGGACGGCGGCAAGAACGTTCATGCGGATCACCGGATTCCGGGAATGAATTGAATGGCGAGGTCGATGAGCTTGATACCGACGAACGGCAGGACAAGCCCGCCGAGGCCGTAGACAAGCAGGTTGCGACGTAGCAGGACGCTCGCCGAGCTCGGCCGGTATCGAACTCCCTTCAACGCCAAGGGGATCAGCGCGATGATGATCAGCGCGTTGAAGATGACGGCCGACAGGATCGCCGACTGCGGCGAGTGCAGCCGCATGACGTTCAGCTTGTCCAGGCCGGGGTACACGGCCGCGAACATCGCCGGGATGATCGCGAAGTACTTGGCCACATCGTTGGCGATCGAGAACGTCGTCAGCGCGCCGCGAGTGATCAGTAGCTGCTTGCCGATCTCGACGATCTCGATGAGCTTGGTCGGGTCGGAGTCGAGGTCGACCATGTTGCCGGCCTCCTTGGCGGCTGACGTGCCGCTGTTCATGGCCACGCCGACATCGGCCTGGGCGAGCGCCGGGGCATCGTTCGTCCCGTCCCCGGTCATCGCCACCAACTTGCCGCCCGGCCTGCTCACGCTTGATGAGCGCCATCTTGTCTTCAGGCTTGGCTTCGGCGAGGAAATCGTCGACGCCGGCCTCGTCGGCAATCGCCTTGGCGGTAAGGGGATTGTCGCCGGTGATCATGACGGTCCGGATACCCATCCGGCGTAGCTCGTCGAATCGCTCGGTCATGCCCGGCTTGACGACGTCCTTCAGGTGGATCACGCCCAGGACAGTGCGCGAAGTAGCGTTGCGCTGCTCGGCGACAACCAGCGGGGTGCCGCCGGAGGCGCTGATGGCATCGACGGTCTCGGCGACGCGAGCCGGTACCGTGCCGCCGCCGTCCGTCACCCACGCGATCACCGCGGACGCGGCTCCCTTGCGGATCACCCGACCCTCCGGGTCACCGAGGTCGACACCGCTCATGCGGGTCTGCGCGCTGAACGGTACCAGGTCGCGTGCAGCAGCTCATGGACGGCGCGCGTGGGTGCCCCGTAGCGGGTCTGCGCGAGGGTCACGACCGAACGGCCTTCGGGAGTCTCGTCGGCCAGCGACGACAACTGAGCCGCCTCAGCCAGGTCGTCGACCAACACGTCGCCGGAACCCACGAATTCGCTGGCCTGCCGATTGCCCAAGGTGATCGTGCCGGTCTTGTCGAGCAGCAGGGTGTTGACGTCGCCGGCCGCCTCGACGGCCCGGCCGCTCATGGCGAGCACGTTGCGCTGTACGAGGCGATCCATGCCGGCGATGCCGATGGCCGAGAGCAGGGCACCGATAGTGGTCGGGATCAGGCAGACCAGCAACGAGACCAGGACGATCCCGGTCACGCCGAACCCGTTCAGTGCGGAGGTGTCGGGGATGCCGGGCTGCGAGTTCTTCGCGAAGATCGCGAGTGGCTGCAGCGTGACCGTCGCCAACAGGAAGATGATCGTCAGTGACGCCAGCAGAATGTTCAGGGCGATCTCGTTCGGCGTCTTCTGTCGCTGGGCCCCCTCGACCAGCGCGATCATCCGATCGATGAAGCTCTCGCCGGGACGTTGGGTGACCTCGACGACGATCCGGTCCGACAGCACCTTCGTACCGCCGGTCACCGAACTGCGGTCTCCGCCGCTCTCGCGAATCACCGGGGCACTCTCGCCGGTGATGGCGCTCTCGTCGACACTGGCCACGCCGTCGATGACGTCGCCGTCGGCCGGGATGATCTGCCCGGCCTCGACGACCACTCGATCACCGCGCTGTAGAGCCGGCGCGGGAACGGCTTCTTCCGCGCCGGTCAGCGCCGCGCCGTCGACGAGTCGCCGGGCCATGGTGTCGGTCTTGGCCCGCCGCAGTGCATCGGCCTGGGCCTTACCGCGTCCCTCGGCGACCGCCTCGGCAACGTTCGCGAACACGACCGTGAGCCACAGCCAGACGACGGTCGTCCAGGCGAAGACCGACGGGCTTCCGGAAGCCAGGACGGTCGTGAACACCGCCCCCACCTCGACGATGAACATCACCGGGTTCTTGTAGAGCGTGCGCGGATCGAGCTTGCGGAATGCGCTTGGCAACGACGTCCACAGCGTCCTCGGATCGAGCAGCCCGCCCTCGATTCGATGGGGACCGTCACGATGCGCGAGCGGAGCCGGTTCGTCGGACGCGGGTTCGATCATCATGAACGTAGACATCAGTGCAGTCCTTCGGCCAGCGGCCCGAGAGCGAGGGCCGGGAAGTAGGTCAGCGCGACGACGATGGTGGTCGTGCCGACGAGGAATCCCACGAAAGAGGCTGCGGTGGGTGGGCAGCGTCCCGGCCGACGCCGGGACGGGTTGTTGTCGCGCGAGGGCCCCGGCCAGTCCGAGCACGAACACCATGGGCAACAGCCGTCCGAGCAGCATCGCAATGCCAAGGGCGGTGTTGTACCAGGTCGGTGTTCACCCCGATGCCGGCGAACGCGCTGCCGTTGTTGTTGCCGGCCGACGTGAACGCGTAGAGCACCTCCGACAACCCGTGCGGTCCCGTGTTGAGCATCGACGCCCGCTCACCAGGCAGGGCCATCGCGGTCGCGGTACCGACCAGGACGATCGTGGGTGTCGTCAGCAGGTAGAGCGCCGCGAACTTCATCTCGCGGCCGCCGAGTTTCTTGCCGAGGTACTCCGGCGTTCGTCCGACCATCAACCCAGCCACGAACACGGTCAGGACGGCCAGTACCAGCATCCCGTACAGGCCCGAACCGACGCCGCCGGGCGCGACCTCGCCGAACATCATGTTCAGCAGCAGGACCGCCCCACCCAGGCTGGTGTACGAGTCGTGAAAGCTGTCGACGGCACCGGTCGACGTGCTCGTCGTTGCCGACGCGAAGATTGACGAATCCGGTACGCCGAACCGGGTCTCGGTGCCCTCGGTTGTGCTGCCGACCGCCGTGGGGACGGTGCCGTGGTGCACTCCCTGTGACACGGTACCAGGACGGTCGTCGTGATCAGGAGCAGGGCCATGACGATCGCGATCGCCCGTCCCTGCCGCGGGTCCTTGACCATCCGTCCGAAGGTGCGGGGCAGCGCGAAGGGGATCGCCAGCAGCAGATAGATCTCGAGCCAGTTGGTCCAGCTGGTCGGGTTCTCGAACGGGTGCGCCGAGTTCGCGTTGAACGGGCCGCCGCCGTTGTTGAAAAGCTCCTTGATCGCTTCCTGACTACCGATCGGGCCGCCGACGATTGTCTGCTTCGCACCAGCGATGCCAGTGACGGTCTGGTAGTTGTGCCAGTTCTCGATCACCCCGCCGCCGATGAGCACGAGGGCCGCGATGATCGACAGCGGCAGCGCCAGGCGGACGCAGGCCCGCACGAGGTCGACCCAGAAGTTGCCGACGGTCTCGCTGCGCGAACGCGCGAAGCCCCGGACGAGGGCCAGCGCCACGGCGATGCCGACCGCGCCGGATGCGAAGTTCTGGACGGTCAAACCGGTCGCCTGCGCGACGTACCCCAGCGCACTCTCTCCGGAGTAGCTCTGCCAGTTGGTGTTCGTGACGAAGCTGACCGCGGTGTTCCACGACTGGGACGGATCCATCTGCGGCACCGCGAACGCGTGCCCGAGACGGATTGTCTGCTGCAGCCGCAGGAACGCGTACAGGAACAGGATCGACACCGCGCTGAACGCGAGCACCGATCGCACATAGCCACCGGGCGTCTGCTCGGCGTCGGGGTCGACACCCCCGATGCGGTAGATCACCCGCTCGGCGCGCGAATGCCTTTCACTGCTGAAGATTCGCGCCATGTAGTCGCCGAGCGGGCGGTAGGTGACGACCAGCGCCACGACCAGGCTGATACCGAAGATCGCTCCGGCGGCGTTGCTGCTCATCAGAACTTCTCCGGAAAGATCAGCGCGATGACCAGCAGCGCCGTCAACACCACGGCGAGGATCAGTCCGACGACGTTCACCGCGTTCACAGGTGGTCCCCCGCGATCAGGGCCAGCAGGGCGAAGAGCCCGACCGTCAAGAGCACGAACCACACGTCTGCCGCCGCCATTGGCGACCACTCCTCGACTCGTCATCGGCGCGCCGATTGGCGAGCCGATGACGAAGCTAGGAGCGTCCGGACGGTCGCGGCCAGCTCACACGGCCTCGTTCACGGACTCCTCACGAGAAGCCTCACGCCAACCGTTCAGGTTCGCCGTGTAGGCCTCCGAAGGGGCTCGATCCGCCGCGGTACAACGCGATGCGAACGCGGTACGAGCCGCCGGGAGCGGATGATTGCCCGCGTGCGGTTCACCAACGAGATCTGGTACTGGCGTGGTCCAGCGCCGTTCCACTTCGTGACGGTTCCGGACGACATCAGCCGTGACATCGAGGCGGTGGCCCGCTCGGTCACGTATGGCTGGGGCATGATCCCGGTGACCGTGACGCTCGCGGGCTCGACCTGGACCACCTCGCTCTGGCCGAAGGACGGACGCTACATCGTCCCGATCAAGGTTGCAGTTCGACGAGCGGAGCACGTCGACGAGGGCGACGTCGTGACACTCAGCCTCGAACTGGCCGGCCGTTGAGGACGATGTGACTGGGCGGCGCGTCCAGAACGGCGAGATCAGCGAGCGGATCGCGGTCGTACACGACGAAGTCGGCCGGGGCGCCGTCGTCGAGGCCCGGTAGCCCGAAGAACGCGCGAGCCGTCCAACTCGCCGCGCCGAGAGCGACGTCCGCTGGTAGACCGGCCGCGATGAGGTGCCGCACCTCGGCCGCGATCGTGCCGTGCGGACGGAAGTCCGTTCCGGCAAGGATGGTGACGCCGGCGGCGTGCGCCGCGACGGTGAGCGGGCCGAGCCGATCGATCCCGTCGAGGTACCACTCCCGCGCCGGCGATCCGAGCCCGCCGATGGCCGCCCGCATCCCGACCCACGGAGTGAACGTCGGGGTGAATGCCGTGCCCTGCTCGGCCATGCGCGGCAAGAGCGCGTGGTCGAGCCACAGGCCGTGCTCGATGCTGTCGACGCCGGCGAGGACGGCCCGGCGGCACGCTTCGACGTGCTGGGCGTGCACAGCGACGCGTCCGCCGACGGCGTGCACCGCCTCGACGGTCGCCGTGAGCACCTCGAGCGGCAACAGCGGGGCCGCGGCGTGCGTCTCTTCGTTGACGATCCAGTCGCCGCGCAGCTTCACCCAGCCGTCTACGGCCGATTCCACGACGGCGGCCGCGGGCAGCTCGTCCTCGACGACCAGGCGGCCGGCGCCTGGGAAGAACAACCCCGGTGTGCTCAGCCAGGGGCCGGTGCGGATCACGCGCGGGAGGTCCGGGTCGTCGGCCGCCCAGTCCGGCAGGCGCGTCGAGGCGCCCATCGCCCGCACGGCGGTGACCCCAGCGGCGCGGTGCGCCATCAGGTCGTCGCGCAGCAGGCGCTCGTCCAGCGGCTGCCCGGACCCGGCGCGCCCGGATGGCTGTGCGCATCAACGAGTCCCGGCGCGATGTACCCGTCGGCGATCACCGTCGGCGCCTCGGCGACCGGACGGAAGCTGATGCGCCCGCGGTCGGTCCAGAACTCCACCGGCGACCGGTCGGGCAGTCGTACCCCCCGGACGTGCAGCTCGGTCGCCGTCATCGCGCGAAGTGCGCCACGCCGTCGGCGTCGGTCTCGACGTGCAACCAACCGCGCGCGACCAACACGTCGAGATGGGCGAGCGTCTCGGTCGTCGCGAGCATCTGATTGAAGCTGTCGAGCTCATCCAGCCGTCGTTCACGGCGCGTCCAGGTCATCCGCGTAGCCGCCTCGTGCCCCGTGCTGGCGCCGGCGTCGATCTGCGCGGCGATCGCGATCAACCGCGCCTCGTGGTGCGCGAGCAGCTCGTCGACCCGCGCGTGCACGCTCGGCCCGACCGGCCCGTGCGCGGGCAGCAGCACCGTGTCGGGCAGCGATCGGACGAGCGCCAGCGATCCGAGGTAGTCGCCGAGCGGCATCGTCGTGCGTTGCGGTTCGAGGCCGATCGACGGGGTGATGTGCGGCAACACGTGATCGCCCGCGAACAGCGCTCCGGCGGCAGCGTCGAGGAAGACGACGTGCCCAGTCGTGTGTCCCGGCGTCGCGATCACCCGTAATTCTCGGGAGGTCATCGGCAGGACGTCATCAGAGGCCAGCCAACGGTCCGGGAGTTCCCAGTTCGGATCCGGATCGAAGTTCGCGAATTCTCGGTCGACCTGATCGCGCAGCGCGAACGCGCCGGCCCGGGCCAGTGCGCCGGCGCCGAACGCCGGCCCGGAGCGATCGGCGATCATCGCGATGATCCGCTCGAGGCTCGGCCGCTCGTGCTCACCGAGCGACACCCGCGTTCCCTGCGCCCGTCGGATCGCGACCGCCTGCGTGTAGTGGTCGCGATGCACGTGCGTCACGAGGAAGTCGCGGATGTCGGCCAGGCCGAAACCCAGCCCACCCAGCGCGCTCGTCAGCTGCGCTTCGCTCTCGGCCAGCGCCCAGCCACCGTCGATGAGGACGACGCCATCGCCTTCGACGATCGCGTAGACATTCACCGCGCGCAGGACGTCGCTCGGGAGAGGCAATGGGATCCGGAACACCCCCGGCAGGACTTCGAAGGCGCCGGGCTCGGTCCAACTCTGGTCGCTCACTCGTCTCGTCTACCACATGCGGACGGCCGGGCACGGGACCCGTGACTGCGGCCACGTCGAGCAATGCCGTCGCGGCCGGCGCCGACTACGGTGAACGGGTCAGCCGAACAATCCCCCAAGCGTCCGGACGGAGTGACATGAACTCGCCCGAGACCCCGTTCGATCAGGCGTCGCTCGACCTGGCCGACTGGCGGCGGCGGGTCGGCGAACTGTTCGTCCGCATCCGCGCCGACGCCGACCCGGAACACGCTCACGAGAGCTGGCGGACCACCCGCGACGAGCTGTTCCGCACGCATCCGCAGAGCCCGTTGCCACCCGACGACCCACTCCGCGAGACGGGCTTGCCCTACTGGCCGTACGACCCGTCGCTGCGGTTCGACTTGCCGTTACTCGCCGCCGATCCGGCCGCTCTCGTGATCCCGACCGGCGGCGACGACGTGACGCGCATGCATCGCATCGGCCGGGTCGAGCTGCCGACGCCGATCGCCGCCTCGCTGGACGTGTGGTGGCTCGATCAGTACGCCGGTGGACTCTTCGTCCCGCTGCGGGACGGCAGTTCCGGCGACACGAGCTACGGCGGCGGCCGCTACCTGCTCGACACGGCCAAGAGCGCCGATCTCGGCGGTACGGCGTCGACCATCGTCATCGACCTGAACTTCGCGTACCACCCATCCTGCCGGTACAACCCGGCCTGGGTCTGCCCGCTCGCCCCGCCGGGGAACACGATCACGCCGCGCGTCGATGCCGGCGAGCGAATGAGCTAGGGCGAATGAGCTACGACGCCGCCTCACGATCGCGCGCGGCCTGCTCGTAGCGGTGCGCGGTCTTGCGCCGACCGGGCACTGCGTACGGTGCCAGTCCTCGTACCTGCGTCATGACCCGTTTGGTCAACGCCACCGCCGACTCCCCCTCGGCGGGCTGGCCGCCCTCGGGCTCGAAGAACTCGACGCGGATCCGCGGGCGCTTCGGGAATCGGACGATGTCGACGGCCCCCGTGAGCGCTACGCACAGCACGTGCGCCGACGGCACGGCGAGAGCCAACCGACCGGCGCCGCTCAGGGCGCGGACGGGCGCCCCGCGCGACGTCGTCCCTTCCGGGAACACACCGACACATTCGCCGGCCTCGAGGTGCGAGATCGCAGTGGCCAGCGCCTGGGTGTCGCCGCGGCCGCGTTCGATCGGGATCTGACCCATCCGATCGAGTACCCAGGCCACCGGCTTGAACTTCCAGAGCGACGACTTCGCGAGCGCGCGCACCTGCCGCCGCGGCATGCCGGCGACCCCGATGATCACCGGGTCCCACATGCTGTCGTGGTTTCCGAACAGCACCACGGCCCCGTCCGCGGGGATCAGGTCGGCACCGACGATCTCGGCGCGTCCCCACCACCGCACGATCGGCCCGGCGAGCGTCATCACTACTCGGTACGTCAGCGAGATCCGGTCTGCGGCCACGCTGGCATTGTCCGCGACCATGTGGCGATCCACCAACTGTTCGTTACGGCGCCGCGACACCTTGCAGCACCACGGGCCCGGCGGTCGGGTCGAGTTCGGTCGACTGGGCAACTCCGGGCGGCGTGATCGTGTCCATCACCTTCGGCACGGTGTTCGGATCGATCGAGCAGATCGGTGCCGTGCCGCCCGCCGCGCAGACTCCGAAGCTGTACGCGCCCGGCGTCGGCGTGAAGGCGCGCGCCTGGTCGGAGCTGAACCCGTCCTGGCCGGCGAGCGCGACAGTGAACACCCAACCCGACGACGGAGTTCCGAACTGGGCGGCGGGTAGCGCGATCGTCACGGTATTCGCCACCGTCGACGAGACGACGGCGGTGACCTGACCGACGGCGTTTCCGCTCGCGTCCTGCCAGACGGGCGACGCGAAGCCTTGGACCTCGAGACGTTGGCTCCACGCGTCCGCCTCGGCGATCGTGTAGTTACGGGTCGAGTAGGCCGCCGCGGTCGACGTGCTGCTCGCGCCCGTCGGGCGGACGTAGACGTCGAGCAATTGGGCGCCCAGCACGTTGCCGAATGTCGGGGTCAACGTCTTCAACGTCGTGCGCAGGTACACCGTGCCGCCCTGGGTGAGCACCTGGAACCGGGTGATGTCGAACGATCCGGCCACGAAGTCGGAGGCGGTCGGATACTGGTACGTACCCGGCCCGTTGTCGTCGCCGGTGGGGTCGTCGACGTCGAGAACCGTCGTGCCGCCGACGAGGTCGCCGACGACGGTCACCTGGGCGAGGCCGGTTCCGGTGGCGGTGGTGGCCGCGACGGTGATCACGTCGGTGCCGAAGCCGACCGGGGCGGACACCGAGAACGCGCCGTTGCTCGCGGCGTTCGTGGTCACGGGCGTCAAGGTCGCGCCGAGATCGGTCTCGGCCACTCCGACCACGATCTTGGCCCCGGGCGTTGTCGTGCCGCTGACCGTTGTCGTGCCCGATACCGTTGCGCCAGCGGCGGGCGCCGTGATCGTGACCGGTACGGCGGTGGGCGGCGCGTGCGTCACGTACCGCGCCGTCGTGAGGTCGGGGCGGTCGGTGATCCGGTTGCTTCCGAGATCGACGATCAACCGCAGCTCCTGCGCCTGCGCCCAGGTCAGCGGCGATGCGGATCCGGCCGCCTGCCCGTCGACGAAGCCGATCGAGGCGGTCGTCGGGTCTGACCCGTACGGCGAGGCCGCGAGATCCGGATCCTCCCAGGCCTGCTCGGGCACCAGCCCGACGCCCGACGCGGAATTCAGCATGAAGCTCAGCTCGGTCCGGGCCGCACTCGTGTTGCCGGTGGCGAGGGCACTCTCGGCCCGCTCGCCCGACAGCACCGGCCAGAGATGGCCGGTACCGACGTCCGTCGTCGGCCACGGCTGGCCCGGAGTCGTGCAGGACGTCTGCGAGGGCTGATAGCAGTCGCCGTACCCGTCAGCACTCCCCGAGGCGGCGGAGTTTCCGTAGCGGTAGTACCCGGTGCCGGTCGGAGTCGTCACGGAGATCTGCTTGTCCAGAACGGCGAGCGAGTTCTGCACAACCGGATCCGTCGGCGACAGCTCGCCGAGCCGCACCAATTCCTGGAAGCCGCCGTCGATCACCGCGCGCTGATCAACCGTCGGACCGCCGTTGCCGAGGCCGTAGGTGATGGCCGCGTTCGGGTCGCCGGTCTTCGACAGCCGGATGAAGTACGGGCTGCTGCTGTCGGGACCGGTCGAGGTCACCGTCCAGGCCTTGATGTTGCGTTGGAAGTCGTCGGCCGTCGCCTGGTAGAGCTGGGCGTCCGCGGTGTCGTGGTGGCTGGCGGCAATCGCGGCGGCCGCGGTGAGGCCGGCGATCTCGGCCGCGATCGTCGACGGCGAGTACCCGGACTGCTCCTCCCACCGCTCGACCCCGAACGACGGACCGTGCGAGACGAGGTAGTCGGCGGCCGGCTTGATGTGCTGCGTCCACAACGTGGTGTCCGACCCGATGCCGGTCTGGTACGCCATGAGGATCGGATAGGCCGTCTCGTCCAGCTGGTCACCGCCGGTATCGGGCGCCGATTTCCCGTTCACCAATGAATTGCGGGGAATCTCACCGCTGGCCAGTTGCTGGCGGTCGAACAGGAACCGCGTCGCGGCCTGCGCCGTGCCGATGTCGCCGTCGGCGATCAGCCCGGTGACCGCCTCGTAGAGGTCGCGGCCGAACACCTCGCGGTAGCTGCCGAAGTAGACGGGTTTCCCGCCGGGCAGATCAGCGGCGCTGACCGCCTGACCCCACGGGCTGGCGAGCGACGCGACGATCGCACCGGGGTACGTCTTGTCCTCGCTGGCCTTGATCACGTTGGCATCGAGGTAGTACGCGCGGGCACCCGCAAGGCCGACCGACGCGGACGGACGCTTGAGAGTCGCGTCGTAGCCGACCCATCCGGCGAAGTACGACAGGCTCGTCAGGCCGAACGGGCGGGCGAGCGACGCCTTCGCCGTCGAGACCGCCTGACTCTGCGTACGGCCGAAGCCGAGGGCGAGCGTGAACGAACCATGGCTCGGACGAATCTGCTCGGTCGCCACCACATGCCCGTTCGGAGCGCTGTCGTAGGTCGACGTCAGCGAGTGGCTCGCGTCGAGTTGGGTCAGCCCGTCCGACGGGGTGCCCTCGTAGCCGACCGAGGTGGTCCCGCGCGACGACGAGCCCAGGGCCATGAACGTCGGCGCCGCGTAGTCACGATTGGCTGCCTGGCTCACGGTGTTCGTGTCGTACACGACCGGCAGTCCGCTGCGGTCGACGGTGCCGGTGTCGGCGCCGCCATTGGTGGCGCCGCCGCCGCCGTTGCCATTGACGTGCGCGTCGAGGCGCGCGTACACGGACAGCTGGTTGACGTTCGTGCGCGTGTGCGGCGTGGCGCTCAACGTGCTGTACATGACGACGCTGTCACGCGAAGGGTCGGTCAGATACGTCGTCGTCAGCCGGTAGCCGTGCTGACTGGTGGCCGTGACCGTGCATTCCATGCCGGTCGGATCGGCCGCCACCGTATAGGTGAAGTCGCGCGAGGCCAGGTCGGTGAAGGTCGATCCGTCGGTGACGACGAACTGCAGCGACTGGACGTCGGAGTTGTCGATGGTCGGCTCGTAGACGTCGGACAGCACGCCACCGGCGACCGTGTACCAGACCTTGGACGTGCCGTTGCGCGCCGTTCCGACGCAGTCCTTGCGGGCCAGATCGAATCGGGACGTCGTGCCGGGGCCACCCGGGGCGGTGCTGGGCGGGGCGGCCGCCTCGGCCGGCGCGGTGGCCGTGATCGATCCGACGACCAGCGCCAGGACGCCGAGCAGGACAGGACCTCGAGCGCGTCGTCGCACCATGAGTCGCCTCCGGGGGGTTCGTCCCGATGCTGCCATCACTATCGGCGATGTCAAGGTCGCGGCCGGTACTGGTCGGCCGCAAGTGGGTAGACCCGGTGAGATCGAGTCCGCACCCACATCGACGATCGGGGAACCCATGACCCGCGTGCTCACGCCGGTCCGTCGCGCGTCGGACAGTCGGCCCCTGGAAATGCTCGCTCGCTTCGGCTTGGCCGCCCGCGCCGTCATCTACCTGATCATCGGTTGGCTCGGGATCGAGATGGCGCTCGGGCACCGCGCGAACGAGGCGGATCAGCGGGGCGCGTTCGCCGAGATCGCGCATCATCCGTTCGGGCTCGTGTTGCTGTCTCTACTCGGCGTCGGGTTCGCGGGATACGCAGTGTGGCGACTGAGCGAGGCGATCACCGACGACGCGCCCGACCGCGGCGACGCCCATCCCCGCGCGAAGTCGCTGATACGCGGGGTCGTGTACGCCGGTCTGGCCGTCTCGACTTTTCTGTTCGTGGCGGGTTCCTCACGTCAGGGTCAGGCCCAGCAGCAGAAGACCCTCACCGGTCGCGTTATGCATCACGACCTCGGACGATGGCTGGTCGGGCTGGTCGGGTTGGTCGTGATCGTGGTCGGCATTGCCATGGTCGCGGACGGAATCCGCCGCAAATTCCTACGGGAACTCGATCTTCGAGGCCGATCGGCCTCGACGCGCCGGACGATCGAGGTGCTGGGAGTCGTCGGAAACGTCGCGCGCGGCATTGTCATCGCGCTGACCGGTGCGCTGGTGCTCGATGCTGCGATCGCGTACGACCCGAACAAGTCCGGCGGACTCGACGGCGCTCTGCGGACCCTCGCCAATCGCCCGTACGGCCCGTACCTGCTCGGGTTCTCGGCGCTCGGGCTGATCGGCTTCGGCGCGTACGGTCTCGCGGCCGCGCGGTGGGAGAAGATCTGATCGCTCAGCGCGCGTCGAGATAGGCCCGCGCAAAGTGCAGGTAATTCGCGCGGACGGCCTCGACGAGTGCTTCCTCGTTGAGATCGGTGCGGTAGCCGGCGAGCGGGTCTTCCCAGATGGAGCGGCCGACGGCGAACCCGACGAATCCCGGGACCGGTGCGGCCACGGCCAGCCAATGGTCGAGGGCCGCGCGCGGCGCATCGCGGCCCAGCACGATGCAGTCGGCATCGCGGTCACCGGCCCGGGCCGCCGCGACCACGGCCTGCGCGGCCGCCGTCGTCTCGAGGCCCTCGATCTTCCACAGCCGAGGTTCGACGCCGGCGGCCTGATTCGCTTCGATGACCTGGGTGACCAGTTCCGGCCGGACATCGCGGTCGTACCGCTCCTGACCACCCGCGCGGCGCAGCTGGTCGTCGGTCGGTGGGACGAGCAACTCGTACAGGAAGGCGCGATCGTCCGCATGAAGATCGTCCGACAGCTTCGCCAGCGCGGCCAACTGAGCGCGGATGTCGGCCGGATCGTCCGCCGGATTCATCCGGACCAGCACCTTCACGTAGTCGGGATCGAACTCGTGGACGTGCGCCATTGTCGCGTCGCCGTACTCGAGTTCGAACAGTTCCTGGCCACTCTTCTCAACGGGCATCGCCACGGTCAGACCATCGGCGCGCGCGTCGCGCAGCACCGCCGCGCCGAGCTGCTCATCGACGAGGACGCCGACGTGACCGCCGTCGAGCGCGGCTCGGGCGGTGCGAACCCCCTGGTAGATAAGGGACTTCGCGGCTTGCAGCTCACTCTTCTGAGCCGGGGTGGGATCGCCCTTGACTCCGAACTGCTTCGCGAACGACTCCCGATGGTCCATCGCCAGGATCAACAACGGGTCGGCGGGGCTCGGTTTGTAGGTCATGGGTTCATCCTGCTCCGACGACCCGGGCGCCCCACTACTGCGGTCCGGCGACGCCGACGAGATTGCCCTGCGGGTCGCGGAAGTGACCCACCACGAGCGCCCCGGTGGGGTTGCGGGCCGGGCCCATCACTCGCTCACCTCCGAGCCGCTCGGCGTGCGCAAGTGCGGTCTCGACATCATCGACCCCCACATAGAACACGGAGTGCGCAGTGAATCCGTTCCCACCGCCGACGCCGCCCGGAATTCCTAGCCCGCCGTTGTCGTCGTGATCGACGAACCCGTAGCGACCGGCCTCGGATACCGTCGGCGCGACGGGTGAGTCGGTGTCGAACGCCCATCCGAACAGCTCGCCGTAGTAATCGCGCAGCTCTTCAGGGCGATCGCCGATGATCTCGAAGTGCACAACCGGTCGTCCCATGACCGTCCTTCCGCGCCTAGCGGGCCAGCGACGTCAGCCAGCCGACGAGCAGCTCGTTCACCTCGTCCGGCCGCTCTTGCTGTACCCAATGACCGCACTTCGCAAGCACATGCGACGCCTGCAACCCGGGCAGGCTCTGCGCGTGACCGGCGACCCCGGCGGCCAGCCACGGACCGTCGCGCTCGCCGCCGATGAAGATCGACGGCGCGGTGATGGGTTGCCCGTCGTAATCGGCGAGATCGAGCCAATCGCGGTCGACGTTCCGATACCGGTTGAATGCTCCTTCGAAGCCGGTGTATTCGAACTCGGTCGCGAACACGTCGAGGTCGGCTTCGGTGAGCCACGGGGGCAGCGGCGCGTCCACCGCGAACCGATCCGACATCCGTCGACCCGCCGGGACAGTGAACAACGGGCCACCGTCGGCCGGCCGTCGGGCGTCGCCCGACATCGAGGTGTAGATCCCGGCCAACCAGGCGCGTACGTCGGGTTCAGCCTCGGCCTCGGGACGGCCCGGCTCCTGGAAATAGTTGATGTAGAACTGCTCATCGCCGCCGATGCGGGTGAAGACTTCGGTCGGACGATGGCTGCCCCGCGGCGAGTACGGCACGCTGAGCAGCCCGAGGGCCGTGAACCGGTCGGGTCGCAGTAACACGCTGTTCGCGGCGATCGGCGAGCCCCAGTCGTGACCGATGACGATCGCCGTCGACTCGCCCAACCCTTCGACCACGGCGACGTTGTCGGCGACGTGGTCGACCATCCCGTACTGGTCGATCTCGGCCGGTCGCGACGAACGTCCGTAACCACGCACGTCGATCGCGACCGCCCGGAAGCCGGCGGCGGCGACGGCCGGCAGCTGGTGCCGCCACGAGTACCACGACTCCGGGAAGCCGTGCACGAAGAGTACGAGCGGACCTTCCCCCTGTTCGACCAGGTGAATCCGTCCACCCGGCGTCATGACGATGCGATGCTGCAGGCGGGACTCGGCTCCGGTCATGGGCTCACCTTATGTGGACGACCCTCGCGGTCCGAGCGAGCTAGTGCGGAGCCAGCGCCGACCAGGCGCCGCCGTTCCACTGTTCGGCCGCGGTCACGGTCGTCCCCGACGACGTGGCTTCGCCGGCCGCGACGCAGTTGGTCGTCGACGTACACGAGACAGCCTCGAAGATCGTGCCGCTTTCACCGGACGGGTCCGGCGCGGCGTGGCGGGTCAGCGCGTGACCGTCCCACGTCTCGCTCAGGCCCGTCGCGCCACTCTTGTCGGTCTGGCCGACCGTCATGCAGAAGCTGGCCGACCGGCACGAAACTCCGTTGAGCAGCCCGGAAGTCGCACCGCTCGGCAACGCAACCGCGACCGCTGTCCACGTGCTGCCCCTCCCGACCAGGGCCATCGGGGTCGTCGCGCTCCGGTAGCCGGCGACGAAGCAGAACGAGGTCGACGGGCAGGATGAGCCGGCCCAGAAAGTGTTGCTCAAGCCGGGACCGGTCGCCCGCGTCCAGGTCGAACCGTTCCACGAATCCAGCAGGCCGGCGGTGCCGACATCACCCGACGCGACACAGTTCGTGCTGCTCGCGCACGACGCCGACCCGAATTCGCCGCCGTTCGCAAGCAGGTTCTCCTTCCAGGTGCTGCCGTTCAGTACCTCGACCGTCGCGTGGAAGCCGCCTGTGAAGAAGTCCTGTCCGGCCGCGACGCAGCGGGTCGCCGAGGTGCAGGAGATGCCGTACAAGATCGTCCCGTCGGCCGAGACGTGCGGCAACACCGAGAACGTCCAGGTCGTCCCGTCCAACACGTCGGCGACGGGTTCGTACATTCCGCCGGTCCGCAGGTAGCCGACCGCAACGCAGTGCGTCGTCGACACGCACGAGATGGCCTTGTAGGAACTCTCGGCCTGCCGAACCCGAGTCGTCCAGACGTGGTCGTCCCAGGTTTCGATGATCGCCTCCGACGTGCTCCCGGAACCGAACTCATCGCCCACCATCACGCACCACGTGCTGCTCACACAGGACACCCCATGGAAGACGGCGTTCGAGAGCCGGGCGGCCGATGCGGCGCCGGCGCCGACGACCAGGCCGGCAACCAGCAAGACGGCGCTGACACATACTGCTCCGGCCCTCCGGAGCCGGTGACTCATCGATCGCTTCGCGTTCATGTCCGTCCGCTCCTGCCGCCGCCTCGTGCACCAGAGGCTAGGGCGGGGCGACCCGACCGCTCTACGTCCGAACGGGCAATGTTTTACGGGAGAATCGCGCGGCGTGAGCGGATTGAGCATAGCTCGGGCGGCGTTCAGTGGCGGGGTTGATCGACCCAATCGTCGGCCAACTGCCCGAGGATCACCTCGTCGAGGAACTCACCGTCGACCCAAGCCGACTTGTGCAGGGTGCCCTCGTGACGGTATCCGGCCCCGATCGCCGACGCGATCATCGCCTTGTTGTCGGCCAACGTTTCGAGCTGTAACCGGTTGAAGCCGCGCGTCCGGAACCCGTAGGCCGTGAGCACGCGCACCAGGTCGCCGCCCAAGCCGCGCCCTCGGAAGGCCGGACGGAGCGCCATACCCAGGTGCGCCAGCCGGTTGTGCGTATCGATACCCCAGACCGTCGCCGCCCCGGCGAGTTCGCCGGTGGCGATCTCGAAGATGGAAAAGCTTGCCGCGTCGTCGGACAGCTCCCGAACCCCGAACGGCGAGGCCTGGCTGACCGAACGGGGCACCCACGGACGGGAGTCGGCGCGTGATCGCGTCAGGACGTCTTCGTGCAGCTCCGCGTGCAGGATCGGGACGTCAGCCGGCTCGCGGGCGCGTAGCACCACCAATTCGCCCCGAAGCACCCCGTCTTCATACCGGTGACCGCGAGTGGTCGCAACCAGAAAACGATCGCGATCCGCCCGCATGAGATGGCCGGTCACGGTCGCGGCGAGGCGCGAACATGAACACCGCCGACTTCAATGCGTCGGCTGATGCTGGGCTCGAGCGGCTGACGCTGGGCGCAACGACGGTCGGGTCAGTCGTGGCTCGGGTTCGACTGATCGGCCTTGCCGATCGCGTCCTCGCGCGCTACCTCGACGATGACTCGCATCGCGTCCTCGGCTTTGCGGTGGTGGCCGCGGACAATGCTCACCGCCACCGTGTCGTGATTGCCGAGAGTCTCCTTGTTGTGGCCGATCGAGTCGGTGTGGATCGGGCGGATCGCGCGCAGCGCCAGGGACACTGCGTCGTGTATGTACAGCAACAGGTCGTTCCCCGCCGCCACGAATACCGCGCGATGGAAAGCAAGGTCGGCTTCGACGAACGCATCGGGGTCGTCCGCGGTGGCCCACAAGTCCTGCATCGCCGACAGCACCGCGCGCCGCAGCCCGATGTTCGGCGACTCGGCCGCCAGGCGCGCCGCGCCCGGCTCGAGCGCGACCCGCAGGTCGGCGAGGGCGCGCACGTCCTCGGGCAACGCACCGGCGGAGAATCGCCAGCGCAGCACGTCGGGGTCGAGCAGGTTCCAGGATTCGCGCGGACGCACGCGGGTGCCCGCGCTCGTGCGGCTCTCGAGCAGCCCCTTGCCGGCGAGCACCTTGATGCCCTCGCGCAGCGCCGACCGGCCGACCTCGAACTGCTCGCCGAGACCGTCCTCGGTGGCGATGACAGCACCGGGCGCCAGAATGCCTTGGACGATCTGCGCTCCCAGCACATGGACGACTCTGGCGTGTCGGGCGCCGCCACCGTACTTCGAAGTCACCAGTACCGTCCGTTCTCTGCTGACCGCCCGGTTTCGCCGCTTCCCCGACGCTACACGGCGCGACGTTCACTTCCCGGTCCAACGCTGCGCGATGCTTTGGTTGGCTCGAGTTCGACGTTCATCGGACAGAACGGCATTTTCTATCGGACTAATGATGGTGCTCCCCAGTCGCAGACGGATCCGGCTCGGGTGGCAATCATCGCGGCGATCGTGTGGCGTAACTCCGGCTTCGTCGCGGTCTTGTTGCTCGCCGTCCTGCAGACGATTCCAACCGAGCTCTACGAGGCCTCATCCGTCGATGGGGCAAGCGGCCTGCGCCGTTTCACGTCGATCGGGCCCGTCATCGTCGTGGTGATTGCGTTCGAGCCGTTCATCACCCGCGGATTGACATTCTCGAGCGACAAGTAGTCGAAGCCCGGGGGCGGGCATCCTCTCGGTCCCGGCCCAGGTGTCCCGGCCCGCTGGCGCGGGCCGGGGCACCACGACGGGACTTCCCCGTTACGGCCGGACAGGGCTTTCGCTCGTTCCGCGCGGCCGCTCGCCAAATCTAAACGCCCCGGCCGAGCCGGTCCACCCGAAACGAGATTCCGTCGGCGGGACGGGTTCACCCTCGAGCACGGGCCACCGTGCGGCGGGCGTCCCGCCAGGCGACGAGGCCGGCCCGCACTCTCGGCGAGGTGGTCGTGGCGCCCTGCCGCCGGACCCGCAGCTGCTCGATCAGCCACGCCGGCGCGGCCGCCAGTTCGATCGCACGGGATTTCGTCAGCAGCTCCCCGGTGCTCATCGTGTGCCGGCCGCGAGCCATCGACGTCAGGCTCAGGTCGACGATCGTTTCGTTCAACCACCACGTCGGATGCCGAACGGCACTGGCCCAATAGCCGGTCAGCTCGGACCGAGCGGCGGCGCGAACGTCGTCGTCGGTCATCGGCGGCAGGAGTTCATTCGGCGGACGCCCGAACACGGCGTAGCCGTAGCGGACGAGCTCGGCCCGCGGAATCCCCGACAGAACGCGATCGACGAAACGTCCGTGCGTCCAGGTCGGGTGCCGCGCGTCCGCGATCACCAACTGATCCCGGTTGACGTAGGCGCAACCCAGTTTGAGGCCGAGCCCGATCCCGAGGTCGACGTCTCGATGAAGCGCTGCGAGTGCGGCGCGGCGCTCGGCGTCGACGGGACCGTCGGTCACCGCGATCAGGTCGAGGTCGCTGACGCGCGGTAGGTAGTCGCCAGTGGCCAGCGAACCCGCGACGAGCAGATCGCTGACCCAGCCCAACGCGGCTAGTCGGCGTCCGAACTCGACAAGGACGGCGGGCGAGTCCGACACGGCCCGAGGCTAGCGGGTGCGCAGGTCGCCGCGCGCACGTCGCCTTCTCGAAACCCAACCGAGCGCGCCCGCACACCCGGCGGACCGACGCCGAACCGCGCGGCGTCATCGTCCGGTTCACGATCACGGGCTGCTCCCGGCCCGCGAGCACACTCGCACGGTTCGGCGGCCCGGTCAGCCGAGCCGCGCAGCGCGCGATGACGAGCCGGTACCTGCGCGCACTCGACCAGCCGAGCTGACCGAACCAGCCGAGCGAACCGAACCGCCGCGCCGGCCTGATCAGCTCGTTCGTCGAGTTCTGGCCCGAACCGTACGAACCCCCGGCGGGACGTGCCGAGCTGCTCGATCGGTTCTGACCGCCACCCGAAAGTTGATCTTGGAAAGCGACAAACTGCCTCAGAAACGGAACATCCGAGCCGATGTTCTAGGACGTGAGGGGCTGGTTTGCGTCTCGGCGTGCGGCCGTGTTCGGCCGGGCGCTCGCCGTCGTGTCCTGGATCTGCCTGGGCGTGGGCCTCGTCGAATACGCGACCGCTCCGGCGCACGTCACCGACGCCGTCCGCCAGGAGCTGGCGGTACCGCTCGCGATCTTCTTCCTGACGCTGATCGCCCGCCTGATCCTGGCCGCCCAGCAACAGCCTCGCCGCCGGCGCAGCCTGTGGCTGCTCGTCGCCGCACTCAGCTTGTGGGCGTGCGGATCGAGCGTTCTCGACGGCGTCCGCGAACCGGATCTGGCCAGCTTCCCGGCGCCCGGCGAGTGGCTGTTCCTCGCGGCGTACGCCGGTATCGCCGGCTACCTGATCGTCGACCGCGGATGGCACATCAGCCGCGCGGCCGGCACGTGGCTCGAAACGATCGTCGTCTGTGGAGGGTCAGCCTGTCTCGCGGGGAGCCTGCTCCTGACGCCGGCCGCGACCGCGTTCGGGCACACCGGGCTGCCCCTGTTCCTCGGTCTGTTGTACCCGTTGATCGACATCATCCTGGGCCTGCTCGTCATCGCGCAGGCGGTTCTGCGGACGAGCGGGAAGGCGGCCGACTACGCCGGCCTGCTGCTCGGCTTCGCGCTCTTCGCGGTGGCCGACGTCCAGTTCCTCGTCCACATCTCGGCCCGCTCCTACGACTACGACACGTTGAGCATCGCGTGCTGGGGCCTCGGGCTGGCCGGCATCGTCTCGAGTGCGTGTCGCCCGCGGACGATCAGTGATCGCGGCCCGTCCGGGCGCGGCATGGGCATGGTCGTCGTGTTCGCCGGCGTGGCCCCGGCGATCGTCCTGGCTTTCCAACCGGACGGAACGGTCCGGAACTACCTCACCGTTCCGGCGCTCGCGACGCTCTTCGCGGGCGCGGCGCGGCTCGCTCTCGCCCTACGCGCGGCGAACCGCGCGGCCGAGGCGTTCGCGCTCTCGCGCAGTGACGACCTCACGGCCCTGCCCAACCGACGCGCCGTCCTGGGGCTGCTCGACCAGACGCTGGCGACAACCGACCCGCTCGCGTTGATGATCCTCGACCTGGACGGGTTCAAGGACGTCAACGACACCCTTGGACACGGCGCCGGCGACACGGTGCTGCGCGAGATGGCGACCCGGATGCGCGAGGTGCTCGATCCGAAGATCATGGTGGCCCGCCTCGGGGGCGACGAGTTCGCGATCGTGGCGGGCGACAGCGACGAGATTTCCCTGATGGAGACAGCCCAAACGATCCTGCGTGCCATCCGGACGCCGGTCGAGGTCGAAGGCGTGCTGTTCGCGACGGACGCGTCCATCGGCATCACCATCCGCGGTGACACGGACGCGGCCAGCAGCGAACTACTGCGGCGCGCGGACGTTGCGATGTACCACGCCAAGCGCGACCGCATCGGCGTCATCTTGTACAACCCCGACACGGACGACTTCTCACGGGAGAAGCTGCAGGTCGGCGAACAGTTCCGACGCGCCATCGTCGAACACCAGCTGGTCCTCTGGTACCAGCCTCAGATCGACGCGTCAACGCAGCAGGTCTGCGGTCTCGAGGCGCTGATCCGCTGGAACCATCCGGAGCGCGGCGTGCTGTCGCCGGTCGAGTTCCTGCCCGCGGCGCGGCGGGCCGGCCTCATGCAGATGATGTCCGAGGAGATCTCGCGGATCGCGGTGAACGACCTGATCCGCTGGCGCGCGAACGGTGTGAGCCCGCGGGTCGCGATCAACTGCGCCCCGCCCGAACTCATGAGCGGGATCTTCCTCGCCGATCTGTACGACCGCCTGAAGGCCGCGCGGATCCCCCCGAGCAGCGTGGTCATCGAAGTCACCGAAGACTCGTTCATCGCCGAACCCGAGCGGGCCCGGATGCTGCTGCTCGACATTCGCAAGCAGGGCTTCCAGGTTTCCATCGACGACTACGGCACCGGATTCTCGTCGCTGTCCTACCTGCGCGACCTCCCGGTGCAGGAGCTGAAGATGGACCGCTCGTTCATCGCCACGATGCGCAGCGACCCGCGCAGCCGCATGATCGTGTCGTCGACGTTCCAGATGGCGGCCGCACTCGGCCTGCGCAGTGTCGCCGAGGGTATCGAGGACGCGGCGACGGCCGCGGACCTCGTCGCGATGGGCGTGGACGTCCTGCAGGGCTATCACCTGTCACGACCGCTGCCCCCCGAGCAGGTCGAACGCTGGATCGCCAATCGAACGGCGATGACGCAGGCTCAGTTCGACATCGCCACCGACGACCGCTGACGTCAGGCGTTCTCCAACGTCCGCCGTAGCTCGTCGTCGCTCGCGGTCGTCCGGTTCTCGGGGATCACGAACTGCTCCAAGGACGGGATGTCGACGCCGTCGAGCCCGAGGCCGCGACTGACGAGGCGGTAACCCTCGGGGTTGCGCTGGCGCTGACTGTCGAGCACCTGCGCGAGGTCGGCCCACAACGGTGCGCTGGCCGGCGAGCCGAGATATTCACCGGGATGCGTTCCGGGCAGCGGGTGGCCGATCAGGCCGATCGCCGACAGCAGTCGCCGGGCCCGCGCATCGATGATCGTGACCACCGCCCGCACCGCGTTGGCCCGGCCGGCCAGCACGATGCCGTGGTACAGCGCCGCCGCGACTCGCGACGCGTCCCGTCCGAGCGACCGGCGCACCGCGATGGTGGCGATGTCCCATGTCCGCTGCACATCGAGTCCGGCGGCCGCGGCCGACCGAACTCCGTCGACCTGCCACGGCGGCCTAGCGAGGTCGCGCAAGGTCTTGAGACCGAGCGGTCCCGGCTCGATGAGCCGACAGGTGGCGACGACGAGACCCCCGGGGTCGGTCACGGTGAGGAACTGCGACCAGTTGTCGTAGGGCCCGTACTCCTCGATCCACTGTTCGAGAGTGTTTCCGTAGGCCTGCGAGAAGACGTCGAGTTCGCAGTCCCGGGCAGCGGTCAGCAGATCGCCTCGAGCAGCAAAGCGCAACTGAAAGCGATCGGACAAGCGCGGGTTCCCCCTCGAGAACTAACAACGGCCTGACGGGCGACGAGATGATCCTATGGCCTGCGAGCCGCCGCGCAAGTCTCGAATCCGTAGGCCGTCGGCGACGCCCGGCACGCCCCGTGGCCGAGATCTCTTGACACCGAGACGCGCTCCGCATCAGCAGATCATTCGATTATTGCGGCAAATTGTTCTCCGCAAATGCGCGCAGTGGACAGCGACGATCCGACGCGCTGCCAGCCGCGCGAGGCAACGCCACGGTCGCCTCGACGACACCGAGGCCGAATCGTGACCCGTCCGGGAACGAGACCCGGCGACTTCGAACCCCGCGGTTACTTCGACCATCCAAAGAACACGGCTCTCACACCGTGCGGCCCTATTCAGAGATGCGGCGTTCCTCGTCCCAGAGTCGCCGCGGGAGCGGCTCTTCGACCCAGGCGACGGCCTCGGCGGCCTGCCCGGCCGTGCGCAGACCGGCAACCACACACGCAACGGCCGGATGCCGCAGCGGGAATTGCATCGCGGCCTGCGGCAACGTGACGCCCAGACGACGGCAGGCGCGCGCCCAGTCCCGAGCCTGTTCGAGCACCGCGCTCGACGCCGGTTCGTAGTTGAAATGCGCGTCGTCCGGCGGCCACTCGCGAGCCAGTAGTCCGGAGTTGAACGGCGCGGCCGACACCACACTGACGCCGCGGTCGGCGCACAGTTCCAGGAGCTGCTCGGCGCTGCGATCCACCAGCGTCCACCGACCGGCCACCATCATCGCGTCGGCGTCGGTCTCGGCGACGAGGCGAGCCAACGGCTCGACGAAGTTCAGACCCGCGCCAACCGCGCCGACCACTCCCTCGTCACGCAACCGCACCAGCGCCGGCATCGTCTCGGTGATCGCCTGATCCATGAAGTCTTCGCAGTCGTGGATGTACACGATGTCGATGCGGTCGAGGCCGAGTCGGTCGAGGCTCGCCTCGATGCTGCGGTACACACCGTCACCCGTGTAGTCGCGCTTGCGCGTCAGCTGATCGTCGACCGCGAATCCCCCGGATTCCAGATCTGATCCGGTCGGGGCGGGATTCGGGACCAGCAATCGCCCGACCTTGGTCGAGACGACGAACTCCGCGCGCGGACGATCGGCCAGCGCCGACCCGAGCCGCCGTTCGGACAGTCCCAACCCGTAGTGCGGAGCAGTGTCGAAATAGCGGACGCCTCCGTCCCACGCGGCATCGACGGCCGCCCGAGCCTGGTCGTCGTCGATAGCCCGGTACAGATTGCCGATCGGGGCGGCCCCGAAGCCGAGCGTCGTCACCTCGACGTCGGTGCGGCCCAACGGGTTCCGCTTCACAGCGCGAGCCGATACCAGTGAGCCGCGCTACCGCCGAAGACCTGGCGCCGCTCGGCGTTGCTCAGGTCGGCGGTGAGGGACACGGCCGCATCGAAGACATCGTCGTATGACCCGGCCAGTAAGCAGACCGGCCAGTCCGACCCGAACATGACCCGGTCGGGACCGAACGAGTCGACGAGGACGTCGGCGTAGGGACGGAGGTCATCGACCGTCCAGGAGTCCGGGTCGGCCTCCGTGACCAGCCCCGACAGCTTGACCGCGACATTGGATTCGCGGCTCAGTTCCGTGATCATGCGTCTCCACTGGACGAGGTCGTTACGGACGATCTGCGGTTTTCCGGCGTGATCGAGAACGAAGCGCGTGTTCGGTGACGCGCGAACGGCGGCTACCGTCGCCGGCCACTGCGGGGTTTTGACGACCAGATCGTAGGTCAGGTCGGCCGCGCCGACGGCGTCCAGACCATGCCGGACGTCGGACCGCAACAGCCAGTCCGGATCGGGTTCCTCCTGGACCTGATGCCGGATGCCGGCCAGCACCGCTCCCCCCGGCCGGGCCCGCAGCGCCGACAGGTCATCGGCCACCCCCGGGGTGGTCAGATCAGCCCAACCCACGACGCCGGCGATGGTCGGGCTCCGCGCAGCGTCGGCCAGCAATTCATGCGTCTCCGACTCGTCGCAGACGGTTTGGACGACGATCGTCCGCTCGATCGCGTACGTGCCGAGCGCCGGTCGCAGGTCATCGATGCTGAAGCTGCGCCGCAAGGGCGGCAGATCGGCCGTCCAAGGCTGATCTCGGATTGCAAGGTCCCAGAGGTGATGATGGGAGTCGATGCGCACGTCTGTCCTTCTGGTGCTCAGTCGAGATGGAACATTTCCTCGCAGGGTGCCCACCACTCGCCCAGCTCGGCGGAGTCGAGGGGTTTCTGGCACGGGTCGGTGAGCTCCCACCACCGCTTCGTCGCGGATTGCGATGCAATCCACGCCTGATCGCTCGCGTAGTCGGAGCCGGTGTACTCGAGATAGCTGAACAACCGCCCGTCGCGCAGAAAGATCGAATAGTTGCGGACGTTCGCCTGCCGTAACACGTCGAGGACGTCAGGCCAGACCGCGGCGTGCAGCGCGCGGTAGTCCGCTTCGCGTTCGGGACGCAGCTCGATGACGGCTGCGAAACGCTGGACCTCAGCCATTGCTAGTGGCCCGAGCGCAGTCGCAGGCCGGACATGCCACCGTCCACGGCCAACCAGGTGCCCGTCGTCGACCCGGAATCGGGCGACGCGAGGAACACGATGGCCGCCGCGACCTCGTACGCCGCTACGAGTCGG
The DNA here is from genome assembly GCA_963737785.1 of uncultured Actinomycetes bacterium. GTDB lineage: Bacteria > Actinomycetota > Actinomycetes > Mycobacteriales > Jatrophihabitantaceae > CAVTTS01. The sequence goes on from CAVTTS010000009.1 coordinate 27,170, forward strand.
CCGTGTGGTTGGCGAGCCTCCAAGGCGGCCCGTTCCGCGGCCGGATCGTCGGACGAGTCGAGCAGTCGCCCGACCCAGGGCGTGTCGGCCGTGCCGGGGTTGACGGCGTTGGCCCGGATGCCGTCGCCGATCAGGTCGGCGGCCATGGCCAGTGTCAGTGAGAGGACGGCGCCCTTGCTGGCCGAGTACAACGCGCGCTGCGGCAGGCCGGCCGTCGCCGCGATCGAGCAGGTGTTGACGATGGCCGCGCGCGACGACTGCCGCAGCGCCGGCAAGGCGGCCCGGGTGACGCGCACCAGACCGACAACGTTCACATCGAGAACCCGATGCCACTGCTCGTCGGTGTTCGATTCGACGCCGCCCTGCGCTCCGACGCCGGCGTTGTTGACGAGGACGTCCAAGCCGCCGAGTTCGGACACCAGTTCCGCGACGGCCGCTCGCACCGACGCGTCGTCGCTGATGTCGGCCTGGCGATAGAGGAATCCGGCCGGGGGGACCGGGGCGCGATCGAGTATTCCGACGTTCGCACCTTGATCGGAGAACGCGGTGGCCGTCGTCATGCCGATGCCGGACGCGCCGCCCGTCACCAACACTCGCAAACCTGAAACCGTCGACATCATGTGTCCCGGAAGGTCGTCAGTGGTCAGTGGTCAATGTGTTCGGGCCGGTCCAGGCCGGACCGTCGGGGTACGCGGAACTCCGCCACCGTCGGGGCGAACATCTGCGCGCCTGACCCGGGCGACCGCGGCGCCGAGTACCGGCCGTTGCCGACCTCGACCGGCGCGAGGAAGTGCTCGTGCAGGTGATCGACGTATTCGATCCATCGGCCTTCCGACGTTCCGCTGACGGCGACGTAGTCGAACATCGACAGGTGCTGGACCACCTCGCACAGCCCGACGCCGCCGGCGTGCGGGCACACCGGTACGCCGAACTTGGCCGCCAGCAAGAGAATCGCGACGTTCTCGTTCACCCCGGCCACCCGACAGGCATCGATCTGGCAGACATCGAGGCCGCGGCCGACGATCAGCTGTTTGAAGATCACGCGATTCGGCACGTGTTCACCGGTCGCGATTCGGATGGGATTCACCGCCCGCGCGATGCTGATGTGCCCGAGGATGTCGTCGGGGCTGGTGGGCTCTTCGACCCAGTTCAGGTCGTACGGCGCGAGCGCCTTGATGTTGTCGATCGCCTCCCGGATCTCCCAGCGCTGGTTGGCGTCGACGGACAACCGGACGTCGGGCCCGACGAGTTCCCTCACCATCTTTACCCGTCGGACATCGTCGGCAATGTCGGCGCCAACCTTGAGCTTCACATGCGTGAACCCGTCCGCCAACGCTTCGTTGACCAGCCGGCGTCACCTTCTCGTCGGAGTAGCCGAGCCAGCCGGCCGACGTCGTGTAGGCGGGATATCCGCCTTCGAGAAGCCGCCGCGTGCGCTCGGCGCGTCCTTCCTCGGCGCGCGTCAGGATGTCGAGTGCCTCGTCGGGGCTGAGCGCGTCGTCGAAGTACCGGAAGTCGATCAGGTCGACGATCTGGGCCGGCTCCATCTCCGACAGGACCTGCCAGAGCGGCTTGCCGCACCGGCGCGCGTACATGTCCCAGACGGCGTTGACGACCGCGCCGATGGCCATGTGCGCGACGCCTTTCTCAGGGCCGAGCCAGCGCAGTTGGCTGTCGTACACGAGACGTCGCCAGAAACCACCGAGATCGGCGAAGGTCGCCTCCACGTCGAGGCCGACGATGAGCTCGCCGACGGCCCGGATCCCCGCCACGGCGACCTCGTTGCCGCGTCCGATCGTGAAGACGAATCCGTAGCCGACCGCGTCCTCCGACGTGCGCAGCTCGACGTAGGCGGCGGAGTAGTTCGGGTCCACGTTCATCGCGTCGGATCCGATGTTGCTGGCCGACGTCGGGAACCGAACGTCGCTGACGATCAGGTCGGCGAACACCTCGGTCGCCACGGCGTCGTCAGTTTGCATCTCAGCATCAGTCCGATGTTTTGTAGGTTTGCGGTGGAGAACCTCGGTTGCATTCGGGACAGTAACAGCAATGGTCCGTCAAGTCATCCGATGTTTGTCAACTTCTCGGTGTCGGTCCGAGCCGGCCGCGCCGCGGGTCATACTGGCGGTCCCGATCTTGGAGGAGGACGCACGGTGGCGGTCACTGACGACGCGATCGACAAGCTCAAAACCATGATCGCGACCGGCGAGCTCAAACCCGGCCAGCGGTTGCCCCGCGAAGCCGACCTCGCCGCCAGCCTCGGGCTGTCGCGCAGCTCGCTGCGCGAGGCGGTGCGAGCCCTGTCGTTGGTGCGCATCCTCGACGTCCGACAGGGCGACGGCACGTACGTGTCGAACCTGTCCGCGGAGTCGCTGCTCGACTCGCTGAGCTTCATCGTGGAGTTCCACCACGACGCGTCGGTGCTGCCCCTGTTGGAGGTTCGCCGCATTCTCGAGTCGGCCGCGAGCGCCCGCGCCGCGCAACTGATGACGGCCGCGCAGCTGGCCGAGCTGGAACAGATTCTGAACAAGGCGACCTTGGACTCCGCTCTGGACGAACTCGTCAGCGCGGACATCGAATTCCATCGCGCGATCGCCGCCGCGTCCGGCAACCCGGCGTTGGCGTCGTTGATCGAGAGCCTGTCCGGCCGTACGCAGCGCGCCCGTCTTTGGCGCGGACTGACCGAGGAGGGCGCCCTCGCTCGGACCCTCGCCGAACATCGCGCGATCTTCCTGGCCATCCAGACACGCGACCCGCAGCTGGCCGCGGCCTGGTCGACGACCCACATCGCAGGCGTCGAGGCGTGGCTGCGCCAGCTCCCCGCCCCCGAGGAATCGTCGACCTAGCCGCGACATCATCAGGCCTTGTTCGCCGGCTCGAGGTTCAGGATCGTCTTGATCAGATCCGCGCGCCCGTTCGGGGGAACCGTCTTGGGATTGCTCGGATCGGGCCAGCCGGTCCACTTCTTCGTCGTGTAAGCGACCGACCAGGAGTACGCCGCGATCGGCGCTGTGAACCGCTGCTCCACCATGATCTGTTCGATCTTGTAGGCCAACGCCTGCTGCGCGCTGACGTCCGAAGTCGTTCCCAACTGTGTCGCGAGCGCCACCGCCTCGGGCGAGTTGCCCCGCGCGTAGTTGCCGCTCGACGCCGGCTTACCGACGGGCACCGGAGCGGCCACGTCGAACAACAGGCCACCCGCCGCACCCTGTCCGGGCGTGTCCGGCCCCAGCGCCAGGGTGTACGTGCCGTTGACGGCGGCTTGGCTGTTCTGGGCATTTTCGTCGAGAGCCACGTTGATGCCGAGCACGTCCTTGATCTGGCCGATGATTCCGACGCTCCACGGCGCGCCGGCGTCCGCCGGGTCGACCTTCAGGGTCAGCGGATAGGACTTGCCGTCCTTGGTCAGGTTGCCGCTCTTCACCGTCCAGCCACCGGCGGTCAGGGCGGCCTTCGCCGCGGCCGGGTCCTGCGTCTGGGTCTTGCCGCGGTACTGCGGCGCGATCCACTGCGTGTACGACGGCTCGTTCAGCCCGGTGACATTGGCAGGAATTCCGAACACGCCGGGCGTGAGAGTGACGAGTTGAGCGGCGTTGAGCGAGTCGTACAACGCATGCCGCACGTTCACGTCGTTCGTCGGCGCAACGGCGTTGTTGAACAGCAGCGACTCACTCGCGCCCGGACTCGGCAGCCAGAAATGGTTGGTCGACTTGTCTTGGGCGACGAAGGTCTTCGACGGGCGGCCGATCAGCGGGCTCTCGGCGTAGTCGACGACGCCGGTGAGCAGGTCCTGCAGTACCGCCGCCGGATCGGCCGCGGCGTTGTAGGTGACGTTCTTGACACCCTTGCTCGCGCCACCCCAGTAGTCGGGGCGCAGGTCGTAGGTGATCCGCTGCAGACCGAAGTTGCCGAGCGTGAACGGGCCGGTTCCGACCGGATCGGGATCGGTCCACGTGGCCGCGTCGTGCGATGCCCAGATGTGTCGGGGCAGGATCTTGAGGCCGTAGTAGCGGCCAAATCCCGCGTAGCCGGACGCGCTGTAGTGCACGACGACCGTCGTCGGGTTCGGGGTGTCGACGCTCGTTATCGCGCCCGGATTGCCGAGCGCCAGCTGCGGATTCTTCAGGAGGCCGATCGTGTAGGCCACATCAGCCGAGGTGAAGGGCTGGCCGTCGGACCACTTGACGCCCGACCGCAGCGTCCACGTCAGTGTCTTGCCGTCGTCGCTCCACACCCACGACGCGCCCAGCCACGGCTGGGCCGTGAATCCGGTGGACGGGCTGTACTCGATGAGCGGCTCGTAGATGAGGTCGTTGCCCGGGGGCAGCGACGACTGGTTCGTCGGCGCCAGGAAGTTGAAGTTCCGGGTGAAGCTCGTGGCCGTCGCGGCGATGCTCAGGTTCGTCGACGAGGTCGTCGCGAGCTTCTTCGTCGCCCCGCAACCGGCCAGCACCATGACGACCGAGACCGCCATGGCGACTCCAACTCGGCGGCGCGATGTTCCTCGTCGAATGCTCATCGGACGCCGCCTTCGCTGTCGGCCGAGGAGCGTCCCGTCGTCGGCGTTGCGGGAGCCGGCTCGAGCTCGGAGGTAACCGCGAGTTCCGGTTCGACAGTCGGCTTGCCGGGACGGTCGGACGTGTCGTAGATCCAGCAGCTGGCCCACTGATCGGCCGCGACCTCGACGCGCGGCGGGTCGACCGTGCGACACAGTTGGGTCGCGTGCGGGCAGCGCGGCGCGAACCGGCAACCCGGCTGCGGATCGATGACATTGGGCGGGTCGCCGAGGTCGGAGTCGCTGCCGAAACGCTCGTCGCGCGGCACCGACTCGGTACGGACGGGGTCGGGCGAGCACGCGATCAGCAGCTGCGTGTACGGGTGCTTGGGGCTGACGACAACCTGCTCGGCCGGGCCCTCCTCGACGACGCACGCCGCGTACATGACGATGATCCGGTCGCACAGGTATCGGGCGCCGGCCATGTCGTGCGTGACGTAGAGCAGCGACAGGCCCTGCTCGTCGCGCAAGGTGGTCAGCAGGTTCAACATCTCGGCGCGGATCGACACATCGAGCATCGAGACCGGTTCGTCGGCGAGCAGCAGCTTCGGGCCGACCGCCAGGGCGCGCGCCAGGACTACGCGCTGCCGCTGGCCGCCGGACATCTCGTACGGATACTTGTCCAGATACTCATCCGCCGGCTCGAGTCGAACCAGCTTCAGCATCTCGATGATCCGCTTCTCCAACGCCTGCTTGGTGCCGGAGAAACCGTGCACCTTCAGCGTGCGGCCGATGATGTACCGCACCGTGTGCACGGCGTTCAACGAGCCGAAGGGGTCCTGGAACATCAACTGCACTTCGTCGCGGTAACGATCACCGGCCCGGCTGTCGCTGTCGGGAGCGGGCTCGCCGCGCAGCAGGACCTCGCCGCTCGTCGGTGAGTAGAACAGCGAGACCAACCTCGCCAGCGTCGTCTTGCCACTACCGCTTTCGCCGACGACGCCGATGATGGTCGCGGTCGGCAGCACCAGGTTGACGTCGTCGACGGCGTGCAGTGTGCCCGTTCGGCCTCCGCCGGTGCGGACGGTGAAGTGACGCGAGAGATTCCGGACTTCCAACAGCACCGGCTCAGACATGGTGCGCTCCCGTCGGCTGGTGGGCCTGTTCGTGCAGCAGACAGGCGACCTGGCGCCCGTCGCTGTCGGTCAACAATTCCGGTCGGATGTGATCGCAGTCATCGAATCGTTTCGGGCAGCGCGGCGCGTACGGGCAACCGGGCAGCGGGTGACGCGGGTCGGGCGGCGAGCCCGGGATGCCCACCAACTTCTGCCGAACGCCTTGCAATGGCGGGAAGGAGTCACGCAGCCCTTGGGAGTACGGGTGCAGCGGATCGCGATAAATGTCGCTGGCGGGCCCGAATTCGACGATCCGACCGCCGTACATCACGGCGACGGAGTCGGCGAATTCGAGCAGCAACGACAGGTCGTGCGTCACGAAGATCACCGCGAAGCCGAGCTGGGCCTTGAGCTTCAGGATCTGACCGAGGATCTGGCGCTGCATGACGACGTCGACCGCGGTGGTCGGCTCGTCCATCACGACGAGGTCGGGATTGCAGGCCAACGCCAACGCGATCGACGCGCGCTGCCGTTGGCCGCCGGACATCTCGAACGGAAAGGCCGACAGCCGCGCGGAACTGATGCCGACCATCTCGACCAGCTCGCCGGCCCGTTGCATCGCCGCCTTGCGCGACATCGTGCCGTCGTGAGACCGCAACACGTCGACGAATTGCTTGCCGAGCCGGGTCACCGGACTCAGCGAGTCCATCGCGCTCTGGAACACCGTCGACATCGACGTCCAGCGCAGCGGGCGAATCTTGTCCTCGGTCATGGTCACCAGGTCGACGAAGCCCTCGGGCCGGCGCAGGAGCACCTGACCATTGGTGGTGACGGCCGGCAGGCGCTGGATGCGCAGGATGGCCGCCAACAGCGTCGACTTGCCCGACCCCGACTCGCCGGCGATACCGACGATCGAGTTGGCTTTGACGTCGAGGTTCACATCGAGACAGGCCGGAATGGACGCCTTCTCGGTGATGTACTGAACGTCGAGGCTCTTGACCTCGAGGATGTTCTCGTTCGAGGTCATGCCGCCACTCCCTCGGTCGCGCGCTTGGCCGCCTTGGTGGCCTTGCGAAGCACCCTCGGGTCAAGGCCGCGCAGTCGTGGATTGGAGATCTCGTCGACGGCGAAGTTGATGAGCACGATGCTCAAGCCCGCCAGCACGATGCACAAACCTGGTGGCACGAACCACCACCACTGACCCTGCGACACCGCGCCGGCCTGTTGGACGTCCGAGATCATCGATCCCCAGCTGACCGTGCTGCCGCCGAGTCCGAGGAACGCCAGACCGGCCTGCGACATGATGCCCGCGGTGAACGTGCCGATCGCGAGCGCCGACATGACCGGAAGCAGGTGGGGCATAACTTCGAAGAACATCAGGCGCGGCTTGCTCTCGCCGGCCATCCGCATCGCCACGATGAACTCCCGCTTGCGCAGGCTGAGCACCTGCGCTCGGATGGTGCGCGCACCACCGGGCCAGCTCACGATCGAGATGACGAACGCGATGCCCACCAGCCCGATGTTCGGGACGAAGCTCGCGATGACGATGAGCAACGGGAACCCGGCCACCGTGAGGGCGACGTTGGTCAGGCCGTTCATGACCAGGTCCGGGACGCCGCCGAGGTACGCGCCGACCAGGCCCATCACGGTCGCGAACACGGTGACGAACAGCGAGACGAGGATTCCGGTCAGGATCGACCCTCGGGCGCCGTACACGAGTTGGTTCAGGACGTCGGCGCCTCCGTTCGTCGTCCCGAGCGGGTGGTTGGCCGACGGCGCGCTGCCGAGGCTCGTGTAGTCGATGGACGTTGCGCTGCGATGCATCGCCGAGAGAATGATCGGGCCGATGAATGCCATCAACAGCAGCACCGCCAGGATCACCATGCCGAGCTGCGATCGTCGGTTGTGAAGTAGGGTTTTCATCTCAGTCCGATCCCTCCCGGGTGCGCGGATCGACCAGCACATAGATCGAGTCGGCGATGAAGTTCATGATGAGGACGGCGCTGGTGATCACCAGGAAGACGCCCTGGATGAGCGGGAAGTCGAAGGCGCCGATTCCGCTGACCATCAGCGAGCCCAGACCGGGATACGTGAAGATCGACTCGATGATGACGACGCCGCCAACGGCGCCACCGATGCTCGAGGCGAGCGATGCGACGCTCGGCAGGATGGCGTTGCGAGCCGCGTAGGTAACGAGTACTCGCGTTTGCGACAAGCCTTTCGCCTTGGCCAGCAGGACGTAGTCATCGGCAACGGTCGTCGCCATCTGGTTTCGCATGGCGAAGTAGAAGCCCGAGAACGAGACGAAGGCCAACGTCATGCCCGGCAGGAGGGCGTACTTCAAGATGCTGAAGACGTATCCCGCGGTGAACGAGGGAATCAGGTCGGGGTCGTACGAGCCACCGGCCGGTAGCCAGTTGAACTTGTAGGCCAGCAGGTACTGGAGGATCAGCGCGGCCCAGAAGCTCGGGACCGCGATCATGACCGCCGCGAACAGCGTGATCGCCGTGTCGGAACGACGGCCCCGGTTCCAGCCGCCGATCGCGCCGAGGACGACGCCGATCAACCAGGCCACCAGGATGGCTACGGTGACCAGTCCGACCGTCCACGGCAGGGCGTTACCGATCAGGGTCGTTACCTTGATCGGATAGTGGCTGACCGACAGGCCGAGATTGCCGTGCAACAGGTTGTTCCAGTACCTCACGTACTGCACGACGATGTTGTCGTTCGAGTTGCCGAGAATGGCCCCGATCGCCTTGACCGTCGCCGGCGGCACCACCTGCCCGGTGCGCGCCTGGAGTCGCTGCACGGTCTCTTGCGTGGGATCACCCGGCATGATGCGCGGGATGAAGAAGTTGACCGTCACCGCGCCCCAGAAGGTGACGAGGTAGATCCCGGCGCGCTTGGCGAGCAGCTTGGCGCCGACGTGCTGGTTGCGCGACCGAGTGGGCGCGTCCTCGACGAGGGGAACCTTCCCCGGAGCGTCCGTGTCAGGGGCCGGCTCGAGGGTGAGGCTGACGCGGTCTACCCCCGTAGGCCGTCGAGCCGGCTGCGGTGCATGCGGGATGTCAACCATGCAACAGTCCTTCCACATCCGTGGCCCGAGCGGCCCGTGCACAAGGACGAACGTCGGGTTGCGCTCGCCGCGGGACCATGTGTAGCAATCATCGGATGTTATGTCCAGGGTCACAGTGAGATCTTCGCCATCTCGACGCGGAGGCAGTCACATTTTGTAGGGTTTGAATCGGATATACAGCGATGTACTGGCCGTCAAATGGCGCTCCACGTCCGGCCCGCACGCGCCCGCTTCGAAAATCGGTCGGATGTTTGCGCAGACGACCCGGGCCACCGTTCCACATCGTCGCCGCTGCAAGAAGTTGATCAATAGCTCTGATGTCTGGCCTCGAGTCGTAGTGACATCCCGCCCGGAAATGCCCTACGCTGCCATCGGCGCAGGGCGGTCGTCGGATGTCCTGGGTTCGCTCTGCCGTCCCTTGGACGTCTCCCCCGTCCCGACGACCGACCCAGTGGTGAGCTTCGATGAGTAACCGGAAGGCAGCGACGTTGGTGGCTCGTACGCCCATGCCCGAAGGACCGTCACGATCACCGCGAATCGGGACACGGCGAGGCCGCGATTGCGCGGATGTGCTGCTCGCGGCGGCCGGTGAGCTGCCGTCTGCGGCCGTGGTGGCGCAACCGGGCGGGCAACCCAAGCACTTCTGGGTGAACCTCAACGACGGCCGCGAGGTCAGCTGGACCGTCGACGTCACACGCGGCGGGCCCTATCTGGCGACGGTGGCCGTCCACGGAGTCGCCGGGGCTCAGGTCGAGCTGATCGTCGACGGTCAATCCATGTCGACGGTCCCGACGCCGGACGAGTGGAACAACGTCTCGCTCGGTCCAGCGCGCCTGACCACCGGCGAGCGCCTCATCCAACTGCGCTTCCACGCACCGGCCGACGTCGCGGGCCTGGCCATCCGTTCCCTCGAGCTCATCCACGCCGACGAGCTGGACGACTTGCACGATCGGCTACGTCGCTATCGGCAGGGCTCCGAACCGACGTTGCATCGATTGCGCGGTTCGCGCTTCGGAGTGATGGTGCAGTACGGCGGCTGGTCGTACCCGCGCACCGGAGCGACGCTGCCCGCCGATCACGTCGAGGTATTCGACGTCGAGCGCTTTCTCGACCAGGTGCAGTCGTGCGGCGCGACCCATCTGATCTGGTCGCTGACCTGGTGGACCTTCGCGCTGGCCGCCCCGAGCGAGACGGTCGATCGAGTCGTCGGACACGGTGGCCTGACGTCCGAGCGCGACCTCATCGGCGAGATCGCGACCGCCGCGCAGGCGCGCGGACTGATGTTCTTCCTCTACTTCCATCCCGGACACGACGAGCATCGCGGGTACAACAGCACGGAGTGGTGGCGGGCTCAGGAGTGGCCCGACTCGTTCCACTTCCGCGGTACCGGCAATCGGGCGATGGCGATGACCAATCTCTGCGATCTGATGGTCGAACTCGGCGAGCGCTACGGCGATCGACTCGACGGCTGGTTCCTGGACGACGGCATGCTCTATCACCCGGCGCCGTTCGAGCGCCTCGCCGACTGCATGCGCGCCGGAAACTCGGCGCGGGTCATCTCCTACAACCCGTGGATGCTTCCGGCCATGACCCCGTTCCAGGACATCGATTTCGGCGAGGGTCGCCGCGATCTCGACCACGTCGTGCTCAGCGGCAACGGACTCCTGCTGTCCGGACCAGGTAACGGGCTCTACGCGCACTGCATGGAGCCGGTCCAGGACGAGTGGGGTGTGCACGAAGCGAACCAGTACCAACCACTCAGCGACTGGACCGGCGCCGGCCTCGAGCACCTCATGCACAAGGCGTGGGAGTTCGAGGTGGCGGTGACGTTCGACCTGCTGATGTGGTACCCGGGCGAGCTGGATCCGGCGGCCCTGACCCGCCTCGCCGAGGTCGCGGCCGGGTCGACCCCCGCATGACCGCCGACCCGCCGTCCGGCGTCGACACGACCTGGTTCACCGAGGACCGCCTCGGGATGTTCGTCCACTTCGGGCTCTACAGCCAGGCGGCCCGTCACGAATGGGTCAAGAGTCGCGAGGAGCTGACCGACGAGCACTACCAGCGCTACGTCGACACGTTCGACCCGGATCGCTTCGACGCGACCGCGCTCGCGAAGCAGGCACGGAGGTTCGGTGCCCGCTACGTAGTGCTGACGACCAAGCACCACGACGGCTTCTGCCTGTGGGATTCAGATCTCACGACGTACACGTCCGTGGCGGCCTGCGGTCGGGACCTGGTGCGCGAGTACGTCGACGCCGTCCGCGCCGAGGGGCTCAAGGTCGGCCTCTACCACTCGTTGCTCGACTGGCACCACCCCGACTTCACGGTCGACTACTACCATCCGGACCGCGACCGTGACGCCACGGCACTCAACGCGTCGCGTGACATGAACCGGTACCGGGCCTACCTGCACGGCCAGGTCCGTGAGCTCCTCAGCGACTACGGCCCGATCGACCTGCTCTTCTACGACTTCACCTATCCGAGCAACGGTCGGATGGTGCTCGACGCGGCCGGACATCCCCAGTTCCGAGCCGACCCCGACGGGCTGCCCGGCAAGTCGGCCGAGGACTGGGACGCCGAAGGGCTGTTGGCCCTCACCCGCGAGCTCCAACCGGGCATCGTCGTCAACAATCGCCTCGGGATCCCCGGCGACTACGTCACTCCCGAGCAGCAGCAGCCGGAACAGCCGCTCGAGATCGACGGGCACCGGGTCGTCTGGGAGGCCTGCCACACGGTCAACGGCTCCTGGGGTTACGACCGCGACGACCTTGCCATCAAAGACCCGGCCCTGCTCGTACGACTGATCATCGGATCGACAGCGAACGACGGCAACCTCATCCTCAACGTCGGCCCGGACGGGCGCGGTCACATCGCCGAGCGCGATCGGCGCGCCCTGGACGCGGTTGGCGAGTGGGTCACCGTGCACGGCCGGGCAATCTATGGGGCCGGCGTAGCCAACTTCCGTCCGCCCGCTCAGTGCCTTTACACGCAGCGCGGCGATCGGCTCTACGTTCACGTGCTGTCCTGGCCGCTGACGTATCTCCACTTGCCCGATCTGGCCGGCCGGGTTAATTACGCCCAACTGCTCAACGACGGATCCGAGGTCGAGCTGCACACGCTCACCGAGATCGGCGACTCGGCGGTGGCGCCGATGCCGCAGCCGCCCGGAACGCTGAGCATTCGGCTACCGATCAGACGACCGGACGTGCTCGTGCCGGTGATCGAACTGTTCCTGCACTAGTCGTACGCCACGCCTGAATCTCTGGCCGTGCTTACCGAACGACGGCCTCCAACGAGATCAAGAGCGCGATACCTTCTTCACGCCAACACTGCGAGGAGGTCATCGCCATGCAGAACTATTCGCTGATGTATCGGTTGGGCATGCGGCCATGGGAACGCTATGCGCTGACGGCGGCGGCCAGTGTTGCGGCGATGCTGGACGAGGAGGAGGTCGAACGGTCCCGCCCGCTCGGGCGCGCGCTCGACCTCGGCTGCGGCCGCGGCCGATACACCCCCGAGCTCGCCCGTCGGGGCTGGCAGGCCGTGGGCGTGGACTTCGTCGCGAGTGCCATCGACGCCGCCCGCGCCGCGGATACGCAGGGCGCCACGTACGCCGTAGCGGACGTGACCAAGCTTTCCGGGTCCGCGCTCGGGACCTTCGATTTCTTCCTCGACGTCGGCTGCTTCCAGGGTTTCGACGCCGCTGCGCGTCGAGCCCAGGCCGACGGCATCACCGCGCTCGCCAACCCGGGCGCCACCCTGCTCATGCTCGAGTTCGGCCCGTCACGATTTCGCTCGCTGGTCGGCGGCGTCTCCCGCGACGATGTCGAGACGGCCTTTGCGGATTGGGAGATACTCGCCGTCGAACCGGCGGAGACCGCCGGCCTCGGCTGGCCGATGAACAGGACCAACCCACAGTGGTATCGGCTCCGTCGACGCGACGCCGATCAATGAGCGGCTGGTCACTGGCCCGGTGATCGGGATCGGCGCAACCGTGACCGGCAATCTTCCCGACCAGGATGACTTCACCGTCACGTGCACGACCGCCGCCGGCGTGACTACATCGTTCAGCGCGTGTGTCGGTGCCCGCACCGAGACGGACACCGACGGGGACGGCATCCCCGACGGAATCGAGCTGATCGGACTGTGAAACTCGGGTACGTGCGGCGCGGCCCGGCGGCGACGCAACCCACGACCACGTGCCCGGACGCCAACCTGAGTCGTGATCAATCCAGCGCCGGCGCGGGTTCCTGGCGGAAGGCCGCGTGCAGATCGGCTAGATGCTCCGCCGCGGTGAGGCGTCCTTCGGCGAGCGGCTGGAGCTGCGCGACAACGACGGCTTCCGCGGCGGGCGCGAGGTACGACCAGCTGGCGTAGCCAAAGTGCCCGGCGTTGACGGCATCGGTGAGGCCGACGGCCGGAACGGCGAATGCGGCCGGAGCCATCTTGTTCAAGGCGTCAGAGTCGGCATCGGCCAGCGGAATGTTCCAGTCGCCCGGCTCACGCGCGGCGAAGCTCCGGCGAAGTTCCGGGCGGAAAACCGCGTCGAGGACGGCGGCGGCCTCGTCCGGCACCGCTGATCGAGCGTTGATACCGACGAGGCTCGCGGTCCCGAACACATAGAGTGGCGGACGCAGATCAGGACGCAGCGCGGGAAAGGGGGCCGCAGCAATACCGGTCGTCTCCCGAGGAAGCAGCCCGGTCATCGCGGGCGACATGGCCGCCCGCCCGTCGACCAGGAGCGCGACGCCTTCGTCGATGGTCTGCGAAAAGTACCGGTCACCGAACCAGCCCTGGTCGAACCAGCTCTGCAGCAGTTCGATCGCTTCGACGAAGACCGGCGCCGTCCACGCCAACTCACCCCGCAGCGCGGCGCGGACCGCGACCGGGCCGGCGTAGTGATTGACGACCAGGGTCCACAACAGCTCGCAGGACTCGAGGAAATCTCCGCAGCCGCATCCGAACGGCAGCAGCCCGTCGCGCTGTGCACGGGCGGCCGCGCGCTCCAGCTGGGCCAGCGTCGACGGTATGCCGGCGACAGCCGGGTTGGTGAGCAGGAGCATCGTCTCGCTGCTGCGGGGCAAGCCGTACAGGCAGTCGTCGATCGCGGCGAGACGCAGTGCCGGCCGCAATAGGCGCATCGGCCATCCGTACCCGCCTGCGTACGGTGCGAGATCCACGAAGTAGCCCCGACGGGCCAGCGCGGTGAAATCGCCGGCCCGGGGAATCATCACGAGATCGGGGCCGGCACCGGCCTGCAGCGCCGCTACGGTCCGGTTCCGCGAGTCGCCGTCCAGCGAGAGCACTGTCAGCTGCACACGCGTGTGGCGGCGGTTCCACGGATCCGCGAACAGCTCGCGGAACTGGTCGGCGTCCGGTCCCCGCCCCAGCCACCACACCACCTCCGTTGACGCCATCCGTCAGTCGCCGTTCGTCGGGCGTGGACCAGGAGGTTCGGCGGTGAGCTTCGACAGGATTCGGGTGAGCTGCACGCGTTCGGCCGCGGTCAAGGGGGCCAGGAACTGGTCCTGGATCGCGACGACCACGTCGTCGAGGCGGGCCAGTTCCACGCGGCCTTTGCGGGTCAGACTGATGATGTTGCGGCGGGCGTCGTCCGGGTCGCGGCGGCGGGTGATGAACGTGCGTGATTCCAGGTCGTTGACGGCGGCGACGACGTCGGACGGGTCGATGCCGGTGCGTCGGCTCAGCTCGGCCTGCGAGGCGGCACCCTCGTCCGCCAGCGAGGCAAGTAGCCGCGACACGTAACCGGTGGAGCCGGCCGCGGCGAAGGCCTCGACGCGGATCGACTGGGCGCGGACGTTCGCGCGCGCCAAGAACCGGGTCGGCATTCGATCGATACGGCTTCCCGTCACAGGACGAAGCCTAGCTCAACCGTTGGACGTGCCAACGAAAAGATGTATCGTTGGTCGCACCAACGACATGGAGGATCATGACCGCGACCTTCGGCCCACAGCTGGTTGGGCAGACCGAGAAGACATTGCAGGCTCTCTTACGCCGGGCACTGGACGACACCGGCCTCGACGAACGGCTCTGGATTTCGCTCCGGTTAGCCGATCAGCCCGATGGAAACTCCCTGTGCGACCGCATCGCCGATCGGGCCAAATTCGACGGCGCCGCTGACCTCGTCGCAGCTTTGGAGCAGCGCGGGCTCGTCGTCAACGACGTCCCCACCGCCGATGGTCAGCGCATTGCTGGAAGCGGTTCTGGCCAGATCGGCCGCGCTGTCCGGCCCGATCTGGGACGACATCGATGACGCCGACGCCGCCGCGCACGCCCTCACAGTCGTGTTGACTCGCGCCCGGGCCGCCCTCGGCGACACGGAATAGATCCGTCGCGCATGTCGGCTTCGGGCCACCCGGGGGGTATCCCGAGGTCGCCGTACTGAGATCCCAACTCTGAGCGCCCGCGGTGGCAACGGATCAGGATTTGCGGAGGCCGCTCAATCAGTAGCACCACAACGACGATCATCGGCATCGTGGCCAAAATGGCCTACGACATCGCGATGTTCATCAAGGACGGCGTCAACTTCTCCAAGGCATCCACCCACCTGCCCGACTTCACCCAGCTCACGAATCCGCTGGATTGGCAGACGTCGCCGCCGACCGCCTAGCGGCTGATGCGGCCCCGGCCGTCCGATTGACCAAACAGCCCACCCGATGTCAGAACTGGGTGGCAGGCTGACTGCATGGCCGAGTTCGTGAAGCAGGACTTCTCCGGCGCGCGGTTCGAGCAGGTCGATTTCAGCCGCGCCTGGTTCCGCAATGTGTACTTCACCGGCGCGACGCTGCGCGGCGCGTGGCTGGAGGATGTAGACATCGACGGCGAGATCCGCAACGTCCGCGATCAACGGCGTCGACATCGCGCCGCTCGTCGAGGCCGAGCTGAACCGGCGCTACCCGGAACGGACGAAGCTCGACCCGACCGACGCGGACGGCTTCCGCGACGCCTGGGCGATCATCGAACGGGTCTGGCCGCCGACCGTCGAGCGCGCCCGAGCGGCTGCCGCCCGACCTGCTGCACGAGCGGGTCGCAGGACGAGTAGTCGTTCATCGAGACGCTGCGCCACCTCGTCTTCGCCACCGACGCGTGGGTGCGCCGCGCGATCCTCGGCCGCCCGGACCCGTACAGCCCGCTCGGCCTCCCGCACGACGAGATGGAGCCGGCCTGGGCGTCCCGAACGACCCGAGTGCCCGACCATCCCTGGACGAGATGCTCGAACTGCGTGCCGACCGCATGCGCGCCGTTCGCGAGCGTCATGGCGACGCTCACCGACGACATGCTCGGCGGTGAGACGGACGCGGTGTCGCCGCCCGGTTATCCGCCGGCGGGCAGCTACCCGGTCCGCCGCTGCCTGACGCGCGATCGTCAACGAGGAGTGGCTGCACCGCCTCTACGCCGAACGCGATCTGGCCGTCCTCGAGCAGCGTCTGGTCTGACCCACCTCGCCCGTCGCGGCCGAGCGATGCCGTGACCGCGCTTCCTTTTCGCGACGCTCTGACCAGGCTGACCCGACGGAAGGCGGATCGGGGTACAACGGACCCGTGCGCTATTCCATCAACATTCCCAATTTCGGCGACTTCGCCGACGCCCGGACGATCGCGAAGGTCGCCGCCGCAGCCGAGGACGCCGGCTGGGACGCGCTGTTCGTGTGGGACCACGTCGTGCACGACGAACAGCAACGCCGAGATCAACCGTTCGGCGACCCGTGGATGCTGTTGACGGCGGCGGCGTTGGCGACGACCCGCCTGAGACTGGGCACGCTCGTCACGCCGGTCGCGCGCCGCCGTCCCGAGCAGTTGGCCCGGCAGGTCGCCACACTCGATTCTCTGTCCGGCGGTCGGGTGATCTTCGGTGCCGGCCTGGGTGGCCCCATCGCGGACGAATACGGAAGCTTCGGCGACGTCACCGACCCCAAGGTGCTCGCCGAACGTCTCGACGAAGGCCTCGGCCTGCTCACCCGCTACTGGTCCGGCGAGACCGTCGACCATGACGGCACGCACTATCACGTCCACAACACGTCACTGCTCCCGCCGACCGTCCAGCAGCCCCGGCCTCCGGTGTGGATTGCCGGCTACTGGCCCCACCGGCCCCCGATGCGCCGCGCGGCCCGATGGGACGGCGCCGTCCCCCTGTTCGAATCGGCGCGTCACGGCCAGGCGCCGACCCCGGGTGAACTTCGTGAACTCGTGGACTTCGTCCGGCAACAGCGACGTGATCGGGTCGAGCCACCGTTCGACATCGTCGTCGGCGGCGCCAGCGACCCGGCCACCGCAGCCGACCTCGTCGGGCCGCTGCGCGACGCCGGCGCCACGTGGTGGGACGAGCGTCAGGTACAGACGAACCCCGACCACTATCGCGCCGAACCGGTACTGCGCCGCATCGACGCAGGGCCGCCATCGCTCGACTGATCGCTTCCAACGCATAGAGCTGCGCACTCGGGCGTCGGTCGTCGACACCCGCCATCGCGGCGTCGACTGGTCCTCGATGGCAAACCGGCGGCCAATGATCAAGGGCTCCAGCGCCGAAGCGCTGGAGCCCTTGTATTTACTGCCTTGCGTTGTAGCGGGGACAGGATTTGAACCTGCGACCTCTGGGTTATGAGCCCAGCGAGCTACCGAGCTGCTCCACCCCGCGTCGGTAGGTATCACTGTACCTACCGACGCAGGCTGCACCAAACCGAGGCCGTCAGGACTTCGACGGAGTCGGGGACGGCGACCCGCTCGCTGAGCTGGACGGCGTCGCGGACGACGAGGGGCCGCGCAGACTGCTCGTACTCCTGCAGCAGCTGCTGGATCTTGGCCTGGTCGGCCCGGTCGCCGGCGAAGTTGCCGTTCTTGCGTGTCGGTCTGCAGCTGGTTGAAAGCCGTGTCGAGCTGGCTCAGAACCGCGTCGACCGACGTCGGGCTCGAACCGAGCTGTTGGCGGCGAACTACCCGAGTTCGACGGAGTAGGAGTCGGCGTGGGCGAACTCGACGAGCCGTTTCCGGTGTTCGTACTGTTGTTGGTGCTGCCGATGTTCAGTCCGACCGTCGACTGGGACAGGTTCACCAACGCGTCGTTCAGCGTCGTGCCGTAGCCGATGGCCCCGCCGAAGACGGCGAGCACGCGTTGCAAGGTCGGAAAGCTGCCGTTGCCGCTCGCGCCCTGCACGTACAGCGGCTCTACGTACAGGAACGAGTTCCCGATGGGCAGCGTGAGCAGGTTGCCGTGCTGCACGGTCGAACCGCCACCACTGGCGTTGAACAGCGAGAGGTCCTTTGTGATCACCGAGTTCGTGGTGAACACGTTCGAGACCTGCTCGGGGCCCTGGATTCACGTTCGTCGGCACTTCGAGGGCGGTCATCTTCCCGAAGTTCGGATCGTTCGGATCACTGTTGACGCTCAGATAGGCCGCCAGGTTCTGGTTGTTGTTGACGATCATCGGCGACGTCAGCTGGAACTGGGAGGACGTCTGATCGCCCGCCGGTGGAGCGGCCAGCACGTAGTACGGCGGCTGGTTGGCCGACGCATCGTTGGGGTCGTTGGGGACCACCCACTTGTCGCCGACGTTGTAGAACGTCACGGGGTTGGTCACGTGGTACGTGCCGATCATCGAACGCTGGATCTCGAAGAGGTCCTCGCGGGTAACGCACGTGGGCGAGCACCGACTGCGGCATCGCCGACTTCGCCGTGAGCAGCCCCGGGAACGCCTTCCCCACGCCTTGAGCACCGGGTCGGTCGAATCCCAGTCGTACAAGGTCACCTTGCCGGTGTACGCGTCGACCGTCGCCTTGACCGAGTTGCGGATGTAGTTGATCTGGTCGTCCGGTTGCGAGGCCGTCTTCCCGGTCGTCGACAGCGAGTCGGACGTCAGCGACGACAGCGATTCCTTCTCGGAGTACGGGTAGTTCGACATCGTCGTGTACGCGTCGACCATCCACATGATGTGGCCCGTCGTCTGATCGACGAAGGGGAACGGGTCACTGTCGACGGTCAGGAACGGTGCGATCTTCTGCACCATCTGCCGCGGATCGCGGTTGTAGATGATCTTCGCGCCGTTGCCGCTGGCCGACGAGTTGAGCACGAAGTTGGCCTGCTTGTACTGAACGGCGAAGGCCAGCCGCGTGAAGATGTTGCCGAGCGACACGCCACCGCCGCCCTTGTAGGTGACCTTCGGGCCATCGGCGCCGTCGTACTCCTGCGCCGCGCCGCTCGCGCCGACGATCGAATAGTTCGGCAACAGCTCGCCGTAGTACTCGTCCGGCTGGGTGAGGTTGAGCGGGCCGGTGGGTGGTAGGTCGTACTCCGTGTACGGCGCAGTTCCAGGTGACATTCGCGTCGGCCGCGGCCGCGACGAAGCCGTCGCCATGGGTGTAGACGGTGTGCAGGTTGATCCAGTTCGTCTGGTCGCCGGTCAGGCCCGCGGCATTGAGTTCACGCACCCCGACGATGTAGTCCTTCGTCGTCCCGTTGATCGTGTAGCGATCGACGTCGAGCTTGCTCTGGAAACCGTAAGGTGTCCGGATGCGCTGCTGCTGCGTGAACGTCGCCGAGATGCGATTCGGGTCGAGGATGCGCAGGTTCTCGACGGTCGGGTTCGTGTCATCGACGACGCCGGCGGAGCTGACGATCGGGGTCAGGGACGGCGCGGACTGCACCTGGTAGGTCTCGTAGTCGACGTTCGTTGCCGTCTGTATCCCGTAGGCATCACGCGTCGCCTGGATGTTGCGGCTGATGTATTTCATTTCCTTCGCGCTCGCGTTCGGCTTCACCGTGAACTGCTGGACGATCGCGGGGTAGATGCCGTTGATGACGATCGAGAGGACGAGGACGACGACGAAGCCGATCGCCGGCAGCTGCGCGCTCGACAGCCAGATGCTCGCGAGGACGAGCACGGCGATGATCAGCGCGATGTAGAACAGGATCGTCTTCGCGGGCAGCGAGGCGTTGACGTCGGTGTACGAGGCGCCGGTGACCTTCCCGCGATCGGAATACTCGAGGCCGTACCGGTCGAGCCAGTAGGCCACCGCCTTGAGCAGGATGAAGATGAAGATGAGCACGGTGAGGTGCCGCCGCGCCGCGATCGTGATCTTGGGGCCGGCCGTCTGGATTCGGATCGCGCCGAACAGGTAGTGCACAACCAGCGACGCGATGATTGAGAAGATCACCAGACTGAACGCAAAGCCGAGCATCAGCCGGTACACGGGATAGTCCCAGGCAAAGAACGAAATATCCTTGTGGAACTGAGGATCAGTCACTCCGAAGGAGCCGCCGTTGAACCACAACAGCCAGGTGCGCCAGTCACCCTGAGCCGACAGGCCGGCTCCGAATCCGAGAGACCACGAAGATCGCGGAGATGATCAGGCGCTTGCGCGGCTCGAGCACCACGCGGTACCGCTCGAGATTCTGCTGTTCCTGCGAGATCGGACGGAACGGCGGCCGGAGGCGGATAGGCGACGATCACGTTCGCGCAGACGCCGAGCGCCATCAGCAGCCCGAAGATCAAGAAGAGCACGGCCCGCGTCTCGATCACGGATCGATAGACGGACCGGAAGCCCACCGAACCGAACCACAGCCAGTCGATGTAGACGCCGACGAGCGAGCTCAGTACCACGAGCAGCACGATGATGATCGCGACGGTGATCAGACTGATCTTGGCCCGGCGCGACAGGATCAACGCGGGTATCGGCGGCCGCATGGCCACGGGCTACTCCTCAGATTCGGATGAACAACCAACGTGCGCGAACCACTTGCCGCTCGTTCCAACGCTCCGACATCGGTCGCGGTTCCGGCTCAACAATGCGGAACGGCCTTACCGTCCTGGATCGACTGAAGGTCGCTGAGCGCGGACTTCAGGCTGTCGACCTTCACCACGTCGAGGCCGTTGGGGATGTTGCCACGTACGTCGGAGCAGTTCCCGGCCGGTGCCAGGAAGACGGTCGCGCCAGCTCGGCGGGCCGCGATCATCTTCAGCTGAATCCCGCCGATCGGGCCGACGGCGCCGGTCGCGTCGATCGTGCCCGTACCGGCGATGAACCGTCCGTGCGTGAGATCGACCGTCCCGACCTTGTCGATGATCCCGAGCGCGAACATCAATCCGGCCGAGGGTCCGCCGATCTGGTCGGCGAGCCCGAGATCGACCTGGAACGGCGCGACGCACGTCTCGGCGACGCTGATGCCCAGACGGGCGCCCTTGCTGCCCGACGGGGCCGCGACGAGCGGTACCGAGACCGTCGGTGCTCGCGCTGTTGCGCGTGACGACGACGGTTGCCGTCGTTCCCGGCGTGGCCGCCGTGAGCACCGCGGTCAGCGAGTCGAGTGTCGAGACCGAGGAACCGTTGATCGACACGAGCGCGTCGCCGACATCGAGCAGGCCTTTGGCCTTCGAGGTACTGGCCAAGCTGAGGATCTCGACGCCCTCGGGATAGCCGAGCTGGCAGAACGCGGCCGCCTGAGCGTTGTCCTGCGAGCCGACGAAGTCTTGTGTGTCCTGCTGGTTGACCTGCTGCTGCGACTGGCCCGGCGGGTAGATGGCGTCGTGCGGGACGACGACCTGGTCGTGCTTGAGCCAGCCGATCAGCGCCTCGAGCACGTTGACCCGATCGGTGGTGACATCGACGGTCGTCAGGTTCAGATGTCCGGACGTCTTGGCGGCGTCGCGACCTTTGATGATGATGACGTCGTTGCTCTGGCCGGGAATCGTGCCGAGCGTGTTGATCGTGGGTCCGGGGCTCAGGATCACGTACGGGACCGGCAGACGTCACGGCCAGAATGACGAGAACCAGGAGGATCACCCCACCCACGAGAAGGGTGCGGACTCGGCGATTCACCGGATCAGCCTAACCGTCGCTCTCGGCCAGGGTCGGGCGTGGCGGTCCGAGCGGTGCTCGGCGTTCACGGCGAGGACGTCCAGGTAGGCCTGATGGCCCGCGATCGACTGCCGGGTCCGCAGCGGGCGCGCGGGCCGTCCGCGCAGCCACACCAGAGATGCCGCCAGGAGCGATCACGACGACCGGCGCGGCCAGCCAGAGCACCCAGGCCATGGAGGCACGCCGTCATGGCGCGGACGCTGGCGCGCCGTCGTCGAGGGACGCCGTCGGAGGGCCGCCTGACGCCGGCGTCGCGGCGCCATGCGTCGCGACCGGCCGCTCGGCGTTCGGCCGATCGCGAACGGGGGCACGACGGACATCTGCCGTTCGGCACTACCGTGGACACATGGCGGCGCTGCCTTTCGGATTCGGCGCGAGCGCCGCGAGCCGGACGACCTGGCCGGCAAGATCCCGCTGTTCGCCGAGCTGCAGAAACTGATGTCGTGGACGGGCGGGCCGGTCAACTGGGACCTCGCCCGCCAGATCGCGATCTCGGCGGTGGCCGGCGAATCACCGGCCGCCGACCACCGGCGGAACGCGACCAGGTCGCAGCAGGCCGTCCGGCTGGCCGATCTCTGGCTGGACGACGCCACCGACCTGCCGTCCGGCGTCACCAAGGTCGAGGCGTGGAGCCGGGTCGAGTGGATCGAGCGGACGCTGCCGCGTCTGGTCGACGCTGTGCGACCCGGTCGCCGCGTCGGGTGGTCGACGCGATGGGCAGTGCGATCCCTGCCGAGGAGCGCGGGCCCAGGCCGGACCCGATGGCCGGCGATCATGAATCAGTTCGGCGGAATCATGTTCGGCGCGCAGGTCGGTCAGGGCCTCGCCGGCCTCGCCCAGGAGGTCGTGTCGAGCACCGACATCGGACTGCCGCTGGGCGCCACCGGCACCGCGGCGCTGCTGCCCGAGAACGTCGCCGCGTTCGGCGACGGGCTCGAGCGCCCGGCCGACGAGGTCCGGCTCTACCTCGCGCTGCGCGAGGCCGCCCACCAGCGGCTGTTCGGCCACGTCCCGTGGCTGCGGCAGCGGCTGCTCGACACCGTCGACGCCTACGCGCGCGGGATCAGCGATCGACACCGTCGGCCATCGAGCGCGCGATGGGCGAGATCGACCCGACCAACCCCGAGAGCATGCAGAGCGCGCTGGCCGGTGGCATGTTCGAGCCCGAGCAGACGCCCGAGCAGCGGCCGCGCTGCGCCGCCTGGAGACGCTGCTCGCCCTGGTCGAGGGCTGGGTCGACACGGTCGTCGCAGGCCGCGGCCGGACGACGGATGCCCGGCGCCGACGCGCTGCGCGAGGCCATCGCGGCGCCGGCGGGCCACTGGCGGGCCGGCCGAGCAGACGTTCTCGACGCTGGTCGGTCTGGAGCTGCGGCCGCGCCGGCTGCGCGAGGCCGCGGCGCTGTGGTGGGCGGTGACCGAGCAGCACGGGATCAGCGGCCGCGACGCGGATCTGGGCCCACCCCGACCTGCTGCCGACCGCCGAGGACCTCGACGATCCGCTCGGCTATTCGCCGAGCGGCTGACGGCGACGACGGCTCGGATCCGCTCGCCGAGACTCTGGACTCGTCGAGGCCGGCCAGGCGTCGGCCTCGAGTCGGCGTCCGGATCGGCACCGAGATCGTCGTCGAAGTCGCGGTTCGACTGGCCAGCCCCAGCCGCCGCGCTGACACCGTCGAGGTAACCGCGCGCCCGTTCGGTGCGCGGGTACCGCTCGACCAGCGCCCAGAACCGCGGGCCGTGCCCGGCGACCCGCAGATGGGCCAGCTCGTGCACCAGGACGTAGTCGAGCACCCAGCTCGGCATGCCGGCGCAGCCGGTCGGACAGCCGGATCGCCCGGTCGGCCGGCGTGCAGGACGCCCACCGGGTGCGCATGTTGCTCGACCCACCGCACGCTGACGTCGGGACGTCGCGACCGTCGAGATACTGCGCCGACCAGTTCGCGCGAGCGCCGCAGCAGCGCGTCGTCGCTTCGCCGGGCGGCGCCGCGGCTGCTCGCGAGCCGTGACGCGCGCGACCATCTGGCCACCCAGCGCTGCTCCTCGGCCCGACTGAACCGGGCCGGGACCAGCACGATGATGCGGTCGCCGTCGCGATAGGCCGACACCGTCCGCCGCCGCCGCGCGCTGCGGCGGACCTCGACGCTCGGCGGCCGCACCGCCCCGGGCGCGCCCCGCACAGCCGGCCCATCGAGCGCCTCGATCGTGGCGTCGAAGGGTAGCTGCGGATGCATGTGCGCCACCGTAACCCGACCGTCGGACAAGATGGGCCAACCCTCGAACCACGCCTCGACGCGAGTCGGAGGACCCACCGGTCGAGAGGGATATCCGCAGGTCATGCACAACGTCATCCACAGGTGTGGACATGGGCTTGAGGGTCACAGTTGAGAGCGCCTGTGGAAAACCCGAGCGGGCAACCGCCCGCTTTGACACTGTAGGGGCGTGACCCCGCCCACCGTTGCCGAGCGCCTCCCTGACCCGCTGCTGGTCGCTCAACCCGGCGCGCGGGTGCTGTGGCGCGGCGCCCGACTGCGCGCAGCTCGAACTCGGGCACCGATCGATCATCGTCGACGGCCTTCGCCCCGATCACATCCGACGGCTGCACGGGCGACGGCATCCGCCACCGATGCCGGCGGCCGGGCTCGACGCCGACGGCGTACGCCGCCCTGCACGCGCACGGCTACCTGACCGTGCGGGCTCGACGCCGCGTTCCGCTGGCCAGCTCCGCGGCTGGCCGGCGACCTGGCCGCGCTGCGGCGTGCGATTCGCTGCATCGGGCCGACGCCGTGATGCGTCGCGCCGGTCGGCGCTGCCGGTCGTCGATCCACGGCACGGCCGCGCTGGCCATCGCCGTCGGCCACGCTGCTGGCCGCCGCCGGAGTCGGCAGGGTCACGCTCGCCGACCGGCGAGTGCGGCTGCAGCGACGCAGCTCCGGGCGGCCTCATGCCCGCCGACGAGGGCCGCCGGTTCCGCGAAGCCGCCGCCGAGGCGGTGCGCCGGGCCGCCCCGACGTGCGACGTCGGCCCCGCTGCCCGCCGGGCGAGCGGCCCGATCTGGTCGTCATCGCCACCGACGGCCCGGTCGATCCGGAGCTCCGCGATCGCCTGCACGAGGCAACCAGCGCCCATCTGGCCGTCCAGCGTCGGCGGCCGATCACGTGCGTGGTCGGACCGCTGGTGATGCCCGGGCTGACCAGCTGCCTGCGCTGCGCCGACCTGCACCGCCTCGACCGCGACCCGGCCTGGCCGGCGCTGGCGGTCCAGCTCGTCGCCCGCCCGCCGGACGCGCCGCCCAGCGACGTCAGCTGTGACCACGTCCGGCGCCGGCGTGGCCGCCCTGCAAGGCGCTGGCCTATCCTCGACGGCGAGCGAGCCGGCCACGCTCGACGCCACCCTCGAGTTGCAGCTGCCCGACTGGCGGCTGCGCCGGCGCAGCTGGCCGATCCACGACCGGTGCGCGGCTGCGGCCCGTAGTCAATCGTCGCGGCCAGCGCACACTTCACGCCGAGGGCGTCGGTGAGTTGGCAGAATAGGCTGAGTGACCGACATCCCGCAGCGCGGCGTCGCCCGTACCGCGCGGCTGGCCACCCTGCCGCTCGGGGTGGCCGGCCGGGCGACCGTCGGGCTGGGCAAGCGGATCACCGGCAAATCGGCCGAGGACGTCCAGGCCGAGCTGCAGCAGCGCACCGCCGAGCAGCTGTTCGCGGTGCTCGGCGAGCTCAAGGGCGGCGCGATGAAGTTCGGCCAGGCGCTGTCGGTGTTCGAGGCGGCGCTGCCCGAGGAGTCGGCGGCGCCCTACCGCGAGGCGCTGACCAAGCTGCAGGAGGCCGCGCCGCCGATGCCGGCCGCGACGATGCACCGGGTGCTGGACGAGCAGTTCGGCCGGCGCTGGCGCGAGCGGTTCCGTCGCTTCGACGACGAGCCGGCGGCCGCGGCCAGCATCGGCCAGGTCCACCGCGCGGTCTGGGCCGACGGCCGCGACGTCGCGGTCAAGATCCAGTACCCGGGCGCCGGCCGGCCCTGATGGCCGACTTCAACCAGCTCTCGCGGTTCGCCCGGCTGTTCGGCCGGCTGTCCCCCGGCCTGGACGTCAAGCCGCTGCTGGCCGAGCTCAAGGACCGGGTCCTCGAGGAACTCGACTACACGCTCGAGGCCGACGCGCAGCGCGACGTTCGCCGCCGCCTACGCCGACGACGAGCACATCTGGTCGGCCGGGTCGTGGCCAGCGCGCCGAAGGTGATCGTCACCGAGTGGATCGACGGCACGCCGCTGTCGCGGATCATCGCCGACGGCACGCCAGGACGAGCGCGACCGGGCCGGCTACCTGCTCGCCGCTGCTGCACTACTCGGCCCCGCAGCGCGCCGGTCTGCTGCACGCCGACCCGCACCCGGGCAACTTCCGGCTGCTGCCCGACGGCCGGCTCGGCGTCGTCGACTTCGGCGCGGTCGCCCGCCTGCCCGACGGTGCGCCGCCGGCGCTCGGCCGGCTGACCCGGCTGGCCCTCGACGGCGACACCGACGGCGTCGTCGTCGATGCTGCGGCGCGAGAACTTCATCCGGCCCGGCGTCGACGTCGACCCCGACAAGGTCATCGACTACCTGCGCCCGATCCTCGAGCCGCTGCGCGGCCGAGCGCTTCACCTTCACCCGCGACTGGATGCGCGCCCAGGCCGCCCGCATCGGCGACCCGCGCCGCGAAGAGGCCCAGGTCGGGCGGATGCTCAACCTGCCGCCGTCCTACCTGCTGATCCATCGGGTGACGCTCGGCTCGATCGGCGTGCTGTGCCAGCTCGGCGCGACCGCGCCGTACCGCGAGCTGGCCGAGCGCTGGCAGCCGGGCTTCGCCGAGGACTAGACGCGTACGTCGGAACGAGCTGACCCGGTGCGCCGTACGGCCGCCCACGCAAACCCGGCAGTGAGCAGTCCGGCGACGACACTGACGCCGAACGACGCGCGGGCCCCGTGGGTGTCGGCCAGCTCGCCGACGAACGCCGACGCCGCGCCGTAGCCGAGGTTGAGGCCGGTCAACAGCCAGGCCAGCCCTTCGGTGAGCGATCGGGACGGAACCGTCTCGTCGATCAGGCCGAACGACGTGATCAACGTCGGCGCAACGCCCAGCCCGACCACGAAGCGCGCAGATGACGAGCACCGGAATGTTGACGGCCGCCAACAGCACGAGCGGCAGGAACCCGAAGATCAGTGCCAGCCGCTGATACCGCGCCGCCACCGAGCCGGGGTGTGCGCGCGCCCCGTAGAACAGCCCGCAGGCGCCGCTGCCGAAGGCGAACGACGCGACCACCGGACCGCTGAGCGCGGCGTGGCCGTGCTGACCGCAGAACGCGACCATGCCCAGCTCCGCGCTCGCGAACACCGCTCCCATCGCGGTCGCACCAAGGGTGAGTTGGACCATGCCGGGATACGTCAGTGCCGATCGCCGCTCCTCGGCGACCGGACGATGTGACGGCGGGTCGGTCGCGCGCAGTCGGCTGAGCCAGATCGCGCCGCCGCCGACGAGGACCGCCGCCAGCAGCAGCGGCACCACCGGATCGACCGCGGTCGCCAGCACGGTGGCGACGAGCGGCCCGATCACGAAGATCAGCTCGTCGAGCGTGGACTCGAGCGAGTACGCCGTCGTCAGCTCCGGCCGTCCGGCCAGCACGTACGACCACCGGGCTCGCACGAGGGATCCGACCGACAGGTAGCTGAGTCCGACGACGATCGCGGGCGCCAGCAACGTCCACCGGGGAGCCTGTGCCTCGACGAGCCCGACCAGACCCACGACACCCACGACGTGGATCGCGGTCATCGGAAGCAGAACCCGGGATTGGCCGAACCGATCGACCAAGCCGCCCCGGCCGGATTGCCCGGCGCACTGCCAAGGATGTACGCCGCCGCGAGGACGCCGGCGAACCCGTAGTGGTGCGTACGCAGCGCGATCAACAGGACCAGTCCGAGCGGGTAGATCGCCAAGGGCAGCCGCATCAGGAATCCGGCTGTGCAGAACGCGGCGGAACCCGGTGCGCGGAACACCGCGCGGTAGGCCGAAAACATCAGAAGCCGAGCCGGTCCAGCTTCTTCGGGTCCCGCTGCCAGTCGGACTCGACGGCGACGTGCAGATCGAGATGGACGCGCTGCCCGAGCAGTGCCTCGATCTGCGCCCGCGCGGTGGTGCCGATCGCCTTCAGCCGCGAACCACCGCCACCGATGATGATCGGCTTCTGGCTGGACCGTTCGAGATGGATCGTCGCGTAGATCTCGAGCAGGTCGGGGCGTCCCTCGCGCGGGTTCATCTCTTCGACGGTGACCGCGATCGAGTGCGGCAGCTCGTCCCGTACGCCCTCGAGCGCCGACTCGCGAATCAGCTCGGCGATCCGTACGTCCACGGGCTCGTCGGTCTCGGCGTCGGCGGGATACAGCATCGGCCCGGACGGAAGGTGACCCACGAGCAGATCGGCGAGCAAGGTGACCTGGTCGCCCGACACGGCCGACACGGGAACGATGTCGACGAAGTCGCCGAGCGCGCTGATCGCCTGCAACTGCAGGGCAATCTGATCGCGGCGCGCGGCGTCGGTCTTGGTGACGATCGCGACGACCGGCCGGTTGAGCTCGCCGAGCTCGGCGGCGATGAAACGATCGCCCGGCCCGATGCGCTGGTCGGCCGGGACGCAGAATCCGATGACGTCGACCTCGGCGAGTGTCGCTCGCACGACGTCGTTGAGGCGCTGGCCGAGCAGGGTTCGCGGTCGGTGCAGGCCGGGTGTGTCGACGAGCACGAGCTGGCCGCCCGGTCGGTTCACGATGCCGCGGATCGCCCGCCGGGTCGTCTGGGGCTTGTCACTCGTGATGGCGATCTTGGCGCCCACCATCGCGTTCGTCAGGGTCGACTTGCCCGCGTTCGGTCGTCCGACGAAACAGCAGAAGCCGGAACGCGATTCAGCGGGCACCGGGCAATGCTCTCACCCGGGCCCGCATCGGCCGACGACTACGCGATCACCCAGGCGATCTCGATCGCACCGGGCGAGTCGCTCGAGACGGGGGTGTAGTTCATGCTGAACCGTTCGCTCCCCGACGCGTTGGTGAACGTCGCGGTGGTCGCGGTGCTGCCGGTCTTCGTGAGCGACGTGAGCGACGCGATATAGCTCGAGTACTGCGCCGCGGTGATGTTGATATACGTGACGACATGTGCCGACTGCACGTCGCACACGGCGAACTCCGTGCCGACGGTGGGCAGCGGCAGGTCCGACGGCGGAACCGCCTGGCTCACGGTGCCTCCGGCCGCCTCGCAGAGCTCGGCGGGCGTGCCGTTGTCGGAATCCGTGCCGACGCCCGAGTCGGTCGGCACCCCCGAGTCGGTCGGCACCCCCGAGTCGGTCGGCAGACCGGAGTCGGTCAGGCCGGTCGACGGAGTCGGGAAGTCGGCGCCCGTCTTCGACGCCGAATGGGAGGTCTTCACCGCGGCCGGGGTCTTGTTGTCGCTCTTGTGGAAGACGACGAACAGCACGACAGCGGCAGCGATCAGGATCACGACGACGGCCGCAATCGGGATCAGCGGCGAGCGCTTGGTCGGCGGGGTCTGGCCGTAGCCGGGCGTCCCGTACGGGGGCTGACCGTAGGTGGGCGGTTGGCCGTACGCGGGCTGTTGCGGCTGGCCGTAGGCAGGCTGGCCGTACGCCGGCTGTTGCGGCTGGCCGTACGGAGTCTGCGGTGGCTGGGGCGGCGCCGTACGCGGGCGGCTGCTGCGGCTGCTGCGGCTGCCCGTAGGTCGGCGGCTGCTGCGGCGGCTGGGGCGGCTGGGGCGGCTGGGGCGCACCGTAGGGCGTCGTCGGCTGCGGCGGGTTCCACGGTGGCGGTTGCTGTCCACCCGAACCGGCGGGTGGGTCGTTGGGTCCCTGGCCCCAGGGCGGTTGGCCCGATGTCGTCATGTCGTCACTTTCGGTCAATCGCCGTCGCGAATTAGATGGGTGTTAACTGTAGGGCATCCTCAGCGCGAGCTCTGGGCCCATGATCATGACCATCTCAAGCCGCGGGCTTGCCGTCCAGACCTGCTTGATGAATAGGGGCGTCCGGGGCGATCTCGGTGAATGCGGCGCGTCCCTCGGCGTCCGCACAGTCGGCACCCAGAATCACCGCCGCCTCGAAACCGCGGGCGCCCGACGACAAGGCCATGGCCACGGCCACCTGCAGCGCGGACAGGTGTAACGCGGTCAGCGTCACGGTCGTAGCGACATAGGTGCGTCCGTCGGAATCGCGCACCGCCGCTCCTTGCGCGGCGTCCGTCCGTGCCCGCGCCGACCGGGCCAGCGTGACGAGCTTCACGTCCTCGTCAGACAGCATCATGCGACGTCCCTGTCGTGTGTCACGGTGCCGACTCGGCCGGGGCGGCGGCATCCACGTCGCTGGGGACCACCCGTCGGACCAGCACGGTGTCGACCTGGTTGCGCCGGCCGCCGACGCTTTCGGCGGTGAGTTCCAGCCCGTGCACTTCGGTCGTCGATCCGGCGATCGGCACCCTTCCGAGCGATTCGGCGAGCAAGCCACCGACGGTCTCGACGTCGTCGCGGTCGGGCAGGTCGACACCGAAGAGGTCCGCGAGATCTTCGACGGCCAGTCGGGCCGTGACCCGGGCGGTGTCCTCGTCGATCCGTTCGATCGGGGCGCGTTCGTTGTCGTACTCGTCCGCGATCTCGCCGACGATCTCTTCGAGGATGTCCTCGATGGTGACCAGGCCGGCCGTGCCGCCGTACTCGTCGATGACGATCGCGATGTGCGTACGCAACAGCTGCATCTGCCGCAGCAGCTCGTCGACAGGCTTCGATTCGGGGACATACGTCGCCGGACGCATCACGTCCTCGACCTTGGTCGACCGGGCTCCCTCGGAGTCCTGCGCCCGCCGGGCGAGGTCCTTGAGGTACGCGACTCCGACCACGTCATCGACGTTCTCACCGACTACCGGCACCCGGCTGAACCCGCTGCGCAGGGCGAGCGCGAGCGCCTGCGGAACCGTCTTCGACCGTTCGACATAGACGACTTCGGTGCGCGGCACCATGACCTCGCGAGCGATGGTGTCGCCGAGCTCGAAGACCGACTGGATCATTTCGCGCTCGCCGCTTTCGACGACGCCCCGTTGTTCGGCCATGTCGACCAGTTCCCGCAACTCGACCTCGGACGAGAACGGCCCTTCGCGGAATCCCCGACCGGGAGTGACGGCGTTGCCGAGCAGAATCAGCAACGATGCCAGCGGATTGAACAGCCGACCGAGGAACCGGACGAGGCTCGACCCGGTCAGCGCCACGCGGTAAGGATGTTGCCGACCGACCGTCCGCGGGAAAACTCCGACGAGGACGTACGAGACGACGATCATGAGCAGAATCGTGAACGTCGGCACCGGCCAGCGCGTCCCGAACCGGGCCCGGGCGACGATCGTCACCAGCACCGTCGCGGTCAGCTCGCAGGAAACCCTCAGTAACAGCAGCAGATTCGTGTAACGGGCCCGATCGGCGATGATCAGGGCCAACCGGCGCGCCCCGCGCCGCCCCTCGCGGGCGAGCTCGTCGACGCGGGCGACGGACACCCGGCTCAGTGCCGAGTCGACGCAGGCGAAGATCCCGCCGAGCGGGACGAGGCAGATCGCGACGATCAGGGCCGCGATGTCGGCGGTGTTCATGCCGGGACGGGACTCGGATGAGCGGGGTCAGCCACGTCGGCCGCCGCCGGTGACATCGCGAACCTCGCCACCGGTACCCGGTCGCGGGGCGCGGATGGCTTCGCGGCCGGTCGCGCGCGACCAGTCGCCCACGAGCCTGGCCTGCAGCTCGAACATCGCCTGCTCGTCCTCGGGCTCGCCATGATCGAAACCGAGAAGATGCAGAATTCCGTGCGTACACAGCAGAAACAGCTCGGATTCGGTCGAGTGCCCGGCCGCCTTGGCCTGCTCGGCGGCGACCTGCGGGCAGAGCACGACGTCCCCGAGCAGCGCCGGGCTATCGCCGTACTCGCTGCCGCCGGGGCCGGCGCGGTCGCCGGCGTCGAGGGGAAAGTCGTCGCCGTCCATCGGAAAGGCCATCACGTCGGTCGGTCCGGGCAGGTCCATCCACTGCTTGTGCAGCGCGGCCATCGCGTCGACATCGAGCAGCACGATGGAGAGCTCCGCGAGCGGATTGATCTCGAGTGCGTCGAGCACGTATCGACCCAGCACCACGATCGACGCCTCGTCGACCGCGACGCCCGACTCGTTGTTGACCTCGATGCTCATCGATCGGCCGCGGGGGTCGGCGGTTGGATCATGCTGTCAGCGCCGCGGACTGTGCCGCTGGTGCGAGGAATTCGCGACCCGTTGGGCCTCGGCCTGTTGGTCGAAGCGGGCGTACGCGTCGACGATCTCGCTCACCAGGCGGTGCCGGACGACGTCGGAACTGGTCAGGTTCGCGAAGTGCACGTCGTCGATGTCGGTGAGGATGTCGCGCACGACCTTCAGGCCGCTGCGCGTGTCGCCGGGCAGGTCGATCTGGGTCACGTCGCCGGTGACGACCATCTTCGAACCGAAGCCCAATCGGGTCAGGAACATCTTCATCTGCTCGGGCGTCGTGTTCTGCGCCTCGTCGAGGATGATGAACGCGTCGTTGAGCGAGCGGCCGCGCATGTAGGCCAGCGGCGCCACCTCGATCGTCCCGGCCTGGGTGAGCCGCGGGATCGACTCGGGGTCGAGCATGTCGTGCAGCGCGTCGAGCAACGGCCGCAGGTACGGGTCGATCTTGTCGTAGAGGGTGCCGGGCAGAAAACCCAGTCGCTCGCCGGCCTCGACGGCCGGACGGGTCAGGATGATCCGGTTGACCTGCTTGGCCTGCAGCGCTTGGACGGCCTTGGCGACGGCGAGGTAGGTCTTGCCGGTGCCGGCCGGACCGATGCCGAAGACGATCGTGTGCTGGTCGATGGCGTCGACATAGTGCTTCTGGTTCAGCGTCTTCGGCCGGATCGTCTTGCCGCGCCGGGACAGGATCGACAGGCTCAGGACGTCGGCTGGGCGCTCGCCGTTCGGCGCGCTGAGCATCGCCCGCACGCGGCTGACGGCGTCCGGGGTCAGGTTCTGGCCCGCCCTGACGAGCTCGAGCAGCTCTTCGATCAGGCGGGTCGCGATCGCGTTGTCGGCCGGGACCCCGGTGATGGTGATCTCGTTGCCGCGCACGTGGATGTCGCTGTCGAGGCTCTTCTCGATCACGCGCAGCAATTCGTCCCGGGAGCCGAGCAGCGCCACCATCGCCTGGTCGCCAGGGACGACGACGGTGGTCGAAACACGATCAGATCTGGGCGTGGGATCCGACAAGTTCGGCTCTCTGCTCGGCAACGTTGACTCGTCCACTGTACCGGCGGAGTGCGCCTGGTTTCGGGTTCGGGCGAAAAATCCGCCGACGACCGATCAGCCGGGCGGCCAGCCCATCGGACGGCCGGCCAGGACGTGCGCGTGGACGTGGAAGACGCTCTGCCCCACGCCGGCGCCGGTGTTGAACACCGTCCGATAATCGGTGAGGTCGCTGTCGTCGACGAAGGCCTCGATCGCCCGCAGCACCGCGGCGGACGCCTCAGCGTCCGCCGCCAGCCGCCCGATGTCGGCGAAATGTCGCTTCGGGATCACCAGCACGTGCGTTGGCGCCTGCGGGTTGATGTCGGCGAACACAAGCGTGTCGTCGTCCTCCCGCAGGCGCTCGGCCGGGACGTCACCGGCCACGATGCGGCAGAACAAGCAGTCCTCGACCATGACCCGACCCTACTGCGGGGCGTCAGGTCCGGACGGGCTGCCCGACGGCCTCGTCGAGGGCGGCGGCCGGGCGGACACCCTTGTCGACGACCGCCAACGCCAGTCCGGTCGCGAGTGCGAACACCAGACACCAGCCCGTGCCGACGGCCCGGTGCAACTCGACGTTCGCGAAGATCACAGCAGGGTAGGTCGCCGCGAACGACCACAGGAACGTGTTCAGGCCCATGATCACCGCACAACCGGCGTGGAACAGGACGCCCAGACCGACGATGGCCAGCGCGACCGGAACCGGCACGAACAGCACCAGCACGAATGCGAACTCCCACAGCACGATGAGGCGGCAGTTCAACCGGGCCAGTCGGGGCAGCCGGGCGAGCAGCGCCGCGGCCCACGCGGCACCGAAGATCCGCGTTCGCAGAATACGTTCGAGCGCGTCACCGCTGCGCCAGACGTCGGACTGCAACTTCGAGAGTCCCGATACGAAGTAGGCCAGACACGCTTCGGCCGCGATCACCAACGCGGCCGCGAGTTGCACGTCCCCACCCCGGCCGATCCGCGAGACCAGGACCACCAGCAAGATCGCGACTGCCGCATCATCTGAGCCGTCGTTCGACAGGTAGTGCCGTTTCATGCAGAGGATGTGGATGGCGAGCGCGAGCGCGAGAACCGGCGTGAGCGTCGGTCGACACAGCAAGGCCGCGGTCGCGACGAGCTGAACGACGAGCAACAGGCGGAACGGCAACTCGCCCAGCTGGTCGAGCAGGGCCTTCGTAGCACGATTCAGATGGACTTTGCGCGAGCCGCGGGCCAACCGGGCGACGCGCCAGTTCAGCAGTCCCCCTTCCGCCCAGTCGGCGCGGGCGGCCAGACTCTCGAGGCTCGACAGCAGCAATGGCACCGTCGCCAGTCGCACTGCGAGCTCGAGCGACTGACCCGCATCAGGCGTCGACCAGGAC
Source organism: uncultured Actinomycetes bacterium (assembly GCA_963737785.1). GTDB lineage: Bacteria > Actinomycetota > Actinomycetes > Mycobacteriales > Jatrophihabitantaceae > CAVTTS01. The sequence continues at coordinate 61,432 of CAVTTS010000009.1, forward strand.
ACGATCGACCTCCTCGATCGAAGGCTCGGCGATCCGGCTCGTGCGGTGCAGCGCCGAGACGACGACGGGGCGCCCGCGTGATCCGTCGGGCCCGTAGGAGACGAGCACGATCCGGAACTGAACTCCCCAGGCGGGCCCGACCGCTCGCGAAGCGTGCTCGAGCAGGTTGATGTACGAGGTCATGTGCATGATGCGCGCCGAGCTGTAGCGGCCGGTCGCCACCGCCCGGCTGACGTCGACACACATCGTGAAGAACGCCTTCTTCGCTCGGCGGTGGTGATTGAACACGGCGTGGCGGAGCCGACGGGACTCGATGACGGGTACGGCCCGCCAGCGGCCGGGCCGACCGGCGCCCGTCCAGACCCGGACGTGCAGTCGGAAGTCCTGGCTGATCGGTCGTGGCGCGAAGAAATTCCAGCCCGGCAGCGCACCGATCACGTCGAGCCGGCGCAGGCGCTGGCACCTTTCGACCCGCACCTGCGTGATCGCGGTCAGCACGAACCAGCCGACCAGCGAACCGATCACCGCCCAGTCAACGACCTTCATGAGCTCGCACCGCCCCAGTCCGAGTCGGCTAGTCCGACTTGCCTTCGCGCCGACGGCGCAGCTCTTCCGCGCTGGCCTGCCGGTCGTCGTCGTCCTCGGGGTGCTGGCCACCGTCGGCCGCGTCTCGCTCGACCGGGCCGCCGATGCCCTCGATGCCTTCGATCCCCTCGATGCCTTCGATGGCGCGCACGCCCTGGATCGCACGGATACCTTGGATCGCGCGGATGCCCTCGATGCCCTCGATCGCCTCGATGCCCTCGATCGCCTCGATGCCCTCGACACCTTCGACACCCCGGATCGCACGAATGCCTTCGACCGCCCGGATGCCTTCGACCGCCCGGATGTACCTTCGATACCTTCGATACCTTCGACGGCCTCGACGCCGCGGATCCCCTTGACCGCCTCGACACCGACGACGGCGCGAATTCCATCGATCACATCGACACCGTCCACGCCCTCGACACCCCGCACTCCGCGGATGCCTTTGACACCGACGACGCCTCTCACACCCACGACGCCGGTGACTCCGACGTTCCCGCGGATGCCCTCGATGCCCTCGATGCCCTGAGCGCCCTCGATGGCCCGGATGCCTTCCGGCCCTTCGACGCCGAACACGCCCTCGAGACCGTCATTGCTGTCAATGCCGTCCTCGCCGTCCTCACCGTCGATTCCGTCGATCACATCGACACCGTCTTCGGCGAATTCGCCGTCGATACCGTCGATCCCCTCGGCACCATCCACGTCATCGATGCCGTCGTTGTCGTCAATCGCTCTGGACTTACTCATCCCATTCCCTTTCGATCGCCGTAAGAAATCGACACCAGGGTGAGCGCCCGATCGGCGCTGCGTAAGGGCCGATCGGGCACCTCTCGGCAACCGGCCCGGAGGGGCCATGCTGAGAACGGCCCACCGAGCAACCCGGCGGAGGAACTGATGATCAAGAAGCTGGACGGACTGCCCGACGGAGTAACGGGATTCGAGATCGAGGGAAAGGTTCGCGTCGAGGACTACCGCGATGTCGTCCTACCGGCACTGCACCAGGCCGCCCAAGCCGGCGAGGTGCGGTTCATGATCGTGATCCCGGAGTTTCACGGGATGACGGCCAGTGCGCTGTGGCAGGACCTCGAAGTGGGCATCGAGCAGTTCCGGACCTGGAAACGGATCGCCGTCATCACCGACATCGATTGGATCCATCACCTCACCAGCCTGTTCGGGTGGATGACGCCGGGCCAGGTGCAGGTGTTCGCGAGCAAGGATCGCGAACGGGCGCTCGCCTGGGTCGCCGAGCGGTAGGAGGCGCGCCGAACCGTCAATCGGCCGATCGCCGTCAGTCCGCCGACCGGGCCGTCAGTCCGCCGACCAGCGGCCGAGACGAACACTGAGCGCGGCCAGTGCGGCCGCGCCCGCGGTCGAGGTGCGCAGGACGGGCGCCCCGAGCCGGACCGATACCGCCCCGACCGCCTCGAAACGCTCGAGTTCCGACGGGCTGATGCCCCCTTCGGGACCGACCACGACCACCACCGCGTCCGATGCCGGGAGGGGTGCCGAGGCCAGCGCGGTCGCCGCGTCCTCGTGCAGGACCAACCCGCCCGATGCCGCCAACAACGCGACGACCTCCTCGGTCGCGGCGGCCGGCGTCACCGTCGGCACCCAGGCCCGGCGGCTCTGTTTGGCGGCCTCGCGAGCGGTCCGCCGCCAGCGCTCCAACGACTTCGCGGCCCGGTCGCCGGACCATTGGACGATCGAGCGCTCCGCCGCCCACGGCACGATCTCGTCGACCCCGAGCTCGGTCATGAGCTCGACGGCCAGCTCGGCCCGTTCGCCTTTCGGCAACGCCTGGACGACGATCAGCCGCGGCACGGGCAGCGCTTCGATGACGCGGGACACCACCTGGAGCGACACGACGCCGGGGCGGACGGACGCCACGGCGCAGGTCGCCACCGCCCCGCGCCCGTCACCGACCAGCACCAGCTCGCCGACACCGAGCCGCTTCACGCTGGCCGCGTGCCGGCCCTCGTCGCCGTCGAGCACGAGCGCGTCGGACGACGGCAGAGAATCGACCAGGAACAACGCGAGGGTCATCGCGGGCTAGTGACCGCCGAAGGCGTCGCGCACCTTCGAGAACAGGCCGCCGCGCGCGCCGTTCACCGACACGTCCTCGTCGCGCAGTTCCGCAAGCTCCCGAAGCAACTTCTCCTGCGCCTCGTCGAGCCGGGTCGGGGTGCGCACCTCGATGTGCGCATGCAGGTCGCCGCGGGTGCTGCTGCGCAGACGCGGAACACCCTTACCGCGCAGGGTGATCACCTGTCCCGACTGGGTTCCGGGTCGGATCTCGAGCGTCTCGTCCGAGTCGAGTGTGGTGAGGACGAGATCGCTGCCGAGCGCCGCCGCCGTCATCGGCACGACGACCGTGCAGTGCAGGTCGGATCCCTCGCGGGTGAACGTCTCGTGCGGCTTCTCGGACACCTCGATGTAGAGGTCGCCGGCCGGGCCACCGCCGGGCCCGACCTCGCTCTGACCGGTGAGCCGGATCCGCATGCCGTCCTCGATACCGGCCGGCACGTCGACCGTGATCGTGCGCCGGGCCCGGACGCGTCCCTCGGTACCGCAGGTCGGGCACGGCGAGGGGATCTGCTGGCCCGTCCCACCGCACGCCGAGCACGGGCGCGACGTCATGACCTGACCGAGGAAGGAGCGCTGCACGCTCTGGATCTCGCCGGCCCCGCCGCACGTCTGGCAGGTTCGTGGTTGCGTGCCGGGCTTGCAGCCACTGCCACTGCAGGTCTCGCAGAGCACCGCGGTGTCGACGGTGATCTCGCGATGCACGCCGAAGGCCGACTCGGCCAGCGTCAGTTCGATCCGCAGCAGCGCGTCGGCGCCCTGCCGGATCCGACTGCGCGGGCCCCGGCCGCCGCCCTGCGCGCCGCCGAAGAACGCCTCGAACACATCGCCGAACGAGCCGAAGCCGGTGAACGGGTTGCTGGCCGTCCCGGCGCCGTTCGAGAGCGGATCGCCGCCGAGGTCGACCATCCGCCGCTTCTCGGGATCGGAGAGCACCTCGTAGGCCGCGGTGATCTGCTTGAACCGCTCCTGGTCGGCGGGGTCGGGGTTGACGTCCGGGTGTAGCTCGCGGGCCAGTTTGCGGTAGGCGCGCTTGATCTCCTCACCGGTGGCGTCGCGTCCTACGCCGAGCAGGCCGTAGTAATCGCGAGAAGTTTCGGCCACAGCGGATTGCGCTCCTGATCGTCGTGCTGGCACTCGATGTCAACGAGTGCCAAGTGTAGGTGAATCAGCGTTCGGCCAGCAGTTCGCCGACGTAGCGGGCGACCGCCGAGACCCGGGCCATCGTGTGCGCGTAGTCCATCCGGCGCGGACCGAGCACGCCGACCGCGCCGAGCGCCGCCCCGCGCGCCTTGTAACCGCTCGCGACGACCGACGTCCCGACCAGCCCTCGTGTTCGTTCTCGTTCCCGATGCTGACGACGATCTGGCTGGACGTCACCGACTGGTCGAGCAGGCGCAGCAGGACGACCTGTTCCTCCAGCGCTTCGAGCACCGGCCGGATCGCCGGGAAATCCAGCGCGTGCTCGGTGAGGTTCGCCGTGCCGCCGAGGACGATCCGGTCGCTGTGCTTCTCGACCAGCGTTTCGAGCAGTACGGACGTGAGGGTGGCCACCAACCCGCGCAGCTGCGGCACCACCGTGAAGGGCAGCTCGCTGACGATCTCGGGGGTCTCGGCGAGCAGGCGGTCGCGCAGGCGCACGTTGAGGGTCGTCCGCAGGTCGGCGACGAGCTCGGCGCTGACCGGCGCCGGCAATTCGACGACGCGCTGCTCGACGCGCCCGGTGTCGGTAATCAAGATCAACATCACGCGGGACGGCGTGAGCTCGACGATCTCGACGTGCCGGACGCGGCTGCGTGACAGCGACGGGTACTGCACGACCGCGACGTTGCGCGTCAGCTGAGCCAGCGTGCGCACCGCGCGCCGCAGCACGTCGTCGAGATCGACGGCGTTGTCGAGGAACGCGTGGATCGCGCGGCGCTCGGCCTGCGACAGCGGCTTCACCGATGTCAGCCGGTCGACGAACATCCGGTAACCGGCGTCCGTGGGGACCCGGCCCGCGCTCGTGTGCGGCTGGGCGATCAGGCCGTCCTCTTCGAGCGAGGCCATGTCGTTGCGGATCGTGGCGGGCGATACGCCGAGATTGTGCCGTTCGCTCAAGGCCTTGCTGCCGACCGGTTCATTGGTCGCGATGAAGTCCTCGACGATCGCGCGCAGGACCTCGAGCTTGCGGTCCTCGACGGTCACGACGAGCCTCCTTCGGGCGATCTGCGACGGGTCACAACGACCTCTGTGCCACTAACCTTATTCGCGCCACACGGCACGTGTCGGTCCACCGCGCTAGGCTGCACCGCTGGTAGGCATTTGTCGCGTTCCCCGGGGGCCCAGTCGTGATCTTCAAGGCGGTGCAGGACGGTCGCCCCTACCCCGACCACGCCTTCTCGACGCGCGACTGGTCGACGGTGCCGCCGCGGTCGGTGCGCCTCGATCAACTGATCACCACCAAGCGCGAGCTCGCCCTCGACAAGCTCCTCGACGAGGATTCGACCTTCTACGGCGACCTCTTCCCGCACGCCGTCCAGTGGGAAGGCGAGATCTACCTCGAGGACGGCCTGCACCGAGCGTTGCGGGCGGCGCTGCAGCAGCGCACCACGATGCATGTCCGGGTGCTCGACCTCGACGAACTCACAGCCTCGCTGAGCAGCTCGCGCACGACACCGTCGGCCAGCAGGCGACCGCGCTGCGTCAACACGATCCGGCCGGCCTCGAACGCCGGCGACTCGATCAAACCCCAGCCGACCAACTGCGACACGCGCGCCGGGTCCGGCACGTCGGTCACGGCCAGCCCGTCCCGCATCCGGACCCCCAGCATGATGCGCTCGGTGAGCTTGGCGTCGGCGTCGAGCACCTCGCGTCCGGCCGCCGGGCTGCGTCCCGCCTCGAGGGAGGCCGCGTAGCGCACCGGGTGTTTGGCGTTCCACCACCGCACTCCCCCGACGTGGCTGTGCGCGCCGGGGCCTACGCCCCACCAGCTCGAATCGCGCCAGTACAACTCGTTGTGGCGGCACCGGCCCTCGGGCGTCCGGGCCCAGTTCGACACCTCGTACCAGTCGAAGCCGGCCGCCTGGAGCGTCTCGTCGGCCTGGATGTACCGGTCGGCCAGCACGTCGTCGTCGGGCGCCGGGACCACGCCCTGCTTGACCTGCCGGGCCAGCGCCGTTCCTTCCTCGACGACCAGCGCGTACGCGCTGATGTGGTCGGGCTGCGCGGCGATCGCGGCGTCGAGCGACGCCTGCCAGTCGGCGTCGGTCTCATGCGGCGAGCCGTAGATCAGGTCGAGGTTCACGTGCTCGAAGCCGGCCTCGTGCGCTTCGGCGACGGCCGCTTCGGGCCGGCCGGGCCGGTGCTTGCGATCAAGCACCTCGAGGACGTGCGGGACGGCCGACTGCATGCCGATCGAGACCCGGGTGAATCCTGCGACCAGCAGCCGCTCGAAGTAGGCCGGCGTCACCGACTCCGGATTGGCCTCGGTGGTGATCTCGACGTCGGGCACCGTGCCGAACAAGTCGCGGATCTCGCTGACGATCAGGCCGAGGTGCTCGGCCGGCAGGAGCGTCGGCGTGCCGCCGCCGAAGAAGACGGTCGACACCGGCGGCACCACACCCTGCAGGACCTCCCTCGCGAGTCGAAGCTCGAGCAGCACGGTGTCGGCATAGCTGAACCGGCTGACGCTCGAGCCGAGTTCCGAGGCGGTGTAGGTGTTGAAATCGCAGTATCCGCAACGCGTCTGGCAGAACGGGATGTGCACGTAGACGCCGAACGGCGCCTCGCGAGCCGAATAGAGGACGGGCGCGGGCAGCCGACCGTCCGGCGGGGCCGGTTGGCCGACGGGGAGGGCGGAGGGCACTCGTCCAGTGTTACCTGCCGTGAAACCGCTGTGTACCCGACCCGCCGTTTCGCGTGTCTAGTCGATCACCAACCGGATCGGGCGAAGGCCGTCGTGGGTCTCGGCGACGGCCCGGCGGAGCACACCGGTGATGGCGGCCCGGTCGGTTGCGGGCAGCCCGTCAGGGACCGTCCATCGCACGACGACGGGCCCGACCGGGCGCCACGACAGATCGCGCAGCACGTCGGCGAGCGCGTCCAGATTCGGCGCGGCGTCGGCGGGCACATCGAGCGTCGCGTAGAGCGCCCGGATGGCCTCGCGCTTGGTCGTCATTTCGTCACGTCCACGCGCACGAACGAGTCGTAGTGGTCGCCGGTGTAGTAGTACTGGCCGCCGCGTCCGGTGATGATGCGACGCGTGCCGCGGGTCGAGGCGCCCGGAGTGTCGACCGTGTATTCGTGGTAGTAGCCGCGCGGTTCGGACGGCAGCAGGTGCTCGTTGTTGTCGAAGACGACGCCGTCCTGCGAATACGGGAACGGTCCGCCCTTCTTGATCAGCGCGACCGTCTGGGCGGCCTGGGGCGGCAGCGACGACAGCGCGACCTCGCCCTTCACCGATCCGCCGGTGCCGCTCACGGTGTCCGACGCGGAACCGGACGACGAGGCCGACCCCGATCGCGCGTTTCCGGTCGACGGCGACGAGTGATCGCGAACGGCTTGCACCGCCGTACCCGATGACCAACGCCGCCAGCAGCGCGATCAGCGCGATCAGGGGACGGCGGGTTCGGCGCACGCGGCGACGGTATCGCTCACCGACCTTGCACCCAGGATGTGGGCTGATTCCGGCGGATCAGCCCGCCGGAACCCACAATCTGGGTGCAAGGTCAAGCTCGTGAGCCGGATATGACGACGACCACCCGCGTGGCGTCCGACGGGGTGTCCGTGATTCGATCTCGTCATGGGTGATTCGTTAACCGCACGAACTGTCTTCGTCCAGGCGTCCGACACCGACGTCCAGGCGTACTTCGCACAACCCGAGGGCGACGAATCGCGCGGCGGCGTGGTGGTCATCCATCACCTCCCGGGATTCGACCGCTGGACGAAGGAGATCGTCCGGCGCTTCGCGGTCATGGGGTACGACGCGATCGCGCCGAACCTGTACTGGCGCGAGGCGCCCGACGCCTCGCCCGACGACGCGGCCGCGCTCGTCCGCGCGAACGGCGGCATCTCGGACGACCAGCTCGTGCGCGACGTCGAGGCGGCCACGGGCTACCTGCGGACTCTGCCCACGTCCAACGGCAAGGTCGGCGTGATCGGCCACTGCTCGGGCGGACGCCAGGCCGTGCTCGCCGGTTGTCGCACCGACGTCGACGCGGTCGTCGACTGCTATGGCGCCTACGTCGCGGGCACGCCGATGCCGGGCTTCCCGATCAAGGTGACCAACCTGGTCGACCAGCTGCCGAACCTCGGCGCGCCAGTGCTCGGGCTGTTCGGCAACGAGGACAAGACCCCGTCGCCCGAGCACGTCGACGAGCTCGAGTCGATCCTCTCCGACCTCGGCAAGTCGTTCGAGATCCACCGCTACGACGGCGCCGGTCACGGTTTCTTCACCACCGACCGCCCGGCGTTCCGCGTCGAGGCGGCGCTGGACGGCTGGGAGCGGATCACCACGTTCTTCGGCACGAACCTGGCCTGAGGAGGCTGCGATGTGCACCTATGCGACCGTCCACATCCCCGCGGAGGGAAGCGCCAAGGCGGGCGACGCGTGGCGCCGGATCACCGACGCGACCGTCTATTTCGATCACCCCGTCCACGCCCTCGCCGACCACACGCTCAACATCGACTTCGCGACTCCGGCCGCGGGACCGGCCGCGCGGGTGGCGGTCGAACTGACCGCGGCCACGGCCCGCGAACTCGTCGCCGCGATTGAGGCGGCCCTCGCCTCGGCGCCCGAAGCCCTGACCGCGCCGAGCGCCTGATGCTCGCCGCCTACGCAGTTGCGGCCAGCCCCGACGACCCGCTGTCGGCGCTCGAGGTCGGAGACCGTCCCGAGCCGGAGCCGCGGACGGGTGGACAACGGTCCAGGTCAAGGCGGCCAGCCTGAACCACCACGACCTGTTGACGCTGCGCGGCGTGGGCATCACGCGCCGACCGGTTGCCGATGATCCTCGGCTGCGACGCGGCCGGCATCGACACCGCGACCGGCGCCGAGGTGATCGTCCACTCCGTGATCACGACGCCCGGATGGGCGGGCGACGAGACGCTCGACCCGGGCCGCAGCCTGCTCAGCGAGAAGTACCAGGGGACGCTGGCCGAGTACGTGACGGTCCCGTCCACGAACGTCGTTCCGAAGCCGAGCGAGCTGAGCTTCACCGACGCCGCGTGCCTGCCGACCGCGTGGCTCACCGCGTATCGCATGTTGTTCGTGCAGTCGGGGCTGCGGCCGGGCCAGACCGTGCTGGTGCAGGGTGCGTCCGGCGGCGTGGCCTCGGCCTGTATCACCCTGGCGCGCGCCGCGGGCCTGCGCGTCTTCGCCACCGCCCGCACCGTCGACAAGCAGGAACTCGCGTTGCGTTTCGGCGCGCACGAGGCGTTCGAGTCAGGTGCGCGCCTGCCGGCGCGGGTTGACGCTGTGATGGAGACCGTGGGCGCCGCGACGTGGGGTCATTCGCTGCGCGCGTTGAAGCCAGGGGGCCGGGTCGTCATTTCGGGCACGACCTCCGGACCGAATCCGGCCGCCACCGAGCTGAACCGGATCTTCTTCCTGTCGCTTTCGGTGGTCGGCTCGACGATGGGCACGCGCGCGGAACTCAACGACCTCGTCGCGCTGATGATGTCGACCGGGCTGCGTCCGCACGTCGATCGCGTGCTGCCGCTGAGTGACATCGCGGCCGGTCTGCGGTCGATGGAATCCGGCGAGTTGGCCGGCAAGATCGTCCTCGAACCCTGACGCTTGTGGCGGCGCAACCTCGTATGCGCTGCAGCGCCGCCAAAAGCGAGTTACTCGGGGGCGTCGGAGGTCGACAGCGCGGCGATGAAGGCCTCCTGCGGCACCTCGACGCGGCCGACCATCTTCATCCGCTTCTTGCCCTCTTTCTGCTTCTCCAGCAGCTTGCGCTTGCGGGTGATGTCACCGCCGTAGCACTTGGCGAGGACGTCCTTGCGAATCGCGCGGATGCTTTCGCGGGCGATGACCCGTGAGCCGATCGCGGCCTGGATCGGCACCTCGAACTGCTGCCGCGGGATCAGCTTGCGCAGCTTCGCCGTCATGGATGTGCCGTAGGCGTAGGCCTTGTCCTTGTGGACGATCGCCGAGAACGCGTCGACGGCCTCGCCCTGCAGCAGGATGTCGACCTTGACCAGGTCGGCGGCCTGCTCGCCGGCGGCTTCGTAGTCGAGGGAGGCGTAGCCGCGCGTGCGGGATTTCAGCTGGTCGAAGAAATCGAAGATGATCTCGCCGAGCGGCATCGTGTACCGCAGCTCGACGCGGCTCTCGGACAGGTAGTCCATGCCGCCGAGCGCTGCCGCGCCGGCTCTGGCAGAGCTCCATGATCGCGCCGATGTACTCGCTCGGCGCGATGATCATCGACTTGACGACCGGCTCGAAGATCTCGGCGATCTTCTGCCCGGCCGGCCAGTCGGACGGGTTGGTCACGACGAATTCGCGTCCGTCCTCGAGGACGACCCGGTAGACGACGTTGGGAGCGGTGCAGATCAGGTCGAGGTCGAACTCGCGCTCGAGCCGCTCGCGGACGATCTCCAGATGCAGCAGGCCGAGGAAGCCGCACGCGGAAACCGAAGCCGAGCGCGGCGGAGGATTCGGGCTCGTAGACCAGCGCCGCGTCGTTGAGCCGCAGCCGGTCGAGCGCGTCACGCAGCAGCGGGTAGTCCGAGCCGTCGATCGGATACAGGCCCGAGTAGACCATCGGCTTAGGGTCGCGGTAGCCGCCGAGCGACTTGGTGGCCGGCTTCGCGGCGTCGGTCACGGTGTCGCCCACTCGCGACTGGCGGACGTCCTTCACCCCGGTGATCAGGTAGCCGACCTCGCCGACGCCGAGGCCCGTCGGTCGGGACGGGCTCGGGCGAGATGACGCCGATCTCGAGCAGTTCGTGGGTCGCGCCGGTCGACATCATCTTGATCCGCTCGCGGGGTGTGAACTGCCCGTCGATCACGCGGATGTAGGTGATCACGCCGCGGTAGATGTCGTAGACCGAGTCGAAGATCATCGCGCGCGGCGGGGCGTCCGCGTCGCCGACCGGGGCCGGAATCTCCCGGCAGATCAGGTCGAGCAGCGCCTCGACGCCCTCGCCGGTCTTGGCGCTGACACGCGGAGCACGTCGTCGGCGTCGCAGCCGATGATGTGCGCGATCTCGGCGGCGTACCGCTCGGGCTGGGCGGCCGGCAGATCGATCTTGTTCAGCACCGGGATGATGTGCAGGTCGTTCTCGAGCGCCAGGTAGAGGTTGGCCAGGGTCTGGGCCTCGATGCCCTGCGCGGCGTCGACCAGCAGCACCGCGCCCTCGCAGGCGGCCAGCGACCGCGACACCTCGTAGGTGAAGTCGACGTGCCCAGGGGTGTCGATCATGTGCAGCACGTGGTCGACGCCCGTCGCGCGCGAGCGTCCAGGGCATCCGGACGTTCTGCGCCTTGATGGTGATGCCGCGCTCGCGCTCGATGTCCATCCGGTCGAGGTACTGCGCGCGCATCTGCCGCGCGTCGACGACGCCGGTCAGCTGCAGCATCCGGTCGGCCAGCGTCGACTTGCCGTGGTCGATGTGCGCGATGATGCAGAAGTTGCGGATCCGCCCGGATCAGTTCGGAACGAGCTACTGCGGGACGAATCGGCGAGGTCGGGTGTCACAGGCGGCTTTCTGCTGGCGGCGTGTCGCTTCAATCGTCCCATGCCGGGCCCGACGACCGGTCCAGGCGACCGGCTCAGACGAGCTGATCGGCCTGTTCGCGAGCGCTCAGCACGGCCCCGACATGGGTTTCAGCCCAGTCGCGGACGGCAGCGATCGGTTCGAGCAACGAGCGGCCGAGGGCGGTGAGGTCGTACTCGACGCGCGGCGGCACCTCGGCGTAGATCTGGCGGCGCACGAGACCGTCGCGTTCGAGGGCGCGCAGGGTCTGGGTGAGCACCTTGGCCGTGACGCCGCGGACGCGGTTCTTCAGCTCGGTGAACCGCAGGGTCTCGTCGGCGAGCGCGACGACGACCAGCACCGTCCACTTGTCGCCGATGCGGTCGAGGATGATCCGGCTCGGGCAGTCGGGATCCAGCGCGTTGCCCCGGCCACTATCCACGAGGTAACCATAGCACCTTGATGTACTCAGTTTCCAACAGATACTGTCGGGCCTCCCAGCCGAACGAGGAGACGACATGAAGATCGCGGTATACGGCGGAACCGGAATGATCGGTTCGCGAGTGGTGACCGAGGCGCGCAATCGCGGCCACGAGGTCACGGCGCTGAGCCGGTCCGGAGCGGACGGCACGCAGGTCGCGGACGCCGGCGACGCGGCGTCGGTGCGTGCAGTCGCGGCCGGTCACGACGTCGTCGTCTCGGCGCTCGGCCCGAGCCGGGCGAACGGTGCCGACCCGGCCGCGTTCCTGGACGTGATCCACACCCTGATCGGGTCGGTCGCCGACGCTCGGCTGATCGTCGTCGGCGGCGCCGGCAGCCTGTTCGCGGCTCCCGGCGTGCGGCTCTTCGACCTCGCCGAGTTCCCCGCCGAGTACAAGCCCGAGGCGCTCGTCCAGGGCGAGGCACTGGAAGTCCTGCGGACGAGCCCGGACGGGTTGGACTGGACGTATCTCTCGCCCGCGCCGGTGATCGCGCCCGGCGAGCGCACCGGCGCCTACCAGGTCGGGACGGATTCGCCGGCCGGCAACGACATCTCCGCCGAGGACTACGCGGTCGCGCTCGTTGACGAGATCGAGACGCCGACCCATCGCCGCACGCGGTTCACCGTCGCTCACTGAGCGGCGCGGCGGCGGCCCGCCGCGGTCGGAACCCGCCGCGGCGAACGGCTCGCGGCCGCCGCGGGCGAGCCGATTCGGACGGACGGCCGGGCATCGGTCAAGATGTGCGCATGACTTCCGCATCGAGCGATCCCCGCGCCGTCGTCGAGTACCGCGTGCCGGCCGCCAGCCTGCGTCCCGGCGACCTCGTGAACCTCTCGCCCGGCGAGGACGACTGGCAGCAGGTCCTGGGCGTGTACGTCACCGCCGAGGACGTGACGGGGACGAACGACGAGCTGCGCACCCTCGTCACCGATCTCGACAAGCGTTACGTCGTGGTCGAACTGACCGATCTCGCGCCGGTCGACAACAACGTCTCGTTCGTCGACGGGATCGCGATGGCGGTCGCCACCGACGGCAGCGACGACGAGCCGGTGACCGAGATCGCCAGTGCCGATTTCGGCGTTCGCATCTACCTGTACACCAAGTTCGAGCTGGTAACCGTCCGCTCGGCCTAGTCCGGCTCGCTATCGTGACCACGTGACGCGACGCGCCTGGGGCCACGGCCTGACCACCACGACACAGGACGGCCAGGTGCTCGATGCCTGGTATCCGAGGCCGGAACTCGGCGACGCGGCCGACACGGGAGCGGCCCCGCACGAGCTCGTCGCCCTGACCGGCACGCGCGACAGCGACCGCGGCGTCCGGCTCGACATCGTCTTCACCGAGATCGACCTGGACGAGCCGCCGCGCGACACCGCCGACGTCTACCTCCGGTTACATCTGCTGTCGCATCGGCTCGTCCAACCCCATGGGCAGAACCTCGACGGCGTGTTCTCCCTCATGCCGAACGTGGTCTGGACATCGGCCGGCCCGTGCGCCGTCGAGAACTTCGAGATGACGCGAATGGCGTTGAAACGTAAGGGCAATCTGCACGTTTTCGGCGTCGACAAGTTCCCGCGCCTCACCGACTACGTCGTGCCGACCGGCGTGCGCATCGCCGACGCCGACCGCGTACGCCTGGGCGCCCACCTGGCCGACGGCACGACCGTCATGCACGAGGGCTTCGTGAACTACAACGCCGGAACACTCGGCACGTGCATGATCGAGGGTCGCGTCTCGGCCGGCGTGGTCGTCGACGACGGTTCGGACGTCGGCGGCGGCGCGTCGATCATGGGAACGCTGTCCGGCGGCGGGAAGCACGTGATCCGGATCGGCAAGGGCTGCCTCATCGGCGCCAATGCGGGCGTCGGGATCTCGCTGGGCGACAACTGCGTCGTCGAAGCCGGCTGCTACATCACGGCCGGCTCGAAGCTGACCATGGCCGACGGCTCCGTCGTGAAGGCGGCTGAACTGTCCGGCCGCCCCAACCTGCAGTTCTGGCGCAACAGCGTCAGCGGAGCGCTCGAAGCCCGGCCGCGGGCCGGCGGCGCGATCGAGCTGAACACCGCACTGCACACCAACGACTGAAGGCCTACGTGGGCAGGAACTTTCGACGCGGCGCGATCATCGTTGCGGTGGCCGCCGTCGTGGTCGCCGTGGCCGGCTTCGCGGTCCGGCTGTTCATCGACGGGGCGGGCAGCAGCCCGGTCGCCGAGCAGTGTTCGGTCGGCGCGTACACGATCGATACCGGCCAGGCGTCGGTGGCCGCGACGATGGTCGGCGTCGTGATCACGCGCGGCCTGCCCGAGCGGGCCGCCGTCCTCGCCCTGGCGGCCGCGCTGCAGGAGAGCAAGCTGCGCAATCTCGCCGTCCGGCGACGGTGATCGCGACTCGGTCGGCGTCCTGCAGCAGCGGCCGTCGCAGGGCTGGGGCACGATCGCCGAGCTCTCCGACGTCCGTTTCGCCACCGGCGCGTTCCTCGACGCCCTCGTCAAACACCCGACCTGGCAGACCGACCCGCTCGCCACCGCCATCCAGGCCGTCCAGATCTCGGCGGACGGCAGTGCGTACGCGCGCCACGAGCCCGAGGCGCAGGCGCTGGCCGACGCGTTGACGGGCGCGAAGCCGGCGGCGCTGACGTGTCAGTTCCCGGTGCCGACCGTGGTGGCCAGCGTCACCCAGGTCGCTTCGCTGATCAGCACGGAGCTGCCGGTGACGACGCCGACGACGTCCGGCGGGTCGGTGACGGTGCCCGGCGCAAGCTGGGCGAGCGCGGCCTGGTTCATCGCGAACGCCGACCGCCTCGGCATCGATTCGGTCGCCTATTCGCAACGGCAGTGGACGCGCGCGAAGGGCTGGAAGACCGACACGGGAGCGGGCGCGGCCGCGGTGATCGCCGTCATGCACGCGACGTCCTGACCGGCTGGGGCGCCGCCGCCCGGCGGATCCGGCTAGTGCTCTTCGCCCTGAGGCGGGAGTGCGGCGATCGGGGCGGGGTCCTTGTCGGTCTTGCCGACCTTGGCGGCGCCGCCGGGCGAGCCCAGCTCGTCGAAGAAGTCGACGTTCAACTGGGTGTAGTCACGCCACTTCTCGGGCAGGTCGTCCTCGTAGAAGATCGCCTCGACGGGACAGACCGGCTCGCAGGCGCCGCAGTCGACGCACTCGTCGGGGTGGATGTAGAGCATCCGGCCGCCCTCGTAGATGCAGTCGACGGGGCACTCCTCGATGCACGCCTTGTCGAGGATGTCGACACACGGCTCGGCGATCACGTAGGTCACTGCGGTCCTCCGGAAGGGACTGTCGATATGTCGCGGCCGCGCCGGCGCACCGGCACGTGCCCCTAGTATGCCGGTCGTGCTGCGCGCTGAATGGTTGGGTCGCCGGGTCGTGATCAGGCGCGTCGTCGGCGGCCTGCCGGCCGGCCCGCCACAGTTTTCCGACGTCGTCGGCGACCTGATCGGCCGGGACGCATCGACGGCCGTGGTCGAGACCGCTGGCGGCGATCGCGTGACGGTGCCGATCGCGCACATCGCGGTCGCCCGCGAGGTCTTCCCCTCGACCGCGGACGTCCTGGCCCTCGAGGCGATCGCGGGCCGCGGCTGGCGGGCCGCCGAGTCCGTCGAGCACGACGGCTGGATCTTCCGAGCCGATCACGGCTTCACCGGCCGGGCCAACTCGGTGCTGCCACTGCGCACGAGCCGGGACCTCGACGGCCAGCTGGCGGCGGCTCGCGCCTGGTACGGCGAGCGCGGGCTGCCCGTCCGCATCCAGGCACCGCTGCCGGCCCGCAGCCTGCTCGACAACGTCCTCGCCGACCGCGGTTGGACGGCGGATGTCGACAGTCACGTGCTGGTCGGGCGCCTCGACCTGCTGTCCGGTCGTGGTGGTGAGACGGCGCCGGCGGTCGTCGTCGACGCAAGCCCCGACCCGGCCTGGTGGGACGCGTACCGCTACCGCGGAGGGCCGGCCCCGCCCGTCGCCCGGGAGCTCTTGGTCCGGCACGAGCGGCCGGGCTTCGCTTCGATCCGCCGGGACGGTCAGGTCGTCGCGGTGGCGCGCGGGGCCGTCGATGCCGGATGGCTGGGAGTGTTCGGGGTCGACGTGGCGGTCGAGCACCGCCGGCAAGGCCTGGCCCGCGCGCTCATGGTGGCGCTCTGGCGCTGGGCCGCGGCTGAGCACGGCGCTCGCCGCTCGTACCTGCAGGTCGAGAGCACGAATGTGGCCGCCGTCGAGCTGTACCTCGGCCTCGGCTACTGGCGCCACCACGACTACCGCTACCGCAATGATCCGATTGCTGAGACGCCGACCGGTTGAGCTGAGCGGCCCTGGCGCACTCCCCCTACGATGGGCGCATGACCACGGCACCGGCAGGCAGCAAGCTACTCGTCATATCGTTCGACGACCCGCTGAAGGCGCAGGAATTCCTGCTGACCGTCGTGCGGATGCAGAAGAACCAGAACCTCGAACTGCACGACGCGGTGTTCGTGAGCCGCGACGCGGCCGGGACATCGCACGTCACCGAGACCACCGACATCACGACCGGACGCGGGGCCTTCGGCGGTGGCGCGTGGGGCCTGCTGCTCGGCACGCTGTTCGCAGGTCCGCTCGGCGGGCTCGTGGTCGGTGCGGCATCGGCCGGCGGCGGCGCGCTGTACGCCAAGCTCATCGATCGCGGCATCAAGGACGAGACGGTCGAGGAGCTGCGCACGGCCGTCCCGCCGGGCCGTACCGCCTTGGCTCTGCTGGTCAGCCACCTGTCGCTGGGCGACCTGCAGCGCGAACTGACCCGTTTCCCGGGCGCGGCCCTCGTCGAATCCGACCTGCCGCCCGCCGTCGTCAGCGCGGTTCAGGAAGCGTTGGCCGAAGCCAACCGCACGCCGTTCACCGACGCGACGAGTTGACCGGCGGCAGGTTCAGCATCACCCCGACGAGGGCCACGACCAGGCCGCCGAACACGAGCGCGTAGGCCACGTACGAATCGGTTCCACCGCCCGGGAGCAGCACATCGCCTTCCGGTCGGGCCGTGAACCCGAGCACGATCACGGTGACGCCCCAGAGGGCGGCCGGAATCACGACGGTCAATCCGGCTCGGATGCCCCGCATGAGCCGGGGCAGGCCGAGATTTCCGACGATCATGACGACGATCGAGATCGGGGCGATCACGCTGCCGACGTAGGTCGGCACGAGCAGCACCTCGAAGATCGCGGCAAGGACGCTGACGATCGCGATGATCACGATTCCGAGCACCATCAGCGGGGTCGAGAGCGGCGGGTCATCGTCGGCAGCGGCGCCCAGACGCCTCACTCGACGACACCGGCGAACAGGTCGATCTCGCGACCCTCGGCATCCCGCTCGCCGGCGAGATTCCCCTTTACCAACCGGAAGTACTCCTGCGCCATCACTTCGTTGCCGAGGTTGTTCGACAGCGCGAAGAACGGCCCGTCGAGGCTGATCTGACTCGCGTGCGCCGCCATCGCCGCCATCTTCGCGTCGCCGAAACCCGCGGCGTCGATGCAGGTCGTGATCTCGTCGTCGTCATTGCCGAAGGGCAGGTCGTCGACGGTCTGCACGGTGGCGAACGGGCTGTTCGGGGCGTCGCGGATGAGCTCGATGCTGCGCATCAGTACCGACTTCGGCAGGGCGGTCCAGTACACCTTGTCGGCCGCCCAGGGCTCGCCGTCGCCACCCGCGTCGGCGGCCCGGTCGACGGCGGACATCGCGACCCGGTGGGCCATGATGTGGTCCGGGTGGCCATAACCGCCGTGCTCGTCGTAGGTGACGACGACCTGCGGACGGATCTCCCGGATCACCGCGACGAGCTGATCGACGGCCGCGTCGAAGGCGGCGGAGTCGCTCGCGCACTGCCAGAACGCGCGCGGATGGGCGTTCTCGGGGGTGTCGACCATGCCGCTGTCGCGCCATCGGCCCGGACCGCCGAGGTACCGATGGTCGCTGACGCCGAGGCACTGCATCGCCGTGGCCAACTCGCCCAGGCGGTACCCGCCGAGCTGATCGGCCTGGTCGAAGGCCAGCTGGGCGAGTTCGGGAATGAGGATCTCGCCCACCTCGCCGAGCGTGCACGTGACCAGGGTGACGTGCGCGCCGGCCGCGGCGTAGTACGCCATCGTCGGCGCCGCTGCCGATGGTCTCGTCGTCAGGATGGGCGTGGACGAGCAGCAGTCGGCGCGCAGGCGAAGTCACTCCGCGAAAATACGGGAGCCTCAGGACGTCGCGGGCGGCGGGGCGAACCCGTTGGATCCGCCGAGACCCGCACCGCTCGCGAAGCCGTTCGTCGTGGTCGATAGGTCAGGGACGACGGTGATCTCGCCCGCCTCGATGCCGGCGTCCTCGGCCGCCGCGATGTCGGCCCGGATCTCGGGGAAGTGGCAGGCCGCGAAGTGCCCCGTCTTCTTCAACTCGAGAGGCGGGAATACCGTCTGGCACTGCTCCTTCTCGGAGTCGCTGAGGATCTCACGGAACTTCGGGCAGCGGGTGTGGAACACGCAACCGGACGGTGGGTTGATCGGGCTGGGCAGATCGCCCTTGAGCAGGATGCGCTCGCGCCGGGCCTCCTTGCCGGGATCCGGAACGGGCACCGCCGACATCAGCGCGTGCGTGTACGGGTGCATCGGCGTCGAGTACAGAACGTCGCGATCGGCCAGTTCCATGATCCGGCCGAGGTACATCACGGCGACCCGGTCGGAGATGTGCCGCACGACGGACAGGTCGTGCGCGACGAAGATGTAGGCCAGGTTGTATTCGGTCTGCAGGTCTTCCAGCAGGTTGACGACCTGGGCCTGGATCGACACGTCGAGGGCCGAGACCGGCTCGTCACAGACGATGAGCTTCGGCCGCAGCGCGACGGCGCGCGCGATGCCGATGCGCTGGCGCTGGCCGCCCGAGAACTCGTGCGGATACCGGTTGTAGTGCTCGGGGTTGAGGCCGACGCGCTCCATCAGGCTCTGCACCTCGGCCTTGATGCCGAGCTCGGTCTTCGTGTTCTGGATGCGGAACGGTGCGCCGACGATGGTGCCGATCGTGTGCCGCGGATTGAGCGACGAATAGGGATCCTGGAAGATCATCTGAATGTCGCGGCGCATCGG
Organism: uncultured Actinomycetes bacterium; assembly: GCA_963737785.1. GTDB lineage: Bacteria > Actinomycetota > Actinomycetes > Mycobacteriales > Jatrophihabitantaceae > CAVTTS01. The sequence continues at coordinate 80,366 of CAVTTS010000009.1, forward strand.
GCGCATGTCCGCGCGGCTCAAGTCGGTGATGTCGCGACCGTTGAACCGGATCGATCCGGCGGTCGGTTCCAGCAATTTGGTGACGACACGCCCGGTGGTCGACTTGCCGCAACCGGACTCACCGACCAGGCCGAGGGTTTCGCCCTCACGGACCGAGAACGAGACGCCGTCGACCGCCTTGACCGCTCCGACCTGGCGCTGGATCAGGATGCCGCGCTTGATCGGGAAGTGCTTCTGCAGCTGGTTGACGGCGAGCAGGGCCTGAGGGTCGTCCGCGGCCGGGTGGACGGTCGCGGTCTGGGCGAGTGCGTTGGTCATCGTCCGCCTGTCACAGAGCCGGGAGGATTTCGTTGGTCCAGATCGTCTTGCGGGTCGCCGGATCGATATGGCAACGCACGGCGTGCGTCCAGCGTGCCGAACCCGGCCGACGACGGCGTGACCTCGAGATCCGGATGGATGGTCGTGCACGTGTCACCCGGGACTCGATCACGGAACCGGCAGCGCGGACTGAACACGCACCCCTTCGGCACCTGGATCAGCGACGGCGGCTGACCAGGGATGGGCAACAGCCGCTCCTGGCGGGTGCGGTCGAGGCGCGGCATAGAGCCGAGCAGGCCCCAGGCGTAGGGCATCTCGGGCCGGTAGAAGATGTCTTCGACCGTGCCGGTCTCGACGCACTGCCCGCCGTACATGACGACGACGCTGTCGCAGGTCTCGGCGACGACCCCGAGGTCGTGGGTGATCAGGATGATCGCCGAGTTGAACTCGCGCTGCAGGTCCTTCATCAGCTCGAGGATCTGGGCCTGGACGGTGACGTCGAGAGCGGTCGTCGGCTCGTCCGCGATCAGCAGCTGCGGGTCGGAGACGAGGGCCATCGCGATCATCGCGCGCTGCCGCATACCACCGGAGAACTGGTGCGGGTACTCGTTGAAGCGCCGATCGGCATTGGGGATTCCGACGCGATCGAGCATCTCGATGGCCCGCCGCTTCGCCGCCGCCTTGCCTACGTGGTTGTGGACGAGATAGGCCTCGGTGATCTGGTGACCGATCGTGTAGAACGGGTGCAACGACGACAGCGGATCCTGGAAGATCATCGCCATCTCTTTGCCGCGGTATTCACGGATGTCGTCCTCGGACATGCCGATCAGTTCGACACCGTCCAGCCAGACCTCGCCGGTGATCTGGGCCCGGCTGCCCTTGTGCAGGCCCATGATCGCCTGGCTGGTCACGGACTTGCCGGATCCCGATTCGCCGACGATGCCGAGGGTCTGACCGCGTTCGACGTTGAACGATAGACCGTCGACGCTCTTGACCAGACCGTCGTCGGTCGGGAAATGGACGCGCAGATCGCGCACCGACAGGAACGAACGCTCCGCGGGTCGGGCCGCGCGGCGACCTCGATCGGCTGAGTGCTCACGAAGGCAGACTCTCCCACTCTTGTTCGAGGATCAGCTGTAGCTCACTCGTGGGTCGACGAACGCGTACACGATGTCGACGACGATGTTCGCCACCACCACCGCCAGCGTCGCGACGATCGTCACGCCCATGATCACCGGCAGGTCCTGCGAGCTGACCGCCTGGATCGAGATCAGCCCGAGGCCGCGCAGGTTGAACACGGTCTCGGTGATCACGGCGTACCGATCAACTGGCCGACGTCCAGGCCGAAGATCGTGACGATCGGCGTGAGCGCGGCCCGCAGGCCGTGCCGGATCACGACGGTGCGACGAGGCAGGCCCTTGGCCCGGGCCGTGCGGATGTAGTCCTCGCTCATCGTCTCGAGCATGTTCGCCCGGGTCAGCCGGGCGTACAGCGCCGCGAAGAGGAAGGCCAGCGCGATCCAGGGCAGGATCAACGCCTTGAACCACTGGGCGGGATCGGAGAGTCAGCGACGCGTACGTCGGGTCGGGCAACCACTTCAGCTTGTACTGGAAGACCAGCTTGCAGGATCGGGCCGGTGAAGAAGATCGGCAGCGAGACGCGCGGCCAGCGCGACGGTCATGCCGAGCCGGTCGAAGATCGAGCCCTGCTTCAGGGCGGAGATCGTGCCGACGGTCACGCCACCGATCAGCCACAGGATCGCGGCACCGACGGCCAGGCTCAGCTCGATCGGCAGCGCCGTGCCAGATCATGTGCGTCACGGGCAGCTGCAGCCGGAACGAGTAACCCAGGCACGGCGCCGAGCAGTGGATCGCCTGGCCGCTGCCGTCGTCGAGGTCGCGGCCGAAGAAGATGCCCTGGAGCCAGTTGAAGTACTGCTCCCAGATCGGCAGGTCGAACCCGAAGCGGTGCTCGAAGCAGCTTCAGGGCCTCGCCGTGCGGCGGGATCTTGCCCGACGTAGAAGAGGGCCGGGCGAACCTGGCGACGATCGGGCCGACCTGGAAGATCAGGAAGGTCGAGCGAGGCTCGCGACGAGGAGCGACCAAGAACGCCGCCGATGCAGCCGGCGGATGATGTATCTGATCATTCTGCGTCTCCGCAGCGGTGGCCGGCCCGGTACGAACCGGGCCGGCCACCGACACTGACCACCTCTCTGACTGAGGAGATCTGCTGGCTAGCCAGTCACGACGTGGCGACTACTTGCCGTCACTCACACCCATGTTGACGAAGTCGTAGTAGCCACCTTCACCGAAGTTGATACGCACGTTGGTCAACCGCGGGTTGCGGTAGAACAGCGTCTTGTCGTACTGGAACGGCAGGTTGACCGCCAACGACATCACCTCGGCGTCGAGCTGCTTGAACAGGTCGTCGTGCGTTCCGGCGCTCTGCGAGGCCTGCTTGAGCAGCGGCGTCGATCTTCGGGTCGTTGATCTGGGTGTAGTTACCACCACCGGGCGGGGCGTTGCTCGCCGCGATGGAGTTCCAGAAACCGCCACCGGTCGGGTAGTCAGAACCCCAGCCGGCGAGCGCGATACCGATGTTGTTGCGACTTGACGGTGGCCGGCGCGCCGATGAAGCCACCGTAGTAACCGGCCTGGTCGTGCGGCGCCGGCGACACCTGGATGCCGACCCGGGCGAGCGCCTGCTGGACCGCGGCGAACACCGCCGGGCCCTTGCCCGAGTTGACGTAGGCCATCTTCGTGCTGAAGCCGTTCGGCTGGCCGCACTTGCGTCAGCTCCGACTTGGCCATCGTCAGATCGCCGGTGTCGTCACTGCCGTCCGGGTACGGGTTCGCGCTCGAGTCGTAACCCGGCACGATCGGGGCGGCCATGGTGTTGGCGACCTCGCCACCGTAGTCGCCACCACGAGCCTTGATCACGTCCGACTTGTTGATGGCGTAGAAGATCGCCTTGCGGCAGTCGATGTTCGGGATCGTCGACGGGTAGATCGCGAAGTACCGGGTGAAACCGGTGATCGGGTCGTCGGCGTTCTTCTTCAGGTTCGGGTCGGTGACGATCTGGGCCTGGAAGGTGGTCTGCACGCCACCGTCGGGCTCGGCGTCGGCGCGTGCCGGCCTGCAGCTGCTTGTCGTTGTCGTCGGAGTTGCTGTTGATGTTCAGCGTGATCTTGTCGACCAGCGGCGTGACGGATCTTGTCCGTCGACTGCGACCACTGGTCGTTGCGGACGAACTTGATCGACCTTGGCCCGGGGTGTAGCTGTCGAACTTGAACGGCCCGTCAGACAGCGGGTGCTTGGTGTACGTCGCGCCGATGAAGCCCGTGCCGCCCTCGGTCGGCTTGACCGGGCCGGAGGCCGGCAGCGTCATGATGTAGTCCCAGTCCGGGAACGGACTGCTCGAGGTTGAAGACGATCGTGTTGTCGTCCGGCGTCTGGATGTCGGTCAGACCGGTCGTTGTCCTTGTACGGGCCCTGGTAGGTCGGGTTGCCGTTCGCGTCGCACTTGTCGACCGTGCAGAGGAAGTACGACGACGGGCCCTGCGTGAAGACGTCCGAGGCGAAGTTGCGCTCGATGCCGTACTTGAACTGCTGCGCTGGTGACGGGCGTGCCGTCTTCCCACTTGATGCCGGGCTTGAGCTTGTAGGTCCACTGGGTGAAGTCGGCATTGTGCTGGCCGAGCGCGGTCGCCAGGTCGGGCTCGAGCTGGCTGGCGTTGTTGGCACCCGGGCAGGCTCGCGTAACCGACCAGCGTGCGGGTGAACAGGCGCTGCATGTTCCAGCACCACGCGTAGTAGGTGTTCGCCGGGTCCCACGAGTCGCAGTCACCCGATGGCGATCGAGGATCAGTCTGCCGCCGGTCTTCGTGGACTTGTTCACGAAACCGGTGGTGGCCGCGTTGTACGCAGCCGCAACACCCGGCAGCGCTACCACTGGCGTTGGTGGCGGGGCCGGAGGAGCTCGTTGGAGCGAGCTGCCCTTTCCGCTGCCGCAGGCGGCAATGACATGTGACAGCGACGGTCAACGTCGCTACCGCCCAGCGACCTTCCCAAATCGTCTCATCAGTGTTCGTCTCAACCCTTCTGTGTGCGACTTCGGTGGTGTGACCGGTTGTACCGGCCGCTTGTTGCCGGTCCGCCCCAGCTACTGGTCGGTGATTCCCGCCAGTGCTGTCGCCGGTGGAACCGGCTGTGCCATGCGATCCGGATGGGCGCAGGCACGCTTGTGGAACCTGTCTCGACGGGCGGTCACCGCCCGGACTTCGGGTCGAGTGCGTCGCGCAGCCCGTCGCCGAACAGGTTGAAGGACAGCACTGTGAGGAACAGCGCGAGCCCCGGCCAGAACAGGTACGTCGGGTCGATCTGGAACCAGTTGCCGGCGGTCGAGAGCATCTTGCCCCAGGACGCGGTCGGCGCTGGACGCCGACGCCGAGGAAGGACAGGCCGGCCTCGCCGAGGATGTAGGACGGGATCGTCAGGGTCATCCAGACCAGCACCGGGCCGACGAGGTTCGGCAGCACCTCGCGGGTGAGGATCCGCCAGTCGCTGGCGCCGAGACTGCGCGCGGCGTCGATGAACTCCTTCTCGCGCATCGACAGGACCTGGCCGCGGACGATGCGGCCGAGGTAGGCGAAGCCGAAGAAGCCGAGGACGAAGATCAGGACGGCGAAGTTCAGCGTCTGGCCCTTCATCCCGAGGAAGCGACGGCGACTGAGTTGAAGATCGACAGCAGCGCGATCGAGAAGAGCAGGGTCGGGAAGGCGAGCAGCAGGTCCATGACCCGGGCCAGGATCGCGTCGACCGCGCCCCGGTAGAAGCCGGCGCATGATCCCGACGATCGAGCCCGAAGACCAGCGACAACAGCATCGACGAGAGCGAGATGAAGATCGAGATGCGGGTGCCGGCGATCAGGCGGGCGAGGATGTCGCGGCCGTTCACCGGTTCGACTCCGAGCAAGTGCGATCCCGTCGACCCGCCGAACGATCCGTACGGGAGCAGCGTGTCGCCGCTGATGAGGTCGGAGTTGAAGTGGTTGGGCTGGTTACCGATCACGTCGTTAATCAGTGGACCGAAGATCGCCACGAAGACGATGATGGCAATCACGATGCCACCACCCATGGCAACCCGATCTCGCTTGAGTCGGGTCCAGGCGATGCGGCCGAGCGAGCGACCCTCGATCGCCTTGTCGGCGATCAGCGGCAGTTCGGCGTTCGCTTCGGATTCAGCGACGACTCCAAGCTCAGTCGGCAACGTCATCGATGCGCGACCCTCCTAATCTGGAATCTCTTCTGCGCAGCAGGGGTATTGCTGGTCCAGTTCACGGCTTGTGGCTAACAGGGGACGCTATTCCCTTGCTGCGCGTCCACGCCACTCTGCGTCGACTAGTAGCCGGATTGTGATCGTTCCGTGGCCGACGGGTGCGGGTTACTTTCGCGAATCAACTACTTTACGTAGTCATTCGGAGGCGGTGAGTCGACCACACACGCTACGGACGGCGCTCGATCGGCCGGCGGTCGGCGAGGAACGGAAAGCGTTCTCGGACAGCTCGGACTTCGGCCGGATCGACGTCGGCGACGAGGACCGTCTCGACCCGGCTGGCCTCGGCGAGCGTCCGTCCCATCGGATCGATGATCGCGCTGTCGCCGACGTGCTCGATCGAACCAGCGGCCCCCACCCGGTTGACCCCGACGATGTACGCCTGATTCTCGATGGCTCGGGCCCGTAACAGCGCCCGCCAATGCTCGCCGCGCGCCGCCGGCCAGTTCGCCGGCACGACGTACAAGTCGGTGTCCTGCGCGAGCGCCCAGAACTCGTTCGCGAACCGCAGGTCGTAACAGACGAACAGCGACAGCCGGATGTCTTCGACGTCGACGGTGAGATGCTCGGTGCCGGCGGTGTAATGCTCGTGTTCACGGGCGAAGCTGAATGGATGAATCTTCGCATATCGCCAGACAGCCCCGCCCGGAGACGCGAGGACGGCGTTGTTGCGCGCGCGGCCGTCCGCTCCCCACTGCGCGATCGACCCGCTGAGCCACACGCCCCGCCGTTCGGCCTGCTCGAGAAGAAACTGTTCGGTCGGGCCGCCCTCGTCCTCGGCGACCCTCGCTGGATCCATCGAGAACCCGGTCGCGAACATCTCGCTCAGCACCACCAGGCGCGCGCCTGCGTCGGCGGCCTGGGCGATCATCGGTTCGACGCGCTTGTGCGTGGCGGGCGCGTCCTGCCAGTCGATGTCGTGCTGGATCGCGGCGACCTTCATCGGCGGACTCCTTCGAGACGGGGGGTTCGCAGCCGTTCGATGGCCTCGCGAAGCAACGCGGGCCGCTTACAGAACGCGAAGCGCACCAGGCCGGCGCCGGCGTGACTGTCGTAGAACGCGCTGGACGGAATGGCGACGACCCGGTTCGAGCGCGGCAGCATCCGGCAGAAACCCACCGAATCGCCGACGAGGCGGACCGTTGCGAAGTAGGTGGCCGGCGGGACGAACACCTCGAAACCCAGCGCCACCAACCCGTCGCAGAGGATGTCGCGCTGATCGCGCAGCGCGGCGCCGATCGACTTGTAGTAGTCGTCGCTGAGCGCCAGCGCCTCGGCGACCGCGAATTGGAACGGGGCGCCGTTGACGTAGGTGAGGAACTGCTTCACGGTGCGGACCGCCCGGACGAGTTCGGCGGGCGCGCAGACCCAGCCGATCTTCCAGCCCGTCACGCTGAAGGTCTTGCCGGCGCTGGAGATGGTGACCGTGCGCTCGCGCATGCCGGGCAGCGAACTGATCGGCACGTGCTCGCCGTCGTAGACCAGGTGCTCGTAGACCTCGTCGGTGATGACGATCAGATCGTGCTCGCGGGCCAGCCCCGCGACGATCGCGAGCTCGTCCTGGTCGAAGACCTTCCCGGTCGGATTGTGCGGGGTATTGAGCAGAATCACCTTTGTTCGCTGGGTGATCGCGGCCTCGAGCTCAGCCGGGTCGAACGTCCAGCGGGCGACGGCTCGGGGCGCGGGATGCACGGGCCGGTCCGGATGTATCGGCCGGTCCGGATGCAGTGTGACGACCCGCCGACTCGCGCCGGCGAGAGCGACGCACGCTGCGTACGAGTCGTAGTACGGCTCGAACATGACGACCTCGTCACCGGGACCGGCGAACGCCAGCACCGCGGCGGCGATCGCCTCGGTCGCGCCGGCGGTGACGAGGATTTCGTCGTTCGGGTCGAAGCTCAGGCCGTAAAAGCGGTCCTGGTGGCCGGCGATCGCGGCACGCAGCTCGGGAATGCCGGCCCCCGGCGGGTACTGGTTGTGACCGTTGCCGATCGCCCGCACGGCCGCGTCCAGAATCTCGGCCGGCCCGTCGACATCCGGAAAGCCCTGCCCGAGGTTGATGCTGTCGGTCGCCACGGCGAGCGCCGACATCTCCGCGAAGATCGACGTGCCGAAGCCGCGCATGCGCTCGACCAGTGGCTCGCCCACGGCTGGGAGCCTAGTCCGACACGCGCGTCCGTCCGCTCCCCGACTTTGCACCCGGGATGTGGCCAGTTTCGGCGCTCCGGCCCCATTTCAACCCACATCCTGGCTGCACGGTGCGGGCCTGTGGACAACGTAAACGGCGGATCGTCGGAATTCGGCAGGCTGTCGGGATGCAGCAGCGGCGCACCCCCACGCCCCACGGCGGCGTGTTCAGCCGGACCGAGGCGCGGGCACTCGGCTGGACCGACGCCGCGATCAAGCACGCCGTCGACAGCGGACGGTGGCGACGCCTTCGGCCAGGGGTCTTCGCGCCGTCATCGGCCGCCATGTCGACGGATCGGTACGACGTCGCCCGGGATGAGCATCTGCTCGCGGCCCGGGCAACGCAGCGCACCAGCCCCGAAGCCGTGATCAGTCACGCGACGGCGGTGATCATGCACAGGCTGCCGCTGGTGCACGCCCTTCGACTCCCCTGCTTGACCGTCCAGAGCGGAACTCGCGAACGTACGTTGGCGGCCACCCATCTGCACCGGGCGGGCATCGGGCGCTGAGCACGTCCGCGTGATCGACGGCGCACGCACGACCTCCGTCGAGCGGGCGATCGCCGATGTCGCCCGCGAGGACGGAGTGTCGTCCGCGGTCGTGGCGGCCGACGCGGCTGTTCGACTGGGCGCCCTCGACCTGAACGAGCTCGATGAGATCGTGCGGCAGCAGCGGCGCTGGCCGGCCGTCGCCCGGGCCCGCCGCGCCCTCGCGTCGATCGACGGCCGGGCCGAGTCGCCGCTCGAGTCGCTCAGTCGCCTGCACCTGCTGCGCTGCGGCGTCCCGGCGCCCGTCCTGCAGCAGGAGATCGGCGACGAGTACGGCAGCTTCGTGGGTCGCGTCGATTTCTACTGGGACGAGTTCGGGCTCGTCGGGGAGGCCGACGGCGCGGCGAAGTACGACCTGCCGGCCGTGATCGCCGAGAAGCAGCGACAGAGTCGCCTGCTCGAGCTCGGACTCGTTGTCGTCCGGTGGACCTGGGCCGACCTGTCAGCGTTCGACGACGTCGAGCGCCGGCTGCGAGCCGCCCTGCGGCGCGGGCTGCGCCGGGGTGATCGCCGCCGCGGCTGGACGCTGCTCGCCGACCCCGACCTTGCACCCCGGTTGTAGGCGATTCCGCGCGGCGGGCCGCGATATCACCCACAACGTGGGTGCAATGTCGGGGTTCGGACGAAGGTCAGCGGCGGCGGGCGCGCTGCTTGTCGCGGTCCTGGCCCGACAAGGTCACCTTGCGGATCCGGACGGTGGCCGGCGTGACCTCCACGCACTCGTCGTCGCGGCAGAACTCCAGCGCCTGTTCGAGCGAGAGCACCCGGTGCGGGATCAGCGGCACCAGCACGTCGCCGGACGACTGGCGCATGTTGGTGAGCTTCTTCTCCTTGGTGGGGTTCACGTCCATGTCGTCAGCACGCGAGTTCTCGCCGACGATCATGCCCTCGTAGACCTCGATGCCCGGGCCGACGAACATGACGCCGCGCTCCTGCAGGTTGGCGAGGGCGAAACCGGTCGTCGCGCCCCGGCGGTCGGCGACGAGTGACCCGGTCGGACGGGTGCGGATGTCGCCGGCCCATGGCTCGTAACCCTCGTGGATATGGTGTAGCAGGCCCGTCCCGCGCGTCTCGGTCAGGAACTCGGTACGGAAGCCGATCAGCCCTCGCGCCGGGACGCGGTACTCCATGCGGATCCACCCGGTGCCATGGTCGACCATCTGCTCCAGGCGCCCCTTGCGCAGCGCGAGCAGCTGGATCACGACGCCCTGGTACTCGGACGGGATGTCGATCGTCAGGTGCTCCATCGGCTCGTGCACCTTGCCGTCGACCGTCCGCGTGACCACCTGCGGCTTGCCCACGGTGATCTCGAAGCCCTCACGGCGCATGATCTCGACGAGGATCGCGAGCTGGAGCTCACCGCGGCCCTGCACCTCCCACGTGTCGGGCCGCTCGGTGGGCTGCATGCGGATCGACACGTTGCCGATCAGCTCGGCTTCGAGCCGGTTGACGACCTGCCGGGCGGTGAGCTTCTTCCCGGATTCCCCCGCGAGCGGCGAGGTGTTGATGCCGATCGTCATCGATATCGACGGCTCGTCGATGGTGATCACGGGCAGCGGCTGCGGGTCGTCCGGATCGGCGAGCGTCTCGCCGATCGTGATCTCGGGGATCCCGGCGATCGCGATGATGTCGCCCGGGCCGGCCGATTCGGCGGGGAAGCGCTCGAGCGCGCGCGTCAACAGCAACTCGGTGATCTTGACGCGTTCGATCGTGCCGTCGGCACGACACCACGCCGCCTGCTGTCCCTTGCGGATCGTGCCGTTATGTACCCGGCAGAGGGCTAGCCGGCCGAGGTACGGCGACGCATCGAGGTTCGTGACGTGCGCCTGCAGCGGCGCGCCCTCGGTATAGGTCGGCGCCGGAATCGCCTCGAGAATCGTCGCGAACAGCGGCCCGAGATCGGCCTCGTCCGGCATCGCGCCGTCGTCGGGGCGCTTCAGCGACGCCCGGCCGGCCTTGGCCGACGCGTACACGATCGGGAACTCGATCTGGTGCTCGTCGGCGTCGAGGTCGAGGAACAGCTCGTAGGTCTCGTCGACGACCTCGGCGATCCGGGAGTCCGGGCGGTCGACCTTGTTGATGACCAGGACGACCGGCATTTTCGCTTCGAGCGCCTTGCGCAGGACGAAGCGGGTCTGCGGCAGGGGTCCTTCCGAGGCGTCGACGAGCAGGACGACGCCGTCGACCATCGACAGGCCGCGCTCGACCTCACCACCGAAGTCGGCGTGACCCGGCGTGTCGATGATGTTGATCGTCACGCGCTGGCCGTCGGGCGTGATGTGGTCGACGGCCGTGTTCTTCGCGAGGATCGTGATGCCCTTTTCACGCTCGAGGTCGTTCGAGTCCATGACCCGCTCGTTCACGTCGCCGGTGTCGGCCTGATGCGCTGTGAACGCACCGGACTGCCACAGCATCGCGTCGACCAACGTCGTCTTGCCGTGGTCGACGTGCGCCACGATGGCAACGTTGCGCAGGTTGTCACGGATAGCCACAGAATTTGCCCAATCTCAGAATTTTGTCGAACCCTGTGAGTCTACGGAAGCCCTGACGTGGGGTTGACCATTCGCGCCGCAGCGGGGCGGGAGTGGGCGATCTCATGTCGATCGCGACCCGACGTCGTCGTACGCTAATTGTTAGTGCCCTAAGTGTTAGTGGAAGAATCTGTTGACTAAGTAGCCGGTTAGCGAAGGAAGCAGGGCGATGACGAACCCCGAGAACGAACCCCGAGGACGACCGAGCCCCTGGCGTTGGGTCGGCTACGCGTTCGGCGGCGGCCTTCCGGAGCGCTATGACGGCTGGGTGCTCCACGACACCACCGCCGGCAGCTGGGCGCTGCGGCATCTGGCCCGCATCGCCGTCCAACTCCTCGTGCCGGTGATCGCGGTCTACGTACTCGTGCCGGGACCGGCCTGGATGCGCGCGACGATGGTCGTCGCCGGTTCGGTCATGGCCCTCATCTTCGGCTTCGCGTACATCGACGAGACGACCGATCACCGTCTCGTCAAGGCCGGGTACCCGTCCGGCTTCGGGCAGCGATCGCGTGAATCGCGGGCGGTTCAACGCCAGCACGAGGCCAATGCCGCTCGCCGCGCGCGGATCGCGGCCCGGGTCGAACGCCGTCGCGCCGCGCACCAACGATGAGCGCGAACGAGCCGGCCCCGGACGACGTCCTCGCCCTCGAGCGGCAGGTCTGCTTCGCGTTGGCGGTGGCCAACCGGAGCGTGCTGGCCGTTTACCGGCCGATTCTCGAACCGATGGGCCTGACCCATCCGCAGTACCTCGTGATGTTGGCCCTCTGGGAGCAGTCGCCCCGCACCGTCGGCGAGATCAGCCGCACGCTGCAGTTCGACCCCGCGACCTTGTCCCCACTACTGAAACGGCTCGAGCTGGCCGGGCTGGTGACCCGGGTTCGCGACAACGACGACGAACGGCAGGTCAATGTCGCACTGACCTCGGCCGGACGGCGACTGCGCGCGAAGGCCGAAAAGGTGCCGGCGACGGTCGTGGCGAAACTGGGAGTACGGATCGAGGAACTAGAAGCGTTGCGCGACAGCCTCAAGCGGATCAACGACGCCGCTCGATCGGCGATGGTCTAGCCGAACGGCCCGGTCCGCGCTCAGTTGACCGGGACGGCTACGGGGTCGTCGGACGCGCGCCGGCGGACCGAGTGGAACAGGCACCAGGACCACAACCCGATCGCGATGACAGCGCCCGACATCCCGGTCACCGTCGCGGTCGCGTCCCAGTGGGCGGGCAGCGGGATGATGTCGGCCGACGTCGCGTCGTAGACGACCCGATGCACCTGGTCGGCCGTCCAGCTGTACGGACCGAGCTGATCGGGCGCGACGATGGCGTGATCGTCGGACACGAAGGTCCCGCGGGTCACGCAGATCTGCTCGGAACAGCTGTGGGCGACGACTGTGTAGGTGCCGCCGATGCCGGCCGGGACGTTGTTGATGTGCCGCGCGAGCTTGTCGGCGCCGGCACCGAGCACGAAGAGGCAGAAGATCGGAAGCGCGAACCAGAAGATCAGTGCGACCGTCCGTTGGCCGGCGACGGCGACGCGCTCGCTCACCAGGAACGGCGGCGAACTCGGCGCGGCGGCGGTCGTCACGGGCTCCATTCTGACAAGAACCCCGTGATCGCGTCGAACGGCACTCAGTCAGCGGCGATCGATGAGCCCGCGGACGTAGGCGGCCTGACCGGCGTGCTGCAGATCGTCGGACAGCACGCTGATCAAGCGGACGGCCAGGGTCACCGGCGGATCCCAGCGCTCGTCCACTGTTCGGTCGAGATCGGCCGCGGTCAGGCCGGCCAGATAGTCGACGGTCTGCGCGTGGACGGCGGCCAGATAGCCCGACAGCAGCTCGCCCGACGCCACCACCGCCGCGACATCGGCCGAACCGTGCCCGTAACCGTGCGCCGAGGCGTCGAAGGGCAGATCGAAGCGCTCGACCCAGCCCTGCGCCGTCCACACCTGGTCGATTCCGGCCACGTCGGCGACGTGATCGTCCTGGACGCGGGCTAGGTGCCACACGAGCCAGGCGATCGAGTTGGCGTCGGGGTCCGGTCGGAAGGCCAGGTCTTCGGTGTCGAGGCCACGGACGGCCCCGTCGACGACTTCCGGGATCCGATCGAATCCCTCGATGAGCAGCTGCGCGATGTCCATGACTTCGACGCTAGAGGTACCGGATGATGAAGCCATGTCCAGGTCCCTGTTGTCGGTCAACTCCACCGGTTCGATTCTCTCGATCAATTCGAGGGGCTCGATCCTGTCGATCGGATCCATCGGATCGGTGCTGTCGATCGGCAGTGTCGGGTCGTTCCTCTCGGCCTTCTCGATCGGGTCGTTCGCGAGCGTGGCCAGCCTGCTGTCGGCGGCCTCCGACCGGTCGATCATGTCGTGGCACAGCCGCCGAGCCACCCTCGCGAGCGGGTCGGCCGACTGATCGACGCTCCGGTCAGGACGCGGCGGGCCCGGCCCTGAGTGCCGGTAAGGATTCGCCTGGCGCCGCCGCGTCATCCATGAATTCGTGAACCACCGGCGGATCGGTTCCACCCGGCTCGAGCGGGGCGGTCCAGCATGCGGGGGGATTCTGGACCGCCCCTTGCCGCGCAATTCGCGGGAACGCAGCCAGTGGTTCCATGACCACGAAGAGTCACAGCGACGATCGAGCTCTTGTCGCGCCGGCCAGCGACAGCTAGACGTCCACACCGTGTCGTCGAAGTTCGGCGCCGATCAACCCGGCCCGCCAGTCCCGGTCGTACAGACTCACCTGGATCCGCAGGAGCGCCGGGTGGCCGGCCAGCCCGGCCGGCACGGTCGAAGGCCGACCGCGACTGTCGCGCGGCAGCACGGTCGACTCCGACAGGACGAGCTCATCGACGGGGAGCAGGCCCTGCAATTTGCGCTGCCGGACCCCGGTAACCGCCGACCACGGCGCCGTGAGCGCGTACTTGTCCCGCTGCACCGTGAGACCGTTCGCGAAGACGGTGAGCGTGCGGCGTCGAACCCGCCGCGCCGCCGTGACACCGAACGCCAGGGCGACCGCGACGCCCAATCCGACGCCCAGGCCGACCGGCCGCAGGGTGACGGCGATGACGGCGCCCAGGAGCACCGGCAGGACGGCCGTCGTGCCCGCGGCGATCGACCACCGGAGCTGGAAGCTCTGGCCCGCCGGATCCATCGTCAACGGACTAGACGTTGAAGCGGAACTCGACGACGTCGCCGTCGGCCATGACGTACTCCTTGCCCTCGATGCGCACCTTGCCGCGGGCCTTGGCCTCGGCCATCGACCCGGCGTCGACACGAGGTCGTCGTAGGACACCATCTCGGCCTTGATGAAGCCGCGCTCGAAGTCGGTGTGGATCACGCCGGCGGCCTGCGGAGCGGTCGCGCCGCGCCGGATCGTCCAGGCGCGGGCCTCCTTCGGGCCGGCCGTCAGGTAAGGTCTGCAGGCCCAGCGTCGTCGAAGCCGACGCGGGCCAGCTGATCGAGGCCGGACTCCTCCTGCCCCATCGACTGCAGCAGCTCCAGCGCCTCGTCCGCGTCGCAGCTCGATCAGCTCGGACTCGGTCTTGGCGTCGAGGAAGATCGCCTCGGCCGGCGCGACCAGGGCGCGCAGCTCGTCGGTGAACTCGGCGTTCGGCGATCTCGTCCGGGTCGACGTTGAAGACGTAGAGGAACGGCTTGGCCGTCATGCAGGTGCAGCTCGCGCAGCGGCTCGCGGTCGAGGCCGGCGGCGAAGATCGTCTGCCCGGTCCGAGCAGCGCCTGCTCGGCCTCCTCGGCGGCCGCGAGGACCGGCGCCTTGTCCTTGTGCAGCCGGGCCTCCTTCTGCAGACGAGGCAGCGCCTTCTCGATCGTCTGCAGGTCGGCGAGGATCAGCTCGGTGTTGATCGTCTCGATGTCGTCCTTGGGCGACACGGCCCCGTCGACGTGCACGACGTCGGGATCGGCGAAGGCCCGGATGACCTGACAGATCGCGTCGGCCTCGCGGATGTGGGCCAGGAACTTGTTGCCGAGCCCGGCGCCCTCGCTGGCGCCCCGGACGATGCCGGCGATGTCGACGAACGACACGGTCGCCGGGACGATCTTGGCCGAGCTGAAGATCTCGGCCAGCACGTCGAGCCGCGGATCGGGCACGCCGACCACGCCGACGTTCGGGTCGATCGTCGCGAACGGGTAGTTCGCCGCCAGCACGTCGTTCTTGGTCAGCGCGTTGAACAGGGTGGACTTGCCGACGTTGGGCAGTCCGACGATGCCGATGGTGAGGGCCACGAGGCGGCCAGTCTAGGGGCTGCGACGGCCGACCGTCCGCCGCGTCGCTGGTCCGGAAATTGTCGGACGCCGGTGTCGAGCATCGAGACATGAACACGACCACCGTCTGCTCGCTGTCGCGTCGTCGTCGCGCTCGCCGCCGGCGTCGCCGTCGGCTGGCTGCTGGCCCTGCCGCGGCCAGCGACGAGCGGGCGCATCGCCGCGCGGGCCGACACCGTCCGCTTGCAAGCGCTCCTCGAGGCGGAACGGATGCGCGTCCCACGAGCGCGAGCAGCTGCTGGCCCGCACCGACGCCCAGCTGCGCGAGGCGTTCAGCTCACTGGCCAGTGAGGCGCTCACCCGCAACAACGAGGCGCTGTTGACCTTGGCCGAGACCCGCGCTGGGCACCGCCCGCGCCACGGCCGATGGCGAACTCGCCCAGCGCCAGCAGGCGATCGAGGGGCTCGTCGGCCCGCTGCGCGAGTCGCTCGCCCAGGTCGAACAGCACCTGCACAGCGTCGAGCGCGGCCGGGCGATGTCCGACACCGCGCTGCGCGAGCAGGTCGACGGCATGCGCCGCACGTCCGAGCAGTTGCGCACCGAGACCGCCCAGCTGGTGACCGCCCTGCGCGCGCCGCAGGTGCGCGGGCGCTGGGGCGAGCTGCAGCTCGAACGCACCGTCGAGGCGGCCGGGATGACCGAGCACGTCGACTACGTCACCCAGGTCAGTGCGCCCGGCGACGACGGCCTGCTGCGGCCGGATCTGGTCGTGAAGCTGGCCGGCGGCAAGAACATCGTGGTCGACTCCAAGGTGGCGTTCGCCGGCTACCTGGAGGCGATGGAGGCCAGCGACGAGGCGACCCGGGACGCGCGGCTCAAGGCCCACGCGCCGCCATCTGCGCGACGCACATCGACGCGCTGGCGGCGAAGGCGTACTGGGAGCGGTTCGCCCCGTCGCCGGAGTTCGTCGTCTGCTTCGTGCCGGCCGACGCGTTCCTCGACGCCGCGCTGCGCGAGGACCCGACCCTGCTGGAGCACGCCTTCGCGCGCAACGTCGTGCTGGCGACGCCGTCCACGCTGGTCGCCCTGCTGCGCACCGTCGCCTACACCTGGCGGCAGGAGGCGCTGGCCGCCAACGCCGCCGAGGTGCACCGAACTGGGCCGCGAGCTGTACCAGCGGCTGTCGACGATCGGCGGCCACATCGACAAGCTCGGCCGAGCCTCGGCAGCGCCGTCGGCGTCGTACAACGACGCGTGTCGCTCGCTGGAGAGCCGGGTGTTCGTGACGGCGCGCCAGATGAGCGACCTGGGGTCGTCGACCCGGCCGAGGTCCTCGAGGCACCCGGCCAGATCACCGAGATCGGCCCGCGACCGACCCAGGCGCCGGAGTTCGCCGAGCAGCGTCTGGTGGCCTGCCTAACACGGATCGCCTCGGGCAGATCGACGTGCTGGCAGCCGACCCGGCCGCAGTCCGGAGCGTGCGGCAGCCTGACAGGAACGCAGTACCGCGATCCGGCAAGCCGAGGGCCCGGACTTCAGGGGTGGCCGCGCCGGCACGGTAGGTTCGTTCGCCAATCCGGCGTCGCGTGCAGCGGCCCAGCCGCGTCGCCCGTCGCCGACACGTGAACCGGCTCGGACCGTGACCCGTCGAACGAAGGAGCGCCGGCGCTGGTCGAGGTGCCGTACTCGCGCCCCAGCGCCGACCGCGGCGACAGCGCCTGGTCGACCGCCGCTCCGGCCCTCGACCCCCGGCCGTACCGCGGCGTGCATCGCCGTCCGACGGTCCCGCGTCTAGTCGGCCGGGCTCACCCGGTTCGCCGAGCGCCGGGCCGTTCCAGTGCGGACGACACCACGG
This sequence comes from uncultured Actinomycetes bacterium, assembly GCA_963737785.1. Lineage (GTDB taxonomy): Bacteria > Actinomycetota > Actinomycetes > Mycobacteriales > Jatrophihabitantaceae > CAVTTS01. The sequence goes on from CAVTTS010000009.1 coordinate 97,368, forward strand.
AGCACGTCGCGACCGGTACGGCTCCGCAACGGCGCCGTCGCACCGCTCCGAGCGCGGCCTGCCGGGCTGGGCGGCCCTGCTCGTGCTGCTGGTGCATCGCCGGCATCGGCGGCCTGATCGACACCATCGGCGGCGCCAAGATCAAGCGGCGGCTTCAACATCGGCCTCGATCGTCGCCTCGCTCGTCGCCATCCTGATCGTGCGCCGCTCGCGACATGTTCCCGATCGTCGTCGCCCCGCCGCTGGTCTACCTCGTTCGCGTCCGGCGGCGATGCTCTACGTCCGCTCGCAGCGGCCTGCACGACCGCAAGGTCCTCATCGACACCGCCGCCAACTGGCTCGTCTACGGCTTCCCGGCGATCGCCGGTGCCACCGCCGCGGTACTGATCATCGCCGGCGTCCGGCTGATCATCCGCCGCTGGCGAGCTCCGGCGGCTCAGCTGCTCGGCCGGCGCAGATCGCGCCGCAGTTCCTGCGGCAGCGCGAACGTCAGCCGCTCCTCGGTGTGGCTGACCTCCTCCAGGTCGGCGTAGCCGCGACCGGCCAGCCAGGTCGGTCACGTCGTCGACGAGGATCTCGGGCACCGAGGCACCCGACGACAGCCCGACCGACGCCACACCCTCGAGCCAGGCCGGATCGACGGCGCCGGCGTTCTCGACCAGGTACGCCGACCGCGCGCCGGCGGCCTGGGCCACCTCGACCATCCGCACCGAGTTGGACGAGTTCGCGGAACCGACGACCAGGAACAACTCGACCTGGGGAGCGATCGCTTTCACCGCGGCCTGCCGGTTCTGCGTCGCGTAACAGATGTCGTCGGACGGCGGCGACTCGAGCAGCGGGAACCGCTCGCGCAGGGCATCGACCGTCTGCATCGTCTCGTCGACCGACAGGGTGGTCTGCGACAGCCAGACGACCTTGGCCGGGTCGCGCACCTCGACCCGCGGCCACGTCCGCGACTCCGTCGACCAGCTGACGTGCTCGGGCGCCTCGCCGCTCGTGCCGACGACCTCTTCGTGCCCGTCGTGGCCGATGAGCAGGATGTCGTAGTCGTCGGACGCGAAGCGACGGACCTCGTGGTGCACCTTGGTGACCAGCGGGCAGGTCGCGTCGATCGCCTGCAGGCTGCGCTGCGCGCGCCTGCTGCGTGGACCGACGGCGCGACACCGTGCGCGGAGAAGACCACGATCGACCCCTCGGGGACCTCGTCGGTCTCCTCGACGAAGATCGCGCCGCGCGCTTCGAGGGACTGCGCACGACGTGCAGGTTGTGCACGATCTGCTTGCGCACGTAGACCGGCGCGCCGTAGAGGTCGAGCGCCGTGCTCGACGGTCTGCACCGCCCGGTCGACCCCGGCGCAGTAGCCGCGCGGTTTGGCCAGCAGCACCCGCTTCGGCGGGGCGGTCTCGGGCGGCGGCACGATGTCAGGCACACCTCGATGGTACGGACCCGCGCCGGTGGGGCAGGCTGTTCCCATCAACCCGGCGGCCAGCGGCCGCGCTTCCTGCGAGGTGGACGATGCCCCAGCTTCCGGCGCCGATCCGCGCGGCCATCGGGCTCGTCGCGACGATCGTTCAAGACGGGCGGTCGTTGCCCGACAAGGCGGTCGAGCTACCCGTTCTGGCGGTGAGCACGGCCCTGCAGGTGTCGTTGCGTGTCCAGCAGCGCTACGCCGCGCTGACCGTGCGCGGCGACGAGTTCCTCACGCAGCTGCAGGGCGGCGCTCCCGACGACCCGCCGGCCTGGGCGACGTTCGACGACGACGTCGAGCCCCCGTCGTCAGCGAGCCCGACGTCGCCGGCGCCGATCCCCCGCGTCGACGAGCCGAGCTCGGCCCGGCCAACCGCGAAGGCCAGGTCGGCGCGGGCACCGCGGACGAAGCCCGTCGGCGCCACGACGAAAGCCACCACGCCGACGGCCGGCAAGACCGCCACCACCCCCAAGACCGCCGCCACCCCAAGACCGCCACACCCCCAAGACCGCCGCCGCCAAGCCGACCCGTCCTCGCAAGAGCGGTGCCGCAAAGCCCGGCCAGTCGTCGGCGTTCGACGCATCGGCGGACGACTTCGGCCCACTCGACATTCCCGGCGCCGACGGCTGATGGCCCGGCTGGATACCGCTCCCGAGGCGCCGCTGCCGGTCCGCGTCGTCGCCCAGAAGATCGGCGAATGGATCAACCGGCTCGGCGAGATCTGGATCGAGGGACAGGTCGCCCAGCTGATCGAAACGGCCCGGCGCGGCAACGCAGTTCCTGACCCTGCGCGACACCGACGCGAACATCTCGTTGACGGTCACGTGCAGCCGGATGATCTTGCCCGACACGGTCGTCGAGGGGTCGCGGGTCGTGCTGCGGGCCCGTCCCGACTTCTATCTGGAACGCGGCACGCTGAGCCTGCGCGCGACCGACATCCGACTGGTCGGGCTCGGCGAACTGCTCGCCGCGCTCGAGCGGCTGAAGAAGTTGTTGGCCGCCGAGGGATTGTTCGCCAACGATCGCAAGCGGAGACTGCCGTTCCTGCCCGGCTGCATCGGGTTGGTCACCGGACGCGCGAGCGCCGCCGAACGTGACGTCGTCGAGAACGCCCGCCGTCGGCTGCCCTCGGCCCGGTTCCGCATCGAGAACGTCGCGGTGCAGGGTCCGTCCGCCGTGAACGAGATCGTCGCCGCCGTCGAGACGCTCGCCGCCGACCCCGATGTCGACGTGATCGTCATCGCGCGAGGAGGCGGCAGCGTCGAGGACCTGCTGCCGTTCAGCAACGAGTCGCTGCTGCGGGTCGTGGCCGGGTGCCGGACGCCGATCGTCAGCGCGATCGGCCACGAGACCGACACCCCCCTGCTCGATCTCGTCGCCGACCTGGCCGCCTCGACGCCGACCGATGCCGGCGCGCCGGATCGTCCCCGATCTCGCCGCCGAATCCGCCGCGATCGCCGAGGCCCGGGCCCGCGCCCGGGACGCCATCCGGCGCCGGTTGCGCGCCGACGAGCAGCTCATCGCCGGCGTTCCACAACGCATCCGCGACACCGTCCGCCGCCGGATCGAGAGCGACCGCGCGACGTCCGCCGACAGCCGGGACCGGCTCCGCGCGCAGTTCGGCCGGCTGCTCGTGACGGCCTCGGCCGATCTCGGCCACGTCCGCGCGCGGGTCGTCAGCCTCTCGCCGCAGGCCACGCTCGATCGCGGGTACGCGGTCGTGACCCGCGTCGACGACGGTGGGGTCGTGCGCACCGACGCGGACGCGGATCGACGGTTGCGGGTCCGCGTCGCGCACGGCGACTTCGAGGTGCAACCCGTAGGGTCAGCTGCGTCATGACCGAGCAACCCAGTTACGAAGCGGCCCGCGCCGAACTCGCCGAGATCCTCCGCGCGCTCGAGACCGGCGGCCAGACGCTCGAGGAGTCGCTCGCCCTGTGGGAACGCGGCGAACTGCTCGCCGACATCTGCCAACGCTGGCTGGACGGCGCGACCGCCCGGCTCGACCAGGCGATCGCGGCCCACGACGGCCGATCCACACTGAGCCGGCCGGCCAATCCACACAGTGAGCCGGCCGGCCTCAGTGAGCCGGCCGCAGTGCGGCCGCGTCGGGCTCCGGTTCGCGGACGTAGAGCGCCCCGATCGCCACTAGCATCAGCGCCCCGCCGACCACGCCGAGCGCGGCGAGCGACTCGTGCAGCACGATCACTGCGAGGACGGTGGCCGCGAGCGGCTCGAGCAACGTAGTCACCGCGGCCACCTCGGGCGACGGTCGATCGCATGCCCAGGTAGTAGAGACCGTAGGCGGCGGCGGTCGAGAACACCCCGATGTAGACGATCCATCCGATGGCGATCGCGTCGTGCGTCGACACGAAGCCGGTACCGATCGCCCACGGAAGCAGCACGATCGCGCCGACCGCGCTCGTCGCCGCCGTCAGCATGAGCGGGTCACCGCCGCCGGCCAGCCGCTTGTTCGAGGATGGTCGAGGCGCCGTAGCCGAGGCCCGAGCCGATCGACGCGGCGATACCGATGAGCGGGTGCGGCGCGGTCGTCGACGAGGCGCTCGTACTCACCGAGATCAGGACGAGGCCGGTGATAGCCGCCACCAAGGTCGCGCCCGACGCGATCGAGGGCAGCCGGCGCGCGACCGCCGAGGTCCAGATCGTCACCGCGACGGGCGCGACCGCGATGCTCACCAGTGTCGACACGCTGACTCCGACGTCCGCGACGCCGATGAAGTACAGCGCCTGGTACAGACCCAGGCTCGCACCGGCCACCGCGAGCGACCAGCCGTGCCGACCGAACGACGCCCGGACCCGGGCCGGACCGGTCCGTCCGAACACGATCGTCAGGAAGATGGCCGACACCACCAGCCGCAGAAATCCGATCGCGACCGGTCCGAGGTCGGTTCGCTCGTGGATGATGCGGACGGCCATCCCGGTGGTTCCCCACAGCAGGGCCCCGGCGCTGACGGCGAGCAGCCCGGCCCGACGCTGTAGTCCAACCGACACGACGACGCTCCATGATCGATGCGAGAAATGGGTCGCGAGATGGGGCGAGCTGTCGAACGGGCGCCCCGGTCAGGACGGCGGCGGCGAGATGTGCGAGCGCGGCGACATGGCGGCAGAGTAGCAAGATCGCGGACGAATCCCCGGTCGATTTATCGGCCCCTCCGCAGCGGGTGTGGTCCTGGGCTGGCAAGCTTCTGATGCAACCGACGACCGCTTGCGACCCGGAGGCTCCGATGACCGCACCCGCCGAGGGCAACCCCTACGGGATTCCCGACGCACTGGCCGTCCACGGTCTGGCGCCCGACCGCAACCTCGCACTCGAACTCGTGCGGGTAACCGAGAACGCCGCGATCGCCGCCGGTCGATGGGTCGGCCGAGGTGACAAGAACGGTGGCGACGGCGCGGCCGTCGACGCGATGCGCGCCGTCATCGGCACCGTCTCGATGCGCGGCACCGTCGTCATCGGCGAGGGCGAGAAGGACAACGCGCCGATGCTCTACAACGGCGAGGCCGTCGGCGACGGCACCGGGCCCGAGTGTGACGTCGCGGTCGACCCGATCGACGGGACGACGTTGATGGCCAAGGGGATGCCGAACGCCCTTGCGGTGATCGCGGTATCCGAGCGGGGTGCGATGTTCGACCCGTCCGCCGTGTTCTACATGGAGAAGATCGCGACCGGACCCGATGCCGCCGATGCCATCGACATCGAGGCGCCGGTCGCCGACAACATCAAGGCGGTCGCCAAAGCGAAGGGCCGTCGGGCCGAGGAGATCACGGTCTGCATCCTTGAACGCCCTCGTCACGTCCAACTCGTTCGCGAGGTCCGGATCGCCGGCGCCCGCATCCGGTTCATCAACGACGGTGACGTCGCGGGCGCGATCGCGGCGGCGCGCGACGGCACCGGCGTCGACCTGCTGATGGGCATCGGCGGCACTCCGGAGGGGATCATCGCGGCGGCCGCGTTGCGATGCATGGGCGGCGCGATCCAAGCGCGGCTGTGGCCGCGGGACGACGACGAGCGGACCAAGGCGCTCGAGGCCGGTCACGATCTCGGCCGCGTGCTCTCGACGTCCGATCTGGTCAGTGGCGAGAACATCTTCTTCTGCGCCAGCGGGATCACCGACGGCGACCTGCTGCGCGGCGTTCGGTACCACGCGAATTCCGTCGAGACGACGTCGATCCTCATGCGGTCGAAATCGGGGACGATCCGCGTCGTCGATTCAGTGCACCAACGCAGCAAGTTGCAGGCATACTCCACCGTGCGGCAACGCGCGTCCGACTGAGCTTCGCCATTCACCGAGGAGGGCACCACCATGCTGGTGGTCACGACGAACGACATCGCCGGCTGGGAGATCCAGCGGGTCTGCGGCGAGGTGTTCGGTCTCACCGTCCGATCCCGCAACGTCTTCTCCCAAGCCGGAGCGGGCCTCAAGTCGATGTTCGGCGGGGAGCTGCAGGGCATGACGAAGAACCTCACCGACAGCCGCAACGAGGTCATGGGCCGCATGCTCGAGCAGGCTCGGTTGCGCGGCGGCAACGCCGTCATCGGCATGCGCTTCGACACGTCGGAGATGGGTGACACCTGGACCGAGATCTGTGCGTACGGCACCGCTGTCGTCGCGATCCCTGTGACGGACGCCGCCAAGCAGACCGCCACGCAGCTCGGCTACGGCCAGGCCGGCCAACAGCCGCAGGGGCCGCCGCAAGGACTGCCGCCCGGCCAACCGCCGCAGGGACCGCCACCCGGCTCGGCGTGGAACCAGTCGGCCCAGCCGTCGCCGTACGGGCCGCCCCAGGGCCCGCCGCAAGGACCGCCGGCGCCCCAGGGACCCCCTGCGCCGTACGGCGGCTGACGCCGTCGGTCAGCGGCTCGGCCAGCCGGCGAGCGCTTCGTCGGACAGCACGATGTCGAAACACTCCTCGGCCACGCCGACCGTGGCGGCTTCGGCGCCGAGCACCGCCGCGACGAGGGGCGGCGCGTCAGCCCGTCGGAAGCTCATCAGGCCGGCGAGATAGGCCTCGCGCAGCGGTGCGCCGCCGAGCGCCAGCAATTCGCGGCCGAGGCCGCCGAACGTGACCAGGCGCGGATCGAACGCGTTCACCAGGCCCGCCGTCCCGCGGCCGATCTCACGGCCGATCACGTGGGCCGCCTCGACCGCCGCCGGCTCACCGGCCTCGGCCCGCGCGATCACCGCCCGCTCGTAGGTCACCGCGACGGCCGGATCCGGATCGGGCTCGCCCAGGATCCGCGCGAACGAATGCCCGTCCATCGACGTGTTCCAACATCCGGACGCCCCGCAGACGCAGGGACGGCCCGGGTCGCCGAAGGGCAGATGGCCGAACTCGCCCGCGACGCCGGTGGCGCCGGTGACGATGCGACCGCGTTCCACGAGGGCCCCGCCGACGCCGGCGTCGAAGTAGAGATGGAGCGAGGTGTCGGCGCCAGCCGCCGCGCCCCGGCGCGCCTCGGCGAGCGCAGCGAAGCTGGCGTCGTTGCCCGTGACGAGCGGGCAGTCGGCGCCGGACGGGAAGAAGTCGGTGAGGTCGACCCCGTGCCACCGCAGATTCGGCACCTGCAGAACCCGACCTTCGCTCACCGTGCCGGGGATCGAGATCCCGACCGCGCGCACCCGTCGTCCGAAGCGGCGCCGCAGTCGGGCCACGGCCGCGGCGATCGCCTCCAACGTCGCCCGGGCCGACCGTTCGTGCCGGCCGGGTAGGTCGACGATCACGCCGCCCCCGAGCTCGACCACGCTGACCAGCCAGCCCTCGTGGGCAACCTCGACGCAGATGACGACCGGACCGTGCGGGTTGGGGCCGAGCGCGGTGGTCGGCCGGCCGCGCGCGCCGCTCGGCGCCGCCGGCCGTTCGGCGATCAGCTCCTGGGTGCTGAGCCGGGTGGTCAGTTCCGCGACGAGCCCGGTGCCGACGCCCAACCGACGCGCGATCTCGGTCCGGGTGATCCACGGATTCGAGTGGACGAGCGCCAGCAGCGCCGATCCCCGTGATCTATCCGCCACTCGCCACCCTCCCATTTTGCTCGTACTCCGAGTATAAATGTAGTCGTGTCCCGCACCGCGCATCCGCGACTCGCGCTCGTGGCACTTGCTTCGGCGTCATTCTGCTTCGTGGCCGCGGAGACGATGCCCATCGGCCTGCTGCCGCAGATCGCGCACGGGTTACACGCCAGCAACTCGGCCGTCGGTTTGCTGCTGACCTTCTACGCCGCCGTGGCCGCGGTCACCGCGATCCCGCTGACGGCGCTGACCACACACATCCCCCGCGACCGCCTCCTGGTGCTGCTCGTCGGCGTCTTCGCGCTCTCGCAGCTCGCGACCGCGCTGGCTCCCAACTACGCGCTGCTCGCGATCGCTCGCGTGGTTTGTGCCGTCGCGCACGGGGTTTTCTGGTCAATGGTGATCCCAACGGCGGCCCGATTGGTGCCCCCCGGACAGGCCGGCCGAGCGACGACGGCCGTGTTCACCGGCACGTCCCTGGCCGTCGTCCTCGGTGTGCCGCTGGGCACCGCCCTCGGCGTCGTGACGAACTGGCGCATCGCGCTGGCGTCGGTCGGCCTGGCCGCCTTGCTGTCGACGCTCACGATCGCGCGCCTCGTCCCCCGGCTCGACGGTGACGCCGCGACCGGCCTACGCCAACTGCGCATCATCCCGATCGTGTTGCGCAATCGGGCGGTCGTCACCGTCTGCACGATCACGACGATCATGATCGTCGGCGACTTCTCGGCGTACACGTACACGTCCCTCATCGTGAAGCGCGATTCCGGCCTGACCGGCACCGCGCTCGCCGCCATCCTGCTGCTCTACGGGCTGGCCGGCATCGTCGGGAACACCCTGGCCGGACCGCAGATCGACCAGCGACCTCGACGGACGTTCATCGCGAGCACCTCGGGCATCGTCGCGGCCTTCGTCCTGCTCGAAGTCGGACGCGGCCCGGTGATCACCGCGGCGGCGATGGTGCTGTGGGGGCTCGCCCTGCTGTCGACGATCCCGTCACTGCAGGCCGCGGTCATCCGGGTCGCACCCGGCACGGCCGATACCGCATCGGCCGTCTATGTCGTGGCGTTCCAGATCGGGATCGGCGCAGGCGCGCTCATCGGCGGGATCCTCGTCGCCCATGGACAGCTGTGGCTGCTGCCACTCCTCGGAGCGCTCGGCGCCGCGGCGGCCCTGGCCGTCGGCGTCGTGAACCAGCTCGCCTATCCCGCCGCGGACGCTGTGAATCGCGTCGGGCGTGGTGCAAGCCACGTCGAATCCGCTGTCGAAGGCGGCATCGAACGAGTTCACTAGGCTCTGAGCCTGTCGTCACCGCAGCCGAGGAGCCGATCCGCCATGTCCAGCGAGTACCGCATCGAGAAAGACTCCATGGGCGAGGTCCGGGTGCCGGCCGCCGCCAAATGGCGGGCCCAGACCCAGCGCGCGGTCGAGAACTTCCCGATCTCGGGCCAGCCGATCGAGCGTGAGCTCATCGCCGGCCTGGCCGTCATCAAGGGCGCCGGGGCCCGGGTCCGCGCCCGACGCGGCCTGCTCGACCCGGCCAAGGCCGACGCGATCGCCGCCGCCGCCGTCGAGGTCGCCCGCGGCGACTGGGACGCCGAGTTCCCCATCGACGTCTTCCAGACCGGCTCGGGCACGTCGTCCAACATGAACGCGAACGAGGTGCTCGCGTCGCTGGCCGCCGACCGGCTCGGTACGGCCGTCCACCCGAACGACGACGTGAACGACCCGCTGTCGTCCAACGATCAGTTCCCGTCGGCGATCCACGTCGCGGCCACCAAGGCGGTCGTCACCGATCTCGTACCGGCCCTCGAACAACTTGCGGCGTCGCTCGCGGCCAAATCGGACGAGTTCTCGGCGATCGTGAAGTCCGGACGAACGCACCTGATGGACGCGACGCCCGTGACCCTCGGCCAGGAGTTCGCCGGCTACGCCGCGCAGGTGCGCTACGGCGTCGAGCGCGTGCACGCCGTCCTGCCGCGCGTGGCGGAGTTGCCGCTCGGCGGTACGGCCGTGGGCACCGGCATCAACGCGCCGGCCGGGTTCGCCGCCGAGGTGATCGCCCTCATCGCCTCCGAGACCGGCTTGCCCCTCACCGAGGCCCGCGACCACTTCGAGGCGCAGGGGGCCCGCGACGGGCTGGTCGAGCTGTCCGGGGCGCTGCGCACCATCGCGGTCGGGCTCAACAAGATCAGCAATGACATCCGCTGGATGGGGTCGGGCCCGCGCACCGGACTCACCGAGCTGTTCCTGCCCGACCTGCAACCCGGCAGCTCGATCATGCCCGGCAAGGTGAACCCGGTGCTCTGCGAGGCGGTCTGCCAGGTCGTGGCGCAGGTGGTCGGCAACGACGCCGCCGTCGCGTGGGGCGGGGCCGGCGGCAACTTCGAACTCAATGTGATGCTGCCGGTGATGGCGCGCAATGTGCTCGAGTCGGTGCGCCTGATCGCCAACGTCTCGCGGGTGTTCGCCGAGCGCTGCATCGACGGGATCACGGCGAACGCCGAGCGTTGCCTGGAGTACGCCGAGAGCTCACCGTCGATCGTCACCCCGTTGAACCACTACGTCGGCTACGACGAAGCGGCGAAGATCGCGAAGCAGGCGCTCGCCGAGCGCAAGACCATTCGACAGGTCGTGATCGAGCGCGGACACGTTCCCGAGCACATCACCGAAGAGAAGCTCGACGAGGTTCTCGACGTCCTGTCGATGACCCGTCCCGCGAGCTGACCATGGCGACCGAGCTGCCCGAGATCGACGCGAAGCTTTCCCGCTGGCTGCTGGCCCAGCCGATGTTTTTCGTCGGATCCGCGCCGCTGGCCGCGGACGGACACGTGAACGTCTCGCCGAAGGGCATGGCCGGAACGTTCGCGATCCTCGGCCCGCTCCAGGTCGCCTACCTCGACTACTTCGGGAGCGGCGTCGAGACAATCGCGCACCTGCGCGAGAACGGCCGCATCGTCTTGATGTTCAACGCGTTCAGCGGACCATGCCAGATCGTCCGCCTGCACGGGACCGGCCGCGTCGTGCGCGAGGGCGATCCCGAATTCGCGAGCCTGCGGGGTCGGTTCGCGAAGGACCGCACGCACGCCCAGCGATCGATCATCGTCGTAGACGTCACGCGGATCGCCGACTCGTGCGGGTACTCGGTTCCGCGAATGGAATTCGTCGCCGATCGCGACGTCCTCGACCTGCACCAGTCGAAACGACCCGCGGAGTACTACGAAGACTACTGGGACACCAAGAACGCGGCGAGTATCGACGGGCTCCCGAGCCACTGATCGCGGTCAGATCGTCTCGGCGTTGAGCTCTTCGAGAGTTGCCAGGGCTCCGATCTCGTGGATTCGTCCGAGGATGGCGGAATAGGCCTTGCGGAATTGCTCGTTCTCGGCGAGGTCACCGAAGAGCTGATCGAGCCCGAGGAGCGCGAACGGGTCGTCGGGGTACCGGCGGGCCAGCGCGACGACCTGATCGGCGAGCCGGTCGACGATCTCGATCGGTTCGCCCTGCTCGTCGACGCCCTCGGCGTAGCGCGCCCAACTCGCGACGATCGCGGTCGTGTGCGAGATACTGCCGCCGGTGGCCAGGTTGCCGCGCAGAACCGGTAGCACCCACTTGGGAATCCGGTCGGTGCTCTCGGCGCAGAGCCGGGCGACGGTGTCCCGGACCTCCGGATTCGAGAACCGCTCGACGAGCTGGGTCTTGTAGCGGTCGAGGTCGACGCCCGGCACCGGCACGAGTGTCGGGGTCGCCTCGCGATCCATGTACGTACGAACGAACCGGGCGAAGCGCGGGTCGCGAGCGACATCGTGCACGTACCGGTAGCCCGACAGGTAGCCGAAATAACCGAGCGCCTGATGACCCGCGTTGAGCAGGCGCAACTTCATCAGCTCGTACGGTTCGACCGATGACACCACCTGTACGCCGGCGGCCTCGAACGGCGGACGGCCGTCGCTGAAGTCGTCCTCGAGTACCCACTGGGTGAACGGCTCGCACACGACCGGCCAGCGATCCTCGATACCAAATCGCTCGTCGAGGTCGGTGCGATCGGCCACGGTCGTCATCGGCGTGATGCGGTCGACCATCGAGTTGGGAAAGCGGACGTGCTCGTCCATCCAGGCCGCGAGGTCGGGATCCTTCAACCGGGCGAACGCGGTGAACGTCCGTCGAGCCATGTGACCGTTCGACTGGATGTTGTCGCAGGACAGCACGGTGAACGGCGCGATCCCGCGGCGGCGCCGTCGGTCGAGGGCCTCGACGACATATCCGAAGACCGTCTGGGGGATCGCTCCCGGCACAAGATCAGCAACGATTGCCGGGTCGTTCTCGTTGAACTCGTTGGTCACCTGGTTGAAGTTGTAACCGCCTTCGGTGATCGTCAGCGAGACGATCCGCGTGTGCTCCGACGTGAGCAGGTCGAGAACGCCGGACGGATGGTCGGGCGCGTAGCGGTAGTCGACGATCGAACCGATGATGCGCGGTTCGAACCGGCCGTCCGGATGTTTGATGATCAGCGTGTACAGGCCACCCTGCGGGGCGAGGGCCTCGGCCATGGCTCGGTCACCGGCCATGACCCCGACCCCGCAGATTCCCCAGTCGAGGGCTTGCCCCTCATTCATCAGCTGGTCGACATACATCGCCTGGTGGGCACGATGGAAGCCGCCGACTCCGAAGTGGACGATTCCGACCCGGACCGCGGCCCGGTCGTACTTCGGCACTTCGACGAGACTCGACAGGTTGGTGAGCGAATCACCAGTTAGATAAGGCATATCTGGGTACTCCAACGTGCTCGATGTGGGATTGCAGGTTGATGCCGTCCCTGCGGGACACCAGCCACCGAAGTCGAATCCGCAGTGCGATAACGGGTTCGGGTTACTTGACCGCACCCATCGACAGGCCGCGGACGAGCTTGTCCTGGGCCGTCCAGCCGGCCAGCAGCACCGGGAAGCACGCGATCGTCGCCGCCGCCGACAGGTGGGAGATGAAGGCACCTTCGGGCTGGATCACCGACGCCAGATAGATCGGCACCGTGGCGGCCCTGAACGTCGTCAGGTTCACCGCGAGGAAGAACTCGTTCCACGCGAAGATGAAGCAGATCAGGGCGGTCGCCGCGAGCCCGGGGCGCACGATCGGCATGATCACCGTTCGCATCTGCCGGACGGCATTGGCGCCGTCCATACGCGAGGCCTCGATGACCTCGATCGGCACTTCGAGCAGGAACGATCGAAGCATCCACACCGCGATCGGTAGGTTCATCGCGGTGTAGAGAATCACGAGCAACTGCTGGGTATCGAGCAGATGTAGGTTGCGGGCGATGATGTACAGCGGGATGATCGCGCCCACGATCGGCAGCATCTTGGTCGAGATGAAGAAGAAGCTCGCGTCCCGCCACTTGCGCACCGGTCGGATCGACAGCGCGTACGCGGCCGGGAACGCCAGCAGCAGCACGATCACCGTCGACGCCAGCGTGGCGACCAGCGAGTGGATCACATAGTCCTGCATGCCGGTGCCGGTCGAGCCGGTCCACTCGGACTTGAACTGTGCCAGCGTCGGTTTGAAGAACAGGTGCGGCGTCGAGGTGGTCGCGTCCTCCTCGGACTTGAAGCCGGTTATCGCCATCCAGAACACCGGGAAGAAGAACAGCAGCACGATGAACCAGGTGAGCAGGCCGAGAAGCAGTCGGATCGGGAACGACGTCTGCCGGTCGGCGAGGGTCAGGCTCGATTTGAAGATGCTCATCGTCCGGCCATCCCTTCGTCGCTGAACAGACTCGAGACGACTCGCAGCGCCACCGTCGCGACGACGATCGTGGCTACTACGACCACCACCGACATCGCGGAGGCCCGTCCGATGTCGTAGGCCTGGAAAGCGGTCTCGTAGATGTAGTACGGCAGGTTCGTCGTGTCGGTCGAGGGGCCGCCCTTGGTGATGATGTAGATCGAGTCGAACGCCTGGACGATGTAGATCGAGCCGAGCAGGACGCCGAGTTCGATGTACTGGCGCAGATGCGGCAACGTCAGCGACCGGAAGATCCGCCAGGCACTGGCGCCGTCGACGCGCGCCGCCTCGATCTGGTCGTCACCCTGGCTCTGCAACCCGGCGAGCGCGAGCAGCACCATGAACGGTGTCCACTGCCAGGTCAGGAAGCTGATGATCGTGATCTGCGGGTGGATGCCCGCCCAGTCCTGCGGGGTACCGCCGAACTTCTTGACGACGAAGTTCAGGACGCCGAACGACGTGTCGAGAATCGTGTACTTCCAGACCAGGGCCGCAGCCGTCGACATGACCAGGAACGGGCTGATGATCAGCGTGCGCAGGAAGCCCCGTCCGAACACGTGCCGGTTGAGGAGCACCGCGATCCCGACGCCGAACAGAACCGACAGCAGGACCGGAATCACCGTGAGCTGCAAGGTGTTCAACGCCGCGATGCGGAACGTGTGGTCGGCGAAGATCTTCTTGTAGTTCGCGAAGGTCGGGAAGCTGCGGGGCCGGTCCGGGTAGTTCAGGTTGTACGTCTGCAGGCTGTACCACACCGTCAGCAGGAACGGGATCTGCGTGACGACGATCGTGAACGCGAGCGCGGGAAGCAATGGCGCGCGCCGGACCCAGGCCTGCATCGCCTGCCCGCGCCGAGGCGGCTGCGATACCGGTGGTGGCGAGATCTGCGCCGGCGGAGCCGGACTGGTGGCCGTAGTCATCGGAAACCCTTCGTGAGGCCAGGTCATTGCGAGGGTCGTTCGGGCAGAGCTCCGCGGCCCGCGCCGGTCGGGACCGGCGATGACGAGTCAGCGCCGAGGGATCGACGCGGGCCGCGGACGAACGCAGCTACTTCTTGTAGCCCGCGTCGATAACGGCTTGCTGCGCTATCTGTTGACTCTTCTGCAAGAACGTCGCCACGGATTCCTGCCCTTCGATCGCCGCGGTCAGTTCGGCCGACACCTTCTGACCGAAGTCCTCGAATTCGGGGATGCCGACGTACTGGACACCGGGAACCGGCTGCGGGTCGACGCCGGGCTGCTTCACGTCGACCGAGTTGATCTGCTGCAGGGTCAGGCTGGCGAAGTCCTTCGCGGCCGCCTGGTAGTCGGCGTTGTCGTACGTCGATTGCCGGGTACCGGGCGGGACGGCCGCCCAGCCGTTCTTCGAGGCGTCGTAGGCGATGTAGTCCTTCGACGTCGCCCAGTCCATGAACTCCCAAGCCGCCGACTTGTGCTTCGACGCGCTCTCCTCGGCCAGCGCCCAGCTCCACAACCAACCCGACGACTTGGTCTTGTCGACCGGCGCCGGCGCGAAGCCGAGGTGTCCCGCGACCGGGCTCGGGGACGCGTCGAGCGTCGAAGCCGCGACGGTCGCGTCGTACCACATGGCCGACTTGCCCTGCTCCATCGAGTTCAGGCACTCGTTGAAGCTGTCGTTGCCGGCTCCGGGCTCGCCGTCCTTCTTGATCAGGTTGACGTAGAAGTTGGCCGCGTCGGCGAACGCCGGCGAGTTCAGCTTGGCGTTCCAGTTGGTGTCGAACCACTGGCCGCCGAAGGTGTTCACGACGGTGTCGAACGAGGCGAGGTTGTCGCCCCAGCCAGTCAGGCCGCGCAGGCAGATGCCCGCGACACTGCCCGGCTTGTTGAGCTTGTCGGCCAGCGTGGCGATGTCGTCCCACGTCGGGTTGGCCGGCATCGTGACGCCCGCCGCGGCGAACATGTCCTTGTTGTACATCATGAATGACGACTCGCCGTAGAACGGAACGGCGTACAGCTTGCCGTTCGACGACAGGGCGTCCTTGATCGGCGGGAGCAGGTCGCCGACGTCGTAGCTCGAGTCACCGCTGGCGTCGGACGTCAGGTCGTCGATCCAGTTGTTCTTCGCCCACGACGCAATGTCGTTCGGGCCGATCATGACGACGTCGTACTGGCCACCGTGCGCCGCGACGTCCTTCTCGACGTCCGCGCGTTCGGTGTTCTCGTCGTAGGTGACGAACTTGACCTTGACGCCCGGGTGCTTCGCCTCGAAGCCGTCCGGCGTGAGCTTTTCGATCGTGGTCATCAGGGGGTTGGCCGTGACCGCAACGGTGATCGTCACGGACTTGGAGCCGCCGCTCGAACTGCTTCCGCCCGAGCTCGAACATGCCGCAAGAGTCACAGCGGCCGCCGCCGCCGCAGTGGCGGTGAGGAGGCGTTTGCCATTTCTCCGCCTGATCTTTGTTGCTACGCTCACATTTCCTCCTGTTGTGGGTTCTCCTGCGGACGCAGGGGGGATGGGCGGACGCAACTCTTCGCGGACCTGCGCTCCACCCAAGAGGGGGCGGACGGCCATGCGGTCGGCCGCCCTCTCTGTCTGTTCGTCGTGCCGTTCCTCCGTTACCGCCAGGCGTTCTCCCGTGATTACCGGGACATCGCCCTCATACTCGAAGCACATCGACTCCGCGGGAATGCAGCTCGGCCGCCTGTTCGACGGTCAGCGCGTCGTCGGTGATGAACCTTTCGAAGTCCGCCAGCTGGGCGAACCGTACGAACGAGTCGGCCCCGTACTTCGAACTGTCGCCGACGAGAATCCGCCGACGCGACACCCGCATCGCCATCGTCTTGACGGCGGCGACCGCGCTGTCGGGGACCGTGACCCCGTGGTCGAGGCTCATCCCGTTGCCGCCCATGAACGCGAGGTCGAGCACGAGGCTCTCGAGCATCGCGACCGCCCAGTGATCGACGCTGCCGAGCGTCTGGGCGCGCACCCGTCCGCCGAGGACGATCACGGTGATGTTCGGACGATCGACGAGCGAGGTCGCGATCGCGAGCGACGGCGTAACGACGGTGAGCGGTCGATCGGGGTTCAGGTGGTCGGCGATCAGCTGCGGCAGGTTGCCCTCGTCGATGTAGAGCGACTCGGCCGCGTTGACGAAGGTGGCCGCCGATTCCGCGATGCGCGACTTCTCGACTTGGCGGCGGGTCGCGCGCATCGACAGCGCGCTCTCGAACGACAGCCGCTCGACCGGGACGGCCCCGCCGTACACCCGCCGGACCAGACCCTGCTGCGCGAGGTCCTTCAGATCGCGGCGAATCGTCTCGGGTGCGAGGCCCAGTTCGGCGGACATCATCGCGACGTCGACCCGCCCGGATTTGCGCGCCTGCTCGATCAGCCATTGCCGCCGTTCGATGCCGTACACCGTGATGCCCACCCCCTTACGTTGTGGTCCGGTGTTGCCCGAACAGCACGAGTGTCGTGGCTCACAACCCCCTGATCAAGGCCGTGCGATCTCAGTCGAGTAACGGAAATGTCCGATCATGCCCGATAGAGCGCTCCCACTGCCCGTGGGCGGTGGTGGCGATGACCGCCTCATGCCCGCCCTGAAATGGCGTCGAAATCGGGTCGCCAGACGCCCTCGAGCAGCCGCAAGCGCCCGGTCGGAGAGCCCTACGCAGACCTCACAGGGAACGCAGCGCGACCGTCCGGCTGCGGTCGGACAACTCAGAGCGGCAGGTCTTCGAGCATCTCCGTGACGAGGGCCGCGATCGGCGACCGCTCGGAGCGCGAGAGCGTGACGTGCGCGAACAACGGATGCCCGCGCAGCGCGTCGATCACCGCGGCGACGCCGTCGTGGCGCCCGACGCGCAGATTGTCGCGCTGGGCGACGTCGTGCGTCAGGATCACCCGCGAGCCGGTGCCGATTCGCGACAGCACCGTGAGCAGCACATTGCGCTCGAGCGACTGCGCCTCGTCGACGATCACGAACGAGTCGTGCAGCGAACGGCCGCGGATGTGGGTCAGCGGCAGCACCTCGAGCATGCCGCGATCGAGGATCTCGTCCATGACGTCACTCGACACGAGCGCGCCAAGAGTGTCGAAGACGGCCTGGGCCCACGGCGCCATCTTCTCGTTCTCGCTGCCGGGCAGGTATCCGAGTTCCTGGCCACCGACGGCGTAGAGCGGACGGAAGACGACGACCCGCTTGTGCGCCCGCCGTTCGAGTACGGCCTCGAGTCCGGCGCAGAGCGCGAGCGCGGATTTGCCGGTGCCCGCGCGGCCACCGAGGCTGACGATGCCGATCTCGGGGTCGAGGAGCAGGTCGAGCGCGATGCGCTGCTCGGCCGAACGTCCGTGCAGACCGAACGCCTCGCGATCGCCGCGGACGAGCCGCAGCTGCTTGTCGGCCGTTACGCGCGCGAGCGCCGAGCCGCGCGCCGAGTGCAGCACCAACCCGGTGTGGCACGGCAGGTTCTCATCGGCCGAGAGGTCCGGCAGGTCGATGAGTGGGACCAGTTCACCGTCGTACAGCGTGTCGACCACCGAGACGCTGACATCGATCTCGCGCATGCCCGTCCACCCGGTGTCGACACCGGAGTGCACGATGTATTCGTCGGCGGCCAGCCCGACCGATGCGGCCTTGACCCGCAGCGGCATGTCCTTGCTGATCAAGGTCACCGCGCGGCCCTCGGCGGCCAGGTTGAGCGCCACCGCGAGGATCCGCGAGTCGTTGCTGTCGACCCGGAATCCCGCCGGCAGGCGCGACAGGTCCGAGTGGTTGAGCTCCACGTTCAACGTGCCGCCGGATTCCCCGATCGGTACGGCCGCGTCGAGTCGTCCGTGCTTGATCCGCAGCTCGTCCAGGACGCGCAGCGTCTGACGCGCGAACCAACCGAGCTCCGGATGGCTGCGTTTCGCCTCGAGTTCACTGATGACCACCAGCGGAAGGACGACCTCGTTGCTACCGAACCGCCCGAGGGCGCCGGGGTCGGACAGCAGGACTGACGTGTCGAGAACGAACGTGCGCTGGACGGGCGTGGACGAGGCAGCGGTCATGTGGTCGCTCCTTGTGCGAGGCTGCTGGGTGTCGCCGCCCGGCCGGCAGCACCGCCGGAACGGGCGGCGCGAGGCGAGCCGGTGGGGTTGGCGGTGGTTGACGAGATGGTGTTCGGACGCGCCGATCCGGACGCGACAACGCAGGTCGCTGGGTCGGCAATCGTCACAGTGCAGAACCTCCGGATGGCGGGTTGGCCCGTCCATCAAGTGAGAACGCTACGTCGTGATCGGCGTGGGGAGCGAGCGCCACGCGGTTAAGTCTGCGTTAATATTCGGGTCAGCGCAAGGGTTGTGCTCAGCCGCCGTAACGACGCTGGCGCGTACCGTAATCGCGAAGTGCCCGAAGGAAATCAATCTTGCGGAAGTCAGGCCAGAGGGCGTCGCAGAAGTAGAACTCCGAGTGCGCCGATTGCCACAACAGGAAGCCCGACAGGCGCTGTTCACCCGACGTCCGGATGACGAGGTCGGGGTCGGGCTGGCCGGCCGTGTAGAGATGTTCGGCGATGTGATCGACGTCGAGGACCTCGGCGAGCTCCTCGATCGACGTGCCCGCGGCCGCGTGTTCCTGTAACAGCGAGCGCACCGCGTCGGCGATCTCGCGCCGTCCGCCGTAGCCGACCGCGACATTGACCGTCAGCCCGTCTCGGCCGGCGGTCCGCTCCTCGGCGGTCTTCAGCGCGGACGCGGTGGCGTCGGGCAGCAGGTCGAGCGCGCCCACAGCGATCACCCGCCACGGCTTGCCCTCGGCCGCGAGTTCGCCAGCGACTCCGGCGATGATCTGCAGCAGCGGTTCGAGCTCGCCGCTCGGGCGCGACAGGTTGTCGGTCGAGAGCAGCCAGAGGGTCACGTGCTCGACCCCGGCCTCGGTGCACCAGTCGAGCAGATTGGCGATGTGCCTCGCGCCGGCGAGGTGACCTTCGTTGACGTCGTCGAAACCGGCCGCGCGGGCCCATCGCCGATTTCCGTCCAACATCACCGCGACGTGCTTGGGCACCGGCAGGCCCCCGAGATGCCCACGCAGGCGGCGCTCGTAGATCGAGTAGACCGCGTCGCGAACACCCACGTCCGGAGCCTATCGCCGCGGACCCGCGAACTGGGCGGTGATGATCGATTCGGTGAGCCGGATCTGAATCTCGGACGAATGTCCGGACTCGGCCCCACCGCAACCTACGCTGCCGTAACCTCGTGGCTGTGGGACTGGCGCCCGAAGCGATCACGGCGCTCGCAGAGCTGAAACCACGCCTGCGAGGGTGGCTCCACACGTATGCCGCCGCGATCTCGTTGGCGGCCGGCGCGGCGCTCGTCTCCGTGGCGGGCGGCGTGCGCGGGTCGACGGCGGGCTGGTCGACGGCGATCTACTGCGCGACCGTCACCCTGCTCTTCGGGACGTCGGCGCTGTACCACCGCCTGACCCTGTCGCCCCGGGCGCACGCGCTGATGCGCCGGGCCGACCACTCGATGATCTTCATCTTCATCGCCGGCACGTACACGCCGATCGCGGCGCTCACCTTGCCGCATCGCGACGCGGGCGCCGTCCTCGCCGTCGTGTGGACAGGCGCGATCTTCGGCGTCCTGCTGCAGACCGCCTGGCCTCAGGCCCCGCGGTGGATCTCGGTGCCCTGCTACATCGCGCTGGGCTGGGTGGCGGTGTTCGTCCTGCCCGATCTGTTGCACAGCGCCGGCGCGGCCGCCTTCACGCTGATCATCGCCGGGGGGCTGGCGTACACGCTCGGCGCGTTCGTGTACGCGTTCAAGCGGCCCAACCCCGTGCCCGGAGTGTTCGGCTTCCACGAGGTGTTCCACGCGTGCACGCTCGTCGCCGCGATCTGTCACTACGTCGCGATCTGGCTGGCCGTCTTCGCCTAGCCGGCGATACCAGCCATCAACGGTCGCCGACGACCCACCTCAGCTGACGTGGGCCGGCGCCGGGTCCTCGATCGACTCGATCCGGGTCGGTACCACGGTCTCGCCGTGGTTCAGCGCGGTCACGGTCATGATGCCGGTGACACACAGGAGGGCGCCGAACGGCAGAGCGAACAGGGCGTCGGTGAACCAATGCAGTGACAGGTAGACGCGGCTGTAGCCCTCCACGACGGCGGACGTGGCCAGCGTGGTCCAGAGCCCCACCCGCCACTTGCGCGACATCGTCGGGTACAGGCAGATGATGAGCACGATGATGATGCCGTAGACCGCCAGGATTCGGCCGACTCCGCCGGATGGATAGGTGCCGAGCGTGGTCGGCGGGTGGCCACGATGCACGGCCGACGCCAGCCACCGTTGCCAGTAGCGCTCGATGTAAAACATGCCCAGGATGAGAACCGTCGGAATGTAGAAACGACGCTTGTAAGCGCACGCTAGGCCGAGGACGGCGAAGATACACACCAGCTGCGTGTTGGTGTTCGACCCGATATTCGTCAGCTTCACCATTGCTTTGGTGAGGTCGTCCGACTTCTCCACTCGCGAGTGGACGTAGTTGAATACCGGGTGGTCGACCGAAGATTGCATAGCCTTGGCCAGAAAGCCGAAGAGCAGACTCACCACGTAGGTGACCGTTAGGCCGGCGACCAGAAACACGCCCGCCGCGGAGCGGGAGCCGATGCGACCAGCCAGGCGGTGTGCGAGTGCCGTCGGGCCGATCTTCCAGCCCCACGAGCCGCGATAGGCCAGTACGCCAATCGCCACTGTCAGTAGCGTGGAGAGCACAAGGATGAGCTCCAGCAAAGCCATAGTTCCCCCGAAATTACCCACGAACCGCGGTTGCATTGCCCAACCGCGTAAAGTCACTATAAGATATCGCAGATCGGCCATAGTCGTCCAGCTGGCGATTCGCGATCGCCGATGAGGCTTAGCGTCGGTCCCGTCCAGAGCAACGACTCGGCGTGCAAGGGATCACACCACTAGGCGGCCGGCGTTCCGCACGAGGCGCAGAACCGGCCTGACCCGAGTTGCGCGCCGCAATTCACGCAGAATCGCTTGGTCGCCGGAACAGCAGCAGACGGGTTGGCCGGCTGGCCGTCCCCGCCGGTGTCCGACCCGGAATCCCGGTCAGTGGGCCGGTCCGAGGCGCTGTCAGCGGAGGGGACCATCGCGGTCACGTGCGGCTCCTTATCCCGATCGACATCAGAAAAGGTAGGTGATGAGCGCCCGTCAGTCGACCAGATGGGCCGCCAGCTCAGCGACCAGCTCGTCCGACGAGCTGACCGGTCGATGACAAACCATCCCTCGACACACATATGCGGCGGGCTGATCGGCGATCAGGCTTCGGTCGCGCAGTAGCGGCACGCCGTCCGCGTCCGGCTCCCCCGCGACGACGACCGCACCGGGCGGACGGCGCAGCCAGGCGACGCGGGCCAGCGGTCCGCCGCCGACGATCGCGATCTGCACCGGCCCCGACACCAGCGCCTCGGCCGCGGCCAGTGCCCAGCCCGTGAACCGGGGATGCTCGACGGCCAGAGCCGACACGGTCGCCAGCCCGGCCGCGGCCCGCGCGCGGTGCGTCAACGACTCGGTCAGCGCCGAGTAGGTCAGCAGGGCCGCGATGAGAGCACTCGACCCGGACGGCGCGGCGTTGTCGGTCGGATCCCGCGGTCGTCGCACGAGCACTTCGGCGTCGTCCGCCGTGTCGAAGAAGCCGCCGTCATCCGCACCGAAGTGCGCGACCGCCTCGTCCAACAATGCCCCGGCGACGACCAGCCAGTGCGGGTCCGCGGTCACCTGATGGAGCATCAGCAGCCCATCGGCCAGATTGCCGTAGTCGTCGGCCACCCCCGCCGCCGAACCGACGATGCCGCCGCGCGACGTACGCCGCAGCCGGCCGGCGACGATGTGCAGATCGCACAGGAGGGTCGCGGCCGCGGTCGCCGCGTCGAGGTAACGGACGTCGTCGAGCAGCACGCTCGCCTCGGCGAGGGCCGCGATGGCCAGCCCGTTCCAGGACGTGACCACCTTGTCGTCCCGCGCCGGCTGCGGTCGCTGCGCCCGAGCCGCGGCCAGTGCAGTTCGAATCCGCTGCCATTGCTCGGGATTCGTCGGATCGTCGCGCAACTGGAGGGTCGAGGCTCCTCGCTCGAACGTGCCGTCGTCGGTCACTGAGAACAGGCCTGCGGCGGCGGCCGCATCGTCGGCCCCGAGCACCGCGCGCAGCTGGTCAGGCGTCCAGACGTAGGTCAGGCCCTCTTCGCCGTCGGTGTCGGCGTCCAGCGCCGACGCGAAGCCGCCCTCGTGCGTCCGCAGGTCGGCGAGCAGGAAGTCGGCCGTTTCGCGGGCGACGCGCTCGGCGAGCGGGTCGTTCGACGAACGCCACCAGTGCAAATACACCTTGAGTAGCAGGGCGTTGTCGTACAGCATCTTCTCGAAGTGCGGCACGACCCAGTTGGCGTCGACCGAGTAACGCGCGAACCCACCGGCGAGCTGGTCGTACATCCCGCCGCGGGCCATCGCCTCGCAGGTGCGCTCGACCGCCATCGCCGACGCCGGCGAGTCGGTGCGCTCGGCCTGTCGGAGCAGGAACTCGAGGGCCATCGACGGCGGGAACTTCGGCGCCCCGCCGAAACCGCCCCGCGCCGGGTCGAACGTCGCCAGCAATCGCGTGGCGGCGGTATCGAGGTCCGTGGCGACCATCGGTCCGGCCGCGCTCGGATAGGTCGCTGAAGCCAGTGAATCGACGACCCGTTGCCCGGCTTCGAGCACGTCGCCCCGCCGATCGCCGCCAGGTCTCGGCGAGCGCCAACAGCAAGCGGCGGAACTGCTCGCGCGGGAAGAACGTCCCTGCGTAGAAGGGCTTTGCCTCCGGCGTCAGGATGCATGTCATCGGCCAGCCGCCGTGCCCGGTCAGCCCGGTCACGGCGTCCATGTAGACGGCGTCGACGTCCGGACGCTCCTCGCGATCGACCTTTATCGACACGAAGAACTCGTTCAGCATGCCGGCGATCTCGACGTCCTCGAACGAATCGTGCGCCATCACATGGCACCAGTGGCAGGCCGCGTAGCCGACCGACAACAGCACCGGCACGTCGCGCCGGCGAGCCTCGGCGAACGCCTCGTCGCCCCACTCCCACCAGTCGACCGGATTGTCGGCGTGCTGGAGCAGGTAGGGACTGGTCGAGACGCCGAGACGGTTCACCAGCCCGATTGTTCACCGTCACGGCCCGCACTGCACCGGCCCGCGCTGACACCGGCCCATACCGACGCCGGGCCGCCCGGGCGGGCGTCGGCAGTCTCAGTAGGCCCCCGACGAACCGACCACCGCTCGCAACGTCTTCCAGAGCACGAGCATGTCCAGCGACAGGGACCAGTTCTCGACGTACCGCAGATCGAGGCGCACGGCGTCCTCCCACGACAGGTCGCTGCGCCCGCTGACCTGCCAGAGCCCGGTCAAGCCCGGCTTCACGAGCAGGCGCCGGCGAACGTCGTCTCCGTACTGGGCGACCTCGGTCGGCAACGGCGGCCGCGGACCGACGAGGGACATCGTCCCTATGACGACGTTGAGCAGCTGGGGCAACTCGTCGAGGGAGAACCGGCGCAACACTCGACCCACCGAAGTTATCCGCGGATCGAACCGGATCTTGAAGAGCAACCCGTCGGCGTTCTCGTTCTGGGCGACAAGGTCGGCGAGGCGTTCCTCCGCGTCGCTGCGCATCGACCGGAACTTCAGCATCGTGAAGGCCTTGCCGTTCAGGCCGATGCGGGTCTGCCGGAACAAGGCCGGACCCTTGCTCGTGCACCGCACGATCGCCGCGATCACCAGCAGAACGGGCGCAAGAATCAGTAGCGTGAGTCCGGCCACGACCCGATCGAACGCGCCCTTCAGGAGTCGGTGCGGGCCACTGAATCGCGGCGCGTCGACGTGCAGCAACGGCAATCCCGAGACCGGACGCACGGTGATGCGATTGCCGGCGACCTCAATCAGTCCCGGGGACACGACCAGCGCCGCCGACGTGCCTTCGAGTTGCCACGAGATCCACCGCAGCTTCTGCGGGCCAATTTCCTCGGGCGAGGTCACCGCGACCGTCGTGGCGCCATGGCGGCGCACCGTGTTCGCAATGTCGTCGAGGCCGCTGAGCACCGGCGCACCGAGCTCGGCCAGCTCGCGGACACTCTCGCTGTCACCGTCGGCCCACTGCTCATCGAGAAGGCACGAACCGACGACGCGCAACCCAGCGGTTGGGTCGCGATTCACCGCGCGGACGAGATCGGCCACCGGAGCCGGCGCCCCGATCACGATCACGTCCGATAGCGCCCGGCCCTGCTTACGCCGGTGGTGCAGATACTTCCTCGAGACGAACCGTGCGGCCAGCACAAATGCCAACGTGAGCGGCAGCGCAACCAGGATGAATCCGCGCGCCAGGTCCGCCTTCATCGCGTAACAGACGAGGGCAACGCAGGTAACCAGATGCACGAACGTCCAATAGACTCGCTGGTATTCGCCTGCGCCATTGCCGATGAATGTAGCGTCATAAGCACGATTGAGGCCCGCCGTCGCCACCCAGACAACCGGCAACAGAATTGTCAGTAGAAAATATATGAAAGGCGTCTCGCCGCGGTCGGCGAACCGGAATCCAAACGCTATTGTGCTCGCACCCAGCGCGACCAGATAATCTGTGAGGACCAGACCACGCTGATACCTGCGCATCCACCGCGGATTGTCCACGCCATTCGCCACCGCGCTTGCGCCACTGGCTGCGTGGAGGAGCGACGTCGCCGCCTCGGGGACGTCCTCCCAGTCCGCGTCGATATCGAGTGTGGCCACATCTGGCACCAGCCCGGACGGCGAAAAGGAAAGCGCACCCAAGCCAGTGCTGACGGTGTTGTCAATTCCACCGTCGGTAGCATTATCACTACTTAACAACGCGATTTCCCCCCGAACTTCGCGCGATCCAACCTCACGACTGGAGTGTGCCCAGTGCGCGTACCTTGCGATTCGCGCACTCCCCGTTACGCACGGTTACTCACCCGCGCGGTCGAGCTCAATTGCCGAGATAGATAGCTAAGCTAAGTAGGACGTTAGCCCGGTCGCTTACTCGTCGGCAAGGTGTCATCGTGCGACACCGCTGTCGTAACCCAAAGTTTACCTTAGTTTGCTGGTCAAGCATCTCGAGCCGCAGACCTCGCTACTCTGTGTGCCTGGGCGAGCTCGTATCGCCCAGGCACCTCCAATTGCACGAGAGTCACCCGGTCAGTACGGCAGGAAGCAAATCCCGCCCTTGTTGCCTACGCCACCGCAGTCCTGGGCCTGGCCGTCACTGAAGTTGTCGCTGGCGATCCACAAACCGGCGCTCGTGACGAGCATGTCGTCGGCCCCCAGACCCCGCGAGCGGGTCGGGTTCCACGAGGTCGCCAGACCGGTCAAGGTTCCCAGGCCGCCCAGGCCCGGACGGGACAGTGCACCCGGTCCGGGACCGTCGCACCCATTCGGGTTGTTGATGTAGCGCTCGTGGCCGCCGACGTAGACGTTGGCGCCGTCCGCGGCGACGCTGTAGTAGGAGTCACACCCGGTGTAGTTGACCCAGAGGTGGCTCACCGGGGCGCTGATCGCGGGGAATGCGGCGGCCGCGTCGCACAATCCGGCGCGGGGGCCGGACGTCCCTGACCCGGGGCCGGAGGCCGGCTTGTAGCCGGTGTCCGCGACGTAGACCGTGTTGTCGTCCGGTGACCAGGCCGCGGCCCGCACATAGAACGACTCGATCGTGGCGCACGGCTGGCTGAACTCCGCCGACGTCCAGTTGTCGACCGTGGCCGACGTCGCACCGAGATCGAGCATCGTGATCTGCTGCCGCGGCTGGCCGCCCACTGAAGTGAACGTGCCTTCGAACAGCAGCTTGGTCCCGGAGTGGCTCAGCTGGGAGTTGTACACCTTCGCCGGGGAATTCACGTAGTTACCGCTGATCGAAAGATTCACGTAGTTCGTCACGGCGCCGGTGGTCGGATCCAGGCTCACGAAGCGAACGCGGGACACGCCATTGATCGCCGAGAACGCGCCGCCGACAAGCACCTGACCCGCCGCGACCTGGATTGTGTCGACCTCGGCATTCGCGCTGCGGGCGAAAGCGGTCCGGACGGCGCCGGTTACGGTATCAACGGCCACGATGTTTGCCGCCGCAATGCCGTCAACTGACGAGAAGCTGCCGCCCAGGTAAGCCGTCGAGCAATCCGCCGACAGAGCGACCGAGTTGACCGTTCCATTGACCCGCGGGTTCCACGCCGTCACCGCGCCGGTCGTCGCCGAGAAACTGAATGCGTTTCCGGGCGAATAGGTTTGCTTGGCCTGGCCGACGGCGCTGATCGTGCCGACCGCATACATCGTCGACCCGCACTGGACCAGTTCGCGTACCTGTTGATTCGGTTTACTCGCCAGCAACCAGGGAGTGAAGCTCGCAGGCACCGAGCCCACCGTGGTCGGCGGCGTCGTCGCCTGCGCCGAACCGATTCCCAGAACTACGACCGTGAGTGCACCCATGGCTACCGCGAGCGCGCGAAGTTTGAACACGACTTTCCCCCGTTTCGAATGTAAGGCGACGTTCCCCCGCCGATGGGCCGCTGCGGAGCGGCCGGCTGCTTCGCAGCGCTCACCGTGAACGTCTCACTACATCGAGTCGGATGATGGCACAAGAAATACCTGCCCACCACACCCAAAAAGTGACACGTCTGAATCGTCCGAGCATTCACAGCTAAGGGTTCGCGACGACGGCCGGTGTATCGGACGGGTGGCGGGGAACCCGACCTGGAAGAATGAACTGATCATGGACGAACTGACCCCGCGCATGGACGTCGATGTCGTGGCCGACGCTGACCTCGCCAACGACATCGCCCTCGTGCTCAGCGGGATCCATCTCCCGCTCGCCGGCCGGCTGCAGCTCGTCAGCGACGACCAGTTCACGACCGACGGTCCACTGCTGGTCACCTTCCGCGGTGCGTTCCCGGCCGACCTGGCGGCGCTACGGTTGATCGACGAAGAGAGCACCCCAGTCGCGTCGATCGCGCCGGTCTCCGTCGATACCGACTACGTGACCGGCACCTTGGCGCCGCTCGGCCGAGCCACCGCCACCGCCGCGACGCCCTGGCTCGTCACACCGGCCGAATTCCTGGCCCGCACGCATGGCACGCCGGTCCGCGCGTTTCTCTGTGATCGTCCGTTGTCGGAGGCCCGGCTCGCGGCGATCCGCCTCAGCTGGTCTGACCACCTCGTCCTGCTCCTGGCCGCGGTAGGTGGACAAGATGCGCTCGTACCGGATGGCATTCTGCTCGCCGCTCTCGAGGCCGCCGCCGCGACGCTGCCGCGTGCATCGGTCGCAGCCATCCCGTTGTCCCGTCGCAACATCCGGTCGGGAACCGAAGCTGCGTTGGCCACACAGTTCGGCGCCGCTACCACGAACCCGGGGCTGCCCGACTCCGGCGCGAGCGGCGCTTGGCCATATCCGGATGAGCCCTGGTCGACCGTGTTGGCGGCGCTGGACGATGATCGCGAGCTCGGTTCGGCCGTCGCGCCGGCCGGAGCGCGCGCGATCGTGCGCTCGTGGCGGGCGCCCCGCTCGACGCGGGGGTTCACGGTGCTGTTCACCGGCTTCTCCGGCTCCGGCAAGTCGACCGTGGCCGCGGCGCTGGTCGCCCGATTGGAGGGCGCTTCCGCCCGCAAGGTCAGCGTGCTCGACGGCGATCGGGTCCGACGGCTGTTGTCGGCCGGTCTCGGTTTCTCCCCTGCCGATCGCGACCTGAACGTCCGCCGCATCGGTTACGTGGCGACTGAGGTCACCCGCCACGGCGGGATCGCGGTCTGCGCCCCCATCGCGCCCTACGCGGCGACCCGGGCCTGGATCCGCAGTCAGGTCGGTTCGGTCGGCGATCTGTTCCTGGTGCACGTCGCGACGCCCCTCGAAGTCTGCGAGGCGCGCGATCGCAAAGGCCTCTACGCGGCAGCCCGGCGCGGAGAGATCCCGAACTTCACCGGGATATCTGACGTGTACGAGACTCCGACGGACGCCGAGCTGACCATCGACACGTCGGTCGAGGATCTCGACTCGAGCGTCGAGCGCGTGCTGGCCATGCTCGTAAACGGCGGCTGGCTACCGGCCTGAGCCGATAGCCAGCCGTTCGTTGTTCTCAGAGCACGTGCGGACCGAACTGCCGGTCCTAGCTCGCCGACGCCAGCACGATGCTGATCGTCGCTCCGCGACCACTCACCGACGGGCCGGTCGCCGTCATCGACGTCGCCGTCGCCGCCGGGTAGGTACCCGTAGTCAGCACCGGGCCACCTGAGTCGGTCAGCACCGAAGTCACCGTGCCGCCTCCGGTGCCGAGGGCCAAGCCGCGCGACGTGACCGTCGACGGAAGCGTCCACGCCGTCGTGCCGGAGGAGCGATCGGCCCAGTAGGTCAGGACCCAGCTGCTGCCCGCGCCCACCGTGATCGCCGACGACGTGTGCGTCGCCGTGTTCGCATCGATGGTCGAGGCGACCGTGACTGCTGCCGAGCTGACGCCGGTGTAGTCGACCAGTTCGGCGGTGGCCTTGACCGTTGCCGAGAAGGTCACGCCGACCGCGGTTCCGGAGTCACCGCTCGTGGCGGTGCGGCTGTACACGGTCGTCACCAGATTGCTCGACACGGCCTGTGACACCTGGGTCCACCCGGTCAGTCCGGACGGCGCCGAGGTAGTGATGCCCGCCGTGTTGACGCTGACGAACAGCAGCTCCTTGTCACCCGCGGTGATGCCTGCGGGTGCAGTGACCGACACGCTCGTGCCCGAGGTGATGGCATGAGCTTCGCCCACATACGCCAACGGATTCAAGGGCGCCACCGGCGACACACCGACGGTCGACGGCGGCGAGCTCGCGCCGCTGTTGTCCGTGACCGTGAGAGTGGCCGTGTAGTTCCCCGCCGCCGCGTAAGTGTGCGACGGCGAAACCGCGGTGCTCGTCGTGCCGTCACCGAAGTTCCAGGCGTACGAGGCGATCGTGCCATCGGGGTCCGAGGACGTCGATCCACTGAACGAGCAGGTCAATCCGGTGCAACCACTGGTCGTCGCGACAGCGGTCGGCGGCTGGTTCGGGAAGGTGGGCGCTCCGTACAGGAACATCCCCTCGGCCCGCCAGTCGTTGCCACCCGTCGCCGGGCTGTTGACGACCGCGTCCGTCGTGCTGTCCGGCGTGCCGTTCGCGAACGATTCGCTGTGCAGGCTGCCGTCATTGCGGTTGGCGTAGTACAGAGTCGTCCCGGACAGGAACATTCCCGCGACGTTGGGGAAGCGACGCATTCGGGACGGTGTTCTCGGTCGCGCCGATGATGCCGCTCTCGGGCGTGAAGTAGCGCCAGTAGAGGGTGCTCTGGCCGAGCAGCGTGTAGTACAGCCGACCGTTGGTGTAGAAGGCGCCGGTGACCGAGGGCAACTCGCCGTAGTAGCTCGGCTCGATGCTCTGGTAGGTCTGACCGGAACCGGTTGACACGTTCTCCCACGCCGGGTCGTTGTACGGATCGATGGCGACCGGTGTGCCGACCTTCGTGCCGTTGAAGCTGGCCTGGTAGAAGTTTCCGTCCGTCGAGCCATAGAAGATCGAGTTGCCGGCGACGAAAGCGCCGCGCGTCGAACCCCACTGGATGCCCGTGTTCGGAACGGTCGTGACGGCGCCCGTCTGGGTGGCACTGACCGGGATGTAGTCCAGGTCGTTGACCGAGCCGGCGGGGGTGGTCACCCAGCCGGACGATCTCGATGCCGTTGATCAGCGGGTTCTCGGTCTCGTGGGTCAGGTCGATGTGACGTCGCCCGTGCGGATGGTGACGTCGAAGGCCTTCATCGTGCCGGTCTGGTCGCCTGCGTCAGCAACGATGTCGTAGTTGCTGAGCACCGGACTGCCGTCGACGGCTGACGTTGAACACCCGCTGGCCGACCTGGCTCGTGCTGCTGTAGCGGTTGGCGAAGTACAGCCGAACGTCGACATTCGTGCCGGCCGGGACCGGGAAGTCCCAGTCAGCGGCGGGCTGTCGGTCGGGCCCCAGCGCTCGGTGTTGAAGATCGAGATCGGAGTCGAAGCCGGAACCACCGGGTTCACGTTCGCGACCTGGCTGTAGCCCGCGGAGTTGCTCTGGTGGTCGCGGAACTGGGCACCCGGGTCGGTGTCGCTGGCGTCGGCCATCCAGTCCGGGCCGTTGTCGGTCGCCGCGACGGCCGGGCCGCCGGCGTCGACACGGTAGAGCACGTTGGTGTTGGTGGCGTTCGGCAGCTGGCCGGCGAGGTAGACGTTCGACGGGCAGCGACGCCGTCGCTGTGGACGGCAGCGTCTCGCCTCCCGCCAGCGGGAAGAACGCGATCTTGCGGTGCAGGTACTGGAAGTTGCCGATGTAGTCGGTGTCGCTGCCTACGTACAGACCGGTCGCGCGTCGCGAGCAGGGCGTAGGCACCCGCACCACGCGGGTTGCGTCCCGGGTTCCAGGACAACGGCAGGCCGTTGCCGGGTCGAGCGCGGCGATGCCGGGACGCGGCACCGCGCCGGCGCCGGCGTAGTCGTAGCCCTTGGAGTTGTTGACCCAGCGCTCGTGACCACCGACGTAGATGGCGGTGCCGGTGACCGCGACCGACCAGAAGGAGTCCTGGCCGGTGTAGTCGATCCAGGTCGGCCGCGCGTTCGTGCCGGTTGCGCTCGTGTCCCAACGAGCGGCCGAGTCACACAGGAGCGGCTGCCGTCGGTGTTCGTGCCGCTGCCGCCGGTTGCGACGATGACGAAGTACGAGCCGTCCGGCGAGAACTCCACGTCGCGGATGTAGCTGTCGAAGGCCCAGCTGAAGCAGGCCGCGGTGTACTGACCGGTTGCCCATCCGAGGTCGAGAGTTGCCGACGTCGCGCCGAGATCGATCATCGCGACCTGGTCGCGCGGCTGAGGGGTGGCGGTGGTCGGGTCCTGGACCGTCGTGAAGTTACCGGTGACGACGAGTCGCGTGCCGTCCGGGCTGACGTCGATCGACTTTGCACCGACCGCGCCATTAGCGGCGCCGTTGGTCGGCGTGTAGTTGTGATGGCCAGCCAGCTGAGTGCTGACGTAGCTCGTCACTGCTCCCGTAGTCGGGTTCAGCGATGCCAGCCCGGCGTGGGCGATGCCCGAAACTACGGTGAAGGTACCGCCGACGTACAGCCGGCCACCGGCGAGGTCGACGCTGTTAACGAGACCGTCGACGACCGGTGTCGTCCAGCCCGAGACCACGGCGCCGGTGACGGTGCTCAGCAGAGTCAGGCTCTTGCCCTTGGCGCCGTTCACGGTCTTGAACTGGCCGCCGGCGTAAACGGTGTTGGCTGTGGGACCGGGAACAAGGGTGTCGACCTCGCCGTCCAGGGCGGGCACGAAGCCCGTGTCCAGTGTCCCCGACGCCGAATCGAACGCGAGGATGTTGTTACGCGTGACGTTGGTGGTCGAGTTGTGGTTCTGCACCGTGGTGAAGCTGCCGCCGACGATGATGCGCGTTCCGACCTGCGCGATCGAGTAGACCGTGCCGTCCATGATGTTGGGCGAATTGTTACCCGCCGTGGCCGAGACAATGTTGCCCTGTTGCAGGCCCACGGCGCTGGCCGTGTCCTGAGTGACTGCGGCCAGGCCGGCGAAGATCAATCCCGCGGCCGCGGCCACTGCGATTGGCCGCCTGAGCACACGCTGATAGTTCATGACTACATCCCCCGATGTCCGACACAAGTGTCGTAAAAGCGCGTCCCCGCGAGCACGCTGTTCGGCTAGTGTGAAGCCAATCGGCTCATAATGCAAACCCAATCTCGGTTAGGGCGCGCCGCAACCGATTAATCGCCTATACTGCGCATTTGCCGCTATGGCCGCTAAGCGGGTGTTGCGTCGCTCACATTCCATCGGATGCTGGGTGTATGCCCTATGAGTCGTGTCTGCGGGCCGGCTCAGCGCTGTGCCGGCGGACGCGCACCGACATCGCCAACAAGTAGAGCGTGAACGGGATCCCGTCGACGATGTAGCGGCGGAACATCCGAACCGGTTCACGGCTGAGCCGATGCACCCATTCCAGACCGGACCGCTGCATCCAGCCGGGAGCGCGGCGCACCTCGCCGGCCGCGAACGCCAGCGCTGCTCCGCAGCCCACGTACCAGGCCTCCGGAGCGACGTCGCGAATGGACGTGATCACCCGCTCCTGTTTAGGGAATCCGAAGCCGCAGAACACGAGGTCCGGGGCCGCGGCCCGCGTGTGCGCGCGGATCTCGGCCCGTCCTTGCTCGGTGGCCTCGATGCCGAAGGCGGGTGACCAGCCCTCGATCCGAAGTCCGGGATATTTGGCGACGAGGTTCGCGGCGGCCCGGTCCGCGATCCCGGTGGCACCGCCGAGCAGGAAGACTTTCCAGCCGTGCTCGCCGGCGGCCTCGCACAGGCTGTAGATCAACGACGATCCGGTGACGCGCTCCGGGAGCGGCGTGCGTTGGATGGCGCTGGCCCAGACGATCGGCATGCCGTCGGCGACCATGACCGGCTCGTCGCCGAGCAGCTGGCGAACCTCGGGCTTGCGCACGATCTGACGAAGGATGTCGATGTTAGGCGTAACGATCCAGCCACCTTGCCGAGGACCGGACAGGTCGTCGACCACCTGGTCGACGACCTGTGCTTCGGTGCGGCGTACGAAGTCGACATCCAGGATGCGAGCCGTCCGGCCCGCATCCTGGATGTCGGTCACATCTTTACCGGGCGACGAGTGATCCGTCCGAGGCATAGGAGAAGCCCGACGCGGACGAAACTTCTGGATTATCGGCCAATTGCTTGAAAGCAGCCAGGTCCTGAGGCGTGTCATTGGGCTCGGTGTCTCCGGCGTCGGGGCCGATCTGCGCCATCGGCGTCTCGAAGTAAACCAGGGCGTGGATGTCGGGGTAGTTCGGCAACTCGTTCTCCACCGAACGGTAGTAGTTCGCCTTTCCGTTCGGGTTGTCGACACCCGCCTTGACTCCCCACTCGCCAACCATGATCGGCAGACCCGGATGTGCGGTCGTGATCCAGGTGTAGAACCCGGGGAAGCCGGTTGCGGTGCGGTTGACCAGCGTCGTGAAGTCACCGGACATGTAGCCGGTGGCGTCGCCTGACGCGTAGGGGTCGATACCAACCCAGTCGACGACGTTGTTGCCCGGCCACAGCTGCGAGAACCAGGACTGCTGGGCCCACGGCACGTAGCCCATGTAGTCCATCACCGTGACGGCCTTGGTCACTCCATCGGCCCGCAGCCGCTCGATCACGTGACTGAACATGTTCGAGTAGTCCGCGGCCGTCATGCCGGAGCCGGCGGTGGCGATGACGTCGTTCTCCGGCTCGTGCCAGATCGTCAGGAAGAAGGCGTAGTTGAAGGTGGACTTCAAGTACGCCGCCTCGGCATCGATTCGCGAATCAGCGTCACCGGCAGCGACCTGGGCCCACGACATGTCCGTCGCCGGCTTCCAATTCTCGAACAGCAACCGGTTGCTGCCCGGCTGCAGGGCCACTTCCCGTTCTGCGGTCGTGGGGAACAGCTGGGTGTTGGTGTGGTACTGGTGCACGATGTCGTAGTTGCGGCCGAGCTCGGCTTCGTCCTGCGCCAGAGCCGTGGCGAGCGGAATCGTGGTGAAGGCCTGCGGGACGTTGCCCCACAGCACGCCGCACGACGAAACCAGCTTGACGCTATAGGTGCAGTTCGAACGGGACGGCGGTAGCGATACTGCCGTCGCGCTCGGCGATGGGGCAGCCGACGTGGACGTCGACGAGGAGGCGGACGAGGACGGCGCGGACGCCGAGGTCGTCGCGGCCGCGGCCGTCGAACTGCTCTTCAGCGCTACGGGTGCGACGGTCGTTGCCGCGCTGGCGGGCGCCCGGAGCTTCAGCGTCAGCACGGGGCCGGACTTGCCGCCTTCGCGCGAGTAGAAGCGGGCGACGTCGCTGGTGAGCGAGGAGGTGATCGCGATCGACACCGCCGTTTGGCCGACGGCCGCTGGCGTTACGTCGAGCGACACCGTGTTGGTGGCTCGCGACGTCGTCACCTTGGACAGAACCGCGCCCTTGGCGGGCGCGTTGGCGAAGTCGAGCGTCTTCTCGTTCCAGGCTGCGGAGGCGACCCGTACCGCCGAAACGGTGCCCGACAGGTGGTGGCTGTCGCGGGTGAGGGTCAGCGTCGCCGACTGGACCTGGCTCGCGACGGCGGCCGGGATCGAGAACTTCAGGTAGATCACCTTGTGCTCGCGCGATACCGTCCCGGCGGTGAGCCGGGTCGACGTGCCGTAGACCTTGTGGGTCGCGACCGACGAGGTGTAGCTGTCGCCGGAATCGACCAGGGTGACGGTGTCACCGCTGGCGGACGCTGAAGTGCCGCCGTGGACGGCGACGACGACGGATGCTGCCGCCGCAAGTACGGCGAAGATTGACAAACCCGCCATGCGCCCGGGTGACAGGACCCGCAGACGGCGCGCACGTCGCGACGAGCGACTGTGGCGAGAGAGGGATTCGGACGATTGGACCTGCGCTCGGTACGAGCCCGTCGCGCTGTCGCTCTCTGGAATTCCGTGCCCAGAGATGCGTGAACCGTGGCGGTGCTGAGACACTTACTCCTCCTGGTTGGCAAATCAGCAGCCCCGAGAAGTAAGCTCACACTTAATTCACGGCTAGCTGGCCCCCCAGCACTTCCCCCGCCGCAGTAGTATCGTGCAAGGTGGCTCGTAAGCGCAACTCGGGTGCCGCCGATCACGTGGTCGGGCGATTCTTGGTACGCGGCGTTTCAGCGCCCAGCCCTTCGCGGCGTTCCCACCAAGCCGCACATCAGGAAGGGTTTTCATGTTCGGCGAGGGTCGCTCCGACAGCAATTGGTCGCGCGGTCTCAAGCCGTCCCGTCGTGGATTCATCCTGGGAACCGCCGGCGTCCTCCTCGGGGGTGCCGCAGCGGCTGTGGCCGTGCGGGAGCTCGGTTTCGGCGGGCAACCCGATGCCGAGAGTGGACTCGTGCCGGTCAGCATGGCGATGCACATCCATGCGTCAGCCAGCGAAGGCCCAGCCAGCATGTACGCGCAGCTGACGCAGGCCGCGAAGAACGCGGTCGACGTGCTGTGGTGGACCGAACACGACGACCGGATGTCGGCGCACGATGCCGCGACCCAGATCTCGTTCCTCGGTCTGACCGAAACGCCGCCCGGTGCCGCCGAATGGACCTGGACGCCATCGTTGTCCGGTAAGGCACCGACCTCCTCGCACCTCTTCTGCACGACGAAGTCCCAACCGGACGTGGGTGACCGAGGCACCGCCGTGCGCTTCGACGTCGTCGCCGCGGGCGCCGGCGCGGCCGACCACCGCTTGTCCGGCCAGTCCGAGGACCTGCTCAATCGCACGTCGCTGTCAGGCCTCAGCATCTCCTTCGACGTCTTCCCGACCGATACATCGGCGACGTCGTACCTATCGATCGACATCGTGACCTCGTTCCGACCCGCGAGCGGGACGCTGCCGGCCGGGCAATACACGTTGTCCTATCGCGTCGGCGGCGGCGCTACGCCGGGCAGCTCCAAGGTGACCGGCGGCACCGCCGGAGTGCTGACGCTGGCCGCCCCGAAGGGCGAATGGACGACGCTCACGATCACCCCGGCCAGCGACCTGAGCCGACTCTGGCCCGGCGTCGACGGTCAGGACGCGTCTCTATACGAATTTTCCGTCGGCGCTCGATCCAGCGTCAGCGCGCACGCCCGGGGGTATTTCGCGAATCTGCAGTTCGAGCGCGCGACCGCCGCAGGGAACCAACCACTGGAAGTCCAGACCTCGCTGTGTCAGCGATACGCGCCCGAGTTTCCCACCGTCCGGCAGTTCCAGGCCCTCGAGGTTTCGCTGACCACTCCGCACCTGGGTTGGTACGGCGGTAAGTTCAGCCTGCCGGACTACGCCGACGCGCCGGCCCGTCCCAGCACCGATCCCGGTATGGCCCTCGCCGCCGTACAACGGATTCACAAGTCGGGTGGCCTGGCCTCGTACTGCCACCCGTTCGGTACCACCTCCCCGATACTGACCGCCGCTGAGCAAGAACAGCTGCGCGTGGCGAAGTCGAGTGAGCTCGTCGGCAACCGAGCTCTGGGCTGCGACCTGCTCGAAGTGGGCTATCGGCTGCGGGGCGGGTGCACTCTCGATCAGCACGTCTCGGTGTGGGACAACTGTTCGCGCAATTTGATCTATCTCACCGGGCTCGGCGTCAGCGACGACCACCAGGGCCAGGACTGGCTGCACTCACCGCTGAACTTCATCAGCTACGCCTGGGCAACCGATATCAGCCAGCCTTCGTTACTGACCGCGCTGTCGCGGGGACAGATCTTCTTCGGCGACCTGGCCGCGTTCAAGGGCCGGCTCAACATGAGCATCAGCGGGCAGGGGGTGATGGGCGCGGTCACTGTCACGGGCCACTCCACGATCAGCCTCACGCTCCACGCGACGGGCCTGCCCAAGGATGCCACGATCGACCTCGTGCGCGGGACGGTCGACCTCGCCGGCGCCGCGAACACCACGCCGGAGCTTGTTCACACCTCGATTCCCTTCACGGCGGTGGGCGCAGATGGTACGTATACATCGCAAATCGACTTATCGGCCTCACGTTTTGTTAGGTTCGTAGTCATCGATGCGCAGGGTGTGGCGATCGCCTTCACGAATCCCGTATGGTTACTTCGCGAGGAGCCAACGTCACCTATTCCTCCCAAACGTTTGGTTTCTGTCTGATCTTCGATATATTCTTGTAACCGTGGCTGCCTAGAGTCGGGGCGTCCGCGTCCACAGATCGACCCGAGATGCAACCCCGCGTGCAGGGAGCTCTCAGTGTCTGATCCATAAACTTTCGGTGTCCGATCCACGAACTGCCGATACCCGAACTGACTTGGTGGTCACGTTGTCCGAAGAGACCCGCGGCGCGATGCCCGATTCGAACCATGGCCAGCTGGCACTGCTGCTGCGACGCGGCTGGATCGCAATCCTCGTCGGCCTTGTTCTCGGGGCCGCCGGCGGAGCGCTGCTCACCAAGGTCGAGACCAAGACGTACACCGCCACCGCATCCGTGCTCGTGACCCCGACCGGGGCCGATTCGGCGACGCTTGCGAACGCCCGCACGTCGGGAACCATCAACCTCGACACAGAATCGCAACTCGTCACCTCGGGCGTCGTCGTCAGTCTCGTCCAGGGCAGCGATCCGACCCTGCGGGATCTCACCAGGTCGAAGCTGATCGCGCGTGTCGCAGTCACGGTGCCGGCCAACACCGAGATCCTCAACATCGCCTTCGATGCGCCATCGAGCACGGCAGCCGCGCAGGGTGCGAACGAGTTCGCCAACGCGTACCTCAAGCAGCGCCAGACCAGCGCACAGACGAGCCTGACCGCGCAGATCGCCAAGACCCAGGCCGACCTGGACTCGCTCACGACCTCGCTCAAGGCCGTCACCACCGCGATCGCGACCCTGCCGGCCGGTTCGGCCGACCTGAACCTCAGCCAGGCCCAGCGGTCCTTGCTCATCTCACAGATCGGCAGTCTGAACACCCAGCTCAGCGCGCTGTCCACGACGGTCATCACGCCCGGTGCCGTGCTCAGCCAAGCGACAGCACCGACCAAGCCGTCGGCGCCGTCCGCACTGCTGAACCTCGCCGGCGGCGTGGCCCTCGGCCTGCTGCTCGGCCTGGTCGTCGCATGGCTGCAGGTGGCGCGCGCCAAGCTGATGCATCATCCGGACGATGTGCCGCGCAAGTTGGGCGTGCCGCTGCTGACGTCTGTCCACATGGCGGGGCCGCTCGGTTCGGCAACGCCCGAGGCGGACGTCGAATCATTCCGCCGGCTGGCCAACACGGTTCGAGCCGCCGTCGGCAAGCCGGGAATCGTCCTGCTCGCCGGGCCGATCGATTCCGCCGCCACCGTGTGGACGGCGACGAACCTCGCTCGCGCGCTCGCTCGCCTCGGCGACCCGGTCCGCTTCGGCTCGTCGTCCGGCGCCCGGCCGAGCGATGGCCCCGCGGGAGCGTTGCTGACCGACGGCACCGTAGTCGACGTGACCGATCAACTGCGCGAGTCGGCCGCGCGGGTCGACCCGCGCACGCTCTCGGGCGACGGCTGGCTCGTCTTGAGCGCCGAGGATCCGGAACGGTCCGCAGATGCTCAGACGCTGGCCAGCGAAGCGGACGCGGTGATCCTGATGATCACGACCCGCGTGCCGGTCGCCCGTTGTCTGGACACGCTCAAGCAGTTCGACACCGTCGCTGCCCCGATGCTCGGCGCGACCATCGCCTTGCGTCCGTCCAAGCAATCCCGCCCGGCGGCGTCGGCCAGCCGGCCGGGCGCCCCGAAGGCCCCGGCTGTCGCCGCCGTCGAGGCATCCACCTCGCGCGCGGCGGCGGAAGTGCCGGCGACCGGCTCAATGGTGGACAGCCACGCGGACACAGCATCGATTGAGAACGGCGACGGCAACGATTCGTTGACGTCCGCCACCTCGCGCACGATTTGATGGACGGTTCGAGCACCTGGTCGTGTCGGCATAGGCGATCTTGAAGCGGGGTTCACCTGTCCTGATCGCGCGCCGGCCGCAGATCGTCACGCCGCCTCGGCGACAGTTGATCCAGCTGCAGCCGACGTCGATAGCCGCGCGACCTGACGAGCTGACTCAGGATCCGGCTTCCGCGACGGACGGGCCTTCGGCTTCCGAGGCGGCCACCGAAGGCACTCGATCGGGGCTTCTCGCGTACGCGATCCGCGTCGATCAGAACGGACGCTGGCACCTCGCGCCGGCCTGGCCGCTGTGGTCGTTACTCGTCGCGTTCCCGTTCTGGTGGGCGATGGGTCTCGGGTCGTTCATCTTCCCGATCATGGCCGTACCGATGGCGTTGTACCTGCTGCGAAACCGGCCGATCAAGGTTCCTCCGGCCTTTTGGCTGTGGGCGCTGTTCCTCGTCTGGACGGTGCTCGGGCTGGTCATGAACGTATCGACGTCGACGAACGCCCGCGCTGGTTCGCCGGGTGGGCGACTGCTCTCCACAGCCGTGCTGTTGATCGAGTACGGCGGCATCACGATCACCCTGCTCTTCGTCGGAAATCTGAGCGAGCGAGATCTCCCGATCCGACGCCTCGTGCGTTGGCTCGGTGTCCTGTTCATGATCACCGTCGCGGGTGGCCTGCTGGGCACCTACGATCCGAAGTTCTCCTTCACCAGCCCACTCGAACTCGTGCTGCCGCAGAGTTTGCGCAGCAACGGCTACATCAGCGCCCTCGTACATCCCAACGCCGCCCAGGTGCAGTCCGTGCTCGGCGAGGCGGGCGGTCGCGCAGCGGCTCCCTTCGGCTACACGAACTACTGGGCCAACAACCTGTCGATCCTGCTGATCTGGTTCGTCGTGGCCTGGTTCCCCGGGCAGACCTCCCGCCGCCGGACGGCGTGTCTGGTGATCGGGCTGATCGCGCTCGTACCGACCGTCTACTCGCTCAACCGGGGCCTGTGGCTCGCCGTCGCGTTAACCGCCGTGTGGATCGCCGTACGCGCATTCCTCGAAGGCCGCGTGCTGTCACTCCTGGCGCTACTCGCCGCCACATCGCTGGGAGTGGTGATCTTCACGCTCACTCCGTTGCACAGCGTCTACCAATCGCGTCTGAATCACAGCGGCAGTGCCGACCTGAGGTCCTTTCTCACCACCCAGGCCCTCAAGGGCGCCGAGGAGTCGCCGATTCTTGGCTGGGGCGGCGCTCGCAAGACGGTGGGCAGTAATTCGTCGATCGCGGTCGGCCCAACCGCCAAATGCCCGCAATGCGGCGGCTTTCCGATCGGCAGCAACGGTGAATTCTGGACGCTCATCTACTACAACGGCTTCGTCGGAGCCGCATTCTTCCTAGGCTTCTTTCTGGTCAGCATGTGGGTCTACCGGCGTGATCGGACTCCGATCGGCCAGGGTGGCGTCATCGCCGTCGGACTCACCTTCGTGAACATGCTCTTCTACTCCTCAGTCCCGGCCGCCGCGACCATGACCATGATCTCGGTCGGGCTCCTGTGGCGTTCCCACCTGCTCCGCATCGAAGCGCCAGCTGAGTGACCGGCAGCTCCGCGTACCCGCCCGAGCATCGGTGGGCTCCGCCGTATCGCCGATCTGTCGTCGTGGCGGCGAGTGCCATCGCCGTGTGCGTGCTGGCCGTCGCCGGCTATTTCGCCATCCATCAGTCGAGCAGCACCCACAGGGCCGCTCCGCCGACGAGGTCGAAGGCCAGCCGGTCGGCGAGTGCGACCGTCAGCGCGCCAACGCTGACTACGGTCGAAGGCCCGTCGATACCGGCCACCGGCGCCTACCTCGGCGCCTGGGTGAACCCGGATCCGTTCACCCAACCCGGACGGGTCAGCTCCGTACAGAGTTTTGAAGCTGACATCGGTGCCCCATTGCGGATCGTCCACACGTATCGCACCTGGACCCAGCCCGTCGGCACGGCGAGCGATCTCGCGTTCGCGCAGCGGGGCAGTTATCTGCTGATCTCGTGGGCCATCCCCGATACGTTGGAAATAACCTCCGGCGTGGACGACGCCACCATCGTGCAGCGGGCCCAGCAGATCGCCGCGCTCCCGACCAAGGTCTTCCTGGAGTTCCGATGGGAGATGGACCGGCCGAATCTGCAGAGTGTGGTGCACAGTCCGGCCGCGTACATCGCCGCCTGGAAGCACGTCCGGGCGATCTTCGCCCAACAGCACGTGACGAACGTGGCCTGGACCTGGTGTCCCACCGTCGGCGGATTCGCAAACGGGACGGCGCCGAACTATTACCCCGGCGACGACCAGGTCGATTGGATCTGCGCCGACGTCTACCCCAGCACACCCTGGCTGGCCAACGACTACGAACCGTTCTCGATGTTGACCGATCCCTTCATGGCCTGGGCCGTTAAACACAACAAGCCGATCCTTATCGGCGAGACAGCGGTTGGGGCCACGTACGGTTCGAGACGAGCTCAGTGGATAACCGACGCCGGCGCGTACATCGAGGCCCACCCACAGATCAAGGGGGTGTTGTGGTTCGAGCAGTCCCTCGCAACCGATCCGCCCTACTACCAGTGGAATCTCGTCGGTGATCCGCCGGCGTTGGCGGCGTTCGCGAAACTGGCGCAGAGTTCCTACTTCAAGGCCGGTGACTGATGGTCGAACTCGGTTTCATCGGCGGCTACGGCCGCAGCGGCACCACGCTCCTCGAGCGCATCGTCGACCAACTGCCCGGCGTCTGCGCGCTGGGCGAGGTCATGTTCGTGTGGCAGCGCGGCATCGTCAACAACGAACTGTGCGCCTGCGGCCAGCCGTTCCACGACTGCCCGTTCTGGCAGGAGGTCGGGCTGCGCGCCTTCGGCGGATGGGACAAGCCAGATGTCGCGGCGGTCCAAGCGCTGAGCGAACGAGCCAACCGGACTCGCTACATTCCCGCGGACATCGTGAGCGGCAAGTTGTCGACCCGTCACGCGGTGCTGCGGGCCTATGCCGACTTCTTCGTTCCGATCTACCGGGCGGCGGCCGAGGTCAGCGGCAGCAAGATCGTGGTCGACTCGAGCAAGAATGCTTCGATGGCCTTCGCACTGCGGGCCCACGAAGAGATCGCGATGCGCGTGATTCACGTCGTGCGCGACAGTCGCGGAGTCGCCTATTCGTGGACCAAGGAAGTCGTCCGTCCCGAGGCCGGCCAGGATTCCGACCAGCCGCTGATGGATCAATATTCGCCCGCGGTCTCGGCCTTCCTGTGGAACGCGCACAACGGCGCGTTCGGTGCGCTGCGGACGCTCGGCACGCCGGTTCACAAGGTGTTCTACGAGCGCTTTCTCGAGGCACCAGTCGCGCAGACCCAGCAGATCGCCGATTTCTTGGGCGTCGAATCCGCCACTGTGACCGAGTTCCTGAGCCAGGACATCGTGACGCTCGGACCGAGTCACCAGGTCGCGGGCAATCCCATGCGCTTCCGCACCGGTGAGCTACGACTTCGCAGCGACGAGGCGTGGCGCGTCGAACTGCCACCGTCGGCCCGCCGGGTCGTCACCGCACTGACCCTGCCGATGATGGCGAGATACCGCTATGTAGGGCCCGGTCGATGGAAGCAGTGACGAAGCCGACGGTGGAGGTGGTGATCCCCACTCGCAATCGCCCGGAGCTGGTGCGGGTGGCCATCGATTCCGTAAGGAAGCAGACGTACGACGGGAGCTTGTCGATCACGGTCGTCTTCGACGGCACACCGATCGACGAGACACTGGTGAGCGACGGCGTCGTCCCCGTTCGAGTAATCCCCAACGACCGAGCGGCCGGGCTGGCCGGTGCGCGCAACAGTGGCATCACGGCGAGCTCCGCCGAGCTCGTGGCCTTCCTCGATGACGATGACCAGTGGCGGCCGGAGAAGCTCGCGCGCCAGGTTCAGCGGCTGGTCGAGGAACCGACGGCCGCATTCGCCACGACCGCGATCGAAGTCAACTTCGACGGCACCCGGACCGCGCGGCTGGCCGGTACCTCGCTCGTCGAGCACGGTCAACTGCTCGCGTCGCGAATGGCGATGCTGCACTCGTCGACCTTCCTCATCCGTCGTACGGCGCTGCTCGGCGACCTCGGACTGGTCGACGAGCAGGCGCCGGCCGGTCAGAACGAGGACTGGGATCTACTCCTTCGAGCGAGTGCGCTTCATCCGATCGCCCACCTCGACGAACCGTTGGTCACGGTGCTGTGGGGCTCGACATCTCTGTTCGCCACTGCCTGGGACTCGAAGATCGCCGGCTTGGAGTGGGTGCTCGCTCAACATCCCGACAT
Organism: uncultured Actinomycetes bacterium; assembly: GCA_963737785.1. GTDB lineage: Bacteria > Actinomycetota > Actinomycetes > Mycobacteriales > Jatrophihabitantaceae > CAVTTS01. Next base: position 140,387 of record CAVTTS010000009.1, read on the forward strand.
CCGTTCCAGCCGAGTCGGGTACGCGCGAGTTCTCGCCAGCTGGCGTTTGCCCATGCGGCGCTGGGTCATCGCGCCGTAGCCCTGCGGTGGGCGGCGCGGGCCGCCCGGGTCTGGCCGCTCGAACCACGGACGTACCTGGCCGTACTCGCCAGTTCACGGCTGGTGTCGAGTGCCACGATCCTGCGGGTGCTGCACTCGCGCGGCCGCGGGATCTGAAATCGCCCCGCGGGCCGCACCGCACTCTCTAGCGCCGCCAGGACGGCGTCTTACCCCACCAGGTGGCCAGCTCTTCGTCGTCCTCGACGAAGCGCTCGCGAAGTGACGCCCGCAGCGAGTCGGACATCGGCGACCGGGGCCGGGCATTGTGCTGTTCGAATATGGGCGGCGCACCGACCGGCAGCCCGAGGAATTCGACCGTCGCTCGCCAGACCGGTTCGGGGTCGGTGAAGAAGTCCTCGGCATCGACGACGTGCAGACGGTCGCGACCGACCGCCTGCTCCAGTCGCCGGACCTGGTGGACGTAGCGGCCCCGGTGGACATAGCCGTGGTGCTGGTGGCTGTGGCTGTTGTACGCCGGATCGGCGATGATCTTGGCCTCTTCGCCGGCGAGCCGTTCGTCTTCGAGTTCCAACGCCCTTTCGAACGGCTCGGTTTCGTAACCGCGCGCGACTTCGTGTGTGTGCGCTGAATAGGCTCGCTCGACCGGATCGCGCAGCAGCGTGATGATCCGCACGCCCGGTAGATCACGCGCGATCCGCTCCGCCGCCAGCGGGTGGAACAGATAGTAGGGACTCGACTCGAACGTCGCCGGCTCGACTCCGGTGCGCCGGCGCACGCGAGCGGCATTGATTCGCAGCGGGAAGTGCGCCTGGTACCAGCCGCGGCCATTCAGGTACCCGGTGTCGAAGTAGTGCACGCCCTTGTGGAGCACGGCTTTCATGATGGCCGGGTGCTGGCTGAGGGTTCGATACATCGACGTCGTTCCGCAGCGTTGCGCTCCGCAGATCAGGAATGACGGCGACATCCGCGCGCCGGCAGTGAGCCGTCCCAACCGAAGCATTGCCTCTTGGCCGCCGTGCTGCACCCCGGGCGGTAGCCGCTTCAAGTTCATGCCGGTTCACCTTTCAGATCGGTTGTATCGAACGCATCGTGCAGTGCGGGCAGGATCCAGCTCTCGATCGCGCCGCCGAGGCCGCCAGCCGCTCTCTGGTCGTCTTCGAGGTAACGGAACGCGACGTCGACCAGGTAGAGCCCGGCCACGGCCCTTGACGTCTGCGGATCGAGCTCCCATACCGTCAGAACGCGAGCCGCGCTGTCGATGCAGTCCCGAGCATGGCGGGCCAGGCCCTGCGGGTCAGTCGCAATCGCTTGCTGAAGACGGAAATGCAGAGCGTCGAAGCCGGCCAGCCCGACCGGGGAGCAACGTTCCCAATCCCAGACGAGTAGCCGATTCTCCAGCTGGACGCAGTTCCACGGCGTCCAATCACCGTGCCAGACGCCCGGTCGCGCACCGGACTCGATGGCCGCTCGGAGCGTCTCGACCGTCGCGCTCAACCCGTCGATGCTGGCTTGGTCGAGCGCGCTCGCCGTGGCACGGATCGAGCGCCCTCGGGCGATCAACCGGTCGCAGTACTGCCCGGCGGTCGTGGGGCTATCGGGTCCCAACGGGATCGCGGCCAGTTCGCGCATGGCGCGATCCAGCCGGTCCGGCTGAGCGGGCTGTCCCTTCCAGGTCGGCAGGGGCGACAGGACGAGCACCTCGGCGCCCTCCCAAGTCCCGACGTGGAGCACCCGGGGCACGGTGAACGCTTCGAGCGTGTTCGAACCGAGAGCGTCGAGGACCTCGGCCTCGCGGCGAACCAGTCGTCGGGTCAGATCGTTGACACCGATCTTCGCGAAGGCGACGCAATCGCCACCGTCGTCGACAAGACAGAGCACCGGCTTACGGTTGGCTCGGGGTGCCGACAACGGCATGCTGAGGTGGACGCGCCGATTCAGCACCTGACTGAGGTGAGCGACCAAACTCGTGTCGTCGCCCCCGGCGATGCGGACGCTGTGACGGAAGACCCACGGCCCGAGACCAGTGAGCAGCACGGATGAGAGCACGGCACGCTCGGCCTTCGCGCGCAGACCGGAACCACCGCGATAGCGGACTGCGGCCGCCGCGACCCGGCGGGGACGCGCCGGCACCAGCAACCGAGGCTTCCGCACGCTCGGAACAATCAAGAGATCTCCGTTACGGCCGTGCGTTCCCATCGACGGCCGACCGACGCCCGGCCACAGGATCGGCGCGACCTGCGTGATCTCGCTCAGTCGGCCCTGGGCGTCGACCGGCACCCCAAGCTCAGAAGTCACTGGTCGGCCATCCCCGCGCCGACTCGATCGACGCACCCGCTCGTGGGCGGGTTTCGTCTGCCCGCACCGAATCGCTTTCCCGAGCCGGGAAGCAGCCCGCGCAACTCGAACGTTCTGCGCAAGGCGACGGTTACGGCGGCGAAGATGACGAGACCGACGAGGCCGCCGATGAGCCGGTCGAGCTGGCTGTCCGACAGCAGGAAGCCGACACCGTATGGCAGCGCCAGGAACGACACGACACTCAGCCCGGCGGCGTAAACGACGCTGGTACCCAGGGGGTGCAGGTCGAGCCCCCGCCAGCAAACGACGACCGGCACCACGTTGGCCGCAACGATCGACGCCGCCCAGCCCAGCGCGGCACCGATAATCCCGAGGTGCGGTATCAGCGCGAGATCTACCACCACGTTCACCACGAGCGCCAACACAGTCGTGCCGAGATTCCAGGACGTCCGGCCGGCCATGACGACAACGGAGTCGACCAGGCCACACGCGTTGGCGACAAGCATCGCGAGCGACAGCAAGATCACGACGTTGGTGCCGTCACCGAAACTACGTCCGAACAGCCGCACATAGGTCGGAGCGAAGACGATCGCCAGCAAGAACAACGGCCAGGTCAGCAACACGAGCCAGGTGGTCGAGACCCGGTACAGGGTCCGCGCGTTCACGACGTCGTGGCGAGCCAGCAACGCACTCAAGCGGGGTTGTACCGGGGCGGTGATCGCTTGGTTCACGAACTGCCCGACCACCAGGAACCTCGTGGCCGCGGTGTAGATCGCGGCGTCACGCACGCCAGCGAGGCCCGCCACGAGAATGATGTCCAGCCGCTGGATCAGTATCTGCGCCACCCCGGCCACGGCCCGCGGCAGCGAGAAGGACCAGAACTCCCGGGTCAGCGAGCCGAGCGCCGGACCCCGCGGAAGCCGGACTCCGCGCAGCATCGCCGCCATTCCCAGCGCACCGGCGACATAGGGCAGCGCCCAGGCGGCGCCAACCTGCGATTTCCAGCCGAGCCACAGCACGACCAATACGAACACAAGCTGCAGCAGCGGCCGCGCGATCTTGTCGATGATCACCGTCGGCCGCATCTGCCCCAGACCGCGGCTCAGGCCGAGCATCAGGTCGTAGCTCACGCTGACCGGCAGAACTATGCCGAGTACGCGGACGAGCAGGATTGCCGAGGGGCCCGACGTGCCAGCGGCGTGCGCCAGTTCGGGAGCGAACACCAGAAAGACGATTCCGACGCACGAGCCGACTACGATCGGCGCCGTGCACGCCGTTCGTAGCACCGCTCGCACACGCGAGCGTTCATCGAGCGCACGCCACCGCGCCACGAAATAGATCAGGCCGGTGTCGGCACCAAGCCGGCACAGGCTGTCCGCGACCAGGAAAAGCGAGCTGAGCGCGAAGAAAGCGCCGGCGCGCTCGCTCCCGAGGCCGCGCGCAACAGCGACGGTCAGCGCGAAGTTCGCGACTGCCGACACCACCGCGCCGAGCAGATTGGCCAGGCCGCCGCGCGCAACGGTCTTCAGTTGCAGCGACGGTGACTCCGGTTCGGCAGGCGCGGACGCTTCCGCCATTAGTGGTTCAGGATCGTGCCAGCGCCGACCGTCCGGTTGGTGGCCTCATCGATCAGAATGAAGCCGCCCGTCGTGCGATTGCGCGCGTACTGGTCGACCATCAGCGGTTGGGTGATGCGCAGCTGGACGCGTCCGATGTCATTGAGACCCAGGGACTCGGGGTCGGGCAACCGGTGCAACGTGTTGACGTCCAGTTGGTAGTTGATCTTGCGCACAACCGCGCGGGCCGTGCGTGTCGTGTGCTTGATCGCCAGCCGCGAATCGGAGCGCAGCGGAGTATCCGCCATCCAGCACACCATCGCGTCGATGTCCTGGGTGACGTTCGGCTGGTTCTGCGGACGGCAGATCATGTCGCCCCGCGAGACGTCGATGTCGGTCTCGAGCCGCACGGTGATCGCCATCGGTGCGAACGCCTGCTCGACCTCGCCGTCGGCGGTGTCGATCGCCGCGACCTTGCTGGTCAGTCCGCTCGGCAGCACCACGACGTCGTCGCCGACGCGAAGGACGCCACCGGCCATCGTGCCCGCGTAACCGCGGTAGCCCAGATGCCGTGAATCGTGCGGGCGAATGACGTATTGGACGGGCAGCCGCGTATCGATGAGATTACGGTCGCCGGACACGTGCACGTTTTCGAGGTGATGCAAAAGCGCCGGACCTTCGTACCACGGTGAAGAATCCGAACGGGCGACGATGTTGTCGCCATTCAACGCCGACACCGGAATGGTGATGATGTCCTTGACATTGAGCCGCGTGGCGAACACATCGAATTCGTCGCGAATTCGCTCGAACGTGGCTTGATCCCAATCGACGAGGTCCATCTTGTTGACCGCGACAATGAGGTGCGGAACGCCGAGCAGCGACGTCAGGAACGCGTGCCGCCGACTCTGCTCGAGCATGCCTTTGCGCGCGTCCACGAGAACGATGGCCAGATCGGCGGTCGAGGCGCCGGTGACCATATTGCGGGTGTACTGAATGTGGCCCGGTGTATCCGCGATGATGAAGCCGCGGCGCGCGGTGGCGAAATAGCGATACGCGACGTCGATCGTGATGCCTTGTTCGCGCTCCGCGCGCAGTCCGTCGGTCAGCAGGGCGAGATCGGTGTACTCGTCCCCGCGCTCGCGACTGACGCGCTCGACCGCCTCCATCTGATCGATGAAGATCGACTTGGTGTCGTACAGCAGTCGGCCGATGAGTGTGCTCTTGCCATCGTCGACCGAGCCGGCGGTAGCGAACCGAAGCAGTTCCATTAGAAGTACCCTTCGCGCTTGCGGTCTTCCATGGCGGCCTCGGCGGTACGGTCATCCGCCCGAGTCTCACCGCGTTCGGTGATCCGGCTGGTGGCAATTTCGATGATCACGTCATCGATGTGGGTCGCGGCCGACCGAATGGCCCCGGTGCACGACATGTCTCCGACCGTCCGGAACCGGACGACGGCGTCGAAGGCCTCCTCGTCGTCGCCGTCGCGCTGCGCCGGCGGGCAGTCGTAGAGCAGCATGCCGTCGCGTTCGAACACCCGGCGCGTGTGGGCGTAGTAGATGGAGGGAAGCTCCAACTTCTCACGCTGGATGTAGCGCCAGATGTCGAGTTCAGTCCAGTTGGACAACGGGAAAACCCGCATCGATTCGCCGGGTCGCACCCGGGTGTTGTAGAGCGACCACAGCTCGGGGCGCTGATCCTTCGGATCCCATTGACCGAAGTCGTCCCGGAAGGAGAAGATGCGTTCTTTGGCGCGAGCCTTCTCCTCGTCGCGGCGCGCGCCACCGAAGAGGGCGTCGAAGCGATTCTGTTCGATCGTCTCCAGAAGTACCGACGTCTGCAGGCGGTTGCGGCTCGGGTGACGGCCGGTGGGCTCGTGGATACGCCCGGCATCGATCGCGTCCTGGACCGAACCGACGATCAGCCGCAGCCCCAGCTCCTCGGCTCGACGATCGCGAAAATCGATGACCTCGGGGAAGTTGTGGCCGGTGTCGACATGGACGGCCGGAAAGGGAATTCGACCGGGCGTGAACGCCTTTTCCGCCAGTCGCAGCATGACGATCGAGTCTTTGCCGCCGCTGAACAGAATCGCACCCCGCTCGGACTCGGCGGCGACTTCACGGAAGATATGAATCGCTTCGTATTCGAGCAGATCGAGCTGCGTCGGACGATAGTCGGGAGCGACATCGGGCGGGACGGTCATTTCTGAGGTGCTCCTTCAAGTGCGCCGACGTGTTCCTTGGCCGCGGCGACAGCAGCAAGCAGGTCGGCAGCTTCGCCCGACGTACAGACGACCAAGTCGGGACACCATGGATCTTGATGATTGTAAGACAGGGGGCTGCCGTCCGCACGCGACGCATGGAGTCCGTAGTGCTGCGCAACGGCAACCGGAGCCGCCGAGTCCCATTCGTACTGCCCACCGTCGTGCAGGTACGCGTCGACCTCGCCGCTGACCACCGCCATGATCTTGACGCCCGCCGAACCCATGCCGACGAGCTCGGCGCCGTAGTTCTGCGCTACCACCACTGCCCACGCCGGCGGTCGCGAGCGCGAGACGGCAATTCGCTTGATCGGGCGGGACGCGATCGGTTCGACCGGGGCGGCCGTTGACCAGAGGATGTCACGAGCCGGCAGGGCAACCGCCCCCACTGTCAACGCTCCCCGTTCAGGCGATGCACCCCGTTCCCAGAGCGCGACATGAACTGCCCAGTCGGATCGACCCGCCTCGCCGTACTCGCGGGTCCCGTCGAGCGGGTCGATGATCCAGACCCGTTCGGCCGACAAACGATCACCGGTCGTGCCCAACTCCTCCGACAGGATCGCGTCATCGGGCCGATGCGTCGCGAGCAGATCGGCGATCAGGTGGTCGGCCCCCTCGTCGGTGCTCTGGTCGCCCGCGACCTGCGGTCGGTCGCGCTCGGCGAGAAGGAACGAGCCGGCGTGCCGCGCGATCAGGCCGGCGAGCTCGTTGTCCGTGAGAGTGTCGGTCATTGCTGAGCCGAACCTTCACGTCGCACGGCGCCGGCGTCGGTGATCGTCGTCCGCCCCATGATCACTAGGGTCGACTGCCCCATGGACACTGTCGGCAGGGCTGAGCCGAGCTCGACACAAATTTTTCGCAACCTATCCCCCGATTGGCTGTCACCGCGCGCCTGCGCGACGCAGGCCCCTGCAGGTGTGTACGTCCACCCGCTGATCGAACGCCGTCTCTCAACGACGTCGTGAACACAAATCTAACGCATAGCAAACGACTACGCAACTCGGCCGGATCGGATACATCACCGTAACAATCGACCCGCAAACAGCTACGATTGACACTAATCGTACGAATGAGACTACCGTGCGTCAGCCGTCCGAGGACGATGTCGACGGATCGGGCTGGATCAGCTGACAGACGCCACCTTCGTCAGGCGAACGCGCGACGCTGAATTCGAAGAGAGCGTCAGTGGAGTAATAATACGAGGCCACCTGCTGGCCGGCGGAGTTGAAGTATTGGTAACTCACCTCGACCAGACCGTCCGGATCGTCGTTTCCGGCCAGCGCTCGCCCGAGTGTGATGCTCTGATACTCGACCTGTGTGCACCCATCGACGGTTCGGCGCTTCCACAGGACTTTTGCATCCGCCGGCAGCTCGGCCTCGGCCAGATCGCTCGCCGTCTTGATGGACGAGTGACTGGCATTCGTCCGAATGTGCGTGTTGGGAGGAAAGTTGAGCTGATAGCGAAGCACGCGACCGCCGAGAACCGCAACGCTCGCGTAGCGAAACCCTTGGAAGACGCCCGAATCCGGGTCGTACTTGTTCCCGTTAGGCGATGCGCTGATAAGCGTGTGGCTACTGTCCCAATCGGCCGACAACGCTCCGTAACCGAGCAGGCGCGGCACGACGCCGGAGGGCGTGCCCGCAGATGACGACTGCGCCGCCGCCGAGGAGGAGACGGATACGGAGGCGGACGAGCTGGGTGCGCTGAAGCTGGCTCCCGAAGACGCCGGGGAGCTACCGCCGCAGGCCGTCACCAGGCCTAGGAGCACGAGAACGACCATAAGACCGCCAGCGATCTGGCATCTATTCACCCTGTTTGCGCACCGTCCCTCCGAAACCATCAGAATGAGCGTATCAACCGTGTGAAGATACCGGCGGTCGGCGGGACAGCGGGCACCGATGGGGAAGACCTCAGCGACAGTGGGTGCGCAGGCCCGCGGTCACCAGCGTCGAGTAGGTCGCGGAATCCGGGATCACGGCGAGCGATTGAGCCAGCTGCTCGGCGGGTAGATCCGTCACCGTCGCGTTCACGTTGGCGATCGACAGCAGATCGGCGAGGCTCGTCGAACTATCGGTCGTGATCCCGCCAGTCGCGGCCCACGCCACCCGTTGCAGCGCAACCGGATTCCAACGCAGTGACGACGCGGACGCGAGGATCGCGGAGAACACCCGGCCGGCCCACTGAGTACGGTCGCCGTCACCGGTGACCGTGTCCGCGGCCACCCACTCAGACCCGATCAGCTGTTGCGGGGTCCGCGACCGCACCAACGCGAGTGCCTCCACTCCGTTGAGGCGTACCGCGCCCGCCGTCGGGATCGCCAATCCGGAGCCGGCGTCGCGGATCGGGTAGGGAATGTGCACCACCAGGCCCCCGAGTGCGTCGACGATATCGGCGAACGACTTCATCGTGATGACGGCAAGGTGGTCGGCAGCAACACCTAGGGTCGCGCACAAGCCGTCCAGCAGAGCCTGTGGTCCGGTGTTCAACGTCAGGGCCAACCGTTCGATCTGCGTGCTCGTCGGACTGACAATCATGTCCCGCGGCACCGATACGACGGTGGTACGGCCCGCGCCGCGGTGGACGAGCAGCACGACGTCGGCTCGTTGCCCGGCAACCTCTTGCGCGCTGCCGAAGACGTCGGGACTCGGGACCGCGAGGCGGCTGTCCGACCCGACAATGACCCAAGTCTCGCCGGCTCCGGTCCCGCTGTGGAACGCGACGTGCATATGCCGGACCCTGCCGCTCAGAACCAGGTAGTCCGAGATCGCGCCCGCAATCACGACGAGCAGCCCGACAACGAAGACAACTGTGGCGCTGCGACCCACGCTTCGGAGTATCGATCGGGTCGATCGAGAACCCGCCTGCGCCGCGACGGCGGATTTCTCAGAGCGAGCGGCGATCACGCCTTGCTAGCTTGCTGGCCGCGAATAACGCAGCTTTGCGCCGATCATCGTGGCCGCGCCGACGGCCAGGACGAGGCCACCCACCGCAGCAAGCCAGCCATCGGGCGTGCCGGTGTTGGCGAGACCGCTGGACGCCACGACCTGGATCGGATCAGACTCCAGCACCGTACCGGCGGAATTCGTCACGAAAATATGGTGTGCGCCGAGCGCGAGGCCGCTGGGAATCGTCACGCGCGTGCTGAAGGCGCCAGACTGATCGGTGGTGACCGTCGTCAGCTTGGTCGTGCTAGAGGCCAAATTGACCGTCAGGTTGGTGCCGCATCCGAAACCGCGACCGCTGACAGTCGGCGACGAACCGGCCGCGACGGTGCTGGCGACGGTGAGACTGGCCTTGCCCGGCGAGGTGCACGGCAGCGCGATCCGCAATGCGACCACGGGGTAGGAGAAGCTACTGGTGTACTCATCGCACGTACTTTCGACCTGGTACGTGCCGATCGCGGCGTTCGACGGGATATGCAGCGTCACCGCCCACTTGCCATTCGTGATGACCGATTGGGCCTTCGTTACGAGGTTGACGCCACTGCGCGAGATCGCTACGAGCACGTCGTCCTGTGACGTGGTCGGCCCAGACGCGGGGCAACCAACGCCACTGACCTCAACCGCACCACCCGGCCGGATCGAGCTTGCCGACAGCGTAGGCGCGACGGCCGCCGATGCCTGACCCGCGAAAACCGCCCCGATCAAGCCAAAGACCGCGACAGTCAGGCCGACCGCGACCAGATGCTTCACCCTGCAAATTCTCATTGAAATAGGTACTCCGCTGCTGCTCGAATGACGTGTGAAGAACGTGCAGGGTAGACAAAAGCACGAATCAGCTGTGACTTGTACATCAACCGACGACGGTAGCCCCGCAGAGCCGCTCGCGTCCACGTCGACCGCCCGAACGGGCCGATTCAGAGGGAGCGCAGATCAGCGCGGAGATCGAGGTCCGCGCACAACGACTTCGGGGCTTCTGTACGCCTGCTGCCGACAATGCCCAGCGAGCGTGATCGGGCCCTAGCATTTTGAGCATGGCGGAGAGCCGATGGTCCCCAGATCCGGACCGTGACGCCGTGCTTGGCGGCTCACGGATGGGAGGCGCCCTGGCCGGGGTGCGCGTCGTCGAGCTCAGCGCGATCGGGCCGGTGCCGTTCGCGGGCATGATGCTCGCCGACATGGGCGCCGAGGTGGTGCGCGTCGACCGGGTGGCCGGCGGGCGACCGCGGCGCGACTACCCCGAGAGTCACGTCGTCTTCGACCGGGGCCGCCGGTCGATTGCCGTCGATCTCAAACAGCCCGCCGGTATCGAGGTCGTGCTGGATCTCGTCGTCGGCGCGGAGGTCCTGCTCGAGGGATTTCGCCCGGGCGTCACCGAGCGACTCGGGCTCGGCCCCGAACCCGCTTTGGCGCGCAACCCGGCGCTCGTCTACGGACGACTGACCGGCTGGGGTCAGGACGGCCCGCGCGCACTCGAGCCCGGACACGACATCGACTATCTCGCGCTGACCGGCGCGCTCGAGCCGATCTCGAACGGGGGCGCGGACGATCCGGTCGGGCCGTTGAACATGCTGGGTGACTTCGGCGGGGGCGGCCTCCTGCTCGCATTCGGTGTCGTCGCCGCGTTGTTGCACGCCCGAGCCACCGGGCAGGGTCAGGTGGTCGACGCCGCGATCGTCGACGGCGCCGCGTTGTTCACCGGAATGCTTCATTCGATGCGGGCCACGGGCGGATGGCCGGCGCCGCGCGGACACAACCTGTTCGACGGTGGAGCGCCGTACTACGGCACGTTCCGCACGGCCGACGACAAGTGGGTGGCGATCGGCGCCATCGAACCGCAGTTCTACGCCGAGCTCGTCCAGGGTCTCGGCCTCGCCGATGAGTTGCCGCTCGACCGCCAGAACGACATGGGGGCCTGGGCCGGGCAACGGGCGGTCGTGGCGCGGCGCATCGCCGAGCGGACCCGCGCCGAGTGGACCGTCGTCTTCGAGGGCACCGGCGCCTGCGTCACCCCGGTGCTCGGCCCGGACGAGGCGGTGCTCGATCCGCATCTGGTGGCCCGAGAGGTCTTCGTCGAGCGCGACGGCGTGGTGCACCCGGCGCCGGCGCCGCGGTTGTCAGCAACCCCGGGTCGGTGGGCGGGACCGGCGCCGGTCGCCGGCGCGGACACCCGGGCCGTGCTCGCCGAGCTCGGTCGCACGCCCGAGCAGATCGATGCCCTACTGGCGACTGGGGCCGTCGCCGCATCGTGAACACTGGTCACCCGCTATCGACTTCAAAGGAGCGGACATGCTGATTGCCGGCACGGTCGCGCTGGTCACGGGTGGGGCGTCCGGCCTCGGTCGTGCCACCGTCGAACGACTGCTCGCCGCCGGTGCCGAGGTCGTGATCGTCGACCTGCCGACCTCGCCGGGTGCCGACGTCAGCGCGACCCTCGGCTCGTCGACGACGTTCGTGCCCGCCGATGTCACCGACCCGGACGCGGTGGCGCAGGCGCTCGACGCGGCAACGGCCGACGGACGGGCCCTGCGCATCGTCGTCAACTGCGCCGGCATCGCGCCACCGGCCCGCGTCGTCAGCAAGAACGGGCCCTTCCCGCTCGATCAGTTCCGCCGCATCGTCGAGGTCAATCTGATCGGGACGTTCAACGTGATCCGGCTGGCCGCCGAGCGGATGCAGCAACTCGACCTGGTCGGCGAGGAGCGCGGCGTCATCGTGAACACGGCGTCCGTCGCCGCCTTCGACGGGCAGATCGGCCAGGCGGCGTATTCGGCGTCGAAGGCGGGCATCGTCGGCATGGTGCTGCCCATCGCCCGTGAGCTCGCCGAACGGCAGATCCGGGTCAACGCGATCGCGCCCGGCCTCTTCGAGACACCGCTGCTCGCGTCGTTGCCCGACGACGCGAAAGCCTCACTGGGCCGGCAGGTCCCGCATCCGAGCCGGCTCGGGCAGCCGGCCGAATTCGCCGCGCTGGTCGAGCACATCGTGAGCAATCCCATGATCAACGGCGAGACCATCCGGCTCGACGGCGCCATTCGGATGGCCGCCCGCTGACGAGGGTTTGTCCTTACTGGGTCGGGATGTGGCTCTCGTAGCTGCGGTGTTCGGTGTGCGTCCGGTTGCGTCCCGCGTCCTTGGCCTCGTACAGCAGGGCGTCGGCCGCGGCCAGCGTGGCGACTGTCGTGCGATCGGCCCGGCAGGTCGCAATACCCGCCGAGAACGTGATGGACGGCTGGAGCATGGCCCAGCGATCGGACAGGCGGCGAACCGTGGCCGCGCCTTCGTCTGAATCCGTTTCCGGCAGCAGCAGGACGAACTCCTCGCCCCCGTACCGCGCCGCGTAGTCGTCGGAACGCAGACACGTGCGCAGCAACATGCCGAAGTCGGCCAACACGCGGTCGCCGGCCGCATGACCGGACGTGTCGTTGAGGTCCTTGAAATGGTCGAGGTCGCAAATAACCATGGTGTCGCCGGGTCGCGCGCTCGTCATGTGCAGGTCGAGATCACGCCGATTCGGCAAGGCAGTCAGCGCGTCGACGTGCGCAGCGCGGCGCAGCTGCTCGGTGAGCATTCGCTGGCGGAAGATCAGCCCGGACAGCAGCTCGCCGAGCATGATCCAGACGGTCCACGACGTGAACAGCCGCGGCCACATAGCCTCCGACCACCCACCGTTGGCGAAGATGTAGCAGGCCATCGCGATCGGCGAGACCCGCGTGCTCGCGCCGGGGTTCTCACTGACGCCGACGTAGGCGAAGCACAGCACGAACAGCCCGCTGTACGCGTTGGCGGCGCCGCTCGTCGCCACGCCGAGTTCGGCGAGAGCCAGCCAGACGAGGATTGGGAAGATCAGGGTTGCATGGCTGGGCATTCGGGTCCACGGCAGCAGAAAGCTGATTCCAAGAGCGGCCGTCATGAACGCGCCGACGACCGCGACGATCAGCCACGAATGGCGCGGCGCATTGATCAACGGAAGGGCCGCGGTCGTGATCAACCCGGTGATGAGGAGAAGGAACCGCCCGGCCATGATCGGCGCCCAGCGCGGTTGCATCCACGCCGAGACTCGCATCACCAGCCCAGCCAACAAACCCGCATCGCCATGCCGACGTCTGCGGTGAATGATCCCGCCTGGAACAGTCACATCCCCTGTTCGGCAATCAAACTTCCGAGTTGAGTTATGCGACCGGATCAAGATCGTTCAAGTGGTCGGGCGGTCCACCTAGACTTCGTGTATGAGCGAGGAAGCGAACGACGGCCCCGCCGCCGATACGACGTCGTACGACATTCCATTGCCTGCGCATCTTCGCGAAGCGATCTCGCGCGGCTGGGACCCTGCCCCGGCCATGCCGCACCCCGCCCGGCCCGATGGCGCACCGTATTTCGCCCGTCGCCGGGCCGCTGTCTCGGCGCAGCTGGCCGGACGCCTCGTCGTCGTGCCGGCCGGCACGCTGACCCCCCGCGCGAACGACACCGATTACCCGTTCCGCGCGTCCAGTGCGTTCACCTGGCTCACCGGCGAGACCGTCGAAGGGGCGGTGCTCGTCCTCGCTCCGACGGCGACGGGACACGACGCGACGCTGTACGTCCGCGAGTACGCCGGTCCGGGCGAGGCCGGTTACTTCGCCAGTCGACTCTTCGGCGCGGTGTGGGTCGGTAACGTCCCGACCCCGACCGAGACCACCGAGGTACTCGGCGTCGTCACGCGTGGCCGCGGTCAACTGGCGTCGGATCTGGCCCGCCACCGCGACGACGAGTGCGCCTTGATCACCGGCTTCGACGTCGAGGTCGACGCGTTGCTGCCGCGCGGTCAGGTCGATCCGCTCGGCCGGATCGTCGACGAGTTGCGTCTGGTCAAGGACGAGTGGGAGATCGCCCGGCTGCGCGAGGCGTGCGACGCGACCGGCCGGGGCTTCGCCGACGTCGCCCGCGAGCTGCCGCTGGTCGTCGATCGTCCCGACCTGCGCGGCGAGCGGTGGCTCGAGGGAACCTTCTGGCGCCGGGCCCGGCTCGAGGGCAACGAGGTCGGCTACACATCCATCGTCGGTTCGGGACGGCACGCGACGGTGCTGCACTGGTGGCGCAATCACGGCTCGATCGCCTCGGGCGATCTGCTGCTCGCCGACATGGGCATCGAAACCGACTCGCTGTACACCGCTGACGTCACCCGAACGATGCCGATCAACGGCAGCTGGTCCGCCCCGCAGCGGCAGGTCTATACCGCCGTCCTCGAGGCACAGGAGGCCGGCATCGCCGAGGTCAAGGCCGGCGCCGACTTCCTCGCCGCCCACCGCGCGGCGATGTGGGTGCTGGCCGATCACCTGCACCACTGGGGGATTCTCGACGTCCCGGCCGAGGTGTCCTGCGACCGCGACGCCGAACGCCCCGGGGCCGGATTGCACCGGCGCTACACGCTGCACGGGACGTCGCACATGCTCGGCATCGACGTGCACGACTGCGCGCTCGCTCGCGACGAGATCTACCGCGACGGCCCGCTCGACGCCGGCTACGTGCTGACGGTCGAGCCCGGCCTGTACTTCCAGGTCAACGACCGGACCGTGCCGCCGGAGTTCCGCGGAATCGGCGTGCGCATCGAGGACGACATCCTGGTCACCGACGGGGCGGCCGTGAACCTGTCGTCGTCGCTCCCCCGCGACCCGGACGAGATCACCGCGTGGATGCGCGACGCGCAGGGCGGTCCAGCCGTCCCGTGACCGTCACCGACGACCTCGTCCTGCCGCCGGGTCGGGGAATGCCGGACGGCCTCGTCATCGCCGTCGAGGAGCTGGACGAGCGATTCAGCCGGTCGTCCGGGCCCGGCGGTCAGTCGGTCAACACCACCGACAGCCGGGTCGAGCTGTCGTGGTCGATCGGCACCTCACCGGCATTGACCGACGTCCAGCGGTCGCGGCTGCTGACGGCGCTGGCGCCGCGACTGGTCGACGGCGTGGTGACCATCGCCGCGTCCGAGCAGCGGTCGCAGTTGCAGAATCGCCTGGCCGCCCGGGAGAGATTGCTCGAGATCGTCGCGGCGGCGATCGTCCCGCCGACGCCGCGACGCGCCACCCGACCGTCGCGGTCGGCGCGGCAGGCCCGGCTGGACTCGAAGAAGCGCCGCGGCGACGTCAAGTCCGGTCGCGGTCGGATCCGCGGCGTCGGACGTGGCGATGGCTGACGCCGCCGATGTCCGGCGGCTCGCCCTCGCGCTCCCCCAGGTCGTCGAGATCGAGAGCGAGGGTTTCGACTTCCGCGTCGACAACAAGGGGTTCGTCTGGTCGTACCCGCAGCCCGGCCGGCCCCGCGTGATCCGAGCCGACATCGCCGTGCTGTACGTCGGCGACGAGTCCGAGAAGCAGGCCCTGCTGCTGGGCGAGCCCGATCTGTTCTTCACGACCGCGAGCTACGACGGCCTGCCGCTCGTGATGGTGCTGCTGGACAAGGTGAAAGTCCCGCGGCTGCGGGAATTGATCACCGACGCCTGGCGCATGCGGGCCCCGTCGGAGCTCGCGACGGGCTGACGGTCACCACCGCCAGCGGGTCGCGCCGCCGGGCTCGACGTCATGACCGCCGTCCCGGTCCCGGCGTCGATGCGGTGGACCGACCACGGCGCAGCAGAGCGCTCCCCACGCGTGACATGAGGCGAGCGTCCCGGACGCGACTACTGGTCCGGATCGCGTCCCGGCGGTGCTTCCGCCTCAGCGGCGGCCGGTTCCGCGGACGGCGGCGGCACGCCGATCATGCCGGCCGCGGTGTTCACGGTCAGCCCGTCGCCCGCCGAGAATTCTTCGCGCACCTTGCGCAGGTGCCTGGACATCGACTTGAAGAGAAACGCGCACGCGATGATCAAGAGCAGGATCACGGCGAGGCCGATCGGACCGGCCTTGTTGCCCTCACCGCTGTCGCCGGAGTCGCCGGTGTCGGCCAGGATCACCGCCAGCTGCAGGGCGTGCACCGACAGACCGGTCACGCGTCGACCCGCTCGCGGACGCCGGCGAACAGGTCGTCCTCGGGCAGCGGCGACTCGACGAGGCACCGGACCCGCTCGAAGTCCTCGGTCGGCCAGACCTCGCGCTGGATCGCGAGCGGAACGCCGAAGAACCACCCGTTCGGGTCGACCTGGGTCGCGTGCGCGATCAACGCCGCGTCCCGCCGCTCGAACCAGTCGCCGACCGGAACCCGCGTCGTCACGTTCGGCGGCCGCTCCTCATGACCCTGGGCCTTCTGCTTCTCGGCCCGTTCGGCCCACCGCTGGCGCATCTCCTCGAACGGCGACTCGAGCCCGCGGGCGATCATCGCCTCGTGCAGGGCCACGAACCGGGCCGGGTTGAAGCCGACGTCGTAGTAGAGCTTCGACGGCTGCCACGGGTCGCCGGTGCCCGGGTAGGCGTCCGGGTCGCCGGCCGAGTCGAAGGCGATCATCGAGATGTTGTGGCACATGATGTGGTCGGGGTGCGGGTAGCCGCCCTGCTCGTTGTACGTCGTCATGACGTGGGGGCGGAAGCGCCGGATGATCTCGACGAGCGGCGTCGCGGCCGTCGCCGGGTCCATCAACCCGAAACAACCGTCCGGCAGCGGGGGCAGCGGGTCGCCCTCGGGCAGGCCTGAATCGACGAAGCCGAGCCATTCCTGCTGCACGCCCAGGATCGCCCGGGCACGATCCATCTCGAGCCGGCGGATCTCGGCGATGTTCTCCTCGATCTCGGGACGCCCCTGCAGCGCCGGGTTGAGGATGCTGCCGCGCTCGCCGCCGGTGCACGTGACCACCAGGACGTCGACGCCCTCGTCGACGTACCGCGCCATCGTCGCGGCACCCTTGCTGGACTCGTCGTCGGGGTGGGCGTGGACGGCCATCAGCCGCAGGTCAGCGGACATGTCGGCCTCGCGCCTCGATTCGGTCATTCACAGCGACCATTGTCCCCGATCCGCGGCCGAGGTTTGGCCGGACCCCGGCGCGCGGTGTTACTTTCGACTCTTCGCCTTCCGTCGACGCCTCGAAGGCGCCCATCACACCGCTTCAGGAGCTTCCGTGACCACCGCCGACAACGCCGCCGTGACCTGGCTGACCCAGGACGCTCACGACCGACTGTCCCGCGAGCTGGACGCGCTGATCGCCAACCGTCCGGCCATGGCTCAAGAGATCAACGATCGCCGCGAAGAGGGCGACCTGAAGGAGAACGGCGGCTATCACGCCGCCCGCGAAGAGCAGGGCAAGCAGGAGGGCCGCATCGTGCAGCTGCAGCAATTGCTGCGCGACGCGAAGGTCGGCGAGGCGCCGGTCAGCAGTGGCATCGCGGGCCCCGGCATGGTCGTCACGGTGCGCTACGACGGCGACGACGACACCGAGACGTTCCTGCTCGGCTCCCGAGAAGAGGCCGAAACCGCCGGTATCGAGGTCTACTCGCCGGCCTCGCCGATCGGCAAGGCGCTCAGCGGCGCCAAAGAGGGCGCGACGGTCGAATACGCGACGCCGTCCGGCCGTTCGATGAAGGCCACGCTGGTCTCGGCCAAGCCCTTCAGCGGCTGACGCCAAGCCCTTCAGCGGCTGACGCCAAGCCCTTCAGCGGCTGACGCTGTTCACAGGGTCGTCGTGTCGTACCGGCTGCGCAGCCGGGCCAGCAACTGCTCGTCGAGCTCGGCGCCGCCGGCCAGCGCCTCATGCGCCTCGCGGAAGTAGTTCTCGTAGCCGGCCGGAGTGAACAGGCCCAGCCCGCGGGCAACGGACGGCCCGGCGTTGCGGAAGCCGTGCGCGGTGCCGCGGCGGGCGGTCACGAACGACCCGCGCCCGGCGAGCTGTTCGCCCGTGCCGTCGTGGAACGCGATCTCGCCGTCCAGGACATAGAAGTACTCGTCGTGGGCCGCGTGGATGTGCGGACGAGCACCCATCGAACCGGGGACGAGCTCGAATTCCTCGACAGCGAGCAGTCCGCCGGTCGTCTTGAACAGATGCCGCACGGCTCCGACATCGATCGCCTCGCCGTCGCCCGGCCCGACGATCACCGGGCCGCTCATCGATCGACCAACGGCAGGACGCGGTAGCGCACCGGCGTCGACAGCACGATCACGGTCGACGTCCGGACGATCGCTTCGAACTCCGTCACGAGGTCGAGGACGCGCTGCAGGTCGGTGTTCGAGGTCGCGACGACCCGGCAGAGCATGTCCCCCGGCCCGGTGATCGTGTTCACCTCGAGCACCTCCGGAATCGTTCGCAGGTGGGCCTGCACGTCCAGGCCCCGCCCCTGACGGATCTCGAGCGTGGCGAAGGCGGTGATCGAGAAGCCGAGCGCGGCCGGATCGAGCGTCGGCGCGAACGAGGCGATCACCCCGCGCCGCACGAGCCGATCGAGGCGCGCCTGAACGGTTCCGCGGGCCACTCCGAGGCGCCGCGACAGCTCGAGCACGCCGACCCGCGGCGCGGCATCGAGCTCGCGCAGCAGCCGAGCGTCCAGCCCGTCGATCGGCTCGTCACTCACGCGTACAGCGTCGCACGACGGGCTCGGCTGTCGGTCTCGGTGGATCTTTGAAATGCTGACGTCGTGGTACGGCACCGAAGGACATCGCCCGGCGTGGTTCGGACGGGCGTGACGGCCGGTCTCGCGATCGTCGTGCTCGCCGGCTGCTCGTCCTCGACCCTCGGGCACGGACGGCCGGGCGCGGCCGTGAACGGATCGTCATCGACGACGGCCACTGCGACCGGCGGCTCGACCGCCGCCTCGACCGCGCAGGGCACGACCGCGCCGTCGTCGGGCAGCGCGACGAGCGGCTCGGCCACGCCATCGACGAACCCGACACCGACCACGCCCGTCCGAACCCTGATGATCACTTCGACGCCGTCCGGAACCGAATATCAGGTGAAGATCTGGGTCGAGGACACCCAGACCGACTGTGCCGCCAATGCGTACGGCACGCCGGTCATCACGTACCTCAAGGCGCACGCCTGCACCTCGATGAGCCGGGTGCTCGCGACGACGATGGTCAGCGGCCGTCCGGTCGCGATCGCCCGCGAGACCATCGAATTCGCCGGCGACGCCCCCGCCGTCTACACCGTGGCCAGCGACTTCACCACGCTCGTAACCAAGGACGGGACCGGCAATCTCGAGGATCTCCTTCGGGCGGGCGCGCGCTTCCCGGGTGGGCCGGCCAAGGTCCCGACGCCGGATGCGTTCGACGCCGAGGGCGAGGACGCCGCCGTCACGGTCGTCGACGCCTGGTGGCTCGACGGGCCTACGGCGAACAACGCGCCGGCGCTGGTCAACATGGCCAAGGACCTGTTCCTGCAGTTCTGATCCGCCGATCGTGAACAACGCGCGCGGACGGTGGCGGTCGCACGCGCCGCGACGTAGCGTCGAGCCAGTGAGCGAATCGTCGACATCCCCCACGGCCACCACTCTCGGTGAGTTGCGCGCGACCGGCCATGTGCACGTGAGCGTCAAGACCGAGATCCGCCAGAACCTGATCGCCCGTCTCGCGGCCGGGCAGCCGAGCCTGCCGGGGATCGTCGGTTTCGACGACACCGTCATTCCCGAGGTCGAACGCGCGCTGCTCGCGGGCCACGACCTCGTGCTGCTCGGCGAGCGCGGACAGGGCAAAACCCGCCTGATCCGCACGCTCGTCGGACTGCTGGACGAGTGGACGCCGGTCGTCACCGGCTGCGAGATCAATGACCATCCGTACGCGCCGGTGTGCGCGCGCTGCCGGTCGATCGTGGCGGGCGACGGTGACCTGACCCCGATCAGCTGGAAGCACCGCAGCGAGCGCTACGGCGAGAAGCTGGCGACTCCCGACACATCCGTCGGCGACCTGATCGGCGACATCGACCCGATCAAGGTCGCGCAGGGGCGAACGCTCGGCGATCCCGAAACGGTCCACTACGGCCTCGTCCCGCGCACCAACCGCGGCATCTTCGCCGTGAACGAACTACCCGACCTCGCCGAGCGCATCCAGGTCGCGCTGCTGAACGTGCTCGAGGAGCGCGACATCCAGGTCCGCGGGTACCAGCTGCGGCTGCCGCTCGACCTGCTGCTGGTGGCCAGCGCCAACCCCGAGGACTACACCAACCGCGGCCGCATCATCACGCCGCTCAAGGACCGCTTCGGCGCCGAGGTGCGTACGCACTACCCGCTCGAACTCGCCGACGAGCTGGTGCTGGTCGCCCAGGAGGCGGCCGTCCTCTGGGACTCCACCGTCCACGGCGCGCCGGTCGTCCCGCAGCACATCCTCGAGGTCGTCGCCCGGTTCGCCCGGGCCGTCCGCGATGCGCCGCAGGTCGACCAGCGCTCGGGCGTCTCGGCCCGCTTCGCGATCGCGGCGGTCGAGACGGTGGCGGCCTCGTCCGTCCGCCGCGCCGCAATCACCGGCGAGCCGGTGGCCGTGGCCCGGGTCGCCGACCTGCCGGCCGTCATCCCCGCCTCCCGCGGCAAGGTCGAGTTCGACGACGCCGACGAGGGCCGCGAGTTCGACGTCCTCGATCACCTGCTGCGGCGGGCCGTCGCCGAGACGTACCGCTCCCGGCTGGCCGGGCTCGACCTGCGGGCCCTGCAGGAGAAGTTCGACAACGGGCTGACGGTGTCGTCGGGCGACACGGTCTCGGCCGACGCGCTGCTCGAGCAGGTCGGCGCCGTGCCCGGGCTCGCGCAGATCCTCGAACGGCTCGAGCCGGACGGTCTCGGCGAAGGTCCGGCCGCGGTCGGAATCGCCGCCGCCGCCGTCGAATTCGCACTCGAGGGGCTGTACCTGAACAAGCGACTGGCCAAGGACTCCGACGGCTCGCGGACGATCTATGGCGCGTAGTCGATGAGCTTCCAGTACGGCGCGTGGCACGGCGGGACCGATCCGCTCGAGCCGCCGTATGACATCCGGCGGGCGCTCGACGAGATCGGCGAGGACGTGCTCTCGGGTACGTCCCCCCGTAACGCCCTGAACCGCCTGCTGCGCGCGGGGTCCAACGGACGCAACGGCCTCGACGCCCTGCGCCAACGCGCCCGGCAGCGGGCCCGCGAGCTACGCCGCAACAACCGACTCGACGGCACGTTGCAGGAAGCCCGGCGGCTGCTCGACGAAGCCGTCCAGGCCGAGCGCAACGCGCTGTTCCCCGATCCGGCCGACTCGGCGCGCCTCGCCGAGGCCGAGCTCGACGCGCTGCCGTCCGACACCGCCCGCGCCGTCCGCCAGCTGAACGACTACGAGTGGCGCTCGCCGGAGGCCCGCGAGAAGTACGAGCAGATCAAGCAGTTGCTGCGCGAAGAGGTGCTCGACTCGCAGTTCGCGGGGCTGCGCGACGCGATGCAGCAGGCCGGACCGCAGGACATGCAGCGCGTCCGCGACATGATGCACGCCCTCAACGAGATGCTCGACGCCGACGCGCGAGGCGAGCACACGCCCGAGCAATTCGCCGAATTCATGAACGAATACGGCGAGTTCTTCCCCGACCAGCCCACCAACCTGGCCGAACTGATCGACTCGCTCGCGCGCCGGGCCGCCGCCGCGCAGCGCCTGATGAACTCGCTGTCGGCCGAGCAACGCGCCGAACTCGGCGCTCTGATGGAGCAGGCGATGGCCGATTCGGGTCTCGCCGACGAAATGGCGCGCCTGCAACAGGGGCTGCGCTCGGCCCGTCCCGACCTGCAGTGGGGCGGCCGCGAGCGGATGGACGGCGACGAGGCCCTCGGCCTGTCCGACGCCACCGGGGCGCTCGCCGAACTGGCCGACCTCGACCAGCTCTCGGAACTGGCCGGCCAGGACTACCCGGGCGCCTCGCTCGACGACATCGACGAGGAGCTGGTCGAGCGCGCGCTCGGCCGCCGGGCCGTCGACGACCTCGAACGGTTACGCGAGATCGAGCGCGAACTGCAGCGGCAGGGCTACCTCGAGCGCGGTAGCGACGGCCTGCAGCTGACTCCGCGGGCGCTGCGCCGGCTCGGCTCGACCGCCCTGCGCCGGGTGTTCGCCACACTCGAGTCGCGCGGGCGCGGCACGCACGACGTGCGCGACGCGGGCGCGGCCGGCGAGGTCACCGGGGCGAGTCGCGAGTGGGCGTTCGGCGACGAGCAACCCCTCGACGTCGTCCGCACCGTGCGCAATGCTGTCCTGCGGTCCGGACCATCACCCGACCGCGTGCAGATCGCCGCCGAGGACTTCGAGGTCGTCGAAACCGAGCGCCGCAGTTCGGCGGCGGTCGCCCTGCTCGTCGACATGTCGTACTCGATGGAACTGCGCGGGACGTGGGGTGAGGCGAAGACCACGGCGATGGCCCTGCATTCGCTGGTCACGACGAAGTACCCGCAGGACGCGATCGAGATCATCGGATTCTCCGACTACGCAAGGGTTTTGTCGCCGCGGGCGCTCGTCGATCACGACTGGGACCGCGTGCAGGGCACCAACCTGCAGCACGGGTTGATGCTCGCGCAGCGGCATCTCGACAAGCACCGCAACGCCGACCCGGTGATCCTGGTGATCACCGACGGCGAGCCGACTGCCCATCTGGCGCGCGACGGCTTCGCCGACTTCGCCTGGCCGCCGAGCCCCGAGACGATCGCGGCGACGCTGGCCGAGGTCGAGCGCTGCACGCGGCGCGGCGCGACGATCAACGTGTTCA
The DNA here is from genome assembly GCA_963737785.1 of uncultured Actinomycetes bacterium. GTDB lineage: Bacteria > Actinomycetota > Actinomycetes > Mycobacteriales > Jatrophihabitantaceae > CAVTTS01. Next base: position 163,080 of record CAVTTS010000009.1, read on the forward strand.
TGCTCGACGACGAGCCGCGGCTGGTCTCGTTCATGGAAGAGCTCAGCCGGCGCAACGGTGGCCGGCTCTTCCTGCCGAAGCGGGGCGCGCTCGGCGAATACGTGGTGTCCGACTACCTGCGCAGCCGCGGCGGGCGCCGCCACCGACGGGTCGGCTGAGCCTGTGCGCGTCGAGATCGTCGACCCCGCGCTGACCACGGAACTGCGGCGTTCGGTCCTGCGGCCCCACTTCGAGGTCGGGACGCCACTACCGGGCGACGACCTGCCCGACGCGATTCACTTCGCGGCCCTCGACGACGACGGGACCGCCGTCAGCACCTGTTTCATCTACGCCAATCCGTGCCCGTGGCGTCCGGACGAGCGGCCGGCCTGGCATCTGCGGCAGATGGCGACCCGGCCTGATCGGCGCGGCGGCGGCGCGGGATCGCAGGTGATCAGCGCGCTGCTCGACTACATCGCGGTGCGTGGCGGCGGCCTGCTCTGGTGCAATGCCCGCGAGCGCGCGGTCCCCTTCTACGAGCGGGCCGGGCTGATCGGCGAAGGCGCGATCTTCACCGACGAGGCGCACACCATTCCGCATCTGCGGATGTGGCGGATCGTCGCGTCGTCGGTAGTCAAGCGCCGTAGTCAGCGGGGTTTGTCGGCGCTGCCGGGTGGCACCGCCGCGGCGGCGCGCAGCGCGTTCAGGACGGCGGCCACGGCCGGCGTCGGCTCGAGCTTCGAGCGTCGGTAGATGAGACCGAGCCGGCGTGCGCCCATCCCGGCCGGGGCGAGCACCCGCACCCCGGACGGCGGCGGCGCCACGGCCAGCGCGAGTTCGGGGACGAACGCCCCGGCGATGCCCGCGCCCACGATCGCCAGCGCCGCGGTGAACTCCAGGCAGGAATGCGCGGCCGGGAAAGGCAATCCGGTCTCGTGACGCAGCCGTCGCAGCGTCTGGCCCACCGCCGAGCCGACCGGACCGTCCACGAACGGGCGCCCGGCCAGCTCGTCCAATGACTGGTACTCGGGCCAGCTGATCGGGACGGCCAGTCGGAACGGATCGTCGACCAGCGCCTCGTAGCGCAGGCCGCGGGGCACGCGCCGGGCGCGCTGCGAATCGTCCTCGACGACAGCCACATCGACGGCCCCGGACTGCACTTCCGCAGGAGCGCTCGGCTCGTCGATCTCGACGACGCGCGGCAACAGGCCGGGATGAGACTGCGCGAGCTCGGCGAGGGCCGGCCCGACGAACGCGCGCAGGACCGTGAAGAACGCCGAGATGGTCACCGGACCGCTCGCGGAATCGATCAATGACGCGAGATCGAGGGTCGCGTCGTCGAGCACCTGGCCGACGCGGTCGGCGTAGCCGAGGACGCGGCGACCGGCGTCGGTGAACTCGATGGGGCGCTGGCCGCCTCGGCGCGAACGGTCGATCAGGGCCATGCCGGTCTCGCGTTCGAGCCGGGCCAGCTGCTGCGAGACGGCGGACGGGGTGAGCCGCAGCGCGGTGGCCGCGCCCACGACCCCGCCGTGGCGGTCGACCGCCCGCAGGACGAGCAACCGGCGCGGATCCAACTGCATGCAGTACAGCTTCAACTCGAATGAAGGATATTGCAATTCTCTTTCACTCGAAACTGGTCCAGAATTGAGAGCATGACCGAGTACCGCGCCCAGTTCGATGCCGTCGTCGAGTTCAGCAACGGAGGGTCGCTGCGCGCCGAGGCCTTCCGCATCGACGTGCCGTCCGCCGACGTCACATCGGCCGAGGTCGCAACCCGGTTCATCGCCTCGCTCGGTCTGCTGCTGACGGCGCGCGCGGACGTGACGAACGTCCAGATCCTCGAGGAGCCGCACGCGGGAACACGGGCCGCCTCGACCGGCCCGGCCGCCACGAGCGGGTACCGGACCGTCGAGCTCAACCACGTCGTACGCGCCGGGATGATCACCTATCCCGGTCTGCCGGCGCCCTCGATCACGCCTCACCTGACCCGGGCGGCGTCGCGTGAGATCTACGCCGCCGGCACCGAGTTCGCCATGGACATCATCACGCTGATCGGCAATACCGGCACGTACGTCGACTCGCCCTATCACCGGTTCGACGGCACGACCGACCTGGCCGGCCTGCCGCTCGACCGCCTGCACCGCGTGCCGACCGTCGTCATCCGCATCGCCGGCACCGCGACGCGAGCCGTCGACGAGAACATCCTGGCCGCGATCGGTGCTCCGGCCGGGTCGGCGGTGTTGATCCACAGCGGCGACGACGTCCGCTTCGGAACCCCCGAATACGCGCGGGACGCGGCGTTCCTGACCCGCGGCGGCGCGGAGTGGCTGGTCGCCAACGGCGCGGCGGTCGTCGGCATCGACGCCGTCAACATCGACTCGCCGAGCGACGGCACGCGGCCCGCGCACAGCCTGCTGCTCGGCGCCGGGATTCCCGTCGTCGAGCACCTCACCGGACTGGCCCAGCTGCCGCCGCGCGGAGCGCTGTTCAGCGCCATTCCGCCCCGCGTCGCCGACTTCGGGACCTTTCCGGTGCGGGCCTTCGCCGAAGTACCGCAGTGATCGTCGCCATCGTCGGCTGGATGGGCGCACTCACCCTGCTGACCGCGTACGGTCTGTTGACCAAGGGCCGGTTCGACGGAACCTCGGCGACCTATCTGGCGATGAATCTCGTCGGGGCGATCTGCCTGGGCATCAGCACCGCCGCCGCTCACGCGTGGCCGTCGTCGGTGACCAACGTCGTCTGGCTGGCGCTCGGCATCGGCCCCCTCGTCCAGGCCCTGCGCGAGCGGTGGGCCGACCCTCAGTCGCGCGCCGGATCGAGACCGAGTGACGGGAAGGTCAGTTCCCGGGTCATGTCAATCGACCGATCGAGCCAGGAATCGCCACCGGGTGTCCACAGCGGCCCGTCGAGCGAACGGCCTTCGCCGAGGAATCGCGGCGGGCTGACGCGGATCCCCCTGCTGCGCAAGTAGTCCTTCCACGACTCGGGTACCGGCGTTTCCGGCGCGACCGGGATGCCGGACGCCTCGGCCAGCAGGTGCGTCCAGGTCAAGGGCACGCACCGGACCAGCCCGTAGCCGCCCCCGCCGAACGCCAGCCAGCGCCCGTCCGCGACCTCATGGGCGAGCGCGTGCAGCTCCGAGAGCGCCGTGCGCTGCCCGTCGACCGACAACTCGAGCGACGCGAGCGGGTCCTCGTGGTGGGTGTCGCAGCCGCACTGCGTCACGAGGACGTCCGGTCCGAACGCCCGAACGGCCGGCGGCACGACCGCGCGGAATGCTTGTAGCCAGCCGGTGTCGGACGTGCCGGGCGGCAACGCGACGTTGATCGACGTGCCGATGCCTTCGCCGGAGCCGGTCTCGTCGGCGAAACCGGTGCCCGGGAACAGCGTTCGCGGGTCCTGGTGGAGGCTGATCGTCAACACCCGTGGATCCGCGTAGAACGCGGCCTGCACCCCGTCGCCGTGATGCACGTCGACATCGACATAGGCGACTCGCTCGGCGCCGGCGGCCAGCAGGGTGCGAATGCCCAGTACCGCATCGTTGAACACGCAGAAGCCCGACGCCGATCCGCGCATCGCGTGATGCAGGCCACCCGCGATGTTGACGGCGTGCCGGCTGTCGCCGTTCCACACCGACCGCGCGGCGATCGCGGATCCTCCGGCGATCAGCGCCGACGCGTCGAACATGCCGGAAAATACAGGGTCATCGCTCGTCCCGAGGCCGTAGCCTTCGAACAGAGGGTCGGTGCTGGCCCGCCGGACCGCGGCCAAGTAGGCGGCGTCGTGGACGGTCAGCAACTGCTCGTCGCTCGCGGGCGTCGGCGCCACGATCTCGATGCGATCGAGCACCCCCAGCGACCGTGCGAGGCGCATCGTGAGATCGAGCCGGATCGGATTCAGCGGGTGATCGCCGAAGTCGTAGGCGAGGTATCCCTCGTCCCATACGACGGTTGCCGAACACGCCACGTCAGCTCAGCGCCTGGCTCAGATCCGCCACGATGTCGTCGACGTCCTCGATGCCGACCGACAGCCGGACGAGTGATGCGGGCACCTCGAGCGCCGATCCGGCCACACTGGCGTGTGTCATACGCCCCGGATGCTCGATGAGGGATTCGACGCCACCGAGCGACTCGCCGAGCGTGAACAACTGCGCCAGTTCGCACACCTTCAGCGCGGCCTCCTCGCCGCCGCGCAGCGTGAACGCGACCATGCCGCCGAAGCCGCGCATCTGCCGGGCGGCGATCGCGTGGCCGGGGTGCGCCTCCAGACCGGGGTAGTACACCCGCTCGACGGCCGGGTGATCGAGCAGGAAGTCGACGACGACGGCCGCGTTCGCGCAGTGCCGATCCATCCGTACGCCCAGGGTCTTCAACCCGCGCAACACGAGCCACGCGTCGAAGGGCCCGGCCACGGCGCCCATCGCGTTCTGGTGGAACGCGAGCTCCCGGCCGAGGTCGGCGTCGGCGGGGATCAGCGCGCCCCCGACCACGTCGGAGTGTCCGCCGAGATACTTCGTCGTGGAATGCACGACAACGTCGGCGCCCAATGCCAACGGCTGCTGCAGATACGGCGAAGCAAAGGTGTTGTCGACGACGAGTTTCGCCGGTGATTCATTGGCGATCTCGGCGAGCGCGGCGATGTCGGCGATGCCGAGGAGCGGATTCGTCGGCGTCTCGCACCAGATCACTCGCGTCTCAGGTCGGATCGCGGCACGGACGGCGGCCAGGTCGGCGAGCGCGACCGGCGTGTACGTCAGCCCCCAGCGCGCGAGGACGCGAGCGATCAGGCGGAACGTCCCGCCGTAGGCGTCGTCGGGCACGATGACGTGGTCGCCGGGCGAACACACCGTACGCAGCAAGGTGTCCTCGGCGGCGAGTCCACTCGCGAAAGCCAGGCCCCGGGTGCCGCCCTCGACCGCGGCCAGCGCGGCCTCCAGCGCGGTACGCGTCGGGTTGGCGCTGCGGCTGTATTCGTAGCCGCCCCGCAGTCCACCGACGCCGTCCTGTTTGTAGGTCGACGTCGCATAGATCGGGACGGTGACTGCGCCGGTCAGCGAATCCGGCTCCTGGCCGGCGTGGATAGCGACAGTGTTGAAGCCGCGCGATGTTCGAAGTGCGTCGTCATCCGTGCGAAAATCGGTCACATCCCTCACCGTAGCGGCGAGGCGGTCCACAGCAAGCGTCTGCTCGGGACACAGGAAGACGGGACACAGTCAACCGGTGAGCGCTCGACACACCGCGGGTCGACGTGGCCGGATTCTCCCTCTGATCGTCATCCTCTGCGCGCTGCTCGCCCTCACGCTCGTCACGATCCACAACGTGCGCGATTCCCGGCCGGCCCAGGCCGATGCCCCGCCGCAGAACGCGGCGGCCACGACCAGCGAGCCAACCGACGATCCGACGAGCGCTCCGTCGACTTCGCCGGCGCCGCGCTCGGTGCACACGATCGCCGCCATCGCCCGGGCCCGGGAGTCGGCGGCGTCGATGACGCTGTCGCGGGCCGGGATCGATGCCAAGGTCGCCGCACTCGGCGCACCGGTCGGTGCAAGTGGCTACTCGGTGGCCGCGGTCAACCTGGTGACCGGGGCAACGTACAGCGCCGGCGCCACGGGCGGCATGTACACCGGCAGCGTCATCAAGCTCGACATCATCGAGACGTTGTTCCTGCAGCACCAGGACAAAGGCACGCCGCTCTCGTCGGGCGAGGTGTCGAACGCCACCACGATGATCGAGAACAGCAGCAACTCCGCTGCTGAATATCTCTGGGAGGACATCGGCAGCGACAAGGCCGTCACCGTGGCCAACCAGCGTCTCGGCCCGATGGCGAACACGATCCCGGGTACCGACGACTACTGGGGTCTCACCGCCACCAACTCCCCGGATCAGCTGAAATTGCTGAAGAATCTCGTCGCGACGGGCGGCCCGCTGACGGCTGCCTCGCAGTCGTTCATCCTGAACCTGATGAGCCATGTCGAGTCCGACCAGCGCTGGGGTGTCGGCGTGACCGCCGATGCGGGCACCACTTTCGAGAACAAGAACGGTTGGCTCGCCGTCGACGACGACGGTGACCGGTGGCTGACCAACAGCGTCGGCATCGTCACGATCGACGGACAGAAGGTGCTCATGGCCGTGATGACCCAGCACAACCAGTCGTTCAACGCCGGGGTCGCCCTCGTCCAGGCGCTGGCCAAGGCGATCGAGCCGGCCGTCACGTCGTGACGGTGGCGCTCAGGTCGCCGACGCCGCCGGCGGCTGCGACATCTGCAGGTGGGTCAGGATCCGCTCGATCGCCTCGTCCTGGGCCAACAGGTGAGCCTGGATCTGCCGCGCCTCTTCGAGCAGGGCGACCGCGTCCTTGTACGTCGCTTCCGAACGTTCGTCGGCGGCGGCGGCCTGGACGTTCTGCCCAACGATGATGATCGGCAACAGGACCAGCTGCAGGAACGTCTGCGCGATCCAGGCCACGATGGTGAGCAGGTTCTTCGAGGTGAACGCCGAGTCCGCACTCACCAGCGCCAGCAGCGTGAAGAGGTACGCGCACCACATCGTGCCGACGATCAACGTGATCTTGAGGCCGATCTTGGCGTTGAGCGCCTTGACCTTGCTGCCGCCCGTCCAGCGCTTGACCACCTTCTCCTGCGACGGCGGGCCGGCCTGCTTCAGGTGCTCGAGGTGCGGGTGCGGGATGTATTCGAAGATGTCGGGCATTGGCCAAGGATCGAAGAGAATCCTCTGATTCCCGCGCAGGCGCGCGCGCGGATTATCGGGAAGTCGCCAGCTGGCCGAGCAGGTCCTGGCGGGTGATCACGCCCGCGGGCTTGCCTTCGATGTGGACGAGCAGCGCGTCGGCCTCGCCCAGCGCGGTGATCGCCGCGCTGACCGGCTCGCCGGAGCCGATGATCGGCAGCGGGGCCGACATGTGCCGCTCGAGCGGGTCGGCGAGCGACGCGTGACCCGAGAAGAGGGCGTCGAGCAGCACCTTCTCGGACACCGATCCGACCACCTCGCCGGCTGTCACCGGCGGCTCGGCTTTGACGACCGGCAGCTGCGAGACGCCGAACTCGCGCAGGATGTCGATGGCCTCGCGCACCGTCTCGTTCGGGTGCGCGTGGACGAGCGGCGGCGTCTCGCCGGACTTCGCGCGCAGCACGTCCCCGATCGTCACGTCGCTGTATTCGCTGACGAAGCCGTAGTCGGACATCCAGCGATCGCTGAAGATCTTCGAGAGGTAGCCACGGCCGCCGTCGGGCAACAGCACCACGACCAGATCGGACGGCCCGAGGCGACGCGCCGCCCGCAGCGCGGCCACGACGGCCATGCCGCACGAACCACCGACTAGCAGACCCTCTTCCCGGGCGAGGCGCCGCGTCATGTCGAACGAATCGGCGTCGGACACCGCAATGATCTCGTCGGCGATGTCGCGATCGAACGTCGCCGGCCAGAAGTCCTCGCCGACGCCCTCGACGAGGTACGGACGGCCGGTTCCACCCGAATACACCGAACCTTCGGGGTCGGCGCCGATGATCTGCACGCGTCCGCCGGACTGCTCCTTCAGGTAACGGCCGGTGCCGCTGATCGTCCCGCCGGTCCCGACGCCGGTGACGAAGTGCGTGATGCGCCCTTCGGTCTGCTCCCAGAGCTCGGGCCCGGTCGTCTCGTAGTGCGAGCGCGGATTGTTGGGGTTCGCGTACTGGTCCGGCTTCCAGCCGCCCGGTGTCTCGCGGGCGAGCCGATCGGACACCGAGTAGTACGACCGGGGATCCTCGGGCGATACGGCCGTCGGGCAGACGACCACCTCGGCCCCGTAGGCCCGCAAGGTGTTGATCTTGTCGCCACTGACCTTGTCGGGACAGACGAAGATGCAGTGGTAGCCGCGCTGCTGGGCGACGATCGCGAGACCGATACCGGTGTTGCCGGACGTCGGCTCGACGATCGTGCCCCCGGGGCGCAGTTCGCCGGACTGTTCGGCGGCCTCGATCATCCGTACCGCGATGCGGTCCTTCACCGAGCCGCCCGGGTTGAAGTACTCGACCTTCGCGAGGACCGTCGCGTCGAGCCCGGCCGCCACCCGTCCCAGCTTCACGAGCGGAGTGTTGCCGATCAATTCGACCAGCGATTCGAAGTACGCCATGCTCTGAGCCTCTCGCCGAAGGTCGTTCGTGCCCGCCAAACCCGGCTGCCTGCCTGCAGGCTAACCTCGAAGACCGGTGGACGGGAGGTTGACCCACTGATGAGACGAACGACCCGCGCACGGCGCATTGCCACCGTGGCGGCCTACGGGGGTGGTGGGCTCGGCGCGCTCGGAGCTGTCGGTGCCGGAGTGCTGTACGGACTGATCGCCGGCGAATCGATGCTGGCCCGCCGACGCATACCGGAAGCCGACGACTTCGGCTTTCCCGGCGCGAACGGCACTTTGTGGACCGCGGACGGTGTGAGCAACCGTCGGCCGCCGATCAAGATGGCGATGCTGGGCGACTCGACGGCCGCCGGATACGGCGTGCATCGTGACATCGACACCCCGGCGGTCCGGATCGCCATCGCGATCTCGGCCGTGTCCCGGCGACCGGTGCATCTCACGAACACGGCCGCGGTCGGTGCCGAGTCGACGTGGCTGCTCGACCAACTCAACGAGCTCACCGAACCGCCCGAGCTCGCGGTCGTGATCATCGGCGCGAACGACGTGACGCACCGGGTGCGCCCGTCGGTCTCGATCCGGGCCCTGAGCGAGACGGTGACCGCGCTGCGGGCGCGCGGCACCGAGGTGGTGGTGGCCACCTGCCCGGATCTCGGGACGATCCGTCCGATCGCCCAACCGCTGCGGTACTTCGCGCGCCGCCTGTCGCGCAGCCTGGCGGCCGCTCAGACGATCGCCGTCATCGAGGCGGGCGGGCGGACCGTCTCGTTGGGGGACCTGCTCGGGCCGATCTTCGCGACCCGGGCCGAGCTGTTCAGCGAAGACCGCTTCCACCCGTCCGAGGCCGGTTACGCGGCGGCCGCTGAAGCGATACTGCCCTCGTGCCTCGACGCCCTGGGCCTGCGTACGCGGGAGCGCTCGGCCAGCCCGTTCACGACGAAACGAGCGCGACCGATCGCACGGGCCGCGGTGCAGGCCGCCGCGCGACCAGGTACCGAAGTGGCGGCGACCGAGGTCGACGGCGAGAAGAGTGGCCGGCGCGGCCGCTGGGCGCAGCTGCGCAAGCGGCGCCCGCAGCGCGCCGCCGCAACGACGTCCGCTGAGCAGGCTACGAGTGAGGTCATGGACGTCCCGACGCGCTCGTAACGCACTTCATAGGACGGATCGGCGACTGCGGTGGCACGATGCAAGAGCACCCCGCCGCCGATGCTGGTGTGCGCCGGAGAAAGGGATTCCCGTCATGCCCGAAGCAGTCATCGTCGCGACCGCCCGCTCGCCGATCGGACGAGCCGTCAAGGGTTCACTCGCCCAGCTGCGTCCCGACGAGCTCACCGCGACGATCGTGGCGGCGGCGCTCGCCAAGATCCCCGAACTCGACCCGCACGACATCGACGATCTGATGCTCGGCTGCGGCTCGCCGGGCGGCGAGCAGGGCTTCAACATGGCGCGCGTGGTCGCCGTGCGACTGGGCTACGACTTCCTGCCGGGGACGACGATCACCCGCTACTGCTCGTCGTCGCTGCAGACGTCCCGGATGGCGTTCCACGCGATCAAGGCGGGCGAGGGCGATGTCTTCCTGTCCGCGGGTGTCGAATGCGTCAGCCGCGCGGCGCTCGGAACCAGCGACAGCCCGCCGATCGGCCCCGACGGACCCGGCGCCCGCAATCCGTGGACGAACCCGGCCTTCGAGCCGGCCCAGACCCGCACGGCCGCCCGGACGGCCGCGGGTGCCGACATCTGGTCGGATCCGCGCCTCACGGGCGAGATCCCGGATGTCTACATCGCCATGGGCCAGACCGCCGAGAACCTCGCGCAGCTGAAGGGGACCACCCGCGAGGAGATGGACCACTTCGGCGTCCGCTCGCAGAACCTCGCCGAGAAGGCACTGGCGAACGGGTTCTGGCAACGCGAGATCACGCCGGTCACGCTGCCCGACGGAACGGTCATCGCGGCCGACGACGGCCCCCGCGCCGGCGTCACCTACGAGGCGGTCGCCGGGCTGCGTCCCGTCTTCCGGCCCGATGGGCGGATCACGGCCGGAAACTGCTGCCCGCTCAACGACGGCGCCGCGGCGCTGGTGATCATGAGCGACACGAAGGCGGCCGAACTCGGTCTGACGCCACTGGCCCGCATCGTGTCGACCGGCGTGTCCGGCCTCTCGCCCGAGATCATGGGTCTCGGTCCGGTTGAGGCTTCGAAGCAGGCCCTGGGCCGGGCCGGGATGTCGATCGGCGACATCGACCTCGTCGAAATCAATGAAGCTTTTGCCGCGCAGGTGATTCCGTCCTACCAGGACCTCGGGATCGACATCGATCGACTCAACGTGAACGGTGGCGCGATCGCCGTCGGGCACCCGTTCGGCATGACGGGCGCCCGCATCACCACCACGTTGATCAACTCACTGCAGTTCCACGACAAGCAGTTCGGCCTCGAGACGATGTGCGTCGGCGGCGGCCAGGGGATGGCGATGGTGATCGAGCGGCTGAGTTAGCCGCGAACGCAGAACGGGCGGCCCGATTCCTCGAGCCGCCCGTCCGCCGTACGTGTCGGTCAGTTGTTTCGCATGTAGCCGAGCAGCCGCAGGATCTCGATGTAGAGCCAGATCAGCGTGACCATCAAGCCGAACGACGCGTACCACGCGAACTTCTCGTCGGCGCCGCGGCGGATGCCCTGCTCGATCATGTCGAAGTCGATCACGAGGTTCAGCGCCGCGATGCCGATGCACAGCAGGCTGAACACGATCGCCATGGTCCCGCCGTCGCGCAGCCCCAGTCCGCCCGGGTGGAACAGGTACGCGATCAGATTGACGATCATCAGGCCGAACACGCCGATGGTCGCCGCGACGACGATTCGCGTGAAGCGGGGCGTGACACGGATCGCGCCGATCTTGTAGACGAACAGGACGCCGGCCGCGACCATCACGGTGCCGGTGAGCGCCTCGATGACGATCCCGTGATAGCGCGCCTCGAAGGCCCGGCTGACGGCTCCGAGCAACAGTCCCTCGAACGCCGAGTAGGCCAGCGCCGTCACGGCGTTCGCGCGCATCGTGAACGACATGTAGAGGCCGAGACCGAGGCCGCCCATGAGACCGACGATGATCAGCGGCGTCGCCGCGCTCGACGGGGCCAGCGTCCATGACAGGGCGCCGGCGGTGAACAGGACCGCCAGCATCGCGCCCGTTCGCACGACCACGTCGTCCAAGGTCATGTAACGACTGACGCCACCACCCCCCGAACCGCCGCCGCCGTAGCCGCGATCGTTCGGGATCGGCGGGTAGGTCGGTCCGCCGTAGCCCGGCTGCGGCGCGGTGCCGCCGTACGCGGGTCGCTGGTACATCGTCTCGAGGTCGGCCGGCGGCGGGGTCGCCGCGCGGTTCGGCGGGCTCAGCTTGTTCAACACGGGATTGGGCACCGCGTGTCACTCCTTCGGCAACGGCCCGGATCGCGGGCCTCCTGATCGTCGCGGCCCACCTGCTCGGCCGTTGTCGGTTCAACGCCTGACTGTCGCTTTTAGTTCACGACAGCCCGTGAGGTGGAGCGTGGCATGCTTTCGACCATGAGCACTGACAAGAAGGACGCCGACCAGCCCGACGTCAAGGACAAGTTCCGCGAGGCGCTCGAACGCAAGCGCAACAACCAGGCCGAGCGCAACGCCGACAACGAGGCCCGGGACGGCTCCAAGATCCACGGCGAGCACGGCGCGGCCGGAGGTAAGCGGACATTTCGCCGAAAGAGTGGCGGCTGATAGCGGAATCGTTTAACATCAGTTACACTTCGTGACAGCAGCCCACCTAGCGGCTGTCGGCGAGCAGAGCTCGCTGGTCTTGGTTCAGATCATCACAGGCCTGGAGCAGGAACGTCCATGGCCGGCGCCGCGCTAGAACGCGACGCAGCCGGCCCGCACTAAAGAGGAGGTCGCTATGGATAGCGACAACGGCGGTTACGGTCCCTGGGACGACTGACCGCACCAGAACGACGACCGGCCCGGGCACCTGCCCGGGCCGGTTTTCTTTGTCCCGATGTCGTGGCCCAGCGTCGCCGTCCCGCTGGTGCGGGCCGGTTGCCGGCCTACTTCCTTGGTTTCCGGTTGCCGTCAAGGTCGGCGGTCGCTCATCGCGTCGCGTCGGCGAGCGATCGCCGGGCTGGCGGATCGTATAGTCGAACGTATGTTCTCACCCTCCCCCGCCACCCGGCAATTCGGCGCGGGTCATCTCGCCCGATGGGAAGGTGTCGGCGTGACCAGCGGATCAGCTCACCGCTTCGCCACCAGATGGCCGGCCATGAACGTTCGCCAGCTCGACGGCGCGTCCGGACGGGTCTCGTCGTGTCCGCCGGAGTAACCGATCAGGCGCTTGTCCGGCGAGCCGATCAGGTCGAAGAGGGCAAGCTGGCCCTCGCGCGTGAACAGGTCGTCGTCCCACTGGATGTGGAACAGAACGGGGGCCGTGATCCGGGGCGCGTCGGACCGGATCCGGGTCGAGGTATCCAACCCGGCGCGCAGGCGGTCCGTCTGCTCGAGACCGAACTTCCCGAAGACCGCGCACGTCAGGCGAGCGCCCAGCGCGACCCCGGTGGGCAGTCCGTAGCGAGTCGCCATCGAGAGCCCGAAATAGCCGACTCGATCGGTGTCGACTCCGCCTAGCGACGTCACCGCCGCCACGCCCGCCAGCCAATCGCCGACCATCCGCTCGGTTACGCGGTCGGCGCCCTCCGCGATGATCGCTGCCTGGTAGTCCTCGGCGCGAAACCCGACCGGCACTCGCGAGCCGTGATACGGACCGTCGATAGCCAGCGCGGCGATCCCGGCCGTGGCCGCGAACCACCACGCCAGCTCGACGATCCGGTCGCTTCGCTTGTGCCCGCTGCCGCCGTGGCCGAGCAGCACCAGCGGTGGCCGTGCAACCTGAGGGGCCGGTAGCCAGAGGATGCCCGGCACGGTTGCGGAACCTCGAGCGAGCACGAACGACTGTTCGGTGACGCCGCCGCGCGCCTGCGACGGCTCGCCCCAGTCGATCGCGTCGGCCATGGCTGACAATCGTGCCAGCTGCGATCGAACGACGCTGGTACCCCCGGTCGGATTCGAACCGACACTTGGACCCTTTTAAGGGGTCTGCCTCTGCCGATTGGGCCACGGGGGCAAGAGATCAACCGGTCCCCAGCCTAGGTGGCGTCGGGCGCTAGTCGACCTCGGGCACTGCCCGTAAGCCGGCGGCCTGCTGGAACTCACTGCGCGGCATCTGCACTTGCCCGAGAGCGACGATCTCGCGGCGGAAGAACAAGGCACCGGTCCAGTCGGCCAGCACCCGGACCTTGCGGTTGAAGGTGGGCATCCGTGAGAGGTGGTACGTGCGGTGGATGAACCACGCGACGATGCCCTTGACCTTGACTCCGTACAGCTCCGCGACCCCGCGGTAGAGGCCGAGTGACGCGACCGAGCCGACGTAGGCGTGCTTGTAGTCGGTGAGCTGCCGCCCCTGCACCATCGCGATGATGTTCTTGCCGAGAACCTTCGCCTGCCGCACCGCGTGCTGGGCGCTCGGACCGGTCAGCGCGGTCGGGTCGTCCTTCGAGAGATCGGGGACCGCCGCGCAGTCTCCCGCCGAGAAGACCCCGGTGAGGCCACGGACGGTGAGGTTCGCGTGGCAGGGCAGCCGGCCCTTGTCGTCCAAGGGCAGATCGCTGGTGGCGAGCATCGGGTTGGACTTCACACCGGCCGTCCAGACGATCGTCTCTGCATCGAAGGTCTCGCCGTCGGACAACTGGACGTGGCCGTCGACCACCGAGTCGAGCCGGGTACTCAGCCGCACGTCGATCTGCCGCTCGCGGAGCCGGTCGACGGTGTACGCGCCGAGGCTGACCGACACCTCGGGCATGATCCGGTCGGCCGCCTCGACGAGCACCCATCGCATGTCGTCCGGCGAGACGCCGTCGTAGTAGCGGGTCGCGTACCGCGCCATGTCCTGCAGCTCGGCGAGCGCTTCGACACCGGCGTACCCGCCGCCGATGAACACGAAGCTCAGGGCGCGGGCCTTGCGGGCCGGGTCGTCGGTCGAGCTGGCCAGATCGAGGCGTTCGAGGACGTGATTGCGCAGGTAAGTCGCCTCCCCGATCGTCTTGAAGCCGATACCGACATCCGCCAGGCCCGGGATCGGCAGCAGCCGCGACACCGACCCGGGGCAGACGACCAAGATGTCGTACGGCAGTTCGTACTTCGGCCCCTCGGACGGCGCGACCGTGACCGTCCGCCGCGCGTCGGTGATGGTGGTGACCGCGCCGGTGATGATCCGGCACTTGCGCAGCACCCGCCGCAACGGCACGACGACGTGGCGTGGTTCGAGGTTGCCGGCCGCGGCCTCCGGCAGGAACGGCTGGTACGTCATGTTCGGCTGCGGGTCGATGACGATGATCTCGGCGCGACCATGGCTGAGTTTCTTCTGGATGCGCAAGGCCGTGTACATGCCGACGTACCCGCCACCGACGATGACGATTCGGGTCGGGCCGGACGAGGCGGTCATGTCATCGACGGTAGCCCGGGGCCGCCGAGCCGCGCCGCGCGGGTGAACACCGCGTCCAACATCGGCTCGGTCAGGCGTCCGGTGAAGGTGTTCTGCTGGCTGACGTGGTAGCAACCCAGGACGGTTCGGTCGTCGACGACGGTCTCGACGCCGTGGCCGAAGGCGGGAACGGGCGGCGGAGCCGGCACTCCGGCCGCTCGCAGGGCCGGCCAGAGCGCCGCCCAGCCGAAGCCGCCGAGGACGACCACGCAGCGCACCGACGGCCAGACCAGTTCGAGCTCGCGGGCCAGCCAGGGCCGGCAGGTGTCACGTTCCTCGGTCGACGGCTTGTTGTCGGGCGGGGCACAGCGGACGGCGGCGACGACCCGCGTCCCGAACAGTTGCAGGCCGTCCGACACCGAGACCGACGTCGGCTGGTTGGCCAGGCCGCAGCGGTAGAGCGACGCGTAGAGCCAGTCACCCGACCGGTCGCCGGTGAAGTTGCGGCCGGTGCGATTCGCGCCGTGGGCGCCGGGTGCGAGACCCACGATCAGGACGCGTGGCTGGGTTACCCCGAAGCCCGGCACCGGCCGCGCCCAGTAGGTCTCCTCGGCGTACGACCGGCGCTTTGTGATCGCCACCGATTCACGCCAAGCGACCAGGCGCGGGCAGGCGCGGCACACCGACACCCGCTCGTCGAGCTCGGCGATCGAGGAGGTCCGCCCCGCGAACTCGACGACCTCGGCACGGGTCCGGGCCGGTTGCATCGACCCAGCCTGCCATGCGCCTCGCCGCCACCGGGTATAAGAGACACATGGCAAACCCGGTCGGCAAGCTCGCGTACAAGTTGATCACCATCGCGGTGGCCATCCCGGTTGGCATCGCGGCCCGCAAGGGCGTCGAGAAGCTGTGGGTCGCCGCCCGGCCCGGTAACCCGCCGCGCGCGGCGCAGGATCCCGACGCCGACTGGCGCGACGCGATCGGCTGGGCGGCCCTGTCGGCGGTCGGCATCGCCGCCGCCGAACTGGCCTCGACCAAGGGCGCCAACGAGGTCTGGCGCACGCTGACCGGCAGCGAGCCGCCCGTCAAGAAGGACAAGGAGAAGGACAAGGAGAAGGACGCTGTCAAGGCCTAGCCGCCGAGGCGGTGATGCCATCGAGGATGTCGTGCTCGCTGACGATTACCGCGCTCGCACCAGTGCGCTCCATCAGGATCTGCAGGATAAACGCTCCCCCGCCGATGACGTCGACCCGACCGGCATGCATCACCGGCTCCGCGGCCCGCTCGGCCCGCGACATCGCCAGCAGCCGATCGGTCACGGCGCGGACGTCCGCCGACGACATCGTCGATCCGTGGATGGCATCCGCGTCGTAGACGGCCAGGCCGAGCGATAGCGCCGCCATCGTCGTGACCGTGCCTGCGACACCGACGAACGCTTCTGCGGCCCGGAGCGGGACGTCCACGGCGGCCGCGTCGATCGCCGCCTCGATGTCGTGTCGGGCGGCCGCGATCTGGGCGGCCGTCGGCGGATCGTCGCGCAGATGCCGTTCGGTCATCCGGACGCAGCCGACGTTCATGCTGTGCGCGAGCAGGTCGTGACCGGCCGAGACGTCACCAAGGACCAGCTCGGTCGATCCGCCACCGATGTCGGTCACCAACAGCCGACCGGCCACACCCGGCAGGCCCCGGACAGCACCGCGGAACGACAGTTCGGCCTCGTCGATGCCCGAGATGACCTCGGCGTCGATGCCCAGCACCGACCGCACCATGCGAGCGAACTCGTCGCGATTGGCGGCATCGCGAGTCGCGCTCGTAGCGACCATCCGAACGGCCGTCGCGCCGGTTTGGCCAATGATTTCCGCATAATCGAGCAAGGCGACGCGCGTGCGCTCGATCGCCTCCGCGGCCAGCCGCCCGGTCCGGTCGACGTCCTGGCCGAGGCGCACCACCCGCATCTCGCGATGCACGTCGACCAACCGGCCGTCGGGCGCGACGTCGGCCACGAGCAGGCGGATCGAGTTCGTGCCGCAGTCGATGCCGGCCGCCCGCAGCCCAGTCACGGGTGGGGAACGCAGGGGCCCGCGACCCACCACGGGGCCAGCATCTCGAGCGCCTCGTCGCCGAGCGGGTTCACACCCGGTCCGACGGCGAGGGCGTGCCCGACCAGGACGTGCAGGCACTTGACGCGGTTCGGCATACCGCCGGCGCTGACGCCGGCAATCTCCTCGACGTGGCCGATCTCCTCCCGACGGGCCAGATAGGTCAAGTGCGCGGCCTGGTAGGCGGCAGCGAGCTGGTCGTCGGCACGCAACCGGTCCGCCATCTCGCGCATCAGCCCGGACGACTCGAGCGTGCCGATCGCCGCGGCCGCCCGTGGACACGTCAGGTAGTACAGCGTGGGGAACGGCGTCCCGTCCGGCAGTCGCGGCGACGTCTCGACGACATCGGGATTCCCGCACGGGCAGCGATGGGCGACCGCGCGGATCGCCCGCGGCTCACGGCCGAGCTGCGCCGCGACCGTGGCTCGGTCGTCCGCGAAGCTCACGAGCGCCGGCTCACGAGCCGTGATCGGCGACCTGGACGCTGCCCCAGAGGCGCTTGTTCCAGGTGTTGCCGGGCGCCTTGGTCGGAGCCGTCGAACCCTTGCTCGTCTGGTTCAGATCGTCCTGCTGGCCGGGCTGGACGACGACGTAGACGGTGTCGCCGGGCATCGCGTACTGCAGCCGTTCCCGCGCCTGCGCGGCGATGTACGCCGGGTCGCTGAGCTGGTTGTCGAGCTGCCGGAGCTGGGTGAGCTGTTGCTCGGTCTGTTGCTTCTGCTGGGCAGCCTGACCGGCCGCCGAGCGCGCGGCGAGGTAGCGATGCAGCGGCGCGGCGAGCAGGACGACGAGGAACACCACGACCGCGCCCAGGACGAGCGCCCGACCGGTGACCGGCCGGCGGGGCGCCCGAGGGCGCTCCCGCCGTCGGGGCTGCCGGGCCGCGTCGCGACCGTCCGACCCGCATCGTCATACCGTTGCCCGACCTCAGCCCGTGGCGCCCTTGAAGCGCGGAAAGGCATTCGCGCCGGCGTAGCGGGCGGCGTCGTCGAGCTCTTCCTCGATCCGCAGCAGCTGGTTGTACTTCGCGACGCGCTCGCTACGAGCCGGCGCGCCGGTCTTGATCTGGCCGCAGTTGGTCGCCACGGCCAGGTCGGCGATGGTGGTGTCCTCGGTCTCGCCCGAGCGGTGGCTCATCATGCAGCGGTAGCCGTTGCGGTGCGCGAGGTCGACGGCGTCGAGGGTCTCGGTGAGTGACCCGATCTGGTTGACCTTGACGAGCAGCGCGTTAGCGGCGCCTTCGGCGATGCCGCGGCCCAGCCGCTGCGGGTTGGTCACGAACAGGTCGTCGCCGACGATCTGCACCTTGTCGCCGAGCTGCGTCGTCATGGCGATCCAGCCGCTCCAGTCCTCTTCGGACAGCGGGTCCTCGATCGACACGATCGCGTAGTCGGCCACGAGCCCGGCGTAGAACGCGATCATCTCGTCGGCCGAGCGCGCACCGCCCTCGAACTGGTAGGCGCCGTCCCGGTAGAACTCGGTCGCCGCGACGTCGAGCGCCAGTCCGATGTCGGCGCCGATCGTGAGACCGGCCTGCTCGACCGCCTCGGCGATCAGGTCCAGCGCGGCGCGCGTCGAATCGAGGTTCGGCGCGAACCCGCCCTCGTCGCCCAGGCCGGTCGCGTGACCCTTGCTCTTCAGCACGGACTTGAGCGAGTGGTAAACCTCGGCACCGGTGCGCAGTGCTTCGGCGAAGGTCGGGGCGCCGATCGGCGCGATCATGAATTCCTGGACGTCGACGTTGGAGTCGGCGTGCGCGCCACCGTTGACGATGTTCATCATCGGCACCGGCAGCAGGTGAGCGTTCGGCCCGCCGACGTACCGGAACAACGGCAGGTCGGCCGAGTCGGCCGCCGCCCGGGCCACGGCGAGCGAGACGCCGAGGATGGCGTTCGCGCCCAGGTTGCCCTTGTCGGGCGTGCCGTCGAGAGCGATCAGCGCGGCGTCGACGAGTCGCTGCTCGCTCGCCTCGAACCCGATCAGCTCCGGACCGATCGTGTCGAGGACGGCGTCGACGGCTTTCGTAACGCCCTTGCCGCCGTAGCGCGATCCGCCGTCGCGCAGCTCGACCGCCTCGAATGCTCCGGTCGACGCGCCGCTCGGAACGGCCGCCCGGGCCAGCGTCCCGTCATCGAGGGCGACCTCGACCTCGACGGTGGGGTTGCCGCGCGAATCGAGAATTTCGCGTGCACCAACGGCCTCGATGGATGCCACGGGGAGGTCCTTTCAGCAAACTCGTACAAGACCTGACAACCCTAGCGGGCCGGGCGGGGTGGGCCGGCCCGCCCCGCCGAGGCGGCCGGCGCTACTCGCCGGTCGAGCCGTCGAGCGCCTCGCGCAGCAGGTCGGCGTGGCCGTTGTGGCGCGCGTACTCCTCGATCATGTGGACGAGCACCCAGCGCAGCGTGAAGGTCGTGCCGCGGCTCGGGTCGACGAATGTCTGATCGAGCGACGACCGGGACACGATCTCGTCCGAGTGTGCAATCTCGGACCGCCAGTCGGCATACGCCCGTTCGACCATCGCGGGATCGGCGACGGCTGCGTCGATGTCGAGATCGCGCTCGGCGGCGTTCGAGTACAGCGGCACGACGTCCGTCTCGCCGGCGAAGTCGCGGAACCAGCCCTGCTCGACCTCGGCCAGGTGGCGTAGCAGTCCGAGCAGGCTCAGCCCCGACGGCGGCATCGCCCGGCTCGCGAGCTGCTCGGGGGTGAGGCCGTCGCACTTCCAGGCGAGCGTCGCCCGCTGGTAGTTCAGGAAACCGACGAGCGTGTCGCGCTCGTCCGCGACGGTCGGCGGCTCGGGCCGGTCGAACATCAGCCGGCCTCGGCGGCGAGGATCCGGTCGCGGTAGGCGCGCGTCGTGCGGCGCAGCGCCTCCTCAGGATCGACGCCCGCGGTGACGGCCTCGCCGACCAGCGCGAACAATCGGGCGCCGATGTCGTCGACAGCCGGCCCGTCGAGCGGCCCACCGACCGCGAGATCGGCGCGCCGGGCCCGCGCCACCAGCTTCGCGGCCAGGGCAAGGGCCGGCTGCGCCATCGGCACGCCGTCCGTGATCGACGTGCGGCCCTTCTCGGCCGCCTTCAGGCGTTCCCAGTTCTCGTTGACCTCGCCGGCATCGGCCGCCTCGGCGTCGGCGAAGACGTGCGGATGCCGGCGGATCAGCTTCTCGACCAGGTCGGACGCGACATCGTCGATCGAGAACGCCTCCGCCGGCGGGAGCTCGGTCGCCAACCGGGCGTGGAAGAGCACCTGCAGCAGCAGGTCGCCGAGTTCCTCGCGCAGCAAGGCCATGTCGGCGGTCTCGATCGCCTCGAGCGTCTCGTACGTCTCTTCGAGCAGGTACCGAGCGAGCGAATCGTGCGTCTGTTCGGCGTCCCACGGACAACCGCCCGGCGACCGCAGGCGATCCATCACCTCGACCGCGCGCCCCAGGGCGCTCGGGTCAGCCGGCACTGGCGGCCGCGGTCGGTATCGACTTGAGGTCGACGAACGGCAACCGGCCACCGTTGGCCGTGATCTGCAGCTGGGTGGGGTCCCAGCTGCCGTAGCGCGGGCTGACCTTCACCTTGAGGGCCGTGACGGCCTTCGCAAGCGCCGCCTTCTGGGTGTCGGAGCCCGAGCTCAGGATCGTGCTGAAGCCGGAGCCGAGTTCGACGGCCTTGATCAGGACCGGGTCGAAGCTGGCCCGCAGACCGAGGCGGGCCGCCGCGGCGCGCAGCTCCTGGTCGGCCGTTGCCCCGGTGGAGGAGTCACCGAGCACGTTCTGCAGGGCCGCGTCGTGCAGCTGGGCCAGATCGCTCGCGGACGGGGTGATGTTCAGTTCCTTGAACACCTTCGTGAAGACGGCCACGTCGACGAGCTGTTCGAGGACGAGCGTGGCGAGGGAGTTCGACGAGGTGGCGGCGGTGGCCGGGGCGTCGCGCTCGATGTAGGTGCGAACCTGCGACTCGGTGATCTCCTGCGAGCCCACGAAGGCCGCGGCGCCCGTCCGGGCCTGGCAGCCGGTCAGGAGGCCGACCACCACAACGGCGGCGGCCACGGCGCTGACGATGCGGCGGGCTCTCACGGCGCGGATCTCCTGACTGTCGGTCGCGGCTCCCGGACAGAATCTCATGCCCGGCCGCCGCGCCCGGATCCGGCACCGGATCTCAGGTCCCCTGATGGATTCGCCCGCCGTCGGAGGGGGCGCCACCGTAGGTGGCGAGCTGGTACTGCCAGGCCGTCCAGGCGCTCGCGACCATGCTCTCGAGGTCGTAGCGGGCGTGCCAGTCCAGGTCGGCAGCGATGCGCTCGACCGAGCCGACGATCCGGGCCGGATCACCGGGCCGCCGATCGACGATGTCGGCCTCGAAGTCGATGCCGGTCGCCCGGCGCATCGCGGCCAGGATCTCGAAAACGCTCGACCCCTCGCCGCGCCCGATGTTGTAGACGGGCCCGGTGGACGCGCCCGCGTCGAGCCGGGCCGTCGCGGCGACGTGCGCCTCGGCGACGTCGACGACATGCACGTAGTCGCGGATGCAACTGCCGTCGGGCGTCGGGTAGTCGGCTCCGTTGACGACCGGCGCCGCACCGGCGCTGATCGCCCGCATCACCTTGGGGAACAGGTTGTGCGGGCTGTGGTCGGCGACCTCGGGCGCCCCTGACCCGACGACGTTGAAGTAGCGCAGGGACGTCTGGCGCAGGGACGGCTCGATGCGAGCGAGGTCGCGCAGCATCCATTCGCTGATCGTCTTGGTCTGCCCGTACGGGCTCTCCGGCCGCGCCGGTGCGTCCTCGGTGACGACCTCGCCGTCCGGCGTGCCGTACCAGGACGCGCTGGAGGAGAGCACGAACTTCTCGATGTGGTGCGCGGCCACGGCCTCGAGCAAGACCTGCATGCCGCCGACGTTCTCGCGGAAGAACGGCAACGGCTGCTGCACCGACACGCCCGCGTACTTGAGCCCGGCGAGATGCAGGATTCCGGTGACGTGGTGGTAATCGATCGCGCGGTTCACGATTTCGGGATCGGTGATCGATCCTTCGACGAACGGCACATCCTCGGGTACGAAACTGCGGTATCCGGTCGACAGATTGTCGAGCACGACGACCGGCGAACCGGCCCGTTGGAACGCCCGGACGATGTGCGCGCCGATGTAGCCAGCCCCTCCGGTGAGCAACCAGGTCATGGCGTCCCTTCCCGACCGGCCGCCGCGGCGGCGGGGCTGCCGACGACAGTAGCGAGCACTTCGGCGCACCAGGCCAGGAGGGCGGCGTCGCGCAGCGGCTCACCGCCCAGCTTCGCGATTGCGAACGATCCGCCGGGCTTCGTCACGCCCTTCGGCCGTGGGATCGACACCGTCCCGACCGCCTGCTTGTACTGCGATCGGTCGTACAGCCGGGTCAGCCGCAACTCGCCCGATTCGGCAAGCGCCACGGGCGAGAAGCGGATCGACGTGCCCTGCATCGACACCTCGGTGACGCCGTAGCGCCGGCACAGCACCCGGAAGTGCGCGACCGCCAGCAGGTTCTGCACCTGGTCGGGCAGCGGTCCGAACCGGTCGATCAGCTCATCGCGCACCGCGTCGACGGCTTCGTCCGTGGTCGCCGACGCGAGCGAGCGATACGCCTCCAACCGCAGCCGTTCACCGGGCAGGTACTCCACCGGCAGGTTGGCGTCGATGGGAAGGTCGACCTTCACCTCGTTGAACTCGACCGCGGCCTCGCCGTCCGAACGGAAGTCGGCCACCGCCTCGCCGACGAGCCGCACGTAGAGGTCGAAGCCGACGCCGGAGATGTGCCCGGCCTGCTCGCCTCCGAGCAGGTTGCCCGCCCCGCGGATCTCGAGGTCCTTCATGGCGACCGCCATGCCCGCTCCGAGTTCGGTGTGCTGCGCAATGGTCGCGAGCCGGTCGTACGCGGTTTCGGTCAACGGCTTCTCGGGCGGGTACAGGAAATAGGCATAGCCCCGCTCGCGCGCGCGACCGACGCGACCGCGCAGCTGATGCAACTGCGACAGGCCGAACATGTCGGCCCGCTCGACGATCAGCGTGTTGGCATTGGGGATGTCGAGCCCCGATTCGACGATCGTGGTCGACACCAGGACGTCGTACTTCTTGTCCCAGAATCCCAGCATGATCTGCTCGAGCGCGTCCTCACCCATCTGGCCGTGCGCGACGGCAATGCGGGCCTCGGGCACGATCTCGGCCAGCCGGGCGGCGGCCCGATTGATCGACTCGACCCGGTTGTGGATGTAGAAGACCTGACCGTCGCGAAGGAGTTCGCGGCGGACGGCCGCGCCGATCTGTTTCGCGTCGTAGGCGCCGACGAAGGTCAGGATCGGATGACGGTCCTCGGGTGGAGTCAGGATCGTCGTCATCTCGCGAATGCCGGTGAGCGACATCTCGAGCGTGCGCGGGATCGGAGTGGCCGACATCGTCAGCACATCGACCTCGGTGCGCAGCGACTTCAGGTACTCCTTGTGCTCGACGCCGAACCGCTGCTCCTCGTCGATGATCACCAGGCCGAGATTCTTGAATCGCACGGTCTGCTGCAGGATCCGATGCGTGCCGATGACGATGTCGACGCCGCCGGCCGCGATCCCGTTCATCGTCTCGTCCGCCTCGGAGGCATGCGTGAACCGCGACAATTCCCTTATGCTCACGGGGAATTGGGACATGCGTTCGGTGAACGTCTGCAAATGCTGGTGGGCCAGCAGCGTCGTCGGGACGAGCATCGCCACCTGCTTGCCGTCCTGCACGGCCTTGAACGCGGCCCGCACCGCGACCTCGGTCTTGCCGTAGCCGACGTCGCCGCAGATGACGCGATCCATCGGCTGGGGTTTCTCCATGTCGGCCTTGACCTCGTCGATCGCGGCGAGCTGATCGGGCGTCTCGACATAGGGAAACGCGTCCTCGAGCTCGCGTTGCCAGGGCGTGTCGGCGGCGAAGGCGTGCCCCTTGGTGGCCAGTCGCGCGCTGTAGAGCCGGATGAGTTCGGCCGCGATCTCCTTGACCGCCTTGCGGGCCCGGCCCTTGGTCTTGGCCCAGTCCGAGCCGCCCAGCCGCGAGAGCGACGGGGACTCGCCCCCGACGTACTTGGTGACCTGATCGAGCGAATCGGTCGGGACGAACAGGCGGTCGCCGGGCTGGCCCCGCTTGGCCGGCGCGTACTCGATGATCAGGTACTCGCGCTCGCCCCCGTTGATGGTGCGCCGCACCATCTCGACGTAGCGGCCGACGCCGTGCTGCTCGTGGACGACGAAGTCGCCGGCCTTGAGCAGGATCGGGTCGATCGCGTTGCGTCGCCGGGTCGGCATCCGGCTCGCGTCCCGGGTCAGCGAGCCGCGTTGCCCGGTGAGATCGGCCTCGGTGAGCAGGGCCAGCGACAGCCCGGCCGCGACCGCTCCGCCGGCGAGCGTTCCGGTCGTGACCACGACGACGCCCGGTTCGAGGACGTCGACCTCGGACTGCAACCGGGCCGGCACGTCAGCGGCGGTGAACCGTTCGACGGCCCGCTCGGCGGTACCGAATCCGTCGAAGACGACCGCCACCCGCCAGCCCGAGCGGGCCCACTCGCGCAGCTGCATCGTCGCGGCGTCCAGATCGCCGCGGTAGCCGAGCAGCGGCTCGAAGCCGCTGATCTGCGTGTCGGCGCCGGCGGCGAACGGGCTCAGCCCCCACCACGGGCGGCCGCCGGCTCGGGCCTGCTCCTCGAACTCCGAGTAGTCGCGCAGCGAGGCAGCAGCCAGATCGACCGGCGCGACCCCACCGCCCGCGGCTGCGGCCCAGGACGCGTCCAGGAATTCCAGCGACGTGCGCACGAGGTCCGCGGCGCGCGATCGAACCCGCTCGGGATCGCACACGACGATCGCGGTGCCGGGTGGCAGATCGGCGAGGACGAGGTCGAGGCGGTCGACAAGCACCGGCGCGAGCGCCTCCATGCCCTCGACCGCCTCGCCCCGGCTGATCGGATCGAGTAGCTCGCCGAGTTCGGGGTGGGCCACCAGCAGGTCGGCGGCCCGCTGCTGGACGTCCGGCGTGAGCAAGAGTTCGCGGCAGGGCGGCGCCCACAGACCCAACGGCGCCACCTCGAGGGAGCGTTGGTCGGCGACGGTGAAGTAGCGGACCTCCTCGACGTCATCGCCCCAGAACTCGACCCGCAACGGATGCCGCTCGGTCGGCGGGAAGACGTCGAGGATTCCGCCGCGCACCGCGAAGTCGCCCCGCTTCTCGACGAGGTCCGCTCGCGCGTAGCCGGCCCCGACGAGAGCGGTCACGATCGCCTCGAGCGGCCGGTCGGTGTCACCGGCGCGCAGCATCACCGGTTCGAGCTCGCCCAGCCCCGGGACCTGCGGTTGGAGAACGGCGCGTACGGGCGCCACGACCACCGACAACGGTCCGGCCGCCGGATCGTCCGGGCTCGGATGGGCCAGCCGGCGCAATACCGCCAGGCGTTGGCCGACGGTGTCGGCCCGCGGTGACAACCGTTCGTGCGGCAGCGTCTCCCAACCCGGATAGATAGCGACCGTGTCGGGGGGCAGCAGGCATCGCAAGGCGTCGGACAACTCGTCGGCCTCGCGCTGACCGGCGGTGATGGCCAGGACGACCTGCTCCCGGGCCAGTCCGGCCACGAGGAACGGCTGGATCGAGGGCGGCCCGACGACGGTCCCGGGCGGCTGAGAACTCAGGGCCGACAGCGCGGGATCGGCCAGAACGGCGTCGGTCAGCCCAGCGAGGCGCACGAAGATTCCCCTCTGGTATTCCGACTGCGTGTCCGATCCCAGGTTATCTTCGCCGGGACACCCGGATTACGGGCACCGGCTCAGCCGGTGTTGCGCAGCCCCGCGGCGACACCGTTCATCGTGAGCAGCAAGGCCCGCTGCAGCTCGGGCGCCGCCTCGTCGGCACCGCGGCGAACCCGGCTGAGCAGATCGACCTGCAGGTAGGAGATCGGGTCGAGGTAGGCGTCGCGCACGCCGAGCGTGCGCTGCAGCTGCGGCTGATCGTCGAGCAGCTCGAGCTCGCCGGTCACCGACTTGACCTCCTCGACCGTCCGGTCGTACTCGGCGCGGATGACGTCGAACAGGCGTTGCAGGTCGGCCGGGACCAACGACGAGACGTAGTGCGCCGCGATGTCGAGATCCGCCTTCGCGAGCGTCATCTCGACGTTGGAGATGAACGTACGAAAGAAGTGCCATTCCTGGTGCATCTCGCGCAGCACCGTCGACAGCCCGGCCTCCCGCGCGGCCGCGAGACCG
Source organism: uncultured Actinomycetes bacterium (assembly GCA_963737785.1). Lineage (GTDB taxonomy): Bacteria > Actinomycetota > Actinomycetes > Mycobacteriales > Jatrophihabitantaceae > CAVTTS01. The sequence continues at coordinate 189,028 of CAVTTS010000009.1, forward strand.
GAGCCGACTCCGAACCATCCGGGGACGACCTGCCGCGACTGCGTCCAGCCGAAGACCCACGGGATCGCCCGCAGGCCCTCGATACCCGCGCCCGAGGCCGGACGGCGCGAGGGGCGCGAGCCGATGTTCAGCGAGCCGAGCTGCTCGACGGGCGTGGAGGCCATGAAGTACGCCGGCAGGTCGGCGTCGTCGATCAGCTCGCGGTAGCGCCCGAACGCCTCGCGGCTGATCAGTTCCATCGTGTCGTTCCAGCCGTCGAGCTGAGCCCCGGATTGACGAGGGGTGCGGTGCAGGGTCGACGCCTGCAGCACCGCCGCGACGGTGAGTTCGAGGTTCTCGCGCGCGAGCTCGGGCAGCGCGTACTTGTCGCTGATCACCTCGCCCTGCTCGGTGAACTTGATCTCGCCGTCCAGGACACCCCACGGCTGGGCCAGGATCGAGTCGTAGGTCGGGCCGCCACCTCGGCCGACCGTGCCACCGCGACCGTGGAACAGGCGCAGCCGTACCCCGTGCTTCGCCGCGACGTCCCGCAACACCCGTTGCGCCTTGTGGATCTCCCACTGAGACGTGGTGATGCCGGCTTCCTTGTTGGAGTCGGAATAGCCGAGCATCACCTCCTGCAGGTCGCCGCGCAGCCTCAGCAGGCTTCGGTAGCTCGGGTCGGAGAGCAACTCCTCGAGCACCTCGCCGGCCTTACGCAGCTCCTCGACGGTCTCGAGCAAGGGCACGAAGCCGATCCGCGCAAACGGCTCGCGCATTCCGACCGACGCGTTCGACTTGTGGATGTCGACCAGCCCGGCCTCGCGAGCCAGGACCACGGCCGCCAGTACGTCGTCGGCTCCGCGGGTCATCGAGATGATGTAGCTCTCGATGACCTCGTCCCCGTAGGTCTCGAGGGCTTCGGCGATGCATGCGAAGACGGCGAACGTCTTGGCGCCCTCGCTGTCCAAGGGCGGCGGTGACGGAGCGAGCGGGCGACGCGAGTGCAACTCGCGAGACAGCGTGCGCATCCGCTCGTCGCGGGTCAGCTTGGCGTAGCGCACCGGATGCTCGTCGACGCGATCGAGCAGCTGGCCGACGGCCTGATGATGCGCGTCGGCGTGCTCGCGCACGTCCATCGTCGCGAGGTGGAAGCCGAAAACCGACACCGTTCGCAGCACCCGGCCGAGCGTCCCATCGGCGATCAGGTCGCCGGCATTCGCGCGCAGCGATCGCTCGACCAGCTCGAATTCGGCAATCAGCTCGTCGCGACCGAGGTAGTCGTGACCAGGTCGATGGGCGACTCCGGCATCGACGCGCGTGCGGGTGTTGACCACCTTGCGGCGCATGCAACTGAGCTTGAGCCGGTACGGCTCCATCGCGTTCAGTTCGAGCAACCGGCGGTCGAGGTCGGGGAACGCGACAAGATCCGCCTTGATGGACGCCTCGAGCTCGTCGGAGATGCCGACGATCCGGGTCGACGACGAGAGCTCGGCGATCAGCCGGTCGATGGCGCCGAGGATCGACTGCACGGCGACGTGGTGCTGCATCCGGAGGATCTCGCGGGTGACGTCAGCCGTGACGTTCGGGATTGCCGTCCCGGTCGCCGCCGATCCAGGTTCCGAGCGTCAGCGGACGAGCCGTCAGCGCCATGGACGCACCGTGGCTGCGCAGCTCGTCCTCGAAATCCGCGGTGAGGTCCGGAACCGTGTGTTCGAACAGGTCCTGCAGGTAGAAGTTGAGGTTGCGCGCTTCGTCGACGGGCGTCGGGCGGTGTTGCCGGAGTTCGTCGGTCTGCCAGATCAGGTCGACGATCTCGGCGAGGTCGCGATCCTGTCGGCGGCGGGCGGCGGTGCCGGCCGGCGTCGGCTCCGACAGCAACGCCGCAACCAACCGCAGCTTGCTCAGGATCGAGCGCCGGCTGGCCTCGGTCGGATGCGCGGTGAAGACGGGGCGCACGTCGAGGTCCTCGACGGCCACCCGCAGCGCGTCGGGGCCCATCTGCGCGGCAACGGCGGCGATCGAGCGGGCCAACCACCCGTCGGAGGACGGGCGGGCGCGCAGCGTCCGGACGCGGTTGACCTGTTCCGCGACATTGGCGAGCAGGAAGTAGGCCGAGAACGATCGGACGAGCGCGGACGCGGTGTCGAGCGGCAGGTCGGCGAGGAGCTGGTTCACCTCGACCCGCGCGGCGTCACGTTCGGTGACCGTCGGTGCTTCCTTGCTCTGCTTCGTCAGTGTTCGCACGTTCTCGACCAGATCGAACAGTTCGCGCCCGTTCTGGCGCACGAGGGATTCGCCGAGCAGGGCGCCGACCCGCCGGACGTCGGCGCGCAGCGCCCGGTCGTCCGAGTCCTCCCCCGAGGGGCCGTCGTCAACGGTGCCGACCGGGTTCGGCGACGCGGGCGGAGGGCTGGCTGGGTCGGTGCCTGAGGTCACCGCACCATCATGTCGGACCTAAAAATGCCCGTCGCCACCGATCTCGCCCAAAGAGGTAAACAGTTCGTTACATCGGGGCTGCCACCGGGGGGTTGTTGCGGATCGATTGGGGGCGGGATAACATGTACCTCACGCACGCGACTCGGGGGACGAGCGTGACGAATTCCCCCAGACGAGTGCGCTCACTGGGGGATTGCCTGCTGTAAGGCGGGTTACGCGAAGTTCGGGGGAAATCGCGTGTTGTTCGAGGGCGGCTCTGTCGCCGGGGGACTAGAGGCGGGTGGCCCATCGGGGCTCACCACGCTGGAGTCACTCCGGGCGCAGAACACTGAGGCCATTCCATTTCTTTCGGTGCTCTCCGGACCGGATGTCGATGCGCCGACGGCCCGGCCCGCCGAATCGCCGGCCACCGAGCCGGGTGCGGTTGCGGCCGGCTGGATGCGGCGCTACCAGCGCACATTGGTCATCACCGACGCCGCGTTCGCGCTTGCCGCGGCGGTGCTCGCGTTCGGGCTTCGCTTCGGCGACGGCGCCAGCTCCGCGATGCTCTACGGCCTGCTCGTGGCACTCCTACCGCTGGTGTGGATCGGCGCGGCGAGCTTGAACCGCGCGTACGACGCGGCGTTCGTGGGCAACGGCGCCACCGAGTACCAGCGCGTCTACTGGACCTTCGTGCACCTGGTCGCCGGCGTTGCGATCGTCTCCTACGCATTCAAGGCCGATCTGGCCCGCGGTTTCGTGCTGGTTGCGCTTCCGCTGACGTTCGTCTTCGTCATGGTGTCGCGATTCGTGCAGCGCAAGCGCCTGCACCGGCGCCGCGCCCGCGGCTTCGCGATGTCCGAGGTCATCGTCATCGGGGCGCCGCAGCGGGCTGCGGAGCTGGCGCGCACGTTGCGCCTCGACACGACGGCCGGCCTGAAGGTCGTCGGCGCGTGCCTGCCCGACGAGCGGTGGACCGAGACCGATGAGGTCAGCGAGCTCGAGTCGCTCGGCATCCCGGTGCTCGGTCAGGTCGACGACATCCAGGACATCGTCCGGTTGCTCGGCGCGACCACCGTCGTCGTCACCTCGCCCGAAGAGATCGGGCCGGAGCGGTTGCGCTGGATCTCGTGGCAGCTCGAGACGACCAACGCCGAGTTGATCGTCGCTCCCGGCCTGATCGAGGTCGTCGGAACGCGCATCAGCGTGCGACCGGTCTCGGGTCTGCCGCTCCTGCACGTCGACGCCCCGCGCTTCAGCGGACCGCACCGCCTGCTCAAGGGCGCGTTCGACCGCCTGGTCGCCGGCACCGCGCTGCTGCTTCTCGCGCCGATCCTGCTGACGATCGCGGCGATCGTCCGCCTCACCAGCCCCGGATCCGCCTTGTTCCGGCAGACCCGTATCGGCCGCAACGGCGAGCCGTTCACGATGTTCAAGTTCCGGTCGATGAGCCTCGACGCCGAGGACCGGCTCGAAGAGCTGCGCCTCGCCGAGGAGTCCGACAGCATCCTGTTCAAGATGCGCAACGACCCGCGCGTGACCTCGATCGGCCGCGTCCTGCGCCGCTTCTCGCTCGACGAGTTGCCGCAGCTGATCAACGTCGTCGCCGGCCACATGTCGCTCGTCGGACCCCGCCCGCCGTTGCCGTCCGAGGCCATCCAGTACGGCGACGACGCGCGGCGCCGGCTGCTCGTCAAGCCGGGCCTGACCGGTCTCTGGCAGGTCAGCGGACGGAGCGATCTGTCGTGGGAAGACTCGGTGCGACTCGATCTGCGGTACGTCGAGAACTGGTCCCTGACGCTCGACATGGTCGTCCTCTGGAAGACGGTGCGAGCCGTGTTGCGCGCTGAGGGCGCGTACTAAAACCACGTCGTCGCTGTGGGCGTCGCGCCCGTTCACGTTGTCTGATTTCCGCTAGCCGTTGTCAGTGGAGCGGATCAGACTGGACGGGTGAGCATCCCTGATCCCGACGTCTGCTACCGCGCGGTGGCCGGTCGCGACGCCCGCTTCGACGGGTGGTTCTTCACGGCGGTGAAGACGACCGGCATCTACTGCCGTCCGTCCTGCCCGGCGCTGACGCCCAAGCGCGTGAACGTGACGTTCTATCCGAGCGCCGCCGCCGCCCAGGGCGGCGGCTTCCGGGCCTGCAAGCGGTGCCGTCCCGACGCCTCACCCGGCTCGCCCGACTGGGACGTCCGGGGTGATCTGGCCGGCCGGGCGCTGCGCCTGATCGCCGACGGGGCGATCGACCGGGACGGGGTCGCCGGCCTCGCCCGGACGCTCGGATATTCCGAACGGCAACTCAACCGGGTGCTGGTCGCCGAGGTCGGCGCGGCCCCGCTGGCCCTGGCCCGCGCCCAACGCGCGCAGACGGCCCGGATCCTGCTCGAGACCTCCGAGTTGCCCAGCGGCGACGTCGCGTTCGCGGCCGGATTCTCGAGCATCCGCCAGTTCAACGACACGATCCGCGAGGTCTTCGCCACGACGCCGACCGGGTTGCGTTCGTCGCGGCCCGTGGCCCGCGTCCGGACGCCGGGATCGCTGCGGCTGCGACTGCCGTTCCGTGCGCCGATGGCTCTCGACCGCACCCTCGCCTACCTGGCCGACCGGGCGATCGCGGGCGTCGAGGAGTACGCGGACGGGCGCTACACCCGCGCGATCCGGCTGCCCGGCGGCCCGGCCCTCGTGACGCTGTCCGACGGCGGCGGGCACGTCGACTGCGAACTGCGCCTGAGCGATCAGCGCGACCTCGTCGCGGCGGTGGCGCGCACGCGCCGGATGCTCGACCTCGACGCCGACCCGGTGGCCGTCGACGACGCGCTCGGGGTCGATCCCGCGTTGGCGCCGCTCATCCAGGCCCGTCCCGGGCTGCGGTCACCGGGCACGGTCGACGGCTTCGAGCTGCTCGTCCGCGCGATCGTCGGGCAACAGGTGTCGGTGGTCGGCGCCCGCGCCGTCCTGGCCCGCATCGTCGCCGACCACGGATCGATCGCCTTCGACGGTGAACCGTGGCGGCTGTTCCCCTCCCCCGACCAGCTCGTGGACGCCGGCGACCTGCCGATGCCGGCGAAACGGGCCGCGACCATCCGCACCGCCGCGACCGCCGTCGACGAAGGCCGACTGGTGCTCGATCCGGGCGCCGACCGCGGGACCACCCGACGGGATCTGCTCGCGCTGCCCGGCATCGGGCCCTGGACGGCCGACTACGTCGCGATGCGGGCGCTGGCCGACCCCGACGTCCTGATGGTCGGCGACCTGGGCGTGCGGCGCGGTGCGGACGCGCTCGGCCTCGACCTCAGTGCGCACGCCCCGGCCTGGTCGCCGTGGCGCTCGTACGCAACACATCACCTGTGGGCGGCGGGTCACCCGCCCGTCCAGTCGTCGGATGGAAAGAAGCGATCATGACCAAGTACACGCTCATCGACTCACCGCTCGGCCCGCTCACCGTGCTGCGCGACGAGGTCGGGATCACCGGGCTCTACCTGCCGACCGGCAAACACGTCGTTCGCGTCGACCCGAGTTGGGAGCGCGACGACGACGCGTTCGGCGACGTGCGGCAGCAGTTGGCCGAGTACTTCGCCGGAACCCGGATGGAGTTCGACCTGCCGTTGCACGCGTCCGGCACCCCGTTCCAGAAGCTCGTCTGGAACCAGCTCGTCGAGATCGGCTACGGCCAGACGGCGAGCTACGGAAAGACGGCGGTCGCCGTCGGCTCGCCGGACGCCGCGCGGGCCGTGGGTCTGGCCAACGGGCAGAACCCCATCTCGATCGTCGTGCCGTGTCATCGGGTCATCGGGGCCGACGGCTCGCTGACCGGCTACGGCGGCGGCATCGACGCCAAGCGGTGGTTGCTCGCGCACGAGGCGCACCACTCGGGCCAGACGCTGCTGTAGTTCGCTCAGGCGTGGAAGGCGTTCTGGGCGGCCTCGAGGCCGTCGGCGAGCAGGGCCTCGACGGCGTCGGCGGCCCGGTCGACGAGGAATGCGAGCTCGCGCCGCTCGTCCGCACCGAACTCGCGCAGGACGTACACGGCCGGATCCTGGCGTCCGGGCGGGCGGCCGATGCCGAAGCGGACGCGGGCGAAGTCCTTGCTGCCCAGTGACTGGGCGATCGACTTCAGCCCGTTGTGGCCGCCTTCGCCGCCGCCGCGCTTGAGGCGGACGGTGCCGAACGGCAGGTCGAGCTCGTCGTGGACGACGGTGATCGACTCGACCGGGATCTTGTAGAACCGGGCCACGGACGTCACGGGGCCACCCGACTCGTTCATGTAAGTCGTCGGCTTGGCCAGCACGATCGGCTGCCCGGCCAGGCGCCCCTCGACGACGTCGGCTGATCGGCCGCGGCTCGACTTGAAGCTCGCGCCCATCCGGTCGGCGAGCAGGTCGAGCACGAAGAAGCCGGCGTTGTGCCGCGTCGCCGCGTACTGCGGGCCGGGGTTGCCCAGCCCGACGACGAGGGTTCGCTCGTCGGCCATGCAGGGGCCTATTCGGCGTCGGCGGCAGCCGGCTCTTCGACGGCGGCCGTCTCGGCGTCGCCTTCGAGCTGCGACTCGGTCGGCGACTCCTGGATGATCAGCAGGATCTGGTCGGGGTCACCGGCCAACGTCGTACCGCGCGGCAGGACCAGGTCGGACGCCTTGACCTGGGCGCCGATCTCGAGGGCACCGATCTCGAGGACGATCTCGGTCGGCAGGTGCGTGGCCTCGGCCTCGACGCTGACCGACGTGTGCTCCTGCGCGATGAGGCCACCGCGCGCGACATCACCCGAGAGCATGACGGGCACGTCGATGGTGACCTTCTCGCCGAGGCGGACCGCGAGCAGGTCGACGTGCTCGAAGTTGCCCTTGAGCGGGTTGCGCTGGATCGCCTTCGGGATCGCCAGCTGCTCGCCGCCGTCCAGGTCGAGTGTCAACAGGACGTTGGCGCCACCGTGCTTGATCGCGGCGGTGAACTCGCGGGCGGGCAGCGACACGTGGCGCGGGTCGGCCCCGTGGCCGTAGATGACGGCGGGGATCTTGCCGGCGCGGCGGGTGCGGCGGGCGCCACCCTTACCGAACTCGGTGCGCGACTCGGCGTTCAGGCGTACTTCGGACACAGCACTAACTCCTCGACAGGTACTTCGGGCGGAACGGACGCGGCGACTCGGACACCGACGGGGCGTCGACGAGCGACACCGCGTCGATTACGGACCTCGCGGATGCGACATCCCTCGCCGGGCAACAACGCCAGCCTACCGGCGGAGCGAGCCCAGCCGAAATCGGGGCGGACACCGCCACCGGCACAATAAAGATCGTGCCCCGCATCGCGACCGATCTGTTGCTGCTCGCGCGCAATCCGGGCAGCGGGACCCTGCGTCACCAGGTCGCGCTGGAGCGGTGCATCCGCAGCGCCCTGTTCGCCGAACTGGCCCTCGCGGGTGCGCTGCGCAGCGACGGTCGGTCGCCGGCGGCGGCCGGCCTCGAACCGACCGGTGACCCCGTCCTCGACGCGGTTCGGGCGGCCGTCGACGCGCGCCCAGGTGTGACCTGGCCGCGCTGGTTCCGGCACGTCGCGGACGACCGCGAGGTCCTCGTGCGGCACCTCATCGAGGACGGGCGCTGGGAAGCGGGCGTCGACGTCGTCCGGCGCCATTCCTACGTCGACACCGAACCGGAGCAGACGGTCGACCTGACCTACGCGACGCTGCGGGTCGCCGAGCAGACCGTCGCGCCGGCCGACGCCGAACAGGCCTGCCTCGCGATCCTGACCGTCACCTGCGGAGCCATCGTCGGACGGCCGCGACCCCGGGAGTTCCGGCGCAACCTGCTGCCCCTGCTCGACGTCGTCGGAACGCCCGGCGACCCGGTCCGCCGCACCGTCCAGGTCGCACTGGCCGCGGGCGCGCACGCGGTCCGCAAGCGCCGCCGCTTCCTCGGCTGACGGTCGCGTAGGTTCGACGGGTGCGCATCACTGTCCTCGCCGGCGGGATCGGCGGCGCCCGGTTCCTGCGCGGTGTACGAGCGATCGCCGACGCCGCGGTGACCGCCGTAATCAACACCGGAGACGACGTCACACTGCACGGCGTGCGGATCTGCCCGGATCTCGACAGCGTCATGTACACCCTCGGCGACGGCATCGACTCCGAACGCGGGTGGGGCCGCCGCGACGAGACCTGGCGGATCAAGGACGAGCTGGCCGCGTACGGCGCCGAACCGACCTGGTTCGGACTCGGCGACCTCGACATCGCGACTCATCTGGTCCGCACCCGGATGCTCGATGCCGGCTATCCGCTGTCGGACGTGACGACGGCCTTGTGCGCCCGGTGGCAACCGGGCGTCCGGCTGCTGCCGATGAGCGATCAACGGTGTGAGACGCACGTCGTCGTCGAGCTCGACGGTGCGCGCCGGGCGATCCACTTCCAGGAATGGTGGATCAAGCACCGCGCCGCCGTCCCGGCCCTCGCGTTCGTCCAGGTCGGGCTGGACGATGCCGAGCCCGCGCCCGGCGTCATCGACGCGATCGCCACCGCCGATGTCGTGCTGCTGGCGCCGAGCAATCCGGTCGTGTCGATCGGGACGATCCTGGCCGTGCCGGGGATCCGCGACGCGCTCGTCGCCACCCCCGCCCCCGTCGTCGGCGTATCACCGATCGTCAAGGGCGCGCCCGTCCGCGGCATGGCCGACTCGTGCCTGGCCACGATCGGCGTCGAGGTGAGCGCGGCCGCCGTCGGCGCGCACTACGGGTCGCGCCGGGCCGGTACGGGGATTCTCGACGGGTGGTTGGTGCACGACGGCGACGACGCCGTGATCGACGGGCTGACCGTCCGCTCGATGCCGCTGCTCATGACCGATGATCAAGCAACCGTCGACATCGTGCAGGCCGCACTGGAGCTCGCCGGTGTCTGACCAGCAATCGTTCAACTCCGCCGATCACCGCGCCGAGCGGATCGAGATCCTGCCGGTACTCGGCATCGGCGAACTGCGGCCCGGCGACGACCTGGCCGCGTTGATCGCCGAGCACGCGCCACCGCTTCAGGACGGCGATGTACTGGTCGTGACGTCCAAGGCCATCTCGAAGATCGAGGGACGGCTGGTCACGCTCGACACTGCCGACGTCGACGAGCGGGAGCGGGCCCGGCAATCCGCGATCGACGCCGAGACGGCGCGGGTCGTCGCGCGGCGGGGACCGCTGCGGATCGTCCAGACCCGCCAGGGACTGGTGCTGGCGGCGGCCGGCGTCGACCTCTCGAACGTGCTGCGCAACGAGATCGCGCTGCTGCCGCTCGACCCCGACGCGTCAGCGGCCCGTTTGCGCGAGGCGATCCGGGCCCGGCTGGACGTCTCGGTCGCGGTCGTGATCAGCGATTCGATGGGTCGGCCGTGGCGGGCGGGCATCACCGACGCCGCCATCGGGGTCGACGGCATCAGCGCGATCTTCGACGCCCGCGGCCTGATCGACGGGTACGGCAACGAGTTGGCGGTCACCGAGGTCGCGGTCGCCGACGAGTTGGCCGCCGCCGGCGATCTCGTCAAGGGCAAGCTCGGCGGCGTCCCCGTCGCGATCGTCCGCGGCCTGGCCGGGCCGGGTGGGTTGCCCGACGACGGGGTCGGCAGCAAGCGACTGATCCGCGGGGCCGCCGACGACCTCTTCCGGCTCGGCACCGCCGAAGCGATCGCGCTGGGGCGCCGGGAAGCCGACGCGCTGCTCGACGCGGCCCCGCCCCTGCACAGCGACGCGACCGCCGTGATCGCCGCGCTCGACCCTCGCTCCGATGCGGATGCCGCGCTGCAGCAAGCGTTCCTGGGTTTCCTGGCGGCCCGGCCCGACGCCCTGTGGCGCTCGTGCACACCCGGCCACCTCACCGCGAGCGCCCTCGTCGTCGATCCGTCCCGGCGATCGGTACTGCTCACGCTGCACCCGCGGGCCGGTTACTGGGTGCAGGTCGGCGGGCACTGCGAGACCGAGCGACCACACCCTGCTGGACGCCGCGGCCCGCGAGGCTCGAGAAGAGAGCGGCATCGGCTCGTTGTCGTTCGACCCGGTGCCGCTCGACCTGCACGTGCACCCGATCACCTGCTCGCTCGGCATCGCGACCCGCCATTTCGACGTGCGGTTCGTGGCGCTCGCACCGGCCGGGGCCGAGCCGGTACGCAGCGACGAATCACTCGATCTGCGGTGGTTCGAATGGGATGACCTGCCCGACGGCACCTCCCCCGAACTCCCGCGGCTGATCGAGAACGCGCGGATCCGGCTCGGGCTGTGACCGGTTTCGACGAGGCGCTCGCGGCCGTCGACGGCTGGCCGGTGCCGACGGTCGCCGCCGCGATTGTGACCGCCGACGGGACTCGTGTCCGCCCGCGGCGACCTTGACCAGGCCTTCGCCCTCGCGTCAGTGACGAAACCACTTGTCCGTACTGGCGGCTCTCGTTGCCGTCGAGGAGGGCGCGATCGAACTGGACGATCCCGCCGATGACGACATCGTCCCGGGCGCGACGGTCCGTCATCTCATGAGTCACGCATCAGGACTCGCGCCGGACGGTCTACTGCGGTCGTTCCCACCGGCGCGGCGTCGCGTCTATTCCAACGTCGGCATCGAGCGGCTCGGCGAACTCGTCGCGGCGGCCACCGACCTTCCGTTCGCGTCCTATCTCGACGAGGCGCTCACCCCGCTCGGGCTGACGGCGACGTCGCTGCCCGGCTCGCCCGCGCGCGATGGCCGGTCGAGCGTGCGGGATATCGCCCGGGTCGTCCACGAAATGCTTGCGCCACAAGGGTTTCTGCACCCGTCCACGCTCGCGGAGGCGACGTCGGTGCAGTACCCCGGACTGCGCGGGGTACTCCCGGGCTACGGCGGGCAGGACCCCAACGACTGGGGGCTCGGATTCGAGATCCGCGGTACGAAGAGCCCCCACTGGACGGGTTCGGCGAACTCTCCCGCCACCTACGGGCACTTCGGCCAGAGCGGCACGATGTTCTGGGTCGACCCCGTGGCGGCCGTCGGGCTGGTGGCGCTCAGCGATCGGGCGTTCGGGCCGTGGGCGATCGAGGCCTGGCCGCCGCTGGCCGACGCCGTACTCGCCGCGCGTTGACGGGCGACTACATCGCCCGGGTGTCGAGGGGCGAGTAGCGCGGACCGAAGCGGGGCTTCGTGACGCCCGACAGCTCGATCAGCCGGACGACCCGTTGGCGTTGACCGCGCCACGGCTCGAGCAGCTCGAGCATGTCGTCGTCCGAGCCGCGCGGCCGGCCGGTCAGGGCGAAGACGACGAGGTCGTGCAGGTGGAAGTCGCCGACGCTCACCGCGTCCGGGTGGCCCAGCGCTCGCTGAGCGGTTTCGGCGGCGGTCCACGGCCCGATGCCCGGCAGCAGCTGGAGCCGATCCAGGATCGTGTCGGTGGTCGATTCCTCGAGCCGGTCGGCCACTGTCGCGGCCGCTCGGATCGGGCGCTGGCGGGCCGCCTCGACGCCCAGCCGGTGCCAGGTCCACGTCGGAATCTCCAGCAATACGCGGGGATCCGGCAGCGATGCACAGCGTCGGCATCGGGCCCCGGAGCCGGTGCGCCGAACCTCCGGACGAGCGCTCGCCACGAACGTCGGGCCTCCAGGCCCGTGACCCGCTGTTCGATCACAGCCGGCACGATGGACTCGAAGATCCGTCCAGTGGCGGGCAGGCGCAACCCCGGATGGCGGCGAGCGACATTCGCCAGCCGCGGAAAGGCCGACAGGTCGAGCGCGGTCCAGTCGTCGTCGGCCCCCAGCAGCGCCGGCACCCGGGCGGTGCAGCCATTCCGCACCGTCGCCCCACGCCTGCGGACTCGACGCCCGCGGACGTCACGCGCAGTGAGATCGTCCCGGTCCCGAAAGGGGTTCGAGTCGCCCACCAGAACCGCCGGCCGGCCCGAGGCGCGCAGATGATCGTCGCCCCGCGCGAGCGGGCCGAGCGTCGCGCGCAGGTCGACCGGACGCCCGGGCGTCCAGACCGATCGGCGCGGCTCGAGCATCAGGCGTCCGCCGAGAACCGCACCGATCCGTCGGCCAGCACGACATCGGGCCAGACCCGGGCACCGAGGCGCAGCTCGACCCGGTCGCCGATGACGGCGCGGTCGCCGATGACCGCGTCTTCGACGACGGCGCCGGCGCCGACGACCGCGCCGAAGCCGATCACACTGCGGCGCACCACCGCGCCGGCGCCGATGCTGGCCCCGTCGAACAGCGACGGCGCCGTCGACGACCGCGTCGGCCCCGACGGCGCAGCCCGCGCCGACCGTCGTGCCGCCGCTGAGACGTGGCGCGGCCGGATCGACCGGGCGCCCCGGCCAGCACGAGCGACTCCCCGACCGGGACCGGGCAGCGCCGCGCGACGGCGCCCGACCGCGCACCAGGTCGGCCGAGCCGGCGACGAAGTCGGCCGGCGTGCCGAGGTCGCGCCAGTAGGACGAGTCGACGTAGCCCGACGATCCGACGCGCCCGCGGCCAGCAGCCCGGGGAACGTCTCGCGCTCGACCGACACCGGTCGACCGGCCGGGATCGCCTCGAGCACCGCGCGGCGGAACACGTAGGTGCCGGCGTTGATCTGGTCGGTGACCGGGTTCGGGTCCTTCTCGAGGAACGCCGTGCACCCGGCCGTCGGCGTCGGTCGGCACGCAGCCGAACGCGCGCGGGTCGTCGACCTTGGTCAGGTAGAGGGTCACGTCGGCGCCCGGTCGCTGGTGCCGTCGCAGCAACGCGCCGCAGGTCGACGCCGGACAGCACGTCGCCGTTGAAGACAGCGCGGTGTCGCCGCGCAGCCGGTCGGCGACGTTGCGGATGCCGCCGCCGGTGCCGAGCGGCTCGGTCTCGACGACGTACTCGAGCTCGACGCCCAGCGCCGAACCGTCGCCGAAGTAGTCGGCCGAAGACCTCGGCCCGGTAGCTGACGTGCCCAGCACGATGTGCCTGACGCCGGCGTCGCGGATGCGGGCGAGCAGGTGGGTGAGCAACGGCACCCCGGCGGTCGGCAGCATCGGCTTGGGCGCCGACAGGGTCAGCGGCCGCAGCCGCGTGCCCATACCGCCCACGAGCACGATCGCATCGACATCGGCCATCATCGCGTTCCCTCCCCTGTCGGCGAGTCGTCGCCCATTCGCTGCCGCGGGGCCGCTCCGGCGGCGACCGACGGCATCCGTCCGCGCAAGCCGGCCCCGCACGTCCAGACCGGCCCGCAGGGCCCATCGGACCGGCGCCCACCCCGGCCCCGAGTAGCGGCCCGACAGGTAGCGCGCAGGCGCTGCGGTGGTGCTCGGCCGCCATCCGGCGCGGATCCCGACGGGCGGCGTGGCCGCCGGCGTGCACGACGACGGCGGCCGGGACGTAGACGTTCTGCCAGCCGGCCTGGCCGAGACGATCGCCGAGGTCGAGGTCCTCGAAGTACATGAAGTAGCCGGGTCGAAGCCGCCGATCTCATCGAAGGCGACGCGTCGCAGCAGCAGGCACGACCCGGACAGCCAGCCGGCCGGACGCTCGACCGGAGCCTCGCGCTCGCGCCGGTAGGCCGCCGTCCACGGGTTGCTCGGCCACCACCAGCCGAACAGCGCGTGGCCGATGCCGCGACCGATCGACGGCAGCGCGCGCGCCGACGGGTAGATCGACGCCGTCGGGAGTGCGGATCAGCGGTCCGAGCGATCCGGCGTCCGGCCATCGATCGGCGGCCGCCAGCAGCGTGTCGAGGCGCCCGGCGTCCAGACGATGTCCGGGTTCGCGACGATCACGAATTCGGTCGCCGGTCTTCGCGACTCCGATGTTCGCCGCCCGGCCGTAGCCGAGGTTCCCGCCCGTCGCCACGACGACGACGCCGGGCCGCGCGGCGGCCGCGTCGATCGAGCCGTCCGTCGAGCCGTTGTCGGCCAGCGACCGTGACGAGCGGCTCGACGCTCGCGGCCGGCAGCGAATCCAGGAACGCGCCCAGCGAGTCGCCCGACGAGTAGGTCACCGTCACGACCGCGACCCGGGCGCCCGTCACGCCGCCACCGCGCGACGGTAGGCCTGGACGTGCAGGTCGGCGCAGTGCGCCCAGGTGAACTGCGCCGCGCGCTCGCGGGCGGCGCGGCCCAGCTCGGCGCGGCGGGCATCGTCGGACAGCAGGGCTGCGATGGCGGTCGCGATCTCGTCGGCGGACGTTCCGGCGTACGCGACGGCGGTGCCCCCCACCTCGGGCAGCGAGAGGCGCCGCGTCGTCAGCACGGCGACGCCACAGGCCATCGCCTCGAGCACCGGCAGCCCGAATCCCTCGCCGAGACTCGGGTAGACGACGAGTTCCGCGCCGCCCAGCAGCGCGCTGAGCTGATCGAGCGGCACGTATCCGGGCCGGACGACGGTCAGTTCGGCCGGGACGGCCGCCATCGCCGCGTCGACCGAGTCGTCCCACCCCCGGCCGCCGGCCAGGACGAGGGCGGGCGGTTCGGACCGTCCACGCATCGCCTCGACCCAGCCGCGGATCAGGTTGCCGACGTTCTTGCGGGGCTCGATCGTCCCGAGGAAGGCGACGTAACGGTCGACGCCGAGCTCGGCCCGCAAGGCCGCCACCGCGGCCGCGGCCGGCGGCCCGAACAGCGAGAAGTCGACGCCATGGGGGGCGACGGTGACCCGCCCCCGGTCGACCGCGGTGAACCGCGCCAATTCGTCGCACGTCGCCGCGGACGGGACGATCAGCTGCCGCGCGTGCCGCACCGCTCGGCGGGTCGCCGCCCGGAAGAAGCGCGCTTTGAGCGGCTGGTGCAGGTCCGGGTCGCTGAAGAAGGTCGCGTCGTGGACCGTCACGACGCTGCGGCCGGGCGCGAGCAGCGGCGCGGTGTAGTGCGGGCTGTGCACGACCTCGGCGCGCGCACGGCGGGCCAGCAACGGCAGGCCCGACTGCTCCCAGGCCAGCCGGACGGGTCGACGGGCGATGGCAGCCGGCGCGGCCACCACGCGCACGCCGAGCGCCTCGAAGCGCGGCACGTCGGCGGCCTGGCTCGCGACCGTCAGCTCGACGTCGGCCGGGCGATCGGCCAGCGCGGCAACGAGCGAGTCGACATACCGCCCGACCCCGCCCAGATCCGGGGGTACCGCGGTGGCGTCGAGCAACACTCGGACCACAGCGGACGGCTCCTGAATCTGGCTCGACGGACCCGGGCAGCCTACCCGTCCGACCTCACCGTCTTTGCACCCGAGATGTGGGCGGATCGGGCCGCGCCGCGGCCGATCCGCCCACATCCTGGGTGCAAAGTGGGCGCCGGACCGTCAGCTCAGCAGGCTGCGGTAGAGCGTCCAGGCACGCAGCGCGACGGCGTCCCAGCTGTGCTTAGGAGCTTGGGCGCGCCCGGCGGCGACGAGGCGGGCGTGCAGCTCGTCGTCCGCGCAGACGGCAGCGACGGCGGTGGCCAGCGCGTCGGGATCGTCGGCGGGGACGAGGCGGGCGGCCCCGCCGGCCACTTCGGCGAGCGCCGGGATGTCGGAGCAGATGACGGCGGCGCCGGCCGCCATGGCTTCGGCCACCGGCAGCCCGAACCCCTCGCTGCGGCTCGGCGCCACCAGCGCCCGCGCGCCGCGCAGCAACGCGCCGAGCTGCTCGTCCGAGACCCGACCCAGAATCCGGACGTCATCGACGGGAACGTGATTGGTGCGGGCGAGGTCGTGCAGATCGACTCCGCCCCATCCGGCCGGCCCGGCCACGACGAGCGGAATCCGGGCGTCGGCCGAGCCGGCCGAGCGCGGCGATCAGGACGTCCAGGCCCTTGCGGGGTTCGAGCGTGCCGAGCGAAGAGCAGATACCGCGCGGGCAGCCGCAGCGACGTGCGCACCGCGGCATCGCCGTCCGCGCCGAGTTCGGCGAACGGGGTCACGCCGGCCCCGAGCACGTGGATCGACCCGCGGCTGAGACTGGGGCAGGAACTCGACGAGCTCGTCGGCGACGGCCGCGCGTGTGGACGGCGATCGTTGCGCCCTCGCCGACCACCGCGGCGGCCATCGAGCGGTGCCAGGCGACGCCCCGGGGGGTCAACGTGTCGGGATGGGTCCACGGCACCGCGTCGTGAATGGTGACGACCGTCGGCACCCGGGGCGGCGGCACGAGCAGCGTCGGCGCGTGGACGAGCTGCGCACCCCGTGGCCCCGGACCCCGCCGCCGTTGCCAGGCGGCGATCAGCGGCCGACGGGGCAGTCCGAGCCGCCGCGGCCCGCGCACGCCGGTGATCTCGGCCGCCACCGTGTTGCGGTGCCACGCGGTCCAGGATTCGACGTCGTCGCCGGTCGCGGCCGTGCGGGCCAGTGCCGCCGCCAGCTGCTGGCTGAACCGCCCGGTGCCGCCGGGCACGGGCGACAGCAGCTGCTCGACGAGCAGACCGATCCGCACGCGCGCTACTTCCCGGCCAACAGGTCCAGGTCGTGCTCGACCATCCGCGCCACGAGCTGATCGAACGTGACGGTCGGTTCCCAGCCCAGGACGGTGCGCGCCTTGGTCGCGTCGCCCACCAGCTCCGGCGCGTCGCCCGTCCGGACGAACCGCTCGTCGATGTCGACCCGGTCGGCCCAGTCGTCGATTCCGACCCGGGCGAACGCCGCCGCGACGAAGTCGCGAACGGAGCGGGCCTCGCCGGTGGCCACGACGTAGTCGTCGGCGGCCGGATGCCGGGCGGCCCGCACCATGCAGTCGACGTAGTCCGGAGCCCAGCCCCAGTCGCGGCGCGCGTCGAGATTGCCCAAGCTCAGCCGCGACGCGCGACCGACGCGATGGCGGCCACGGTCATCGTGATCTTGCGCGTCACGAATGCCTCGGGCCGACGCGGCGACTCGTGGTTGAACAGGATGCACGAGCTGGCCGGCAGACCCCGCCCTCGATAGACCGACACCAGGTGGTGCGTGTACGCCTTGGCCGCGCCGTACGGGTTGACCGGCCGCATCGGCGTGCGTTCGTTCTGCGGCGACTCGTCGGGGGTCCCGAAGATCTCGCCGCTGGACGCCTGCACGACCCGCACCGGCCGACCCGCCGCTGCTGCAGCTCCCAGGCCGCTTCGAGGATCGCGGCCGGCCCCGAGGGCGGTGATCGCGGCGGTCTCTAGCGGGAACTGCCCACGAGCGGGCGACGGAACTCACGCCGCCCAGGTGGTAGATCTCGTCCGGCTCGACGGCGGCGACCAGCGCCGCGACGGACGCCGGCGATCGGCCAGGTCACCCGTGTGCAGCTGGACGTCCGGTGATCGCGCCAATAGGTCCGCGACCGCGTCGTCCTGCTCGCGAACCAGCCCGTGCACGTCGTAACCCTCGACCGAGCAGTTGCTCGGTCAGGTATCCGCCGTCCTGGCCGGTGATGCCGGTGATGAGCGCTCGCGGCACGGCCGGCTACTTTCCGGCCAGAGCCCGCTGCTCGGCGAGATCGGAGTCGACCATCATCTCGACCAGCTCGGTGAAGCTGACCTTCGGCGCCCAGCCGAGCTTCTCGCGAGCCTTGCTCGGGTCGCCGATCAGCAGGTCGACCTCGGCGGGGCGGAAGAAGCGCGGGTCCTGCACGACGTAACCGCTCCAGTCGTCGATGCCGGCCCGCGTGAACGCGACGTCGAGGAACTCGCGGATCGAGTGGGTCTCGCCGGTGGCGACCACGTAGTCGTCGGCCTCGTCCTGCTGCAGCATCGCCACATCGCGTCGACGTAGTCGCCGGCGAAACCCCAGTCGCGCTTCGCGTCGAGGTTGCCCGAGCGACAGGTCGGACTGCAGGCCCAGCGCGATGCGCGCGACGGCCTGGCTGATCTTGCGGGTGACGAACTCCGGACCGCGGCGCGGGCGACTCGTGGTTGAACAGCATGCCCGACGAGGCGTGCATCCCGTACGACTCGCGGTAGTTGATGGTCATGTAGTGGCCGAAGACCTTCGCGACGCCGTAGGGCGACCGCGGCCACAGCAGGGTCGATCTCGCTCTGCGGCACCTGCTGGACCTTGCCGAACATCTCCGAACTGGACGCCTGGTAGAAGCGCACCTTGACGATGTCGGATCCGGCGTAGAGGCGGGTCGCCTCGAGCAGGTTGAGCACGCCCAGGCCCGTGACCTCGGAGGTCAGCCGGGCGTTCTCCCACGAGTAGGCGACGAAGGAGATCGCGCCGAGGTTGTAGACCTCGTCGGGCTCGGCCGACGCGAAGGCCCGCATCAGGCTCGACAGGTCGGTCAGGTCACCGTTGAGCAGCTGGACGTCCGGGACGACGTGCTCGACGAGCTCGCGCTTGGGGTTGTTCTGGCCCCGGATCAGGCCGAAGACCTCGTACCCCTTGGAACCGAGCAACTCGGCGAGATAGAGGCCGTCCTGGCCGGTGATTCCGGTGATCAGTGCGCGTGGCATAGGACTCTTTCTCTTGGAGGCGGGTCGTCGAGGCAGCCGGGCCAGCCTACAAGTTCGGAACGCTGATCACTGCGGTTCCCGGGCGCTAGGGTGTAGCGCGTGACCGGGGCGATCTTCGAATCGAACGCGCAGAATCGCGAGGATGTCCTGCTCTGGCGGGCCCTGCACGACATCACCGACGGGCGCTACGTCGACGTCGGAGCCAACCACCCGCGCCTGGATTCGGTCAGCCGCGCGTTCTACGACCGTGGCTGGCGCGGCATCACCGTCGAGCCCATGCCGACGTTCGCCGCACTGCACCGCGACGAGCGCCCCGAGGACCTTCTCGTCGAGGCCGCCATCACCGATTCGTCGGGCGGTTCGATCGTGATGCACGAGTTCGAAGGCACCGGACTGTCCACGCTGATCGACGCGATCGGCGCGAAGCACCTGGCGGCGGGCATCGAAGGTGTCGACATCGAAGTACCGACCCGGCGTCTCGACGACGTGCTCGAGGCGGCCGGCTGGGGCGATAGCGACATCCACTTCATGTCCATCGACGTCGAGGGCGCCGAAGATCAGGTGCTGCGCAGCGTCGATCTGACCCGCTGGCGGCCGTGGATCCTCGTCGTCGAAGCGACGCTGCCCGAGCTCATGCGGGACGCGGCCGGGCCGATCGCCCCGGCGCCGGCCTACCAGGAGTGGGAGCCACTCGTGCTGGCCGCCGGATACCAGTACTGCTTCTTCGACGGATTGTCGCGCTTCTACGTCGCCGACGAGAAGGTCGACGAGCTCGGGCCGAAGCTCAGCTATCCGGCGTGCATTCTCGACAACTTCACCAGTCTCGATCACCGGCGGCTCGCCGCCGAACGCGATTCGGCCCGCCACGACGTGGCCGCGATCACCGAAGACGTCATCCGCTGGCGGGCCGCCGCGCTCACGAAGTGGTCGGAAGCCGCCGCCGGCCGCGGTCCGGGTGGGGGCGCGCGGCAGCAGGAGGTCGAGCGACTGCGCGGCGAGATCGACCGGATCCATCAGACGCTGTCGTGGCGAATCACCGCACCCCTACGGGCTGTTCGAGGCCGGTCAGGCGCCGGGCGGACTCGATGACGGCGCTGGCCGGGTCGGGAGAACTCGTCCGATTGGCCGCCGGGGCCCGACTGCGCACGGCCAGTGCCGTGTTGTGCACCCGCCCGGTTGCGCCGCCGACAGGTGACGACGCCCGCGACACGGCGATCCTGCTCGATCAGCTGGTCCGCGAGATCCGGGAGCGCCCGGATCGCGACCGGCTCTGGCTGCTGTACATCGCGCTGACCGGCTGCTATCCGGACGGCGACACCGTGCTCGCGGCCGTCCGGCAGTTCGAGCTGAACGACCCGATCGATTGCATTCTCTGGCTCCTGGACGCCGCCCTCGACACTGACGCCGATCCGGACGGCCGTTCGATGGAACTGATCGTCGGCGGCGTCGTCGTCGACGTCGACCATGCGGCCCGAGACGACCTGCACACCGGCATCCAGCAGGTCGTCCGGCAGACGATGCCGTTGTGGAACAAGGATCACGACATCGTCCTGGCGGCATGGACCGACCGGATGACGGGGCTGCGGTCGCTCGACGAGCGCGAACGGGCCCGGGTTCTCGAATGGAACGCTCGACCGCACGGCACGGCAGCTGCGGATGCCGACGCCGATACCGAACCCGACGAGGCGTCGACGCCGATCCCGCCGGCCGTCGTCGTGCCCTGGCGCAGCACGGTCGTGCTCGCCGAGGTCACGAGCGCCGATGCCGCTCCGCGGATGGCGGCGCTGGCCCGCCACTCGGGCAACGTCGTCAGCCTGATCGGGTACGACTGCGTGCCGATCGTGAG
Source organism: uncultured Actinomycetes bacterium (assembly GCA_963737785.1). Classification (GTDB taxonomy): domain Bacteria; phylum Actinomycetota; class Actinomycetes; order Mycobacteriales; family Jatrophihabitantaceae; genus CAVTTS01. Next base: position 209,592 of record CAVTTS010000009.1, read on the forward strand.
CGCCGATCTGGTCCCGCCCGAGGAGCCCGCGAAGTTCGTGCGCTACCTCGAGATCGTCAAGCACGCACACCGGGTGGCCGCGATAAGCAACTCCGCCGCCATCGAGTTCGAGGGCTTCGTCGATGCACTGCCGACTCAGGGCCTGGCCGGCCCGACCGTCGTCGAATGCATGCTCGCGTCGGAGCGTGACCCGATCATCCATCACGGCGACATCGACGCGCGAGCGCGTCCGACGGTGCTCATGGTGGGCAGTTTCGAGCCGCGCAAGAACCACCTCGCCGTGCTGTTCGCCTGCGAGGTGCTGTGGCGTGAGGGGCGCGACTTCGAGCTGCTACTGATCGCCGGCAGCGGGTGGGGGCACGAGATCACCGACCGGATCGCCGAACTGCAGGATGCCGGTCGACCGCTCGTAGTCAAGCAGCGCGTGCATCGCGATGTGCTCGAGAACGCCTACCTGGACGCACGATTCACGTTGTTCCCGTCATTGCATGAGGGGTACGGCCTCCCGATCGCCGAATCGCTCGCGGCCGGCACGCCGGTCATCGCGTCCGACTTCGGGAGCATGTCGGAGCTGGGCCTGCCGGGTGGCACCGTGCTGATCGACCCCGAGAACGACGAGATGCTCGTGGCCGCGATGCGGACCCTGCTCGACGACGACGTGCGACTCGCCGAGCTGCGTGCCGAGATCGCCCGCCGGCCGACGCGCAGCTGGCCGACCTACGCGTCCGACCTGTGGGACGCGCTCGTGCTCGCGACCCACGATCGCCAGTACCCCTCGACCGCCGATCGACGGAGCTGGACGTGACGGCGGCGCGGCGGACAGCCGGCGGACGCATCGATGCGGCGCGCGGCCCGGGCCGCCGATCGTTGCGCCAGCGACTGCGCACACTGCTGTCGGCCTTCGACGTCGAACTCCCCGACGCGGTCGCGACCGATGACCTACTGGACGCGGCCGAACGGGCGCTGTCACCGTTGACCCCGACCACCGCCTGGCTGGCGCTGGCCGTACTCAGTGGACGCTACCCGGACGCGGCCGCGGTCCAGCGATTCGTGCGACGGGCCCGGCTCGACGGCGGGGCGGCCGCGCTCGACGACGAGGTGATCGCGCCGTCGCTACGCGACGACCGGCAGCACTGGCTGCCCGTCGAGCTCGTCAGTGGCCAGGTGCTCGTCGACCTGAACGACACATCCGCGACGTCCTTTGCGACCGGCATCCAACGGGTGGCGCGGGAATCGGCCCGCCGTTGGCACCGCGATCACGCACCGATCCTGGTCGGCTGGCACCCGCGCGGCCCGGCGCTGCGCCGGCTGTCGGCGGCCGAGACGCAGCGCGGTCTCACCGGGTCGGCCGACGCGGTCACCCGCAGCACTCCCGCCGACAGCCCGGTCGTCGTTCCCTGGCGGTGTACGTACGTCCTGCCCGAGCTGCGGGCCGAACCCCACCTCACGGCCGCGCTGCACGGATTGCTGCGCTACTCCGGCAACCACGGGGCGGCCATCTCGTACGACTGGGTGCCGATCACAACCGCCGAGACCGTTGTCGACGGCATGAGCGCCGGCTTCGCCGCCGGACTCGCGGCCCTGCAGTTCGCGGCGCGAATCGCGCCCATCTCGGACGGTGCGGCCGTCGAATACACCGGCTGGCGGACGATGCTCTTCGGTGCGGGCCGGTCGGGGCCGAAGATCGCGGCGATCTCCTTGCCCACCCAACCGGTCGACATCGACCCCGGCACCATCGAAGCCGCCCGGGCCCGGTTCACGATCTCGGGCCTGCCGATGGTGCTCGTGGTCGGCAGCCACGAGCCGCGCAAGAACCACCTCGCCGTCCTGCACGCAGCGGAACTCTGCTGGCGCGCCGGCGCCGAATTCAGCCTGTTGTTCATCGGCGGCAACGCCTGGAAGAGCGAGTTGTTCGCCGATCGGCTTGCGGAGCTGCAGGGCGCCAACCGACCGGTCCACGTCGTGAACGCGATCACCGACGCTGAGCTGTGGGCGGCCTATCGGTTGGCCCGGTTCACGGTGTTCCCGTCGCTCAACGAGGGGTTCGGACTGCCGGCGGCTGAATCCCTGGCCTGCGGCACGCCGGTCATCACGTCGGCGTTCGGCAGCATGCGCGAGATCGCCGCCGATGGCGGCGCAGTATTGGTCGATCCGCGCGACGATCAGGCCATCGCCCGCGCCATGACCAGCCTGCTAACCGATGACGACGCCTACGCCGACCTGCGCGCCGAGGCGGCGGCTCGGGTCCCGCGGACCTGGGACGACTACGCCCGCGAGACCTGGGATTACCTGGTCGACGAGCGGCGACCGGCACCGCGTCCGCCGCTTGCCCCGCGTCAGATCGCCGCAAATCGCCGTTAAGCTGCTCAGATGGCGGCGACGATGGACCGGGTTCCGCCGCGCCTGCGGCGGGCGGCGGGCCGGCTACGGCGCCAGCTCCATGACCGCGGTGCACCGGGCGCGTCCGAGACCGATCGTCCCGTCGACCCCGCCGAGGTCGAGGCGGCGCTGCAACAACGGCTGGGTGCGATCGCCGCGGTGCTGCTCGCCGACCCGTTCGACGAGACGTTCGACGACGCCCACCGCTACACGTCGGTGACGTTCGGTCGGCTGGTCGCCGCCGTGCACGCCGACCCGACGCCGGAGCGCGTCTGGTTGCTGCTCTGCGGACTCACCGCCGCCTACCCCAGCGCGGAGTCGGTGCTGGCCGCGCGCCGAGTCCTCGAGCTCTGCGACCCGGTCGCGTCGTCGCTGCGGTTGCTCGACGACGCGAGCGCGGTGACCACCCCGCACCAGGCGCGGCGACGCATCGAGCTCGTCTGCGACACCGTCGTCGTCGACGTCGACCAGAGCGCGCGCAGCACTCAGCACACGGGTGTCAAAGAGGTCGTCCGGAGCACGCTGCCGCTCTGGGCCGCCGATCACGAGCTCACCCTGGCCGCCTGGGCCGACGACGACACCGCATGGCGCCCGCTCGCCTCGCCCGAGACGGATCGCGTGCTGCGCTGGCGCGACTCCGCCCCGAACCCTCCGGGCGGACCGCGACCGGGCGCCGCGGACCCGATGCTCGTGCCCTACCGCTGCGTGCTGGTGCTGCCCGACATCGCGACGAGCGCGCAGGCCGCCCGGCTGGATTCATTGGCGACCAATACCGAGAACCGGGTGGTCGCGATCGGCTACGACTGCATCCCCGTAGTCAGCGCCGACCTCGTTCCGTGGGGCATGGCCGGGCGCTTCGTCAGCTACCTGACCGTCGTGAAGCACATGCGCCGGGTCGCGGCCATCAGCTCGACGGCGGCCGCCGAGTTCGAGGGCTTCGTCGCCGCGCTCCCCACCCAGGGCCTCAGCGGGCCGGCCGTCGTCGTCTGCGCACTTCCGTCGCCGGCCGCTTCGCCGCGGACCAGTGAGCGACCGGACGAGGCCGGTGTCAGCGTGCTGATGGTCGGCAGCTTCGAGCCCCGCAAGAACCACCTCGCCGTCCTGCACGCCTGCGAAATCCTCTGGCAGGAAGGGCTTTCCTTCGAGTTGGTACTGATCGGCGGGATGAGCTGGGGCGACGAGGTTCCCGCGCGCATCGCCGTGCTTCGACGCCGGGGTCGACGGATCGTCACTCATCACGCGGCCGCCGCCGACGTCGTCGAGCAGGCCTACCAGACGGCCCGCTTCACGGTCTTCCCGTCGCTGCACGAGGGCTACGGCCTGCCGGTCGCCGAGTCGTTGGCCGCGGGCACGCCGGTGATCACCTCGGACTTCGGCAGCACCGCCGAGGTCGCAGCCGGCGGCGGCGCGCTCATGATCGATCCCCGCGACGACGAGGCCCTCATCGCGGCCATGCGGCGGCTGCTGACCGACGACGCGGAACTGCATCGGCTGCGGTCGGAGATCACATCGCGCCCGAGTCGCTCGTGGTCGGATTACGCCGACGACCTGTGGCGGTCGCTCGTGCAACCGGAACTCGACGAACTGGGCCTTCGATGACCGCCCGAACCGAGCCGGCGCCGTCTCGGCGCCGATGGGTGCCCGCGCGCTTCGAGGCACCGGCCGTGGTCAGCGAGCGGCTGGCCCTCGTCCACGCCGTTCTCGAACAGCCCGTCGATGACCCCGCCGACCTGCTCGACGCGACCGAGGACCTGCTCGAACGAGGCGATCCGGGCGAGCTCTGGCTGCTGCTCGCCGTCGTGGGCGCCGTCCTGCCGGACGCCGCGACCGTTCGGCGAACCGCCCGGGCGGTTCGCGCCGACGGCGCAAACCGCACCCTGCGCGATCTGCTGCGCAGCGTTACGGACGGGCGCTCGGTCGAGGTCGTGACCGATCAGGTTCTCGTCGACGTCACCAACACGTCGACCGTGTCCTTCGCGACCGGTATCCAGCGGGTCGCTCGCGAGACCAGCCGACGCTGGCAGCGCCATCACCCGATCTTCGTCGGCTGGCAGCGGGAGCGGCCAGCGCTGCGGCGACTGTCATCGCCCGAGCAAGAACGAGCGCTGCACGGGGGCCCGCCGGTCGCCGTCGCCGAGGACGACAACGTGCTCGTTCCGTGGCGGTGTCACTACCTGCTCGTCGAGCTGCAGGTCGAACCCCGGCTGATGTCGCAACTACAAGCGATCGCCGAGATCTCCCCGAACCGGACCGCGTGCATCGGGTTCGACTGCGTGCCGCTGACCACGGGTGAGACGGTGGCCGCGGACTCGGTCTCCAACGGCTTCGCTCGCCACCTCGCCGCCGCCGCGCACATGGACCGGGTGGCGACCATCTCGCGGGCCGCCGAGGTCGAATACGCCGGCTGGCGGGCGATGCTCGCCGGCACCGGCCTCGCGGGACCCCGACTCACGACGGTGCTGCTGCCCTCGGATCGCACCCTGCCGAACGGTGCCGACGGACCCGCCGAACCCGGCGATCGAGCCGGCGACGCGGCCCGGCGAGAAGCGGCGGGCGCGTACGTGCTGAGCGGCCTGCCGATGGTGCTGGTCGTCGGCAGCCACGAGCCGCGCAAGAACCACCTGGCGGTCCTGCACGCCGCCGAGCGCCTGTGGCGCGAAGGCCAGGTGTTCAGCCTGCTGTTCGTCGGCGGCAACGGGTGGCGCAGCGAGGACTTCCTCGCCGAGGTGAACGAGTTGCAGAGCCGGCGACGCCCGATCCAGGTCGTCGAGGCCGTCCCCGACGCGACGCTCTGGGCGCTCTACGAACTCGCTTACTGCACGGTGTTCCCGTCGCTCAACGAGGGATTCGGCCTGCCGGTAGCCGAGTCACTCGCCGCCGGCACACCGGTCATCACGTCCCGCTACGGCAGCATGGCCGAGATCGCCGAGGCCGGCGGGGGCGCGCTGCTCGTCGATCCCCGCGACGACGATGGGCTGGCTGCCGGACTTCGGACCATGTTGACCGATCCATCGCTTTACGAAGGGTTATGCCGAGAGGCGACCGCCCGCCCGGTGCGCACCTGGGACGATTACGCTGACGACGTCTGGTGGTACTTCGTTTCCGATGCCGCGCCACCCGCGCAGCGTCCGTCGCCGGCGTCCGGCTGACCTATGATGAAGCATCGTGATTGCCGCCCGTTCCTTCGCCGATCGGGCCGGAGGTGTTCGAACCTGGTTACGTTGATGCCTGGTACGTCAGCTGCGATCGCCGCCCATGTGGACCACCGGGGCCCGCGCCGCCGCCAAGCCCTCCGGGCTCGGCTGGGCAGCCTGCTGCGGACCTGGACCGGAACAGCGGACGTGGCCGACGCGCGCGAACTCATCGACCGCGTGTGCGCGGAGCTCGAGTCCGCCGACCCGGCGCGGGCCTGGTTCGCCCTCGCGGTCGTGCGCGCGCGATACCCCGACCAGTTCCAGACTCTGCGCTTCATCCGGCGGATCCGGCTCGACGGCGCCCACGCCGCGCTCGGCGACGTCCTCGCGCGACCCCAGCTCGATCTGCGCACCGGCGGCCCGCACTGGCCGGAGGTCCGCGTGGCGGCCGATGAGGTCGTCGTCGACGTCCACCACACCGCTCGGACGACGCTCGCGACCGGCATCCAGCGGGTCGCGCGGCAGACCGTCCCCCGCTGGTACCGCGACCATCCCGACCTCACGCTCGTGGCGTGGACGGTCGGCCTCAGCGCGCTGCGCGGCCTGGCCGCTGACGAACACCGCAACCTCATCGGCGGCGAGCGCCCGGCGGACGCCGACGACGCAGTCGTCGTCCCCTGGCGCGGTCGGTACATCTGCCCGGAACTGCCTGCCGAACCTGAACGCACCCGCGCGATCCAGTCGATGCTGCGCTTCTCGAACACCCGCGGAGCGATCATCGGATTCGATTGTGTGCCGATCACGTCAGCCGAGACGACGGCCGGCCACATGGGGTCCAGTTTCGCGACGATGCTGGCGGCGGCGGCACACGCCGAGCGGGTGGCGACGATCTCGCAGTCGGCGGCGATCGAGTTCCGGGGCTGGCGGTCGATGCTCGCCGGCGCGGGCCTGCGCGGACCCGACGTGCGGCCGGTGCCGCTGCCCGCCGAGGTGCCGCCGGTCGAGCCGACGAGCGTCGCCGAGGCCCGCGCGACGCTGGCCGCCGGCGGCCGGCCCCTCGTGCTGTGCGTCGGCAGCCACGAACCGCGCAAGAACCACCTGGCGGTGCTGCACGCGGCCGAGGTGCTCTGGATCGAAGGCCTCGAGTTCGAACTGGCCTTCGTCGGAGGCAATTCCTGGCGCAGCGAGATCTTCAACCACGAAGTCACACGCCTGGCGGCGGCCGGTCGCCCCGTCCGCACCGTCCAGGCCGTGTCCGACGCGCTGCTGTTCGGCGCGTACAGGATCGCCCACTGCCTGATCTTCCCGTCCCTGAACGAGGGGTTCGGGCTGCCGGTCGGCGAGGCACTCGCATCGGGAACGCCGGTGATCACGTCCGACTACGGCAGCATGCGTGAGATCACGGCCGGCGGCGGCGCACTGCTCGTCGACCCGCGCGACGACCGTCAACTGGTCGATGCGTTGCGCCGCGTGCTCACCGACCAGGATCTGTACGCGCGGCTGAAGGCCGAGACCGCCGCCTTCCGGTCACCGACGTGGGACGACTACGCCGACCGGACCTGGCGGTTCCTGACCGACGGCGTGACTGATCGTCCCGCGGCCCAAGCGGCGACCGGATCGGGGCGCCTGTGACGACGACGCGGACCAACGCCGCCCCGGTGTCGGTCGAGCAGGCCCGGCTGGTGCGATCACGGGCGCTGGCCGACGAACCCCTTATCGACGCCAGCCCGACGACCGGTTTCCTGTCCGGCACCCGGCAGTCGTTGCGCGACATCTGGCGATACCGCGAGTTGCTGCGACTGCTGTACCGGCGCGAACTGCGAGTGCGCTACAAGGACAGCGTCCTGGGCTTCTTGTGGACGCTGTTGCGGCCGCTCGCTCAGCTCGGCGTCTACGCCATCGCGATCGGCGCCTTCCTGGGCGCGTCCAAGGGCCACAACGACTACCCGATCTACGTGTTCTCGGGATTGACGATCTGGCAGCTGTTCAGCGAGATCGTCAACGCCGGCACCGGTGTGCTGATCGCGAATGCCGGTTTGATCAAGAAGATCTACCTGCCCCGCGAGGTGTTCCCACTCGGCGTCGTCGGGTCGGCGATCTTCAACTTCGTCATGCAGGTCGGGATCCTGTTCCTGGGCACCGTCATCGCCGGCGAGCTGCCCCGGCCCGGCCACCTGATCTACGGCGTGATGGCCATCATGATCGTCCTCGAGATCGCCACCGCCCTGGCATTCGTACTAGGCGCGGTCAACGTCTACCTGCGCGACGTCCAGTACCTCGTCGAGATCTGCCTGATGTGGGGCATGTGGACAGCACCGATCGTCTACCACTGGAGCCAGGTGGCGCCGCACTTCACGGGTAGCCGGGCCTGGCTGGCGCACGTCTATCTGGCCAATCCCATCACCGAATCGGTGATGGGTTTCCAGCGGTGCTTCTGGTCGTCGGGTACGGCGGCCGACACGACGCCGCACCTCGCGAAGGACATGGTCATCACCATCATCGTCGGCTTCGTCCTGCTGTGGTTGTGCCAGCGGATCTTCGCCCGCCTGCAGAGCAACTTCGCGCAGGAGCTGTGACGTGAGCGATTCGACGACGGTGGTCGAGGTCCACGACGTGTCCAAGCGATTCGTGATCCGCAAGGAGAAGTCGCTGAAGGAACGGCTGGTCAACTTCGGCCGGTCGAACAAGTTCAAAGAAGAGTTCTGGGCGCTGGACGGCGTCAACGTCGAGATCGGTTGCGGCGAGACGGTCGGACTGATCGGGCCGAACGGGTCGGGCAAGAGCACGCTGCTGAAACTGATCGGCGGAATCATCCGGCCGACCAGCGGCACCGTGCAGCGTCGCGGCCGGCTGGCCGCCCTCATCGAGCTCGGCGCCGGCTTCCATCCCGATCTGACCGGTCGCGAGAACGTGTACCTGAACTGCGCGATCCTCGGGCTGACGCGCGCCGAGACCGATCGGCAGTTCGACGCGATCGTCGACTTCGCGCGCATCGACCGGTTCATCGACACCCAGGTGAAGTTCTACTCGTCCGGCATGTACGTCCGGCTCGCGTTCGCCGTCGCCGTCCACGTCGACCCGGACCTGCTGCTCGTCGACGAGGTACTCGCCGTCGGCGACGAACCGTTCCAGCGCAAGTGCATGGACCGGATCCGCAGCTTCCAGAACGACGGCCGCACGATTGTCATCGTCAGTCACGCGATCGAGCAGATCGTCGAGCTCTGCGACCGCGCGATCGTGCTCGAGAACGGCCGGATCCAGTACGACGGCGAACCGCTGATCGCGTCACGGAATCTGCGCGCCGACTTCGAGGTCGTCCGGCACGCCGACCGTGAGCGCGAGAGCGAGCTGGCCACCCACTCGACGCGGGCTCGGGTGCTGCGCGTCACGCTCGACGACGACGAGACGACGACCCTGCACCTGCCACCGGGCCGCGACATCAGTCTGCACGTCGAGATCGACGCGATCGAGCGGCTCGAGAACTGGGTTCTCGGTGTCGGCATCGAGTCCTCTCTCGGCCAGGTCGCGTACGGGACCAACACGAAGCTCATGGGCGTGTCCCTGCCCGACTGTCAGGGCCGGCAACGATTCACGGTCACGCTCACGGGTCTGCAACTGGGCGAGGGCGTCTACTCGGTGCACGCGGCCCTCGCCGAGCGCAGTGGGGTGGAGATCGACCGGTTGCGCGACGCGGCTGCCCTGATCATCGAATCGGACGGACGCAGCGTCGGGATGCTGCACGCCGAGGCGCACGTCGCACTCGGCTGAGCGCAGCCGCCCGCTAGTTGAGGCCGCCCGCTTGCAGGGCGAGCGTGAGGGCGTCGATCGTCTGCTTCATGCCGGCCGGCAACGGCGTCAGGGTGAAGCGGTCGAGGTCGGGCCAGACGTCGCTGCGTACGCGCAGATCGCGTACCTGGAAACGCGAGTTGGCCGACGCGCCGTAGACGATTCGGGGCGCTCGCTTGAAGATCCGCCGCAGCTCGGCGATCAGGAATCCGATCGTGACGCCCTGGTGGGCGGCCAGGACCTTCGTGAACACCCGGGGACCCGGCCGGGACGCCTGCTCGCGCAACCGGTTCAATGCGGCCGCGACGAGCAGCCCGCAGTCGGGCGCGTAAAGATAATCGCGCACGGTGTCGAGCGGGACGTAGATCGACAGCGGTTGACGCAACAGATGCGCCCGGCAGATCTGCGAGATGAGGCCCTGCGGTTTGCCGACGTTCTGCCGCGGTCCGTACAGGTTCGAGATCCGGCCGATGACGACCGGGATGCCGGAGCGCTCACTCCAGCGGCGTGCGGCCTGCTCCAGCTCGAGCTTCGCCCGGCCGTAGTCCGAGATCGGCAGCGGTGGCGTCGACTCGTCGAACGGTGGATGCGCGGACCCCGCATAGACGCCGCCGGCGGACGAGGCGAGAAACAGCGCGCCGTCACGGTTGCCGAGTGCGACTCTCGTCTCGAGCGCGGCGAGAAAGCTCTCGAAAACCTCGCATTCCTGCTCGAGCTCGGCCGCGGTCGTGCCGGTGACCCCGGCGCCGGCGCACCAGGCAACCTGCCACGGCCGGTCGCCCGCATCAACGCTGAAGGCGCCCACCGAATCGACGAGTTGGCCGGCCGCGCCCGCTGCGTGCCACCGGGTCGCCTCGGGTTGCGACCAGACGGGACCCGACCGACGCAGCGTTGCCGACACGCTCGATCCGAGCAGGCCACCCGCGCCGACGACCCAGCTCAGCGGCTGGCTGATGGATGCTCCCCCGATGCGTGCCGCCGGCCCAGCGGCCCGTCGGCGGGATCGCTGACGATCAGATAGAGCGGTTTGCCCATCGCCATGTTGACCGCGACCCCGATGTATTCGGCCACCACACCGAGCGAGAACAGGATGGCGCCTGAACTCAGCAGCACGACGACCATGACCGACGTCCAGCCTTGAACGACCGGCCCGCCGGCCAGGCGGCCGATGAGGACGGCCGCGGCGAGGATCACCCCGCACAGCGCGAAGGTCACGCCCAGCACCGAGACCAGCCGCAGGCCGCGCGTACCCGACGACAGCACCATGCGCCAGAAGTGCGAGAGCAATCGACGCGTCGAATAGCCGGACGGACGGTCACCTTCGGTCCGCAGCGTGACCGGGCATTGGACGGCCCGCAGATTGACCCAGCCCATCGCAACATCGAGGAACACCCCCGCGCCCGCGTACGCGGCGACACTGCGACCCACATCGCCGAGCACCAGGCGGTAGCTCTGGAACGCGGCGGAACCGTTCCGCGTCAGCAGCCGGGTGAAGATCCACTTCGTCAGGTTCGACGCCGCGTTGCGGACAAAGCCGTGCGGCGCGGCGTTGGTCGGCAACGCGTAGACCAGGCCGACCTGGTTGCTCATCGCCGAGTCGAGGAACCGCGGGATATCGGCCGGATCATGCTGCCCGTCCTCGTCCATCGTGACGATCCAGTCGCCGCCGGAGGACGCCATGCCGGCGAGCGTCGCCGCGTGCTGGCCGAAGTTGCGGCTCAGCCACACGGGTCGCACGACGTGATGAGTGGCAGCGAGCTTGCGGATCGTGCCCGCCGAATCGTCGGGGCCGTTGTCGTTGACCAGCAGCACCTCGGTGACGACGTAGCGGTAGCCGTCCGGGGTGGTGGAAGGCTGGAAATACGGTGCGATCTCGTCGATCAGCGACGTCAGAGTGCGTTCGCCCTGGTAGACCGGGATGACGATCGAGATCTCATGCGGACGCTCGTCGACGGCACCGACCGCGTCTGTCACGGCTTCCGAGCTTAGTACGGCCGCCACGATAGTGTGGCCACGCCGAGGCGGACGCGCGGGCGCGAACTTCCCGAAAGGTGCCGATTATGGACGACGATCAATCGCCGCGAACACCAGACGGCAGCGGCGCTGACACCGCGGGATCCGAGTACGCGAACCGCCTCGTCGGCCTCCAGACGGTGTGGTGGAAGCGGCTGCTGCCGGTGCAGGCGCCGTACCGGTTCAACGTCCGCCGACTGAAACTCGGGCGCACGCTCGACATCGGCTGCGGTCTGGGCCGGATCCTGCACCACCTCGACGGCAACGGCGTCGGCGTCGACCACAACGCTGAATTCGTCAAGTACTGCCGGGATACCGGCCTCACCGCGTACACGACCGAGCAGTTCCCGACGGCCCCGGAGGCGGTGCCGGGCAGCTTCGATTCGATGATCCTGGCGCACGTCATCGAACACGTCGAACCGTCGGTCGCCGACGAGATCCTCCAGCAATACCTGCCCTATGTCCGGCCCGGCGGGGCGGCCATGTTCATCACGCCGCAAGAGGTCGGCTACCGGTCGGACGAGACACACGTCCACTTCAGCGACTTCGACGACCTGCACGCCCTGGCGGCCCGCAACGGCCTCGAGGTCGTGAAGAGCTACTCGTTCCCGTTCCCGCGGGCGATGGGCCGGGTCTTCAAGTACAACGAGTTCAACGTCCTGACGCGCAAGGGCTGACGGCCTGACCTAGAGGCTGAAGCCGGTCAGGACGTCGTCGGCCACTCGCTCGTCGGTCAGCTGGAACTGGGCCGTGTGCGGGATAGCGCGTACGTGTTCGCCCGGCGCGTACGTCAACTGCATGAACGTGCGCCCCGGCGCGACCTCGACCGTCCGCGACACCGACACGGCGGTCGATGCCAGGGCGACGGTCTGGACGCTGCCGTCCGGCCAGCGAACCACCGCCGACGTAGCTCCCTGCGGCGACGACAGCCCGAAGGTGATCGTCACCGAGGTCTTCATCGAACGCGGGTTGTCGATGTAGAGCTTCGGATCGGGCTTCGCGTTGGACATGACCGCATGACCGTCGGTCAGGACGGGGCCGCCGAAGCCATCCTGCCAGTACGCGACCGGGTGGGCGACCGCATGGCTGCCGATGTTCGCGAGTTCCGCGGCCGGATAACGCTGGTTGAGTTCGGAGTCGAAGGTGCTCATCGAGAAGAACGCGAACTCGTTGTCGCCGCTGACGATCGGCTGAACGCCGAGCTGCTCGGCCAGCTGGCTCTCGAGCTTCGCGTCGTCGGCGGCGGTGTAACCGGCCCGATCGACGTGGACACCCCCGAAGCCGGCGGCGCCGACCTCGACGAGCATTCGCGCGACCGGATCGCTCGACACCGACTCGGCCCAGTCCGCGAGCGGCCGACCCTTGATGCCGCCGTAGCTCCACCGCAGATCGGTCGAGTGCAGGTACGGGCGGAACGGGTTGGAGTCGGCGAGATTGAGGATGTTGGGCGTCTCCGGGAACGGCAGATACGGCAGTTGCAGAATCATCGTCTGCGGCGGCACCTCGGCCTGGATCTGGTCGACGTACTTCTGGTCACTGCGCCATTGCGCGGTGATCGCGTGCATCTGCTTGACGTTCACGGGCATGACCTCGTCGAACAGACCGACGGCGACAAGCACGAAACAGACGGCGATCGCGGCACCGCGCGAGAGCCAGCTTCGCCCGCGTGCAGTCAGCCGTAGCTGGTCCCGAGCTGCTAGACGGGCGCCGACCCACGGGCGCAGCCAGTCCAGACCGGCGTCGACGAGCAGCGCCACCGACGCCACCGCGAACAGGGCCAGGAAGATCGAGATCCGATTCCAGCCGCGGATGTCGTCCGTGACAGCCAGCGCGAACAACGTCGAGAAGCCGCCGACCATGCCGACGAACAGCCCGAAGATGCTCAGGCCGGCCAGCCGGATCTGCACGGCGTAGCGGCCCGCCTCGGCGCCCGGTCGGACCGGGCGGAACGCCGCGGCAAACAGGACCACGATCAGGTAGGCGAGGCCAACCGCCCCGACGATGCCGAGCATCGGATTCTCCGACGGCAACGGGAACGTCCCGTCGTAGTTCTGACGGATCCGGGCCAAAAAGGGAATGCGCTCCCAGGTGACGGGAAGCAGCAGTGACGCCAGCTTCATGGCGTAGATCTCGGTCGACTGGGGCGACCGGATCAGCGCCGCGTAGTTCGTGGGCTTGCCGAGGTTGTACAGGATGTCGGGCGCCATGTTCGCGACCATCGTCACGACCAGCGTGGCCATTGCCGCCAGCACGCCGCCGATCGCGCGCCAGGCCCGACGGCTCACCGCGACAACGAAGATCACGAAGACGAAGAAGAACAGCGAGAACACCGAGTAGTACGAGGACGCTGTGCCCACCAGCGCCAAGCTGAGCACCGTCCAGATCGTCCGCGCCGTGAGCCAGGTCAGCGGGTTGATCGTCCGGCCGCGTTCGCGGCGCCCCCAGAGCGGCCGGCCGGCGAGCGCCAGGTAGATCAGGCCCGCGACGAGGGGCACCGGGTAGTAGGCGGCGAGGTAGAGATGGCCCTCGTTGCGCCAGAAATGGTAGGGCGCGAAGGCATAGAGCAGGCCCATCCCCCACGAGATCGTGCGGCTCGCGCCAACCAGACGGACGAACCACGCCCCGGCGATGGCGGCGAGCGGGAAGGTCATCAGGTAGTAGACGTTGAACGCGACCGCCCACTGGTCGGTGAACCAGCCGAGGACGTGCGCGACCATGAGTCCGAAATTGTCGGCGAGCGGAAAGTCGTGATAATGCTGGCCCCACGGCGCGCCGAGGTCGGGGTTGTACTCGTACCAGCCGCGGGCGAGCACGGTCTTGAACTGCGTGCCGCCGGACAATGCGTCGCCGTAGTAGACCAGCGGGACGTTCAGCGGGTGCACGGTGAGCCCGATCGCCTTGATGGCCCCGAGCGTCGTGATCAGTGCCAGCGAGCCATAGTACGCGACGATCTGCCACCACGACGCTCGGTCCGCACCCGACCGGGACGGGCCATCGACGACCGCGGCGGACGGGTCCGGCGGGTCGGTGGCGCGGCCCGCGGCGTCGGGCCCCGCCGGCTCGTCGTCGGATCGGTGCTCGCCCGCGGGCAGCTGCTGGGCATCGGTGTCGGCGTGGGCCGAAGTCATACCTCATCCTTCATCCGCCGGCGCCAGGCGAAGTACGCGGCGCGCCGTAGCCAGGCCGTCCGGATCGCGCGGGCACTGCCCAGGCGCTCGTCGGCCCACGAGATCCGCTCGGGCAGGTCGGCCTGGAAATGCTTGTGCAGCGCGGCGGCCTGCTTACCCTGCTCCCGCGCCAGGTGCACGCTCCACTGGGTCGAGCTCACCCGGAACGCCGCGAGCGTGTCCTTGGTCGCCACAAGGTCCGACGCTTCGAGCATCCGCATGTAGGCGTACTGATCGATCAGGTACGGGAACGTGGCGAGCCAGCCACCGACCTTGCGCAGCACCTCGGTCCGGAACATCACGCACATGGGTTCACCGAGCAGGTTGGTGCCGGCGCGGACGATGCTGCGGACGGCGGCGCCGCCCGCGACGACGCCGTCGAGACCCATGAGCCCGCGGCTGCGCAGCAGCACCTCATCGTGGATGTCGATGAGATCGCGCCGGCAGGACGCCACTCCGGCCGAGGCCGCGCCGTCGAGCATCGCAACCTGTTGCTCGACAGCGGTCGGATAGATCAGGTCGTCGCCGCAGACGAGCTTCGTGTACTCGCCCCGGGCCAGGTCCGTGACCCGGTTCCAATTGCGCTCGGCGCCGCCACCGGTCGGGGTCTGGAAGAGGGCGACGCGCGGATCGTCGACGTACCGCTGCAGCAGTTCCCAGGTGCCGTCGGTCGACGAGTGATCGGCGATGACCAACTCGAAGTCGCCGAACGTCTGGGCGAGCACGGAGTCAACCGTACGTTCGATGAATCGGGCGTTCTGGTAGCAGGGCAGGACGATGGAGACCCGCGGCTGCGCCGACGTCATGTCGTGCCGCTCGGTCGACGGAACGAGAAATGCTTGTGGCCCAGGAAGCTCACGGCGGTGTTGAAGAACACGATGATCGCCTGCGAACCGATCACCGGCAGGTGGCCGAACTCGACCAGGATCGGCAGCAGGGCGAGGTTCACGCACAGGGCCAGCACGTAGACCGACTCGAACCGGGCCAGGTCGAGCAGGATGCTGCCGCGCACCTTGAAAACAGTCAACCGGTAGACGACGAACGCCTCCAGGACCCCGATCACGTGGGCGATCAGGAGGATCGCGATGTAGTTCACGCGGTGGCCGAGCGTCAGCTGCAGCAGCGCGAAGATGACGAAGGCGAAGGCGGTGTTGAACGCCCCGGCGCCCAGGAAGGCGATGCGTTGATCGACTCGTCGCCAGGCGGCCACCCGCTGGCCCTCGAGTCCTTCACGCACCCGGTAACGGTCTCACATCGCGCCGCAGACACCCGCATGTGCGGGCTTCCGCACCGCGGCGACGCGCAAGATCCATCACGCGCGGTCACTAACAAGAAACGTAACGTACACTTCACAGATCGAACAGCCTTGGGCACGGGAACCCCACGTGTCACTATGGCAACACCAACACCACCGACCCCCGCCCATTCGTCCGATTCAGACCCGTGTACGCGGTAGTGCAAAAGCCCTGGAGCAAACGGTGCGCCCTACATCCCACGTCCTCCGTCGCGCGATCTCAGTGATCGTCACCGCCGCGATCGCCGTCTCGCTGCTGGTGGCCATCACCGCCGGTCCCGCCGCGGCCGACACCGCGCCCAGTCGGCTCGAGGTCGGCCAGACGCTCGGGTCAGGGCAGACGCTGCGCTCCCCGAACGGAAACCTCTGGCTCGTCGTGCAGGGCGATGGCAACCTGGTGCTGTACGACGCGGCGAACCGCCCACTCTGGTACTCGCATACGGCCGGGCGAGGCACGTCCCGGCTGATCCTGCAGGGTGACGGGAACCTCGTGCTGTACAGCGCGACGGCCGCCACGTGGTCGAGCAACACCTACGGACGCGCGAGCACGTTCCTCGCATTGCAGGACGACGGCAACCTCGTGCTGTACTCCGCATCCGGACCGGTCTGGTTCACGTCGACACTCGTTCCGTTCGGCTCGACGGGTAACCCGAACCCGGCCATCCCGACGCCGACGCTCACCAGCCCGTCGATGATGAGTGCGGGCCAGTCCATCTCGGCCGGCCAATCACTGACCTCGCCCAGCGGTCGCTGGACCGCGTTCATGCAGAGCGACGGCAACCTGGTGATCTACGGTCCGTGGGCGACGCCCCGGTGGTCGTCCAATACGGCCGGCCGCACCAACGCCACGCTGGCGCTCGGCAACGATGGCGGGCTGACGATCACGTCGACGCAGCACGTCGTGATCTTCAGCAGCCACACCAACAACGGATCGTTCCTCGCCATGCAGGACGACGGCAACCTCGTGCTCTACAACGCCGCCCGCTCAGCCGTCTGGTACGAGACGCCCGGCTCACCGGTGCCGCCCGGCCAGTTGTACGCGGGCGAGACGCTCACCCCGAACGAGTCCATCTACGCCCAGGACGGCTCGTACCGTGCCGTCCAGCAGGGCGACGGCAACCTGGTGATCTACGGCCCGCTGGGCGCGCGCTGGGCGTCGAACACCTCCTACAGCGCGGGCGCGACCAGCCAGCTGACCAGCGACGGCAATCTGCAGCTGACCAGCACTGATGGCAACGTGCTGTGGTCGACCAAGACGACCGGGTCGGGCACGCGGCTGGTCATGCAGCCCGACGGCAACCTCGTTCTGTACGACGCCGGCAACGTCGCGTTGTGGTGGTCGAACTACAGCGTGGCGGCACCGCCCGGCTTCACGGCGTCGCTGAGCCAGCCGCCGGCGTCGACCAGCCGCTACGTCCGCAACCTCAGCACGAGCATCAGCGGCAACGCGACGATCATGCAGGCCGAGGGTTGCGCCGACGCCCAGGCGAACCCGGCGGGCAGCCCGTATCTCTCGCTGCTGGACTTCGGGGCCCAGGTCAGCCTCGGAACCACGTGGGGCGTCCAGCTCACGGTCTCGACGATCAAGATCTCGGACGCGACGGTCGTGGCCGCGGTGAAGTCCTACATCGACGGCTACACCGGCTGCATGGCCACGCCGAGCTATCTCACCGTCGCGATCGGGACGAACAACGACGGCGACACGAACGCGCTCGCCAGTGCCGGCGGCGCGCTGTGGGGCTCGGACGTCATGAATCCGATCATCGCCTACGCCGCCGCCAAGCCGCGGGTCGGAATCATGGCCGCGAACGACATCGAGCCGGGCTTCAACGGGACGATGAGCCAGGCCCAGAGCTGGGTGTCCGGCTACTTCGGCTCGACATCCGCGCCCTTCCTGTTCTTCGGGTCCGCCGACGGGTGCCCGAGCGGTACCGCCAAGACAACCGGCACCTGTAACTACAGCTGGACGCCCGGCGGCCTCTACCGCATTGCGTTCGGCACGGCGCCCGCTCGGTCGATGCCGCTGCCGGAGATCTACGTGACCGCCCAGGCCAAGCAGTGGGCCAACATCAGCCTGGCCGGCGCGACCAGCGGGTCGGCACCGGTGGCCTACGTCGGGCCGCTCACCGAGGTGACGGCCTGCGCGCAGAACGGTGGTACCTGCGCCAGCATGTCGACGGCGGCAGCCTGGTCGTTGCTGCTGAACTCCGTGAATGCGTACGTCCAGACCCGGCTCACGGGCATGCTCTACTCCACCGACCTGCGGATCGACCGCTGAGCCGGTGACGAACCCGCACACGTTTCGACGGGCGACGCTGACCGGCCTGGTGCTCATCGGCATCGGGCTGGTGGCGGGCGGCTGCAACCGACACGCAACAGCGTCGGGCCCGGCGTCGGGCTCGACCGCATCGAGCTCCTCGGCGACGTCGGCCGGTTCCGTTCCGTCGTCGACTTCGAACTCGAGCGCGCCGTCGACGGCCGTCAGCTCGGCGACTGCGAGCGGACCCGCGGTCTGCAATGCGTCGGGACTGCGGGTGACCGCGACCCGGCTTCCGGGCGCGGCCGGTTCGAACTACGCGTTGCTCGTCTTCACCAACTCGGGGTCGGCGCCCTGCTCGATCTCGGGCTATCCGCAGGTGGCATTGCTCGACGGCAGCCGGCACACGCTGGCAACGGCGGCTCCCGCGCCCGGGACCGCCACGGTCGTCGTCCTGACCGCCGGCGGCCAGGCCAGCACCCTCGTCAAGGACGAATCGTCGACCTGCCAGACCGACACACGCTCGACGTCGGTCAGCGTGATCGGGCCCGGCGGCGGGTCCGCGGTCGTCCTGCCGTTGGTCATCCCGCCCTGCACGCTCACCGTGCAGCCGATCCAGGCGGGCACGAACCCGAGCCCGAACTGACGGCGGTGCGGATTCAGTCCGCGCCGGGGACGAACGCCCCGGTCTCGAAGGCGGCGTGCAGCGCGACTCGCCAATCCGGCATCGGCGCGAGGCCGGCCGCGCGCCACGCGCGGTCGCTCAGAACCGAGTAGGCCGGGCGCGGGGCCGGAAGCGGGTACTCGTCGGTCGTGATCGGCAGCACCCGGGCCGGATCGGCACCGAGCTCTTCGAAGATCGCCTGCGTGAACCGGAACCAGGTCGTGTCGCCGCTGCCGGTGCAGTGCAGGATGCCGGCCGGCGCGTCCGAACGGACCAGCTCGACGAGGCCGCGGGCCAGGTCGGCCGACCAGGTCGGAGATCCGCGCTGGTCGTCGACGACGCTGACGGTGTCGCGTTCGCGCTCGAGCCGGGCCATGGTCTTGACGAGGTTCTTGCCGGTCGCGCCGTATACCCAGGCCGTCCGGACGACGTAGGACGCGTCGGGCAGCTGTTCGCGCACCGCGACCTCACCGGCCAGCTTCGTGCGGCCGTACACCGACTGCGGGTCGGGTACGTCGTCGATCTCGTACGGTTGCGTGCCGTCGCCGCGGAAGACGTAATCGGTCGAGACGTGGACCAGGCGCGCACCGACCGAGCCGGCCACCTTCGCGAGTACCGCCGGACCGGTCGCGTTCACCGCGTAGGCGAGCTCCTCGTTGGATTCGGCGGCATCGACGGCTGTGTACGCGGCGGCGTTGATGATGACGTCGGGCTCGAACTCGGTGACCAGGTCCGACACGGCGCGCGGATCGGTGATGTCGAGTACATCGATGTCGACGGCGCGGACGACGTCGTCGGGCGTCGCCGCCAGGACGTGCTGCAGATCGGTGCCGAGTTGCCCGTTCGAACCGGTGATCAGCCAGCGCTTCGTCACTGCCCGACCTCGGCGTAGCGCGCCTCGACGGCGCTCTTGCCGGCTCGCCACCACGCTTCGTTGGCGCGGTACCAGTCGATCGTCTGCGCCAGCCCGGAATGCAGATCGGTGTACCGGGGCGACCAACCCAACTCGTCGCGCAGCTTGGACGAATCGATGGCGTAGCGCAGGTCATGACCGGCCCGGTCGGTCACGTGGTCGAACCAGTCGGCGGGGCGGCCGGTGAGCTCGAGCAGGATCGCGAGCACGTCGCGATTGCTCATCTCGCCGTCGGCGCCGATCAAATACGTCTCGCCGATCCGGCCGCCCTCGATGATCGTCCAGACGGCGTCGTTGTGGTCGTCGACGTGGATCCAGTCGCGGACGTTCAGGCCGGCACCGTAGAGCTTGGGCTTGATTCCACTGAGAATATTGGTGATCTGGCGCGGAATGAACTTCTCGATGTGCTGGTAGGGGCCGTAGTTGTTCGAGCAGTTCGAGATCGTGGCGGCCAGGCCGAACGACCGCACCCAGGCCCGGACGAGCAGGTCGGATCCCGCCTTCGTCGAGCTGTAGGGGCTCGATGGGTTGTACGGGGTCTGGGCGGTGAACCGGTTCGGGTCATCGAGCTCGAGGTCGCCGTACACCTCGTCCGTCGAAATGTGGTGCAGGCGCGGGCCGTGCTTACGCACCGCCTCGAGGATCGTGAAGGTACCCATGAGGTTGGTGCGCACGAACGGCTCGGGATTACGCAGGGAGATGTCGTTGTGTGACTCAGCCGCGAAGTGGACGACCACGTCCGCGTCGGCAACGAGCGGATCGACGACGGCGGCGTCCGAGACATCGCCGACGACGAGACGCACCCCGTCCCGCACCGACGCGAGGTTCTCGGCGTTCCCCGCGTAGGTCAGGGCGTCGAGGACGGTGACTTCGACGTCGCTGCGCCGGGCCACGGTGCGCAGGACGAAGTTCGAGCCGATGAAGCCGGCCCCGCCGGTCACGAGAAGGCGCATCCGGGCAGTATCCCAGAGCGCGGCCCCGGCCTGTCTTGCCCGACGCCGGGCCGGTCGCTGGCTAATCTCGGTCCATGGCCCAGATCGCAGCCGGCCGCCCGGACGATCGGGACGTCGTCGAGCTCGACAGCCCCCGTCCGCGCGATGTGCGGCGGCTGGCCCGAGCCCTGATCGCCGCGCTGTCGTTGCTCGCCCTGCTCGGCAGCGGACTGGCCTGGACGGCCTACCAGGGCTTCGTGGCGAGCGTTCCGCACGGTGATCCCGTCCCGGCGCTCGCGGCCGGGCAAAAAGACCTGGACGGCGCCGCGCGCAACATCCTGTTGATCGGCAGCGACAGCCGGGCCGGCGCGACCGCGGCGGAGCTCAAGGCACTCGGAACGGCCGACGACGGCGGCACCGTGAACAGCGACACGGTGATGGTGCTCCATATCCCCGCCGGCGGCGGGCGGGCGACCATCGTCTCGTTCCCCCGCGATTCGTGGGTCGATATCCCCGACAACGGCAAGGGCAAGCTCAACTCGGCTTATCCCGACGGCTACAACGCCGTGAAGAGCCGCGGCGGCACCGAGCGCGCGGCCGAGAGCGGCGGAATTCGCATGCTCATCCGGACGATCAGCCAACTCACCGGCTTGCACATCGACAACTACGCGCAGGTCGACCTGCTCGGTTTCTATCGCATCAGCAACGCCATCGGCGGCGTGAACGTGTGCCTCATCAACGCCGAGAACCCGTCCACCGACTCGGACGCGAACGGTCACGGCTACTCGGGAATCAACCTCCCGGCGGGATGGTCGACGATCAAGGGCACCCAGGCGCTGGCGTTCGTCCGGCAGCGACACGGACTCCCCCACGGCGACCTCGACCGGGTGCGCCGGCAGCAGTACTTCCTCAGCGCGGCGTTCAAGAAGATCAGCACCTCGGGCGTGCTGCTCAACCCGTTCCGACTGCGCGACCTGCTCAAGGCGGTGAGTTCATCGCTACTCACCGACCCGTCGCTGGACCTGCTATCGCTCGCCCGACAGTTCGCCGACCTGTCGTCGGGAAACATCACCTTCGCGACGCTGCCCAACAACGGTTCGCAGACCATCTACCCGGATGGAGTCGAGACCTCGATCGTCGCCGTCGACACCGCCGCGATCCCCGGGTTCGTCAACCAACTCATGGGCAAACCGGCCGATCCACTGCTGGCCGGTGCCGCCGCGTCCGCCGCGTCAACGGTCACCGTCGACGTGCTCAACGGCACCGACATCGAGGGCCTGGCCGCGCGTAACGCCACCGCCCTCCGGCAGGCCGGCTTCAAGGTCGACACGATCGACAGTGCCGCCGCCACCGTCGCCACGACGATCGAATACCCGGCCGGCCAGCAGTCGCAGGCGAAGGCCGTCGCGGCGACCGTTCCGGGTGCGGCCTACGCCGAGACGTCATCGGTCACCCGGGTCACGCTGGTGTTGGGGAGCAACGCCGTCCAGGTGAAGGGTGCGGCCTCGTCGGCGTCTGGGTCGACAGCGACGGCGACTGAGTCGACAGCGACAGGGTCGACGGCGACGGGGCCGCCGGCCGTACCGGCGAACTGCATCAACTGAGAAATGCCCGCCGGGCGACCGGGCGTCGAGTGATCGGAAAGGTAACGTCGAACGAATGCCTGACTTCCCCGACGGTGGCCCGCGGGGCCCCATCGACCCGCGGCAGCCGCTACCGCCTGAGCTGGATCCGCGCGGGCGACGGGCGGCGCGGGTCGCGGCCCGCCAGCGCGATCGACGCGCGGCCGAGACCGCCGACGTCACCCTGCGGGGCGGGGCCCCGATCCGGCGCAGCACCGGCCGGCGCCCGCGCGACGTGCGGATCGGCGTCTTGATCGGTACGCGCTTCGTGGCCGCCGGCCTGTCGCTCGCCGTGTTGATCGGCTCGTTCTGGGCCTGGTCGACCTGGCGCAAGTTCACGGCCGACATCCCGCACGGCGCCGCGGTGGCGCCGCTCGCCAGCGGCAAGAAAGACATCGACGGGACGGCCCAGAACATCTTGTTGCTGGGCAACGACAGCCGGGCCGGCGCCACTCCTGCCGAGCTCAAGGCGCTCGGGACGCAGAACGACGGCGGCAGCGCGAACACCGACACGATGATGCTGATGCACCTTCCGGCCAACGGGTCGAAGGCCAGCGTGATCTCGTTCCCGCGCGACTCCTACGTCGCGATACCGGGCTACGGAAGCAACAAGCTCAATGCGGCGTACCCGGACGGCTACAACGCCGCCAAGGCCAAGGGCGCCACCGAACTCGACGCCGAAAGTGCCGGCATAGCGGTGCTGTCGGCCACGCTGTCGCAGTTGACCGGCCTGCACATCGACCACTACATGATGATCAACTTGCTCGGTTTCTACCGCATCAGCAACGCCATCGGCGGCGTTCCGGTGCTGATGTGCACCGCGGTGAAGGAATCGAACTCCGGCATCAACCTGCCGGCCGGGCTCACCAAGAATCTCGAGGGTTCACAGGCCCTCGCCTTCGTCCGCCAGCGTTACGGCTTCGCGAACGGCTTGGGCGACCTCGACCGGATCAAGCGCCAGCAGTACTTCCTGACGCAGGTTTTCCACACGGTGACGAAGGCCGGAACGCTCCTCGACCCGTTCAAGATCCAGGACCTGCTGAACGCGGTGAGCTCATCGCTGATCACCGATCCGTCGATCGACATCCTGGGGCTCGCGAACGACTTTCAGCAGATGTCGTCGGGAAATCTGACGTTCCAGACCGTCCCGACCGACGGCTTCGCCGACAATTCGGCCGGCAGCGTCGTCGTCGTCCACCCGGCTGCCGTGCAGGCCTTCGTCCAGAACTTGATCGATCCGGTCGCGACACCGACCCCCACGACGGTGGCGCCGTCGACGGTGACGGTCGATGTCCTCAACGGCTCGTCCGAGAACGGCGCGGCCAGCCGAGCCGGCGACGCGCTCAAGGCACACGGGTTCGTCATCGATCAGGTCGGCACGGCACCCACGCAACTCGCGACGACCACCGTCGAATACCCGGCCGGTTCGGCCGATCAGGCCGCGACGGTTGCGCAGTACGTTCCCGGGGCGAAGATCGCGGCGTCGAGCACCGTGCAACGCGTGACGCTCGTCCTGGGTACGGACGGCGCCGCGGTGGGCACCGCAACGCCGACGGCCGCGGCCGCCCCGACCACGAGCACGGCACCGGCCGCGACCACCGCTGCGGCCGCGACGGGGTTGGTCGGGGTTCCCAACCAGCCCGGCTGCGTCAATTGACCGCTCCCGAGGCGATGTTCGCCGCAGTGCTGGCCGCCGACCCGTCCCGCCCGTTCGTGAGCTTCTATGACGATGCGACCGGCGAGTGGGCCGAGATGTCGGCCAAGTCGGTCGCGAACTGGGTCGCCAAGACGCACTTCCTGCTGATCGACGAACTCGGACTCGGCGTCGGCGATCGGGCGTTCGTCGACCTGCCCGCGCACTGGATATCGGTGCCGATCCTGCTCGGCTGCTGGTCGGCCGGACTCGACGTCAGTGACGATCCCGGTGGTGCCGACGTGGCCTTCGTGACGCCCGCGAGCGCGCCGCGCGCGGGCAGCGTCCCGGACCGGTTCGCGATCGCCCCCGCCTCGCCCGCGCGCGGGTTCGGTGGCGACGTCCCCGATGGTGTCGACGACTACGTGCTGGCTGTCCGTCCGCAGCCCGACGCCTGGGGGACGGTTCGCTTCGCCGCGGGACCCGCCGATTCCGCGGTCAACGGACGGTCGCGCGGCGAGGTCGGCTCGAACGCGACCGCGCGTGCCGCGGAGCTCGGGATCGCACCCGCCGCCCGCGTGCTCGCCACCCGGTCATGGACGAACGCGAACGACTGGGTCGACACGCTGCTCGCCCCGCTGGCGATGGGCGGCTCGATCGTCCTGGTCGCGAATGCGGATCCGGCCCGGACCGAGCGCCGGGCCGCGCAGGAGCGGGCCGGCGTCGTGATCGTGTGACCTGGCCGACTGGCGTATCAGGCCGTCGTCCCTGGCCTCTTCCGAGGTGATCGCAACAGATCATCCGAGGGGGACACGATGAGCAGCTCGGCACTCGCGCAGCATCCGGTTCGACACCTTTCTTTGGCACCTTTGACACCATCGGTGCCGTCGTCCACGTACCCACCGCTGACGGGCGGCCTGACCCGGCCGTCCAAGCGCGAGCGGGACGTCCTCGCCCTGGTGGCCGACGGCTTCTCGACCCGCGAGGTCGCGCTGCGGCTGTGCTACTCGGAGCGGACCATCAAGAACATCCTGCAGAACGTCACCAACCGGCTGGCGTTGCGCAACCGGACCCAGGCCGTCGCCTACGCGGTCCGCTGCGGCTGGATCTGAGATTCAGCTACAAGACTTAGCTTAAAATTTACCAAGTACGAAACGTACACGTGACGTAGGGCCGGGACGATGGTCCACATGAACGAAGAGCTCGACCTCACCCCCGCCACCAATGACATCATCATTCCCGCTGTGGGCGATTCGTACGTCTCGCAGGCTTCCTGGCTCGACAACAGCGGGCGCGACGATCTGATCGACAGCATCGCCGACGACTTCGAACGGCACCGCGCACGGGTCGTCGCGCGCCACCGCGCCGCCTGAGCCGCTCGATCCGTCAGGCGTTCGTGCGGCCGTCGATCCGCTCCCGGAGCAGGTCCGCATGGCCGCAGTGGCGCGCGTACTCCTCGATCAGATGCAGGTAGACGAACCGTAGCGACATCGTCTCGCCGCCGTGGTCGATCGTGTGGTCGAACGGCACGTCTCTGACGGCCGCATCAGCCAATCGGCACTCGTCGGCGTACCTCTCGAAGTCGGCCTCGGCGGCATCGGCATCGAGATCGTCGAAATCGGTGTCAACCGCGCCGGGGTACATCGGTTCGAAGCGCTGGGCCGCGATCCGCTCGCGCAGCCACGTGCGCTCGACCTTGGCGAGGTGGCGCACCAATCCGAGCAGCGACAGCCCGGACGGCGGTATCGACCGCGTCGCGAGCTGCGCGCCGGTCAGCCCGGCGCAGATGTTCATCAGGGTGTACCGATGCCAGGCGAGATACGCCTCGACCATCGGCCGGTCGTCCCCGACGAGCGGGCCGTCGACGAACGGCGGAGGGACGGGCGCGGTCCAAGTCATGGGCTGATCCTGCCCGATCCGTCCAATCGGTTCCGCGTCCGGCGCGTCGCGGCGGCCTGGCGCCACGTCCGGTCACGAATGGCGACGCCCGTCACCCGATGTTGGGCAATGTGCAGGGTGAGCCTGGGCGTGTCGCCCGCACAGCGCCCGATGTCGCCCGCGCGATGGCGACCGGCAGGCGGCGCGCGCCGCCGGAACGTAAGCCGCTACTTCAGCAGCTGGCGGGCGAGCACCATGCGGTTGATCTGGTTGGTGCCCTCGTAGATCTGCGTGATCTTCGCGTCGCGCATCATCCGTTCGACCGGGAAGTCGCGGGTGTAGCCGGCGCCGCCGAACAGCTGCACGGCGTCGGTGGTCACCGACATCGCGGTGTCGGACGCCATGACCTTCGCGGCCGCCGAAACCCAGGTGAGATCGGGCGTCCCGCGCTCGGCTTTGGATGCCGCCGCGTAAACGAGCTGGCGGGCCGCCTCGGTGCGGATCACCATGTCGGCGAGCATGAACTGCAGACCCTGGAAGTCGGCGATCGGCTTGCCGAACTGCTGACGCTGCTTCATGTAGGCGATAGATGCGTCGATCGCTCCCTGGGCGATCCCGAGTGCCTGCGCACCGATCGTCAGCCGGGTGTGGTCGAGCGTTCGTAGCGCCGTCTTGAACCCGGTGCCGGGCTCGCCGACGATCCGATCACCCGGAATCGCGCAGTTGTCGAAGTGGATCTCGCAGGTCGGCGAGCCCTTGATGCCGAGCTTGCGCTCCTTCGGCCCGACCGAGAATCCCGGGTCATCCTTGTGCACGACGAACGCCGAGATCCCCCGCGCGCCCTGGCCCGGCTCGGTCACGGCCATCACGGTGTAGTAGGTCGACACACCGGCGTTGGTGATCCAGGCCTTCGTGCCGT
This sequence comes from uncultured Actinomycetes bacterium, assembly GCA_963737785.1. Classification (GTDB taxonomy): domain Bacteria; phylum Actinomycetota; class Actinomycetes; order Mycobacteriales; family Jatrophihabitantaceae; genus CAVTTS01. Next base: position 236,183 of record CAVTTS010000009.1, read on the forward strand.
TGAGCACCCAGCTGTCACCGTCGCGGGCCGCCCGGGTGCGCATCGCGGCGGCGTCGGAACCGGCCTCGCGCTCGGACAGCGCGTAGCTGAACATGGCCTCGCCCGCGGCCACCGGAGGCAGCACCTGCTTCTTGAGCTCCTCGGACGCCGACAGCAGAAGCGGCATCGTCCCGAGCTTGTTCACGGCCGGGATCAGCGACGACGACGCGCAGGCCCGGGCGACCTCTTCGATCACGATCACCGTCGCCAGCGAGTCGGCCCCGGCGCCGCCGTATTCCTCGGGGATGTGAACGGCGTTGAAGCCGGCCTTCGCCAGCGCGTCGTGCACGTCGTGCGGAAACTCGCCGGTCTCGTCGACCTCCGCCGCTCGCGGCGCGATCTTGTCATCGGCCAGCTCGCGGACGGCCTGCCGCAGCATCTCGTGCTCGTCGGTCAGGCGGTAGGTGTCGAAGTCGGAGTTTCCGTAGCCCATGCCCCTGATAGTAGGACGACCTAGTACCTGCGGCGGATCAGAGGTACGTGTTGACCGAGCCACCCGAGGCGCTGGTGAGCAGCGAGAGTGCGTCGGCCGACATCGAGTCGGTCGACGTTCCGTCGGTCGCGCCGCTCGCCGAGGTCGTCGACGACGAGGAGTCCGCCGACGTGACGGCTGAGAGGGCGCTGGTGGCGCTGCCGGCCCCACCACCGTGGTGGTGATGATGACCGCCGCCGACCTGGTTGGCCATCCGCGTGGCGATCGCCGAGATGTCGGCACCGGCGGGCAGGTTCGACTGCTTCAACGCCGACGTGATCGTCGCGTTCAACTGGTCGCTCGAGATGCCGGCCGCGGTGGCAACCTGGCTGAGGCTCTCGCCGCTCTGCAGCTTCGACTGCAGCTGGGCGGCGGTGATGCCGAGCGAGCTCGCCACCGCGGTGATGACGTTCGAGCGGGCGGTGGACATCGGATTCGTGGATTGCGTGGCGCTGGTCGGCCAGGTGGTCGAGACGCCGCTGATCGGAGTAGTCATCTGGGAGCCTTTCACTCGAAGGTGTACGCCTTCGTGATCGGCCGGGATGTGATCACTGCCAAGCGACCTCGGCGAACGCAGACGACCTTCCTAAGCTGGGCACAGCTACTGACAGTGGGGGTGTCGCCGAGATGGTCACCGCAGGGGTACCGCGAAATGTCGCCGCAGGGGTACCGCGAAATGTCACCGCGTCCGCGAATGTCACCGTGGGCGTCGAGCCCTGGTCAGCGTCCGACGGCATGCGCCTGCGGTCCGAGCAACGCCGCGAGCTCGGCGAACGGTACGGCGCGGCGCTGTACGAACCGGGTGTCGCCCCGTCCGCCGAGGATATTGCGATCTTCGTGATCGCTCGCGACGCGGCGGGAGTCGCGCTCGGCTGCGGCGCCCTGCGGCTGCTCGAGCCGGGCGCGGCGGAGGTCAAACGCATGTACGTCGTCGCGTCGCATCGCGGGACGGGCGTCGCGAGCGCGATCCTGCGCGATCTCGAGAACCGGGCCCGCGCGCTCGGGCTGGGTACGTTGAAGCTCGAGACCGGGACGCTGCAGCCGGACGCCATCCGCTTCTACGAGCGCGAGGGCTACGAGCGGATCGCCAACTTCGGCGCGTACCGCGACGAGCCGGCGTCCCTCTGCTTCGGCCGGACGCTCTGATCCGACGTGCATCCGATCGCTGGGTCGATCGCTGATATGGATGCGACGCCATGACCGCCGGTACGTATCAGCGTCCAGCCCGGCCGGCCCAGCGCGCGCCCTCGCGGGCGTCGGCTCGAACCGGTAACCTGACGCCGAACCGTCACTGGCGCTTTCATAAGGTGGGTCCCACCACCGGGGAGCGGTTCGGAACACCGCCGCGCGCCTGGGTGCCTTCGTCCGACCGTCAACGAGAGGCGCACCAATGACCGACCACACCCACCAGTACGACGCCGCCGTGGTCTCGACCGCGTACCGCAACGCGCTCGACGTGATCGCCGCCGTCGAGCCGAACATCGCCGGGGCGATCCGCAGCGAGCTCGCCGACCAGCGATCGTCGCTCAAGCTGATCGCCAGCGAGAACTACGCCTCACCGGCGGTCCTGCTCACGATGGGCAACTGGCTGTCGGACAAGTACGCCGAAGGCACGATCGGCCACCGGTTCTACGCCGGTTGCCAGAACGTCGACACCGTCGAGCAACTCGCCGCGGATCACGCCCGCGCACTGTTCGGCGCACCCCACGCCTACGTCCAGCCGCACTCCGGGATCGACGCGAACCTCGTTGCTTTCTGGGCGATTCTCGCGCAGCGCATCGAGCTGCCCGCGCTCGAGGCCGCCGGCGCGAAGCACGTCAACGACCTGTCCGACGACGACTGGAACGCGCTGCGCAAGGCCCTCGGCAGTCAGCGCGCACTCGGCATGTCGCTCGACGCCGGTGGCCACCTGACGCACGGGTTCCGTCCGAACATCTCTGGCAAGATGTTCGAGCAGTCGTCGTACGGCACCGACCCCGAGACGGGACTGCTCGACTACGACCTCGTGCGGGCCCGGGCCCGGGAGTTCAAGCCGCTCATCCTCATCGCGGGCTACTCCGCATACCCGCGCAAGATCAACTTCGCGACGATGCGCGAGATCGCGGACGAGGTCGGTGCGACCCTCATGGTCGACATGGCGCACTTCGCGGGGCTGGTCGCCGGCAAGGTCTTCACCGGCGACTTCGACCCGGTGCCGCACGCACACGTCACCACGACCACCACGCACAAGTCCCTGCGCGGCCCGCGCGGCGGCATGGTGCTCTGTCAGCCCGAGTACGCGGATTCGGTCGACCGCGGCTGCCCGATGGTGCTCGGCGGTCCGCTGTCGCACGTCATGGCCGCCAAGGCCGTCGCGCTGGCCGAGGCCCGGCAGCCCGCGTTCGCCGACTACGCGCAGGCGGTGGCCGCCAACGCGGTCGCGCTGGCCGACGGGCTGATGCGCCGCGGGGTCAACCTCGTCACCGGCGGCACCGAGAATCACCTGGCACTACTGGACGTTTCCTCGTTCGGCCTCACCGGTCGGCAGGCTGAATCGGCCCTGCTCGACTCGGGCATCGTCACCAACCGCAACGCGGTTCCGCGCGATCCGAACGGCGCCTGGTACACGTCGGGCGTCCGCATCGGCACGCCCGCGCTGACGTCCCGCGGCTTCGGCACCGCCGAATTCGACCGGGTCGCCGAGCTCATCGTCGACGTGCTCAGCGCGACGACACCGACCGCCGCGGCCAGCGGCGGCACCTCCAAGGCGAAGTACGACCTGGCCGACGGTGTCGCCGACAAGACCCGGTCCGCGGCGGCCGAGCTGCTGAACACCCACCCGCTCTACCCGGGCGTCGACCTCAGCTGACATCGCGAGCGCCGGCCCGGACGCTGGGCCGCGTCTGAGGGTCCGACACCGAAACAGCGAAAGCGGGGCCGGCGGAGATTTCTCCGCCGGCCCCGCTTCTCGCTTCGGCGCGATCCGGACTATGCCGAGGGCAGCTCGTGGTGACCGCCGAACTCCTGGCGCATGGCCGACAGCAGCTTGTCGGCGTACAGCGATTCGCCGCGAGAGCTGAACCGCTGGAACAGCGACGCGGCGAGGACAGGCACCGGCACGCCCTCGTCGATGGCGGCGTCGAGCGTCCAGCGGCCCTCGCCGGAGTCGGAGACCCGGCCGCCGAGCCCGTCCAGGTCGGGGTTGTCGTGCAGTGCGGCGGCGGTCAGGTCGAGCAGCCAGGACGCGAGACGCTGCCCCGCCGCCAGACCTCGGAGACCGCGGACAGGTCGAGGTCGTACTGGTAGTACTCGGGGTGCTCGAGCGGCGTCTCTTCGGCGGACGCCTTGCCGGCCTGGGCCGCGCCGATGTTCGCCTTGTGCAGGACGTTGAGGCCCTCGGCGTAGGCGGCCATCATGCCGTACTCGATGCCGTTGTGGACCATCTTCACGAAGTGACCGGCGCCGGTCGGGCCGCAGTGCAGGTAGCCCTGCTCGGCGGTCGACGGATCGCCGGTCGCGCCGGGCGTGCGGGGCGGCCGCCGACGCCGGGCGCGATCGTCTTCAGCAGGGGTCGAGGTGCTCGACGATCTCGGTCGTCGCCGCCGACCATCAGGCAGAAACCGCGCTCGAGGCCGAACACGCCACCGCTCGTGCCGATGTCGACGTAGTGGATGCCCTGCGGCTTCAACGCCGCGGCGCGCTCGATGTCCTCGTGATAGTGGCTGTTCCCGCCGTCGATGACGATGTCGCCCGCCTCGAACAGCGCACCCAGCTGGCTGACCGTCCGGCTGGTGATGCCGGCCGGGATCATGACCCACGCAACCCGCGGAGTCGTCAGCTTCTCCTTGAACTCCTCGAGGGTCGGGGCCCCGACCGCCCCTTCGGCCTCGAGTGCCTTGACGGCGTCGGCGCTGACGTCCCACACAACGCATTCGTGGCCGTCGCGCATGAGCCGGCGCACGATGTTGGCACCCATTCGGCCGAGGCCGATCATTCCGAGCTGCATTGCGGTGTTCTCCTACTGCCGGGCCGCGCGGTAGCGGCGGATGAGTGCGTTGGTGGAGCTGTCGTGGGTGAGTTCGGGTTCGTCGGCGGCCTCGAGTTCGTCCGCGACCTTCTTGGCGAGCACCTTGCCGAGCTCGACCCCCCACTGGTCGAAGGAATTCACGCTCCAGACCGTTCCCTGGACGAAAACGCTGTGTTCGTACGCCGCGATCAGGCTACCCAGTGCGCGCGGGGTCAACCGGTCGACCAGCATGGTGTTCGACGGACGGTTGCCCTCGAACACCCGGTGCGGGACCAACCAGTCCGCGGTGCCCTCGGCCCGCACCTGATCGGCGGTCTTGCCGAACGCCAGCGCCTCGGTCTGGGCGAAGACGTTGGCGGTGAGCAGGTCATGGTGGTTGCCCAGCGGGTTGAGCGAGTGCAGGAAGCCGATGAAGTCGGCTGGAATCAGCCGGGTGCCCTGATGGATCAGCTGATAGAAGCTGTGCTGTCCGTTCGTCCCCGGTTCGCCCCAGTAGACGGGCGACGTGTCGTAGTCGACGCGCGTGCCGTCCAGGGTCACGTACTTGCCGTTGGATTCCATCGTGAGCTGCTGCAGGTAGGCCGGGAACCGTTTGAGGTACTGGTCGTACGGCAGCACCGCCTGCGTCTGGGCGTCGAAGAAGTCCGAGTACCAGACCGTCAGCAGCCCCAGGATCACCGGCAGGTTGGCCGCGAACGGCGCGGTGCGGAAGTGCTCGTCCATGTCGTGGAAACCCGCGAGCAGCTCACCGAAACCGTCCGGACCGACCGCGATCATCGTCGACAGGCCGATGGCGGAGTCCATCGAGTAACGGCCGCCGACCCAGTCCCAGAAGCCGAACATGTTCATGACGTCGATGCCGAAGGCTGACACCGCCGCGGCGTTTGTGGACACGGCGACGAAGTGCCGCGCGATCGCGGCCTCGTCCTTCAACGCGGCCAACGTCCATTCGCGGGCCGTGTTGGCGTTGGTCATCGTCTCGAGCGTCGTGAAGGTCTTGGACGAGATGATGAACAGCGTCTCGGCCGGATCGAGATCGTGCGTCGCCTCGGCGAAATCGGTGCCGTCGACGTTCGAGACGAAGCGGAACGTGAGATTTCGGGCGCTGTAGTGGCGCAGCGCCTCGTAGGCCATCACCGGGCCCAGGTCGGACCCGCCGATCCCGATGTTGACGATGTTGACGATCGGCCGGCCGGTGAAGCCGTGCCAGTCGCCGCTGCGGACCCGGTCGGCGAACTCCCCCATCCGCCCGAGCACCTCGTGCACACCCGGGACGACATCGATGCCGTCGACCGTGATCTGTTGGCCCTTCGGAGCCCGCAGGGCGACGTGCAGGACGGCGCGGTCCTCGGTGATGTTGATCTTCTCGCCGGCGAACATCGCGTCGATGCGGCCGCGCAGGCTCGACTCGTCGGCGAGGGCCAGCAGCAGCGCGACGGTGTCGTCGGTGATGCGGTTCTTCGAGTAGTCGAGGTGGATGCCGCAGGCGTCGAGCGTCAGACGTTCACCGCGAGCGGGGTCGGTGTCGAACAGCTGCCGCAGCGTCCGTCCGCCGATCTCGTCGTGATGGGCCGACAGTTGCTGCCACGCGGCGCGCTCGCGAAGCGGTGTCTGGTTCGGGCCGGGCATCCGGGACTCCATTCGCTCGAGATGGTCCCTATCTCAGCACCTCTACCCAACCGCCCGGCGACCGCCCGGTGAATCGTGGTGATCGCGCTCGATATCGTCACCGGATGGCCGTCCCCCTGGCTCTCGCGCTCGAGCGCCGCGTCCGTGGGAAGCAGCGCGCGTGGCGCGCGGTCGGTGTGCAGGCGACGGTCGTGCGCAAGGGTGAGTCCGTGTGGTCGTGCGGTGTCGGCACGGTCGACGTCGAACGACCCGACGCCGCACCGACCGACGACACCGCCTTCGCGATCGGCTCGATCACGAAGACGTTCACCGCCGCGCTGATCATGCGGCTGCGCGATGCCGGCGAGCTCCGTCTCACCGACCGGCTCGACGACTACCTTCCGGAGATCGCGGCCGGCGGAGCCCTCACGGTGCGCGAATTGCTCGCCCACGCGTCCGGCATTCAACGCGAGCCACCTGGCGACATCTGGGACACCCTCGAGATCCCGACGATCGGTCAGACCATCGCCGAGCTCGGGACCGATCAGGAGGTCCTGCCGCCGCGCTTGCGCTTCCACTACTCGAACCTGGCCTTCGGGCTGCTCGGCGAAATCGGCGCCCGCGTCACCGGACAGCCATGGGCCGCGGCCGTCCAGTCCCACCTGCTCGATCCGCTCGGCATGTCACGTACCGGATTGACCATCAGCGATCCGCACGCGACGGGCTACTTCGTCGATCCGTTCACGTCCGGCGCGCGCGCCGAACCTTGGCCGGACATGGGCGGCTTCGCGGCCGCCGGGGGCTTCTGGAGCACCGCCGCCGACCTCGCGACCTGGTCAACGGTCTTCGCGGGGCGGCGTCCGGACGTACTCGCCCCGGCCACCGTCGACGAGATGACCCGTCCCGAGATCATGGTCGACCTCGAGAAGTGGACCGCCGCGTACGGACTCGGATTGCAGTTGATGCGCGCCGGCGAGCGGATCTACGTCGGTCACAGTGGCGGCATGCCGGGCTTCATCTCGGGCCTGGCGGTCCACCGTCCGAACGACGTGGCCGCGATCGTGCTGACGAACGGCGGGGTGAGTCCGTCCGCGCTGGAGCTGGCGATGGACCTCGTCGGGATCGTCCTCGATCAGGATCCGAATCCGGCCGAGGTCTGGCGGCCGGCCGGCGCGATCCCGACCGAACTCGCCGAGCTCGTCGGCCCCTGGTGGTCGGAAGGAATGCCGTTCACCTTCTCGGTCGAGGACGGCCGGCTCGAGGCGCGTCTGGACGGACTGCCCAAGGACAAGCCGCCCGCCGTCTTCGAGCCGATCGCGACCGACGTCTACCGGACGGTGTCCGGACGCGAGCAGGGCGAACTGCTGCGCGTCGAACGGAACGCCGACGGCGCGGTGGCCCGCATGCTGTGGGCGACCTATCCGTTCACCCGTACCCCGCAGCCGTTCGGTCCCGGCTGACCGGCGACTACGGGTCGATCGCGATCCGGACGCCGAGGAACTGCTCGGGCGTCGCCTGCAGCACGCGCAGCCGCGGATCGGGAACGGTCAGCAGCGGGCCGGTGCGCAACGCGCGCAGCGGCGCGAGGCGATCGTCGGCCAGCACGGCCTCGACGGCGAGGCGATCGCCACCGCAGACGAACGCGTCGAGGTCGTCGCTAGTGGCGAGTAACACCGCAACGCCCGCATCGGCGGCCCGCTCGAACGCCTCTCGGGCCTGGTTCCCGCGCCGGCGGGCGAAGCGCTGCTGCGACCACCCACCCGCCTTCGTCGCGCCCTGGACGTAGGACGAGCCGACTTTGGACGCGATCAGGGTGACGCCGTCAAAGACTCCGACCGCGTGGCCACCCCGCCGCACCAGCAGGACACCGACGCGCCGCTGACGCTCTACGTGCTCGACCAGCGCGGCGAACACGGCCTCGCCGCCGTCGCTCGCCAGCGGCGGGAACGGCACATCGAACCAGGCGCGGCTGCCGTCAGCCGCCTCGGCGACGACCACATCGTCGACGAGCCGGGCCGTCGTCGCTCCGTGGGTCTCGCTGAAACCGTCGATCCACTTCGACAGTCGTCGTGAGTCGACCCGGACCCGGCGGGCTCGGCTCGTCGGTACCGCCGACGCATCGCGAGCGGCGGCGTCGGTCACGTCATCCGGCCCGGCTCGACGTCGGACGCGGGCGCCGGACGGCGTCGTGGGTGTGACCGTGGGTGTGACCGTCGTGCGTGTGACCGTCGTGGGTGTGACCGTCGTGGGTGTGACCGTCCGGCGCGGAGCTGACCCGAGGAGGCCGCACCTGGATCGTGGCCAACAGCTCCCGGGTGGCGTCCGTGACCGCCGCGACGGCGAGCTCGAAGGCCTCGACGTTCGCCTTGGCCGGGGCCCGCATCCCGCTGATCTTGCGGACGTACTGCAGCGCGGCCGCGTGCATGTCGTCGACGGTCACATCGTCGGTGTAGGGAGGACGCAGAGTCTTGATGCTTCGGCACATGATTCGAGCCTAGATCGCCGCGAGAGAACGTCGACTGATCACTCAGTGTATTGAGGTAGTTACACCGCTTAGCTCGCGCCCATCGACGCCGATGGTCCTTTTCGTGAGCGTGCAAACGCCGGGAGGGGCGTCCACGGCAACCCCGCGCTGGGTGCCGCCCTGGGAGCGCGCCATCTTCAAATTCGACGTCGTCGATCCGTCCGAGTCCGTGTGGCGGATCGTCGTCGCGGTGACGATCGTCGCGATCGTCGGCGCCGAGGCCATCTGTTTCGCGATCTACGCGGCGTTCGAGTTTCCGGTCGGGATGCTCGACTCGAAGGTCGGCCTGGTCGCGGTGGTCGCCCCGGCGATCACCGCCGGACTGCTCGCCCCGTTGATCAGCATGTCCATCGCGCGCTCGGGCCTGTTGCTCTGGCGCGCCCTCAATGAGAACGACCGCACCCGCGCGGAGTTGTTGCGGGAGGTCGCCGAACGCGAGGCCGCCCAGGCCCAACTCGAGTACCAGGTCCGCCACGACCCGCTCACCGGCGTCCTGAACCGGCGCGGATTCTTCGAGCAGGCCACGGCGAGCATCGGATCGCGCGCCCTGCTACTCGTCGACCTCGACGAATTCAAGATCGTCAACGATCACTACGGGCACGGCGTCGGCGATCAGCTGCTGCGCGTGGTGGCTGCGGCATTGGTGCGGACGGCCGGCCCGGACGCCTTCATCGGGCGGCTCGGCGGCGACGAGTTCGTGGTGCTCATGGCCGACGATCACTTCGGTGCCGCCGACGAGGTCCGCCGGGCGTTGAGCCGGATGGAGATCGAGGTTGCGGCGGGCACGACCATCGTGGCGTCGGCGTCGGTCGGCCAGGCCCGCCTCGCGACGGGGAGCGACATCGACGGGGCACTCGTCACCGCCGACCATGCGATGTACCGCACCAAGCGGTCGACCCGGCAGGCCGGTTAGCGGCGGCGCCCGGGATCGCGTCGAGGGACGCACTGGCGCGACATCGACGCCGCAGACCGCAAGGTCTACGGCACCGAGCTATCGGCCGGCCGAGTCAGCTAGCTGGTGATGTCCTTCTTGTCGAAGCGCCACCAGGCGATGCCGAAGAACACGGCCGAATAGACGAGAACCAGTCCCGTGCCGCGCAGCATGTCGTCCCAGACGATCGTCGGCCCGAGCGCGTCCAGCCAGGAGTACTGGAAGTGGGTCGGCAGGTAGTGCCGGTACGGATCGAGGGCCGTGATCGTGTCGAGGATGTTCGAGACGACCACTAGTAGTACCGCGCCGCCGACCGCTCCGAGCGGTGCGTCGGTGAGGACGCTGAGCAGGAACGCCAGCGACGCGACGACCAACGACTGCAGGCACGCGTAGCCGATGACGACGGCCAGCCGCTCGGTGGCGACCGCGGTGCTGAACGTGCCGCCGAGCGGCGACCGCGCCGGCGCCACCCCGAAGAAGACGCCGCCGACCAGGAACGACCACACCGGCAGCACATGTTCGCGCCGAAACTGAAGACCAGCGCGATGATCAGCTTCTGCCGCAGCAACCGCGACCGCGGGACCGGCATGGCCAGCAAGTAGCGCAGCGAGGACCAACTCGCCTCGCTCGCGATCGTGTCGCCGCAGAACAGCGCGACCATCACGACCAGCAGGAAGCCGATCGACGCGTACTCGGTGAACATCGTGAAGTTGGCGGCCCCGACTTTGGCCAGTCCCACCAGGGCGTTCGCGCCGCGGCGGTCGTTTCCGCCGGCGCCGCCGAGCTCGAATGCGAGCGCGATGATCACCGGCAGCGCGATCAGCACGAGCAGGGCGAGTTGGGTGCGGCGCCGCTTGATCTGGCGGACGAACTCGACGCGCAGGTTCAGCGTCCGGCCCGGATCGAAGGTCGACGGGGACGTCGCGGGCAGGTTGGCCAGCCGGTCGTGAACGCCCCGACGAGTCGCGGCGTCGCGGTCCGGCGCGGTCACGACCGGTTCGGGTCGCTCGGATCCCTCGGGTCGCTCGGGCAGCTCGGTCACAGGTCCCCTCCGACCAGGTCGAGGAAGACGTCCTCGAGCGCACGGCGTGCGGGCACAGCCTCGGCCGAGATTCCGGCCGCCGCCAACACCTCGGCCGCATGCGCGGGATCGTCGACCGCGAGCTGCACGCCGCCGGCACCGGCGATCTCGGCCACGGATCCCGCGGCGATCAGCCGGCCCTTGTGCATCACGACGACATGCGTACACGTCTGTTCGACCTCGGCCAGCAGATGGCTCGACACGATGACCGTCCGACCGGTTTGGGCATAGCGCTGCAGGACTTCGCGCATCTCGGCGATCTGCGGCGGGTCGAGCCCGTTGGTGGGTTCGTCGAGCACCAGCAGTTCGGGCAGGCCGAGCATCGATTGGGCGATGGCCAGCCGCTGCTTCATGCCGTGGCTGTAGGTCTTGACCCGACGCTCGAGCGACGAGCCGAGTCCGGCGATCTCGAGCGCGGTGTCGAAGTCGGCTTCGGCGTCGGGACGACCGGTTGCCGCCCAGTAGAGCCGCAGGTTCTCGCGCCCGGACAGGTGCGGCAGCGAACCCGGCCCCTCGACGAAGGCACCGACGCGCGACAAGACCCGCGCGCCGGGTTCGATCAGCTCACCGAACACCCGGACCTCGCCGGCCGTCGGCGCGATCAGCCCCATCAGCACGCGCAGCGTCGTTGTCTTGCCGGCCCCGTTCGGACCGAGCAGTCCGACGCACCTGGCCCCGCTCGACGCTGAAGGTCACGTCGTCGACGGCGCGGTAACCGTCCTTGTATTCCTTGACCAAACCGCGGATCGCGACCGGTACGTCGACGAGGCTCGGCGTCGACCGCCACGCGCCGGCGGCGCCGGATGGAGCGGACGACGCCGAAGCCGGCGACCAGGACGACCGCCAGCACGCCGACGATCAGCCAGGCGGCCGGATCGCCGGACCGGACGACGACCCCGTCGACCGTCGGCAACGACAGCGCGGCCGAACCGCCCGCGAGCGCGATCGTGTACGTGCGCGGGTCGAGCGGCAGCGTGTAGGCCAGGTCGGTCGTCGATACGGTCAGTCGCAGTCGATGCCCGGCGGCGACCTGATCGACGATCGCCGGCAGCCGGACCGTGACCGTCGTGGCGACACCCGGCGTCAGATCGCTGAGGTAGAGCGGCGCGACCAGTTGCGCGGGCAGAGTGTCGGTGCCGTCGGCCGAGATGTCGTGCAGGGCGAGGAAAAGAGTGGCGTCCGTCGCGGTGTTCGAGGTGATCGACAACGTCACGGTCGGGGCGCCCGCAATGAGTCGGCGGGTCGGGATCGCGGCGGACTCGAAGGTGGCCGTCTGCCCGGGGACGCTGGTGATGCCGGCGGTCGAGGTGCCGGTGAGTCCCGCGAGTGTCGAGGCGGTGTCGAGCAGGCTGCCCAGGCCCGGACGGCGGTCACGGCCGCCGGGTTGCCGCCGGCCGGTGCGTTGATCGTCTGCGCGGAACCGGTGACGGTCGCGCTGAACTGCTGGCTCGCGTGCCCGTCGATACCGGGATAGCCCTTGCCCACCTGGAGGGTTTGCGCGATCTTCTCGCCGGTCTCGGAGGAGATGCTCGCGCCGGTCTGGGTGAGGTCGAACGTCGAGTTGGTGGATCCCTTGTGCTGCAGCACCGGGTCGAACCAGCCGAGCAGATCGGTGTTCAACTCGCCCTGGTCGGTGCCACCGTCGTGTCCGCCGGCGCGCCACATGACCTTGACCTTCGTGCCGTTGGCCGCGATCCCCTTCGCGTTCGCGTCCGCTTCGGTGAGCGGGAACAGCGAATCCTTCTCGCCCTGCGTCAGCAAGGTCGGCGCGGTGATCTTGGCGAGGACGCTGGCTGGACTCGATGCCTTCAGCAGGTCGAGGATCGGTCCGTCCGGACGGCCCGACTGAGCCGCCTGCTCGTATGCCGCGCAGAGATCGGCGGCGAACCGTCCGCACTGACCGTTCTGGATCCCGGCGGTTCGACCGGCGCCTGTCCCCGACTGGAACAGTTCGCCGGCCCAGAGCTTCTTGAACACGCCGGGCGCGGTGCCGGTCGCGTTCGGGAAGAGCGCGTTCGCCAGGTTGTTCCAGGTGATGTCGGCGGCGACGGCGTCGACCCGGTGGTCGGTAGCCGGCCAGCATCAGCGCCAGCCCGCCGCCGTAGGAGGAACCGGCGACGCCGACGCGGGGATCGCCTGGCGCGTCCTTCGTCACCTGCGGCAGCGTGGCGAGATAGTCGATCAGCCTGGACGCGTCGGCCACCTCGAAGTCCGGCGCGTCGAGGTGGATCAGCCCGCCGGAACGGCCGAATCCGCGCGCGGTGTACGCAAGCACGACATACCCGTGCTGGGCGAGCGTCTTCGCCTCACTGGCGAGGTCGGTTTTGCTACCGCCGAAGCCGTGCGCGAGCAGGATCGCGGGCGCGGGCGTGGTCGCGGGGAGGTACAGCGTGGTGTCGAGCTGCACCGCGGCACCGCCCGGTTCAGGGGTGCCGGTGACGAATTGCGATCGGGTCCGGATCGCCGGGCTGGCCCGCACGATCGCAATCACGGTCACGACCAGGACGAACATGACGACGCCCCCGGCAATCGCCGCCCATCGCCGCCTCCCACGCAGGGCGGGGACGGCTGGGCTCATTCCGGCAGCGTACGGAGTCGTTCGGCCAAGGCGGCGTCCTTCGCCCGCGCGGTCTCAGCAAGCGCGTTCTGGAACTCGCCCATCCGCGCGGCCAGCGCGCTATCGGCGGCGGCCAGGATCCGGACGGCGAGCAGCCCGGCGTTGCGCGCTCCGCCGATCGAGACGGTCGCGACCGGCACGCCGGCCGGCATCTGGACGATCGACAGCAGCGAGTCCATCCCGTCCAGATACTTCAGCGGGACCGGTACGCCGATCACCGGCAGCGTCGTCAGCGCGGCGACCATGCCCGGCAGATGAGCGGCGCCGCCGGCGCCGGCGATGATCACTCGCAGACCCGCCGGCCGGCGGCCTGCGCGTAGCTCGGCCATGCTCGAGCGGCGTGCGGTGCGCCGAGACCACGCGCACCTCGTGCGGCGACGTCGAACTCGGCGAGCGCCTCGGCGGCGGCCGACATCACCGTCCAGTCCGAGTCGCTGCCCATGATCACGCCGACGAGGCGTCATGCGTCTCCGTTCATCAGGTAGTCGGCCGCGGCCCGGGCCCGTGACGCGGACCGTCTCGAGGTCGGTGCCGAGCGCGGTGACGTGACCGACCTTGCGGCCGGGCCGAAATGCCCTTGCCGTAAAGGTGAATCTTCACGTCCGGCCAGCGCGCCATGCAGTGGTGGACCCGTTCGTCGATGCCCTTGGGTGTCACGTCGTCGGCGCCGCCGAGCAGGTTGGCCATCACGACCACCGGGGCGGTGGGCTCGGTCGTCCCGAGCGGATAGTCGAGCACGGCGCGCAGATGCTGCTCGAACTGGGACGTGCGCGCACCCTCGATCGTCCAGTGGCCCGAGTTGTGCGGGCGCATCGCGAGCTCGTTCACCAGCAGCCGTCCGCGTGACGTCCTCGAAGAGCTCGACCGCGAGGACGCCGACGACGCCGAGTTCGGACGCGATGCGCAGGGCCAGCTGTTGGGCGTGGTCGGCGGTCTCGTCGTCGAGGTCGGGCGCCGGCGCGATGACCTCGACGCAGATGCCGTCGCGCTGGACCGTCTCGACGACCGGCCAGGCCGCGCCCTGCCCGAACGGCGAGCGGGCGACGACGGCGGCCAACTCGCGTCGAAGGGCCACGCGCTGCTCGGCGAGCACGACGGTGCCGCGGGCGTGCAGCTCGTCGACGATCGGCATGGCCTCGTCGAGCGAGTCGACCATCCACACGCCCTTGCCGTCGTAGCCGCCGCGACGCCGCCTTGATGACCAGCGGCCAGCCGACGCGCGGCGCCGAAGGCGCCGAGGTCGCGCGGCGTCGTCCACGCGGGTCCAGACCGGACCGGCGATGCCGAGCTCGGCCAGCCGCGCGCGCATCGCGACCTTGTCCTGCGCGAAGCGCAGCGCGGCCGGCGCCCGGATGGACGGCGACCCCGTCGGCGGCGAGCGCCGTGATGTGCTCGCCGGGCACGTGCTCGTGATCGAAGGTGATCACGTCGCACCCGGTCGGCGAAGGTCCGCAGGTCCGCCAGCGAGCGGTAGTCGCCGACGATGACGTTCGCGGCGACCATCGCCGCGCCGTCGTCGGCCGAGTCGGCAAGAACGCGCAGCGAGTGGCCCAGCGCGATCGCGGCCTGGTGGGTCATCCGGGCCAGCTGCCCGGCGCCCGACCATGCCGACAACCGGCAGTCCGGTGCGCGAGTCCACGGCTGTGAGCCTACTGGGAAGGACCGGCGCACAAACCGGACCGCCGATGGGCTAGGCTGGACGCATGTCATGACTATCGCCGACGGAGCGCCGCTCTCGCGCGCCTGCGGGCTCATGGCGCATCCTGCTCAAGGAGGTCGCCGCGTTCGGCGCGTCGGCGCTGTCGCCCTCGTCATCGACCTGGGCCTGTTCAACGCACTGTCCACCACGGCGCGTTGAAGGCGAAGTGCGTCTCGACGATCGTGTCGACGACGTTCGCCTATTTCGGCAACCGGCACCTGTCGTTCTCGCACCGCGCCCGCACCAGGATCGGGCGCGAGACGTCGTTCTTCTTCGGCATCAACCTCGTCACGCTCGTCTTCTCCGAACTGATCCTGGCGTTGTTCGTCTACGCGTTCGCACCAGCCGCACGGCGGCAACGTCGTCATCAACTCGTCAACATCGGCACGATCGGGCTGGGCACCGTGTTCCGGTTCTGGGCGTACAAGCGGTTCGTGTTCCTGCATCCGGACAAGGTGCACGCCCCGACGTCGACCTGGACGTCGAACTCGCCGAGGGCTGACTGCCTTAGGCTTCGCGCATGATCTCGGCGCCCGGCGATGCGCTGGTGCCTCAGCCCCGCATCACGATCGACCGCCACCTGCGCCTGGACACTTCACCTGAGCAGGTCTGGCCCTGGCTCGTGCAGCTCGGCAAGCAGCGGGCCGGCTGGTACCTGCCGCGTTCGGTCGAGTCGGTGATGCCGGTCCGCCGTCGGGCCGCTCGCGAGATCCTGCCGCAATTCCAAGGGCTTTCGCTCGGGCAGGACATCCCCGACTGGGGCCCCGGGCGGCCGGTGTTCCGGGTCGCGAGTCTCGTACCCAACCGGGAGCTGATCTACCTCTCGTTACGCGATCGAGCGGACGAGTGGCGCTGGCCGGCGTCCGGCGCTGTCGGTCCGGGCGTGCTCGCACTGAGCTGGGCGCTGCTGCTCGACGGCGACGCGACCGGGACGAGCCTGCATATCCGACTGCGGATCTCGCCGTCCGGCTCGCGCAGCGTCGGACTCATCAGAACGGTGGGCGGCTTCTTCGACTGGTTGACGATCGTCGGCCTGCGGCGCGGGCTGGCCGAACGACTGCGCTGAGGTGACGATTCAGGTCTCGCCGCCGATGTCGGTCTCGTAGGCTTCGAAGATCAGGTCGGCGCCGCGCTGGCGATGACGGACGAGCAGCGCCAGGATGCCGGTTCCGTGATCGCGGACGTCGTCGATGTCAGGACGATCGGCATCGACGTCCGCGACCAACTCGACGACCCGGGCCCGGATGACGGCGTGCTCCTCGGCCAGGCGGATCACGGCGTTCGCCAGGCGCAGGTCACCGTCGAGGATCGCCTGGTGCAGGCCCCCCGGCCCCTCGGTCACCTCGATGTGCTCGTCGACATCATCGGACAGTTCGTGGACGGCCGCCCGGGCGCCCGCGACCCAGCCCGGGTTGGCGACCGCGACGGCCAGCGCCTGCTCGAGTGCACCCATCGAGTCGCGCAGTTCGGCCCGGCGCCGCCGAAGCTCGCCGAGATCGGTGGTCTCCGCCTCGCGTTGCCGCTCCATGGCCCCACCCTCCAGCGCCGATCGTCGCGCGTCGGCGTGCCTCGATCGTCGCGCGTCCGGGGCCATCCGTCCAGGGCGGCGCCGATCTCCGTGATCGACCTCCGTGATCAACCTCCGTGATGAACCTCCGTGATCAACCTCCGTGATCAACAGGGAGTAGATGTCGCCCTGACGTCGTCTACTCCCTGTTGATCACGGGTTTCGGGCGGGATTGCGGGGCTGGTCGGACGCATATGGTTGCGGTTGACAGGGTCGAACATCTGTTCGATAGTTGACGGATGCTCGACGTCGCGATCCGCAGACTCGACGGCCAGACGGTCGTCGATCTCGGGCGGAGCGCGGCGCCACCACTGTCAGTATCACCCGCGCTCGAATCGCTGCTTCCCCACGGTCTACGGCGCGGGAGCACCGTCGCCGTCTCCGGTTCGGTGTCACTGCTCCTCGCACTGCTCGGTGCCAGTTCGGCCGCCGGCGCCTGGTGCGCACTGGTCGGCCTGCCGCCGATCAGCGCCGAGGCGGCGGACGAGTACGGCATCGAGCTGTCGCGGCTGGCCATCGTCCCCGGCGGAATGCCCGGCTCCGGCTGGGCGACGGCAGTCGGGGCCCTCCTCGACGCGGTCGACCTGGTGGCCGCTCGTCCACCGGCCCGATTCCCTCCCGGGGACGTCCGGCGGCTGGCCGCCCGGGCCCGCACCCACGACTCGGTACTGCTCCCCTACTTGGTCGGCGCTGACAGTTGGCCGGGCGCCGACGTCCGGCTCTCGGTGCTCGACAGCGAATGGAGCGGGCTGGGCTCGGGCTACGGCCGGCTGGTCCGGCGGCGGCTGACGGTCACCGTTGAAGGACGCGGCGCGTCCGCCCGACCTCGATCGCGGACACTCTGGCTACCAGCCGCCGGCGGGGGCGTCGATTCGGTCAGCCCCGCGCTCGCCGAGCTCCCCGCCCGGGCGGGCTGAGATGAACGACGCGCCCCACAACATCCAGTCTGCTCCGCGGACCGACAACATCCAGTCCGCTCCGCGGACCGACAACATCCAGTCCGCTCCGCGGACGATAGCCATTTGGTGTCCCGACTGGCCGGTCACCGCGGCCCGGACGGCCGCCGGGCTGCCCGACGACACCCCGGTCGCCGTCGTCACCGCCAACCGGGTGGTGGCCTGCTCCTATGTGGCCCGGGCCAACGGGGTGCGGCGCGGACTGCGGCGGCGCGAGGCGCAGGCCCGGTGCCCCGGGGTGACCGTCCTGCCGCGCAACGAAGCCGCCGAGGCGCGACTGTTCGAGCCGGTGGTGGCCGCCCTCGAGTCGATCGCCCCGGGCGTCGAGGTGACCCGGCCGGGCCTGGCGGCGATCGGCATGCAGGGCCCGGTGCGCTACTTCGGCGGCGAGCCGGGCGTGCTGCACGCCCTGTCGCGCGCGGTCGCCGGGATCACCCTCGACCTGCTCATCGGCGTCGCCGACGGAGCCTTCGCCGCCGAGCAGGCGGCCCGCCGCGGCATCATCGTGCCGCCCGGCGGCTCGCCCGATTTCCTGGCCGACCTCCCGGTCGCCACCCTCGACCCGGCCCTCGACTCGCCGCTGGTCGACCTGCTGCAGCGACTGGGGTTGCGCACGCTCGGCCAGTTCGCGGCCCTGCCGCCCGCCGACGTGCTGGCCCGCTTCGGTCCGGCCGGCGCCTGGGCCCACCGCCAGGCCGGTGGACGAGACGACCGACCCGTCGCCGCCCGTCGTCCACCGCCGGAATTCACCGTCACCCTCGATCTGGAACCCGCGGTCGACCGGGTCGACACGGTGACGTTTTCGGCCCGGGCCAGCGCCGAGCAGTTCATCGGCGACCTCGACTCGCACGGGCTCGCGTGCACCTGCCTCGAGCTGCAGGTGCGCACCGAGAACGGCGAAGAGGCGGTCCGGCGCTGGCGACACGCCGGCGTGCTCTCGGCCGTCGATGTACTCGACCGGATCCGGTGGCAACTCGAAGGCTGGTTGCACGGCGCCCGGCCGGGCGGCTATTTAGACGGCGCCCGGCTGGGCGGCTCGGGCACCGCGACGGCACCACCCACCGGCGGGGTCAACCGGCTGCGGCTCGTCCCTGTCGAAGTGGTGCCGACCGGCGCCCACCAGCAGACGCTCTGGGGTGGCTCCGGGGTCCGGGACGAACTGGCGCACCGCGCGCTGGCCAGAGTGCAGACGCTGCTCGGTCACGGGTCGGTGCTCACGCCTGTCCTTGATGGTGGACGGGACCCGGCCCAGCGCACCCGGCTGGTGGCGTGGGGCGATGAGCCGACTCCCCGACGGTCGCCGGATCAACCGTGGCCCGGACGGTTGCCCGCCCCGGCCCCATCCGTCCTGATCGATCCGCCCCGGCCGGTCAGCGTGCTCGACGAGATGGGACGGCCGGTCGTGGTGAGCGCGCGCGGCAGCGTACCGGCCCCACCCGCGCGATTCGCCCTCACCGGGCAGCGGCCGGTGGCGATCACATCCTGGGCCGGACCCTGGCCGGTCGACGAGCGATGGTGGAGCGACGAGCACGCGGGCAGCCGGGCCCGGTTCCAACTCGTAGACGTGACCGGGCATGCCTATCTGGTGGCCTGCTCGATGGATTGCGCCGATCCGCACTGGCTGTTGGAGGCGCGCTATGACTGATCGACAGGCAACCGTGGACCGTCGATTGCCGCCTCGCTTCGCAGGTCCGACAGAATGGCGGGATGGCCCGCACGCCCGCGATGAAAACGGTCGCCACAAAGACCGCCGCCACAAAGACCGCCGCCACAAAGACCGCCGCCAAAAAACCGCTGCCAAGAAAACCGCTGCCAAGAAAACCGCCGCAACCAAAGCTCAGCCGACCAAGCGCGGAATCAGGAAGGCGGTCAAGTCCGGCCCGGTGCGTCCGATCTATCGCTACTACCTGCCCGAGCCGACCGTCCCCGGGCCGACTGTCGTGACGTTCAACGAGCTCGTCCACAACGCCAGCGACGCGCTGCAACGCACGGCCGGCGGCGAATCGTTCGTGATCACTGTGCATCGCCAGCCGATCTGCCGATTGGTCCAGTACACGGCTCGCCGGGCAACCACGTTCGCGGACGTTCTCGCCGACGAGAAGCCGATTGCGGTGAGTGTGCTGCGCCAGGACACCGCCTACCGCATCTACCGCGCGCAGGCCGGCATCCCGGCCGTGGTCACGCTGCGCGGAAAGCCGCTCGCCATGCTCGTCCCGATCCGCCGCCGAACGACCACCTAGTCGGCGATCCTGTTGCGATTTCGGAGCGTGGACCCCGAGGACGCAGCAAGATCCGACCGGACCTGGCGACTGCTGCGGAACGTCTGGCGGTACGAGGTCGGCGACACTCCGACGATGCGTCCGAAGTGGTGGCGCAGCATCGCAGACGTGCCGAAGCCGGTCCGCTCGGCGACGACGTCGATCGGGTCGTCGCCCTGTTCGAGGAGCCGGCGTGCGAGCAGGATCCGCTGATTGGTGATCCAGGCGTGCGGAGTCGTGCCGGTCTCAGCCCGGAAGCGGCGGGCGAAGTTGCGCGGACTCA
This sequence comes from uncultured Actinomycetes bacterium, assembly GCA_963737785.1. Lineage (GTDB taxonomy): Bacteria > Actinomycetota > Actinomycetes > Mycobacteriales > Jatrophihabitantaceae > CAVTTS01. The sequence continues at coordinate 256,224 of CAVTTS010000009.1, forward strand.
TCAGGACGCGCGCGGCCAGGCTCTCGACGGTGTGCTCATCGGCAAGTTCGAGGCTCAACTCGTCGAGCAGCGGCGCGAGGGTCTCGGCCTCGTTCGCGCGGATGGGCGCATCGACGTACTGCGCCTGGCCACCCTCCCGATGCAGCGGCATGACCATGCGGCGGGCGACCTTGCGCGCGATCTCCTCGCCGTAGTCGGCGCGGATCAGGTGCAGGCAGAGGTCGAGACCGGATGCCGTCCCCGCCGAGGTGAGGATCGGACCGTCGCACACGTAGAGGACGTTGGGATCGACCCGCGCGTTCGGGTAACGCTCGGCCAGTTCGGCGGCGTAGCGCCAGTGCGTGGTGCACTCGCGCCCGTCCAGCAGGCCGGCGGCACCGAGGGCGAACGCGCCCGAGCACACGCTCATGACCCGCGCGCCACGGGCGACGGTCTCGCGCAGCAGCTCGAGCACCGGCTCGGCGTGTTCGGTGTAGTCGATCGACGCCGGGACGATGACCAGGTCGGCGGCCCGGGCTCGATCGAGGCGATGCGGCGTCGACAACGTCCAGCCGCCCGCGGTCGGGATGTGGTCGGACGGCGCGACGACCACGCAGTCGTACGTCGGGATGCCCTCGTCACTGCGATCGACCCCGAAGCCCTCCCAGGCGACGCCCAGCTCGAACGGCTGGACGCCGGGCAGGGCGACGACGGCGACGGCTGTGATCGGCATCTTTCGAGCGTGCCATGCGAATGGCAGGAATTCAACGTCCGTCGACATGAAGTCAGTGGCGGCCGGATGTCGATGAGCATAAAGTTACTGCCATGATGCTTTTGATCGCCCTCTCAGTCACGATCGGCCTCGGAATCCTCGCCGCGCGTGGCCACTCCGCCGACACCCGGGACGTGCGCTACACCTACCGCGTCGGCTAGAACCGCTCGGGCCGGACGGTCCGCGGAAAGATCGGCCGCCCTGGTCACTCGCTTATGTCTGTGCTAGTTTCGAACATGTGTTCGAAGTGCGAGGACTCTGAGTCATGGGCTGGCAGAACCCGCCCATCCCCTGGCGCGAGCTCGAACGGCGACTGTCCGGCCGGACTCCGTCACCGGCCGAAACCGACGGCTACCCGCTCGGCGACGGTGGCGACTCGCCGGCCTGGTCGCGCAAGCGCCCGACGTACGAGCCGGTGCCCATCGCCCCCCGTGGCGGGAGCGCGGTCCCCTTCGCCGAACTGCACGCCCACTCGTCGTTCAGTTTCCTCGACGGCGCCAGCTCGCCCGAGGAGCTGGCCGAAGAGGCCGCTCGGCTCGGCCTCGAAGCCCTGGCGATCACCGACCACGACGGCGTCTACGGCGTCGTGCGATTCGCCGAGGCCGCCGAGTCGTACGGGCTGGCCACGATGTTCGGCGCGGAGCTGTCGCTCGACCTCGAGATCCCGCGGACGCAGAGCCGAGCGGCTCGACCAGCGCCCGCTCGGGCCGGCCCGATCCGGCCGGGCGGCACCTGCTCGTCCTGGCCCGCGACCCGACCGGGTACGCCAGCCTGTGCCGGGGCATCAGCGCCGCGCAGCGCCGCGGCGGCAGCAAGGGCCGCCCGGTCTACGACCTGGACGAGCTGACCGAACTCGCCGACGGGCACTGGCTGGTGCTCACCGGCTGCCGCAAGGGGTCGGTGCGCAGCGCGCTCGAGCCGGGCGGTCTCGGGACGTTCGCCCTCGACCCGGCCCGGCGCGCCCTGGCCGAACTGGTCGACCGGTTCGGCCGCGACAACGTCGTCGTCGAACTGGGCTACGCCCTCGATCCGCTGGCCGACGAGCGCTACGACGCGCTGCACCGACCTGGCCGACGAGGCCGGGCCTGCCGGTCGTCGCCACCACCGGCGCGCACTACCACGGTCCCCCGCGCCGGCCGCTCGCCACGGCGATGGCGGCGGTCCGGGCCCGCAGCAGCCTCGACGAGATCGACGGCTGGCTGCCGGCCTGGGCCGACGCGCACCTGCGCAGCGGCGACGAGATGGCCGCGCGGTTCGCCCGCTGGCCCGGCGTCGGTCGAGACCGCGGCCCGGCTCGGACGGGAGCTCGCGTTCGCGCTGCACCTGATCGCGCCGTCGCTGCCGCCGTTCCCCGTCCCGCCCGGGCACACCGAGATGACGCTACCTGCGCGAGCTCACCGAGGCCGGCGCCCACGAGCGCTACGGTGCACCCGGCTCGGGCAACCAGGCAGGCCTACGAGATGCTCGAGCACGAGCTGGAGATCATCGAACAGCTCGGCTTTCCCGGCTATTTCCTGGTGGTCTGGGACATCGTCCAGTTCTGCCACGGCCGCGGGATCCTCTGCCAGGGACGGGGGTCGGCGGCCAACTCGGCGGTCTGTTACGCCCTGGGCATCACCGCCGTCGACGCCGTCGCTACGGGCTGATGTTCGAACGGTTCCTGGCCCCCGAACGCGCCGAGCCGCCGGACATCGACGTCGACATCGAATCCGACCGCCGCGAGGAGGCGATCCAGCACGTCTACGAACGCTACGGCCGCGACAACGCCGCCCAGGTCGCCAACGTCATCACCTACCGGCCCGAAGTCGGCGGTCCGCGACATCGCGAAGGCGCTCGGCTACTCGGCCGGGCAGCAGGACGCGTGGAGCAAGCAGATCGAGCTCGGCTACTACTGGACGACCGACACTGCCACCGCCCTGCAGAGCGACAGCAAGACCGACGGCGACCTCGCGGTTCCGGCCGCGGTGCTCGAGCTGGCCGCCGAGCTGCAGAACACGCCCCGGCACCTGGGCATCCACTCCGGCGGCATGGTGATCTGCGACCGGCCGATCATCGAGGTCTGCCCGGTCGAGTGGGGCCGGATGCCCAACCGCACCGTGCTGCAGTGGGACAAGGACGACTGCGCCTCGATCGGCCTGGTCAAGTTCGACCTGCTCGGGACTGGGCATGCTCTCGGCGCTGCACTACTGCTTCGAGCTGGTGGCGGGCTGGTTCGGCATCGACTACGAGCTGGACACGATCCCGAAGGAGGATCCGCTGGTCTACGACATGCTCTGCCGGGCCGACTCCGTCGGGGTGTTCCAGGTCGAGTCCCGCGCGCAGATGGCCACCCTGCCGCGGTTGCGACCACGCTGCTTCTACGACCTGGTGATCGAGGTCGCGCTGATCCGGCCCGGCCCGATCCAGGGCAACTCGGTGCACCCGTACATCCGCCGCCGGCACGAGCGCGGAAGCGATCACCTATCCGCATCCCCGACTGGAGAAGGCGCTCGAACGGACGCTGGGCATCCCGCTGTTCCAGGAACAGCTGATGCAGCTGGCCGTCGCCGCCGCCGACTTCAGCCCCGTCCGAGGCCGACCAGCTGCGCCGGGCGATGGGCTCCAAGCGGTCAGGCGCAGCGCATCGAGCAGCTGCGCATCCGGCTGTACGACGGCATGGCCGAACAACGGGATCACCGGCCGCGAACGCCGACGAGATCTTCGACAAGATAAAGGCGTTCGCCTCGTTCGGCTTCGCCGAGAGCCACTCGATCAGCTTCGCGCTGCTGGTCTACGCGTCGTGCTGGCTCAAGCTCTACCACCCGGCCGCGTTCTGCGCCGCGCTGCTCAACGCCCAGCCGATGGGGTTCTACTCACCGCAGTCGCTGGTCCACGACGCCAAGCGGCACGGCGTCGTCGTACGCGCGGCCCGGACATCAACATCTCGGCCGCCGCCGCCATCCTCGAAGCCAGTACCGACGTCGACGCTACACCGGGCCCGGACCGGCACAACCGGCCGTCCGCATGGGGCTGTCGAGCGTGCGCACGATCGGCGCCGACCTCGCGCAGCGCGATCGTCGCCGAGCGCGACCGCGGCGGCCCGTTCGACTCGATGGCCGATCTCAGCCGCCGGGTCGGGCTGTCGGCCGACCAGGTCGAGGCACTGGCCACCGCCGGGGCGTTCGACTGCTTCGACCTGCCTCGCCGGGACGCGCTCTGGGGAGCCGCCGTCGCCGCCGCGAACCGGCCCGGGCAGCTCGACCTCGCGGCGGCCGCCGGCCGCACCGACGCTGCCGGAGATGACGAGCCCGAGCAGCTGATGGCCGATCTGTGGGCAACCGGCGTCACCCGCGACCTCTACCCGACCGCGCTGATCCGCGATCGGCTCGACGGCCCTGGGCATCGTCCCGGCCATCGGACTGCGGGAGCTCGACAACCGCACCCGGGTGACCGTCGGCGGCATCGTCACCCACCGGCAGCGCCCGGCCACCGCCCGCGGGGTCACCTTCATCAACCTCGAGGACGAGACCGGAATGATCAACGTCATCTGCGATCCGGTCGTCTGGACGCGCCACCGGCGGGTGGCGCGCGAGTCCGGCGGGCTGCTGATCCGCGGCATGCTCGAGCGGGCCGACGGGGTGGTCAACATCCTGGCCGAGCGGATCGAGAAGTTGCCGCTGGGCTTGCGTCGACCGCCCGGGATTCCGATGAGCTCTCTCGTTGATCGAGGAATTCACCGGGCATCTTCGGGCGCTGGATATGGGTGAGCTGCGGTGGCACTGGCGGATGCGGAACGCGGGGCAGGTGGCGCTGTTCGACGTGGACGGGCTGGCGGGCCGGAGCGCGGGACCGGCAAGCATGTCCGGTCTGGAATTCCTGCACGTGCCGCCAAGCGGATCCTGAACCCGGTGCCGGCCGGCTCGCGGATGCCGTTTCGCTGGACGATCAACGTCTATCGGGGCTGCAGTCATGGGTGCGTTTATTGCTTTGCTCGGCCGACGCACGAGTATCTGGGCCTGAACATCGGCGAGGACTTCGATCGCAAGATCGTGGTGAAGATCAACGCGGTCGAGAAGGTGCGCGCGGAGCTGGCCGATCCGAAGTGGACGGGCGAGGCGGTCGCGATGGGCACCAACACCGATCCGTACCAGCGCTGCGAGGGCAAGTACAAGCTGACGCGCGGCGTGGTCGAGGCGCTGACCGAGCACGCGCAACCCGTTCTCGATCCTGACCAAGTCGGCGCTGGTGCTGCGCGATCTCGACCTGATCGAGCGAGCCGCCCGCGACGGCCGAGGTCACGGTCAACTTCTCGATCGGGACGTTGGACGAGCGGGTGTGGCGAGCTGACGGAGCCCGGCACACCGAATCCCCGGCGCCGGATCGACGCGATGCGACAGCTGGGCGAGCGGGGCATCCGCACCGGCGCGCTGATCGCTCCGGTGCTGCCCGGCGCTCTCGGACGGGCGCGACCAGCTGGCGAGGTCATCGACGCGATCACCGATGCCGGCGGGCGGATCCTCGGCGCGCTGCCGCTGCACCTGCGACCGGGCACCCGCGAGCACTTCCTGGCCTGGCTCGAGCGCACCGACCCGGCGCTGCACGCCCGGTATCTACGCAACTTCGGAACCCGGGCCTACCTGAACGCCGACTACGGGCGCTGGCTGCAGCGGACGGTCGACGACCTGCGGGACCGGGCTTCCGCCCGCTCCCCCAGCTGACTAGCGTGAAGACATCCTGATGTGACGGAGGTCACTCTGATCATGAGAATCGCGGACATCATCTCCCACAAGGGCGACATAGTGGTCACCACGTCGGCGCGAGCCGGCATCCGCGAAGTCCTCGCCGAGCTGGCCGAGCACAACGTGGGCGCGCTGGTCGTCACCGATTCCGACGGCTATCCCGTCGGAATCGTGTCCGAGCGCGATATCGTCCGCGCCCTGGCCGCGCGGGGAGGCGACGTCCTCGACGAGTCGGTCGCCGCCATCATGACGTCCGACATCGTGACCACTGATCCCGGCGATCTCATCGACCGGGCCGCCGAGATCATGACCGAAAGGCGCATTCGCCACATGCCGGTTGTAGCGGATGGCCGACTCGCCGGGATAGTCACGATCGGCGATGTTGTGTCCAGCCAGCTCCGGCAACTCGAGTCCGATCGACAGCAGCTCGAGGCGTACATCAGCGGCTGAGTTTGTTCGGTCAATAAACGATCACGACTAACCTCCGGCCCCCGCCGGCCGATGAGAGCGACGTCTGGACCACCTGGGTCCGGCCGACCGCCCATCCGCCGAGTCCGAGGGAAGCATGTACCAGTCGTATCGCGCCCTACTCGACGCCCTGCAGAACCGGGGCGCCGACGCACTCGCCATGGAAAGCGCCGCCGACGAGGCCGAGCGCACCGGACGGTCGATCCGCGACATCCTGATCAATGATCGGGTCGTCACCGAGCAGGAACTCACCGAGGCGTCCGCGGACGTCTACGGCCTGAGCACCGTCGACCTCGTGGGCTTCCCGGTCGACGCGTCCGCGTTCGCCAAGATCCCGCTCAGCATGGTGCTGCGCCACCGAGTGCTCGGCATCGCGATGACCGACACCGAGTTGGTCGTCGCTGTCAGCGATCCCGGCGACGTCGTCGCGCTCGACGACGTCCGCGCCTCGACCGATCTCTATGTCCGACCGGTCGTGGTGGCTCGTAGCGAGCTGCGCAAGCTGATCGACAAGCTGCAGCGCGAAGGCACCGACCTCGGCGACATGGCCGCGTCGCTGCGCAACGAGCAGACCGAGGTCTCGAACATCACCGCGGGCGCGAGCGGCGACGACGCGCCCATCGTTCGTTACGTCAACTCGCTGCTCGACCAGGCCATCCAGAACCGCGCCTCCGACCTGCACATCGAGCCGACCGAGCACGACCTGCGCGTGCGCTACCGCATCGACGGCGTGCTGCACGAGGTCGACACCGTGCCCAAGGCGGTCCAGTCGGCGCTCATCTCGCGCTTGAAGATCATGTCGAACGTCGACATCACCGAACGCCGCGTGCCGCAGAACGGCCGCATCAGCGTCCAGCTCGGTCAGCGCGTCGTCGATCTGCGTACCGCCACCCTGCCGACCGTGTGGGGCGAGAAGATCGTCCTGCGGGTCCTGGACACCGGCGGCATCGACCTCGAGCTGAAGAAGCTCGGGTTCTCCGACCACAACTACGGCCGCTTCTCGGCCTCTTTCACCAAGCCTCACGGCATGTTGCTCGTTACGGGGCCGACCGGTTCCGGCAAGTCGACCACGCTGTACGCGACGCTGACCGAGATCAGCAAGCCGACCGTCAACATCATCACCGTCGAGGATCCGGTCGAGTACCGGCTCGCGGGCGTCAACCAGGTGCAGGTCAACCACAAGGCCGGCCTGACCTTCGCCGCCGTCCTGCCCGCGATCCTGCGGTCGGACCCCGACGTCGTACTCATCGGTGAGATCCGCGACCGCGTCACGGCGCAGCTGGCGGTCGAGGCATCGCTCACCGGTCACCTCGTTCTCTCGACCCTGCACACGAACGACGCCCCGAGCGCTGTCACTCGTCTCATCGAGATGGGCATCGAGCCGTTCCTCGTCGGATCGTCGATCGACTGCGTACTCGCCCAACGCCTGGCCCGGCGCCTGTGCGACTGGTGCAAGCAGGAGTACGCGCCGACCGACCAGGAGCTCGCGGCCGCCCGCTGGCCGGAGGACGAGCTCGGCCGGCCCGACATCCTGTGGCGTCCGGTCGGCTGCCGTTCGTGCGCCAACACCGGCTACCGCGGCCGGGTCGCCCTGCACGAGGTCATGCCCGTCACCGAAGAGATCGAGCGGCTCACCGTCGAGCGCGCGTCCGCCCACGAGGTCCGCAAGGTCGCGAAGCTCGAAGGCATGCACGAGCTGCGCTTCGACGGGTTGTTCAAGGCCAGCGAAGGAAAGACGTCACTCCACGAAGTCATCCGCGTCGCGATCTGAATAACAACCGGACGCGGCGTCGCGATCTGAAGATCAACAACTCCATCCGATGTGATCACTCGAGAGCGATCGATCAGCTACCGCGACCCGCTATTACGCCCGATTTAGTGGGCTTTTTGTTACTGAACCGACATCATTTCATCTCTCAAAAATTTTTTCCTAACAGGGATTGCACGCACGTGAGATTCGCGTTAAAGTCTCCTTGCACAGTTAAGTAAGGCCTCCGTTAAGTAGCAGCAGTTGAACCCGGTCCCCCGCCGGAGCACCCCGACCCCCAGGAGACATCAAGTGGAAGCTCTGCAGACGCTCGACCACTCGGTCGCGTCGCACGACTTCGCCGACGAGCGCGCGTCGCTCGACGCGATGCTGCGTGTCGTCGTGGAAGCTCGCGGGTCGGACCTGCACATCACCGCCGGCGCGCCGCCCACCATGCGCGTCCACGGCAGCCTCTACTACCTGCCCGGCTACGACCCGCTCACGCCGGTCCAGACCGCGATGCTGCTCCGCTCGGTCGTCAACCAGAACCAGTGGGACACCTTCGAGCGCAGCCACGAGCTCGACCTGGCCTACGCCGTCGAGAACCTCTGCCGCTTCCGCGTGAACATCTACCAGCAGCGCGGCGCCTACGGCGGCGCTTTCCGCGCGATCCCTTACGAGATCAAGCCCCTCGACGAGCTGGGCGTGCCGGAGTCGGTCGCCAGGTTCGCTCAGATGCACCGTGGCCTCGTCCTGGTGACCGGCCCGACCGGTTCCGGCAAGACCACGACGCTCGCGTCGATCCTCGACCTGGCCAACCGGACGCGCTCCTCGCACATCGTCACCATCGAGGACCCGATCGAGTTCCTGCACGAGCACAAGCGCAGCCTGGTCAACCAGCGCGAGGTCGGCGAAGACACCGACTCGTTCTCGCAGGCGCTCAAGCACGCGCTGCGGCAGGACCCCGACATCATCCTGGTCGGCGAGCTTCGTGACCTCGAGACGACGTCCACGGCCCTGACCGCCGCCGAGACCGGTCACCTCGTCCTCGCGACTTTGCACACGCAGAGCGCCGCGCAGACGATCGACCGGGTCATCGACATCTTCCCGCCGCACCAGCAGCAGGAGATCCGCGCGCAACTCTCGACGGCGCTGCAGGGCGTCGTCACCCAGGCGCTGTGTCCGCGCGCCGACGGCACCGGCCGAACGATCATCACCGAGATCATGTTCGCCACGCCGGCCATCCGGAACCTGATCCGGGAAGGCAAGAACCACCAGATCCCGTCGTTCATGCAGTCCGGTGGCAGCAGCGGAATGCTCTCCTTCGACCAGCACCTCGCGGAACGGGTTCGCCAGCAGGTCATCACGTACGAGCAGGCCCTGGAACTGTGCCACTCGGCCGACGAGTTCTCGCGTCTCGCTGGGCGGGTCTGACATGCCGGCTACGAAGACCTTTGACTACAAGGTCGTTGACATCACTGGCAAGCAGATCAAGGGCAAGGTCGACGCGCTCAACGAGACGGCCGCGGTTCAGGCCCTTCGTCAGCAGGGTGTCACGCCGTTGTCGGTCACCCAGTCGGGCACCGGGCTCTCCAAAGAAATCAAGATCCCCGGGTTCGGCGACAAGGTCAAGCTCAAGGATCTTGCGGTCTTCGCGCGTCAGTTCGCAACGATGTCCTCGTCCGGTCTCAGCTTGCTGCGATCGCTGACCATCCTCGAGGAGCAGGCGGAGAAGACGGTTTTCAAGCGGGTTCTCGGCGAGGTTCGCTCCGAGATCGAGGGCGGCTTGTCGCTGTCGGACGCGATGAGCAAGCATCGAGTGTTCCCGCCACTGATGATCGCCATGATCAAGGCCGGCGAAACCGGCGGCTTCCTCGACAGTGCACTCGAACGCATCGCCACCAACTTCGAGAAGGACGCCGCCTTGCGCGGAAAGATCAAGAGCGCGATGACCTATCCCGTCATCGTGCTTGCCTTCAGCGGTCTGATGATCACCGGCGTCATGATCTTCATCGTTCCGATCTTCGAGAAGATGTTCAAGCAGCTCGGCGGCAACCTGCCGCTGCCCACGCAGATCATCGTCAACATCAGCCACTCGATGCTGTGGCTGGGTCCGGCCGTCGTGATCACAGGCGTCCTCGTCTCGATCTGGCTCAAGGCCACGCTGCGCAACAGCCCACCGTTCCGACTGAAGTTCGACAAGTTCAAGCTCCGAATTCCGGTGTTCGGGAACCTCTTCAGCAAGATCGCGATCAGCCGCTTCTCGCGCAACCTCGGCACCCTGCTCGGCGTGGGTGTCCCGGTCATGCAGGCCCTCGACGTCGTCGGCGACACGACCGGCAACGCCGTGATCAGCGAGGCAATGCAGGAGGTCAAGGAGTCGGTACGGCAAGGCCAGACGATGTCGGCCCCGCTGCTGTCGCATCCCTTCTTCCCGCCGATGGTCACGCAGATGATCGAGGTCGGCGAAGAGAGCGGCCAGATCAGTCAGATGCTGGACAAGGTCGCCGACTTCTACGACCGCGAGGTCGACCAGGCGGCTGAAGCGCTAACCGCGGCGATCGAACCGATCATGGTGCTCGTCATGGGTGGCGTCGTCGGCTCGATGGTTGTCTGCCTGTACCTCCCCATGTTTTCCATCTACCAGCACATCCAGGGTGCGGGCTCATGAGCGCCGCATCCATCCCCCAGATTTCCCTGATCCGCAGGGAGAACACGTCCGAGGCAAATGCCACGGCGTAGGTCGGGTCGAGGCGGCCCGGCCGCCGTCCAACCCCCAAGAGCTGTAGGAGGCTCACAATGCAAGAAAAGCTCCGTCGTATGCGCGACGAGCGCGCCGAGGGTGACCGTGGCTTTACCCTCATCGAGCTCCTCGTGGTCGTCGTCATCATCGGTGTCCTGATCGCGATCGCCATCCCGCTGTACCTGAACTACCGCAAGGGCGCCGAGAACAAGTCCGCGGCGTCAGACGTCCGTGGCGCGATCAGCGCCGCCGAGCAGTACTACACCGAGAACGGCAACGTCTACCCGGCGACCGTCGTCGGAACGACCGGCACCGCGCTCGCGTTCGCCGCTCAGACCAACGGCACCGCTGAGACGGCCACCGTCTCGTCCGGCAACACCTTGTCGTTCAAGAACAACACCACCACGTACGTGATCTGCGGCGTCAACAGCGACGGCGGCGTCATCTACTCGTACAACAGCTCCAACGGTGGATCGGTCCAGAAGGCGTCGACCCAGACATCCCTCGCGGCCTGCATCACGGCCGGCGGCTGATCCAGCCTCGCAAGTGTGGCGGTCGCGAGAAATCGCGACCGCCACACAAGCGCTCGGCAACAAACTGCCCTGTTACGAACCCCTGCCGGAGTTGACATGCCCACCGCGACAAAGCGTTCAGTCAGAGAATTGGACAAGGGTTTCACCCTGATAGAACTCCTCGTAGTTGTTGTCATCATCGGTGTATTGATCGCAATTGCGATCCCGCTCTATCTGAACTACCGGAAGGGTGCCCAGAACAAATCCGCGGCATCCGACCTGCGCAATTCCATCGCCGTATTCGAACAGTGCTACAACGACTCGAACCAGCTTTACCCGTCCGCGGTCACGTCGGCCGGCGCCATGACCGGCTGCAGCAGCACCGGCGTGGCGATCAAGCTCGGACCGAGCACGACTTTGACGTACTTCCCGAGCAGCACGACGACGCCGACCACGTACATCATCTACTCGACCTACGGCACCAACGGCACGTGGTACTGCTACGCCAGCGCGTCCGGCGGCGCGGTCAAAGCAGAGTCCGCCGTCGGCACTGCGTACGCCACTAGCTGTCCGTAAGCCACCAAGATCCACTCACCCCGAGACCTGGAGTTCATTCATGACCCCCCGCCAGCCCGCCACGACGCCGCCGCTCGTCGGCGCGCGCTGCCCGGGCGACCGGGAAAGGTGCGGGTGCTGACATGGCGTTGATCTACGTGACCGTCGCCCTGCTGGGATTGACGATCGGCTCATTCCTGAATGTCGTCATCTATCGCGTTCCGCGCGACGAATCCCTGATCACTCCGTCGTCGCATTGCCCGAGCTGCCAGAAACCGATACGCCCGTGGCACAACATTCCGGTGTTCGGATGGCTTCTGCTCCGCGGCAAGTGCGCTGACTGCAAGGCACGCATCAGCGTCCGCTATCCGCTGGTGGAGGCCGGGACGGGCGCGCTTTTCCTCGCGGTAACGGTACGTTTCGGCATCACCGCTGAACTGCCGGCATATCTCTACCTGGCCGCGATCGCCGTGGCTCTCGCAATGATCGACTTCGATGTGCAGCGTCTACCGGACTCGATCGTGCTGCCGTCGTACGTCGTCGGGCTGCTACTACTGATACCGGCCGGTGCTGAGGCGTCGAACTGGCACGCCGCCGAGCGCGCTCTCCTGGCCATGGCCGCGCTCTTCGCGCTCTACCTCGCAATGTCATTCGCGTACCCCGGCGGAATGGGCTTCGGCGACGTCAAACTCGCCGGACTGCTCGGGCTGTACCTCGGTTGGTTGAGCTGGAGTTCCGTCCTCGTCGGCGCCTTCGCCGGCTTCCTTATCGGCGGAACGGTGGGAGTCGCGCTCATCAGCGCCCGTCGCGCGACCGGCAAGACCGCAATTCCCTTCGGCCCGTTCATGCTCGCGGGCGCAATGCTCGCCCTCTTCATCGCCAACCCGGTATCCCACTGGTACGGCGCGCTCGTCAATCCGTCCGCCTGACCCACCTAATCAAGGAGAACCAACATGGCGTCGATCACGCTCACGGGCGTCGACATCGGCTCGACGTCGATACGCGCTATCGAGACCAGCCGCGGAAAGGACAACCCGGTCGTCAACAACTTCGGCCAGGTCCCACTCCCCACTGGCGCGGTAGAAGGTGGAGTCATCAACGATGAGAAGGCCGTCACCGCGGCGCTGAAGCACCTCTGGGCCGACCACAAGTTCAAGTCTCGCGAGGTAGTCGTCGGCGTTACGAGCCACCAGATCGTGGTGCGTGAATTGACTGTTCCGAACCTTCCGGATCGCGAGCTGCGCCAGTCGCTGCCCTTCCAGGTGCGCGACATCCTGCCGATGCCGATCGAGAAGGCCCTGCTGGACTTCTACCCGCTGGAACGCTCGAAGAAGGCCGAATCGATCCGAGGCCTGTTGATCGCCGCGCCGAAAGAGAACGTGCTCACGATGGTGCGGTCCGTCGAGCGGGCCGGCCTCAAGGTGACGCGCGTTGACCTGGCGTCGTTCGCGCTGCTGCGAGCAGCTGCTCGGCTGGGCGCGAACGTCGAGGCGATCGCCGACATCGGAGCCCACGCAACGAGCGTCATCATCCACGTCGATGGCGAGCCGCGCATCGTCCGAACCATCCCGCGGGGCGGAGCAGACGTCACCGAGATGATCAGCAGCCGACTCAGCATCAGTCTGGCGGATGCAGAAGATCTCAAGTGCCGCATCGGGCTGTTGCCGAGCGAGAATCTGCGAGCCACCGAGGTCATCCGCGAGGCGATGCGTCCGCTGATCAGTGAGATCCGCAGCTCGTTCGCGTACTTGCAGGCCGCCGACGCGCATGCTCGCGTCGCCAGCCTGGCCCTCTGCGGTGGAAGTGCGCTACTACCCGGGCTGGTCGAAAGCCTCAATCGCGAGCTCGGAGTCGAAGTGTTCATCGCCGACCCGCTCATGCGTCTGCGCGAATCGCGCCGGCGCGGCAAGCACAATCAGCTGGCCATGTTCCGCTCGTCCGCGGCCGTCTCGATCGGCCTGACGTTGGCGGCCGCGGCATGACCGCCACGCTGAATGCGCCGGAGTCGACGATCGTGCACCTCGACCCGCTGCGGCTTCTGCCGATCGCCGCGAATCTGCTGCCCCCAGAGGTGACTGAGGCCCGTCGGGGACGAAAAGTCCGGGTTTCGTCGCCGGCACGCTGGCGACTGTCCTGGTCGCAACTGCCGGGTGGTACGTCTACGCCGGCCGCGACGCGTCGTCCGCGCACGACGCCCTGACCAGCGCACAAGCGGCGAACGACCGACTGCAGCGGCAACAAAGCACGTACGGCCAGTTGGTCACGACCCAAGCGGCGATCAAGACCATTGCGTCGGAGCTTCAGACGCTCATGGCTCAGGACATTCAGTGGTGGCAGTACATCCCGTCGCTTCGGGCGGCGGCGCCGGCTGGCGTCACGATCGCGTCTATCCAGTCCGCGTTGCTGAACTCGGGTAGCGGCGGCCAGGCCGCCACGCTGCCGGGGATCGCGACCACCGGCGTGATCGGCTCGGTCACGATCGTCGGCGGAGCGCCGGACAAGGTCACCATCGCGGCTTTCGTCGACGCTCTCACGGCCGTCAAGGGTGTCAAGAACCCGTTCGTCACGAGCGCACAGGTCTCGTTGGGCAACACCTACCAGTTCACGATCCAGCTGGATATCACCTCCGACGTGTACGGCGGGCGTTTCAGCGCTAAGAGCGGAGCCAAGTAATGCTCGAGATCAAGGGCAAGGACCGCATCTGGCTGATGGCGGGTGGCTTTGCGGCGGTTTTGATCGTCGCTGTCGGGTGGCTGTTCTTCATCAGCTCCGAGAAGTCCGACGCGTCGAACTATCGCGAGCAACTCAGCAATGCCCAGACCCAGGCGCTTGTCATCCACCGTCACCTGAACACGCTGAAGGCCGACAACGCCAACCTTGCTCAGTTCAAGCAGCAGTTGGCTGTCGACCAGGCGGCGTTGCCGTCGACGACTGACATCCAGAGCTTCCTTCGTCAGCTGCAAGCCGGTGGTGTGGCCGCCCACGTGACTGTGACGAGTATCAGTGCGGCTCAGCCGCTACCCGTCACGCCCGCCGCCAACGGGTCGTCGACGTCGTCGGATGACACGTCCACCTCGTCTTCGTCGACCAGCAGCGGCGCGACCGCCGTCGCGACCGAGTATGAGATCGGGATCGTCGTCAACGTAACGGGCAACCTGACCGACCTGACCGCGTTCGTCCAGCAATTGCAACAGACTCAGCCGCGCGCGGTTCTCATCTCGGGCGTGAGCCAGGTGCCGAGTGGGACCGGCGCGGGCGTCGAGCTGATGACCGTCACGCTCAAGGCCTTTGTCGCTCCGCCCGCGGCCGATGGCACGACCGCAACCAAGTAGCGGCGGCCCACAGGCGCGGCCCGCGGGATTCGCCAGATTTATGGCCGGGGGGCTTGCGATCCCGCGGGTCGCCACACGGCCGATGCCGCGCGCGGTCAGTGCGAACGGATCAACTCTGTGGTGGATAGGGCTGAGTCGGCGGATAGCCGGGCTGCGGCGGATACCCAGGCGCAGCCGGATAACCGGGCTGACCGGGATATCCGGGCCCAGCCGGGTAGCCCGGCGCGGGCGGGTAGTAAGCCGTCGGTGCGCCGCCGCCGTACGCGGCCCGCGCCCGGCGGTCGCCGTCCTCTTCGATCAGACGATTCAGCAGTTGCTGCGCGTCGTTCGAGCGCGGAATGTTCGTCAGCGTTTCTTGACCCTGCTCTCCGGCGGACTCGATCGTCAGCGTGCCGGCCTTCACCAGTCGATCCCAGAGCGACTGGGAGAACCCGACGTCGTTGATGCGCTGCAGCGAGATATCCCGGCCTACATGGCGCAGGACGCCACGGCGGATCAGCACACGGTGAGTCGTGAATACATAGTGGGTCGAGCGCCATCGAATCCACGGCGCGAAGGTCAGCCAACAGGCCAGCCCGATCGCCACCACCAGCAGAATGATCAACAAGACGGTGTGCGCGCTGCCGGTCGGCAGGAACGCGATCCCCACGCCGCTCACGGCGCAGATGGCGATGAACCACAGCGTCGCCGGCACCAGGGTGATCCAGTGCGGGTGCAGGTGCTCGACGACCTTCTCGTCGTCCGCGAGAACCTTCTCCGGATATGCCACGACAGCCTCCGTCGATCCCATACAACGCGAGTGCCCGCGCTTCGATACGCACGCTATCGGTTCCGGTGTCGCTCCGCGCGCTTACTCGTCCCGAGTCGTCGGACGCACGTGCTGAACGTCTCCTGCGGCGATCGTGATTTCGTCGTCCGCACGCGCGATCACCAGACGCCCTTCCGCGTCCACCTTAAGAGCATGTCCGCGCACCTGCCCCTGCGCGGTCGTGACGGTCACCGCGCGGCCGAGTGTCGAGCAGCGTTGCGTGTAGTCGGCAGCGAGACCGCAACGTTCCGCGTCTCCGTCGCACGCCGCCCACACGTCGTATCGGCGCATGAAGGCCTCGAGCACGGCTCCAAGCACGCTGGCCCGGTCGACGTCGTCCGCCTGCTCGAGCAACAGGGAGGTCGCGACCGGCAGCGCAAGCTCATCTCGGGTCGTCGAGACATTGAGCCCCACACCGATCACGACGGCGTCGGCGTTCGCCTGAGCCAGCACCCCAGCCGCCTTGCGCTCGTCGAGCCCGATCGAGCAGGTCGTTCGGCCATTTCAGCCGCGCCATCCCGTGCGTTCCCTCGTCCAGCGCATCGCACAACGCGACGCCGGTCAGCAGGGGCAGCCAGCCCCAGCTCGACCGTGGCGAACGGGGACGGACGAGCAGCGAGAACGTCAGGCCGGCGCCGCGCGGAGACGTCCACATGCGGTCCAGGCGGCCACGGCCCGCGCGCTGCAGCTCAGCCACGAGCACCGTCCCGTGGTCGGCGGTGTCCGAGACGGCGACCAGGTCGTCGTTCGTCGAATCCGTCTCGTCCACAGCGGAGACGCGAGCCCAGGTACCCGCCAGGCGGCCCCGCAAAAGCTCGAGGTCGATCGGCTCACGTCCACGGACCAGCTCGGCCATCCTCTCAATCTAGGTCCAAAGCCAAACATTTTCTCTCACAATCTTTCACATTAACTTCACGCGTGATATAACATAGATCTAACATCGGTGCGCCTAGCGCAGCCGGTGCAACGAGGAGACGACATGCGGAGCGACTCAGGCGCATTGGCGCGAGCGGCAGAACGACTGCGCTCGCGCTGCACCCGCCTGCGCGCCGACGACGGCTTCACGATGGCCGAGATGCTCATCGCGATCATGATTCTCGGCATCGTAATGGCCTCGTTCGCCATGTTCTTCGTCCGGACGGTCTCCGCCACCACGCAGCAGACGATCTCGCAAGCCGGCGTGCAGCTCGCCGACGACGCGATCGAGCGGGCTAAGGCAGTACCCGGCTCCGGCGTGATCACCGGTCGCGACGCGACGAGCGTGACGCTGCAGTGGTCGACCGCCGACGCGACCGCCAAGTCATACCGGTACTCCGGGACGAACCCCACGGGGATGGCCGACGCCAATGACGCCTCAGCGTCGGGCGGGGCCGGCGCCACCGCCAGCCTGCCGACCTCCCCGAAGTCGGTGACGATCAACAACCTCACCTACCAGCAGAACTGGTTCGTCGGCTCCTGCTGGGAGCCGGTCGGCGGCGGGACCTGCTCGGGCGCGTCCAGCACCGACGGCAGCGGCAACGCCCTCGTCGCCTACTACAAGGTCGTAGTCGAGATCACTTGGCCAGACAAGACGTGCAGCAGCGGTACCTGCTCGTACTTCTCGACGACCCTGGTCAGCGCCGTTACATCCGACCCGGTCTTCGTCGCCAACGGCGTCGCCCAGGCGCCCGTGATCACCAACCCGGGTAACCAGACCAGTGAGCAAACCGTCGCGGATTCGTTGCAGATGACCGCGACCGGTGGCGCCCCGCCGCTCGTCTGGGCGGCGTCCGGCCTTCCGGCCGGCTTCAGCATCAGCACGACGACCGGTCTGATCAGCGGTACGCCGACGACGACGGGGACCGCGTCCGTCGTAGTCACGGCGACCGACGGCTTCAACCTCATCGGGACCGCCGCGTTCAACTGGACGATCAACAGCGTCCTGACCCTGACCAATCCCGGCAACAAGTCGGGGGTGGTCGGTGCTGCGGTGTCCTTCACCCCGACATCCGGCGGCGGCGTGCCCGCCTACGCCTGGGTGGCGACCGGGCTGCCCGCCGGCCTCACCATCGACGCCGGCGCCGGGACGATCTCGGGCACACCGACCGCGGCCGGCCCCAACGCGGTCACGATCACCGACACCGACTCCGAGGGTAAGGCGGTCACGGTCGCCTTCACCTGGACGATCTACCCGGCCCTCGTGGCGACCAACCAGTCGACCCAGCGCTCGATCACGAACACGACGATCAGCTCCGTCCAGATGACGGCGACGGGCGGCTCGGGTACGTACACGAACTGGTCGGCCACCGGCCTGCCGACGGGGCTCACGCTCAACGCGAGCACCGGCGTCATCAGTGGCAAGCCGACCGTCACCGGCAGCTACTCGGTGGTTGTGACGGTGACCGACAGCGCCGGCAACACCGACGCGACGAACGCGTTCACCTGGGTCGTCGCCCCGACGCTGGCGGCCGCGAACCAGCCGACGCAGTACAGCGACGTCACCGTGTCCGACTCGCTCACGATGACCGCGACCGGCGGCATCAGCCCGTACACGTGGTCCGCGAGCGGCTTGCCAGCCGGCCTGTCGATCAACTCCTCGACCGGTGTCATTAGCGGCACGCCGACGACGGCCGGTACCTCGACGGTCACGGTCACGGTCACTGACAGCACCGGCGCCACGGATTCGACGACGCCGTTCAGCTGGGTCGTCGCCGCCAAGCCGGTCGTAACGAACCCGACCACGGCTACCCGGACGAACGCGCACGGCAGCGCCATCACATCGTTCACCGCGACCGCAACCGGCGGCTCGGGCACCCTGGCCTGGTCGGCAACCGGTCTGCCCGCCGGGATCTCGATCAACGCCTCGACCGGCGTCGTGTCGGGCACCCCGACCACGGCGAACGGAAGCGGCGCGACGGTCAAGATCACGGTCACCGACAGCGCGGGTGTCACCGCCAGCGTGACGTTCACCTGGAAGGTGACGTAAATGGAGAAGTTCTTGGAGCGGGTCCGCCAGGGCCGCGACGACGCCGGCTTCACCCTGATCGAGTTGATGGTCGTCCTGACGATCATGGGCATCTTCGGGGCGCTCTTCTCAGCGGGCATCGCCCAGGCCTACAACGGGATTGACCGGGTCGACGCGGCCAGCCAAGCGTCACAGCAGCTCAACACGCTGTTCGAGCGGCTCGACAAGCAGGTCCGTTACGCGTCGGTGATCAGCACTCAGGGCACCGTCGGCTCGGACACCTATGTCGAGTTCCTGTCGTCCTACACCGGGACACCGGTCTGCACCGAGCTGCGCCTGCACACGGCGACCAGCCAGCTGCAGGAGCGGACCTGGAACCAGTCGGCTACCGTCCCGGCCCCGACACCCACGCCGTCGGCGTGGGTGCAGCTCGCGTCCAACGTGACGGCCGGCACCCACGGCGCCTTCACCTGGACCAACGCCACGTCGACGTTCAACTTCCAACGTCTCGAGATCAACATCGTCGCGGTAGTCGGCCTGAACCAGGCCAAGGCCAACAAGACGACTGACATCACGTTCACGGCTCTGAACACCTCGTTGACCACGACGACGGGGACGACGAGCACCATCTGCACCGAAGGTAGGGCGGCCCCGTGACAACGGTCCGGACACGACGGACCCGCGTGGTCCGACGCCTGTGGGTGAAGGGCGACGACACCGGGTCGCTGATGCTGGCCATGATCCTCACGATGGTCGCCACAATGTTGTCGGCGGCGATGATCCCGTTGATGCTCAACCAGTTCTCGCAGACGCGAACGGTGTCGACGCGCGTGCATCAGCTCGATGCGGCGCAGGCCGGCCTCGACGTCGCGGTCGGCCAGATCCGGGCCTCGGGCGGAACGCTGGCCAACCTCCCGTGCGGGACGATGACCGGCGCCCTCGGCACGCCGGCGACGGCCCGCTACCAGGTGTCGATCACCTACTACCCGAGCGACCCGGCCGGCCAGTCGGCCGCCTGGTTGTCGACGAACCAGATCCTCTGCATCAGCGGCGGCGGTACGTTGACGACGCCCGCCTACGCACTGTTGCAGGCGCAGGGCACCGACCAGGCGACCGGTTCGTTCACGAGCGTTACGACTCGGAGTTTGTCGGCGACCTACATCTTCACCACCAACAACCAGAACATTCCCGGCGGCCTGATCCATGTCTCGGGCGGCAGCCCGGACCTCTGCCTGGACGCGGGATCGAGCCAACCGACCGCCGGCACGAACGTCACGATGCAGCCGTGCGTGAGCGGCAAGGGCCAGCAGACCTGGGCCTACAACGACAACCTGACGGTCGTCCTGGTGACCTCGAAGACATCCACTATGCCGCTCGGTATGTGCGTCGACGCCGGTACTCCCGAGGCCACCAATGCGGTGCTGAAGGTCCAGGCCTGCGGATCGCCGACCAAGGCTCAGCAGCAGTGGAGCTTCAATGACTCCGCGCAGTTCCAGGGCACGAGTGACGGCAGCACCCTCAACAACTTCTGCTGGAACGTCCAGACGGCCAACACCGCGGGCAGCCTGCTCATCCTGTCCGGCTGCGGCACCGTGTTCTCTCCCGAAGCGGGCGTCGGCGCCGGTATGGCCGGCGGCACGACGACCCAGCTCGTCAACTACAACCAGTTCGGCCGCTGCCTGGACGTCACGAACCAGAACGTCAACCAAGGCTTCCTGATCGCCTGGCCGTGCAAGCAGTCTCCGGCCGGTGCGACCGGTCTGACCTGGAACCAGAAGTGGGCCCTGCCGGCCAATGCGACCGGCAACACCCAGAGCGTCCTGGGCACGATCACCACGAACCCCGGCTCGCTGTACTGCCTGACCAGCCCCAACTCGACGGCCTACGGCACGTACGTGACTACGCAGACCTGCAACGGTGGCGCCAACCAGCTCTGGACGGTCTACTACAAGCAGGCCAGCTACGGCGCCAGCTGGGTGATCAAGGACAACTCCGCGTCACCCGGCCCGTACTGCCTGAGCCCGACCGACCCGAACGCGTCGCCGAACGACATGTTCGGTGGTAGCACGACGGTCAGCAAGATCCAGGTCGCGACCTGCAACGGCTCGACCCTGCAGAAGTGGAACGCTCCGCGAACACCAACCAGGTCACGCCGCTCAAGGACGTCAACGAGAAGTAGTGCACAACTTCTCGGCGACGCCGAGGCCGCGGATTAGGCTGCGCAGCTATGGCTGCCGCACTCGTCCCGGATGCTCCTGACCCGCATACGACCGCCGGCAAGCTCGCCGACCTCGAACGCCGCTACGACGAGGCCGTGCATGCCGGCTCGGCGCGCGCGGTCGAGAAGCCAGCACGCCAAGGGCAAGAAGACCGCCCGCGAGCGCATCGCGACGCTGCTCGACGAGGGGTCGTTCATCGAGCTCGACGAGTTCGCCCGGCACCGCTCGACCAACTTCGGCATGGAAGCCAACTCGCCCGTTCGGCGACGGCGTCGTCACCGGCTACGGCACGGTCGACGGCCGCCCGGTCTGCGTGTTCAGCCAGGACGTCACCGTGTTCGGCGGCAGCGCTCGGCGAGGTGTACGGCGAGAAGATCGTCAAGGTGCTCGACTTCGCGATGAAGAACGGCTGCCCGGTCGTCGGCATCAACGAGGGCGGCGGCGCGCGCATCCAGGAGGGCGTCGTCATCGCTCGGCCTGTACGGCGAGATCTTCTACCGCAACGTGCAGGCGTCCGGCGTCATCCCGCAGATCTCGCTGATCATGGGCGCGGCCGCCGGCGGGCACGTCTACTCCCCCGCGCTGACCGACTTCGTGGTCATGGTCGACAAGACGTCGCAGATGTTCATCACCGGGCCCGGACGTCGTCAAGACGGTCACCGGCGAGGACGTCACGCTCGAGGAGCTCGGCGGCGCCCGCACGCACAACACGATCAGCGGCAACGCGCACTACCTCGGCGCCGACGAGGACGACGCGATCGACTACGTCAAGGCGCTGCTGTCCTACCTGCCGAGCAACAACCTCGACCCGCTGCCGATCTACGACACCGAGGTCGTCGACGACGGTCGACGACGACGACGCGTTCCTCGACACGTTCATCCCGGACTCGGCCAACCAGCCCTACGACATGCACCAGATCATCGAGCACCTGCTCGACGACGGCGAGTTCCTCGAGGTGCACGCGCTGTTCGCGCCGAACATCCTCGTCGGCTTCGGCCGGGTCGAGGGCCACCCGGTCGGCATCGTGGCCAACCAGCCGCTGCACTTCGCCGGCTGCCTCGACATCGACGCCTCCGAGAAGGCGGCCCGGTTCGTGCGCACCTGCGACGCGTTCAACGTCCCGGTGATCACGCTGGTCGACGTGCCCGGCTTCCTGCCCGGCGTCGGCCAGGAGCGGCCGGCATCATCCGGCGCGGCGCGAAGCTGATCTACGCCTACGCCGAGGCGACCGTCCCGAAGATCACCATCGTCACCCGCAAGGCGTTCGGCGGCGCGTACGACGTGATGGGCTCCAAGCACCTGGGCGCCGACGTCAACGTCGCCTGGCCGACCGCGCAGATCGCGGTGATGGGCGCGCAGGGCGCGGCGAACATCCTGTACCGCCGCGAGCTCGCCGACGCCGACTGATCCCGAGGCGCTGCGGGCGAGCTGGTCGACCGACTACGAGGACACCCTGGTCAATCCCTACATCGCCGCCGAGCGCGGCTACATCGACTCGGTGATCCCGCCGTCGAGCACCCGCTCGTACGTGATCAAGTCGCTGCGGATGCTGCGCAACAAGCGCCAGACCCTGCCGCCGAAGAAGCACGGGAACATCCCGCTGTGAGCGACGCGAGTCCGCCGCGCTGCGGATCGTGCGCGGCGAGCCGACGGCCGGAAGAGCTCGCGGCCGCGCTGGCCGTCGTGGTCGGCGGCGGCCGGGTCGGCGGCGCCGCGGCGCCTACCGGGCGCGTCGGCGGCGACCGCGTTCAGGGCCGCTGGAACGACCCGGCGTCCGGGGTCCGGCGCTCGCTGGCCGTCGGGCCCGGCGGTTGGCGGGCATCGACCTGATCGTCGGCTGTCCGGCATGCTGGACAGGTGGAGCGACCTCGGCGATCCGGCGGCGCTCGCCGCGGCACTCGAGCAGGCGCGGCTACCTGCCCGACGAGGGGCTGGCCACGGCGGCCTACCTGGCCCTGCACATGCACCGCCCGCTGTTCCTCGAGGGCGACGCCGGGGTCGGCAAGACCAGCCTGGCGCAGGCGCTGGCCGAGGTGCTCGGCGCGCAGCTGGTCCGGCTGCAGTGCTACGAGGGCATCGACGCGTCGCAGGCGCTCTACGACTGGGACTTCCCGCGCCAGATCCTGCACCTGCGCGCGGCCGAAAGCGGCGGGCGTGCCGTGATGCGGGCGAGCTCGAGCGGTCGCTTACGACCGGCGCTTCCTGATCGCGCGACCCATCCTGCAGGCGATCGAGCACGGCTCCGTCCGTCCTGTTGATCGACGAGATCGACCGGGCCGACGACGAGTTCGAGGCGTTCCTGCTCGAGGTGCTCGCCGACAACGCGGTGACGATCCCCGAACTCGGCACGATCCGGGCGGAGACGCCGCCGCTGGTCGTCCTGACCTCGAACCGCACCCGCGAGGTGCACGACGCGCTCAAGCGGCGCTGCCTCTACCACTGGGTCGAGCACCCGTCGTTCGATCGCGAGGTCGCGATCCTGCGGCGGCGGCTGCCCGAGATCACCGATCAGCTGGCCCGCGACGTCGCCCGCGCCGGCGCACGCTGCGCGCGGCCGACCTGCTCAAGCCGCCCGGCGTGGCCGAGTCGATCGACTGGGCGCACGCACTGCATCTGCTCGGCGCGCGCACGCTCGATCCCGATCGGGCCGCGGCCACTCTCGGGGCCGTCCTGAAGTACCAGGAGGATGCGACGCGCGTTCGCGAAACCGTCCTCGCCGAGTTGGTCGGGGCCTGAGTCGGTGCCGGGCCGATGACGGTGCCGTTGGTCGAGCCCGACGCCACCCAACTCGTGCGTCGGTTTCGCGCGGACGCTGCGGTACGCCGGGGTGGCGGCTATCGCCGGACCGCGTGCAGGCGATGATCTCCGCGCTCGGCCACCTCGATGTGCTCGCCGGGCCGCGACGTCTACTGGGCCGGACGGCTGACGTTCTGCGGCGATCTCGCCGACATCGTCCTGTACGACGCGGCCTTGTCGGCTTACTTCGGCGGGCGGGCGGTCGGCCGGACGACCCGCTCGACCCCACCGACCCGGGTTCGCACCAGCGCCTTCGAGGTCGACGCTGGCGAGCCGGACGGCGACGGTTCGGAGCACGACGCCCTCACCGTGCAGGCCACCCGAACGGAGGCATTGCGCCAGCGCGACGTCGCATCGCTGACCGCTCGCGAACGCGATCAGATGCAATCGACTGTTCGCGCTGCTGGCGCCCCGATCGGCGCAGCGCCGAACCCGCCGCCATCGCCCGGCGCGCACCGGCCGGGTGGACGCCGCGCGCACCATCCGGCGCATGCTGGCCGGTGGCGGCGAGCCGGCCGCACTCGCCCGCCAGCGGCGACGGACGAAGTCGCGCCGGCTCGTCCTGCTGGTCGACGTCAGCGGTTCGATGCAGCCGTACGCCGACGCCTTGCTGCGCTTCGCCCACGCGGCGGTCCGCGCATCGCCGACCCGTACCGAGGTGTTCACTCTCGGCACGCGGCTGACCCGGGTCACCCGGGAACTGCGCCGCCGGGACCCCGACCGGGCGCTGGCCGACGCCGGTCGCGCGATCCCCGACTGGAGCGGTGGCACGCGGCTGGGCGACATGATCAAGGCGTTCCTCGACCTGTGGGGGCAGCGTGGCTTGGCCCGCGGGGCGATCGTCGTGCTCTGCTCGGACGGCTGGGAGCGCGGCGATCCGGCGCTGCTGGGCGAGCAGGTCGCGCGGCTGGACCGGCTCGCCCACCGGGTGATCTGGGTCAACCCGCACAAGGGCCGCGATGGCTTCGCGCCCGTCACCGGCGGCATGGTCGCGGCGCTGCCGCACGTGGACGAGCTGGTCGCCGGGCACAGCTTCGCCTCGCTCGAACGCCTCGCGCGGTCGCTCGCGTCGTCCTAGCCGGCCATCGGCTCTCGCGCGGGCGGCCGCCCACGTGGGTCGCTGAGCATCACGTTGCGGGTTTGGCGGGCGTTTCAATCGGGAAAACGCGCGACATGGACGACAGCAACGGCCATCTCGCCCGCACGCGCCTCCTGTATTACCTGATCGGTCTACCGATCGCTCTGGGAATCGTCGTGCCGTGGCGGTACAACGCCCTCAATCACGGCCGCACGACGGTGGCGGACTGGCTGGTCCCCGCGACGATCGGCGGGCTGGCCGCGCTGGGGATCGACGCGCTCCTCGTCTACCGAGTTCGGAGGACGAGGTAGTGCGGCCGTACGAGTTCCTGGCGACAGCTCCGAGCCCCGGAAGCAGCAGCCTCGGGCGGGTGATTTTCATCGTCGTCTCGATCATTGTCGTGCTGACTGTCGTGGGCACGCTGATCAAGCGCGGCCTCCGCCGGTAGGACTCCGTACGCGCGTGGGACGACGGCGAACTCTTACGATGCGGTGAACTCGGCGCTGATCGTCGGATCCGCTCCTAGGATCAGAGGGTGGCCGACATCTTGATCGTCGACGACGACGATGCCTTGGCCGATGTCGTCGTCGGCTACCTGCTGCGCGCCGGCCACACGACGCGACGGGTCGCCGACGGGCAGGCCGCGCTCGACAGTGTCTCGGACGCCTTGCCGGACCTCATCGTCCTCGACCTGATGCTGCCGAAGGTGAGCGGCCTCGAGGTCTGCGCGAAGGTGCGCGCCAACCATCCGGACCTGCCGGTGGTGATGCTCACCGCCCTGGCCGAGGCCGAAGATCGAATCGCCGGGCTCGAGGTCGGTGCCGATGACTACGTGACGAAACCCTTCTCGCCGCGCGAGCTCGTGCTGCGGATCGACTCCGTCCTGCGGCGCAGCGGACGGGCCGCGCCCGCGCCGGCGATCGTCACAGCCGGGAATTTGACGGTCGACACCGAAGCCCGCCGCGCCGTCCGCGACGGGGCCGAGCTGGCCCTCACGGTGCGCGAGTTCGACCTGCTCAGCTTCCTGATCACCCATCCGGGCAAGGCCTACAGCCGCGCCCAGCTGATGTCCGAGGTGTGGGGCTGGACGTTCGGTGATCAATCGACGGTCACCGTCCACGTCCGGCGGCTGCGTGAGAAGGTCGAGAACGACCCGACCAACCCGTCCCTGATCCAGACCGTGTGGGGCATCGGCTACCGCCTCGAACTCGGGCAGGACGCCGCGTGAATCCAACCTTGTCGAGTGTGTCGGTCGCCCTGCTGTGGGCAGCGGGCGGCGGCATCCTGGTGTGGCTCGCGACCTATTCGCTGCGCCGGCGCGGCCTGGGCTGGTTGCTCGCCTCGATCGTCCTGACCGGCGTCGTGGCCACGGTGGCGGCAGTCGCTCGGCAACGTGCGGGACATGGCCCTGTCCGACAGCGAAGGCGCGATGACGATCGCCGTCGCGCTGGTGTCCGGCCTGGTCGCGTCGGCGCTGGCCGCACGCGCCGGGCGGCGGCTCGCGCAGGACAACGACGTGCTGCGCGTCGCGATCGTCGACCTCGGGGCCGGACGAGTGCCGACGACCGACGGCCGACCGCTCACGGCCGAACTCGAACAGCTGCGCACCGAACTCGCCGAGACCGCCGCCCGCCTGGCCGGATCCCGCGAGCGCGAGCGGGCCCTGGAATCGTCGCGACGCGAACTCGTCGCGTGGGTCAGCCACGACCTGCGCACGCCGCTCGCCAGCCTGCGGGCGATATCCGAGGCGCTCGAGGACGGCGTGTCGGATTCGCCCGAGCAGTACTACAAGCAGATCCATTCCGCCGTCGACCGGCTCACGACGATGGTTGACGACCTGTTCGAGCTCTCGCGGATCCAGGCGGGCAGTTTCGCGCTCGACACCGAACACGTCGCGCTCGACGATCTTGTGTCCGACTGCCTCGCGGCGCTCGATCCACTGGCCCGGGCGCAGGGCGTCCGCCTCAGCGGGCACGCGACGGGGGCGGCGACCGTCCTCGGCAACGGCCAGGAACTCAACCGGGCATTGACGAATCTGGTCGCGAACGCGATCCGGCACACGCGCAGCGACGGGGTCGTCGACGTCCTGGTGACCGCGGCGCCCGGCCGCGCGGAGGTCACGGTCCGCGACGAGTGCGGCGGCATCCCGTCCGAGGAGCTCGAACGTGTTTTCGACGTCGGCTTCCGCGGCGAGCCGGCGCGCTCACCGGGCCCGATCGGTTCGGGTGGCGCCGGGCTGGGTCTGGCGATCACGCGCGGCATCGTCGAAGCACACGGCGGCACGGTCGACGTCGCGAACGTGGGCGAAGGCTGCAGCTTCACGGTCAGCCTGCCGGTCGCGGCTTGAACC
Organism: uncultured Actinomycetes bacterium; assembly: GCA_963737785.1. Classification (GTDB taxonomy): domain Bacteria; phylum Actinomycetota; class Actinomycetes; order Mycobacteriales; family Jatrophihabitantaceae; genus CAVTTS01. Next base: position 283,246 of record CAVTTS010000009.1, read on the forward strand.
TCTGAAAGCTGGGCTGATCGAGTTACGGCCGAGCGCTCGGGCCGATCGAATGGGCGGCTGGGAGCCCGGCCGAGTGCCGAATGTCGAGCCCCCCGACTCGTCGGTCACAGCCGGGCCTGCCCAGCCCCACCGAGAGGGTCGATCCGCGACCCTGATGACTGCACGTTAGTCCAAGATCACCAAGAGGGATCGGCGCCACACCCTAGAATTAGATGAGAAAAACCAGACGCTCAGTCGAGGTGCGCGAGTTCGATGAGTCCGTCGTCGAACGTGGTGGCCGGTCGCCAGTCGAGTTCGGACCGCGCCCGACTCGAATCCGCGGTGATGTGCCGGACATCGCCGAGGCGATAGGCGCCGGTCACGACCGGAACCGGCCCGTCGAGCGCCTGACTCAGCGCGGTCGCCATCTCGCCGACCGTGCGCGGGGTGCCCGACCCGACGTTGTACGCGCGAAACCCTTCGAGGTGCCTCTCGACGGCGCGGACGGTGGCCGCGGCAACGTCACGCACATGAACGAAGTCCCGCCGCTGCCCGCCGTCCTCGAAAACCTGCGGGGCCTGCCCGTTGCGTAGTGCCGACCGGAAGATGGCGGCCACGCCGGCGTACGGGGTGTCGCGTGGCATGCCCGGCCCGTAGACGTTGTGGTAGCGCATGGCCGCGGCCGAGCCACCGGTCGCCCGGGCCCAGGCCGACGACAGGAACTCCTGGGCGAGCTTGCTCGCGGCGTACGCGTTGCGCGGGTCGAGCGGGGCGTCCTCGTCGACGAGCGCGGTCGCCAGTGGCGCACCACAGTGCGGGCAGGGCGGCTCGAACCGTCCGTCCGCCAGGTCGGTCTCACGGCGCGGACCGGGCCCGACCACACCGTGGTCCGCGCACCGGCCGAGCCCCTCGCCATAGACGACCATGGACGAGGCGACGGTCAGCCGGGCGATGCCGGCCCGGGCCATCGCGGCCAGCAGGACGGCGGTACCCAGGTCGTTCGAGCCGGCGTAGTCGGGGAGATCTTGCACGTCGACGCCCAGACCGACCTTGGCGGCCAGGTGGCACACCGCATCGACGCCCACCAGCGCGGTATCGACGGCCTCGGCGTCACGCACATCGGCGACGGTGAGCGGCGCGGGGAGCGCCGGCCGCGCGTCGTGGACATCGGCGCGCAACGAGTCGAGCACCGTGACGGCGTGGCCGCGCGACAGCAGTTCGGCCAGGACGTGCTGCCCGATGAAGCCGGCGCCGCCGGTCAGCAGGACGCGCACGTCAGGGCAGCTCGAACGGCGGGGGCGTTTCGGCGTACACCGCACCGCACGGGCAGTCGCCCTGCTCGTCGGGCAGCCGTCCGATCGTCTCGACGAGCAGTTCGCGCAGGCGCGGCAGGTTGGCCGCGAAGGTGGCCAGCACCTGTGCGTGCGTGACGCCCTCGCCGGCGTCGACACCTGCGTCGTGATCGGTGACGAGCGCCAATCCCGTGTAACACAAAGCCAATTCTCGAGCGAGCGCTGCTTCGGGCAGAGCGGTCATGCCGATGATCGACCAGCCGTGGCCCTGGTACTCGAGCGACTCGGCGCGCGTCGAGAAGCGCGGCCCGTTGATGACCACGAGCGCACCCCCGTCGATCACGTCCGACGATGACGCGACGGCGGCGCCGCGTCCACGCGGGCAGTACGGATCGGCGAAGGGCGCGTGCGCGACCCCCATATCGCTGTCGCTGAACGTGTGCGGGCGGCCCCACGTCCGGTCGACGAGCTGATCCGGAACGACGAGGGTGCCCGGTCCGTGCTCCCGGCGAAGCGAACCGACGGCCGACAGCGACACGATCTGCCGGACGCCGAGAGTTCGCAGCGCCCACATGTTCGCCCGGTACGGAACTCGATGCGGCGGGAAGCGGTGATCACGTCCGTGGCGCGGCAGGAATGCGACGGTCGCACCGCCGAGCTGGCCGACCGTGATCTCGTCGCTGGGATCACCGAACGGCGTCTCGATGCGGACAGTTTCCGCATCGTCGAGCAACGAGTAGAACCCTGATCCGCCGATGACTCCGACCGTCTCGCGCATGCGTGTCACGGTAGCGGGCTCGGCGGAGTGCAACGGCGCCGGCGGCCGTCCGCGGAACGCCCAGTTGCGCCGATTCGGGATTTCGCCATGATGGAAGCAGGCCGGTGCGCGGGACCCCCGACTCGCGCACCGGCCCCCGCGGCCCGGCTTGACACGATCCAAACAATCACGTGGCCTCTTCCTGACCCTGATCCCGGATTCTGAAGTCATCAGTTCCGACTCAAGGGGTTCATCGAAATGTGGAAGAAGATTGCAATCGCCGGCGCGATCGGCGCAGCCGTCCTCGGAAGTGGGGCCGCGGCCCTCGCCGTCACCGGGTCGAGCACGCCGACTCCGTCGAGCACGTCGTCGGGCTCAACCAGCGGCACCGCGACGACCGGCGCCGGCAAGCACGCCGGCGGCAAGGGCGGGCGGCTGCGCGTCGCCCTGAAGAATTTCGAGCACGGCGAGTGGGTCACCAACAGCAAGTCCGGCGCGGTCACGCACGACGCGATCAAGGGCACCGTCACGTCGGTCAGTGCCACGTCGATCACGGTGACCGCCGGCGACAAGACGAGCGAGACGTACGTCGTCGACTCGTCGACCAAGGTGCGGGCCGGCAAGACCGCGTCGACCATCGGCTCGGTGAAGACCAACGACACCGTCGTCGTGACCGGCACCAAGAGCGGCAGCACGTTGACGGCCAAGGGCATCCTCGACGCCGGGACGAAGTAAGCGCCCGTCGTACGGCTACCCTGGGCGGGTCGGCTCACGAGGCCGGCCCGCCCAGGGAGAGCTCATGAAGCGTCGCCATTTCGAAGCCGAACACCTCGCATTTGCCGAGTCATTCCGCACCTTCCTCGATAAAGAGGTCGTGCCGAACTTCCTCGACTGGGAGCGGGCCGGAACCACTCCGCGCGAAATCTTCGAGCTGGCCGGACGCAACGGCTTCCTCGGGATGGCCGCACCCGAGGAGTTCGGCGGCGGGGGCGTCGAGGACTTCCGCTTCAATCAGGCCCTCGACGAACAGATCGCGCTCGCCGGCGTGACCGGGTCGGGCCTGGGTATGTCTCTCCACAACGACACGTGTCTGCCGTACTTCTTGACGTACGCGAACGACGAGCAGCGCGAGCGCTGGCTGCCCGGCATCGTCTCCGGCAAATTGATCACCGCGGTCGCGATGACCGAGCCGGGTGCGGGTTCGGACCTGTCCGGCATCCGGACGTCGGCCGTCCGCGACGGAGATCACTACCTCGTCAACGGGGCGAAGACCTTCATCACCAACGGCATCAACGCCGATCTGGTGATCACGGCCGCGCGCACCAGCGCCGACCGGCACCGCGGCCTGTCACTGATGATCATCGAGCGCGGAATGCCCGGCTTCGAGCGCGGTCGCAACCTCGAGAAGATCGGGCTGCACTCGCAGGACACCGCCGAGCTGTCGTTCACCGACGTCCGGGTGCCGGCCGCCAACCTGCTCGGCGTCGAGAACGAGGGCTTCCTGCAGCTCGTGCGCAAGCTGCCCCAGGAGCGCATGTCGATCGCGGTATCGGCCGTCGCCGAGGCCCGAGCCGCGTTCGAGCTGACCCTCGACTACGTGAAGCACCGCCAGGCGTTCGGCAAGACGATCGGCTCGTTCCAGCACAGCAAGTTCACCCTCGCCGAGATCGTCACCGAGATCGACGTCACCCAGGCCTTCGTCGACTCGTGCGTCGTCGCGCTCAACAACGGCGAGCTGACGGCGGAAGATGCCGCCGAGGCCAAGTGGTGGGCGACGGAGCTGCAGGGCCGGGTCGTCGACCGATGCCTGCAGCTGCACGGCGGCTACGGGTTCATGAGCGAGTACCCGATCGCGCGCGCCTACACCGATGCGCGAGTGACGCGCATCTACGGCGGCGCCACCGAGATCATGAAAGAGGTCATCGCCCGTAACCTCGGGCTGTGATCCGCTTCGTCCTCGCGTCGGCTTCGCCCGCCCGACTGCGCACTCTGCTCGCTGCCGGCCTCCCCGTCGAGGTGATGGTCAGCGACTTCGACGAGGCGTCGATCAGCGAGCCGACGCCGGTCGACCTCGTACGCACGCTCGCAACGCGCAAGGCCGAAACGGTCGCTGCGCGGGTCCGCGGCGCGGCGTTGGTGCTGGGCTGCGACTCATTGCTGGAGTTGGACGACGGCCGGCCCTACGGCAAGCCGGCGTCCGCCGAGGATGCCGTGGCGCGCTGGCAGCGGATGCGCGGGACGACCGGCCAGCTGCACACCGGACACTGCCTGATCAGGACATCGGACGGCGCGAGCGTCGTCGAGGTCGCCAGCACCACCGTCCGGTTCGGCCGCCCGTCCGACGACGAGATCGAGCGGTACGTCGCCAGCGGCGAACCAGCCGCCGTGGCCGGCGCGTTCACCATCGACGGTCTGGGCGGGTGGTTCACCGACTCGGTCAGCGGAGACCATCACACCGTCGTGGGAGTGTCTTTGCCCTTGCTACGGCGGATGATCCTGGCGCAGGGCTTTACCCTCGCCGAGCTCGGCTATCCCGCGACGCGCTGACGGTCACGCGACGACGCCGAAGGCGGCCGTGCTTGGATGTTCGTATGACCAAACCTGAGATCGATTTCCCGGCCGGTGACCCGCCGACCGACCTGCAGATCAGCGACATCGTCGTCGGCGAAGGCGACGAGGCGGCCCCGGGCGCGACCGTCGAGGTGCACTACGTCGGCGTCGAATACAAGTCCGGCGAGCAGTTCGACAGCTCGTGGGACCGCGGTGAGTCGATCGAGTTCCCGCTGCGCGGACTCATCAAGGGCTGGCAGGACGGTATCCCCGGGATGCGTGTCGGCGGCCGGCGGCAATTGGTGATCCCGCCCGAACAGGCGTACGGCGCGGCCGGCGGCGGGCACCGACTGTCGGGCCAGACGCTGATCTTCGTGATCGATCTGTTGGCGGTTCGCTGAACGCGCCTGACCGCAAGCGACTGCTCGGACCGGACGGATACCGGTTGTCGTATCTCGAGGCCGGGCCGTCCGACGGGCCGGTCGTGCTGTTGCTGCACGGTCTGGTGTCGGATTCTTCGACCTGGGAAGTCGCGCTCCCGGCTCTGGCCGAGCTGGGTCTGCGCGCCATCGCGCTCGATCTGCTCGGACACGGCGAGTCCGACAAGCCGCCCGTCGGATATTCGCTCGACGATTTCGCTGATTCGATCAGCTCATTCCTGCACGAGCTCGGCGCCGACCGGGCGACCATCGCGGGCCACTCACTAGGCGGCGCGATCGCGATGCAGTTCGCACATCGCCATCCGGAGCAGACCGGACGGCTCGTCCTCGTCGCGAGCGGCGGGCTCGGCAAGCAGGTGCATCTCGCGCTGCGCGGTGCGACACTTCCCGGCGTCCGGACCGGGCTGCGATTCGTCGTCAACCACCGGACGTTGCGCCTGTACGGGCAACCGCGGCTGCTCCGATCACTGCGCTTGAGCCCGGAGGCGATCGTCAACCTTCGGCGAATCGGGCGTTCGCTCGGGCGGCCCGATACGCGGCGCACGTTCTTCGCGGCGCTGAACGCGGTCATCCGGCCGTCCGGGCAACGCGGTTCGATGATCGAGATGGATCGGTTGCGCCTGCAGCTGCCGACCCTGATCGTGTGGTCGGTGCACGACCCGATCATTCCGGTATCGCACGCGCTGGCCACGCACGAGCACCTGCCGGCATCCCGCTTGGTTCTGCTGCCCGGGCGCAGTCACGAGCCGCACCGCCGACATCCGGCGCGCTTCGCGGCCGCCGTGGCGGACCTGGTCGCCACGACGGCGTGATACCGCGCCAATTCGGTTGGTCGCCTCGATACCGTCACTGATCATGGACGTCGTGATCCGACCGCAGCGCGACACCGACCAGGAGGGTGTTGGCCGGATCGTGTCCGCGGCGTTCGCGCGGCCGGTCGTCGTCGAACTCGCGGAAGCGCTCTGGGAACGCGGTGGTCCGGCCATGGTGGCCGAAGCCGACGGCGAGATCGTCGGGCACGTCCAACTCACGTGGTGCTGGCTCGACGCGCCCACGCAATTGGTCGACGTACTCGTGCTCAGCCCGCTGAGCGTCGGGCCGGCCCGGCAGCGACAAGGGATCGGTGGTCAGCTCGTCGGCGCGGCGATCACCGCGGCGGAGCAGGCGGGCGCGCCGCTGCTGTTCCTCGAAGGATCACCCGACTATTACTCGCGATTCGGCTTCGAGGCCGGCGGCGAGCACGCCTTCACGGCACCGTCCGAACGGATCCCACCCGCCGCATTCCAGGTCGTCCGCCTGGCCGGGTACGAACCCACGATGACCGGGCCGCTCGTGTACGCCGAGGCGTTCTGGCGATTCGACTGCGTCGGGTTGCGGTGACCAGTCCTGGCCTCGCCGGTTCGCGCTGACGATCAGTCGTCGTTGAGCGCGGCCAGCCGGGTCTGCCGCCAGCGCGCATAGGCATCGACGGTCGACGCTCCTTCGACGACTGCGGCGCGCCGGCCCAGGGCCGCCACGATCGCGGCGACCTCGACCGGGTCCGCCGACCCGCGGACCTCGATCGCGGCGTCCAGATCAGCGCGATCGTCGATCACGTCGGCGGCACGCCGTGTCGCTTGGCGGCGACCGACCGCGATTTGCCGACGAGCACGCGGTACCGCTGGACGATCTCGTTGCGCAGTTCGGACGGCTCGACGATCGCGTCGATCACAAGGTCGGCCGCCAGGCGCAGCAGATCGACGTCCTGCTCGTACTCGGCGCGCTTCGCGGCGATGAAGGTGGCCCGCTCGTCGGCGTCCTCGATTTCGGCGATCTTGCCGGCGTAGACGGCGTTGACGGCCGCCTCGGGCCCCATGACGGCGACCCGACCGGTCGGCAGCGCGATGCACGCGTCGGGCATGAAGCCCGGACCGGCCATCGCATAAAGCCCGGCGCCGTAAGCCTTTCGGACGATTATCGACAGCTGCGGCACCGTCGCCTCGGCGACGGCGCTGATCATCTTGGCGCCGTGTCGAATGATGCCCTGCCGTTCGACGGCACTGCCGATCATGAAGCCGGGGACGTCGGCCAGATACAGCAGCGGCACGTTGAACGCGTCGCACAGCCAGATGAAGCGCGCCGCCTTGTCGGCCGAGTCGACGAACAACACGCCGCCGCGTACAGCGCTGTTGTTGGCGACGATGCCGACCGGCTGCCCGTCGACCCGACCGAAGCCGGTGATCAATTCAGCCGCGAAGAGCGGCTTGACCTCGAAGAACGAGTCCGCGTCGAGGAGCCCGTCCATGACCTCGTGCATGTCGAACGGCACCGACTCGTCGGCCGGCACCGAGCGACGAAGTCAGGGTGAGCGAGGGTGCGTCGGGGTCGAACGTCGGCGGTTGCTCGCGCCAGCAGGTCGGCAGGTAGCTGAAGAAGAGCTTGGCCTGCTCGATCGCGTCGGCGTCGTCAGCGGCCAGATTGTCGCCGCAGCCGGAGATCGTGCAGTGCATCCGAGCACCGCCCATCTCTTCGAGCGAGACGATCTCGCCGACCACCATCTCGGCCATACGCGGCGAGCCGAGATACATGGACGCGTTGCCCTCGACCATGATCACGATGTCGCAGAACGACGGGATGTAGGCGCCGCCCGCGGCGGACGGCCCGAACAGGCAGCAGATCTGCGGAACCTTGCCCGACAGCGCGACCTGGTTGTGGAAGATCCGCCCGGCCCCGCGGCGCCCCGGGAACAGCGCGACCTGATCGGTGATGCGCGCGCCGGCCGAGTCGATCAGCCAGAAGATCGGGAGCTCTTCGGCGAGCGCCCGTTCGGTGATGCGAATGATCTTCTCGACGGTGCGCGCGCCCCACGAACCAGCCTTGACGGTCGGGTCGTTCGCCACGACGAGCGACGGCCGTCCGTCGACGAGCCCCTGGCCCGTGACGACCCCGTCGGCCGGCAGTCCGTCGGCGAGCGCATTGGCGAGCTGGCCGTCCTCGATGAATGTCTCATCGTCGAACAGGCGGGCGATGCGGTCGCGGACGTAGAGCTTGCCCTGCGCCGCGAGCTTGGCGGCGGCCTTCTCGGGGGCGGAGAGCGTCGCCAGCCGAGCGGCCCGGGTCGCGGTGGTAACGGAGTTTGCCTCGCCCGCCGAGGGAGATTCGGTCATGACACCGGCAGGCCGAGCGCCCGGGCGATCACCATGCGCTGGACCTCGGACGTGCCCTCGCCGATCTCGAGGATCTTCGCGTCGCGGTAGAACCGCGCGACCGGGAACTCCTCCATGAAGCCGTTGCCGCCGAAGACCTGGGTGGCGACCCGCGTCGCGCTGACCGCGGCCTCGGTCGAGTACAGCTTCGCGATCGCGGCGGCCTGCTTGATGCTCTTGGCCGGGCGGCCGGCGTCCTTGAGCCAGGCCGCCTTGTACGTCAGCAGCCGGGCCGCCTCGACCGCCACAGCCAGATCGCTGAGCGCGAAGGCGATCGCCTGCCGCGACCCGATCGGCGCGCCGAATGTGATCCGCTGATTGGCGTACTTCGTCGACTCCTCGAGGCAGGCCTGCGCGAGGCCGACCGCGAGCGCCGAGATGGCGATGCGTCCGTCGTCGAGGATGGCGAGGAACTGGTTGAAGCCTCGGCCGCGCTCGCCGACGAGGTTCGCCTCGGGCACCCGGCAGTCGTCGAAGCTCAGCCCGTGCGTGTCCGATATCCGCCAGCCGAGCTTCTCGTACGCCGGTTCGACGGTGAAGCCCGCCGTACCGCTCGGGACGAGGATCGCCGAGATCTCGTCCGGGCCGGTCCGCGCCGTGACCGTCACCACCGACGTGATCGCCGAGCCTGAGTTGGTGATGAACGACTTCGCGCCATTGATGACCCACTCGCCGCCGTCGAGCTCGGCACGCGTCCGGGTGGCGCCCGCGTCCGACCCGGCCTCGGGTTCGGTCAGTCCGAATGCGGCCAACGCGCGTCCAGCCACCAGCTCCGGCAGCCACTGGTCCTTCTGCGCGGACGAGCCGAACGACAGGATCGGGTTGATGCCGAGGCCCACCCCGGCCGAGAGCGTGATGCCGATCGACTGATCGACGCGGCCGAGTTCCTCGATCGCGACGCACAGCGACGTGAACGCGCCGTCGCCGGCCGAGCCGCCGTACTCGTCGGGTACGACGAGCCCGAACAGGCCCAGCTCACCCATCGCCCGGACGACATCGACCGGGAAGAAGTGCTCGCGATCCCACTGGGCGACGTGCGGCGCCACCTCGGACTCGGCGAAGTCGCGCACGACCTTACGGAACAGCTCGTGCTCTTCGGACAGCTCGAACATCGCGACAGCTCCTTCGTCAGTGCGGTTCGTCGAGGGCGGCGGGCCTCGAGCATATGCGCGACCCGTCATCCGAGTGACCGACGCGACTGTCACGCCCCGGCCGTCCGAGTAATGTCCCTCGACAGGCTGCTGACCGTACGGAGGAACTGACGTGCAGAAGGTCCTGATCGCCAACCGTGGCGAGATCGCGGTGCGGGTGATCCGAGCCTGCCGCGACGCCGGCTACGCGTCGGTGGCGATCTACGCCGAACCGGATCGGGACGCCCGGCACGTCCGGATGGCCGACGAGGCATTCGCGCTGGGCGGGCAGACACCCGGCGACTCGTACCTGCGCATCGACAAGGTGATCGCGGCTGCCGAGCAGTCCGGCGCCGACGCCATCCATCCCGGGTACGGATTCCTGTCCGAGAACGCCGAGTTCGCGCAGGCGGTGATCGACGCGGGCCTGACCTGGATCGGGCCGTCGCCGCAGGCGATCCGCGACCTCGGTGACAAGGTGACGGCCCGGCACATCGCGCTGCGGGCCGGCGCTCCGCTCGTCCCGGGCACGAAGGAGCCGGTCGCCGGTCCGGAAGAGATCATCGCGTTCGCGCAGGAACACGGACTGCCCGTCGCGATCAAGGCCGCGTTCGGCGGCGGCGGGCGCGGGTTGAAGATCGCCCGCACGATCGAGGAGATCCCGGATCTGTTCGCGAGCGCGGTCCGCGAGGCGGTCGCGGCGTTCGGACGCGGCGAGTGCTTCGTCGAGCGCTACCTCGACCGATCCCGCCACGTCGAGGCGCAGGTGCTCGCCGATACCCGCGGCAACGTCATCGTGGTCGGGACGCGCGACTGCTCGCTGCAACGCCGCAACCAGAAGCTCGTCGAAGAGGCGCCGGCGCCGTTCCTGACGGACGCGCAACGGGCGAGTATCCACAGCAGCGCCAAGGCCATCTGCCGCGAAGCGAACTACTCCGGCGCCGGGACGGTCGAATACCTCGTCGGCAGCGACGGCGTGATCAGTTTCCTCGAGGTCAACACGCGCCTGCAGGTCGAGCATCCGGTCAGCGAGGAGACGAGCGGCCTCGACCTCGTCCGCGAGCAGTTCCGCATCGCCGAGGGAGAGGTCCTGCGCTTCACCGAGGACCCGGCTCCGCGCGGGCACTCGATCGAGTTCCGGATCAACGGCGAGGATGCGGGCCGCGACTTCCTGCCCGCCCCCGGAACGGTCACGACGTATCGCGAGCCGGCCGGCCCCGGTGTGCGGGTCGACTCCGGCATCGAGCCGAACTCCGTGATCGGCGGCGCGTTCGACTCGTTGCTGGCCAAGCTGATCGTGACCGGCGAAACGCGCGCCGAGGCTCTTGAACGCGCCCGTCGTGCGCTGGACGAGTTCGTCGTCGAGGGCATGGCGACGGTGCTGCCGTTCCACCGCGCCGTCGTCCGCGATCCGGCGTTCACGTCCGAGCCGTTCGCCGTCTTCACCCGGTGGATCGAGACCGAATTCGACAACCAGATCCCGGCCTTCCAGCGGCCGCCCGCCCCGACGGACGATCAGCCCGCCGCCGAACGCGAGACGATCGTCGTCGAGGTCGGCGGCAAGCGGCTCGAGGTCTCGCTACCGGCCGGGTTCGGCGGCGGATCCGGTGGCGGCCCGGCCGCCAATGCGCCGCGCAAGGCCCGCAAGATCGCCAAGAAGGCCACGGCGGTCGCGTCCGGCGACACCCTGGCCGCACCCATGCAGGGGACGATCGTCAAGGTGGCCGTCGCCGAGGGCGAGGTCGTCGAAGCCGGTCAGCTGATCGTCGTCCTCGAGGCCATGAAGATGGAGCAACCGATCAACGCCCACAAGGCGGGCACGGTCACCAACCTGGCCGCCGAGGTCGGCGCCGTCGTCACCTCCGGCGCGACCATCTGCGAGCTCAAGGACTAGTCCTCGACTCAGCTCTGGGCGGCCAGCCGGGTGCCGGTGAGCGTCGCGACCTGCAATGCGGTGGTGTAGTCATCGGCCACCGCGTTGCCATCGGTCTCGTAGTAGACGATGTCGAGGTAGCGACCGTGCTGCTGGAGGACGGTGATCTCGTAATAGGTTCCGTCGGACTTCGAGGCCTCGGCTTCCGCCGTGTACTCGTTGGCCGGCACGGGCAAGGACGAGGTGGCCTGCACGTCCTTGAGCACGGTGTACACCGTCGGGACATCGTCGACATCGCTGCCGGTGACCGCCGTCTTCGGACAGGTCGCCGCCGCCGTATGCCACTCGGCCAGCGCCTTCGCCGCATTGTCCGGGGTGTCGTATGCGACCAACTCGTTGCTCACGCCGGCCGGCTGATTGGTGTCGTCGAACACGAGGTACTGCCGACGGGCAACGCGGTGCGACTCGGTGGTGAAGGTGAAACCGCACGTGTCGAGCGTTACCTGCCCGGTGACCTGATCGCCACCGTCGATCAGCGAGATCGTGTAGCCGGTCGGCAGATCGGCCTTCTGGAGCGCGATCTTCTCGAGCACCTGTCCGTAGGCCGCGGGCGTACCGGCCGGGGCGGAACTGCTCGGCGCACCGGCCGAGGACGACGGCGCGGCCGGCGAACCGCTGACCGGGGACGACGGCGTCGCGGAGCTGGACGACGACGGGAACGACACCGCGGCGCCACCCTGCCCGGACCCGGAGATCGCGTTCGAGCAGCCGGCGAGAATCAAGGCGGCCGACGACAGGGCAAAGCAACGGATGATTCGTGACAACGCGAGCTCCGGGGCAGACGATGTGGCGCGCCGACCCCCGGTCCGGCACGTAAAGTACGCGTTAGGTTACCAGATCAATCCGTGTTGGACGAGCGCCGCTTCGGTCTCGATGCGGGTGAACCCCGACAGCGGCACGGTGTCGGGCTTGGGCAGCCCGATCTCGACGCAGCAGCACCGCAACGTCTCGTCGTAGGCGAGGCTCAGCGCCCGCAGTCGCGCGGCCTTCGCCGGCATATCGGAATTCAGCACCTTGCCGTACTCGTCGTCGAGTCGACGCAGATCGTGCACCAGCCGATGGCATTCGGCGAGCGACCTTCGCGCCCGTGCTTCGTCGCTGCGCTCGAACCGACGATTCTTGATCGCCGGAATGAGCCCGAAGAAGACGTACGGAATCACCGCGAACAGCGCCAAACTGGCGAGGATCTCCACGTCCCCTCCAATGAAGGAACTGCCGGTGAGATCTTCAGTTTGCGCCGAGGATCACGCGAAATCCAGGGGAAATCGCGCTCACTGCCGGCGCGCGTTGATCCGCTCGATCGCCGCGATCCGCTGACGGGCCAGCGACGCCATTTCGGCGGTGCGGGTGCGGACGTGATCAGCGTCGGCGCCGGGCGAGAAGACCATCGCCGAACCGTCCGGGAATTCGAGCTCTTTGATCCGCTCGATGATCTCGGACTCGGCAACCTGGTGTGTACCGGTGAATTCCAGATCGCCGTTCACGACCGCGACGAGCACGTACTTGCCGGACAGCTCGGTGACGGCGATGGCGATCTCGTCGGCGTGCGCGGCGAACACGTCCGCGAGGGCGATCGTCCGGTGTCCGCGTTGGGTGGCGGCCGGTGACAGGCGGGCGTGGTGTTCGTGCAGCGGGTCGGGACCTTCGGTCATGCGAACAAGCCTTTCAGTCGAGGTCGTCGTGGTGCATCAGTCGGCGGGCCGCCTCGGTCAGCGATCCGGTCAGCGACGGGTAGACGGCAATGGTGGCGGCCAGTTCGTTGACGGTGAGCCCGCGGTGGACCGCCAACGTCAGCGGCAGGATGAGCTCGGACGCGCCCGGCGCCACGACAACTCCGCCGATGACAACGCCGGTGGCCGGGCGGCAGTAGACCTTCACGAAACCGTGCACGCTTCCGAGCATCTTCGCGCGGGCGTTGGTGGCGAGCGGCAGCGTGACCGTCCGGTTCGGTACCGCCCCTGACGTGAGGGCGTCGTACCCGACGCCGACCGTGGCGATCTCGGGATGGGTGAAGATGTTGGCGGACACCGTCTTCAGCCGCAACGGCGTCACCGCCTCGCCGAGCGCGTGCCACATCGCGATGCGGCCCTGCATGGCCGCTACCGAAGCGAGTAGCAGCACGCCGGTGCAGTCGCCGGCCGCGTAGATCGCCGGGACGTTCGTTCGCGAGACCCGGTCGACCGCGACGTAGCCGCCGGCATCGAGCTCGACACCGACGTGTTCGAGCCCCAGACCGTCGGTGTTGGGCACGGAGCCCACGCACATCAGCGCGTGCGAACCCTCGACCGTCCGGCCGTCGACAAGTTCGACGACCACGCCGTCGGCCGTGCGCCGCACCGCCGAAGCGCGCGCCTGCTTGACGAGACTTCCGCCGCGCTCGGTGAAGACCTGCTCGATGACGTCAGCGGCGTCCGGGTCCTCGCCCGGGAGCACGCGATCGCGGCTGGACACCAACGTGACCGGCACGCCCAATTCGCTGTAGCCACTGGCGAACTCGGCGCCGGTGACCCCCGAGCCGACGACGATCAGGTGTTCGGGGATCGCGTCGAGGTCGTACACGTCTCGCCACGACAGGATCCGGTCGCCGTCGGGGCGAGCGGTCGGCAGCACGCGCGGTGTCCCGCCCGTCGCGAGCAGGACGACGTCGGCGTCGATCGTCACGCCCGCTTCGGGCGCCTCGACCCGGTAGGTACGGCCGGCCGGCTGGTCCGCGGCGAAGCGTCCCGGCCCCGGCAGGACGGTCACGCCCTCGCGCTCGAGCCGGGCCCGGATGTCGGACGACTGCTGCCCGGCCAGGCCGCGGATCCGGTCGTTCACCGCTGGCAGGTCGACCCGGACGTCCTGCGCGTGCACACCCTGCTTCGGACCGTCTCGGAACGCCGTGACATTGGCGCTCGTCGCGATCAGCGCCTTGCTGGGGACGCAGTCGGTGAGCACGCACGACCCGCCGATCCCGTCCCGGTCGACGAGCGACACCTGGGCACCGAGTTGGACGGCGACCAGCGCCGCCTCGTAGCCGGCCGGGCCACCGCCGATGATCGCAATGCGGGTCACCCTCGCATTCTTGCGTGTAGCCCTCCCGCTAGCAGCATCCGGATCAGTAGGCTCTGCGTGCCATGTCGACTACACCGGGCCTCTACGCCGCATACGGGTCGAACATGAACCCGGAACAGATGCTCGAGCGCTGCCCGCATTCGCCGGCGGCCGGAGTCGGCTGGCTGTCGGGCTGGCGCCTCACGTTCGGCGGTGACGAGGACTTCGGCTGGGAGGGCGCGCTCGCCACGATCGTCCCCGATCCGGACGGGCGGGTCTTCGTCGCGCTGTACGAGCTGTCGCCGTTCGACACGGACCAGCTGGATCGCTGGGAGTTCGCCGATTCCGGCGTATACGACAAGATCCACGTTCGGGTCGCGGGTATGGACGGCGACGTGCTCGCCATGGTCTACGTACTCAATTCCTACGAGGGCGGGCTGCCGTCGGCGCGGACGGTCGGGCTGCTGTCCGAGGCCGCCGAGCGCGCCGGCGCCCCCGCCGACTACGTCGAGGAACTGCGGTCGCGGCCCTGCCGGTCGATCGGCGAATAGCGTTTCGGGGATCTGGGCGGCGCTCAGCTCAGGCGGGTGAGCGCTTCCGTGGCCAGCGCCACCGTGAACCGCAGGCCGACTGCCAGCGCGCCCTCGTCGATGTCGAACGTGCCCTGATGCAGGTCGTGCGGCGGCTCGCCGGGCCGTCCGACCCCGAGCCGCGCCAGCGCGCCCGGCAGCTTGTCGAGGTACCAGGCGAAGTCCTCGCCGCCCATGCTCTGCGCGGTCTCGGCGAGCGCGTCCTCGCCGAGCGCCGCCACGATCGCGGCGCGCTGGACGTCGACCGCGTCCGCGTCGTTGATCACCGGCGGGACCCCGCGGATGTAGCCGATCTCGGCCCGGACGCCGACGCCGCCGACGATCTGCCCAGCGAGGTCGCGGACGAGCGGTTCGGCGGCGGCCCAGGCATCGCGGTCGAAGACCCGCAACGTCCCCCGCAGCGACCCGGTCATCGGGATCGCGTTCGTCGCCCGACCGGCGTCGACGGCCCCCCAGACCAGGGACATCGCCGCCCGCGGATCGACCCGGCGCGACAGCAGGCCGGGCAATTCGGTGATCATCCGTCCGAGCGCGTAGATGAGGTCGCCGGTCAGGTGCGGACGAGCGGTGTGACCGCCAGGTCCGCTCAGCGCCACCTCGATGATGTCGCAGGCGGCCGTGATCGGTCCGACCCGCAGCCCGACCCGTCCGACCTCGAGGCGGGGATCGCAGTGCAGCGCGAAGATCTGTTCGACGTCGTCGAGGCCGTTCGCGGCGATCACGCCGAGGGCGCCGCCGGGCAGCGATTCCTCGGCGGGCTGGAAGATCAGCCGGATTCGGCCGGGTAGGTCCCGCTCGGCCAGGACGGCCGCGGCGCCCAGCAGGATCGCGGTGTGGGCATCGTGGCCGCACGCGTGCGCCACCCCGTCGTTCGTGGAGCGGTACTCGACGTCCTTGAGATCCGGCAGGGGCAACGCGTCGATGTCGGCCCGCAGGGCGATCAGCGGGCCGTCCGACCCGATGTCGCACAGGACGCCGGTGCCGCCGGGCAGCACGGTCGGCCGCAACCCGGCTGCTTCGAGCCGTTGGACGATCACGCCGGTCGTGCGGGCTTCTTGGTAGGCGAGCTCAGGATGCGCGTGCAGATCGCGCCGCAGCATGACGAGCCGGTACTCCTCCGGCGAGATGAATTGCATGATCCGCCGAGGGTATCGCCCGTCATCCTCAGTTTTGGCGGCGCAACCCGATATGCGCTGCTGCGCCGCCGAAGCGATCCGACGGTGGATCAGAAGGCGGTCGGCGGGCGGTACAGGCCCCAGGCGTCGCGCAGGGCGTCGCAGACCTCGCCGACCGTCGCCCGGGCCCGCAGGGCGTCCTTCATCGGGTACAGCACGTTCTGGTCGGACGAATCGGCCGCCGCCCGCAGCCGCTTCAAGGCGTCGTCGGCGACGGCACTGTCGCGGGCGGCGCGCAGCGCGACTAGTCGCGCGCACTGGTCGGCCTCGATGGTCGGATCGACGCGCAGCGGCTCGTACGCGTCCTCTTCGTCGAGCGTGTAGCGGTTGACGCCCACGACGACGCGCTCCGCCGAGTCGATCTGCTGCGCAATGGTGTACGCCGACCGCTCGATCTCGCGCTTCTGGAAGCCGTTCTCGATTGCGGCGACGGCCCCACCGAACTCCTCGACCTGGTCCATCAGCTCGACGATGCGGGCCTCGAGCTCGTCGGTCATCGCCTCGACGACGTACGAGCCGGCGAACGGATCGACGGTCGCGGTGATATCGGTTTCGTACGCGAGCACCTGCTGCGTCCGCAGGGCGAGACGCGCGGCCTTCTCGGTCGGCAGCGCGATCGCCTCGTCGAACGAGTTCGTGTGCAGCGACTGCGTACCGCCGAGTACGGCGGCCAGCCCCTGGACGGCGACCCGGACCAGGTTCACCTCGGGCTGCTGCGCGGTGAGCTGGACGCCGGCCGTCTGGGTGTGGAACCGCAGCATCTGCGACTTCGGCTTCATGGCGCCGAATTCGTCGCGCATGATCCGCGCCCAGATCCGACGGGCGGCGCGGAACTTGGCGATCTCCTCGAGGAACGTCGTGCGCGACACGAAGAAGAACGCCAGTCGCGGCGCGAAATCGTCGACAGCCAGGCCCGCGGCGATCGCCGCCCGGACGTACGCGATGCCGTCCGACAGCGTGAAGGCGATCTCCTGCGCGGGGTTGGCTCCCGCCTCCCCCATGTGATAGCCGGAGATGGAGATCGTGTTCCAACGCGGGATCTCGGCGGCGCAGTACGCGAACGTGTCGGTGATCAGCCGCAGCGAGGGCGCCGGTGGATAGATGTAGGTGCCACGGGCGATGTACTCCTTCAACACGTCGTTCTGGATCGTGCCGTTGAGCCGGTCACCGGGCACGCCCTGCTCCTCGGCGACCAGTTGGTAGAGCAACAGCAGGACGGACGCCGGGGCGTTGATCGTCATCGACGTCGACACCTCGTCGAGCGGGATGCCGTCGAAGAGGGTTCGCATGTCATCGATCGAATCGATGGCCACGCCGACCTTGCCGACCTCACCGTGCGCGAGCGCGGCGTCGGAGTCCATGCCCATCTGGGTCGGCAGGTCGAACGCCACCGACAGGCCCATGGTCCCGGCCTTGAGCAGCTGGTGATAGCGCGCGTTGCTCTGGGCGGCGGTGCCGAATCCGGCGTACTGGCGCATCGTCCAGGGCCGTTCGGTGTACATCGTCGGATACACGCCGCGCGTGAACGGGTACTCGCCCGGTCGCCCGAGCCGATCGGTCAGCCCGTCCTCGACCTCGGCGGCGGTGTAGAGCGGCCGGATGTCGAATCCGGATTCGGCCTCGCGAGTCACGTCATCACCTTCGCCCTTCGCCGTCGAGAGTGCCAGCCCGGGCCAATTCGATGAAGCAGATGTGAGGAAGTCACATCACGCAACAGACGGCGGCCGCGATCCGTTGGACGGGTATGCAGGCGAGCCGGCTTCCGCGCTCGCCCTCGGTGCGCCTTGCGCGCGGTGTGGTCTCGAGGCACGCGCTGCGGGTCGGTGCGCTCGCGCTGTTGCTCGGGCTCGTCGCGTTCGTCAGTGCCCCGGCGGCCCAAGCGGCGACGCAGTCGGCGCGCTCATCGCAGTCGCAGTCGCAGTCCGACCAGGTCGGGCCGGCCGGACATCTCGTTACCCCCGGTCACGCGGTTCAGCGCAACGCCGTCGCGCATCGCCTCGACTCGACGGACGTCACGTTCGCCGCGGCGACGGCGATCACGACGCCGACCGCATATCGAACCGGCGCGATCGCGTCCGAAACCAACAGCAGCACCACAGGTGATACCGCACGAGGACGAGGCCCACCCGTCGAGGCTTGACCCAAGCCTCCGTCGGCCCCCTCGTAGAGGAGAACCGCCATGACCACCTCCATGGCACTGGGACAACCGCAGCTCTCGATGCTGCGGGCAATGCTCGACCAGCAGCAAAGGTTTCGTCTCGAACAGCTCGCCGCACTCGATCGGCACTGGTTTCGCCCGTCGGCCCGCCGGACGGCCGCGGATCTCGAGGTGCAGCGCACCTTGATCATCGGGGCCCGCGCAGCGCTGGCCGACGTGCAGGCCGCGCTGGCCCGCATGGATGGCGACAGCTACGGCTACTGCATCGAGTGCGGGGACGGGTTGCCACTCGAGCGGCTCGAGATCCTGCCGCATGCCGCGCTGTGCATGAGCTGCCAACGGGCCGTCGCCACCGTCATCTGACGCCGACCCGACCGCCGACCTGATCGATGACTCGGCGGTTCCGGCCGCGCCGGACGGCTCGACCCCGTCGGTCGGGTCGCCCGGCGCGTAGGCTGCGCGAGCGTGAGCAACCCTGATTCGGACCCCGCCGCTGTCGCGTCCGCGGCGGCCGCCGAGCTCGCCGAGCGCACCGGAATAACTCGACACGACGTCGCACTCGTGCTCGGATCGGGCTGGGTGCCGGCCGTCGACGCCCTCGGAACGCCGACCGCGGATCTCGCGGTCACCGACCTGCCGGGCTTCCTGGCGCCGGCCGTCAGTGGCCACGCCGGCCGGATCCGCTCGATCGAGGCGTCAGGCCGGCGCGTGCTGGCGTTCTTGGGCCGGACCCACCTGTACGAGGGACGCGGCGTCGAGCCCGTCGTGCACGCGGTGCGCGTCGCCGCGGCCGCCGGCTGTTCGACGGTCATCCTCACCAATGCCTGCGGCGGTCTGCGGCCCGGGCTGCAGGTCGGCGAGCCGGTGTTGATCAGCGACCACATCAATCTGACGGCGCGCACGCCGTTGCTCGGTCCGCGGTTCGTCGACCTCACCGACCTCTACTCGGCGCGGCTGCGGGCCTTCGTCCGCGAGATCGATCCCTCGATCACCGAGGGCGTGTACGCACAGTTCCCCGGACCGCAGTACGAGACACCGGCCGAGGTTCGGATGGCCGGCGTACTGGGCGCCGATCTCGTCGGCATGTCGACCGCGCTGGAGGCGATCGCGGCCCGCGCGGAGGGCTGCGAGGTGCTCGGACTCTCGCTGGTGACGAACCTGGCCGCCGGTCTTTCGGGATCGCCGCTCGACCATCTCGAGGTTCTCGAGGCCGGCCGGGCGGCCGCGGCCCGGATGGGAGTCCTGCTCGCCCAGTTCCTGGAACGCCTGTGACCACATCGGACGCGCCGGTCGTCCTCCTCACGGGTGCCGCCGGCCGGATCGGTCGGATGCTGCACGCCCGATTGCCCGGCTACGGCTGGACATTGCGCTTGCTCGACCGCGTCGCGACCGAAGGCGGGACGGTCGGTGACGTCGCCGATCCCGCCGCCTGGGACGAGGCGATTGACGGCGCGCCGGTGGCCGCGATCGTCCATTTCGCCGGCCAGCCCCGAGGGGCCGTGGCCGACCGTGCGCGACTCGAACATCGACGGAGCGTTCCAGTGCTTCGAGGCGGCCCGCCGGCATCGGATTCCGCGGGTGGTGTTCGCGTCGACGAACCACGCGGCCGGATTCACACCGCGGCGCACGGAACTACCCGCCGATGCGCCGGCCCGGCCCGACACTCTGTACGCGGCCAGCAAGGTCTTCGGCGAGGCCCTCGGGCGCTACTACGTCGACCGCTACGGGTTGCAGGTGGCGTGCCTGCGCATCGGGAGCTGTCAGTCCGTCCCGCCCGATCATCGAGCCCTCGCGACCTGGCTTTCGCCTGACGATTGCGGCCGACTGGTCGACGCGGCCCTGCGGTACGACGACCTCGACTACGCGGTCGTCTGGGGGGTCTCGGCGAACAGCGAACGGTGGTGGTCGTTGGAGGCCGGACGCGCGATCGGCTACGAGCCGCACGATGACGCGGCCCGGTTCGCCGGCCAGCTGGCCGAGGCCGGCAAGTCTGCGCAGGCCACCGAGCGACTGCTCGGCGGCGACGTCACCAGCCCGGAGTTCGGCATCGACGAGGTGGCCGCGCGTGCCTGACGGGCCACCCGAGCTGGCGGCGACCGTAACGGCCTGGATCGCGGACGAGGTCGACGAGTCCGCGGCCGCCGAGCTGCGGGCGCTGCTGGACGCCGGGGCGGTCGCCGAGCTGGCCGACCGGTTCAGCGGCCCCCTCACCTTCGGCACCGCGGGGTTGCGCGGGCCGTTGCGGGCCGGTCCGAACGGCATGAACCGGGCGGTCGTCCGCCGGGCCGCCGCCGGCCTCGCGGCCTGGCTGGGCGGTACGGGTCCGGTCGGCGCGCGCGTCGTCGTCGGGTACGACGGCCGGCACGGGTCGCGGGACTTTGCGCACGACTCGGCGGCGATCTTCGCGGCGCAGGGGTTCTCCGCTTGCGTCCTGCCGCGGCCCCTACCGACGCCGGTGCTGGCTTTCGCGGTCCGGCACCTGGGCGCGGCCGTCGGCGTGATGGTCACCGCGTCGCACAATCCGCCGCAGGACAACGGCTACAAGGTGTACGTCGGCGACGGCGCCCAGATCGTGCCGCCGATCGACGCCGAGATCGAAGCGGCGATCCGGGCGGTCGGGCCGACGGGTTCGATCCGGCTGTCAGCGTCCTACACAGTGCTCGACGACTCGGTCGTCGACGCCTACGTGAACGCCGTGGCCGGGCTCATCGCGCCGGGTCCACGCGCGCTGCGGATCGTCCACACCGCCATGCACGGCGTCGGAACCGAGATCGCGAACCGGGTCTTCGCGGCCGCCGGATTCGAGGCGTTGATCGCCGTACCCCAACAGGCCGACCCCGATCCGGAGTTCCCGACCGTCGCGTTCCCGAACCCCGAGGAGCCCGGCGCGCTCGACCTGGCCTTCGAGCTCGCCCGAGTCCGTCGACGCCGACCTGATCATCGCCAACGATCCGGATGCCGACCGGTGTGCGGTGGCCGTCCCGCTGCCGGGCGGCGGCTGGCGGATGCTGCGCGGTGACGAGGTCGGCGTCCTGCTCGCCGATGCCCTGATCCGTAAGGGCATTCGTGGAACCTACGCGACCACGATCGTCTCGTCGTCGATGCTGCACGCGCTCGCGGCCCGAGCCGGCGTCGGCTACGCCGAGACGCTGACCGGGCTTCAAGTGGATCTCGCGCGCGGCCGCCGACCTCGTCTACGGCTATGAAGAGGCGCTCGGCTACGCGGTCGCCCCCGATCTCGTGCGGGACAAGGACGGCATCAGCGCCGGGCTGCTCGTCGCCGAGCTGGCCGCGTCCCTACGCGCGTCGGGGTCGTCGTTGACCGATCGACTGGACGAACTTGCCGACGAATACGGGCGATACGCCACCGATCAGCTGTCGGTCCGCGTCGACGACCTGTCGGCGATCGGCGCGATGATGGCGCGACTGCGCGCGACGCCCCCGTCGACCCTGCTCGGCCAGGCCGTGTCGTTCGAGGAGTTGCTGCCCGCCACGGACGCGGTGCGACTGCGGTGGTCCGGCGGCCGGGTCGTCGTCCGACCATCCGGTACCGAACCGAAGCTGAAGGCCTATCTCGAGGTGATCGCCGCTTCGGCTGCGTCCGGCACTGAGAGTTTGGCCTTGCTGCGCAAGCAGATCAGCGCCGCGTTAGGTTTCTGAGCTGAATGCGGTCCAAAGGGTCGTCACCGCGATCAGCTGGACGCGGGCGCCCTTCGAGGCCCGGTACTGCGCGAGAGACTGGTTCGAGGGATCGATCGTCGCGACCGCGCCACCGCCGCAGCCGAACGAGAAGCTCGGCTCGGGGAAGGACGGCGTGACGGCGGTGTTGACCGCGACGCAGCGGTAGCCGCCGGCCAGTTCGACCGCCCAGAACGGCGGGCGCTGAGGAGAGTCGGCGGCCGGCAGCGCCGCCGCGATCGTCAGCCGGTCAACCGCGGCCCAGGGCGACTCCACGCAGTCGACCGTCCGCGCGGCGACGGCGAAGCACGGGTCCTCGACGAAGGTCCCCCACTGGCACCGGAACGCTCCGGCAACGGAAGCCGAGGTCCCGTTGCAGGTGCCGACGCCTCGATCGGTCACGGGTCGGGTCGCGAGAATTGCCGCGGTGAGGGCGAGGTGTTCGGGCGCCGACAGCGCCGCCGAGCCGGTCAGGGACGACGGGCTGGTCTCGGCTGTGATCGTGGCGGCGGGTGCGGTTGATCGCGCACTGGGCGACGACGCATCGGTGGCCGAGGAGCCAGCGGTGTGCACGGCTACGGCGGCCGCACCGATGAAGGCAACGGTCACCGCCGTCCCGATGACCAGAACGGCTCCGCGCGAGAGCTGAGCCATGACCAGCGCCTTCCCGATGCGCCTTCGACATTACCGCCGACTGCCAGTCCTGTCAGTCCTGTCAGTCCTGTCAGTCCTGTCAGTCCTGTCAGCGCTCAGCTGCGCACAGCCGCTCAGCGGGGACCGAACTGGCGATCGCCGGCGTCGCCAAGACCCGGGACGATGTAGGCGTTCTCGTTGAGGCCCTCGTCGATGCTGGCCGTGACGACCCGGGCGGCCAGGCCGCTGGCCTCGATGCGCGGCCAGCCCCTCCGGCGCGCACAACGCGCAGACGACCGTGATGTCGGACGCGCCGCGCGACGAGAGCAGTTCGAGGCAGTGCAGCAACGAGCCGCCGGTGGCCAGCATCGGGTCGAGCACGATGACCGGGCGACCGGCGAGGGACTCCGGCAGCGACGCCATGTAGGCCTGCGGCTCGTGCGTGTGCTCGTCGCGCGCGACTCCGACGAAGCCCATCTGCGACTCGGGCAGGAGGTTGAACGCCGCCTCGGCCATGCCGAGCCCGGCCCGCAGCACCGGCACGATCAGCGGCGGATTGGCCAGGCCCGTCCCGCTGGTCGGGCCGATCGGCGTCGGAGATCGCGACCTCGCCGGCCTCGAGATCACGGGTGGCCTCGTAGACGAGCAGCGTCGCGAGCTCGCGCAGCGACGTCCGGAAGTCGGCGTTGCTGCTGTCCTTGTCGCGCATGGTCGTCAGGCGCGTCTGGACGATCGGGTGGTCGACGACGAGTGTCTGCACACCGACACCCTAGCGGGGCCGATTCCTCGTCAAACCGCCCCGACGCTGATATCCATGGGACGCCATGACGTCGGATAGATATCGCCGTCCAGACGCTGCGCGGGCGCTCTCAGCCGAGGTCGACGATCGCGGCGACCGGGCCGCCGCCGTCGGGGCCCTGGTGCGCCGCCGACACCGAGACGAACACGGCCGGGTCGCCGGTCACCGCCGCCGTCGACGCCGCCGACGCGCGGCCTTGATCTGGCGGTGCCAGTGCACGTCGGAGTCGTCGAGCATGGCGTTGCGGCGCCCGCGCACCATGCCGTCCTGGCTGGCCTCGCACTTGAGGAAGACGTTGACCAGCCGCCCGTCCAGGTCGGACGGGTGCGGCCGCTCGGGCAGGTCGAGGCCGGCGTCGCGGATCGCGTCCCAGATGCCGTCGGCGTCGAGCGCGTCCGTGCATCACCGAGTGCCCGATCCGGTAGCGGCCGCCGATGCCGCGGGCGTTGCCGACGACGACGACCTGCGCCTGGTCGAGCTCGACGCCGGACGAGCACGACGCGACCGACGAGAACAGCGACGCGGTCGTGCATGACGTCGGCGTCGGTCGGCATCTCGATCTCGCCGAGCGCGACCGCGATGCCGAGCGCGGTCGTCGCCGTTGGAGAGGTCCATCGACTCGAGGGTGTCCTCGGTGCAGACCGTCTTGCCCGCGGCTCTTCGCGTCGCGGATCGTGTCGATCGTCAGCAGCGGCGTCTTGGTCTGCACGTAGTGCACGTCGGCCGGGTCGGTGATGCCGGCCGCGGTCCATCGCCTCGCGCACCGCCGCGGCCACCTTGGTGATCATCGCGACCCGGCCGATGTCCTCGGGCAGCAGCCGCTCGCTCATCGCGAAGCCGACGGTCAGCCGCGGCTCGTCGGTCGCCGGCACCGCGTCGCCGCGGCAACGGTCGCGAAGATCGTCGCGTGCGGGCTGATCACGCCGTCGGTGCCGCCGGACCAGACGATCGGGATCTGCTTGACCTCGCTCGGCGCGTGCGCGTGCCCTTGGCGACCAGCACCTCGCGGAACGCCCGGTCGGCGATGATGCGGGTGTAGTCGTTGACGCCGCCGTTGCCCTCGGTCTTGCCGATGACCGCGATGACCCGGTCGGCCTCGAGCACGCCGTCGTCGATCAGCTTGGTGAGCTCGCTGGCGTCGGTGACGCTGTGCAGCGGAACCTTGCGAACCTCGATCGGCGTCGGGCATGGCGGTGCTCCTATCGGCGTGACGATCGGTTGCCGGCGGTCGACCCGGCGCACGGCGTCGGCGATGTGGTGCGAGCGAGGTGATGACCGCGCGGCCGCCGGCCTCGGCGAACCGGCAGGCCGCCTCGACCTTGGGTCCCATGCTGCCGGCGGCGAACTCGCCGTCGGCGGCGAGCGCGCGCAGCTCGGCGACGGTGACCGCGCCGAGCGGCCGGGCCGCCGGCGGTGCCGCAGCCGACCGACCGCGTTCGGCACGTCGGTCGCGATGACCAGCACGTCGGCGCCGAGCTCGGCGGCCAGCAGCGCCGCGGTCAGGTCCTTGTCGATGACCGCCTCGACGCCGCGCAGCGCTGCCGTCGGCGCCGCGCGACGACCGGCACGCCGCCGCCGCCGGCGCAGACGACGGCGTAGCCGGCGTCGAGCAGCGTGCGGACGGCCGGCGCGTCGAGGCACTCGAGCGGCTCGGGCGAGGCGACGACCCGCCGCCAGCCCCGCTCGCCGCGGTCCTGCCAGATCTGGCCGTGCTCGATCATCACCGCGGCCTCGGCCGCCGGCAGGTAGCGCCCGATCGGCTTGGTCGGCTCGGCGAAGTGCGGGTCGTCCGGCGTCGACCAGCGTGCGCGACACCAGCGCGGCGACGTGCGCGGCGTGCCCGCGCGCGGCGAGCGCCGCGTCGAGCGCGTCGAGGATGAGCACGCCGATCGTGCCCTGCGTCTGCGCGCCGCACCAGTCCAGCGGGACGGGCGGCACGACCGCACGCGGCGATCTCGTTCTTGACCAGCAGGTTGCCGACCTGCGGGCCGTTGCCGTGGGTGAGGACGACCTGGTGCCCGGCGGCGATCGACCGTCGGCGACCGCGCTCATCGCCGCGGTCGATCGCGGCCTCCTGATCGGCCGGGTCGGGCCCGGCCGTCCGGCGCGGTCATCGCGTTGCCGCCGAGCGCGATCGAGCACCCTCATCGAGCCTCATGCGCCAGCCAGGCGCGGATCGCGTCGCCGTGCTGGTTCAGCGTCGGCGGCGCGCGTGTGCGTCGCGCCGGCCGCCGTCGTCGAAGCGCAGCGGCGGACCGGGCAGCGTGATCGGCCCGAGCGCCGCGTGGTCGACCTCGATCAGCAGGCCCTGCGACGGGTCTGGTCCCACTCGTAGACCTCGTCGATGGTGCGCACCTTGCCGGCCGGGATGCCGAGCTCGGTCGAGCTGCGCGCAGCAGGTCGGCCGCGCGGGTACGCGGCGAACGCCGCGTTGACGGCGGCGATCACCGCGTCGCGGTCGCCGACCCGCTGCGCGGTTGGTCGCCCACTCCGGGCGCGGTCGAGGCCGAACGCCGGCGCGAACGCTCGCCACAGCCGGTCGCTGCCGACCGCGATCTGCACGAGGCCGTCGCGCGGCGCGGAACAGGCCGTACGGGCAGATCGACGGGTGATGGCCGCCGGTCGGCGCGCGGCACCTCGCGCGCGACGGTGTACGCGCGTGCCCTGGAAGGCGTGCACGCCGACGACGCCGGCCAGCAGGCTGGTGCGCACGACCTGGCCGCGGCCGGTGCGCTCGCGTTCGTGCAGCGCGGCGACGCACGCCGTACGCGCCGTACATGCCGGCCAGCAGGTCGGCGATCGGCACGCCGACCCGGGTCGGCTCGTCGGGCGAGGTGCCGGTCACCGACATCAGCCCGGCCTCGCCCTGCGCGATCTGGTCGTAGCCGGCCCGTCCACCTTCGGGGCCGTCGTGGCCGAAGCCGCTGATCGACAGGATGACCAGCCGCGGGTTGAGTTCGTGCAGCCGCTCGACGGTGAAGCCGAGCCGGTCGAGGACGCCCGGGCGGAAGTTCTCGACCAGCACGTCGGCCGCGCTCGACCAGCCGGGTCAGCACGTCGCGGCCGTCGTCGGTCTTGAGGTCGAGCGACGATCGATTCCTTGTTGCGATTGCAGCGACAGGAAGTAGGTCGAGTGCTCGATCGCCGTCGGCGCCGGTCGACGAACGGCGGGCCCCACCCGCGGGTGTCGTCGCCGTCGGGCGACTCGACCTTGATCACGCGGGCGCCCAGGTCGCCGAGCATCATCGCCGCGTGCGGGCCGGCGAGCGCGCGGGACAGGTCGACGACGATGATGTCGTCGAGCGGGCCGCCGTCATCGTCAGCACTGGCCAGTCGCACGTCGGCCGACGGTCGCGCCGCCGGACAGCGTCGCGTAGCCCGGGCCGCGGTCGAAGAACGGCGCGTCGGACCGGGCGGTGCGGCCCGCAGCGCCGCGCGCGCGGCCGCGGTCGCCTCGAGGTCGACGCGCGGGGTCGTCGTCGGTCACCGATCACGACCACACCGTAGTCAGCCGCGGCCGCGGCCGCGCGACACCTTGCCCCACAGCACGTCGCGCACCACGGCGTCGGGGTCGCGCTCGAGCGGATCACCCCAGCCGCCGCCGCCGGTCGTCCGGATCCGGATCACCGTGCCGGCCGGGACCGGACTCGGCGTCGGCCAGCGCGTCGACCGTCGCGCTCGTCCGGGCCGCCCGGATCGATCGTCACCTGGAACGGGCGGCCGGCCCGGCCGCCGCGCACGCCCCAGCAGGCCAGGATCGAGCGGTCGGCGATCGACATGAAGTGCGCGTCGCTTGCGCATCCGGATGTGCTTCTCGTAGCCGAGGCCGCCGCGGAACTGACCGGCGCCGCCGGAGTCGACCGCCAGGCCCAGCCGCTCGACGATGAACGGGAACCGCGACTCGGTGAACTCGGTCGGCAGGTTGCGGCGAGTCGGGCACGACGTGGATGGTGTCCTCGCCGTCGGCGTAGTAGCGCCCGCCCGAGCCGCCGCCGAGCACCTCGCGCATCAGGTAGGGCTGGCCGTCGTCGTCGTCGCCGTACACGCCGGTGTAGCGGATCGTCTCCTGGTCGGCCGGCATCCGGCCGTCCACCGCCTTGGCCAGCACGCCGGCCAGCACGCCGAGCAGCCGCAGGATGACGAACGTGCGGGCGTTGGTCGGCGCCGGGAAGACCGGGGTGAGCAGCGTGCCCGGGCGGCGGGAAGCGCATCTCGATCAGCGTCGACGACGCCCTCGTTGACGTCGAGCTCGGCCATCCGCTCGCGGGGTGTCGGCCAGGTTGCGCAGGATCGGCGCCAGCCACTTCTTCAGGAAGTTGCCGTCGGCGTAGTCGCCGCAGTGGTTGATCGGCCCCTTGGCCTGCGGCGCGGTGCCGGTGAAGTCGATGATCAGCTTCGGCCGTCGGGGTCGTCGGCGTCGGTGCGTGGTCAGCGTGATCCGCTGGGTGTGCAGCTTCGGCTCGTCGACGCCGTCGTGCTCGGCGTAGTCCTCCCACGATCCAGGTGCCGGTCGGGATCTTGGCCAGGATCTCGCGCCGGTAGGTCTCGGTCGAGTTCGGCGATGATCGCGTCGAAGCAGGCCTCGATCGCGTCGCGGCCGTAGCGCGTCGAACAGCTCGCCGAGCCGGCGCGCGCCCATCAGGCAGGCCGAGCATTCGGCGTCGAGGTCGGCGGCGAGCGAGTCCGGCATCCGCGAGTTGCGGGTCATGATCGTCAGCGCGGCCCGGTTCGGAACGCCCTGGTCCCACAGCTTGATCGGCGGCACCATCAGGCCCTCTTCGAACACGCTGGTGGCGTGGCTGGGCATCGAGCCGGGCACCGCGCCGCCGATGTCGTCGTGGTGACCGAACGCCTGGACGAAGGCGACCACCTCGTCCGTCCGTGCGAACACCGGCACGGTGACGCACAGGTCGGGCAGGTGGCCGATTCCGCCCTCGGACAGGTAGACGTCGTTGTGGAAGAACACGTCGCCCGGGCGCATCGTCGTCGAGCGGGAAGTCGCGGGCGATCGGGTGCACGAGCGCGCTGTAGGAGCGGCCGGTGAGCTTGCGCAGCAGCCGGTCGTGGATGCCGGCCCGGAAGTCGTGCGCGTCGCGGATCATCGGCGAGCGGCGACGTCCGGCCGATCGCGGTCTCGACCTCCAGCTCGACCGAGGCCAGGCTGCCCGGCGACGATCTCGACGCAGGATCGGGTCGACGGCCGCGTCGTCGGTCGCGTCACGCGTCATCCGCGTCGATCAGCAGGTTGCCGAACCGGTCGACACGCGCGGCGAAGCCCGGGTGGACGGCACGGTCGAGCCGAACTCCTCGATGATCGCCGGGCCGGTGATCGACGTCGCCGGCGGCGAGGTCGGCCCGCTGGTAGATCGGCGGCCGCGACGTAGTCGCCGGCGCGTCGAAGCAGACCGGCCGCGTGCCCGGCTCGGCAGCGGCGCCGTCGCGCGCGGCGCAGCTCGCGCAGCTCGGGCCGCCGGATCGGGCCGATGCCCGATGACCCGCAGGTTCACCCACTCGACCTGCTGGCCGGCGTCGCCGCGGAAGTCGTAGCCGTACAGCGCGCGGTGCGCGTCGTGGAACGCGATCGCCACCTCGCGACCGCGGCCGGCGTCGAGCTGCGCCGTCGGGCACCGGCACCCGCACCTCGAAGGCCTGGCCGAAGTAGCGCAGGTCGGCCGTGCGCACGAAGCTGCTGCTCGCCGGCGCGAAGCCCTCGCGCGCCAGCGCCTCGTCGGCCTGCGCGCTGCAGCTCGGCGAAGATCCGCTCGGCCGTCGCCGGATCGAGGTCGTCGCTCGCTGGCGCACCGCAGGTCTGCACGTAGTCGTTGCTTGACGTCGACGGTGAGCAGCCCGAACGCCGACACGTTGCCCGGGTTCGGCGGCACCAGCACCGCCGGCAGGCCGAGGATGTCGATCAGCCGGCAGGCCAGCAGCGAACCGGAACCGCCGAACGTGGTGAGGGTGAAGTCGCGCACGTCCAGGCCGCGCTTGACGGTGACCTGGCGCAGCGCGTTGGCCTGGTTCCAGGCCGAGATCTCGAGGATGCCGGTCGGCGCAGCGGCCGCGGCTCAGGCCGAGCCGGTCGGCCAGCGCGTCGAGCGCCGGCGCGGGCCGCCTCGACGTCCAGCGGCGATCTCGCCGCCGAGCAGGTGCGGCGGGATCCGGCCGAGCACGAGGTGCGCGTCGGTGACCGTGACGTCGGTGCCGCCGCTGGCCGTAGCAGAGCGGGCCCGGGTCGGCGCCGGCCGACTGCGGGCCGACCTTGAGCGTGCCCTCGGGCGAGATCCAGGCGATCGAGCCGCCGCCGGCGCCGACCGTGACGACGTCGATCATCGGGATCTTGGACGGGTAGCGCGCCGACCGTGCCCTCGGTGGTCAGCGTCGGCTCGGCCGTCGAGCACCACCGACACGTCGGTCGAGGTGCCGCCGCCGTCGCAGGTCAGCACCCGGTCGAAGCCGGCGGTGCGCGGCGATCAGCGCGGCCCCGAGCGCGCCGGCCGCCGGGCCGGACAGCACCGTGGTGATCGGCTGGTGCACGACCTCGTCGGCCGACAGCACGCCGCCGTTGGACTTCATCACGTAGAACGGGATCGCCCGGCCGCGTCGCCGGCGTGCAGCCGGCTGCTGGATCGAGCGGACGTAGCGCGGCGACCTTCGGCTTGACCGCGGCGTCGACCAGCGTGGTCATCGACCGCTCGTACTCGCGGTACTCGCGCAGCACCTCGGACGAGATCGACACGACCGCGTCGGGGTGCTCGCGCGCGCAGGACGTCGCGCATGCCGCCGCTCGTGGTCGGGGTTGGCGTAGGAGTGCAGGAAGCAGACGCCGATGCGTGTTGATGCCGCGGTCGCGGAACCAGCGGGCGGTCCGCGACGGCGCCCGCGCTCGTCGAACGGCCGCACCTCGGCGCCGGTGTGGTCGAGCCGGCCGCCGACCGTCTTGACCAGGTGGGCCGGCACGATGCGGTCCGGCTTCACCCAGAAGTAGGAGTTGCCGTAGCCGTCGGGCACCGACTGGCGGGCGATCTCGAGGATGAACTCGTAGCCCTCGGTGGTGATGAAGCCGAGCGTGCTCGACCTTGCCCTCGAGCAGCTGGTTGGTGGCCACCGTCGTGCCGTGGCTGACCGCGGCGACGGCTCGCCGGTCGACGCCCGAGCTGCGTCGAGGACTTGCGATCGCCGGCCATGAACCCGTCGGCCGGGTCGGCGGGGTCGACGGCGTCTTGGTGCGTGACGAGCCGGCCGGTGCCTCGTCGAAGGCCACGACGTCGGTGAACGTGCCGCCGGTGTCGATGCCGATCCGCAGCCGGCGCGAGTTCATGGGCACGAGTCAACTGGCTGAACCTGACAACCTCGTCGGCAGTTCCTGCCAAAGGCGGGCGGCGGATTCGACGGACCTCCGACGTACATTTGGGTCATGGCTGAGGATGGCTACCTGCTCGACAACGCCGTCTCGGCGGCCGGCTCGCGCTTCGCGGCGATGTCCGAGCTGTTCGATCCGTGGACATTCGCGCACCTGGCGGCGGCGGGCCTCCGGGCAGGGTGGCGGTGCTGGGAGGTCGGGGCCGGCGGCGCCAACGTCCCGTCCTGGCTGGCGGCGCAGGTCGGGTCGTCCGGGCTACGTGCTGGCCACCGATATCGACCTGTCGTGGCTGCCGCCGTCGCCGTCCTATGACGCACGTGTTCATGACGTCGCCGGGCCGCCGCCGTCCGGCGAGTTGTTCGACCTGATCCATGCCCGGCTGGTGCTGGTACACGTCCCGGCCCGCGCGGCTGCATTGGCGTCGCTGGTCAGCCGGTTGAAGCCCGGCGGGTGGTTGGTGATCGAGGACGCCGATCCCGCGCTGCAACCGCGCAGCTGCATCGACGAGTACGGGCCGGCGCAGGTGCTGGCCAACCGGCTGCGCAGCGGGTTCCGTTCGCTGCTGGCCTCCCGGGGCGCGCTGCTCGATTACGGGCGAACGCTGCCCCGCGTCCTGCGAGAGGCCGGCCTCGTCGACGTGCGGGCCGACGCGTACTTCCCGGTCGCTTCGCCGGCCTGCGCGCGCCTGGAGATCGCGACCATCACGCACATCCGCGGGCAGCTCGTCGCGGCCGACATCGCTGACGACGCGACGATCGACGAGCACCTCGCGAACGTCGCCGCCGGGCTGGTCGACGCGACGACGGCGCCGTTGATCTCGGCCTGGGGCCGCCGCCCGTCCTGACGCGCTGATCGCCGGCGACACAACGCCGACGCCGACGCTGATACCGATGCGACGCCATAGCGCACGCTGAGTATCAGCGTCCCCAACCCGCCGCAGCGCGGTTGTGGACAGAGCGAACGTCCGTCCACCAGATCGCAAGTCGGGCTGCGACGCAGGTCTCGGTGCGCAACGGTTGGGCATGCTCACCGCGGCCGCTCGATCGACGTTCACCGCAGTCTCCGACCCCCGGACGCGCGCCTTCAGCCGAGCTCAACTTGCGGCACTCGGATGCACGCGGTCGCAGGTCGAGGCCCGGCTCGCAGCCGGACGTTGGACGCGCTGCGGACGAGCGATCGTTGTGCACAACGGACCATTGGCCCGCCGCGACGCCTGCGACGCAGCGCTGATCAACTGCGGGCCACGGGCCGTGCTCACGTCCTTCACAGTCGCTGAGCTGGCCGGCTTGGACGGCTGGCGGCGTGACGAGATCCACGTCCTCGCGCCACCCGGAGTGCCTAAGCCGGCTGTCGATCTGCCGATTCGCCTGCACCACGTCGTCGACTGGGACGACGCACCGGTCGATCGCGCCCGGCGCCGACACCACCTCGCGCCGGCATTGGTGCTGGCGGCCAGCTCGTTCGCTACTGCTCGCCCGGCGGTCGGCCTCCTGGCTGCCGCGGTCCAGCAGCGCCTGCTCGCGGTCGACGCGGTGCGGGTGGTCGTCCAGGCCAGCCGGCGCGCGCGACATCGCGCGGCGCTGTTGGCCGGACTCGATGACTTGGCGATGGGCGCCGAAGCGCTCAGCGAGATCGACTTCGCGCGTCTGTGCCGGCGCTACCGGCTGCCGGCACCTGTTCGGCAGGCCGTTCGGGTCGATTCCGCCGGTCGTCGCCGCTACCTCGACGCGAGTGGGCGACGACACGGGTCGGACGGTCGTCGTGGAGGTCGACGGCGCGATCCATCTCGCGCCCCGGCGATGGTTCGACGACCAGCTCCGGCAGAACGAGCTGGCCCTGTCAGGGTCAACCGTGCTGCGATTTCCGAGCGTCGTCGTACGCCACGAACCGGACCTCGTCAGCCGCACAGCTTCGGCGGGCGCTCGGCCTGACGCCGACGGCCACCCCGACGCTGATATCGATGCGACGCCACGACGTCGCATCCATATCAGCGTCCACGCCAACCCGAAGCCCGACCCGAACCGCAACGCGGCCCGACCATGGATCGTCAGGCGTGCAGGTCGCGGGCGATCGCGTCGCCGACCGTGAAGCTTTCGAAGCGGACGTCGAAACCAGCGCGTTCCGGCGAGCAGCACATGACGCCGACCTGGACGGACGCCGGCATCGGAAGGTAGCCCAGGCGCAGCAGCTGCCAACCGCGATCAGGGTCGAGGTACTGCACGCGCACCGCTTCCCCGTGGCGCGTGATCCGCAATCGCAACCGTCCGTCGAACGCGGGGTACGGCTGCACGGACCAGTCGGAATAGTCGCGGGTCAGCACCGCGCTCAGGTGGGTGACGCCGTCGGTGTACTCGATGCCGGTCTTGATCCAGGAGCGATCGTCGATTCGCAGCATCAACCCGGCCTGGTCGTACAACGTGTCGAACCGCGCGACGATGGTCACCTCGGCGGTGAAATCGCCGGTCACCTCTCGGTGGTAGAAGTGGCCGCTGTCGCGGACGAAGCCGTAGAAGGTCTCGCGCCAGAAGTCGGACCCGCCGTCGGTGCGTACGCGCAGCGCCTCGCCGTCGAGCGACCATGAGGCGGGCTGGTTGCGCCAGGACAGGCCAGTGAACACGGCGCGCCTTTCGCGAGTGATTACTCGAGCCGACGATCGGCGCGGGTCAGTCGAACAGCGCCAGCTGCCCGGAGTCGCGCTTGGCGGGCAGCGGCGGGAACTTGCGGGCCGGCGGGCTGGTCCACGTGTAGGTGGCCGACTCGCCAAGGGTCGGATACGGACGGCATCGCCGGACGGTCGACCCGGTCGACGCGTCCGCGCCGGAGAGCACCTGGACGGCCTTCGTGGTCGTCCAGACCAGCTGTTGCTGTTCGAACGCCCGTCGGACGGCCGAACCGTCGAGCGGCAACACGCCGGGCCCGGACGCCAGGTCGAGCCCGAGTGGGACGTCGGCGTGCATCGCCATCACCTGGCAGTTGAGCTGCCAGGCGACCCGCGCCTCGTCAGCGGCCAACCGACGAGCGGCGCCGCGACCGACCGCTGCCTCGACGCGCCCGCCACCCGCGGCGAGATCGTCGAACGCGGCCGCGGGCCGACCCGAGCTCGGCGAGGAGGCGAGCCGCGGTCTTGGCGCCGATGCCATGAACGCCGGGGAGGTTGTCGGACGCGTCGCCCCGCAGCGCCGCGAAATCGCGGTACTGCTCGGGGCGGACGCCGGTGAGCGTGAGCAGCCGTTCGGGCGTGAGCATCGGGGACGCTTCGACCCCGCCGTTGATGATCCGCAGTACCCGGGTGTGCTCGTCGATCAGCGCGAACGCGTCACGGTCGGACGTCATGATCACGGTCGTGGCCCCGGCGGACGGAGCGAAGCGGGCGACGGACGCCAGCACGTCGTCGGCCTCGAGCCCGGGCGGCACCACGACCGCCACCCCGAGATCGCGCAGCACCTCGACGGCCAGCGTCAGCTGCTCGACGAGCGTCGTCAACTTGTCGACGCGCGTGGCCTTGTACTGCGGCCAGCGGTCGCGGCGGATGCTCGCGTCGGGGTCGTCGAACCCGACCACCACGACGTCCGGACCGATCCGCTCGACGGCCGACACCAGCTGGGAGAGCAACCCGCGGACCGCCCACCGCGGGCGCCCGTCGTCGTCGCGCAGCCCCGTGCGGGCCTGGGCGTGGTAGCTGCGATGGACGAGGGAGTTCCCGTCGATCGCGAGCACCACCCGTCCGTCCGGCATGACCCGACTCTATGCCCGGCCACTGACGAAATCCGGGACCGCGGTGCGGCGCTCCCCGCCCGGTTCGGCAGAATCACGGACGTGACCTCACGCTGGGCCGAGTCGGGCGGAGTCGACGGCGCGGCGTACGCGGCGCGCTTCGAACGGCTGGCCGCGTCCGGAGCCGACGTGCACGGCGAGGCGAGCCGGATCGCCGGGCTCGTCCCGCCCGGCGCCCGGATCCTGGACGCCGGCTGCGGCACCGGACGGGTCGCGATCCGGCTCGCCGAACTCGGCTACCGCTGTACCGGTGTCGACAGCGATCCGTCGATGCTTGCGGAGGCGGAACGGGCGAGCACCGCGGTGACCTGGGCGCTCGCCGATCTCGCCGACCTGGGCGACTCCGTATCGATCGATGGGCCGTTCGATCTGGTCGTCGCCGCCGGCAACGTGATCCCGCTACTGGCGGCCGGCACCGAGGCACTCGTGGTGGGCGCGCTCGCCGGACAACTCGTCGAGGGCGGCCGGCTCGTCACGGGGTTCGGGCTCGACCGCGGCCACCTGCCCCCCTCGGCTGCCCTGCTCGCGCTCGACGACTTCGACGCGTGGTGCGCGGCGGCCGGACTGAGGCTCGTCGAACGTCACGCCACCTGGGACGGCCAGCCGTACGTCGACGGCGGCGGCTACGCGGTCAGCGTGCACGTCCGAGCGGCGTAACGATCATTAGACGGAGCCGGGACGATCCGGCCGGGGCAGGCTGGTCGCCGCCTCGCCCAGCAGCGCGTCGGCGTGCTTGCGGATCAGCGCCAGGTTGCGGTCGGCCAGGTGGTCGAACGGCTGCGGGACGGACGAGCCCGGGCGTGAGCGACGACAACGCGGTCGCCGGATCGAGCGCGGCCGAGATCCAGCACTCGTGCGACGCCGCCCGGGCGACCACCTCGGCGATCGGCGTGACGATCATCGAGTTGCCGAAGTAGATCGACCCCGGCCGGATCGATGCCGGTCGCGTTGCGCGCCGATGACGTACACGTGGTTGTCGTAGGCGCGGGCCCGGTTGGTCAATTCCCACAGGTCGGCCGAGCGCAGCAGCGCCGACGGGCGGCAGATGATCTCGGCGCCCTTGATCGCGGTGATCCGCGACAGCTCCGGGATAGTCGCCGTCGAAGCAGATGATCAGCCCGATCCGTCCGAGCGCGGTGTCGACGACGCAGACGTCCTCGCCCGGGCGTCACCCAGCCGCCGCGGTCGACGCTTCTCGGTCCAGGCCGGGTGCGTCTTGCGGTAGACGCCCGAGCACCGCGCCGGACGGGCCGATCAGACGCCGCCGCGTTGTAGACCATGCCCGCGCTCGGGCCCGCGCTCGTAGCTGCCGACGACGAGGTGGATGCCGAGCTCGGCGCGCCACCGCGGTGTACGGGTCGAGGATCGGCCCGGGATCTCGGTGACCAGATCCCACAGCTCCTCGGCCGGCGACGCCCGGTCGTGAAACCGGTCGTCGTCGATCTCGGGCAGCACGACCAGCGCGGCGCCGGTCGCCGCGACGACAGGCCCGCACGAGTTCGAGTCGCGCGCTCGGCGTTGCCGGCGATCGTCGCGGCGCGTCAGCGGGTCGTGCGACGGCGCGACCTGCACCGCCGCGACCGTCATCGCGCATCACTCGTCGCACGCCTACGTCCGAGCAGGCCGCCGACGACAACTCCGGCCAGCGCGATCGCCGCGCCGACGAGCGCGCCGCGCGACGAAGCCGGACGGCGCCGAGCGCCGCGAGCCGCCGCGAGACGCGACCGGGCGCCGGTCGAAGACGCCGGCGTCGCGGCCACCGGCGCCGCGCGCCGACAGCGGTCCGCCGCCTTGCCCGGTCAGCACGTCGTCGACGGCCTGGAAGAACTCGCCGGCCATCTTCTTCGACGACGCCGGTCGAGCATCCGCTGCCCGACGCCGGCGATCACGCCGCCGACCACCGCGTCGGCGTCGTAGGTCAGCGTCGTCGACGCCGTCGCCGGCGTCGGCGAGCGCGACCGCGCACGTCGGTGCTCACCGTGCCCGGGCCACCGGCCCCGGACGCCCGCATCACGAACGAGCGTCGGCGCGTCGCAGGTCGGTCAGCGCGACCTTGCCCGCGTACGTGCCCTTGATCGAGGCGACCCCGGCGGTGACCGTCATCGCGTAGGCGTTCTCGCCGGTCGACTCGAGCCGCTCGCAGCCCGGGATCGTGCGCACGAGCACGGCCGGGTCGTTCAGCGCCGCCCAGACCCGGTCGATCGGCGCGTGCAGGGTCGCCGATCCGGTGACCTTCATGACGGCTCCTCCGGTTGCGATGCGTGCGTCGCGCGCAGCTCGAACAGCTCGGTCGGCGAGATCGGCATCGAGCGTGATCGGGAAGCCCTCGGCGTCCTCGATCGCCGACGCGAACGACGGCCGCGCCCGGGATCACCCCGGCCTCGCCGGCGCCCTTGATGCCGAGCGGGTTCAGCGGCGACGGCGTCTCGAGGTGGTCGATCTCGATCCGCTCGCGGCACCTCGGTCACGTAGGGCATCAGGAAGTCCATGAACGACGCGTTCTGCAGCTGGCCCGACTCGTCGTAGGCCATCCGCTCGTACAGCGCGCCGCCGACGCCCTGCGCGACCCCGCCGTGGATCTGCCCCTCGACGATGCGCGGGTTGATCAGCCGGCCGCAGTCGTGCACGACGCAGTAGCGCAGGATCGTGATCTCGGCGGTGTCCGGATCGGTCTCGACGACGACCGCGTGCATGCCGCTGGCGAACGTCGACCCCATCGGCGAGTAGTAGTCGCGGCCTTCGAGCCCCGGCTCGTCGTCCTCGGCCGACCGGCGGCTTGGACGTGTCGCCGACCGCGAACTGGGTCGCCGCCTGCGCCGCCTCGTCGAAGGCGTAGCGCAGCGGGTTCGACAGCACGGCGACCGTGCCGAGCGCGATCTCGGCGCCCGGGCGTGCCGACGACCCGCACCATGCCGTCGACGATCTCGAGGTCGTCCGGGTCGGCCTCGAGCGCGTCGGCCGCGATCCGCAGCGCCTTCTCGCGCACGGCCCGGGCGGCCAGCGCGATCGCCGAGCCGCTCATCACCGCGGCCCGCGAGGCGAACGTGCCGACGCGCGTAACCGAACCGCCGGGTGTCGCCGGTGACGACCTCGACGTCGTCCATCGGCACGCCCGAGCTCGTCGGCGACGATCTGGGCGAACACGGTCTGGTGGCCCTGGCCCTGCGAGGTCAGCCCGGTCGCCACCTTGACCTTGCCGCGACGTCTCGATCATCGACGTGGCCGCCCTCGTACGGCCCGACGCCGGTGCCCTCGACGTAGCAGGCCAGCCCGATGCCGACCCGGCGGCCCTCGGCCCGGGCCGCGGCGCGGCACGGCCTCGAACTCGTCCCAGCCGACCAGCTTCTTCAGCTTGGCCAGCGACGCCGGGTAGTCGCCGGAGTCGTAGATCAGCGGCCGGCCGTCCTGAAAGATCAGGCCGTGGTCGTAGGGCATCTCGTCGGGCTGGATGAAGTTGCGCTCGCGCACCACGGTGCGGTCGAGGCCCAGGTACGCGGCGATCGCGTCCATCGTGCGTTCCATCGCGTAGCACGCCCTGCGGCCGGCCGGCGCCGCGGTACGGCGTGACGATCACCGTGTTCGTGTAGAGCGAGTCGAACTCGACCCGGTAGGCGCCCGGCTTGTACGGGCCGAGCAGCTGGGTCGAGGTGATGATCGGCACGATCAGGCCGTACGGGATGTAGGCGCCGTTGTCGTGCCAGAACGCGCACGTCCAGGCCGAGGATGCACGCCGTCGTCGTCGAAGCCGACCTCGACGTGCTGCAGCTGCCCGCGCTCGTGCGCGCTGCGAGATGAAGTGCTCGCGCCGGTCCTCGACGAACTTCACCGGCTGACCGAGCAGTCCGGGCCGCCCACGGCACCAGCACCTCCTCCGGCCACGGGTGCACGATCTTCACGCCGAAGCCGCCGCCGACGTCGGGCGTGATCACCTCGACGTCGACCAGGGCCAGCCCGAGCTTGGCCGCCACCGCGGCCCGCACCCCGGTCGAGGTCTGGGTCGAGGTCCAGATCCGCAGCCGGTGCGACGGCGGCGTCCCAGTCGCGCGAGCACGCCGCGGCCCTCCATCGGCATCGAGGCCGACCGCTCGATCGGCCAGGTCGAGCTCGAGCCGGTGCGGCGCCGCGGCGATCGCGGCCCGCGGCGTCGCCGCGTCTCCTGCACCAGGTTGGCGGCGACGTTGCCCGGCACGTCGTCGTGCACGAGGTGCTCGGCCGCGCGGGCCGCCTCGATGCCGACGACCGGCGGCAGCGGCTCGTAGGTGACCACGATCCGGCCGGCCGCGTCCTCGGCGAGGTAGCGGTCGCGCGGCGACGACCATGACGATCGCCTCGCCGACGTAGTTGACCTCGTCGCGCGCCAGCGCGTACTGCGTCCGGCCGTGGGTCAGCGCCGGGTGCGGGATCAGCAGCGGCAGCGGCTCGGCCAGCGGACCGGTCAGGTCCTCGTAGGTGTAGATCGCCACGCAGCCCGTCGACGTCGAGCGCGTCGGTGACGTCGATGTCGATGATCCGCGCGTGCGCGTGCGGGCTGCGCACGAACGCCGCACGCCAGCGCGTCGTGGCCGAGGTCGTCGAGGTAGCGGCCGTGGCCGCGCACGCAGCCGCGCGTCCTCGACCCGCTGCGATCGGCTGGCCGAACATCTTGGTGGTCATCGGTCGCCGCTCGCTCGCGCTCAGCTCGGCCGCGCGCAGCACCGACTTCACGATGTTCTGGTAGCCGGTGCAGCGGCACAGGTTGCCGCCGATCATCTCGCGGGCCTCGTCCTCGGTCGGGTCGGGATTCTCGCGCAGGCCGGCGGTGATCGTGGTCAGGAAGCCGGGCGTGCAGAAGCCGCACTGCAGGCCGTGGCAGTCGCTGAACGCCTGCTGGACGGGCACGAGCGCGCCGTCCGGCGTCGGTCAGCCCTTCGACCGTGGTGATCGACGCGCCGTCGACCGACACGGCGAGCAGCAGGCAGGAGCGCATCGGCACGCCGTCGACGAGCACCGTGCACGCGCCGCAGACGCCGTGCTCGCAGCCGACGTGCGTGCCGGTCAGCTTCAGGTCGTGGCGCAGGCAGTCCGACAGCAGCCGCCGGGCCGGCACCGCGACCTGCGTAGCCGGCGCCGTTCACGATCAGCCGGACCTCGATGCAGCGTCCTCGCTCATGCGGCCGCCCGCCGACGCCGCCGGCGCGTCGCGGCCGCCTGGCGCAGCGCCCGGTCGGTCAGCACCCCGGCCAGGTGCCGGCGGTAGTCGGCGCTGGCGTGGATGTCGGCCTCGGGGTCGAGCGCGGCCACGGCCGCGTCGGCCGCCGCCAGCGCGCCGTCGAACCGGTCCGCCGACGGCGCGGTCAGGTCGAGCACCAGCGGCGTCGCCGACACCGAGAGGTACGCGCACGCGCGCGCCGGCGATCTCGCCGGTCGTCGTCGAGCGCGACCAGCGCGGCGACCCCGCACACCGCGTAGTCGCCGTGGCGGCGGGCGACCTCGACGAACGCGGTGCCCGCCGCCGCGGCGCGCAGCGCCGGGAAGCGACGCCTCGATCGCCAGCTCGCCCGGCTCGATCGCCGATTCGAGCGGGCCGAGGAAGAAGTCGGCCGGCCGGCGACCTCCGCTCGCCGGCGGCCGAGGCGCAGCCGCACCGACCCGCCGAGCAGCGCTGAGCACCGCCGGCATCTCGCCGGACGGGTCGGCGTGCACGATGCTGCCGACGCGTCGTCCCGCGGTTGCGGATCGTCGGGTGCGCGACCAGTCGCAGCGCCTGGCCGAGCAGCGGCTGCGCGCCGCGCGCGGCGGCGTCGCGTTCGACGTCGGCGTGCCGGGCCAGCGCGCCGACCCGCACCACCGCCGTCGTCGACCCGGACGTAGTCCAGCTCGGCGAGCCGGTTGATGTCGACCAGGTGATGCGGGCGCGGCCAGCCGCATCGACAGCAATCGGCAGCAGCGACTGCCCGCCGGCCAGCACCTTGCCGTCGTCGCCGAGGTCGACGAGATCAGCGCAGCGCCTCGTCCACGGAGGACGGGCGCGAGTACTCGAACGGGGCCGGCTTCACGAGGCAACGATCCCGCGCATCTCGATGACCTGCAGGGCCAGCGCCACGTTGAGGCGGAGGTGGGCGTCGGACGTGAACGGCCCGACCAACCGTTCGAGCTTGCTGATGCGATAGCGCAGCGTGTTGTAGTGGAAATGCAGTTCGCGGGCGGTCTCGGCGACGTTCAGATTGGTGTCGAGCAGGCTCTGCAGCGTGTGCCGCAGATCACGGGCCTCTTCGGTGTCGCGGGCGAGTTCACCCAGTGTTTCCTGGGCGAAAGCCCGCAGCTCGGCCGAATCGGGGACGAGCGAGAGCAGCCGGTAGACGCCGAGATCATCGAAGTGCGAGACGCTGCCGCGGCCGCCGACCCGGCGGCCGACCGCCAGCGCCTTGCGGGCCTGCGCGTACGCCGCGGCGATGCCGGCCGGATCGGTGACGACCCGGCTCACGCCCGCGCAGAACGAGCGACGACCGCCGCCGCGATCGCCGGCCACCGCCGAGACCGTGTCGGCGACCGCCTGCCGCAGGTTCTCGCGCGAGTCGACATCGACCGGCAGCAACGTCACGACCTCCTGCCGGAAGCCGACCACGGGCGCCGCCTTGTCGCGGGCGCGGACGACCTGCTGCCAGGCGGCCGTGAACCGCTCGTGCGGCGAGCGCAGCGCGGTGGGTGGAGAGGTTGACGCGGGATCGGCCGGGTCGAGTTCGGCGACCATCACCACGAGCGGACGGTCGATGTCCCAGTCGAGCGTGCGGCAGTGCTC
The DNA here is from genome assembly GCA_963737785.1 of uncultured Actinomycetes bacterium. Classification (GTDB taxonomy): domain Bacteria; phylum Actinomycetota; class Actinomycetes; order Mycobacteriales; family Jatrophihabitantaceae; genus CAVTTS01. Next base: position 324,490 of record CAVTTS010000009.1, read on the forward strand.
GACCACATCGTCCACGTCACCGGCTGAGCCGTTCAGCACGTCGCGCAGGTAGTCGCCGCGGAACTTGCTCTCGACCGCCGACACGGCCAGCTGCTTGGTGATCGCGAGCGCCGCCACCGTGGCGGCCCGTTCGAGCGCCTGCACGCCGGGGGCCGGCAACGGTCCCGACGGCCGGTACGCGGCAATGCGCCCGTGGTCGATGCCGCCCGCGACGATCGACACCATCGCCAACTCGCCGGGCAGCTCGGACGGGCGCGCCACCTGTTCGACGCGGAACCGTCCGGTGTCGTCGAACCGATCGAGCGCGGCGAAGGCGGCCCGCAGGTCGTCACGCCCCCCCTCGGCCTGCACTCGTCCGTCCGGCGAGCAGATCAGCACGGCCGCGTCGAGCAACCGCCCGACCTCGTCGGCGATCTGCGGGAGATCACCTCCCTCGAGCACGATCGCGGCCAACGCGCGATGCAGCGCGTCGGTGCGCGTGAGTGTGCGGGCCTGCCGGTCGAGCAGCGCGCCGAAGACCTCCGAGAGCACCTCGTCGAACGCGATGCCGTCGGGCAGCCGCAGCAACGGCAGCCCGAGCCGATCGGCGACGCGTCGCACCGGGGCGGGCACGTCGTCCAGGTACCGGCCGAGCTTGATCGCGACCGCGGCCAGCTCCCGCGCGTCGAGCTCGGTGACCAGCCGGACCAACGCCGCCACCCCGGCCGCGGACTCGACCGGATCGCCGGCGTGCCGCAACGGGAAACCGGTGGTCAACAGCAGTTCGGCCGGCTTGACCCAGGGCAGGATGTCGGGCACTTCCATGACGTTGACGCGCCGCACGATTCGGTCGAAGCCGGACGCTCCGGCCAGCACCGTCGTTCCGGCCAGGCAAGGCAGCGTCAGCAGATCTCGCACCGGCATACCGACCGCCGGCACTGGCAAGTCCACGACGAGATCGGGGCGCTCGTTGGCAATAGTGCCCATCGGCGGAGGCTACTCCTGCTAGGTAACGTCCGCGAGAGTGACGAACTTGCCGATACAGACGCGCGCCGCGGTACCCATCGGCCTGCGCTCGATATTGGACGGACCGGTGCGCACGGGCACCGTGCTGAGCGCGCATCCCTCGGCGATCTATCTCGACTTCGACGGCGACGTGGTGGCCCTGGTCGACCACACCGCAGTGGCCGTGCCGTGCGCACTGGTGCTCGTCACACCGTTGCCGCCCGGGCTCGCGAGCAGCCCGATCTGGGTCGGCGCCGGCACCCTCACGGTCGGAGCGCTACGCGTCGAGGCCGGCCGCTTCGTCGACCGACAGGTGCCCCGGTTGCCGTCACCGGACCGATCGTCGATCGCGCACGCCCGCGCGTTGCTCGCCACGGTCGACTTCACCGAACACCCGGAGACGATCGGCCTGGACGAACTCACGGCGGCCCGCCTGATCGGCCGGGGCACCGGCCTCACTCCGTCGGGGGACGACATCGTCGCCGGCTACCTGGTCGCGGCCCACGCGTGGGGTCAGTCGTGCGAGCCGGTCCGATCGTTCGTCGACAGGTACGCCCGCGAACGCACGACATCGCTGTCGGCCGCGCTGCTGCGACACGCCGCCGCCGGCGAGGCGATCCCCGAACTCGCCGCGTTTCTCGCCGCGGTGAGCGAGGTGGACGACGACCGCCGCGTCGAGTCCACGCTGGCCGCATTGCTCGCCATCGGCCACACCTCCGGCGTCGCCCTGGCGATCGGCGTCGTCGCCGCGGCCGGCCAGCTGGTCACTCGGACATGACGGCCGCGACATGACGGCCGCGACATGACGGTCCGGATATGACGGCCGCCGCGGTGCACCTCCGGCCGGGCGCCTATGCGGACTCGGTGCGGCTGATGCAGATCAGCAGCGCGGCCGCGCAGCTCGCGGGCGTCGAGGCGGCGATGGTCGCGATGGCGACGCCGCTGAACCTCGAACTGCTCGCGTCGATGGGATTCACCGTCGGCGACGATGCGGCGCCGAACGACCTGGTCGTCGCCGTCCGGGCTGTCGACGACGCGACGCTCGCCGCGGCGATCACCGACATCGACGTCGCGCTGACTGCCCGGATCGCGGCCGCGGGCGACAGCGGAGGCGAGGCGCCGGCCCGCACGATCGCATCCGCGGTCCGCCGGGTCGGACCCGGGCTCGCGCTGATCTCGGTGCCCGGGCCAGCACGCGTTCGCCGAGGCGATCGACGCCCTCGAGGCGGGCTGCGACGTGATGATCTTCAGCGACAACGTGCCGGTCGCGCAGGAGGTCGCGCTCAAGCGGCGCGCCGCCGAACTCGGCCGTCTGGTGATGGGGCCCGACTGCGGCACCGCGGTGGTCGGCGGCGTCGGCCTCGGCTTCGCGAACGCCGTCCGACCCGGCCCGGTCGGCATCGTGGCCGCATCCGGGACGGGCGCCCAGCAGCTGCTGTGCCTGCTCGACGCGCGCCGGCGTCGGCGTCAGCGGCGTGCCTCGGGCGTCGGCGGCCGCGACCTGTCGGCGGCCGTCGGCGGCGCTCGACCCGGGCCGCGCTCGACGCCCTCGACGCCGACCCGGCCACCGAGCTGATCGTGGTGGTGTCGAAGCCCGCCGGACGCCGAGGTCGCCGTGGCGGTGCGCGCGCACGCCGCGACGCTCAGCACGCCCGTCCAGTTCGCCTTGCTCGCGCCCGGCGAGCCGGATCTGACCGCCGCGGCCGAGCGCGGTGCTGCACCACCCTCGGATCGGCCGGTGCCGACCTGGCCGAGCTGGCGCCCGGCCGACCGCCGGAGACGCGGGTCGGCTCGCTGCGCGGGCTCTTCGCCGGCGGCACGCTGTGCGACGAGGCGATGCTGATCGCGACGGACCGAGCTCGGCCCGATCCGCTCGAACATCCCGCTGCGACCCGGACTGGCGCGTCGATCCGCACTGCGACGGCTGACGGTCACCTGATGATCGACTTCGGCGACGACGAGCTGACCGTGGGCCGGCCGCACCCGATGATCGACGCGTCGCTGCGGCTGCGACCGGCTGGCGCCGAGGCAGCCGACCCGACCACCGCGGTCGTGCTGCTCGACGTCGTGCTCGGCTACGGCGCGCACCCCGATCCGGCCGCCGAGCTGGCCCCGGCGATCGCCGCCGCGACGACCGTGCCGGTCGTGGTGGCGCTGATCGGCACCGAGCCGACCCGCAGGGCCTCGAACGCCAGGCCGCAGCATGCTGCGCGACGCCGGCGCGGCCGTCTTCGCCTCGAACGCCGCCGCCGCCCGCTTCGCCGGCTCGCTCGTGGCTGGCCCGTCATGACGATCTGCTGCGCGGCGAGCCGCGGGTCGTCACCGCCGGCGTCGACCTGTTCGCCGACGCGCTGCGCGACCAGGCGGTGGCCGGTGACGCGCGGTCGACTGGCGCCCGCCGATGGCCGGCACCGACGGCCGACCTGGCCCCGTGCTCGCCGATCCGCGCCGGCGGCGGCGAACGAGCTCGGCGGTCGACGCGGATGCTCGGCGTCGACGGCGCCAGCTCGTCGACGTGGTGCCCGCCCGCGACGGCGCTCGGGCTCGGGCCGTCGCGACTTCCTGCACGCCGGCCCGCCGATCGACTGGGAGCGCGCGTCCGGCCCGATGCGCGGCGCGCTGATCGGGCGCGGCGCTGTTCGAGGGCCTGGCCGCCGACGCCGAGCGCGGCCGAGGCGCTGCTCGCGTCCGGCGGCGGCGTCACGCTCGACCCGTGCCACCACCACCACGCGGTCGGGCCGATGGCCGGCGTCGATCAGCGCGTCCATGTGGATGTTCGTGCTCGAGGACCCGGCGACCGGCGCCGCGCGCCTACTGCTCGCTCAACGAGGGCCTGGGCAAGGTGCTGCGCTACGGCGCGTATCGGACCCGAGGTGATCGAGCGGCTGCGGTGGATGTCGGCGTGCTCGGGCCGCTGCTGCAGAGCGCGGTGCGCGCGCACGGGCCGGTCGACGTCAAGGCGATCCTGGCCCAGATGGTGCAGATGGGCGACGAGGCGCACAACCGCAACCGGGCCGGCACGCTGATGCTGCTGCGCGACCTGCTGCCCGAGCTGATGATCAGCGGCGCGCCGGCGTCGCCGACGTCGCCGAGGCGGCCCGGTTCATCGGCGGCAACGACCACTTCTTCCTCAACCTGGCGATGCCGGCCTGCAAGCTGGCGCTGGACGCCGCCCGCGACATCCCCGGCTCGACGATGGTCGTCGCGATGGCCCGCAACGGCACCGACTTCGGCATCCAGGTGTCGGGCACCGGCGATCGAGTGGTTCACCGGCCCGGCCCAGGTGCCGGACGGGCTGTTCCTCGGCGACTACGGGCCGGACGACGCGAACCCCGACATCGGCGACTCGGCGATCACCGAGACGGCCGGGCCTCGGCGGGCTTCGCGATGGCGGCCGCGCCGGCGATCGTGCGCTTCGTCGGCGGGCACGGTCGCCGACGCGCTGGCCACCACCGCGCGGATGTACGAGATCACGCTCGCCGAGCACCCGATGTTCGCGCGTGCCGGTGCTCGACTTCCGCGGCACGCCGACGCGGCATCGACGTCACCCGGGTCGTGCGGACCGGCATCCTGCCGCAGATCAACACCGGCATGGCCGGACGCGTGGCCGGCACCGGTCAGGTCGGCGCCGGGCTGGTCACACCGCCGGCCGAGATCTTCCCGGCCGCGCTCGCCGCGCTGGCCCGGGCCGCGACCACCGCCGCGGCCGATCGAACCGAGGCCCTCGCGCCTAAGGTGGACGAGTGAGCACCGCGGTCCTGTCCGATGTCGTCCACGACGAGTCGTCGCTGCGGCGGTTCCTCGCCGGGCTGCCCGGAGTCGATCAGGTCGGCGCCGAGGCCCGAGCGGCGATGCTCGCCACGCGCAGCATCAAGACCACCGCGAAGGCCTGGGCGATCGACACCGCCATCTCGATGGTCGATCTCACCACCCTCGAGGGCGCCGACACCGCCGGTAAGGTGCGGTCGCTGTGCGCCAAGGCGATGCGCCCCGATCCGTCCGACCCGTCGGTGCCATCCGTGGCTGCCGTGTGCGTCTACCCGGATCTCGTCGCCACCTGCGTCGACGCGTTGCGCGGTTCGTCGGTCCAGATCGCCAGCGTGGCCACGGCGTTCCCCTCCGGCCGAGCGGCGCTCGACACCAAGTTGCGGGATGTGCGGGACGCGGTCGCCGCCGGGGCGACCGAGATCGACATGGTGATCGATCGCGGCGCGTTCCTCGCCGGCCATTACCAGCAGGTCTTCGACGAGATCACCGCGACGAAGCAGGCCTGCGGCGCCGCCCACCTCAAGGTGATCCTCGAGACCGGCGAGCTGGTCACCCTCGACAATGTTCGGCGGGCGTCCTGGCTGGCCCTGCTCGCGGGGGGCGATTTCATCAAGACCTCCACGGGTAAGGTCACGCCGGCCGCCACTCCCCCGGTCGCGCTGGTGATGCTCGAGGCCGTTCGCGATTTCGCGGCGACCACCGGCGAGCTGCGCGGGGTCAAACTGGCCGGGGGGATCCGGGCCAGCAAGGAGGCGGTCCGCTACCTCGTCATGGTGAACGAGGTGGCCGGCGAGCAGTGGTTGGTGCCGGACCTCTTCCGGTTCGGCGCATCCAGCCTGCTCAACGATCTGCTGCAACAGCGGCACAAGCTCGCGACCGGCGCCTACGACGGTCCTGACTACGTGACGGTGGACTGACGTGAGCGAACGGAGTGAGCGCGTGGCTCGGCACAACGCGTTCGAATACGCGCCGGCACCGGAGTCACGCGACATCGCGCGGCTCAAGCCGAGCTACCAGATCTTCGTCGACGGGCGGTTCCGCGACGGCACCGGCGACGCGGTCAAGACGATCAACCCGGCCGACGAGCAGCCGCTCGCCGAGATCGCCGAGGCCGGGCCGTCCGACGTCGACGATGCCGTCGCGGCCGCCCGCCGCGCGTACGAAGGTCCGTGGGGATCGATGCCGGGACGCGACCGGGCCAAGTACCTGTTCCGCATCGCCCGCGCGATCCAGGAGCGTGGCCGCGAGCTCGCCGTCCTCGAATCGCTCGACAACGGCAAGCCGATCCGCGAATCGCGCGACGTCGACATCCCGACGGCGGCGGCGCACTTCTTCTACTACGCCGGCTGGGCCGACAAGCTGGGCTACGCCGGCTTCGGCCCGAACCCACGACCGATCGGCGTCGCCGGGCAGATCATCCCGTGGAACTTCCCGCTGCTGATGGCGGCCTGGAAGATCGCGCCGGCGCTCGCGACCGGCAACACCGTCGTCCTCAAGCCGGCCGAGACGACACCGCTCACAGCGTTGACCCTGGCCGAGATCATCGCCGAAGCCGACCTGCCGCCGGGCGTGGTGAACGTGCTCGCCGGCGGCCCGTCGATCGGCCAGGCGCTCGTCGAGCACCCGGGAGTCGACAAGATCGCGTTCACCGGATCGACCGACGTCGGCAAGCTGATCCAGCGCTCGGTGGCCGCGACCGACAAGCGGCTCTCGCTCGAGCTCGGCGGCAAGGCCGCGAACATCGTGTTCGAGGACGCGCCCCTCGACCAGGCCGTCGAGGGCATCGTCAACGGGATCTTCTTCAACCAGGGACATGTCTGCTGCGCCGGGTCGCGACTGCTCGTCCAGGAGTCGATCGCCGACGACCTGATCCCGGCCCTGCAGCGACGGCTCGAGACACTGCGCCTGGGCGACCCACTCGACAAGAACACCGACATCGGCGCCATCAATTCGGCCGCGCAGCTCGACCGCATACGCGAACTCGCCGATGCCGGCGACGCGGAGGGGGCGACCAGGTGGTCACCGCCGTGCGTGCTGCCCGACCGTGGGTTCTGGTTCCCGCCGACCGTATTCACCAATGTTTCGCAGGCCAATCGCATCGCCCAGGAAGAAATCTTCGGCCCCGTGCTGTCCGTGCTCACGTTCCGCACGCCGGCCGAGGCGGTTGAGAAGGCGAACAACACGCCGTACGGGCTGTCGGCCGGGATCTGGACCGAGAAGGGTTCGCGCATCCTGTGGATGGCATCGCGCCTGCGGGCCGGCGTCGTCTGGGCCAACACGTTCAACCGCTTCGACCCGGCGTCGCCGTTCGGTGGCTACAAGGAGTCGGGCTTCGGCCGCGAAGGCGGCCGGCACGGGCTGGAGGCCTACCTTGGCTGAGCGGTTGGCGGTCCGCAAGACCTACAAGCTGTACATCGGTGGGGCGTTTCCCCGTTCGGAATCAGGGCGTTCCTACCCGGTCACCGATTCGAGCGGCGCACTGCTGGCCCACGCCGCCCAGGCATCCCGCAAGGACGCGCGCGACGCGGTCGTCGCGGCCCGCAAGGCCTTCGCGGGTTGGTCGGGTGCCACCGCGTACAACCGGGGTCAGGTCGTCTACCGCATCGCCGAGATGCTGGACGGGCGTCGCGACCAGTTCGTCGACGAGGTCGGCGCCGCCGAAGGGTCGAAGCCGGCCGCCGCACGCGCCGAGGTCGACGCCGCGATCGACCGGCTCGTCTGGTATGCCGGGTGGGCCGACAAGTACGCGCAGGTCGTCGGTGGCACCAACCCGGTCGCCGGGCCGTACTTCAACTTCAGCATTCCCGAACCGACCGGTGTGGTCGCGGTGCTCGCGCCGCAGGAGTCCAGCTTGCTCGGTCTCGTGTCGGTCGTCGCGCCGGTGATCGTGACCGGCAACACCGCGGTCGTCGTCACGTCCGAGACGCGACCGTTGCCGGCGGTGTCACTCGGCGAGGTGCTGGCCACCTCGGACCTGCCGGGTGGCGTCGTCAACCTGCTCACCGGGTTCACCGCCGAGCTGGCGCCGTGGTTGGCGGCGCACCGCGACGTCAACGCGATCGACATCAGCGGGGCGGACGCCACCGATCGGGCCGAATTGCGCCGCGCCGCCGCCGACAACGTCAAGCGGGTCCTCGTCGATCCGTCTGGCGACTGGTCGGCCGAACCGGCGCTGTCGCGGTTGACGGCGTTCGTCGAGACCAAGACCGTCTGGCATCCGCTCGGCGTGTAGCTCGCCCGCTGAGGACCCTCCAGCGCGCCCGCTGAGAAATCCCGAAGATCGCGCGGCGGACGCACGTACCAAGCTGCGCATCAGTCACTCCTGAGCACATGCGGGTCACCTGGGCCCGCATGTGCTTGCGAGGTGCGCGATGTTCGAACCGACTCCCCCGCCCCGGCACGGTTCGGGTCTGTCGACGAGCCAGTGGTTGTCGATCGTGGCGACCGGCGTCGTGACGGCACTGATCGTCGGCGTGATCGCGGTCCTGGCCACCCGGCCCGCACCCGACGAGACAACGGCCGACCCGGGCCGCCTGGTCGTGCCCAACTCGGCGTCAGGTTCGGTCGGATTCTCGAATCCCGCCGGCTCGGATCCCGCGACGGTTGCGGCCGCGCCGGCCGGCACCGACGCGAATCCCGACAACGGAACCAGCGCGCCGACGGGCGATGTCACGCAGACGACCGTCGCCACGCAAACCGTCGTCAAGACCGCCGGGCCCACTACGACGAGCTCCCCGACCCACTCCTCGGCGTCGTCGACCGCAACGTCGTCGACCGCGACGACCACCGCGTCCAACGCGACGACGACCGCGACGTCGACCGGGACCCACGTTCGCGTTCTGCCGACGACCATCCTGACCCAGATCTTCTCGGTCGCGCCCACCACGCGCCTGAACTACTCCGCCCCCGCCGACTTCGGCGAGGCCAACGTGTCCGCCGGCTTCTCGCCGGACCCGTACTCGGTCGGGATGTCGATCAAAGGGCCGGTGAACACGAACTACCTCGGCTCGTCCTGCTCAGGGTTCACCGCCCCCGAGCCGGCCCTGCGGGTGAACTTCGGCGGTGGTGCTTCATCGCTGCTCCGGTTCTACTTCGTCGGCGAGAACGGCAATCCGAGCATCGTGATCAACGATCCGTACGGCAACTACTACTGCGTCAACGACTCGTTCGGCACGCTCAACCCGACCATCGACTTCAACAACCCGGCGGGCGGCACGTACGACGTGTGGATCGCATCGGCGAGCGCCGACACGACGATCAACGGCACGCTGTACCTCACCGAGAACAGCGGCAACCACCCGTAGGCGCCGCCGGTCGGGCGGCGCCCACGAGGTGTCGGTCAGACGGTGCGGTGCACGTGCCGCGACCACCATGAGCGATTCGGTCGCGCGGGTGACGCGGTGTAAGCGGTCGGGGTGTACGACCGACTGTCAACCGGGGCGGCAACGTCCGCTGACTGATCGACCGGACGGGTCGTCGTGTACTCGGGGGCGGTCGGCGCATACGCGGGCGGGTCGGTGGTGACGGCAGGAGCCTCGGCGACCTGGCGGTTGAGTCGGCGGTTCTCGGCCAGCAGCTCACGGCGTTCGCGGCGGGCCCGCCAGGTGTGCGCGGTACCGGCCCGCATCGCCGCGACTCCGAGCAGGGCAACAAGCACGATGACCATGCCGGCGACCAGGGCCCAGTAGACGTGCACGTTCCAGGTGTTGCCCAGCGCGTGGAAATCGATCGTGGCGGTCGAATTCTGCGCAATCAGGACGATGGCCGTCGCGATCGCGGCAGCCAGCAGGACGATTCCGAGGACGATCATGGTGCGCCTCCGTCTGTCGAGAGCTCATCACGTTCGATGATCTTTGGGGACGTGGTACCCGGATCGACGCGATGCGTACCCCGGCCGAACCCGGCCGGCACCGGAGATTCGGCGCGAACCCCGGACAACGACGGGCCCGCACGGTGCGTTGACGAGGTATGCGCCGCTTCGTGTCCGTCCTGATCGGCCCAGTCGGGCTGATGGCCGTAACAGGACTGATCGCCGCTTGCGCGACGAGCCGGGCCGACTCGCGGCAGACGCAGCCGTCGAGTCCCAGCCCGGACGCGGTGACGAGTGCCGGTCGGCTGGGGACGCTGACCGGCCTCGTCACCATCACCGGCGGCCCCATAACGGCGAACGGCCGGATGGCGCTGAACAACCGCCCGGAAGCTGGTCAGTCCGTAGCGGTGACGTCGCCGCGGCACCCCACGATCACGGCGATCACGGATGCCGCCGGCCGGTTCACGATCTCGCTGCCGACCGGCGACTACACCGTCGCGGCGAACTGCGGGACCGAGACGGTGACGATCTCCGACGGACCGGCCACGTCGATCACGCTGGCCTGCCAAGTTCCGTGACCCACCGCCGTCCGACTACGCTCAAAAATCCCGAACGAGGGAGCTCGGCGTGCTCGGATCAGCTTCTCTCACGGCCTTCGTGACGATCAGCGACCGCGAGGCGGCCCGCGCGTTCTACGAGGACGTCCTCGGTCTCGCGCTCGTCGACGAGTCGCCGTTCGCCATCGTCTTCGACGCGAACGGTACGACGCTTCGGGTGGCGATTTCGGCCGCGGCCGAGCCCGCGCCGTACACCGTCGTCGGGTGGACGGTCGCCGACATCCGGACCGACCTGCGCCGGCTCGCCGAGCTCGGCGTCGAGATCAAGCGCTACGACGGACTGGCCCAGGACGACGACGGCATCTGGACGACTCCGGGCGGCGATCAGGTCGGCTGGTTCAACGATCCGCACGGCAACGTCCTGTCGCTCACCCAGTTCGGCTGACCTCGCCGGAAGAACTACGCACGACCGCCGGTTGATCACGTCGTGAGCCGACTCTTCTCGCCGCTGACCCTGCGCGGCACCACGTTCCGCAATCGGGCCTGGGTGTCGCCGATGTGCCAGTACTCCTCCATCGACGGGCACCCGACTGACTGGCATCTCGTCCACCTCGGCGGCCTGTCCCGCGGCGGCGCCGGCCTGGTGTTCACCGAGGCGACGGCGGTCACTCCCGAGGGGCGCATCTCACCGGTGGACGCCGGGATCTGGGCGGACGAGCAGGCCGCCGACTACGAACGCATCACAGCGTTCGTCCGTGGACAGGGTGCGGTGCCCGGGATCCAGTTGGCCCACGCGGGGCGCAAGGCCTCGACGACCGTGCCCTGGGTCGGCCGCGGACCGGTCGACCCGGACGACGGCGGCTGGTCGACCGTCGGCGCCTCGCCGCTGGGTTACGCCGACTGGCCGGCGCCCGAACCACTCGATGCGAACGGCATCGCCGCGCTCGTCCGGGACTGGGCCGATGCCGCCCGCCGTGCGCTCGCGGCCGGATTCGAGGTCGCCGAGATCCACGGTGCCCACGGGTACCTGCTGCACGAGTTCCTGTCGCCGATCACGAATGTGCGCACCGACGACTACGGCGGATCGCTGGCCAATCGCAGCCGGTTGCTCGTCGAGGTCGTCGATGCCGTCCGCGCCGTCTGGCCGGACCGCCGGCCGCTGTTCGTCCGGCTCAGCGCCACCGACTGGGTCGAGGGCGGCCTGACGGTCGACGACGTGGCCGAGGTCGCCCGACAGCTTCGCGATCACGGCGTCGACCTGATCGATGTGTCCAGCGGCGGCAACTCGCCCGACCAGCGCGTCGAGGCCGAACCGGGCTATCAAGTGCCGTTCGCCGCCGCCGTCCGCCGCCACAGCCAGTTGCCGGTCGCCGCGGTCGGCTTGATCACTGAACCGCGCGCCGCCGAGCAGATCCTGCTGGACGAGTCGGCCGACGCGATCCTGCTGGCCCGCGCGCTGCTGCGCGAACCGAACTGGCCGCAGCGCGCCGCCGCCGAACTCGGCGACGACGTCTACTGGCCGAACCAGTACCTGCGCGCCCGGCTGACCTGACGCCGATCGTGTTCTTCGCCAACCACCCGAGTTGAGCTCCCGACCGGCTGCGCGCCGACCCAGCTGCGGCCGGTAGGTTGCCGGGTATGACGAGCCTTTCTGCCTCCATCGTGCCGATCACCCTGACGGTGAACGGACGGATCGGCCTGACGCTGTGGGCCCCGCCGTGGGAGGACGACGACGGCGAGGAATGGCAGGGATTCCTGGGCGACGGGGCGAAGATCCTGCTGTTCCCGAACTCTCGCGAGCTGGCCGATTTCATCGCCTCAGGCGTCGAGAACGACCTGTCCGACCACCCCGCGTGGGGCCGGGTGCTGAAGCTGACGCCCGACGAGCTCAAGCCCGGCGGCGACGACGCCTACGACCTCGACGAGGTCTACACCTGGGCGGCCGGCGAGCCCGACCCCGTGCACGTCTCGGCGTTGGCGAACGTGGTCGACATGGTCGGCAAGATCGCCGACTGCTGCGACGACGGAGCGTTGCGCCGGCTCGTCATGAACACACCCGAGTTCGAGGAGCTCGTCGACGACGACGTCAGCTACCAGGGCAAGGACGGGCGCAAGCGCTGGAGCGACCTCGGCGACGTCATCGCCGAGTCGTGGGAACGCGCGCTGACCCGGGTCGGCCAATGGCTGTCGTGGCAGGGCGACTTCTCCGAGACCGACCTCGAAGCCGAGACGGTGTGGGACCGCGTCGGCGCCGAGCCGATCGAGATCATCGTGAGCGATGCCGTGTACATGACCGTTCGCGGGAACGTCGACGACGAGATCGTCTTCCTCGGCCACGACGGCAACGTCACCGTGTTCACCGACGTCGCCGACCTCGCGGCCTATTGCCGCGGCGCCCACGATCACGAGCTGGTCAAGCTCGAACGCTGGAACGAACTCGCCGAGGAAGAGGACGACGACATCTTCAACCCGGCGCTCGACGCCAGCTACGACCTCACGCACGCGACGACGAAGTCGGCCGAACTGCTGCGCGAACTGCTCGCGTTCTGCGAGTTCGAGGTCGATCCCGACGATCTCGCCGATCCGATCGATGACGACGTCTGGGACTCGATCGTCGGTGAAGTCGTGACCTGCCTCGAACCAAGCGATTGATCACCGATCTCGACGGCGTCACGATCCCGTGGCTACAGCGGGAATTCGCCGCCGGGACGCTGACTCCGCTCGAGGTCGTCGACGCCTACCTCGATCGCATCGATCGTTCGCTCGTCAACGCCGTCATCGCGCTCAATCCGTCCGCCCGCGACGAGGCCCGCACGGCCCCCGACGGACCGCTGCACGGAATCCCCTTTCTCATCAAGGACAACATCGCCGTCAGCGGCCTACCGACGACCGCCGGATCGCTCGCCCTGGCCGCATCGAACCCACCCGACGCGCCACTGATCACGCGACTGCGTGCGGCCGGCGCCATCGTTCTCGGCAAGGTGAACCTGTCGGAGTGGGCGAACTTCCGGTCAACCCGGTCGACGAGCGGCTGGAGCGCGGTGGGCGGCCAGACGCTCAATCCGCACGCCTTCGACCGCACGCCGTCCGGCTCGTCGTCCGGCTCGGGAGCGGCCGTCGCCGGATCGCTGTGTCAGGTGTCGATCGGCACCGAGACGGACGGCTCGATCATCTCGCCGTCCAGCGTCTGCGGGGTCGTCGGTCTGAAGCCGACGCTCGGTACCGTCCCGGGCGACGGCGTCGTCCCGATCACCCGAGCACCAGGACACCGCCGGCCCGCTGAGCCGGCACGTCGTCGACGCCGCGATCACCCTGTCCGTACTGACCAATTCGGCGCAACCGACCCTGCGGGCCGACGCGCTCCACGGCGCCCGGCTCGGCATCTGGCGCCCGCCCGACCGGTGAGCTGAGCGAGCTGTTCGAGACGGTCGTCACCGCGGTGGCCGCGGCGGGCGCCGAACTGGTCGACGTCCACCTCGACGCGTCCACGATCGAGGCCGACGAGATCGACTCCATGGTCGTCGAGTTCGCCGCCGAACTCGGCGCGTACCTCGCGGGCGCTCCCGGCGCGTCGGCGCGGACGATCGCGGAGCTCGTCGAGTTCAACCGCTCGTCGTCCGTCGAGCTGACGCACTTCGGGCAGGAGATCCTCGAACGGGCGCTCGACGCGGTCGGGCTCGACGACGTCGGCTACCTGCGCCGGCGCTCCGCGGTGACCGGTCAGGCGCGATCGATGATCGACTCGGTGCTCGCCGGGCACGACCTGGCCGCGATCGTCTCCGTCGCGGCCGCGCCAGCCTGGCCGATCGACCCGGTGCTCGGCGATCAAGCCGGCTACTCGACGTACGGCCCGGCCGCCGTTGCCGGCTACCCGTCGATCACGCGTGCCGGCCGGCTTCGTCGACGGCTTGCCGGTAGGCGCGCTGTTCTTCGGCGGGCGCGGCACCGACGCCGCCCTGCTCGATCTCGCGTTCGCGTACGAGCAGGCCACCGGGGCCCGGCGCCCGCCCGCGCACTTCTAGGTGCGTCAGAGGGCCAGGATGTGCTGGTCGCGCAGGTTCGAGCGGGCCTCGGGAGCCGCCGATCGGACGGCATCGGCATCGGCGTCGTCGGCCTTCGTCTGCGAGGCCCGCTCGGCGTCGACGCGCGCCGAGTAGATCGCGATCTCCCGCTCCCGGGTGGCCGCGTCCCAACCGAGGATCGCGCCGACCAGCTCGCTCACCGCCGGCGCCGACTCGACTCCGCGGTGCGGGTACTCGATCGAGATCCGCGTGCGGCGGGTGAGGACGTCCTCGAGGTGCAACGCCCCCTCGTGGGTCACCGCATAGCGGATTTCGGCCAACAGGTAATCGGGCGCGCCCGGGACGGTCTGCAGCAGAGACGGGTCATCGAGGCCGGGTTCGAGCACGTCGCGGATCATCGAGCCGTACCGATCGAGGACGTGCCGGATTCGGTACGGATGCAGGCCGAACTCCGCGGCCAGCGAGTCGAGCTGATTGCGCATCGCGAAGTAGCCCTCGGCGCCGAGCAGCGGCACCTGATCGGTGCAGGACGACGGCACGAGCTTGGGCAGGTCCTCGGCACCGGCATCGACGGCATCGGCGGCCATCACCCGATAGGTCGTGTACTTGCCGCCGGCGATCGAGATCAGTCCGGGCACGACTCGGGCAACGGCATGTTCGCGCGACAGCGCCGACGTGTCCTCGGACTCGCCGGCGAGCAGCGGCCGTAGCCCGGCGTACACACCCTCGATGTCGTCCTGGGTAAGCGGCGACACGAGAACGGAGTTCACGTGTTCGAGCAGGTAGTCGATGTCGTGCTTCGTCGCGGCCGGGTGGGCGAGGTCGAGGTTCCAGTCGGTGTCGGTCGTCCCGATCAGCCAGTGGTTCTTCCACGGGATGACGAACAGAACCGACGTGTCGGTGCGCAGGATCAGCCCGGCGTCGCCGGTGATCCGCTCCCGCGGGACCACGATGTGCACGCCTTTGGATGCGCGGACGCGGAAGCGGCCCTTGCCGCCCGACAGCGCCTGCAGGTCGTCGGTCCAGACACCCGTGCAGTTCAGGACGACGCCGGCCTGCACCGTCGCCTCGCGGCCGTCCTCCGCATCGCGTACGCGGACGCCGACGACCCGGTCGGACTCCCGCTCGAATCCCACGACCTGGGTGGACGATCGGACGACGGCGCCGTAGCGAGCGGCCGTACGGGCGACCGTCAGCGTGTGGCGCGCGTCATCGGCCTGGGCGTCGAAGTAGCGGACGGCGCCGATGAGCGATTCGCGCTTGAGGCCGGGGAACATCCGCAGTGCGCCGGCGCGGGTGAGGTGCTTCTGCTTCGGCGTGCTCGAATGCCCGCCGAGCGTGTCGTACAACGCCAATCCCGAGGCTACGTAGGGGCGTTCCCAACCCCGGTGGGTGAGCGGGTACAGGAACTGGACCGGCTTGACGAGGTGCGGCGCGAGCCGTGTCGTCATCAGCTCGCGTTCGTGCAGCGCCTCGCGCACCAACCCGAACTCGAGCTGCTCGAGGTAGCGCAGGCCGCCGTGGAACAGCTTGGACGAGCGGCTCGACGTGCCGGAGGCGAAGTCGCGGGCCTCGACCAGGGCGACCGTCAGACCGCGGGTCGCAGCGTCGAGCGCCGCGCCGGCGCCGGTGACCCCGCCGCCGATGACGACGACATCGAAGCGCTCTTCCTGGAGCAATGACCAGGCCGCCTCGCGATAGTTGGCGTCGAGTCGGGCCGCCCCGCCGCCACGGGGAATCTGAGCGGGGCCGGAGTTCACTCCGCAACGCTAACGCAGCGGCTCATCGAGCCGGTTGTCCGGCACACTCATGCCCGTGCCTCCACGCGCCCTGACCGTTGCCGTACTGGGCACGATCCTGCTCGTCGGCGGGTGTTCGGCCCACCGGACCCCCACGCCGCGGAGCAGCCCGACGGCCCCGGCGACATCGGCGTCGAGCGCCGCCTCGGTCACCGCGCCGAGCTCCCCGGACTCGGCGGCCGGGTCGACGTCGAGCGCACCCGGATCGGCGGCGGCCGCGCTGGGCGCGATGAGCGAGGCGGAGCGGGTCGGTCAACTGTTCATGGTCGGAGCCGAATCATCGAGCCTCGATCCCGACGCCGTCAGCGCGATCGACGCGCACCACGTCGGCGCGGTGATCCTGATGGGTAATTCCAACCTGTCGGTGCAGCAGGTCGCGACGCTCACCGGGCAGCTGCAGCGGCACGCGACCGGGCCGGCCGGATTGTTCATCGCCACCGACCAGGAGGGCGGCGAGGTTCAACGCCTGCGCGGTCCCGGCTTCACGACCATCCCGAGCGCCGTCGACCAGGGTCAGCTCGCCCCGTCCGCGTTGCAGACGCAGGCCCAGCAGTGGGGGGGCGAGCTGGCTGCCGCCGGCCTCAACCTCGACCTCGCGCCGGTGCTCGACACGGTGCCGAGCGCTGCGTTCGCCCCGTCGAACCCGCCCATCGGGCAGCTCGACCGGGAGTACGGCTACGACCCCGCGACGGTGACGTCGCACGGATCGGCCGTGCAACAGGGTTTGTCGACCGCCGGCGTGGACACCGCCGTCAAACACTTCCCGGGACTCGGCCGGGTCACGGCGAACACCGACCTCAGCGCGAACGTCACTGACCCGACCACGACCAGCACCGACCCGTACCTAGCCCCGTTCCGCGCCGCGATCACGGCCGGCACCCCGTTCGTCATGGTGTCGCTGGCGGTCTACCTGCGCATCGACTCCACGCGTCCGGCCGTCTTCTCGTCAACCGTGATCGGCACGCTGCTGCGCGGCCAACTCGGCTTTTCCGGCGTGGTGATCAGCGACGACCTGGGCGCGGCGAAGGCGGTGGCGTCCTACTCCGTCGCCGACCGGGCGCTGGACTTCATCGCGGCCGGCGGCGACATGGTGCTCACCGTCGATCCGACCCTGATCCCGGCGATGACCGCTGCCGTACTCGCCCGGGCCCAGTCGGACCCGGCGTTCGCCACCCTCGTCGATGCGGCCGCGCTGCACGTGCTGCAGGCCAAGCAGGCCCGCGGCCTCCTCCGCTGACCGCCGTCAGTCCATCGCTGACGGTCGTCAGTTCATCGCGACGACGAGGCCGGGCGGTGGAACGACGTGGTCGGGCCGCAGCGGCCGGACCGCCGTGCCGATCGCGAAGAACTCGGTCGTGTGATAGCCCCACACGTGGTTCAACTCGTCGAGCCGGAAGCCGACGACGCCCTCGGCGCCGAGCGTGCGGGTCTCGGCCATCATCCGGCCCATCGCCAGTTCGCGGGCGTCGTAGAGCGCCTGTGTGAACTGCGGGATCTCGACGTTCTGCCCGTTGTTGCGCCACATCTGACCGATCCGCTGATGCGCGACGTGGTAGACGCAGGTGCCCATGACGAGGCCGACCGGCGCGTACCCGGAGCGCAGCAGCGTCCAGAAATCCTGGCCGGACAGGTCGGACGTGAACGGGCGGCCGCGGTTGTCGCGCCAGGTTCCCGTCGGGGGCGCCTCGTCCGCGAGCACGGCCGTGCCGACGGCGATGAACTCGGCGATGTTCTCGGCCCCACTCCTTGTAGTGGATGCGGATCTGCACGCCGACGACGCCGTCGGCTCCGAGTGCGTACGCCTCGGCCTCCATGCGCGTCATCGCCAGCTCGCGGGCCTCGTACATCGCCTGGGACAGCACGCCCAGCTCCTGGTTCTGCGCCCAGTTCCCGAACTGGTAACCCAGGTGATAGACGGACGTGCCGAGAACGAAGCCGAGCGGACGGAAGCCCGCCTCGCGCACGAGCAGGAACTCGTTGACGGACAGGTCGGAGGTGAACACCGCCCCCGGCGCGCCCGCGGTGTTCTCGCGCAGCCGCTGCACGGCGTCCGGCGGAACGCCGTACTGCGTCGCGTCGAACTGGGCTCCACCGTCGTTCGGTTGCACTATGCGTCTCCTGTCGGTTCAGACGTCGATCTGGGTGATCCGGAACAGTGCCGCCGCCGTGGCCGCATTGGACGACGCGAGCGTCGTCAACGCCGTGGCCAAGCGGGACGTCCACTCGTCGAGCGCGACCTTGTCGGTCTTGAGGACGATGCCGCCGACCTCATGGGCGATCGTCGACGTCGGGGCAACCGTCGGGTCAGGGCGTTGCAGGACGAAGCGCTGATCATCGAGGCGGACGGCGACGCACAGGATCGGCGCATCAGGCTTCGACCGTCCGAACAGGCCCGACTTGCGCTGCACGGTGACGAGCTCGGACGGCAGCGCGCCGCTCAGCGACTCGAGGAGAAACGTGGCGTAGGTGTTCAGGTCGAGGCTCTGCCGACTCAGCACCGCCGCCAACAGGCTCACGTCGTCGGACTCGCTCATACACCCGAGCGTAACCACGACAGTCAGTCGTCGTCGCCCATCAGCACGGCGTACCCGGGTTTGATCTGGCCGTCGATGATCCGCAGCCGTTCCTCGAACGGCAGGAACGCGCTCTTCATCGCGTTGATCGTGAACCACTGCAGGTCGGACCAGCCGTAGCCGAACGCCTCGGCCAACAGCGTCATCTCGCGACTCATCGAAGTACCGCTCATCAGCCGGTTGTCGGTGTTCACCGTCACGCGGAACCGCAACTCGCGCAACAAGCCGATCGGGTGCTCGGCGATCGAGGCGGCCGCACCGGTCTGGACGTTGGACGAGGGACACATCTCGAGCGGGATCCGTTTGTCGCGCACGTACTGCGCGAGCCGGCCGAGCACGGGACCGACCGCACCGCGCGTGATGTCATCGACGATGCGTACGCCGTGACCGAGCCGATCGGTGCCGCACCACTGGATCGCCTCCCAGATCGACGGCAGCCCGAACGCCTCGCCGGCGTGGATGGTGAAGTGGGCATTCTCGCGGCGCAGGAACTCGAACGCGTCGAGATGACGGGACGGCGGAAAGCCGGCCTCGGCACCGGCGATGTCGAACCCGAATACGCCGTTGTCGCGGAACTGCACCGCCAACTCGGCGATCTCGCGCGAACGGGCCGCGTGCCGCATGGCGGTGGCCAGCGCCCCGACCCGGATCGGCGTCCCCCGCTCGGCGGCGATCGCCTCGCCCTGCCGGAATCCGGCGACGGTCGCCTCGATCACCTGCACCAACGACAGCCCGGCGTCGACGTGCTGCTCCGGCGCCCAGCGGATCTCGGCGTACACAACGCCGTCCGCGGCCAGATCCTCGACGGCCTCGCGGGCCACGCGGGTGATCGCTTCGGGCGTCTGCATGACGGCGACGGTGTGCGCGAAGGTCTCGAGGTACCGCTCCAGCGAGCCCGAGTTCGACGCCGCCTGGAACCAGGCGCCGAGCTGATCGGCGTCGGTCGCGGGCAGGCCGCGGTAGCCGGTCTCGTCCGCCAACTCGATGATCGTCTGCGGTCGCAGGCCGCCGTCCAGATGATCGTGCAGCAGCACCTTCGGGGCGCGCCGGATGTTGTCGGGGGTGACGGGTTCAGCCATGCGAGCAGGTTAAACCGCGTGCCCGTCGGGGGGACGAACGGTTAGGGTCCAGGTCATGGCCAAACGACAGCCAGATTCGTCGCGAACCTCGATCGGATCGTGGACGGGGACGGGCCAGATCGAAGTCGGGGCCGCGCCGAAGGCCAGCCACTGGATCGACCAGGTCGTCATCGGAGCGATGCTCGTCGTCCTCGATCTGATCGGCTTCCTCGCGATCGGCGAGTCGACGTCCCCGCGCAATATCGACTGCTCCGAAACGGCCTGCTCGCCGACGCCCGGGCACCAGGTGCACCTGGCCCTGCTCGGGTTGGTCCTTTTCATCGCTCTCACGGTGATTCCGGTCGTGATCGCCGTCGGCATACGGCGCGCCATGATCGGCGTGGTCATCGTCCAGCTCGTGATGGGCCTCATCATGATCAATTTCGGCGCGCAGCAGCTGTCGAAGTCGCACGCCAACCTGCGCCAGCTCTGCCGGACCGTGCCCGAACTCGTCCGCGCCGACTGCTGACTCACCGCCAAAACCGAGGCTCGTCGGCTAATTTGGGCCGATGGAAGAGAACCGCGCCCGTCACGTCGTCGACCGCCTGCGCGATCGAGGGCTCGACGCTCACGTCGCCAAGGTCGGCGTCTACCGCTTCGGTATCCGGATCCCGCTCGGCGACGGCCGGGAGGCGCTCTGGGACGCCGACGGCACGGCCGGGCTCGAGGCCGAGGTGACGCGCGACGGCGTTCTGGTCGGGTTCGTGCCGAAGATCGAGGGCTCGGAGGAGTTCGACGAGGTCCAGACGATCGACGCCATCGTCCGCACCGACTACGACGCGCCGATCGCCGTGCCGAAGCGGACCGCGCCCGCACCGTCCGCGCCGCTACCGGTCGAGGGCGGGGTGTTCCGCCGCTTCTTCGACGGGTTCCGGTACAAGTCGTGACCACGACAATGGCGGCCAGTCGTGACCATGACAATGGGGACAAGTCGTGACCATGACAATGGGGACAAGTCGTGACCATGACAATGGCGGCTCGGCCGTGACCACGACAATGGCGGCTCGGCCGTGACGGCGATGCTGCCGCCGTCTGCAGAGCTGGTCGACGGCGATCTGCTGATCGGCGGCTGCTCGCTGCGTGCCGTTGCCGAGGAGTTCGGGACCCCGGCCTTCGTCTTGGACGAGGCGGCCCTGCGCGAGCGCGCCCGGCGTTTTCGCGAGGCGTTCACGTCCCGGCACGCGAAGACGACGGTCTGCTTCGCGTCGAAGGCCTACCCGTCCGCGCCGGTGATCCGGCTGCTCGTCGAGGAGGGTCTGGGCAACGACGTCGTCGGCGCCGGCGAACTGATGATCGCGCTGGCGGCGGGCGGCGACCCCCACAAGATCGTCATGCACGGCAACGCGAAGTCCGACCTCGACATCCAGGCCGCGCTCGATGCGGGCATCGGCCGGATCGTGGTCGACGGGCCCGACGACATCGACCGCATCGCCAAGCTGGCGTCGAGCCCGACCCCGGTGCTGTTGCGGGTCAGCCCGGGAGTCGAGTCGTCGACCCACGCGGCGCTCGCCACCGGTGGCAAGATGTCGAAGTTCGGCGTGCCGGTCGAACAGGTTCCTGACGCGATCGCGCGAATGCGGCGCGAACCGATGATCGATCTGCAGGGCCTGCATGCCCATATCGGTTCGCAGATCTTCGAACTCGACCAGTTCGAGGCCGAGGTGGCCGCGCTGGCGTCGCTCGAACGGTTCGGCGTGTACGACCTGGGCGGCGGCCTCGGAGTGCCGTACGTGCCGGGTGATCCGGACGTGTCGATCGATGAGTGGGCCGAGCGGTTCGTCGGGGCGGCCCATCGCCACCTCGGCGCCGACATCGAGCTCATCGTCGAACCCGGACGCTCGGTCGTCGCGCCGGCCCAGCTGACGCTCTACCAGGTCCTTACGATCAAGCACGGCGCCCTGACGCACGTTGCGGTCGATGGCGGAATGGGCGACAACCTCGAACCGTCCCTGTACGGGCAGCCGTTCGCGCCGCTCGTCGTCGGCAAATGGGCCGGCTCGCCGTCGACGGTCGATCTCGTCGGCCGGCACTGCGAATCCGGAGATGTGATCGTCCCCGGGGCGGCGCTCGTCGACCCGCAGGTCGGCGACCTGATCGTCGTACCCGTCACCGGCGCCTATTGCTTCACGATGTCCAACAATTACAACGGCGCCCTGAAACTGCCGGTGATCTTCTGCCGGGATGGTCAGGCGCGCGTGGCCGTCCGGCGCGAGACCTACGCCGAACTGATGGCCCGTGATGTGACCCCGTCCTAGCGCCCTCTCAGGACGACTACAGCGCGGGCCGTCGATGCTTCGTGAACCCGCCCTGACGAGAGGTGCCGCGTGACTGTCGCGATGCGCGCATCCGATCGGTCGCCGATCCGGCTGGGCCCGAGCGCCCTCCTCGCGATCATCGGCGCCGGTGGGGTGGCCGTCCTCGCGCTCTGGTGGAACGACACATCGTCCGTCGACGGGCTGGCCGGCTGGCTGACGAATGCCGGTCGCATAACGGGATTGCTCGCCGGCTACGCCATCGTCGTGCTGCTCGCCCTCATGAGTCGCACACCCGTACTCGAACGGGGACTGGGCGCCGACCGGCTGGCCCGCTGGCACTCGATGGGCGGTCGGTACGTGGTCAGCCTGGCCGTCGCGCACACCGTGTTGATCATCTGGGGCTACGCGGTGGCGGCCCATACGAACGTGGTCCACCAGACGACGACGCTCGTGCTCACCTATCCCGATGCGCTGATGGCCACGGTCGCCGTCGGCTTGCTCGTCGCAGTCGGGATCGTGTCGGCCCGAGCCGCTCGCCAGCGAATGCGCTATGAAACGTGGCACTTCATCCACCTGTACACCTATCTCGCGGTGGCGTTGTCGTTCGCGCACGCGTTCGCGAACGGTGCCGACTTCACCGATCCGAAGGCCCGGTGGCTCTGGTCGATCATGTACCTCACGGTCGGCGTTCTCCTGTTGTGGTTCCGGCTCCTGACGCCGGTGTTCGGGGCCTTCTACCACGGGCTACGGGTCGCGGAGGTGCGCAGCGAGAGTGCCGACGTCTTCTCGGTGTACGTCGTCGGTCGCCGCCTGAACGAGCTGGCCGCGGCCCCGGGCCAGTTCTTTCGCTGGCGCTTTGCGGCGCCCGGCCTGTGGTGGGCGGCGAATCCGTACTCATTGTCGGCCCCACCGAGCGAGAATCTGCTGAGAATCACGGTCAAATCCGCGGGTGCGCACAGCGCCGCCCTGCGGGCGCTGCATCCGGGAACCCGCGTGTACGCCGAAGGGCCGTACGGCGCGTTCACCGATGAGCGACGGCGCGAGCGCCAGGTCCTGCTCATCGGCGCCGGGGTCGGCATCACGCCGGTGCGAGCGATGTTCGAGTCGATGCCGGCCGGGCCGGGCGACATCACGTTGATCTACCGCGCCAGCTCAGCGGCGGATGTGGTGCTCGGTGCCGAGCTCGACGCGATCGGACGGGCCCGCCGCGCCACCGTCCACTATGTGCTCGGACCGCGGCAGGACGGCCGCGCGGACCCGATGTCGGCCGCGGCCCTGGCCCGCATGGTCCCCGGTATCGGCCAGCATGACGTGTTCATCTGCGGCCCGGCCGGATTCACCGAAGGCGTGCGGCGGTCGTTGCGCCAGGCCGGCGTGCCGCGCCGCCGCATCCATCGTGAATCGTTCGAGTTCTGAGGTGGGCACGTGAAGCGCGTGATTCTCACCGTCGTGGCGACCGTGATCGCAATCGTGGCGTTGCTGAGCTTCAAGACGCAGACGCGCACGACCGCCGGCGGCCCGCAGGTCGGCCTGCCGTCCGCGGTCGAATCGACGCCCGCGGGGACGACGGCCGCCGCGACCTCGCCGAACGCAACCAGCGCGCCGCCCGACCCGACACGCGGCGGCGCGTCATCGGCCGGCTCGCAACGATCGGCAACCGGGAGCGCGGTCGAGACGCGATACGGCGTCGTGCAGGTGAAGGTGACGGTCAGCGGCAGCCACATCGTGTCGGTCGCCTTCGTCCAGCTCACCGGCAACGAGCGACGGTCGGACGAGATCAATCAGGGGGCCGCGCCGATCCTGTTGAAGGAGACCCTGTCAGCGCAGAGCGCCCACATCGACACGGTCTCGGGCGCGACCTACACGACCGACGGCTACATCCAGTCGCTGCAGAGCGCGCTCGACCAGTTGGGCATCCGATGACCTCACCCACCGCCCTTCCCCGCCGCACGACGATCCAGTGCATGGGGACCGTCCTTTCGTTCGACGTGCGCGGGCCCGGCGTCTCGTCCGAAATCCTGGACGACTGCATCGACTGGCTGCATGCGATGGATGCCCGCTTCTCGCGATCATCCGGTCCTCGTGCTGCGCCACGACGGGTCCCGCTGGACGACTGCCGGGTTCGAGACGGTCAGCCGAGCGTGGCCAGCCGACCGATCAGAAAGTCGCGCTCGACCGCGTTCTCGGTGAGCAACAACGCTTCCTGGTAAGCGATTCGTGCCTCGGGACCGCGCCCGAGACGCCGCAGGAAGTCGGCCCGGGCGGCCGGCAGGTAGCCGTACCCGACGAGCGTCGGCTCGGCGCCGAGCGGTTCGAGCGCGTCCAGCCCGGCCTGCGGCCCGGCGCAGAAACCGACGGCGACCGCCCGGTTGAGCGTGACCACCGGCGAGGGCCAGATCTGGGCGAGGACGTCGTAGAGCGCCACGACCTCAGCCCAGTCCGTGGAATCCCAGTCCGGTGCCTCGGCGTGGACGGCCGCGATCGCCGCCTGAAGGGCGTACCGACCCGGTGGCCGCCGGCGCAAAGCCGCCCGGACGAGCGCGATCCCCTCCCGAATCGCGCTCTCGTCCCACTTCGACCGGTCCTGCTCCTCGAGCAGCAGCAGTCGACCGTCCCCGTCCAGCCGGGTCGCCCGCCGCGAGTCGGTCAGGACGATCAACGCCAACAGGCCGACGACGTCGGCGTCGTCCGGCATGAGCGACCGCAACATCCGGGCCAGGTCGACGGCCCGTTCGACGAGATCGCGCCGCATGAGGTCGGCCCCGGCCGGCGCCGCGTGGCCGGTCGTGAACATCAGGTGGACGACGGCCAGCACGGCGTTGATGCGCTCGGGCAGGTCAGCGGCCTTCGGCACGCGATACGGGATGCCGGCCGCGGCGATCTTCTTCTTGGCCCGGGTCAGTCGTGCCGCCATCGTTGACTCGCTGACGAGGAACGAGCGGGCGACCTCGACGGTCGTCAATCCGCAGACCAGTCGGAGCGTCAAGGCGATCTGCGCTTCGGGCGACAGTGCGGGATGGCAGCACGTGAAGATCAACCGCAGGCGATCGTCCGGGAACTCGCCCAGTTCGAGCGGCGGGTCGACGTCCTCGGTCACGAGTAGCGGCAGCTTGCGGCGCAGCGAGGTGACCCGGCGCAGCTCGTCGAGCGCCCGGCGCCGAGCCACGGTGGTCAGCCACGCGCCGGGCCGGTTCGGCACGCCGTCCGCCGTCCACGACGTCAAGGCCTGCGCGTACGCGTCCTGCACGCATTCCTCGGCGAGGTCGATGTCGCGCGTCAGCCGCACCGTCGCCGCGAGCACGAAGGCCCATTCGCGGCGATGCGCCTCGGCGACCGCCGCCGCGACGAGCGCGGTGCCCAACGGCGCCTCGTCGGTCAGCTCAGCACCATGATCGGGCGGACCTCGACGCCGCCGAACGGCATCGGCACCTGCTTGGCGATGGCGATCGCCTCGTCCAGGTCGGCGGCTTCGAGAAGGTAGTAGCCACCGAGGGCCTCCTTGGTCTCGACGAACGGGCCGTCGGTGACCACGAACCCGCCGTCGTCGCTCGCCCGGATCGAGGTCGCGGAGGCCACCGGCTCGAGCGCGTTGCCATTGACGATCGCGTCCCCGTTGTTCAGGGCGAACTCGGTGTGCGTGCGAAGCGACTCGTCCCACATGGCGTCGCCGCCGGCCTGGTAGTCGGCTTCCGAGCCGTAGATGAGGACCAGATACTGCGCCATCAGATGTCTCCCTGTGCTCGTGTCGCGCGCCGCGTGTCGGGCGTCCGATGATCCGACGGACGAAGGCCGCCCGGATCGACAATCCCGGGCGAAGTTTGCTCATTGGGGCACGAAATTGTCAGTGTCGCGGAGGACGATAGTCGGCATGAGCACTCCTCGTCACGAACTGCCAGGCAGCTACCGCGCTCCCCTGGACAACGCATCAGTGGTCGGCGCCGTCGACCCGTCCGAGCGGATCGAGCTCACCCTTGTCCTGCGTCGCCGGGCCGAGCTCGACGCCGACACCGTCGCGACCGGGCGGCTGACCCCTGCCGAGCTGGCCGAACGGTTCGGCGCCGATCCGGCCGACGTCGAGGCGGTGCGCGCCGCGCTCCCCGAGCTCGAGATCGTCGAGGTCGACGCGGCCTCGCGGCGGGTCCGGGTCGCGGGCACCGCCGATCAGCTGGCCGAGGCATTCGGCTCGCAGCTGACCCGCGTCCAAAGCGCCGACCCGACGACCGGCGCCGCCGTCGAGCATCGGCAACGCGAGGGATCGCTGAGCGTGCCCGCGAGTCTGGCCGGAATCGTCGTCGCCGTCCTCGGTCTCGACGACCGGCCGCAGGCGCGCGCCCACTTTCGAATCGCCGGAACCGCCGAAGGGGTGACGGCGCACGCGACGTCCACCAGCTACACCCCGCTCGAGCTCGCGAAGGTCTACGCGATGCCGGCGGGCACCGACGGCACCGGCCAGACGCTCGCGATCATCGAGCTCGGTGGCGGTTTCGCGACGACCGACCTGCACACGTACTTCAGCGGTCTCGGCATCGCGACGCCGTCCGTTCGAGCGGTCGGCGTCGACGGCGCGAAGAACGTCGCCGGACAGGACCCGAACGGTGCCGACGGCGAGGTCCTGCTCGACATCGAGGTGGCCGGCGCGATCGCGCCCAAGGCCTCGATCGTCGTCTACTTCGCGCCCAATACCGACGCCGGCTTCCTCGACGCGATCTCCACGGCCGCCCACGCGAGTCCGACGCCGACGGCGATGAGCATCAGCTGGGGGCAGAGCGAGGACGCGTGGACCGCCCAGGCGCGTACCGCCATGGATCAGGCGTTCGCCGACGCGGCCGCGCTCGGGGTCACGGTCACCACCGCGGCCGGCGACAACGGCAGTGGCGACAACGCCGGCGACAGCAAGGTGCACGTCGACTTCCCGTCCGCGAGCCCGCACGCCCTGGCCTGCGGCGGCACCAGCCTGCACGCGTCGTCCACCGGCACCGTCAGCAGCGAAACGGTGTGGAACGACGGCACGCAGGGCGGCGCGACCGGCGGCGGGGTCAGCGACACCTTCCCCGTCCCGACCTGGCAGGCCCACGCGCACGTTCCGCACCAGCACGGGACGACCAAGTCGGGTCGTGGCGTGCCCGATGTGGCGGGGGTCGCCGATCCGCAGACCGGCTACCAGGTATTCGTCGACGGTAAGGCGCTCGTCTTCGGCGGGACGAGCGCGGTCGCACCGCTGTGGGCGGCGCTCGTCTGCCGCCTCGCCCAGTCGATCGGCGCGCCGCTCGGACTCCTGCAGCCGCAGCTGTACGCGGCGACGTCCGGTTTCCGCGACATCACGAGTGGGAACAACGGCGCCTACAAGGCCGGGACGGGCTGGGACGCCTGCACCGGTCTCGGCGTCCCGGTCGGCGACCAGCTGCTCACCGTCCTGAAGGCGCACCACCTCACCGACCACTGAAGCGGCGCCCGCCGGCACCGCCCGAGCCGGTGCCGGCCGTCGGAATGCCCCGACGGCTGGCACCTTTCAACGCGCCGGCTCGTCGCGCGTGATGATCAGCCGTCGGGCAGGGTGCGTTCCTCGTGGTCGAGCTCGCGCTGCAACTTGCGCAGGCTGGCGTCCGGCAGCCGGCCGCTGTCGCGCCACCGCAGCAACTCCTCGTGCTGCGCGTCGATGATCGCCCGGCGCGCCCGCAGGGCTGCTTCGTACTGCGGCGTCACGGGAATCTCGCCGTCGTCGGACTCCTGCAGGGCCGCGATGCGCGCCTCGTAGCGGCGTGAGCGCGCATCGAGGTTCGCGCGCAGCGCCGTGACGACCCGCTCCGGCAGGTCCTCGTCCTCGGCCAGATCGTCGAGCCGGACGCGGGCCGCGTCGACGGCGGCGGCGCGCGCCTCGTTGCGCAGCTGCGCCTCGTCCGCCGCGTTCACGCGCAGCCCCAGGCGGCGCAGCAGCGGCCCGAACGTCAGTCCCTGACCCACCAGGGTGACCAGGACGACGAGGTAGGTGCAGAACAGCAGCAGGTCCCGCCCGGGAAAGGGCGCGCCCGCGTTCGTCGTCGCGGGCACCGCGAACACCGCGGCCAGGCTGATCACCCCGCGCGTGCCCGCCCAGCTCATAGCGGCGATCTCGGCGCCGTTGAGCCGCCGCCGTCCGTCGGAACCCAGCCGCGCCCGCAGGAAGCCGGGAACGTACTGCGTGATCACCAGCCAGAGCGGACGGATGACGAGCACGACGCCCACCGTGACCGCGGCTGCGGCGACGACCACCGATGTGCGCTCGCCCTTGAGCCCGCGCACGACCTCGGGCAGCTGTTGGCCGATGAGCAGGAAGACGAACCCCTCCAGGACGAAGTCGATCAACCGCCACACCGACGCGGTCTGCAGGCGCGCCGCGCCCGAATCGGCCCGTGGTGCGTCGTGGCCGATCATCAGCCCCGCGACCACCACCGCGAGCACGCCCGACACGTGGGCCTCCTCGCCGACGACGTACGCGACGAACGGCACGGCGAGCGACACCGCGTTGGCAACCAGCGGATCGCGCAAGAGCCGGCGGGCCGACCGGACCACCACCGCGACGGCCGCGCCGACGACCAGACCGCCCAGCGCCGACACGAAGAACCGGCCGGTGGCCGCCGCGAACGAGAACCCGCCGCCCACCGCGGCGGCGATCGCCACCTGGTAGATCGTGAGCGCGGTCGCGTCGTTGAGCAGCCCCTCGCCCTCGATCAGCGTGCTCAACCGGGGTGGCAGCCCGGCCCGCCGTCCGACCGACAGCGCGGCCACCGGGTCCGGCGGCGCGACTGCCGCCCCGAGCACGATGCCGGCGGCGAGCGACAGCCCCGGCACGACGAGAGCGACCAGGCCGCCGACGGCGAGCGCCGTCACGACGACGAGCACCACCGACAGGCTGACGATCGGGCGGAGGTTGGCACGGATCGCCAGCAGGCTCGACCCGAGCGCCGCGCTGTAGAGCAGGGGCGGCAGCACGAGCACCAGGACCACCTCGGGATCGAGGTGCAGGTTCGGGCCGGGCAGCACCGCATACACGAGTCCGGCGATGGTGAGCAGGATCGTGAACGGGACGTGGATGCGGTCGGCGAGCAGCGCGGCGGCCACGATGACCGCGACAGTCACCAGCACGAATCCGACGTGGGCGAGCACGATCAGGCCCGATCGCGCGACGAGAGCTCGTCGCGACCGGTCCGCGGGGCGACGACCGGCCGGGCGAGGGTAGGCAGCGCGACGGTGGGCAGCGCGATCTCGAACATCGTCGGGCCTACGTCAGCAGCTCGACGACGCCGCGGTCGGTGACCCAGCCGTCGCGACCGCCGGCCACCCGCCAGGCGTCGACGAGCTGCTCGCGCCGGCGCAATCGAGCCCGGCTACCCACCAGGGCGCGCGCCAGCCGGCCCTTGCCGAGCTTGCTGGGATAGCTGACCACCGCCGGGGCCTGCCCGGGCAGATCGCTGAGTACCCGGACGTTGACCACGCGATCGCGCAGGGCGGCGACCGGCCGCCACATCGCCGCGTAATCGCTCGAGCGCAGGTCGACGATCAGCTCGTCGTCGCGGTCGTCCAGCAGCGCCGGGACGATCTCGGCGAGGATCGGCCGCCAGAAACTCGTGAGCGCGCCGACGTCCGGCAGGGTCGCCGCGACCGGCAGGCGATACGACGGGACGGGTTCGTCGCCGCCGACAACGCCCCACAGCCCCGAGAAGATCACGATGGACGAGCCGGCCCGGCGCCGCAGCGGTGGCGTCAACGAGGCGAAGTCGAGGCCCTCGTAGACGGTGCCGGCGTAACGGCGCAGCGCCGGCACCCGTGCCGCCGTTCCGGACGCCCGGTTCAGCGCGAGATCGTCGGCGGCACTGCGGGCCGGCAGCGCCAGGGCGTTCGCGGCGCTCGTCGGGTCGCCGGACGAAAGCTCGACGAGGGCGGCCAGCACCTTGGCCCGCGCGGCGGCGAGAACCGGATCGCCCTCCGGGGCGGCGGGTACCGCTCGACCACCCGGGCGCTTGGCCTCGCTGGGTGGCAACAGGATCCGCACGGGCGGCCCCCTCCCTCGCTCGATCGGCCTCGTCCATTCTCCCGTACGACGCGCCGGCGACGGTGCCCCGCCTGCGCGCGCGGGTCATCGCTCTGTCTGAAATCCGCCAGTGAGATCCTGCCGCGATGGCGAGAATCAACGCCATGACCTTCGAAAGCGGTATCACCGTCTCAGCCATAGCGCCGGCCCGGATCGCCACCATCTGGGCCGAGCAGCAGGACGAACGCGGCAACCCGGTCGCTCCGTTCGCGGCGCAGGGCTGGGAACCGCTGCGCTGTTGCCTGACCTTTCCGAACCCGGGCGACGCGATCGCGCTGATCTCGTACTCACCGTTCGCGACGAGGTCACCGTGGTCGGAGACGGGTCCGGTCTACATCCATCCGACGCCGTGCACGGGCTACGACCACGCCGACGAGCTGCCCGATCGGATGCGGACCGGGCCGAAACTCCTGCGCACCTACCGTGCCGACGGCACACTCGACTACGACCACATCAGACTGATCGACGACGGCGTCGACCTGGAGCCGGCGATCCGGTCACTTCTGTCCACCGACGAGGTGGCAGTCGTCCACGTCCGCGCCGTCGAGTCGCAGTGCTTCGGGTACGCCGTCCACCGAGTGGACCAGATGAAGGGATAGCGATGAACCGTGCGCGTCCGAACCTCCAGCACGTCCCGGCCGCCGAACTCGACGCCGAGACGGCGCAGACGTCCGGCATGCGGCGGTTCGCCGCGATCAGCAACTCCCGGGTCGGTTCGACGCAGCTGTGGATGGGGCGCACGCACGTCCGCCCGGGTGAGCATCGGGCAACCATCATCACGGCGAGGCCGAGACCGGGATCTACGTCGTGAGCGGCGCCCCCGAGTTCGTGTTCCTGGACGAGGTGTCCGGCGAGGAGCGCCGCCTGCGCCCGCAGCCGGGCGACTTCGTCTTCGTCCCGCCGTTCACGCCGCATCGCGAGGAGAACAACGATCCCGACGTCGAAGCGGTGGTCGTCATCGCCCGCAGCACCCAGGAGGCGATCGTCGTCAACCTGCCGTCGCTCACCGGACCCTGACCGGCTCCTGACGCGCAACCGGGATATCTATCCGACGCCATGACGTCGGATGCATATCAAGATCCATTCGTTCGAACCGATTATGTTAGATCTACGTACAGAAATCATTGACCAAATGCCCTACAGTGGGCCGCTATGACTCAATCGCGCCGGGAGGGCACGACGTGAACATCGATTTCAGCAACCACCGAGGCTTCTCGGCCTACGTCCTGCTGCTGGCCTTCTCGGGCTTCGTCAGCCTGTTCCTGTCGAGCAACGTGATCGGCCGTACGTCGAACGGCCTGCGCATCCTCAACATGGTGTTCGGCGTCGGCTTCCTCGGGTACGCGTTCTACCTGGCGTTCCTGTTCCACGGTGGCACGTACATCATCTTCCTCAAGGCATTCATTCTGCCCGCGGTGCTGGCCATCCAGACGATCCGGTCGAGCATCGCGCAGCGCCGGTCGCAGCCGGGAGCGCCGCGCGTGCTCGCCGGGCCGCCGGCCGGCTATCCGGCTGGCTATCCGGTCGGCGCACCCCTTCCGCCGGCGAACGCCCAAGTCTGGGCGCCGCAGCCCGACGCGTCGGTCTGGGCGCCGCCGCCGAGCCCCGCGCCGCCCGCCGGCTCTTGATACGAATCCGTCGCCACAGCGACGGAACTGCATCAAGATCGACATCGTGACCGTCGAATCGCTGCTGACCGCTGCACGCGAACGAGCCGACGCGCTCGGCAGCGCCGACGCCGCCCGGCTGCGCGAACTGCTGCATCCCGAGTTCCGGTGGACGTCGCATCGCGGTGAGACCGTCGATCGCGAGACCTACATCGCGAACAACACGTCCGGCTCGCTGCGCTGGATCGCCCAGAACCTGGACGACGCGCAGGCGACCGTCGTCGACGGCACCGGCGTCGTCCGCGCGATCGCCGTCGACCACGTCGTGCGCGACGGTGTCGCCGAGATCTTCCGGATGCCGATGACCCAGACCTGGGTGCACAGCGACGGCCGCTGGCAGTGCCTGGCCGGCCACGCCGGCCCGCGGATACCAGCCGGCCACGCCGGCCCGCGGATACCAGCCGGCCACGCCGGCCCGACGTCCTGACTAGGGCGCCAGCGACCCGGGATCAGCCGGGACGTCGACCGCCGATTCGCGCAACGCGGCGAGCGGGACGATGCGCAGCACCGCCTCGTTGGTCGCGCTCAGCACGACCGGGGCGGCGACGCCGTCGTTGTAGGCGCGCGCCCAGTTCATCGCCGTCACGCACCACCGATCGCCTGGGACGAGGCCGGGAAACCCGTACTGCGGATGCGGCGTCGAGAGGTCGTTGCCGATGCTCCGTTGATGCTCGAGGAACTCGCGGGTCACCACCGCGCAGATCGTGTGGCTGCCGAGGTCCTCCGGCCCGGTGCCGCAGCAACCGTCGCGGAAGAAGCCCGTGAGTGGGTCGGTCCCGCACGGTTCGAGCTCGCCGCCGAGAACGTTGCGTTCGGTCACGCCTGTGAGCATGCCGCATCTCCACGCGGCGAACCGGGCCGTGGTCGCGCGCCTGGCCCGGCCTGCCACGATGACGTGCGCACCGTGCATCGAGCCGGCGCGTTTCGGCAGGGCTGTGCGACGACGAGGAGGCGCGATGACGACGACCGTCGCGACCGTCATCTGTGTCGCCCTCGGACTGCTGCTCGCGCTTGTCGCGGGCATCGAGGCGCTGCGCAACCGTCGGGTCGGCAAGCCGCTCATTGCCCTCGCCGGCGTCACCGAAGCGGCCGTTCTGTTCTACGTCGGCGTCCGGATCGTCGATCTCGCCGGCGGCCATCACACGTCCGGTCTGGCGATCGTCCTCGCGTATCTGGTCGGACTGATCCTGACGCTGCCCGTCGCCGCGGCGCTCGGCTGGGCCGAACCGTCAAAGTGGGGCACCGTGACGCTCGGAGCCGGCGCGTTGATCGCCTGCGTCCTGTTCGCGCGCATCAACCAGCTCTGGACATCCGCATGGCTGAACCAGCCGAGTGCCCGCGGCCAATCCGGCGTTGACCTCCGGACCCGGACGGGTGCTGATCCTCTTCTACGGCGTGCTCGCCGTCGCCGCGACGGGTCGGTCGGCCTTCCAGATCGCCACCAAGTTCCATCAGGCGCCGACGGCCTACACGCTGTCGGCGATCGCGGCGGTCATCTACGTCGGCGCGCTGGCCGCGATCATCGCGCAGGCCCGCTTGGTCGCGGTCGTCGCCTGCAGCATCGAGTTCGTCGGCGTGGTCGCGGTCGGCACCTGGAGCTACGCCGTCCCGCACGACTTTCCCGACACGACGGTCTGGTCGGGATACGGCAGCGGTTACGGCTACCTGCCGGCCGTCCTGCCGATCCTCGCGCTGCTCTGGCTGCGGCGGGTCGCGCGCCCGGCCTGATCGCCGGAGCGCGGCGCCGTTCGTCGATTGTTCGGGCGACACGATGCCGATCATCGAGAGCGTCCGGATCTACGAGGCGCGGTCGATGTAGCGGTTGGCGACCCGCAGTCGACGTCCACGCGTCCATGCTTCGTCCAAGATGGACGCGTGGACGTCGACATCGCCTGGGCCGAGCCGCTGCCCGGCGAGCGGTTCCGACACCTGCTCGGACCGGACCCGTGGCGCGGGACCCCGGCTGACGTGGATCGGCATCTGAGCGCCCACGCGTTGGCGCGGCTCACGATCGCGACCCTGATCAACGTCGATCCGGCGGCGCTGCGATTCGTCGCCACCTGTCGCGCGTGCGGCGGACCCCACGGCCGGCCGGTCGTCGCCGACCACCCGACCAGCCAATTCAGCCTGTCGCACAAGGGTGATCGTGTCGTCGTTGCGGTCGTCCGTGGCGCTGCGGTCGGCGTGGATGTCGAGCGCGCAGCCGACTGCGGGTTCGACGGGTTCGACGACGTGGCCCTTTCGGCCGCCGAACGACGCGCGGTCACCGCGGCAACGACCCCGGCCGACCGGGCGACGATCTGGTCGCGCAAGGAGGCCGTTCTGAAGGCAACCGGGCACGGCCTGTTGATCGCCCCGACCACGCTCCAGGTGACGCCGCCGGACGACGAACCGGCCCTGCTCGACTGGGCTGTGGCCGACCGCCCGCCGCACGTCCAGCTCGCCGACCTCGACCTCGGCGCGGGCTACGCCGGCGCGGTCGCGGTGCTCACCGATCAGCCGGTGCGCGTGGCGGTCACCGACTGCCGCGCGCGGCTCGAAGCCGCGGCAGCCGGGGCTCGTCGAGCCACTCCTTGAAGAAGCCGTCGAGCGAGCGCCCGGCGTGCTCCGACGCGTGCGCGACGAACTGCGCGGTGTCGATCGAACCGTAGCGATGAGCCGCCGTCCACGCCCGCAGCAGCGCGAAGAAACCGTCGTCGCCGACCGTGAGCCGCAGCGCGTGCAGGGTGAGCGCGCCGCGCTTGTAGAGCCGGTCGTCGAACATCGACGGTCGGGCCCGGGTCGGCGATGACGAGGTCCTGCGGCGAGCGTCGGCGCAGCCGGTGCGCAGTGAGCGTCGGCCAGCTCGTCGCGCCGACGCGCCGCCGCGACGTCTCGGACCAGAGCCATTCGGCGTAGCAGGCGAAGCCCTCGTTCAGCCAGATGTGCCGCCAGCTCCGCGACGGTCAGGCTGTTGCCGAACCACTGGTGGGCCAGCTCGTGCGCGACCAGCCGCTCGTAGCCGCGCGGCCGTCGAGATGGTTGGCCCCGAAGATCGACATGCCCTGCGCCTCGAGCGGGAATCTCGAGCTCGTCGTCGGTGACCACGACCGTGTACTGGCCGAACGGGTAGGGGCCGAAGAGCTCGCTCGAAGGCGTCATCATGCTCGCGGCTGGCGCGCCGAAGTCGGCGTCGAGCGCGGTGCCGCAGCCGCGGCGGCACGCCAGCCGCCTGGCGGCACCGGGCGGTGCCGAGCTCGACCTCGTCGTACTGGCCGATCTGGACGGTGGCCAGGTAGCTGGCCATCGGCTCGGGCTGCTCGAAGACCCAGGTGGTCTGGCTGCCGCCGACCGCTGCGGCGCGAGTCAGCGAGCCGTTGGCGACCACCGTGTAGGCCGAGTCGGTGGTGATCGCGATCCGGTAGCGTGGCCTTGTCGCTCGGGTGGTCGTTGCACGGGAACCAGGACGGCGCGCCGTCCGGCTGGCTGGCCACGAGCACGCCGTCGGTCGAGCTCCTCCCAGCCGACGCTCGCCCCACGGGCCTGCGCGCGGGCGCGGGCTTGCCGCGCGTACTGGACGTCGACGGTGAACGACGTCGCCGCCGGCGACCGCGGCGCGCGGGCCGGATGATGCAGCTTGCCGGCCGGGTGCGTGAACTGCTGCCGCGCCTGCCGTCCACGCGCGACCTTCGCCGACCCGCAGTCCGACCAGGTCGAGGCTGAAGCCGCTGCAGCGGCTGCGTGGCGGTGCAGCGGCGATCAGGGCCCGGCCGCCGAGCCGGTTGGTGCCGACGCGGTAGGTCAGGTCGAGGTCGTAGTGCTCGACCCGGTAGCCGCCGTTGCCGCTGGCCGGGCAGGTACGGATCGCCCGCGCGTCAGCCGTCGCCGATCGTGGTCGTCGCCGGGCGTCTCACGTCGCCGCCACGGCGACGATCGGGTTGCCGATCCAGCGGCGTGCCGGCCGGCACGGCCTCGCCGCGCATCACCAGCGAGGCCGGGCCGACGGTCGCGCTGCCGGCCCGATCGACGGCGCCGGGCAGGATCGACGCCGTGCGGGCCGAGCGTCGCGCCCGCGTCGAGGTCGACCGTGTCCATGCTGCATGATCCGGTCATGGAACAGGTGGGTCTGGAGCACGCAGCCGCGGTTGACCGTGCGCGCCGTCGCCCAGCGCACCAGGTCGGCCTCGGGCAGCCAGTAGGTCTCGCACCAGACGCCGCGCCCGATCCGGGCGCCCAGCGCTGCGCAGCCAGAGGTTCAGCACCGGCGGTGCCGGCGGCGGCGCGCGCGAACCACGGCGCCGCCAGCATCTCGACGAAGGTGTCGACCACCTCGTTGCGCCAGACGAACGAGCTCCACAGCGGGTGCTCGCCGACCCGCAGCCGGCCGACCAGCAGCCCACTTCGCCGCGGTCGCCGACCGCGCCGGCGACGACGCCCGGCGGCCAGCAGCACGACGCCGCCGCAGCAGCGCCGCCAGCCACGCAGTCGCGCGCTGCGATCAGCGCCTCGAGAGCCGACCAGCGACGCCGAGCCCGATCGCGGCGGTCACGATCAGCGCGGCACAGCCGGCACAGCTCGATCAGCGCCGCGGGCGACCTTGAGCCGCGCCGGCGGGGCGAAGGTGCGGCTCTGGTCGCCGGCCTCGGCCGCCGCGGCGCAGCTGCACCGGCGGGCTGCCCAGCCAGGACGAGCCCTTCTTCGGCCTTCTCCGGCGCCGCCGACAGCACCGCGACCAGGCCGTTCTTCGGCACCGCCCGCCCGGGCGCGGCCATGCCGGAGTTGCCGAGGAACGCGCGCTTGCCGACGCTCGGCCGGCTCGATCCGCAGCCAGCCGCCGCCGAGCTCGTAGGAGCGCGATCATGGTGTCGTCGGCGAGGAAGGCGCCGTCGCCGACGGTGGTCATCTTGGGCAGCAGCAGCACCGTCGACGCCTCGACGCCCCGGCCGATCTTCGCGCCGAGCCAGCGCAGCCAGACCGGGGTGAACAGGCTGGAGTACAGCGGGAACAGCAGCGATGCGGGCGGAGTCCAGCACGCGTTCGGTCGCCCAGACCTGCCAGCCGACCCGGCTGCGCACCGGGTGGTGGCCGTCGCGCAGCCCGACGCCGAGCAGCCGCACGATCACCAACGGTCAGCAGCGGCGTAGACGACCAGCCAGCCAGCGCGGCGAGCCGGGACCGCGAGCAGCGCCGACCCGGCCGCGCGCCGGCCAAGCGTGCGCGGCACGCGCACCGACCAGCCGACGCAACAGCGACGGACGGCAACCGCGGCGAGCACCGGCAGCGCCGAGAAGAACGCCGACGCGAGCGCCGTAGGCGGCGACCCAGCCAGCGACGCCCGGGGCGGGCGCTCGGGCGGCCAGGCCGGCGGCTCGGCCGACCCGGCGACGCGCCGGCGCGCCGGCCCAGCGCTCGCCGTCGGGCACCTCGCCGACGACCCACGACCCGGGCTCGATCTCGGCGCCGCTTGCCGATCGTCGCGCGCCGGGACCGAGCGTGCTGCGCGAGCCGACCGTCGCGCCCGCGCCGACGCCGATCTGCGCCGATGCGCAGCACGGTCGCCGTCGACCCAGTAGCCGGACAGGTCGACCTCGGGCTCGATCGCGCACTCCGCGGCCGAGCGTGAGCAGTGCCGGTGATCGGGCGGCAGCGGTGTGCAGGTCGACGCCGCGGCCGACCTTGGCGCCCGAGCGCCCGCGCGTAGTAGGCGATCCAGGGCGCGCCGGCCAGGTTGGCCGCGCCGACGGCCTCGGCGAGCCGCTCGGCGGCCCACAGCCGCAGGTGCACGCTGCCGCCGCGCGGGTAGTCGCCGGGCCCGACGCCGCGCAGCAGCAGCCGGGCGCCGGCCACGGCCGAGCGCCATCCGGCCGACCGGGCTGATGAACACCACGAAGCCGGCCAGCACCCACCACCACGAGACGGTCGGCGCCCAGGCAGTGGTCCGGTGCCAGCGCGAGCAGGTTGTTCAGCGCGGCCAGGACGGTCAGCCAGCGCAGACCCGCGACGGTGTTCAGCACGACGGCGATCGCGATAG
Organism: uncultured Actinomycetes bacterium; assembly: GCA_963737785.1. GTDB lineage: Bacteria > Actinomycetota > Actinomycetes > Mycobacteriales > Jatrophihabitantaceae > CAVTTS01. Next base: position 362,121 of record CAVTTS010000009.1, read on the forward strand.
CTGCACGAGCCTGCGCCGCCGATCGGCGTCGGGCGCACGCTCGCGGCGCACGGCCTCGGCCGGCGGTCGAGCCGCTCGAGCAGCGCGGCCAGGTCGCCGAGCCGCGGGTGCTGGTAGATGTCGGCGACGGTGACCATCGGGAACCGCGTGCGCAGCACCGACACCAGCTGCGCGGCGGCGAGGCTGCCGCCGCCGTGGGCGAAGAAGTCGTCGTCGAGACCGCCGACCCCGGTGCCGAGCACGCGCGCTCCACTGCTCGGCGAGCCAGCCGGCCGTGCCGGTCAGGCCGTGCGGGCTTCGATTCGCTCTCGACGCCGCGGCAGCGGCCAGGGCAGGGCGTTGCGGTCGACCTTGCCCGACGTGCGGGTCGGCAGGTCGTCGACAACGGCCAGCACCGGCACCAGCGCGGCGGGGAGCACCTCGCGCAGCTGTGCGGACGCCGCGGCCGCGTCGAACATGAACCGGCGGACGGGCCGCCGGACGATGGGCTACCGGACGACGGGACGACGTAGCCGACGAGAATCTGGTTGCCGGCGCGGGTCGTTCGCACCGCGGCGGCGGCGCCGGCGACGCCCGGCAGCGCCTGCAGGGCGGCGTCGACCTCGCCCAGCTCGATGCGCCGGCCGCCGAGCTTGACCTGCTCGTCGGCCCGACCCATGAAGAGCAGCCCGTCCGGGTCGAAGCGCACGAGGTCGCCGCTGCGGTAGGCGCGCTGCCAGCCCAGCGTCGGCATCGGGGCGAACTTCTCGGCGTCCTTGGCCGGGTCGAGGTAGCGGGCCAGCCCGACGCCGCCGATGATCAGCTCGCCGACGTCGCCCCGCTCGACCGGCTGCCCGTCCTCGTCGACGACCGCGAGCTCCCAGCCGGCCAGCGGCAGGCCGATGCGCACCGGACCGTCCTCGGTCAGCGGCGCCGCGCAGGCGACGACGGTCGCCTCGGTCGGCCCGTAGGTGTTCCAGACCTCGCGCTCGTCGTCGACGAGCCGCTCGGCCAGCTCGGGCGGGCACGCCTCGCCGCCGAAGATCAGCAGGCGGACCGCGTCGAGCGAATCCTGCGGCCACAGCGCGGCGAGGGTCGGCACGGTCGACACGATGGTGATCCGCTGCTCGACCAGCCACGGCCCGAGGTCCATGCCGCTGCGGACCAGCGAGCGCGGCGCCGGCACCAGACAGGCGCCGTTGCGCCAGGCCAGCCACATCTCCTCGCAGGACGCGTCGAACGCCACCGACAGCCCGGCCAGCACGCGGTCGCCGGGGCCGATCGGCGCGTCGACGAGGAACAGTCGCGCCTCGGCGTCGACGAACGCGGCCGCGCTGCGATGGCTGACGGCGACGCCCTTCGGCGTGCCGGTCGACCCCGAGGTGAAGATGATCCAGGCGTCGTCGTCGATCGTCGGCGGCGGCGCCGCCCCGCCGGTCGCGGCCGACGGAAGGTCCGCTCGCCCGTCGAGCACCGCTCGCACGCCCGCCTCGCCGAACACCAGCTCGGCGCGCTCGTCGGGGTCGTCGGCGTCGACCGGCACGTACGCCGCGCCGGCCGCCATGACGGCGAGGATCGCGACGTAGAGCTCGTGCGTGCCCGACGGCAGCCGGACTCCGACCCGGTCGCCGCGCACCACGCCCGCGGCGCCCAGACGGCGGGCCAGCTCGTCGACCGCCGCGCGCAGCTGCGCGTAGGTGAGCTGCGAGCCGGCGGCGTCGAGCGCCGGCGCGTCCGGGAAGCGCTCGACGGTGGCGTCCAGGATGTCGATCAAGGTGCGGGGCGGAGCGGCGGATTCGGCTCGCCCGAGCACGTGCGGATACGACGGCGCGTCCGCCACACCGCTCACGCGACTGGTCACGTGACTGATCCTGTCGTCGCTGTCATGGGCTGTCCGCCCATCCTGGCAGACGACCTCTTCCGGCCCGAGACACGCCGAACGACAAACTTAACAGAAACTTGACATCGGCTGATTTCTGCGAGATCGTAACCGACATGGATCTTGGTCATCTCAGCCAGTCAACCTGGGTAGTACTGGCTACTGCCGCGATCTGCCTGGCCACGCTCGCCGCCGCTCTGCTCGAGCGCCGGGTGCTCGTTCGGCGGCTGAATCGCGCTCGGACCGCGAACGCCAACCTCCGTACCGAGCTCGCGGTGACGACGGCCGCGTTGTTCGAGGCGCGTCGCCAGCACGAGTACATCACTATCGTCGACGGCCCGGTCACCTCCCCGCCGACACGCCGACGGCCCGAGGGACTCGACGACGAGCAGGCGCTGCGCGCCGGCTGAGCGACGTCCGCACGCAACCAGCTCAGTGGTGGATCGCACCGGTCGACACCACTTCAAAAGCGGATCCCGGCACGTTCTTCAGCTGATCGAGGTCGTCGTCGTTCCAGCCGGTGTACGTCGCCCCGGAGATGTACCAGTTCGAGCCGTTGTCGGCGACGAACATTCCGTAGGTCTTCAACGCCTGCAGGATGATGCGCGCCGCCCCGTGGTAGCCGGAGATGTCGAAGGACGCCTTCAAGCGGAACCGCGCGCCCATCGGCGGCACGTTCGCGTCGGACGTCGAGCCCGCCTCGTGGGTCGCCGGACTGATGTACCCGTCCTGCGAGTGCGCCACCGTGAACCGCAGCGCGTGGTCGATGTGGCCGGCCGCGATCTCGTCCGGTCGGACCAGACCCGGCAGGATCGGCAGCCCGGCCGCGTCGGCGGACGTCCAGCCGGCCGGACGAAGCGCATCGGACCGCAAGTTGAAGACCGCCCCTGACGATGCCGTCCACCCGCTGCCGGAACGCGCGGCGTTGTACAGCTCGTACAGATGACAATCCCCCGATGCGACAAGCACATGCGCGTCGCCGCCCGACTCGACCGGTGCGTTCAACGGGACGGGGTACGGCCCCGGGTCGCTCTGCGAGCCATAGTCGGTGAACGTGATCGGCACCTTCGCCTGGGTGGCCGGCACGACGACGTACGGGATTCCGTAGCTGGGGTCGGAGCCGAAGTCGGGATGCAGGTGGGTCGCGGCGCCGACGCTCGCGACCCAGGCCGCCGAGTGCGGATCGAGCGGCAGCGCCGAGATGTTCTCGCGCCACGGGTTGTCGGCCGGGAACAGCGGGCAGCCGGCAATGCTCGCCGAGCCGGTCGAGCCCGACGCGGCTGCCGTCGTCTTGGGCGCCGCCTTGGTCGTCTTCGCCGCCGTGGTCACCGGGACGACCGCCGCCGAGGCGGACGTCGGGGCCGGGGTCGTCGCGCTCGCCGAAGCCGGCGGCGAGGCGCTCGAGCTGTCCGCCGACGACGTCGCGCTGCTGGACGGTCCGGTGGTCGGGGCCGCCTGCTTCTTCGGGGAGCCGCCGCACGCGGTCAGCAACGCCGTCGCCAGCAGCCCTACGGCGGCGATCCCGCTGGTCGTCCGCAGCGAGCGCATCACGCGATCATCCCAGCTTCGAGGTCGACGCGGTCTACGGCACGACCGTGATCGGCCACTTCGCGGCCCGCACGAGGTGGACGGCCAACGAGCCGATCAGCTTGTGACCCGACTGCATCGAGGCGCCGACGACGACCGCATCGGCCTGCAAATCCTTGGCCAGCCGGACGATCTCGTCGAACGGGTTGCCGGTGCGCTCGACGAACTCGGCGGTCAGCCCGAGCCGCTCGCGCTGGCTCTCGAGGTTGTCGCGGACCTGGGCGGCCTCCTCGACGCTCGCCTGGTGCACCGCGGTGAGCGCGGCCGGCGACGCGGCCGCCGCGCCGGGCAACCGGTGGACGAACAGCACGACCAGCCGGGCCCCCTGACGCCGGGCCAGGCCGGCGGCATAGGCACCGGCGCGCAGCGACGTGTCGGAGCCATCCACTCCGACCAGGATGATGCGCGGACCGTCCGCCGAATTGTCCTGCATGACCAGCAGGCTAGCGGTCGGATTGAAGAGACTGCAGGAAATCGTTGATCGCGTGGACGTCGGCCCGCGCGATTCCCGTGTCGGTGACCGGGCTCAACGCGAGCACCCGCGGATTGCGCAGGAGCCGGGCGACGTCCTCGTCATGGACGGCTTCGTAGCGGATGTCGTCGTCGATCCACACGAGTCGGCGGTGTTCCTGCTCGACGACGCGAACCGCGGCCGCGGTCTTCCACCACCGGCCGTCCGCCGCTCGTCCACCGCCGTAGCCGCTGTCGAGCCGATGGGTGTACTCGGGCGCGTCCGCCACCGGCCAGTCGGGCAGGCCCAGTGCGGGGGCGAGGCGGTGGCGCGCGGATTCCTGCCAGGTCGTGTGCCATCGGAATTCGACCGCGCCGGCCTCGTCGAGAGCCCGCAGGTAGGCGACGACCGGCGACGCGCTGAGGATCGGCCAGCGTTGCCCGGCGAGATCCTCGACGACCGACTGCTGCCAGAGCTCCTGCGGCCACTCGTCGCGCGACGGCCACGGGCTCACCGCGTTGATGACGCCGTCGACATCGAGCAATAGCACCGGATTCAGCTCGCGGCCACCGTCGAGGGCGGACTCGTCGACGGCGCTCATTCGACAAACAATAAGGCCCGCCGGCTACCGCGGGTCACCCCACCAACCCGAGCCGCTACCGATGCGGTCGCACGAGTCGTTCCCGCCCGGCCGAGTCCTTCGCGTCCGGCGAGCGGCGCGATCCGTCCTTCGTGCGCCAGGCCGAGACGTCGCCCAGCGCCACCTCGTGGCCGGCCGCGCACCGGACCTCGACGTCCACGGCCTCCTCGCATCCGTCGTGCCGCAACTGGATCGGACCGCCGGGCGGATCGGCGAGGTACCGGTCGCCCCAGCGCATCAGGCTGACGACTACGGGGAACAACGCCCGCCCCATGTCCGTGAGTCGGTATTCGAACCGGGTGCGCTGGCCGGGCTCCTGGTAGGGCCGCTTGTCGAACACTCCGGCCTCGGTGAGCTCGCGCAGCCGGGCCGCGGCCACGGCTTCGGTGATGCCGACGCGCCGAGCGAACTCGTCGAATCGGGTGGCGCCGTAGAAGGCCTCGCGCATGATCAGCATGGCCGAGCGGGTGCCGACGAGATCGAGCGTGCGCGCGACCGAGCAGTTGGACGCGGTCCACGAGTCCCGATCGGACAGCGCACCGCGCAGTGGCGAGATCGTCATGAGACAAGCGTAGCTGCTGACTTGCGTAAAGCATAGTCAGGTGGTTAGGGTCCCTGACTATGACGGACAGAAGCCAGCGGTCGGGTGTGGTCCTTGCGATCTTGTGCCTCGCGGCCTTCATGGCCAGCCTCGACGTCTTCATCGTCAACGTCGCCTTCGACGCGATCGGACGCAGCTTCCACGGCACGTCGATCGCGGATCTGAGCTGGGTGCTCAACGCGTACGCAATCGTCTACGCGGCGCTGCTCGTCCCCCTCGGAAGACTGGCCGACCGGTTCAGCCGCAGCGGCGGCTTCCTCGTCGGGCTCGCGGTGTTCACCGCGGCGAGCGCGGCCTGCGCGGCCAGCACCGATCTGTGGATGCTGGTCGGATTCCGCATCGTTCAGGCGGCCGGGGCCGCGCTGCTGACGCCGACCAGCCTCGGGCTCGTCGTGGCGTCGACGGCCCCCGAACGACGCGTGCGCGCCGTGCGGATCTGGGCCGCGACCGGCGCGCTGGCGGCCGCGGCCGGACCGGTCGCCGGCGGATTGCTGCTCGAACTGTCGTGGCGGTGGGTGTTCCTCGTGAACGTCCCGGTCGGCGTCGCCGCTCTCATCGGCGCGTGGCTGCTCGTCCCGAAGTCTTCGCATCGCGACACCGGCCCATGGCCGGACATCCCCGGCGCCGTGATCCTGGCGGTCGCGATCGGCGCGCTCTCACTCGGGCTCGTCAAGGGCCCGGACTGGGGTTGGACGGGCGGCGACACCCTGATCGCGTTCACGGTCGCGGTCGTCGGAACGGCGATCTTCATCCGGCGCAGCTCGACACATCACTCGCCGGTGGTCGAACCGGCCCTGCTCAAGGTGCGGACGTTCGTGACCGCGAACCTGACCGCCCTGGCGTTCTCGGTGTCGTTCGCGGCCTTCCTGCTCGAGATCATCCTGTGGATGCAGAACGTCTGGGGCTACTCGGCGCTGCGGACGGGGCTGGGCGTCGCCCCCGGTCCGGTCATGGTGCCGATCTTCGCCGCGATCGCCCAACGGCTGTCGGGTCGGGTCAGCGCGGCCCGGCTCATCGCGATCGGCTGCACCGTCTGCGCGATCGGGGCCGTCGTCATCCTGGTCAGCGTCGGCCCGACCCCCCACTACGCAACCGAGCTGCTGCCCGGCTGGCTGATCGGCGGGATCGGCGTCGGCCTGACCCTGCCGACGCTGCTGTCGAGCGCGACCGCCGATCTGCCGGTCGACCGCTCCGCCACCGGCAGTGCAGTGATCAACATGAGCCGGCAGGTCGGCACCGCGCTCGGCGTGAGCGTGCTCGTCGCGATCCTGGGCCGGCCGGTCAGCTACTCGGCGGCGCACGCGGCCTTCGTCCACGGCTGGTGGACGTTCGCGGCGGTCGACGTCGGCGCGGCCGTCATTGCCGTCGCCAGCTCACGGCGCCGGCAACCGGTCATCTCCGCCGCGCAACCGGCACCGGCGGCAGCCGCGACTACCTGAGCGGCAGTCGGCCCGGCGGCCCTACGCGTGCTGAAATGTACGCATGATCGTTCCCCCGCCGCTGGTCGGCCCGCGGGTGACGATCCGTCCGGGCGGTTTGTCGGACATCGAGCCGCTGCGGCGCGTCCTCGGCGAGGACGGCATCCGGCGCTGGTGGGGCCTGCCCGCGCCCGCCGAGTCGGTGGCGGCCGATCTCGCCGGCGGCGACGGCGACCAGTTGCTCGTCGTCGAGATCGACGGCACGGTGGCCGGCGGGATCCAATACGGCGAACACAACGAACCGATGTATCGCCACGCGAGTATCGACATCTTTATCAGCGATGGCTTCGCTGGTGACGGGATCGGATCGGAGGCGGTTCGCTTGTTGGCTCGGTGGCTCGTCGACGTGCGGCACCATCACCGCATCACGATCGACCCGGCCGCGGCCAACGAACGGGCGATCCGGTGCTACCAACGGGTCGGATTTCGGCCGGTCGGTGTCCTGCGCGAATACGAGCAGGGCCCGGACGGAACATTCCATAACGGATTACTGATGGATCTTGTCGCCGCTGAGCTGACCTGAGAAACTCCGCAGTCGATACTTGCGCGTTTCACTATTCTGCGCGCATACTTAACGAGAACTTAACGCTAAACCAGCATGAAGGGGAAGTCGATGTCCAGCAGGAAGCGTGACGACGATGTCACGCCGTCCACGACCGGTCCGCAGATCCGGTTCCTGAAGATGGTGCAGGAACACTCCTGCGCGTGCGGAACCCAACTGCTCGTCGGCGATCGCGGCGGGTACGACCGGCTCAACCGGCAGACGATGTGCCTGCGCTGCGCGTATCAGGCCGTCGAGATGACCGCGTCGCCGACCCTGCACTCGACGCACCCGTCCCGCTGAGCTGATCGCTCAGGACTTCGCCGAGCGCACCGATCGCTCAGGACTTCGCCGAGCGCACCGATCGCTCAGGACTTCGCCGAGCGCACCGATCGCTCAGGACTTCGCGAAGTCCATCGTCAACCACAGCCGCCCGTGCGCGGGGTCCATCATCACGTCTACGCCGAGGGAATTGGCGCTGGTCGACAGGATGATCTGCTTGTGACCGTCGTTCGGCGCCACCTCCGCGAGCATGCTGCTCACCAGGCCGAGCGCGCCGCCCGTGGTCATCGAGCTGGTCTCGCCGATGCACTCGCCCGCCCAGGTCCACGAGACGCCCGCGGCACTCTCACGCGATCCGAGGCCGGCCTCGCCGGGTAGCTGGTGCGACAGCGAGTTGGCCGCGGCCATCGCCGAGTCGTGACCCTGCGCGCTCTTCGCCAACCCACCGCTCCAGCGCAATGCGGGTAGACCGTGGCTGGCGCGGGCGCTGTTCACGGCCGAGAACACGGCCGAGGCCGCCGCCGACATGGACGTGCCGGACGACCCCGACGAGCCACCCGAAGATCCACCCGTCTTCTTGACCGGCGCCGACTTCTTGACCGGCGCCGACTTCTTGGCCGGCTGCGGCACGGCGGCCGCTACCGGCGGTGCCGGCATGGCCACGTGCTGTTGTACACGCTCGACGACCGCAACCCGAGGGGCCGACGCGGCTACCGGAACGCTGGCCGACTGGACCGCCGGAGCCGCGACAGGAGACGCCGCACCCGCTCGTGCGTCGGGTTGGGAGTGGGAGACGGAGCGGCTCGGTGATGCGGAAGCCCCGAGAATCATCGCCATCACGATGAGCGGGACCGCGCCGACTACGGCGCGGTTACGCAGGCGCGCGGGAATGGCCTGTTCGGGCAAGCGCATTCGGGGGGCCTCCTATGGAGTCGGGAAAGCCCCCCAGCCTTCCGCACGGTGATTGCGCGCCCCACACTAGAGCAGTGCAGGTTAACGCTAGGTTAATTCTAACGTGAGGTCGGCGTGGCGTGAAGAGGGACGGCGGCATCGGGTGCCATAGGGCGAGCAAACAAGTAGCCCTGGGCCGATTCGCAGGCCACCGACTTCAAGGTGCTCAGCTGGTCGTCGTTCTCGACGCCCTCCGCGACCACCGGCAGGCCGAACGCATGCGCGGCCTGGACGATCAACTCGAACAGCTTCATCCCCGAAGCTTGGGTCGCGGCCAGGAAGCTGCGGTCGACCTTGATGATATCGACGGGTAGGTGCTGCAGCTGCGCGATCGAGTTGTAGCCGGTCCCGAAGTCGTCGATGCTGATTCCGACGCCGAGGGCGCGCAGCGTGCGCAGGTGCCCGATAGTGGCCGGCTCGTCGATGAGCACCGTCTCGGTGATCTCGAGGATCAGCTGGCCGGCCGGCACACCCGTCGCCGCGAGCGCCTGGGTGACGTCATCGATGACGCGCGGGACTCGAGATGTGACGTCCCGAGATGTTCACAGCCATTCGCAGCTGCTCCGTAGAAGTGTCGACGCTCCACTTCGCCAGTTGGGCGAGAGCTTCGTGCAGCACCCAACAGTCGACGTCGCAGATGAGCGTCGAGGCTTCGGCGGTCGGAATGAATTCCCCCGGCAGCAGGAGCCCGCGGGTCGGGTGTTCCCAGCGGATCAGCGCTTCGTAACCCTCGGTCCGCCCGCTCGTCACATGCACGACGGGCTGGTAGTGGACGACGAACTCCCCGGTCGCGAGGCCCGCCTCGATCGCCGCCTCGAGTTCGGCGCGCTCGGACAGCTCGCGGCGCAACGTCTCGTCGAACACTTCGACGTGCCCTCGACCGCTCGACTTCGCACGATAGACAGCGGCGTCGGCATCGGCGAGCAGCTGCACCGGGTCGACCATGCCGTCGAGGCTGATCGCGACGCCGACGCTCGCCCCGACCGTCACCGTCCGCCCGCCGGCGATGGCGATGGGCTCGGACGCCGCGGCGACCAGCCGCTCGGCGACATCGACCACCGAGGCCTGCGAGTCGACCGGCTCGAGCAGGACGAGGAACTCGTCGCCGCCCAGCCGGGCCAGGACGTCACCGGCCCGGACCTGGGCATGCATCCGCTCGGCCACGGCGCACAGGACCTGGTCGCCGGTCCGGTGGCCGTACGTGTCGTTGATCGCCTTGAACTCGTCCAGGTCGATGAAGAGCAGGCCGATGATCGCCCCGCTGCGCTGGGCGCGGCTGAGGGCTGAATCCATCAACCGCAGGGCCTGGGCGCGATTCGGCAACCTGGTCAGCGAGTCGTGCGCCGCTTGGAAGGCCAGGCTCTCCTGCAGTCGCTCCCGTTGCCGGTTGGCCGCGACGATCTGGTCGATCGCGAGTTTCATCCGGGCGACGACCAGCACGCACAGGACGACCGACCCGACGACGACGGCCCACCCGTCCAGGCGCATGCCGAGCACCAGCTCGACGGCCAGGGTGCCCGGCGCGACGAGGGTGGCGAGCATCAGCGCGAACAGGCGATGGCTGCCGACCGCCCGACGACCCGTGTCGCCGGGTTCGGTGATGTTCCGCATCGAGGGATGCAGCGCGGCCGCGCCCCAGGCGACGAACGAGCCGAGCCAGAACACGTCGTAGATCGGTGCATTGCTCACGTAGGCCAGCGTTCGGACGCCCGCGACGACGTCACCTATCGCCAGCAACGCCACCGCCAACACGACCAGGTTCAACGCGGGGCTGCGGGTGCTCGCCGTCGTGACGAGGCGAATGATCACCGCGGCCAGCACGATGTCGAACACCGGATACGCGAGGCCGACGCTCGCAGCCGCGAGCGAGCCGTCGAGACGGGTCATGATCGGGCGGACGAAGAGCACCCAGGCGAGCAACCCGATTCCGGCGGTGATGATCGTGGTGTCGAGCAGTTCGGCGCCGTCCGGGATACGCAGCCGGCGGTGCATGAGCAGCATCAGCCCGACCGCGAGCACCGGGTACGCGACGACGTAGCCACCGTCCGCGGCGGTCGGGAAGTGCAGCGCGGGATCGGCATAGCGGATCGGGTCGACGTGACCGACGACCCAGAGCACCTGGGCCACGCCCACGACGCACCACCACAGCCGACGAGTCGGCCGATGCACGGCGAGACCCCACACCACCGCCGCCGGCGCGGACAGCCCGATACCGACGTAGAGGGCAGTCGCGCTGGTTCCGGCTGGTTCGACCGCGTACTGGACGATCGCCAGCAGGCCGGCGGCCAGGTAGGCCATCCACGCGTACGCGCGGACCGGGGTGCGGCGATCGAGCTGGGTATTCACGAAGTTTGTGCCCCGTCGCTAAGTAAGGTCAGAATGGCGCCATCGTTCCGCCGAGTCCATGATTACCTACACACCGTGTTCAAAGCAATACACGGAGCTAAATTAGGGTACTTAGCCCAAAGCTTCGATCATCCAACTAAAGCCACTCGCCGCCGATCATCACGTCACGCACGAACAGATCCCGGTCGAGTGCGACCAGATCGGCGACCCGGTCCGCCGCGACCGACCCGTAGTGATCGTCGATTCCGAGCAGCCGAGCCGGCTGCCTCGACGCGGCCGCCGACGCGACGTCGATCGGAATGCCCGCCTCGAGCACCGCGCGCCGCACAGCCGCGTCCATCGTGAGCGTGCTCCCGGCCAACCGGTCGGAACCGGCCAGCGTCGCCGGCCGTCGCGCACCACCACGGTCTGGTCGCCCAGGGTGTAGTGCCGTCGCCGACCCCGCTCGCGCTGATGGCATCGGTGATCAGGACAAGTCGGTCGGCGGCCTGCCGAGCGGCCAGCCGGACCAGGGACGTCGTGCACATGGGCGCCGTCATTGATCAGCTCGACGTACGCGCCCGAATCGAGCGCCGCGAACGATGGCCCGGGCGCCCGCTGGCTGATCGAACCCATGGCATTGAACAGATGCGTCGCCAGCGTCGCGCCCGCGCCGAAGCCGACGGCGGCCTGCTCGTAGGTGGCGTCGGTGTGCCCGACCGCGGCGACGACCCGCGCCGCGCGCAGCTCCGCGATCAGCTCCAGCGCGCCGGGCAGTTCGGGCGCCAGGGTCATCGTCCGGACCGCCCCCTGGCCGGCTTCGAGCAACTTGAGCAGCACCAGCGGATCGGGCGCGATGAGGCTGTCCGGGTCCTGGGCACCGCACCGGGCCGACGCGAGGAACGGTCCCTCCAGATGCGCCCCGAGCACCAGGCCGGCGTCGCGCAGGGCCGCGACCCAGCCGAGCTGCTCGTACAACGCCTCGAGGGGCTGGGCCATCAGCGACACGAGGGTGCGGGTCGTGCCGAACCGACGGTGATAGGCCACGGCGGCCGCCATCGTCGACGCCGACCGGGTCACGTCGGGCCGCCACCGCCGTGCATGTGGACGTCGATGAAACCGGGCAGCAACCACGAATCGCCCAGGTCGCGGTCGAGGGGCCGCGACTCGGTTCCGACGGTCACGATCAGCTCGCCGTCGGTCTCGACCCAGCCGTCGATCGAGCACACCGGACGGCGTCACGATGCGCCGCGCGCCGATGACGGTGGTCATGCGCGTCCTTCGCACGCAGTTCGGCGGCCGTCCAGGCCAGTCGCGCCGCTCCGACCCGGCCGGCGATCCGCACCGAGGCGAGCGCGGCGAACCGGTGGAGCCGGCCGCCAGGCCAGCCGCGCGGCGAGCGCGGCTCGAAGCGGGGTCCAGCAGCGCCTCGTCGGCTTCGGCCAGCCCACCGCCGAGGACGATCTCGGCCGGGTCGAAGACGAGCACGTCGGTCGCCAGCGCGATCGCGAGCGCGTCGACGGCGTCCTGCCAGACGCGGCCGGCGATCGGCATCGGCGGCGAGCCGGCCCGCGATCTCTCGGCCGTCCAGCTCGACCCGTCCGAGGCACTCGGACGCTCGCGTAGCGCCGGGCGATCGCGGCCGCCGAGGCGTACGCCTCCAGACAGCCTCTTTGGCCGCAGAACAAAGGATTCCGTCCGGGTGCACCGGCGTATGACCGATCTCGCCGGCCCGGCCGGTCGCCCCACGCCACACCGGCCGGCCGTGACGTGGGCGCCGGCGATGCCGGTGCCGAGGGCGACGAACAGCGCCGATCCGGCGGCGGTGCATTCGGCCCGCGCCGCCGCGGTCACGTCGTGATCGATCGAGACGGGCAGCCCGACGAGCGATTCGAGCTCGCCCCGCAGCGGGACGTTGCGCCAGTCGAGATTCGCCGAGAACGTCACGACCCCATCGGCGATCACGCCGGGGACGATGACCCCGACGCCGACGGTGTCCGGCGTGCGCAACGCTTCGACGATCTCGGCGATGGCGGCCACTGTCGGGACGGTCGGGACCTCGAGGGAGTCGACGGCCGGGCCGGCGACGACGAAGCGCCCGGCCTTCGTCGTCGTACCGCCGACGTCGATGGCGACGACGTCGCTCATCCCTTCACCGCGCCCGAGGTCAGGCCGGCCGAGATCCGGCTCTGGAAGATCACGAACAGCACCACTACCGGCAGCGCCGTCAGCGTGGCCGCTGCCATCAACCCGCCGTAGTCGGCCCCGTGCGTCGGGCTCGACTGGAAGAACAGCAGGTAGATCATCGACGTCTGCTTGTCATTGTCGATCAGCAGCGTGTTCGCGAGGACGAACTCGTTCCACGCCAGGATCCAGCCGTAGACGCCGGTGGCGATCAGGCCGGGCCCGACGAGCGGCAGGATGATCTTGTAGAACGTCTGCCACCGGCTGCAGCCGTCGACCATGGCCGCCTCGTCGAGCTCCGCGGGATGTTCGGCGATGAACGTGCGCAACGTCCAGACCGTGTACGGCATCGTGAACATCAGGTAGGCGATGACGACGCCGGTCAGCGTGTTCTTCAGCTGCAGCGAGTCGAGCAGCAACGACATCGGGATGGTCAGCGCGAGCAGCGGGACCATCTGCACGATGAGCACCGCGAATACGAAGACCTTCCGTCCGGCGAAGCGGAATCGCGCGATCGCGAGAGCGCCGAGGAAGCCGATGACGATGCTGATGGCGACCGCCGCCAGCGTGATGATCAGGCTGTTGAGCAGGTCCTGCGCGGAAGATCGGATCGCTGCAGCACTTCGCTGAAGGCGCGCGAGCGTCGGGTGGTGCGGCCAGAACTGCGGAGTGAGCCGGTTGATGTCACTGCTGGTCTTGAACGCGGTGATGAGCATCCAGTAGATCGGGAAGCCGAAGACGATCGACGAGCACCACCGCGAGGGCGTTCCACGCCGCGGTGGCCCGCCCGCGGCGCCGGCGGCGCGGGCGGCTGGGCCGACCGGGCGTCGGGCGGCGACGGGGGCGGCGGCCGCGTCGACGGAGGGGGCGGACACGGCGGCGGTCATTCCGCGTCCCCGATCTGGAACAGCTGCCGGATGTAGAACGACCATCACGACGCAGCAGGCGCGGCATCATCAGGACGCCGATCGTCGCGCCGGTGTTGTAATGGCTGCTGCCGATGCCGTTGGAGTACATGTAGATGCCGAGCGTCTGGTAGCCCGGCTCGGGGTGGCCGTTGCGCATGAACCAGATCTGGTTGAAGACGCCGAAGTCCCAGATCACCGACAGCGTCGTGAGAATCACCAGCAGCGGCCGCAGGAACGGCAGCGTGATCGTGCGGAACGCCTGCCACCCGCCGGCGCCGTCGCACGCGCCGCCTCGAGGACTCCTTCGGGATCTGGCTGATGCCGGCGTGCAACGAGATCGCCAGCAGCGGGATCGCGCCCCACACGACGACCATGGTGATGACGGCCAGACCCTGGTGCGGGTCGGCGAACCAGTCGTGGCCGTGCATGTGCACGCCGGGCATCAGGTCGAGCAGGTAGTTGCCGACGCCGTACTGGCTGTTGAACATCCAGTAGAAGACCTGCGTCGACACCGTCGAGGGAACGGCCCACACGAACAGCAGCACGGCCGTGAGCATGATCCGCGCCCAGGTGCGACGCGGTTGAGCAGGACGGCGATCGACATCCCGATGACGAGGCTGAGCACCACGTTGACGGCGGTGAACACCAGCGTGCGAAAGGCAACCGTCCAGAACGTCGAGCTGGACAGCGATGTTCTCGAAGTTGGGGAGACCCGCGAATGACGTCGTGCCGCCGTTGTGGAAGAGCGCGTACTTGCCGGCTTCCTGCTTCTGCACCGACAGCTCGAGATCTTGAAGAGCGGCCAGGCCGCGACCAGGCCAGGACGACGACGGCCGGCCCGATGAGGAGGTACGGCATCGCGCCGGGACCCCGACGCCGCGACCGGGTGGGCCGCGGCGTCGGGGTCAGCGATTCGATCGTCGCCATGCGACTCTCAGCTGCTCGCGTTGAGTGTCGTCGCAATCTGACCGTCGGCCGTCTTGGCCGCATCCGCCGGACTGCTGTGGCCGGTCGCGATGGATTCCAGCATGTTCTGCAGGATGTTGTTGCTCTCGACGTTGGCCCAGTTCGGCGTGTTCGGCACGAACCAGGTGTTCTTGGCCGCCTCGCCGGTCGACTGGTTGGCCTGGTCGACGCCCTCGTACACGCTCAGCAGCGACGTCGTGTTGGGGATCGCGAACTTGGCCAGGGCGGTCTGGCTCGTCGTGTCGGTGTAGTACTTGATCCATTGCGCGCCGAGCGCCGAGTTGGAGGACTTGGCCGGGACGGCGAGGTCCGAACCACCGAGGAACGACGGCGTGTACTTGCCGGCCGTGTCGCCCGGCATCGGGAACGTCCCCAGGTCGTCGGCCAGCGCCGGGTTGCCGGTCTTCGGATCGATCACCGAGCCGACCTCCCAGCCGTTGCCGAGGATCGCTCCGGTGTGCCCCTGCGCCATGATCGCGTCCTGGTCGGACTCGTCCTTCGTCGTGCCGCCGACCGAATACGTCGTCGCCAGCTTCTGCCAGACCGCCAGTCCCTTCTGGGCGGACGAGCTCTCGAGCGTGCCGGTCCACTTGCCGCCCGACTGGTCGCGATGGTGCCGCCGGCGCCGTAGACGAAGCACATCGCGGCGTACCAGTACTTGCCCGGCATGTAGAACGCCGAGAAGTTCGGGTCGGACGCGTTGGCGGCCTTGACCTTGTCGAGGTCGGCGGACAGCTCGTCCAGCGTGGTCGGCGCGGTCGTGACACCGGCTTTGGTCCAGAGGTCCTTGCGGTAGATCACCACGCGGCTGCCGGCGTAGTAGGGGACCGCTTCGAGCTTGCCGTCGGGCGAGGTGCCCGACTCGGTCAGGCCCTGCAGCCAGGTGCCCGAGTTCTCGAAGTCGCTCTTCGAGAGGTCCTTGAACGCGCCACCGGCGATGTAGGACGCGGTCTGGGTGTTACCCAGTTCGACGACGTCGGGGATGCCGGTGCTACCGGCGAAGGTGGAGTCGAGCTTGGTGGTGTAGTTGGACCACTGCTGCCACTCGACGTTGACCTTGGCGCCGGTGGCCGCGGTGAAGCGCTGCGTGGCCTGCGCGACGACGTCCGGCCAGCCCTTCTGCGCGTCACTCTGCAGCCAGACCGTGATGGTCTTGCCCTTGCCATCCAGCGCAGCCGCCGAGGAGCCGGTGCTCGACGACGTCGACTTGCTCGAGCTACAGGCGGTGGCCGTGAGGACGACCGCCGTAGCCAGTACGAGGGCGCTCGCGGTAGTTCGCTTCAAACTGACCTCCATGATCGGTGTCCACGATTGGTGTAGACCTGTTGAGATATTGGCCTAGACCATTTGGACTAGTCAACTACCCGAGGGCGCTTCGTTACCGGAACGAGACTCGATCGCGTCGCGCAGCGTGCGATGCGCGGCGGCCTGTGTCATGGCCGCGTCAGGCGACAGCCCGAAGAGCACGCGCAGGACGGCCGCTCGGGCGTCACCGGCACAGTCGTCGAGCGCCGCGCGGCAGGTCTCCGCGTCCCGGCCGGTGATCGTGGCGACGATGCCGACCTGTCGCTGCCGCAGCTTGGCGTTTGCGCCGACCACATCGATCATCTGGCGGCCGTGCACGCGTCCGAGCCGGGCGAAGGCCGCGGTGGTGAGCGCGTCCAGGATCAGCTTCTGCGCCGTCCCGGCGGCCAGCCGGGTCGATCCCTCGATCACTTCCGGCCCGACGACGACCTCGATGGCCAGATCGGCCGCGCGAGCCAGGCGCGAATCGCGGACGTTCACCACCGCAATCACGGCCGCGCCAGTGCTGCGGGCCGCCTGCGCGAGAGCCAGCGTGTAGGGAGTGGAGCCGCTGGCGGCGACGACGATCACCACGTCGTTGTCGGTCGGGGCGAAGTCGGCGAGATCGACCTCGGCGTTCGACACGTCGTCCTCGTCGAAGTCGGTACTGGTGAGCCCGCCGGCGAGGACGTACCGCACCCGATCGGCGGAGATGCCGAACGTGCCGGGCAGCTCCCGGGCCTCGAGGTGCGCGATCCGGCCCGAGGTACCGGCGCCGGCAAGCAGCAACCGGCCGCCCCGGGTCAGCCGGCGAGCGATCAGGTCGGCGGACGTTCCGATGACCGTTGCCTCGGCCCGGACGAGCGCCGGCACCTCGCTCACGGCGTCGAGAGTCAGGCGAACGATGTCGGCCGCCGGCAGCCGGTCGAGTTCCGGGCTCACCACGTCTGCGTGACCTTGGCCAGGCCCCGCGGCCGGTCGGGGTCGGCGCCCCGGTCGAGCGCGAGACGGCCCGCGAGCTGCTGCAACGGCAGAATCTCCAGTATCGGCAGAAGTTCCTCGGCGATGCCGGCGCTGTGCACCGGCAGTCCGCTCGACGGTCCGACGGTCAGCACGTCGGCGCCGGCCGACTCGAGACGCTCGAGCACGGGTGCCATGGCGGCGCCACCTCGTCCCGGCGAGACGACCGCGATGACCGGCACGCCTGAATCGATCATGGCCATCGGCCCGTGCAAGAGGTCGGCTCCCGAGAACGCCTGCGCCGCGAGGTAGCTCGTCTCCATCAACTTGAGCGCGGCCTCGCGGGCCGTCGCGTACGAGTACCCCCGAGCGGTCGTCACGAGCCGATCCGCAAAGCGATACCGACCCGCCGCCTCGGTCACCGCCGAACTGTCCAGCGTCGCCGCGGCGGCCGCCGGCAGCCCGGCGGCCACCTCGGCGTCGCCGCTGCCGCGGACGCCGCCCAACAAGAGATACAGGGCGAGCAGTTCGGCGGTGTACGACTTCGTCGCCGCAACCGCGCGTTCGGCACCGGCCCGCACATCGACGTGAGCCTCGGCGGCGGTCGCGAGCGGCGAGTAGGGCGCGTTGGTCACGGCAACGGTCAGCGCGCCGCCGGCGCGGGCCGCCGCGAGCGAATCGACGAGGTCGGGTGAGCCGCCCGACTGGCTGACCGCGACGAAGAGCACGTCCGCCAGTTCCGGGCGCGCGCCGTACACGGTCATCGAGGACGGCGACACCAGACCGGCGGGCAACCCGAGTCGGATCTCGACGAGGTACTTGGCGTAAAGGGCGGCGTGGTCGCTTGTCCCCCGCGCCGCGAAAAGCACGAACCGGGGGGCGCGCCGGCGGATCCGCGCGGAGACGTCGGCGATCTCGGCCGCGCTGTCGAGAATCGCCTGCAACACCGCCGGCTGCTGGTTGATCTCGTCGGCCATGAGGGCGCCGGGCGGTTCGCTCATCGCGCCGTCGCCAAGGCGTCGGCGGTCGCTCGCATCAGCATCGGCGCGACGCCGCGGGTGCGAATCACGGGTGCGCCGCCGAGCAGGTCATCATCCGGCCAACCAACATCGACGATCACGGAATCCCCTTGCGTAGCAGCGAGTTTGGCCAGGTCGTACTGCCATGGGTACAGCATCGGGCTGCGGACGACGAGTACGAGCGACCGCCCGTCGAGCTCGAGATCGACAGCCTGCGACACCCGCCGTCCCACAACGTCGTCGATCCGCTCGGCGAGTGGTTCGGCCAACGACCAGGGCAGATCCCCGGAGGCCATGTTGTCCGGCGGGCAGCACTCGACGACGAGCGGCCGCACCAGGCGCGGCAGTCGTCCGATGATCTCGATCGTCGCGGGGCCATCCGCCTCGCCAAGGGTGGCGCGCTCGTCGGTGCGCGGCCGATGCCCGAGTCGTGCGGTGTTCTCCGCGGCCGCCTCGAGTCGGGCGGTGGTCAGCCGCCCGTCCCGCAGCGCCTCGTCGACCGCGAGTGGGATGGCCGTCACGAGTTCGGGGTAGTCCTGCGCACCGGACTCGACCGCGTCCGCCCCGGCGGCGAGCGCTTCGACGAACCCGTCCACCATGCCGAAGGTCGCCGAAATGGCCTTCATTTCCAAAGCATCCGTCACGACGGTGCCTTTGAAGCCGAGTTCGTTGCGCAGGACGTCGGTCGTGATGCGGCGGCTGAGGGTGGCGACGCGATCGTCCAGAGCCGGAACGATCAGGTGTCCGGTCATGATCGCCGCCGAGCCGGCCGCGATCGCCGCGCGGAACGGCTCGAATTCGACCTTTTCGAGCTCGGCGCGAGTTCGGGTCACCGTGGCCGTCTCATGGTGGGAATCGGCGCTGGTCGCGCCGTGCCCGGGGAAGTGTTTCGCGCACGCCCCCACGCCAACCGACTGCAGTCCGGCCACCGCGGCCGCCACGTGGCGTGCGGCGACCTCGGCGTCCGAGCCGAACGACCGCACTCCGATCACCGGATTGCGCGGGTCGTTGTTCACGTCGGCGACCGGAGCGAGATTCAGCGAGGCGCCGGCGGCGCGCAGACGGGTACCGATTTCGGCGTACGCCCGTTCGGTGGCGACCACGTCGTCGGCGAACCCGAGGGCGGCCGCTCCCGGCGACGAGCTACCCGTCGACGAGTCGAGGCGCGTGACGTCTCCCCCTTCTTCGTCGAGGGCGATGACGATCTCGCGCCCGGCCGCCTCCCGGAGGCGAGCGGTCAGCGCGGCGATGTCGGCGTCGAGGTTGGACGAGAAGAGGACGACTCCCCCGAGCCCGTCCGCGAGCGCCTCGAGCAGCCAGGGCGGCGGCACCGGACCGACGAAGCCGAGCAGAAGATTCGACAGAGCGAGCCGACGAAGCTCCAGATCGATGCGCACGTCATCCTTTCCGGCCCGGGTGATCCGACATCATAAATGGACTAGACCACTTGATCGTGTCGCCTTTGTCAGCGAGTGTCAAATGGTGTAGACATCTGGCAACGGATCGGGGAGGCGGGTCGAGCACATGGTCGTGTCACTCGCGGATCCGACGAGCCCCGAGCCGCGCGAACCCAAGTACTACATCGTGAAGCGGCACCTGCTCGAGCTGATCGACAATCTTGAACCGGGCGCCCTCGTCCCGACCGAACGGGACCTCACCGCGCGCCTCGGGACGTCACGCACGACGGTCCGCCAGGCACTCGGTGAACTCGTCGGCGAGGGGCGACTGGTGCGCCGACAGGGGTCCGGGACGTTCGTTGCCGAGCCCAAGATCGCCTGGCCGCTGCAGATGACGAGCTTCACGGCGCAAGCGGCGGCGTTCGGCTACGTCGTCACGACCGAGTTGCTGAACACCGGTCGGATGCGCGCCGACGCCGACGTCGCAGCGCGGCTGGGCCTGCGCGTCGGCGCGCCCGTGTGGGAGATCGAACGCCTGCGGCTCGTCGACGGATCGCCGATGGCCGTCGAGACCTCGCACCTCGGCGTGACGCGCTTCCCCGGGCTCGTCGGTGAACTGCGGCGCAGCGGTTCGCTGTACACCGTTCTGAAGGACGTCTACGGCGTCGAGCCGTCCGCGGCCGACGAGACCATCGAGACCGCCGCCGCCTCCCCGCGCGAGGCGGCGCTACTGCACACCGACACCGGTTCCCCGATGCTCGTGCTCGGCCGGCACACGTTCGACGCCGTCGGCGAACCGTTCGAGTGGGTGCGCAGTTGGTACCGCGGCGATCGCTACACGTTCGTCGCGCGGCTGACCGCCCCGACGTCGCCCTGAACGCAGCGGCCACGCAAGCTCGGATCACGCCGGTCACGAACCGTGCGTTGTGGAGTCGTCACTGAATGTGAGGCCAACGCTGAAGTTGGCCGGACGGCTGCCGATACGAGGGTTATGAAGGTGCTGGCCGGTATGCAGCCCCGCGACGTGGCCGAGGCGGCGCGCGTGGTGTCGACGCTGACGATCGTCGGCGGCGTCGTCACGACTGTGTTCGCTGCCGTCAGCCCGACCGGTCGTCACGTCGCCGTCTTCAGCGTGCTGCTGACGGTGCTGCTGTGCGCCGTGGTGGTCACGTGCGCCCTCGGTCTGCGCCGCGTTCGCAGTGAGAACGAGCTCGCGTGGGCCGTCTTCCCGTTCGCCGCGATCGGCGTGATCATCACGCTGGACCTCGTGACGCACGACGCGACCGCGAGCGCCCAGGTGTTCTTCTTCTTTCCGGCGTTGTACGCCGCCTCGCAGCTGCGCCGCAACGGCGCCGCGGCTCTGGGGGCCGCCGCCGTCCTCGGCGACCTGCTCGTGGTCTTCTCGCAACTGCCGGCCCGGACCGCCCTCGTCGAGGGCGGCTACCTCGCGGCCGCGGTCATCACGACGGTCGCACTGCTCGTGCGCGCCGGCGAGCGCCAGGAAGAGCTCGTCGGACAACTGCAGCGCCAGGCCGCCATCGACCCCCTGACCGGGCTGGTCACTCGCCGCGTGCTCGACAACGCCGCCCACTCGGCGCTGACCGGGGCGGCCAGCGAGCGCGGGACGGCGCTGATCCTGATCGATGTCGACCGGTTCAAAGCGGTCAACGACGAGTACGGTCACCCGGCGGGCGACGAGGTGCTCATCCAGCTCGGCCGGCTCTTGATGCTCGGAACGCGTCCGTCCGACACGGTCAGCCGCATGGGCGGCGACGAGATCGCACTGCTGCTGGCGGGTTGCTCCGCCCAGGACGCGGTGAAGCGGGCCGAGCAGATCCTGTGGAACGTCCGCGCCCATCCGTTCACGGTGTCGCCTGAAGTCGATGTCGCCGTGTCGGTCAGCGTCGGCCTGGCCCACGTCCCGACCCACGCCTCCGACCTCCGCTCGCTGTACGCGGCCGCGGACGCGTCGCTGTACGCGGCCAAGCGCGCGGGACGCGACCGGGTCGGCGACACCGTCACGCCGCCTCCGGCCGCACCGACGCCCGGTGGTCGACGCCGCTCCGACCGCGGCGCGATCGTGGCAGCCCGCCTCACCACCGGGCGCTAGCACACCGGCGGCTGCAGCGTGGGTGTGGCGCGTCGCCCTCGGTCAGTTCTCGGCGAGCGCGGCTTCGACGGCGGCGGCCGCCCGCAGGACGGTGGCGTCCGCCCAGCGGCGGGCCACGATCTGCAGTCCGACCGGCAGGTTGTCCCGGCCGGTTCCAACCGGGACGGAGGCGGCGGGGAGCCCGGCGAGATTGGCGGGCAGCGCCAAGGCGCACCAGGCGTCGAACGATTCCGGGACGGGGCGGTCGTTGATCGACGCCGGTGCGAGCCGTCCGAGCGCGAAGGCGGTCACCGGCATCGCGGGCGTGAGCAGCACGTCGTACTCGGCGAGAAATGCCTCCCAGCGCGCGACCAGTTCCGCCCGCTCGTGTTGGGCGTCCAGATACTGCCGAGCGCTGATATCCGCCCCGGCGAGCGTGATCGCCGCGGCGTCGGCGCCGACGAGGGCCGGTCGGTCGTGGACCAGCTCCGCATTGCCGGCGTAGCCCTCGGGCAGCGCGATGGAGTCCCAGAGTGGCCCTGGATCGACGCCGCCCGGCTCGGCCTCGACGATGACCGCGCCCGCATCGCTGATCGCGTCGAGCGTCGCGCGGAACACCGCCCGCACGTCCGGATCGATCTCGGCGAAACCGAGGTCGGCTGACACCGCGACCCGCAGCCCTGCCCAGGACGCCGAGTCGACGGCGCCGATGTAGTCGGCGCCGGGACCGGGATAGCTCAACGGGTCGCGCGGCGACGGGCCGGCCATGACGCTCAGCGCCAACGCGAGATCGCGTACGCAGCCGGCGATCGGGCCGGTCGACGACAGCGTCGGCCAGCCGCGGAAGCCGGGCAGTTTCGGTACGAGCCCGAACGTCGGCTTGATGCCGTACGTACCGCAGAACGCGGACGGGATCCGGATGGACCCGCCGCCGTCCGTCCCGATCGCGATGGGCACCACGCCGGCCGCGACCGACGCGGCCGCGCCCCCGCTCGATCCGCCGGTCGTCCGGCTGGGGTCGTGCGGGTTCCTGGTCGCACCGAACAGGTCGTTGTCGGTGATGCCGCGGTAGCAGAACTCGGGGTTGTTGGTCTTGCCGACGATCACGGCGCCGGCGTCGACCAACCGCTCGACGCAGACGCACGACTCGTCCGGGACGAAGTCGGCGAGCGCTCGTGACCCGTCGGTCGCGGACAATCCCCTTACCCACACGTGATCCTTGACCGATATCGGGACCCCGGCGAGCGGGCCGCGACGCGCACCCGAATCGACCTCGCCCGCCTCGGCCAGCGCGTCGTCCCGCCGGGTCAGCGTGAACGCGTTGATCGAGCCATCGACCTCATCGATGCGATCGAGTGCCGCGGTGACGACCTCGACCGCGCTGCGCGATCCTTCGCGAATCGCTTGCGCGGTCAGCCAGGCGTGGTTCACGGCAGCTCGTGCGCCGCGGCCGCCTTCTCGAGTTCGGCCTGCTCGGCCAACGCCACCTTGGTCTCGGACGCCACGTCGATCGAACGGGCGAACAGCCAGTAGAGGATGGCCGCGACCGGCAGACCGATGAACAGCGAGATGTCGGCCCCGTCGAGCTTCTTGGCGATGAAGCCGGTGAACAGCGTGCCGACCGAGAAGAACGGGATCATGACGCCGAAGCCGACCAGGTAGGCGACGATGCCGCGCCAGCCCCATCGTCCGTACATGCCGTTCGGGTTGAAGATCTCGGCAATCGCGTAGTGGCCGCGCCGAACGATGTAGTAGTCGACCAGGTTCACCGCCGTCCACGGGATGAACAGGTAGAGGACGAGCAGCAGGAAGTTGTTGAAGTTCGCGAGGAAGTTGTCGGTGGCCGCGAGCGCGCCGATGATCGACAACGCCGCCGTGACGCCGATTGTGATCGCTCGCACGCTCATCGTCGGACGCACCCTCTTGAAGGAGTCCATCGCGCTGATGAGCGTGAGCGATCCGCCGTACATGTTCAGCGCGGTCACCGACATCAAGGCCGAGGGCCGAAAAGATCAGCACGATCGCCCCGAAACCGGTGAACACCTTGTCGCCCGCCGAGTTGATCTCCGCGATCCCGGTGCCCGAGAACTTGTCGCCCGCCCAGCCCGCGAGCAGCGCGCCCAGCACCATCAGCCACCCGCCGCCGAGCGCCGATCCCCAGTAGGTCCAGTAGAAGGTCTTGCGGACGGTGACGTTCGGTGGCAGGTAACGCGAGTAGTCCGATACGTAGATCGCCCAGCTGATCTGGTATCCGGCCACGACGCCGAACTGGCCGAGGAACGGCGTCCACTTGAAGTTGCCGAGATCCCACGATCCGGCCGGGTAGTGCAGCGCGAAGAGCACGACGATCGTGAAGATCCCGAAGATCACCAGGAACGTGTAGGTCAGGAACTGCTCGGCCTTGTGGATCAGGTCGTAGCCGACGAGGGCGATCACGAACGCCACGATCGTGACGATGACGACCCAGAGTTTGACCGCGCCGTGTGCCGTCGTGTTCATCGCGCGGCCGGCGAGAATCGTGTTGAAAACATTGAAACCCGCGTACTGAACGTACGCGAACAGCCAGACGAGCAGCGCGCCGACATACCCGAACTGCGGTCGGGACTGGATCATCTGCGGCAGGCCCAGCTGCGGCCCCTGCGCCGAGTGGAATGCCATGAACAAGGTGCCCAACAGCGTGCCCAGGATGATCGAGATCAGCGACCAGATGAGATCGCCGCCTTCGGTGATGCTGATCAGCCCGACGGCGAGCGTCGCGATCTGCGCGTTCGACATGAACCACAACGGACCGAGATGCCAGAGCTTGCCGTGCCGCTCGTCGAGCGGCACGTAGTCGATCGATCGAACCTCGACACCACTGATCTTCGGCTGCGTACTCGTCATGGGCACACAATGGACCCTTTGATCGTCCAAGGGAACCAGGCAACGCCGAAGAGTTTCAGCGCCCCTTCGCCAGCACCGAGAGCAGTTCGTACGCGACGTGAGCGGCCGCGATTCCGGTGATCTCCGCGTGGTCATAAGCGGGCGACACCTCGACGATATCGGCGCCGACGACATTCGCGCCCGCCAGACCTCGCAGCACCGCCAGCAACTCGCGAGAGCTCATTCCGCCGGCTTCCGGGGTACCGGTGCCGGGTGCGTGGGCCGGGTCGAGGACGTCGATGTCGACCGACACGTACACCGGCCGATCGCCGAGGCGACCCCGCATGCGCTCGATCGCGCCGGCCACCCCGAGCGTCTCGAACTCGACGCAGTGGATGGTCGCGAAGCCGAGGTGCGCGGTCTCGGGTAGATCGGTCGGCTGGTACAGGGGCCCGCGGATCCCGATATGCAGGCAGTGGTCGCGATCGAGCAGTCCCTCTTCGGATGCGCGGCGGAACGGCGTGCCGTGCGTGTAGGGCTCGCCGAAGTAGGTGTCCCATGTGTCGAGGTGCGCGTCGAAATGCAGGACCGCGACTGGCCCGTGGCGCTCGTGCATGACGCGCAGCAACGGCAACGCGATCGTGTGGTCGCCGCCCAGCGTGAGTAGCGTCGCGCCGTCGTTCGCCAGCGCCCGCGCACCGGACTCGATCTCGCCGATCGCCTGCTGGATGTCGAACGGGTTCACGGCGAGGTCGCCCGCGTCGACGACCTGGTGACCCGCGAACGGCAGCACGTCCAGGTCGGGGTTGTAGGGGCGAAGCAACCGCGAGCTCTGCCTGATGTGGGACGGCCCGAACCGGGCGCCGGGCCGGTAGCTCACGCCGCTGTCGAACGGTATCCCGACCACCGCGACGTCCATCCGGTCGACGTCCTCCCGGCGCGGCAGCCGGGCAAAGGTCGCGAGGCCGCTGTAGCGCGGGAACCGGGATGCGTCGACCGGCCCGACGACGCCGCGGCTGTCATCCATCCGTCGAGTATGTGCCAAGACTCAGGTGGAGCCGACGCGCGGACTTGAACCGCGAACCGCCCGATTACAAGTCGGGTGCGCTACCAATTGCGCCACGCCGGCGGGGTCGACCGCTGCCGGCCGACCGGGACTCATCGTAGCCGGGACGTCCCAACGGCTGGCGGGATTGAACCGATTACGGCCACGATCACGAACTTTTGGATGAACAGGCGGCACACTGCTATCGCTGCCCCCGTCCAAGAAGAGGACTCATGACTCTCGAGCGCCGTCCGTGACGCGGCAGTACCGGCCGAAGGCCGGCTTCTGGATTCGATTCTGCGTGGCGATCCTCTACCCGTTGGACGGCCTGCTCTTCCGGATCCGCTGGCGCAACATCGAGCGGATGCCCGAGAAGGGCGGCGTGCTCATCGTCCTGAACCACGTCAGCCACATCGACACCGTGTTGATGGCCCGGATGGTGTGGCAGACCGGCCGGGTCCCGCGGTTCATGATCAAGAACACGCTGTTCGACCTGCCGGTGATCGGCCGGATCCTGCGCGGCGCCGGCCAGATCCCGGTCTATCGCGGCACCGACGACGCGTCGAAATCGCTCGGCAAGGCGGTGGACGCGCTCGCGGCCGGCGAGGCGGTCGTGATCTACCCCGAGGGCACGATCACCCGTGATCCGGCGCAGTGGCCGATGCAGGCCAAGACCGGGGTCGCGCGTCTGGTGCTGCTCGCGCCGGACGTACCGATCGTTCCGATCGGGCAGTGGGGCGCTCAGAAGACCAGCAAGCGCAACTGGCTGCGCCGGCGCACGGCGACCGCGAGCGTCGGCGCGCCGATCGACCTCAGCGGCCGTCCGACCGACCTGACGCTCGAGAACCTTCGGGCCATCACGGACGAGATCATGGGCGCCGTCCAAGACGAGGTCGCCGAACTGCGCGGAAAGACGCCGCCGGCGTCGTTCTACCGGCCCGTCGGCAAGACCCAGGCCGGCTGAAAACGGTATCGCCCATTCCTTGACAGAGACGCGCGTCACAGTGTCCAATTGGTGCGCCCTGACCGCTATGCCGGGGATTTGACGCTGCCTTTACATCGGTGGGGCAGGTACACCGTCGATCCGCGGAAATCCGTGAGGTGCCTCGCCGCGTTTGGCCGCGCGACCGAGCACCCGTATTCGGTGCGGTCCCGAGACACCGATAGCGGGAGTTCCCATGGCCGAAGTCACCTACGACGAAGCGACCTGCCAATACGCAGGCAACCCGCTTCCGTCCGTGAACAAGCTCGATCTGGACATCAAAGACGGGGAATTCATGGTCCTCGTCGGCCCGTCCGGTTCGGGAAAGTCGACCGCACTGCGCATGCTCGCCGGCCTCGAAGAGGTGACGTCCGGTCAGATCCGGATCAACGGCAAAGACGTGTCGCGGATGCCCCCCAAGGATCGCGACATCGCGATGGTGTTCCAGAACTACGCGCTCTACCCGCACATGTCGGTCGCCGAGAACATGGGTTTCGCCCTGAAACTCAAGGGTGTTTCGAAGGCTGAGCGCGACGAGAAGGTTCGCGAGGCCGCCAAGCTGCTCGACCTCGAGCAGTACCTCGAGCGCAAGCCGAAAGCCCTCTCCGGTGGCCAGCGCCAGCGCGTGGCCATGGGTCGCGCCATCGTCCGGTCGCCCAGTGTGTTCCTCATGGACGAGCCGCTGTCGAACCTCGACGCCAAGCTGCGCGTCGAGACCCGCGCGAACATCGCGGCCCTGCAGGCCCGTCTCGGTACGACCACCCTCTACGTCACCCACGACCAGGTCGAGGCCATGACGATGGGGCACCGGGTGGCGATCCTCAAGGAGGGTGGCTTCCTGCAGCAGTGCGACACCCCGCGCAACCTGTACGACCGTCCGACGAACGCCTTCGTCGCGGGCTTCATCGGTTCCCCGGCCATGAACCTGCGCACGGCGAACCTCGTGCCGGGTGGTGCTCAGCTCGGTGGTTCGACCGTTCCGTTGAACCCGGAGGTACTCGCCGACGCGCAGAAGGCCGGCCTGAACAAGATCACGCTCGGCATTCGGCCCGAGTCGTTCGGCGTCTCGACGTCCGGACAGGGCATGGTCATCACGGTCAACCTGGTCGAGGAGCTCGGCGCCGACGCGTTCGTCTACGGCAGCCTGCCGGGCGACGAGCCGATGGACAAGCAGTTCGTGGTGCGCTTCGACGGTCGCGTCCCCCCGCGCATCGGCGACACGCTCATGGTCGAGTCCCGTCCTGGCGAGGAGCACGCGTTCAACCCCGAGACCGGCGAGCGGCTCGGCTAGCACAACCCGTCATTCGAACGGGGCGCTTCCTGCGGGAGGCGCCCCGTTTCGTCTGCGTCGTCGGCCGAACTTTGCACCCAAGTTGTGGGCTCCCAGGCCCCACTCAGGCCGAATCAGCCCACATCCTGGGTGCAAAGTCGGTAGTCGGACGGTCAGGCGAGCGAGCGGCGGCGGGCCACTTCGGCCAGCGTGACCGCCGCGGCGACCGATGCGTTCAGCGATTCGGTCGGGCCGGCCATCGGGATCGACACCGTGAGGTCGCAGGTCGCACCGACGAGGCGCGACAGGCCCTTGCCCTCCGAGCCGACCACGATCATCAGCGGATCGCTGGCGGCTTCCAGCTCGTACACCGTCGTCGGGCCGTCCGCGTCGAGACCGACGACGAACAGCCCGGCCTGCTGGGCCGTCTTGAGTGTGCGCGACAGGTTGGTGACCTGGGCGATCGGGATCCGGGCCGCGGCGCCCGCCGAAGTGCGCCACGCGGCGGCAGTCACACCGGACGCCCGCCGTTCCGGGATGACCACGCCGTGCGCACCGAACGCGACCGCCGAGCGGATGATCGCGCCGAGGTTGCGCGGATCGGTCACCCCGTCGAGCGCCACGAGCAGCGGCGCGGACGTCGACTCGAGCGCCCGCTCGAGCAGATCTTCGTACGCGAGGTACGAGAAGGGCGGCACCTGCAGGGCAATCCCCTGATGCAACAAGCCATTCGTGCGTCGATCGAGTTCGGACCGGCTCACTTCGAGCAGGGCGATACCCCGGTTGCCGGCCAGGCGCACGGCCTCGGTGACCCGCTCGTCGGCCTCGAGCCCGAGCGCGACGTAGAGCGCCGTCGCCGGCACCTTCGCCTTGAGCGCCTCGGCCACCGGGTTGCGCCCGACGAGCAGTTCGGCGGCCTCGACCTTCAGCGTGCCGCGGGCCGGCGGTCGGCGCGACCCGGACCGGCCGGCGTCGCGTTTGGCGGCCGCCGCGGCCCGGCGCGCAGCCGGATGCCCGGTGCGCTCCTCGGCGCGCGGCGTCGGACCCCGACCCGACAGCGCCTGCCGATTGTTGCCGCCCGTCCCGTTCGTGGCGCCCTTCTTGGACTTGCGGATCGCGCCCTGGCGCTTGGAATTGCCGGCCATCACTTGTCCTTCAATGTCCAGCGCGGGCCGGACGGGGTGTCTTCGATCGCGAGTCCCGCGGCCGATAGCTGATCGCGGATGTCGTCAGCCTCCTGGAAATCACGGCGCGCCCGCGCCGCCTCGCGACGGTCGAACAAGGAACGGACGAGCGAATCGACCGTCGCCGTGAGCTCGCCATCGTCGGCCACCGGCCACTGCTCGGGATTGAGCCCGAGCACGCGGGTCATCACGCCGACCGACGCGGCGGCCGTGCGAGCGCCGTCGAGATCACCGGTATCGAGCGCGCGATTGCCGTCGCGCACGGTGTCGTGCACAACGCCCAGCGCCGACGGCACCGCGAGATCGACGTCCATGGCCGCCGCGAAGTCCTCAGGAACCGGAAGATCGTCCGGAAGTTCACCGAGAACCTCCTTGGCGCGCACCAGGAAACGCTCGATCCCGCGGTAGGCGAGCGCCGCTTCGCCGAGCGCGGCCTCGGAGTATTCGATGTTCGAGCGGTAGTGCGCGGCGCCCAGGTAGTACCGCACCTCGACGGGCCGCCATCGTCCGACCACTTCGGTCACGAACAGCGAATTGCCCAATGATTTCGACATCTTCTCGCCGCCGGTCGTCAGCCAGGCGTTGTGCATCCAGTACCGCGCGAACCCGTCTCCGGCCGCGACCGACTGCGCGATCTCGTTCTCGTGATGGGGAAAGACGAGATCGAGGCCACCGCCGTGGATGTCGAACGTCGCGCCGAGGTACTTCGTCGCCATCGCCGAGCACTCGAGATGCCAGCCGGGCCGCCCGTATCCCCACGGGGTCGGCCACGACGCCGTGGCCGGCTCGCCGTCCTTATGGCCTTTCCACAGGGCGAAGTCGCGCGGATCGGTCTTGCGCGACTCGCCTTCGGTGTCGCCGGCCGGGTGCATGTTCTCCAGCCGCTGCCCCGACAGCGCGCCGTACGACGGAAACGTCGACACGTCGAAGTAGACGTCGCCGTCGGACGAGTAGGCGTTGCCGCGGTCGATGAGGCGCTGCATCAGCTCGATCATCTCGGTGATGTGCCCGGTCGCCCGCGGCTCGTACGTCGGCCGCTCGCAGCCGAGGACGTCGTACGCGGCGGTGAAGTTGCGCTCGTGCGCCGACGCCCAGGCCCACCACTCCCAGCCGGCTTCCGCCGACTTGGTCAGGATCTTGTCGTCGATGTCGGTGACATTGCGGACGTACGTGACCGCGTAGCCGTTGTGGCGCAGCCAGCGGTTGAGGATGTCGAAGTTGACGCCGCTGCGTACGTGTCCGAGATGGGGCGGAGCCTGGACGGTCGCCCCACACAGGTAGACCGACACGTGACCGGCTTCGACGGGTTCGAACAACCGCAACGACCGGGTCGCGGTATCGAAAAGGTGGAGCGGCACTGACCCATCCTAAGGTGACAGGCGCCGCCGGCCGGACGGCTGAGCCTCAGTGACCCACGATCCGCTCCGCGGAAAGCCGGACGATCACCCGCTGATTCCCGGTGCCTTCGTCGGCCGTGTACTCGCCGCCGGTGTACTTCTGCGACAGCCGCTGGATGAGCGCGCCGCTGGGGTCGTCGGTCAGCGTCACCGAGCCGTTGAGCGAGTAGAAGCTGTACGGGTTCTGCGGATCGACGAAGGCGACCGACACCCGCGGGTCGCGTTCGAGGTTGCGGGCCTTCTTGCGCCCCTTCACGGTCGAGATCAGGACGTCGTCGCCCTCGCGTTCGGCCCAGACCGGCGTCGACTGCGGAGTCCCGTCGGCGTTGAGGGTCGTGATGATCACGACTGTCGGACCATCGAGCAGGGCAGCGGCTTTGTCGGGAAGAGTCATGCCCACCAAGTTAGTCTCGCGACGTGAACATGTTGCGTCCCGAATCCGTCGTCGTGTCCGCCGGTCGACCCGAGCGGACCCCGCGCGCGCCGATGGCCACGCCGATCGTCCTGACCGCGCCCTACCACCACAGCCCGGACGACAACCACTACATGCGGCAGGCGAGCACCGACACGATCGCCTCGTTCGAGGACGCGGTCGGTGCGCTCGAAGGCGGCACGGCGCTCGCGTTCGCGTCCGGCATGGCGGCCATCACGGCCGTCGCCGAGGCCCAGCCGGTCGGCACCGTGGCCGTCGTGCCGGCGGTCGGCTACTCGGGCTCGACGGTGATCTTCGGCCGCCAACGCGAACTCGGCCGGCTGGACGTCCGCCCGGTCGACATCGCCGACACCGACGCGGTGATCGCCGCACTCGACGGGGCCGACCTGCTGTGGCTGGAGACGATGACCAACCCGATGCTCGAGATTCCGGATCTGCCGGTGCTCATCGCGGCTGCCCACGACCGCGGGGCGATCGTCGGCATCGACTCGACGTTCACACTCCGCTCGGCATCCGGCCGCTCTCGCTGGACGCCGACATCGTCATGCACTCGGCCACGAAGTACCTCTCCGGCCACTCGGACCTGTTGATGGGCGTGCTGGTCACGCGCACCGAGGAGCTCGGGTCGCACCTGCGCGCGCGCCGGGACCTGACCGGCGCCCTCCCCGGCGCGCTCGAGTCGTTCCTCGCCCTGCGCGGACTGCGGACGCTGGCCTTGCGGTTCGAGCGCGCGCAGGCAAATGCGCTCATCCTCGCGTCGCGATTGGCCGATCACCCGCGCGTGGCGACGGTTCGGTATCCAGGGCTACCGTCCGACCGATTCTTCGAGCGGGCGACCCGGCTCTACGACGGCTACGGCGCGATGATCTCGTTCGAGATCGACGGCTCCGTCGACGACGCGGAGCGCGTCTGCGAATCGGTGCGCCTGATCACGCACGCGACGAGCCTGGGCGGCGTCGAATCGCTGATCGAGCGGCGGGCCCGCTACGCGGTCGACGCCGGCTTCGGCACCCCGCCGACCCTGCTGCGTTTCTCGGTCGGCATCGAGCACGTCGACGACCTCTGGGCCGACCTCGTCCAAGCCCTGGGCTAGGAAATTCAGTCGTGAACGAGGGCCGTCGCGATCGCGGCGATGCCTTCGCCACGGCCCGTGAGGCCGAGGCCGTCGGACGTGGTGGCCGCCACTGAGACCGGCGCCCCGATCGCCGCGCTGAGCACGCCCTCCGCCTCGGCGCGGCGGGGACCGATCCGGGGAGCGTTGCCGATCACCTGGATCGCGACGTTCCCGATCCGCCAGCCGGCCCCGGCGATGCGCCAAGCGACCTCGGCGAGCAACGCGGTTCCGGAGGCGCCCGCCCAGCGCGGATCGTCGGTGCCGAAGATCGAGCCGAGGTCGCCGAGGCCGGCCGCCGACAGCAGCGCGTCGCACGCGGCGTGGGCGGCGACGTCACCGTCGGAGTGACCGGAGCAGCCGTCGAGGTCCGGCCAGCGCAGACCGGCCAGCCAGCACGGCCGGCCGATCTCGATCGGGTGCACGTCGACTCCGATGCCGACGCGCGGCGCGTTCACCACGGCAGCGCCTCGGCCAGCACCAGGTCGGACGGACGGGTGATCTTGAACGACTCGTCCGCGCCGTCGACGACGAGCACCGTGCCGCCGGACAGTTCGACGAGGGCCGCATCGTCGGTCACCGGTGAATCCAACGCGTGCGCGGCCAGCAGCACGTCGCGCCGGAACCCCTGCGGGGTCTGGATCGAGCGCAGTTCGGTGCGGTCGAGCGTCTCGACGACGTGGTCGACGCCGTCCACCCGCTTGATCGTGTCGGTCACCGCCACGGCCGGAACCACGGCGTCCGCGCCATCGACCAGCGCCGCGACGACCCGGGTGATCACCGCCGCCGGCACGAACGGGCGGGCCACGTCATGGACGAGGACGAAGTCGACGTCCGGGTGCAGCACCGCGAGCCCGGCGTTCACCGACTGTTGCCGGGTCGCGCCGCCGCCGACCACTCGCACGCCCGGGGCATCGACCGCGTCCAGATGCGAGGTCGGCACGACGACGATGACGTCCCGTACCGCCGGATGGCTGACGAACCGAGCGAGGGCGTGATCGACGAGCGTACGGCCGCGGACCAGGCAGAACGCCTTCGGCAGCTCAGCACCCAACCGCGCGCCACTGCCCGCGGCAACAAGAATGGCGGCCACCGTCACCGGCGCCGCCATTCTCGTTCGAGCGTTGTCTGTGGAAACCGTCAGGCGACGGCTTCGCCGAGGACCTCGTCGAGCACGAGCTCGGCCTTGTCCTCGTTGGTGCCCTCAGCCAGGGCGAGTTCGCTGACCAGGATCTGCCGGGCCTTCGCGAGCATGCGCTTCTCGCCGGCCGAGAGGCCACGGTCCTTGTCGCGGCGCCAGAGATCGCGGACGACCTCGGCCACCTTGTTCACGTCGCCGGACGCGAGCTTCTCGCCGTTCGCCTTGTAGCGACGCGACCAGTTGGTCGGCTCCTCGGTGTGCGGTGCGCGCAGCACCTCGAATACCCGATCAAGCCCCTCCTGCCCGACGACGTCGCGAACACCGACGATCTCGGCGTTGTCTGCAGGTACGAGCACCGTCAGATCACCCTGTGCGACCTTGAGTCGCAGGTATGTCTTGGTTTCGCCCTTAATCGTCCGCTGCTCGATTGCCTCGATCTTGGCTGCCCCGTGATGCGGGTAAACAACGGTCTCACCGACGGTGAACGTCATGTGTGCGGGCCCCTTTCCACTCCCTCAAGAATAACACGAGACTCCTAACAAAGCCTCGCGAAATGTCCGATTTAGCCGCCAGCTTTGTGAGGCATTCCCCCGATGTTCGATAGAGAATTCGAGTTGGTCGGCCCGCCGCGTTCGCGTCGGCGGCGCGACACGGCCGACCGGGCGACGGGCCGGCGACGGGCCTCGCTAGGCTGTCGACGGTCGGACGGCCCGCGTACGCGGGCGCCCGGGTCAGCGCTCGTGCAGGTGCGGGCGCGCTGGTCAGATGGCTCGCGTGAACGCGGCCGGTGTCGGAGGAGGAGTCGACTTGACTGCACTGCCCGGCGGCTCGCGTCGATTCCGGTACGGGGTCGGTGCGCTGCTCGCGGCCGCCGCGCTCGTCCTCGCCGGCTGCGGGGCCGGACAGCGCGCCGCGACGTCCGTCGAGACCCCGGTCGTGGACGGCGTCTCGGCCAACGTCGGCGACATCAACATCCGCGACGCGGCGGTCACCGCTCCGGGCGGCCCGGTCTGGCCGGCTGGTTCCAACGCGACGCTGAACCTCGTGATCATCAACGCGGGCACGACCGACGACTCGCTCATCAGTGCGTCCAGCCCGGCGGCCAAGGGCGTCTACTTCTTCCTCGACAACGCGTTGGCGACGACGATCCCCTCCGCGGCCGCGTCGACGACCTCGGCGCCGGCGTCGGCTTCGGCTTCGTCGTCCGACTCGTCGTCGGACGCCGCGTCGGCATCGGCGTCGCCGTCCGTGACCCTGCCGCCGCTGGCCACCGACTCCATCGACCTGCCCGCCGGCCAGAGCGTCGGCATCGGCCGCTCCTCGTCGGACGTGGCGATCCGGCTGACCGGCCTGACCGCCGACCTGCACCCGTCGACGCCGATCACGATCACGTTGACGTTCAAGAACGCGGGCTCGGTCACCTTCCAGCTCGCGGTCGCGCTCACGACGAACCCGCCGAGCGCTCCCGTCCTCGCGACGACCCACGCCGAGAGCGGCAACTAGCCGACTTCGAACGTCTGTTCGGCGGGCCTCCCGATTTTGTCGGTGGTCGCCACTACCGTGCGGTTCGTGACCAAGCCGAGCCGTCGAACGGCCATCAGCTACCGCTGCAGCGAGTGCGGCGCCGCCGCGCCGCAATGGGTGGGCCGATGCACCGAGTGCCAGGCCTGGGGATCGGTGACGGAGCTCGGGGGGGCACCGTCACCGATCTCCGTCACAGCCGGGCCCGTCACGGCACCGGCCCGGCCGATCGGTGAGCTCGACCCGGCGCTGGCTCGCGCTCGTCCCACGGGGGTGGGCGAGCTCGACCGGGTGCTCGGTGGCGGTCTCGTGCCGGGTTCAGTGGTCCTGCTCGCCGGTGAGCCGGGCGTCGGCAAGTCGACGCTGCTGCTCGAGGTCGCGCACCGATTCGCGGCGACCTCGACGCGCCCCGCCCTGATCGTCACCGGCGAGGAGTCACCGGCCCAGGTGCGGCTGCGGGCCGAGCGCACCGGGGCGCCTGCACCCGGCGCTGTATCTCGCCGCCGAGAACGATCTGGCCGCGGTGCTCGGCCATGTCGACCAGGTCGATCCGGGCCTGCTCGTCGTCGACTCGGTGCAGACCATCTCGACGACCAGCATCGACGGGGCGGCCGGTGGCGTGCCGCAGATCCGGGCGGTCGCGGCCACGCTCATCGCGATGGCCAAGGCGCGCGGACTGGCGACGATCCTCGTCGGGCACGTGACGAAGGACGGTTCGATCGCCGGCCCGCGCGTGCTCGAGCATCTCGTCGACGTCGTCCTGCACTTCGAGGGCGATCGGCACTCGTCACTGCGCATCATCCGGGCGGCGAAGAACCGGTTCGGCTCCGTCGACGAGATCGGCTGCTTCGAGATGCGCGAGGACGGCATCGCGGGCCTGCCCGACCCGTCCGGGCTGTTCCTGTCCGACCGCCCGAAAGCGGTGCCCGGGACGTGCGTCACGGTCACCCTCGAAGGACGTCGGCCGCTCGTCACCGAGATCCAGGCGCTCACCAATCGGGTTGCGAACGGCGCGACCCTGCGACGCTCGTTGAGTGGTCTCGACTCGTCCCGCGTGGCGATGCTGCTCGCCGCGCTCGGACGGCACGGCCAGATCAGCCTCGCCGACCAGGAGGTCTACGCCTCGACGGTCGGTGGCATGGTCGCGACCGAGCCGGCCGCCGATCTCGCGATCGCGTTGGCCGTGGCTTCGGCGGCCCGCGACTTCGCGGTGTCGCCAGGCATCTGCGCGATGGGCGAGATCTCGCTGTCCGGCGACGTGCGGCGTGTCACGGGCATCGAGCGCCGCCTGGCCGAGGCGGCCCGGCTCGGATTCCACACGGCCGTCGTCCCGGCCGGTCACCGCGGCGACGTCGTGGCCCCCGACGTTGCGGGCATCGAGACCATCGTCGTCACCACACTCGCCGACGCGCTGCACGTGGTGATGCGGCGCGCCACGGTCGGTCGCGACAACGGCCGCCGACCACCCCTGCGCGCGGTGGGCACCTCGACGTAGTCGATGTTGCCTACACTGAGCGCTGCCGTCCGCGACAGACTGCTGACGCGCGGTGTGGTGAACGCGGACTACCAAGGGGGAACAGCCGGTGCCGACGACAGCACGCGAAGAAGCGCTGCGCGCCGTCCTCGCGACCGTCGCGCCGGGCACGTCGCTGCGCGACGGGCTGGAGCGGATCCTGCGCGGCAACACCGGCGCGATGATCATCTGCGGCTTCGACCGCGTCGTCGAGTCGCTGTGCACCGGCGGCTTCCCGCTCGATGTCGAGTTCTCGGCGACCGGGCTGCGCGAGCTGTGCAAGATGGACGGTGCCGTCGTGCTGACCACCGATGGCAGCCGCATCGTCCGAGCGGCGACGCACATGATGCCCGACCCGGCGATCCCGACCGAAGAGTCCGGCACCCGCCACCGTACGGCCCAGCGCTTGGCCGTCCAGACCGGCTATCCGGTGATCTCGGTGTCGCAGTCGATGCGGATCATCGGCCTGTACCTCGGCTCACGCCGCTACGTTCTCGCATCGTCCGCCGAGTTGCTGTCGCGCGCCAATCAGGCGATCGCGACGCTCGAGCGCTACAAATCTCGCCTCGACGAGGTGTCGAACACCCTCTCGGCTCTCGAGATCGAAGACCTCGTCACCGTCCGCGACGCGGCCGTGGTCGCGCAGCGCCTGGAGATGGTCCGCCGGATCGCCGACGAGATCGCCGGCTACGTCGTCGAGCTGGGTACCGACGGACGGCTGCTCGCCCTGCAACTCGACGAGTTGATGGCCGGCGTCGAGGCCGAGCGCGAACTGATCGTGCGCGACTACGTCCCGGCCGGCAAGCGCGGCCGCACGGTGACGAAGCCCTCGACGAACTCGGCGACCTGTCGCCCACCGACCTGCTCGACCTCACCATGGTGGCTCGCGCGATGGGTTTCGGCACCGCGCCCGAGGTCCTCGACGTCGCGGCCAGCCCCCGCGGCTACCGGCTGCTGGCCCGCGTGCCGCGGCTGCCCGGACTGGTGCTCGATCGGGTCGTCGACCACTTCGGCGGCCTGCAGAAGCTGTTGGCCGCGACCGCCGAAGACCTGCAGACCGTCGAGGGCGTCGGCGAGATGCGGGCCCGGACGGTTCGCGAGGCGATCTCGCGGATGGCCGACGCGTCGATCATCGACCGCTACCCGTAAGCGCCGGCGCTACGAGATCGTGAATTGCGCGGCGGTGCCCTGCGTGCCGGCCAGGCAGCGCGTAGACGCGTGTACGTGCCGGCTCCGACCCGCTGCCGGGTGCCGGCGCAGTCCGGCTGCGAGGTCAGACCCGACCACTGGATCGCCTTCGCGACGGTGGTGCCGGGCACGAGCGTCTCGACGTCCGTGCCCGGGTTGGATCTTGCAGTCGTGGCTTCCCCACACCCGCGCCTCACCGTTGTAGACCCGCAGCTCGATCTTGCGGATCGGCGAGGTCCTCGGTGCAGTTGGCGGTGCCGATGTTGGTGACCTGCAACATCACGACCGGCTCGTCCCCGACCTTGTAGCGTGGGCGGCCTGGGCGGCCGCCGCGATCTTGAGCTGGGCCGGCAGGCAGGCCGCCGACGACGGGCTGCTCGGCGCGGACGACGACGTGGTCGTCGAGGCTTGGCCAGATGACGCGCCGGACGACGATCCGGTCGACGCGGGCGGCGTGGACGCATGGGACGCGGTCGACGAGGAGTGGGATGTCGACGGCGGGGTCGACCGCCGTCGCGGCCGAACCGCCCGATTTGACCGCGCGCACGGTCAACACAACGAGCACGACGGCGGCGACGACGGCAGCGAGCAGGTACACACG
This sequence comes from uncultured Actinomycetes bacterium, assembly GCA_963737785.1. Taxonomy (GTDB): domain Bacteria; phylum Actinomycetota; class Actinomycetes; order Mycobacteriales; family Jatrophihabitantaceae; genus CAVTTS01. Next base: position 399,890 of record CAVTTS010000009.1, read on the forward strand.
ACGGCGCCAGTAGACGCTCGGCGGCAGGCTATCCGACGGGATGCAACATCTCGTCGGCCACGGTATCGGAGCAATCCGTGGCGAATGCGTAGCCGCACCGTGCTCGGGGGACGTGCGAGCATGAGAGCAGCATGGAACTCGCCACACCCGTCCTCGCCTGGTACGAGCGCGCGGCCCGCGATCTGCCGTGGCGGCGGCCCGGGACGCCGGCGTGGGTCGGTCGTGGTCAGCGAGTTCATGCTGCAGCAGACTCCGGTCGCCGGGTGCTGCCCGTGCTACGACGCGTGGCTCGAGCGCTGGCCGACCCCGACGGCGCTGGCCGCCGACCCGGCCGGTGACGCCGTGCGGATGTGGGGCAAGCTCGGCTATCCGCGCCGGGCGCTGCGCCTGCACGCCTGCGCCGTCGCGATCGCGCGATCAGCACGGTGGCGAGGTGCCCGACGACATCGACGCGCTGCTGGCGCTGCCGGGCGTCGGCGCCTACACCGCCCGCGCGGTAGCGGCGTTCGCCTTCGGGCAGCGCGTGCCGGTCGTCGACACCAACGTCCGACGGGTCATCGCCCGCGCGGTCGGCGGAGCGGGCGAGGCCGGCCCGCCGTCGATCACCCGCGACCTGGCGGCGGTCGAGGCCCAGCTGCCCGACGACCCGGCCCACGCCGCCCGGTTCAGCGTCGCGATCATGGAACTGGGCGCGCTCGTGTGCACCGCCCGCGCCCCGGGTGCGACCGCTGCCCGATCCGCGACCGGTGCCGGTGGGTCGGCGACGGCCGGCCCGCCTACGACGGTCGGCTGACCCGTCCGCAGAAGTTCGCCGGCACCGACCGCCAGGTCCGCGGACTGTTGCTCGACGTGCTGCGCGCCACGACCGTCCCGGTGTCGACGGCCGCCCTCGACGTCGCGTGGCCCGATCCCGTCCAGCGGGCCCGCGCGTTGGATTCCCTCGTCGCGGACGGCCTGATCGACCCCTTGCCCGACGGCCGGTTCGCCCTGCCCTAGGCCCGAGTGATCACGATGGGTAATGCGGATGCGATGACCGCCACCGAACGCCCATACTGTCCCGCCGGCGCACTGGCGCCGCAGGAACCGAGGGAAAGGCAATGGAGAAGATCAACTCGCGGCTGCTCAACTGGGCGTCCATCTTGGAGCCGAGCACCCGCGAGCAGGCCGTCGCGACGAGCACGATGCCGTTCATTTTCCCGCACCTGGCGCTGATGCCCGACGCCCACCTGGGCAAGGGCGCGACCGTCGGATCGGTGATCCCGACGCAGCGGGCGATCATGCCCGCGGCGGTCGGTGTCGACATCGGCTGCGGCATGATCGCGGTCCGCACGCAGTTCGATCGAGCCGACATCGCCGGACGGTCGCTCGGCAAGCTGCGGGTCGCGATCGAGCAGGCCATCCCGCTGTCGGCCGGCAAGTACAACGCGCAGCTCAGCGACACGGCCGCGGCTCGGACCGCCGAGCTCGAGAACGGCCAGTGCGAGCCCGACAAGTACGCCGGCAACTGGCGGCTGCAGCTCGGCACGCTCGGTTCGGGCAACCACTTCATCGAGGTGACCGTCGACGAGTCCGGCGCGATCTGGCTGTTCCTGCACTCCGGCTCGCGGGGCGTCGGCAACAAGATCGCGCAGCATCACATCACGGTCGCCCGTCGTCTCATGGAGCAGTACTGGATCTCGCTGCCCGACCCCGATCTCGCTTACCTGGTCGAGGGAACGGACCAGTTCTGGGCCTACATCCGCGACCTGAACTGGGCTCAGAAGTTCGCCCTGGCCAACCGCGAGGAGATGATGGATCGCGTCGTCGCGTCCTTCGCGGAGTGGCTGGGCGCGGACGTGATCGAGCAGGAACGGATCAACTGCCACCACAACTTCACCCAGCGCGAGAAGCACTTCGGTCGCGACGTGTGGGTGTCGCGCAAGGGTGCGATCGAGGCCCGCGCCGGTCAGGCCGGGCTGATCCCGGGGTCGATGGGGACGGCGTCCTACGTGGTCAGCGGCCGCGGGAACCCGGTCAGCCTGAACTCGTCGCCGCACGGGGCGGGCCGCAACTTCTCACGGTCGGCAGCGCGCCGGCAGTTCACCCAGGACGACCTTCGGGCGGCCATGGTCGGCATCGAGTACCGCGACACCGATGCTTTCGTGGACGAGATTCCCGAGGCGTACAAGGACATCGATCAGGTCATGGCGGACGCCGCCGACCTCGTCGAGGTCCGGCACACGCTGCGGCAGATCGTGAACGTCAAGGGCGACTGACCGAACGACAAACGGGCCGCCTCCCGAAGGAGGCGGCCCGTTTGGCCGGGACTGGTTACTCGGCGATGATGTCGGCCACGGCCGGGACGTCCGGCACCGGCGACGGCTTGGCCTCGCCGCGGAAGGTGAAGCGTCGGCTTGCCGTCCTCGCCGATGCCGCTCGTCGACGACCACGATCTGGCCGGCCGACGAGCTCGCCGAACAGGATCTTCTCGGACAGCGAGTCCTCGATCTCGCGCTGGATCGTGCGACGCAGCGGCCGCGCGCCCAGCACCGGGTCGTAGCCCTTCTTGGCCAGCAGCGCCTTCGCCGCCGGCGTGAGCTCGAGGCCCATGTCCTTGTTGCGCAGCTGGCAGTCGACGCGGGCGATCATCAGGTCGACGATCTCGACGATCTCGTCTTCCGACAGCTGGTGGAAGACGATGATGTCGTCGATGCGGTTGAGGAACTCAGGGCGGAAGTGCTGCTTGAGCTCGTCGTTGACCTTCTGCTTCATCCGGTCGTAGTTCGACGCCGAGGTCGTTGCGCCTGAGAAGCCGAGCTGACCGCCTTGGAGACGTCGCGCGTGCCGAGGTTGGTGGTCAGGATGAGCACCGTGTTCTTGAAGTCGACGATGCGGCCCTGACCGTCGGTGAGCCGACCGTCCTCGAGCACCTGCAGCAGCGTGTTGAAGACGTCCGGGTGAGCCTTCTCGATCTCGTCGAAGAGCACGACGCGAGAACGGCTTGCGGCGGACCTTCTCGGTCAGCTGGCCGCCCTCGTCGTAACCGACGTAGCCGGGAGGGGCACCGACCAGCCGCGACACCGTGTACCGGTCGTGGAACTCGGACATGTCGAGCTGGATCAGCGCGTCCTCGTCGCCGAAGAGGAACTCGGCCAGCGTCTTGGACAGCTCGGTCTTACCGACACCGGACGGGCCGGCGAAGATGAACGAGCCACCGGGGCGCTTCGGGTCCTTCAGGCCGGCGCGGGTACGACGGATCGCCTGCGACACCGCCTTGATCGCCTGCTCCTGGCCGACGACCCGCTTGTGCAGCTCGTCCTCCATGCGCAGCAGGCGCGCGGTCTCTTCCTCGGTCAGCTTGAAGACCGGGATGCCGGTCCAGATGGCCAGCACCTCGGCGATCTGCTCGTCGTCGACCTCGGCCACGACGTCGAGGTCGCCGGCCTTCCACTCCTGCTCACGCTTGGCCTTCTCGGCGAGCAGCGTCTTCTCGCTTGTCGCGCAGTGACGCGGCCTTCTCGAAGTCCTGCGCGTCGATCGCGGACTCCTTCTCGCGGCGGACCTCGGCGATGCGCTCGTCGAACTCGCGCAGGTCCGGCGGGGCGGTCATGCGACGGATGCGCATGCGCGCAGCCGGCCTCGTCGATGAGGTCGATCGCCTTGTCGGGCAGGAACCGGTCGCTGATGTAGCGGTCGGCCAGCCCGGCCGCGGCGACGAGCGCGGCATCGGTGATCGAGACGCGGTGGTGCGCCTCGTACCGGTCGCGCAGACCCTTGAGGATCTCGATCGTGTGGGCCACCGTCGGCTCGCCGACCTGGACCGGCTGGAAGCGCCGCTCGAGCGCCGCGTCCTTCTCGAGGTGCTTGCGGTACTCGTCGAGCGTCGTGGCACCGATCGTCTGCAGCTCACCACGGGCCAGCATCGGCTTGAGGATGGACGCGGCGTCGATCGCGCCTTCGGCGGCACCGGCCCCGACGAGGGTGTGGATCTCGTCGATGAACATGATGATGTCGCCGCGGGTGCGGATCTCCTTGAGGACCTTCTTCAGGCGCTCCTCGAAGTCACCGCGGTAGCGCGAGCCGGCGACCAGCGAACCGAGGTCGAGGGTGTAGAGCTGCTTGTCCTTCAGCGTCTCGGGCACCTCGCCCTTGACGATCGCCTGGGCCAGGCCCTCGACGACCGCGGTCTTGCCGACGCCCGGCTCGCCGATGAGCACCGGGTTGTTCTTGGTGCGGCGGCTGAGCACCTGCATCAGGCGCTCGATCTCCTTCTCGCGCCCGATGACCGGGTCGAGCTTGCCTTCGCGCGCGGACTGGGTGAGGTTGCGGCCGAACTGGTCGAGCACCAGCGAGGTGGACGGGGTCGACTCGGACGCCGTGCCGGCCGGCTCCTTGCTCTGGTAGCCGTTGAGCAGCTGGATGACCTGCTGGCGGACCTTGTTCAGGTCGGCGCCGAGCTTGACCAGCACCTGGGCGGCAACGCCTTCGCCCTCACGGATGAGGCCGAGCAGGATGTGCTCGGTGCCGATGTAGTTGTGGCCGAGCTGCAGCGCCTCGCGCAGCGACAGCTCGAGGACCTTCTTGGCGCGCGGCGTGAAGGGGATGTGCCCGGACGGCGCCTGCTGGCCCTGGCCGATGATCTCTTCGACCTGCTGCCGGACGGCGTCCAGCGAGATGCCGAGCGACTCGAGCGCCTTGGCGGCGACGCCTTCGCCCTCGTGGATCAGGCCGAGCAGGATGTGCTCGGTGCCGATGTAGTTGTGGTTGAGCATCCGGGCCTCTTCTTGGGCCAGGACGACAACCCGCCGTGCGCGGTCGGTGAACCTCTCGAACATGTGCCAGCTCCTTCCGCGCCTGCGAAGCGCAAGTTCCCTATAACTCTAGTCCCGTCGGAGCCGTTGTTAGATTCCGGTGGGGTCACGGACACATCAACGCGGCTCGGGGGCCGTCGCTAACGGTCGTACGGAGTCAACGGACGGCCGGGCCGCACGATGCCCGGATCGCGTCCGCCCGCAGCGAACAGGCCTCGCTGATCAATTGCCACGACCCGCAGATCGAATTCAAATCGATCCGAGTGCGCGAATAGCGGCGGGCGTCGATTCGATGCCGGCTACCGCGCGACGCTGTTATAGGCCTCGACGATTGCGGCCGGGATGCGGCCCCGGTCGTTGACGGCGTGACCATTGCTGCGCGCCCACTCGCGAATTGCCGCCGTCTGCTCGCGATCGGCGCGCGCCACGCCCCGGCCGGTCCGCGCGGCGGGTGCGGCGGCCTTCGTGCGCCCGGTTCGCTGGGCATGCCCGATGTAGCGCGCCATCGCCTCGCGCAGCGCCGCAGCATTTTGCGCCGAAAGATCGATTTCGTAGCTGTTGCCGTCGAGCGAGAACGTGACCGTCTCGACCGCGGTGCCCCCGTCGATGTCGTCGACGAGAAGTATCTGCAGCTTCTTGGCCATTCTCGGGACGCCTCTCGGGATTTCGACAGCGCCTCTCGGAGCAAGTAGCGCGGGTTATCAGCAGCATAGCGCCGGAACGCGAATTCGCCACACGAGCGGGCGCCACGAATATCGGCGCGCGAATTACAGCGGCTTGAGGAGCGGAAAGAGAATCGTCTCGCGAATTCCCCGACCGGTCAGCAGCATGACCAGCCGGTCGACGCCCATCCCCATCCCGCCCATCGGTGGCGTACCGTACTCGAGGGCCCGCAGAAAGTCTTCATCGAGCTCCATCGCCTCAGGGTTGCCCTGGGCGGCGGCCAGCGACTGGGCGACCAGCCTGCCGGCGCTGCTCGACCGGGTCGACGAGCTCGGAGTACGCCACGCCGATCTCGACGCCGGCGATGACGAGGTCCCACGACTCGGACAGCCGTGGGTCGTCCCGGTGCGGACGAGCCAGCGGGCGGACCTCGGCCGGGTAGTCGCGGACGAACGTCGGCTGGACGAGCGCGTGCTCGACCAGCTTCTCGTACAGCTCCAAAGCGATGTCGCCCGCCGTCCACTCGGGACGCAAGGCAACGTCGTGCATGCCTGCCAACCGGCGCAGGTCTTCCGCGGACGTGTCGGCGGTGACCGACTCGTCGACCGCTTCGGAGACCAGGTCGAGCAGCGACGCCGACCGCCAGGTGCCGGCCAGCTCGATCTCGACGCCGGCGGCGGTGACCGGTACGTCGACGCCGGTGGCGGCGGCCGCGTTGCGGATCAGGGCCGTCGTGAGTTCGGCCATCGTCTCGTAGTCGCCGTAGGACTCATACGCCTCGAGCAGCGTGTATTCGGGCGAGTGCGTCGAGTCGACGCCCTCGTTGCGGAACGCCGGCCCCATCTCGAAGACCCGATCGATCCCGCCGACGATGCAGCGCTTGAGGTACAGCTCGGTGGCGATGCGCAGGGACATGTCGAGGTCGAACGCGTTCAGGTGCGTGTGGAACGGGCGGGCCGCCGCGCCGCCGTGCACGACCTGCAGGATCGGCGTCTCGACCTCGGTGTAGGCCCGCTCGTGGAACGTCTCGCGGATCGAGCGCAACACCAGGGCCCGCAGTTCGACCATCCGCCGGGCGTCCGGTCGCACGATGAGATCGACATAGCGCTGGCGGACCCGGGTCTCCTCCGACAGTGGCTTGTGGGCGACCGGCAGCGGGCGTAATGCCTTGGCGGCCAGCTGCCACCCGTCGGCCAGCACGGACAGCTCGCCGCGCTTGGACGTGATGACCTCGCCGTGCGCGAAGACGATGTCACCGAGGTCGACATCGGCCTTCCAGGCTGCCAACGAATCGGCCCCGACCTTGTCGAGCGAGAGCATGATCTGCAGCTCGAGGCCACCGTCGCGGATGGTCGCGAAGCAGAGCTTGCCGGAGTTGCGGACGAAGATCACCCGACCCGCGACACCGACGAGATCACCGGTGGCGACGTCGACATCGAGGTCCGGATAGGCCGCGCGGATCTCGGCCACCGAGTGGGTGCGGGCGACGCCTGGCGGGTACGGAGCCGTCTTCGGATCGGCGCTCAGACGGTCGTACTTCTCGCGCCGGATCCGCAGCTGTTCGGGCAGGTCCTCATCGACGTCGTCCACCGCCCGAGCCTATCGGGCGGTCACCAGCGCCTATCCGGGCTGACGAATGTCATCTCCCATCGATGGCGAGCCGCTCTGCCGTCGCGCGCACCGGTTCGGCAGAGTGCTGGATATGACGACAACCCTGAACTCGACCGGCATCGTCCTCAACGACCTCGTGAAGTCGTTCCGCACTGCCCAGGGCCCGGTCCAGGCCGTTCGCGGAGTCAGCATCGACATCGCACCCGGCGAAACCGTCGCGCTGCTCGGTCCGAACGGGGCCGGCAAGTCCACGACGATCGACATGCTGCTCGGCTTGCTGCCCCCGGACTCCGGCTCCGTCTCGCTGTTCGGCCTGACCCCGGCCGAAGCGATCAAGCGGGGCGCGATCGGCGCGATGCTTCAGACCGGGTCTGTGCTCGGTGACCTGTCCGTCCGCGAACTCCTCATGATGATGGCCGCCCTGTTCCCGACGCCCTTTGCGGTGGACGAGGTGATGCGCCTGGCGAACATCACCGACATCGCCGACAGACGGACGAACAAGCTCTCGGGCGGGCAGACGCAACGGGTCCGGTTCGCGGTTGCCCTGGTCAGCAACCCCGACCTGCTGGTTCTCGACGAACCCACGGTGGCGATGGACGTCGAGGCTCGCCGCGACTTCTGGGCCACGATGCGGACCTTCACCAGCAGCGGCAAGACGGTGATCTTCGCGACGCACTACCTCGAGGAGGCCGACGCGTACGCCGATCGGATCATCCTGATGGCTCGCGGTCAGATCGTGGCGGACGGGCCGGCCACCGAGATCAAGGCGACCGTCGGGCTGAAGACCATTCGCGCGACGCTGCCCGACGCGGACCTCGCGGAGCTGGGTGCGCTGACCGGAGTGGCAAGCGTCGACCGCCACGGCGAACTCGTCGTGCTGAGGTGCAAGGACTCCGATGCCGCGATCCGCGCGCTGCTCGCGCGCTTCTCCCTCGCGAAGGACATCGAGATCAGTGGGGCCGGCCTGGAAGAGGCCTTCCTCGAACTCACCGGGGACGACCCGGCTACGACGGGAGCCGACCGATGAACGTCACGTACCTGCGCTTCGAGCTACTGCGGCTGTATCGAAACAAGCGATTCTTCTTCTTCACGCTGGTGTTTCCGCTCGTGCTGTTCCTCGTCTTCGGGAGCTCCAACCGCCACGGTGTCGTCGACTTCGGGACCTATACCCTGAGTTTCCCCCTGTTCTACATGGTCGCGATGGCCGGGTACGGGGCGATGACGGCGGCGATCTCAGGCGGGGCGCGCATCGCCGCCGAGCGATCCACCGGCTGGAACCGGCAACTGCGTCTCACCCCGCTGCCGGTGCGGACCTACTTCCGGGCCAAGGTGATCACGGCCTACCTCATGGCCGTCATCAGCATCGTCGTGCTGTACGTCGCCGGCTTGGCCCTCGGGGTACGGATCCATTCCGCGAGCCGGTGGTTGGAGATGACCGGGCTGATCCTCGTCGGCATCCTGCCGTTCGTCGCGCTGGGAATCCTGGCCGGTCACCTACTGACCGTCGACTCGATGGGACCGGCCATCGGCGGCGGGGCGGCGCTGTTCGCGCTGCTCGGCGGAGTGTGGTTCCCGCTGCCCAACCACAGCGCGCTGCACACGATCGGCGAGTTCGTCCCGTCCTACTGGATCAGCCAAGCCAGCCACATCGGCATCGGCGGGCCCGGGTGGGGGGCGAAAGGCTGGATCGTCGTCGGCGCCTGGACGCTTGTCGCGGCGGCCCTGGCCGGACGGGCGTACCAGCGCGACACGAAGCGCGTCTGATCGGGCCGGCCGGAACTAACGTGGGAGTCGTGTCCGCCATGCGTTCCCCTTCACCCATCCGCTCCGGAGTGATCTCGAACTTCGAGGAGCAGGACCGGATGTGGAGTCACGGCTGGCAGCGCTACGCGTTCCCGGGTCTGTGGTTGGTGTACTGCGCCCAGACCGTCAGCGGCGTGCACAAGCACTCGCACGGGTTCGCGGCGGTCGTCGGCTACGCCCTCGTCGCTGGCGTTCGCGGTCACCTACCTCGTCGCCCTTCCGGCCGCCTGGACCGACCAGGTCCGCCGGTTCTGGATCTGTTACGCGCTGACGTACGCGTTGACGATCGCCGAGGCTTTCTTCGCGCACGGGGACGCGTTCGTGTTCTGCGTCTTCATCGCGGTGCTGACGATCGCGGGCTTCCGGCGGATCGCGATCCCGATCGTCATCGCGATGGCCGTCGCCATAGCGGTTGCCTCGCCGCTGCTGGGCTGGCAGCACGGGATCGACGTCGAGAACGGGCTGACCGTGCTGCTCGTCGGCTTCGCCATGTACGGCTTCTTCGGCATCATCCGGTCGAACGTCGAGCTTGGCCGCGGCGCGGTCAGAGGTCGCCCGGCTCGCGGCCGAGAACGAGCGCACCCGCATCGCCCGCGACCTGCACGACCTGCTCGGCCATTCGCTGACCACGATCACCGTGAAGGCGGCGCTGGCCCGGCGGCTGGCCGAGCGCGATCCGCGGCGCGCCGCGATCGAGATCGGTGAGGTCGAGCAGCTGTCGAGACGAGCGCTGGCCGAGGTCCGCAGCGCGGTGTCCGGCTACCGCGACGTTCGGCTGGCCAACGAACTGGCCAGCGCCCATGAGATCCTGCGGGCGGCGGGCATCGCGGCCGACCTGCCCGGCGCGGTCGACATCGTCGACGAGCGGCTCCTCGAACTCTTCGGTTGGGTCGTACGTGAGGGGGTCACGAACGTCGTGCGCCACTCCCGTGCCCACCGGTGCACGATCACGCTCGGGCCGACGTGGGTCGAGATCGTGGACGACGGCCGCGGCGGCAGCCCGGACGCGGGCGCCGGCGGCTTGACCGGACTGCGCGAGCGGGTCGCCGCGCAGCAGGGCACCGTCGAGGCGGGTGGCTGCCCGTCCGGCTGGCGACTGCGGGTCGCTGTGTCATTGGAATCAGTGCCGTTGGAGTCACAGCCGTTGGAGTCACAGCCGTTGGATTCACAGCCGTTGGATTCAGCACCGGCCGCGCCCGACGACGCCCGCCCCGTGACCGGTGTGCCCACGTCGTGACCGCACCGATCCGGCTGCTGCTCGCCGACGACCAGACCCTCGTCCGGACCGCCCTGGCCGCGCTGCTCGAACTCGAGGACGACTTCGCGGTCGTCGCGCAGGTCGGCCGCGGTGACGAGGTCGTCGCGGCCGTTCGGGCCGAGCGGGTCGACGTCGCGCTGCTCGACATCGAGATGCCGGGCCTCGACGGGCTGGCCGCGGCGGCCGCGTTGCATCAGCAGGTTCCCCAGTGCCGCGTCATCATCCTGACGACGTTCGGCCGACCGGGTTACCTGCGGCGGGCCATGGAATCCGGCGCGCTCGGCTTCGTCGTCAAGGACGCGCCGGCCGAGCAATTGGCTGAAGCCGTCCGCCGGGTCGCGCTCGGCGAGCGGGTCGTCGATCCCGCCCTGGCCGCCGCGACCCTCGCCGGCGGCGCGTCGCCGCTCACCGGGCGAGAGCGGGATGTGCTCGTCGCGTCGCGGGACGGCGCCACCGTCTCGGACATCGCCGGACGGTTGTTCCTGTCGGAAGGCACCGTGCGCAACTACCTGTCCGCGGCGATCGCCAAGACCGGCGTACGCAATCGCGTCGAGGCGGTCCGGGCGGCTGACGCGCGCGGCTGGCTGTAGGCGCGACGGCGGCCGCAGAGGTCGCGCGTCAGCGGTTGCGTTCGAAGATCAGCCGCAGACCGACCAGCGTGAGATCGGGCTCGTGGCGAGTGAGCGTCTCGCTGATCGCGATCATCAGCGGCGCCAGGCCGCCGGTGGCGATCACCGCGACCGACCGCGGGATCGGACGGGACGAGCTCGGCGGCCAGCCGGCGGACCAAGCCGTCGACCTGGCCGGCGAAGCCGTAGAGGATGCCCGACTGCAACGACTCGACGGTGTTGCTTGCCGATCGGGTGAGCGCGGCTCGACGAGTTCGACCTTGCGCAGTTGCGCGGCCCGGGCGGCCAGCGCGTCGAGCGAGATCTCGATGCCGGGCGCGAGGGCGCCGCCGAGGAAGTCGCCCTTCCCGCTCACCACGTCGAAGTTGGTCGAGGTGCCGAAGTCGACGACGATCGCGGGCCCGTTGGCCAGGTGGAAGGCGGCCAGGGTGTTGACGATGCGGTCCGAGCCGACCTCGCTGCGGGTTGTCGACGAGCAGGCTCACGCCGGTCCGTACACCCGGCTCGACGATGACGGTCGGGATGCCCGGGTAGTAGCGCGCCAGCATCGACCGCAGTTCGCGCAACGCGGCCGGGACGGTCGAGCAGGCCGCGATCGCAGTCGACCTCGTGATCGGCGAGCAAGCCACGGAACGTGAGCACCAACTCGTCGGCGGTGTTGCGCGCATCGGTCTTGATCGCGCCAGGACGCGTCCAGGCGATCGCCGTCGAAGACGCCCAGGACGGTGTTGGTGTTGCCGATGTCGATGGCGAGCAGCACGTCAGTGCCTTCCTGCTTCGTGAATGTCGAGGCCGATGTCGAGCACCGGGCGCGGAGTGCGTCAGCGCGCCGACCGAGAGGAAGTCGACGCCGGTCTCGGCGACGGCGCGGGCCCGGTCGAGCGTCAGGCCGCCGGATGCCTCGAGCCGAACGCCGCGCGCGTGGCCGTAGGCGACTGCCTCGGCCATCATGTCCGGCGTCATGTTGTCGAGCAGGACCAGGTCGGCGCCCGCGTCGATGACCTCGCGGGCCTGCTCGATCGTGTCGGCCTCGACCTCGAGCGGCAATGTCGGGATAGGCCGCGCGCACCAGCGCGAACGCTCGACGACCCCCCCGGCCGCCGCGACGTGGTTGTCCTTGACGAGCGCGGCGTCCGACAGCGACATCCGGTGGTTCACGCCTCCGCCGCAGCGCACGGCGTACTTCTCGAGCGCGCGCAGACCGGGCATCGTCTTGCGGGTGTCGCGGATCTGCGGCGCCGGTGCCGCGCACTGCCTCGACCCAGCGCTGGGTGAGCGTGGCGATACCCGACAGGTGCCCGAGCAGGTTCAGCGCGGTGCGCTCGGCGGTGAGCAGGTCGCGCACCGGTCCGCGCACGGTCGCCAGGACCTCGCCGGACGACACGAGCGAACCGTCGAGCGTGCCGTACTCGACCCGCAGTCGACCCTGAGCTGACGGCGTCGAACACCCAGGCCGCGACGGGCAGTCCGGCGACGACGCCGGCCACGCGCGGGACGAGATCGGCGGCCGCCGAGCAGGTCGGCGCGGGATCGTCGCGAGAGTCGTCACGTCCGCGGCCGACGCCGAGGTCCTCGTCGAGCGCGCGATTGACGACGTCCTGCACGGTCCAGGCGAGAGTCCCGCGTCCTCGACGGCGGCTCGGATCGCGGCGTTCACGGACGAACTCCGTGACGAGCGTGCCGTCCGCGGCGAGCGTCGAGTCGAGGTGCCCGAGCCAGTGCTCGTCGTCGCGGTCGGATAGTCGGCCCGCCAGTGCGAGCCGCGCGTCTCCTCGCGTCGCTGCGCGGCGGCCACGAGCGCGGCCGCGACTGTCGCCAGGTTGGTCGTCTCCCAGTTCTCGGTTTCGCCGACGGCCAAGGCGGATTCGGCGATGTCGGTGAGCTCCCGAGCCGCCCGGTCGAGACCCTTCTCACTCGCGCAGGACACCCGCCCCGCGCGACATCACTTCCTGCAGCACGCAGCCGGAGTGCATCGTCGACAACCCCAGACCGGCCGCCGCGTTGTTGCGACGACGCCAACGGCTTCGCGTCCGACGTGACGATTCGCTCGGCGATCCGGCGGCCGAATACCAGCCCTTCGAGCAGCGAGTTGGACGCGAGCCGGTTGGCGCCGTGGACGCCGGTGCAGGCCGCCTCCCCGCAGGCGTAGAGGCCATGGCGACCGAACGTCCGCTCGAGGTCGGTCGCGGATGCCGCCGGAGGCGTAGTGCGCGGCCGGGACGACCGGGATGAGATCGGTGACCGGGTCGATGCCGTGCTCGGACAAGCGTCGCGAAGATCGTCGGGAACCGCACGCGCCACTTCTCGGCGCCGAACGTCGCGGGCGTCGAGCCACATGTTCGGCGCGCCCGGTCTCGTCCATCCGCGCGCAGGATGGCCTTGGCCACGACGTCGCGCGGCGCGAGGTCGGCGAGCTCGTGCTGGCCCTGCATGAACCGCACGCCGTCGTCCGTCGACCAGGAACGCGCCCTCGCCGCGGACCGCCTCGCTGACCAGCGGCTGCTGGCCGCGCGACCGGTCGCCGAGCTACGCACCGTCGGGTGGAACTGCACGAACTCCAGATCCCGGACGACCGCGCCGGCCCGCAGCGCCGCCGCGACGCCGTCACCGGTCGACACGCTCGGGTTCGTCGTCGCGTCGTAGACCTGGCCGATGCCGCCGGTGGCCAGCACGATCGCCCGGGCCCGCACCGCCCCGACCCCGTCACGCCGGCCCTCGCCCATGACGTGCAGGGTCACGCCGGCGACGGAACCCGCTCCGTCCGTCAGCAGGTCGAGGACGAGCGCGTGCTCGATGACCTCGATCGGCTCGGCGTCGAGCACCGCGCGACCAGCGCCCGTTCGATCTCGGCGCCGGTCGCGTCGCCGCCGGCGTGCGCGATGCGGTCGCGATGGTGGCCGCCTTCGCGGGTCAGCGACAGGTCGCCGTCGCGGCCGCGGTCGAAGCGGGCGCCGAGCTGCACGAGATCGCGCACGGCGGCCGGCCCTTCACGTACCAGGACGCGCACGGCTGCCTCGTCGCAGAGGCCCGCGCCGGCGACGAGCGTGTCGGCGAAGTGCTGGTCGGGGCTGTCGCCGGCGCCGAGGGCGGCCGCGATGCCGCCCTGCGCCCAGCGGGTCGAGCCCGCGGCGAGAACGTCCTTGGTGACCAGCATGACCCGCAAGCGTTGACTGCCTGGCGATCTGCAGCGCAGTGGTCAGCCCGGCGATGCCCGAGCCGATGATCACGACGTCCGCGGTCGTCGGTCCAGCCGGCGGGCGGCGCGTCCAGGCGCGTCGGCAATCGCATCATGCTTCGACTCCGATGTTGTCGATCAGTCGGGGCGTCCCGATCCGGGCCGCCACGAGCAGCCGGGCCGGCTCGGTCGCGGCGGCCGGGCCGAGAGCGAGGGACGCGCAGGTCGAGGTAGTCGGCGTCGATCCCGGCATCGTCGAGGACGGCCGTCGCCGCGCATCACGGCCTGCGCCCGTTCGGCCGCCGCGGCCGGCGAACAGCGCCCGCGACAGGGCGACCGCCCGGGTCCGATCGTCGCGGACAGGTAGACATTGCGGCTCGACAGCGCCAGGCCGTCCGGCTCGCGCACGGTCGGCACCCCGACGATCTCGACTGCCGAGGTCGAGGTCGAGCGACCATCCGCCGGATCAGCGTCAGCTGCTGGTAGTCCTTCTCGCCGAAGTACGCGCGGGTCGGGACGGACGAGGTTGAGCAACTTCGCGACGACGGTGAGCACGCCGGCGAAGTGGCCGGGCCGCACGGCGCCCTCGAGCTGGTCGCCCAGCGGGCCGGGCGCGACGGTCACCTCGACTGCGCCGCCCGCGGTACACGTCGTCGACGGCGGGCGCCCACACCAGATCGACGCCCGCGGCCGCCGCACAGCTGCAGGTCGGCGTCGAGCGTGCGCGGGTAGCGGGCCAGGTCCTCCGACGGGCCGAACTGCAGCGGGTTGACGAAGATGGTCGCGACGACCGACGTCGTTCGCGGCGCGCGCGGCGTCGAGCAGCGCCCCGTGCCCGGCGTGCAGCGCGCCCATCGTCGGCACGAGCGCCGACGGACCCGGCGAGGGCGCCCCGGGCGGCCGCGAAGTCGCGCGCGCGAATGCACGCAGTCGTCATCGGCGCATCCAAGACATCGACGATGGCCGCGGCCTGCGCGTCGGTGATCCGGCCGGCCGCGAGCGCCCGCTCAGCGGTGCGGCGGGCCATGGCGATATAGGCCGGCAGCTGTTCCGGGGCGCGATCGCGCAGGCTGTCGAGGTGGGCGGCAACCGTCGCCGCGTCGCCTCGCGAGACCGGGCCGGTCAGCGCGCGCGTCGCCGAGTCGCAGCGCGTTGTCGAGCGAGGCCGACAGCAGCGGCGCGAGCAGCTCGGCCGGACGATCGACTCCGGCGCTCGACAGCAGGTCGAGCGCGTCGTTGACCAGGGTGACCAGGTGATTCGAGCCCACGGCCAGCGCCGCGTGGTAGAGCGGCCGGGCCGGTTCGGGCACCCATACCGGCTCGCCGCCGATCTCGACGACGAGCGACTTCGGCGACCGGGCGCAACTCGTCGGGCGCCGTGACGCCGAAGACCGTCCCGTTCAGCCGGTCGAGGTCCTCGGGACGCCCGGCGAAGGTCATGGCCGGGTGCAGCGCCATGGCGAGGACGCCGCGGGCCGAGGCCGGCGTCGAGGACCGCCACTCCGTGCGCGCCGGACGTGTGCGCGACGAGCTGGTCCGGGCGCCACATGTCGGTGGCGGCCAGCCCGGCGACGAGATTGCGCAGCTGGTCGTCCGGTACGGCGATCAGCACGAAGTCGGCAGCGTTCGACCACCTCGTCCGGCGGGCGGATCGGCACACCCGGAAGCAGGCGTTCCGCGCGGCGGCGCGAGTCGGCCGACACCCCGCTCGCGGCGATGATCTGGTGCCCGGCCCGGGCCAGCGCGGCCGCCAGCACCGAGCCCACACGGCCGGTGCCGATGACGCCGACCTGCAGCCGCACGGGTGGCGCTGCCATCGAACGTCTCCTCGAGATCCCTGCCGTGGCTGGCTTCGCGGTTTCGGGTGGCTGCTTGCCGCAGTCCGCGCCGAGCCTACGCGCGGGCGTCCGGTAGCTTTTGCAGGCGTGACTGATCTCGCCCAGCTGGTCGCGCAGAGCGCTGACGCCGCCGACCTGCACGCGTCCGTCCCCGCGTTGTTGATCGAGTTGCAGACCGAGCTCGGCGCGCTGGCCGCGGTGGCAACCTCGGCGACCGAGCGCGGGCGCCGCCCGTTCCGTCCCGCGCCGGGCTGGGACGCGCGCCTCGGCGCCCTCGGTTACGGCCTCTACCTGCTCGCCGATCAGTCCGGTGTCGACCTCCCGGCGCAGATCGCGGCCGTGGCCGCCGCGACGTCCGCGACGGCGGCCGCCCGTACCGATCAAGGTGGCTGGCCCTTCCAGCCATGAACTTCACCGAGACCGACGAACAGGCCGCACTTCGGCGCGCCGCCGCTGATCTCGGTCATCGGTACGGCCCCGCGTACGCACTGCCCCGCGCTCGTACGCACGAGCCCTTGGACGCCCTCTGGGCCGAGGCCGGGCAACTCGGCTTCATCGGCGTGAGCCTGCCGGCGCGGTACGGGGGCGGAGGCGGCGGTATCTACGAGCTGTCGCTCGTCCTCGAAGAGCTGGGCGCCGCCGGCTGCGGACTGTTGATGTTGGTCGTCACACCCGCGATCTGTGGCTCGATCATCAATCGGTACGGGACGGACGAGCAGCGCGCCCACTGGCTGCCGGGCATCGCGGACGGCTCGACGATCATGTCGTTCGCGATCACCGAGCCGGACGCCGGTTCGAATTCACACCGGATCACGACGACCGCCGAGCGCGACGGCGACGAGTGGGTGCTGTCCGGTCGCAAGATCTACATCTCGGGTGTCGACCAGGCCGCGGCGATCCTGGTCGCCGGACGAACGTCGGACGCGCGGACCGGACGGCTGAAGCCGGCGCTCTTCGTGGTTCCGACGTCCGCTGCCGGCGTCGAGTTCCATCCGATCGCCATGGACATCACGATGCCGGAGCGGCAGTTCACGCTGTTCCTGGACGACGTCCGGCTGCCGGCGACGCACTGATCGGGTCCGAGGACGGCGGCACTCGGGCAGCTCTTCGCCGGGTCTGAACCCCGAACGGATCATGGCGGCCGCGCTGTCGGTAGGAGTCGGCGCGCTACGCGCTCGACCGGGCCGCGTCGTACGCCCGCGAGCGCTACGGTCTGGGGCGCGCCGATCGGGACGCACCAGGGCCTCGCCCATCCGCTCGCGCAGGCCAAGGTCGAGGTCGAGCTGGCCCGGCTGATGATGCAGAAGGCGGCCGCCTGTACGACAGCCGGCGACGATCTCGGCGCCGGCGAGGCGGCCAACATGGCGAAGTACGCGGCAGCCGAGGCGGCCGTCCATGCCGTCGATCAAGCCGTCCAGACCTTCGGCGGGAACGGCCTCGGCCAGCGAGTACGGCATCGGTCAGCTGCTGGCAGCGTCGCGGGCCGGGCGGCTCGCGCCGGTGTCGCGCGAGATGATCCTGAACTTCGTTGCTCAATCGGGGCTCGGGCTGCCGAGGTCGTACTGATGGCCGTCACGTACGAGGTCACCCGCGCGGTGGCGACGATCACCCTCGATTCACTGGAGAATCGCAACGCGTTGTCGGCCGCGCTGGTCTCGTCGCTGCTCGATCATCTTCGTTGGGCGGTCGCCGATTCGGGCGTGCGGTGCGTCGTACTCACCCACACCGGCGGGACGTTCTGTGCGGGTGCCGATCTCGCCGAGATGTCGACCGAGGGCGGGCCGGCGCGCGGAACCGCTCGATTACTCGATGCCCTGCGGGCGATCGTCGAGCTGCCCAAGCCGGTGATCGCCCGCGTCGACGGGCACGTTCGAGCCGGCGGGATCGGACTCGTCGGCGCCTGCGACATCGCGCTCGCCGGCCCGTCCGCCACGTTTGCCTTCACTGAGGTTCGGCTGGGACTCGCGCCCGCGATCATCTCGCTGGTGAGTTCGGCCCGCCTGTCGTCACGCGCGGTCAGTCGTTACTACCTGACCGGCGAGACGTTCGACGCCCGGACGGCCGCGTCGATCGGGCTGGTCACGGACGCTCCGGCCTCGCTCGACGACGCGCTCTCCGACGTACTGGACGCGCTGCGCGCCACGTCGCCCCAAGGCCTCGCCGAGACCAAACCCCTCACCACCCAGGCGATTCGGTCGGCCATCGCGACCGATGCCGAGGCGTTGCTGGCGCAATCGGCGCGGCTGTTCGGGTCGGACGAAGCCCGCGAGGGAATGACCGCCTTCCGCGAGCGTCGCCCGCCCCGCTGGGCCGGATAGCGCGCGGTTCCCACCCACCGGGCTCTGGGGCCGGTCTCCACCGGCTTGGACGGCAGGCGCACGAACCGTGCCGATCCCCGCCCGGAGGGGCCAGGTCAACCCCCCAGAGTCAGCCAAAGACTTCCGGCGGCTACACCACAAGCATCTTCGATTTCTCCGCATCGACGGTCACGTGCTTGACGAAGCAGCAATTTTGTCGGAGGGTGCGCCTAGCGTTGATCAATCCGCTCTGACCGGATCTTTCTTGATCGACCTTAGCCTTATTTTATATGCATATTCTGCTTGATAGTTGTGATCGGGTTGCGTATAGTCGAACGTATGTTCCCAGCCGTCGTGACACCACGCCACCGGTCCGCCCGGCGCCGCGGCGGCGGCGAATTGCCCGGTCAGCCGCTCGCCCAGTCGACGTTCCGCCCAACGGCGAGCCGATGAGCACGCCGAAATTCGCGGGCGCGCGCGGGCAGTCTGCGCGACGATGGCGCGGTGCATTCGATCGGTGCGTTTCTGGCCGTGGCGGCGGTGGTGACGCTGACGCCCGGGCCGGCGTTCGCGTTGCTCGTCCAGACCGCGCTCATCCACGGCCGTCGCGTGGCGCTCGCGAATATCGCGGGCAACTCGATCGGGGTTCTGATCTGGGGCGGACTGTCGGCGCTCGGAGTGTCGGCACTCGTGGCCGCGAACGAGATCGCCTACGACGTCCTGCGCATCTCGGGAGCGATCTTCCTGATCGGACTGGGCATTCGGTCGGTGCTGGCGCGCCCGGCGACCGATGGCCCGGTCGTCAACCCGACTCCCGCGCCGGGCCGGCGCGCCCTGCGCCGCGGACTCGTGAACGCGTTGGCCAATCCGAAGCTGGCCATCTTCTTCGTCGCTTTGCTGCCGCAGTTCCTGACCCGCGATTCGGCGCAACTGCCGATCGCACTCGCCATGGCCGGCGCGGTCGTCGCCTGCGACGTGATCTGGTTCGGGACCGTCGCGATCGTGGTCGATGCCGTCCGCACCAGCTTCGGCCCACGCCTTGTGACCCGGCTCGAACGGTTCAGTGGCACTGTGCTGGTCGGCCTCGGGCTCCGGCTGGCCACGGAGGCTCGGTGACCACGCGAGGGCTGCTCACTGTGCGATTCGGTCCGTATCTAACCAACTCTAAAGAATCTAAAGAATTCTAAAGACCGACTGCTAGGTTGAGCGAGTGTCGAATCCGTTCCACGCCAGCTTCGGTGTGAGCCCGCCGTTGCTGGTTGGCCGCGACGCCATTCTGACCGAATTCGTCGAGGCGCTCGAGGACGGTCCGGGCGCGTCCGGTCGAGCGATGCTGTTCACCGGAGCGCGCGGCGCGGGCAAGACGGTCGTGTTGAACGCGGTCGAGGACCGCGCGAAACAGCGCGGCTGGCTCGTGATCAGCGAGACCGCGACTGCAGGCTTCCTCGAGCGGATCACCACCCAGCAGCTGCCCCGATTGCTGCGCGACTTCGATCCGGATGCGGTCCGGCGACGGATGACCGGAATCACGGCACCGCTCGGCACCGGCGCGATCACCTGGACGTCGTTGGAGGAGCACATCGTCCGGGCCGGGCTGCGCAACCAACTCGAGCTGCTGACCGAACTGTTGGTCGAACACGAAACGGGCGTCCTGATCACCCTGGACGAGATCCACCAGAACCAGATCACCGAGCTGCGCGAGCTCGCGACAACCGTTCAGCACGCCTTCCGCGAGGGACGCGACGTCGCGTTCGCCGGCGCCGGCCTCGCGGCCAGCGTGAGCGACGTGGTCAACGACGACGTGCTGACGTTCCTCCGTCGTGCTGACCGGCATGTGCTGGGGTCGGTCAGCCGGGACGACGTCGAGCGAGCCCTGCGCGAGCCGATCGAGACGTCCGGCCGTGCGGTCGGCACGGACGCGCTCAAGATCATGATCGACGGGTCGGGCGGGTATCCGTTCCTGCTGCAGCTCGTCGGCGCTCAGACCTGGCGGCTGCATCCCGCCGAGCACGAGATCTCGACGGACGACGCCCGCGCCGGCGTGGCCAACGCGCATCGCCGGCTCGGCACGCTCGTCCACGAACCGGCGTTGAAGGGCGCGTCCGAGATCGATCGGGCCTTTCTCAACGCGATGACGCAGGACGACGGGCCGTCGAAGATGGCGGATCTGCAGCGCCGGCTCGGTGTCGACGTCAACTACGCCAGCCAGTACCGGTTACGGCTGATCGCCGCCGAGCTCATCTATTCGACCCGGCGCGGTTACGTCGACTTCGCGCTGCCGTACCTGCGCGAATATCTGCGCGACCACGCGGCCTGAAGGGGCACAGCCGGTCAGCGGGAATTGAGCAGCCGGGCCAGGATGTCGTTGGTCTCGCCATCGGCACGGCGACGGCGACCGCCCCCGGCCGGTTCGCTCTCGACCTCGTCCGGCGCTTGGTGATGCCCGCGGACGCGCACCGGCTCGGCCGCCGCCTTGGACGTCGGCAGCGGGCCGAGGTCGGCTTCGGCGAATCGACTCAGCCGCGGCAGACCGGCGAACGGGTCGCGGCCCATTGACGGCGCCGGTCCATCGGAGGCGTCGTCGGCCGGCGTCGGCGGAGCTGTCGGCGGCGTTGCCGGCTCGGGCTGGGCTTGCGCGGCTGGCGCGTGCACGGCGTGCGGTGCCGGCGCCGCGGCGGACTGCCGGTCCTGCGCCGCCGGGGCTTGCGCAGTCGGGGCCTGGCTCGTCGAGGATTGGCTCATCGAGGATTGGGCGGCTGGGGCCTGCGCCGTCGCGACATGGACAGTCGAGGCTTGCGCTGTTGGGGCCTGGGCGGTCTGGGCCTGGCCCGTTGGCGCTTGTGCCGTCACGGCTTGGACAGTTGATGCTGGGGGCGGCCCGACGTGCGCTGTCGTGCCATGGCCGGCGTGGGCTTGCGCAGCGGCCGGCACCTCGTCCCGGACGGGCGGGTGGACGTCGGTGCGCTCGCTCGCCGACTCGAGACGGGGCGAGCCGCCGAGCGGCGCGAGCAGTTGCGGCGCGATCCCGCGATCGGCACCGCCGTCGTGGCGGCCGAAGTCCATGATGTCGGCCGGCACCAATACCCCGCGGGCGACGGCCAGTTGCCGTACCTCGTGCGACAGGGCCTCGACCTCGGACCCGATCAGGCGGGTGGTCTCGATCCGTTCGAGGCGGATCTGCCCGCCGAGCTTCTCGAGGAGATCGCCACGCAGCGTCGCGACGTCGGCCCGCAGCTGGGCGACCTGTTCGCCGACCGAGTTCTGGATGTGCTCCATCTCGCGCCGGACGAGGGCGTGCAGTTGCTGCTCGTACGCCCGCCGGGCGGCGACCTCGCGCTGGGTCTCGATGCCCGCCGACTCGCGCACCTCGAGCTCGGCGGCCGGTGGTGGTGGCGGGGCGTAGACAGGCGTCAGCACCGCCACCGGATGCCGGATGCCATAGGCCCCGACCAGAGCCGACCACAATCCGGCGATGATCCCGAGTTGATGTTGCTTGTCCGACTTGCCGATCGCGACGAGATAGACGGCCAATATGCCCAGCCCGAAGGCAAGCAGCACGGCCAGAATTCGCAGCAGCCCGGTCCAGCGCGGGGGCCTGCTACGGGGCGACATGGGCAGCACTCTACCGGGGAGAACGATCGAGGACTAAGAATCCCAAACCGACCGCTCGTCCTCCGGACGGGTTAGACGATCATTGCGCGGAACGATTCCGGCCCGCTCGAGGATGAGCCCGGCGACGATCAGCAACACCGTCGCGGCCAGGACGAGCAGCCCGACCCGAAGATCGTTTGCGGCGGCCCGGATCGACCCGGCGTCGGGCAGCACCCGGGCGAGCAGCGCGACGCAGAAGCCGAGAATGCCGGCACCGACGAGGGCGCTGGCCTTACCAAGGGCAACGCAGCGCGCGATGACGATCGCCGTCATCGGCCTGGCGTCCGGGACGTGCCGAACTGCGAGCCGTACGCGCCGGGCCGCCACCAGTTCGCCCACGGACAGGCCGGCGATCGGCACCGCCTCGACGTACTCGAGCGGCGGTAGCGAGTCGTACGCGAGCCGGATCAGCAGGTAGGCCGCCACCGCGATGACGGCGAACGGCGCGGCGAGGTCGGCGAAGGTCGTCCGCTTCACTGCAACACCAGATCCGGGCACTCGACGACGGCCGCAACATCGTCGGCCGGCAGGTCGGCGACGAGCTGGCGCACCGACTGACCGGCCAGCACGGCGGTCGGATCCGCGGCCAACCACGGCACCAGGACGAAGGCCCGCTCGGCCGCGCGCGGATGCGGCAGGGTCAGCTGCGGATCGGTGGACGTGACACCCTCGACCGCCACGACGTCGACGTCGAGCGTCCGCGGGCCCCACCGGATCTCGCGGGTGCGCCCGGCCCGCTGCTCGGCTGCGTGTGCGCGGGCCAGCCAGGTCGCGGCGTCCGCACCCGGGTCGTCGACGAGCACGACGGCGTTGAGGAAGTCGTCCTGTGGCACCGGCCCCCACGGCGGCGTGCGGTACACCGGCGAGCCGGCGCGCACCCAAGCGCGCACCTCGTCGACGGCCAGCTGCAGGTTCGCGAGCCGGTCACCGAGATTCGAGCCGATCGAGAGGACGGCGGCGCTCACGAGGCGTCGGCCCGGGCGCGGTGAATGGTCACGCTGACGTCGCCGAAGCTCAGCGGGATCGGCGCCTGCGGCTTGTGGACGGTCACGGTCGCGGCCGCGACCCCGGTCAGACCGAGGCACACCCCCATCAGCCGGGCGGCGAGCGTCTCGAGCAGGTCGACGGGCTCGCCGTCGACGACCTCGGCCAGCGCCGCCGCGAGCGCGCCGTAGTCGGCGGTGTCGGCGAGGTCGTCGGACACGGCGGCCGGCCGGGTGTCGACCTCGAGCACGACGTCGACGACGAAGTCCTGCCCGTCGCGGCGCTCGAAATCGAAGACGCCGTGGTGGCCGCGAACTCGCAGTCCGGTCAACGTGATCCGATCCGCGGTCATCCCGACGACCCGGGTCTGCGGGCAACCCGGCATCCATGATCGATTCGATCGCCCGCACGGCGTCGACGCTGCGCCGCACCTCGTGCACCCGCACACCCCATGCGCCGCGCGAGGCCGCGTACGACGTGATCGCCACCGTCGCGTCCTCGCGGTCGGCCACCGGTCGGGGGCGCCCGTCCGGACCGGCCAGCAGGCTGCCGAGGAACGACTTGCGCGACGCGCCCACCAACACCGGTAGGCCGAGCGACGTGAACGCATCGAGATGCGCGAGCAACGTCCAGTTGTGGGCGGCCGTCTTCGCGAAGCCGAGCCCGGGGTCGATCACCAGTCGGGACGCGTCGATGCCGGCGGTGAGCGCCGCGTCGACCCGCTCGGTGAGTTCGCGGCGCACGTCGGCCACGACATCGTCGTAGTGCGCGAGCTGTTGCATGCGGTCGCTGTGACCCCGCCAATGCATCAAGATCCACGGACAGCCGGCGTCGCGGACGACCCGCACCATGTCGGGATCACCGCGGCCGCCCGACACGTCGTTGACGACCACCGCGCCGGCGTCCAGGGCCGCCGATGCGACCGCCGCCCGGTAGGTGTCGACGCTGCAGGGCACGCCGATCTCGGCCAGCGCGCGGACAACCGGCAGTACGCGGCGGATCTCCTCCTCGACCTCGACCCGGTCGGCCCCCGGCCGGGTCGATTCACCGCCCACGTCGACGAGGTCGGCCCCCTCGTCGTGCAGCTGCACCGCGTGCTTGACGGCACCGTTGAGATCGACATACAGCCCGCCGTCGCTGAACGAATCGGGCGTCACGTTGAGGACGCCGATCACGACCGTGCGGCGCGAGGCGGGACGCGGAAGCGACGCCATCCGGGTCACCGGTTGTTGATGAGGGCGATGGCCTCGGCGCGGCTTCGGGGGTCGGACTGGAACAAACCACGGACGGCCGAGGTGACGGTTCGCGAACCCGGTTTGCGGACGCCCCGCATCGCCATGCACAGATGCTCGGCCTCGACGACGACGATCACGCCGCGCGGGTCGAGCCGCCGCATGACCGCGTCCGCAACCTGCGAGGTGAGTCGCTCCTGTACCTGCGGCCGGCGGGCGTACAGGTCGACGAGCCGGGCCAGCTTCGACAATCCGGTGATCCGGCCGTCCTCGCCGGGGATGTAACCGACCGCCGCGACGCCGTGCCACGGGACGAGGTGGTGCTCGCAGGTCGAGTAGAGCGGGATGTCCTTGACCAGCACCAACTCGTCGTGGTGCTCGTCGAATGTGGTTTGCAGGACGGTTTCCGGATCGACGAACAAGCCGCCGAAGATCTCGGAGTACGCACGGGCGACGCGGGCCGGCGTCTCGCGCAGGCCTTCCCGGTCGGGGTCCTCGCCGATCGCGATCAGGAGCTCGCGTACGGCGGCGGCGGCGCGGGCCTCATCGACCGAGCCACCCCGGCTGACCCCGTCAACGGAGTCGCTCACGACTGGTCCGGTCGTCCGCCATCCGGATCCTGCGAGTTGCCATCGGGCGACGCGTCCGGTGGCGGGTACCCGTTCGGCAACGAACCGTTCGCGGAGCTACTACCGGCGCCGTTGCTCGTACCGTTTCCCGAACCGTTGCCGTAGTGCTGCGGGGTTGCGAAACTCGACCCCGGCGCGGCGTACGGCTCGGCCGCGGGCGGGCCGTACGAACCGTTGGCCGGCGCGCTCGGGGCCGGCGGCGTCGCCTGGTACGGCTGGGTCGCCTGGTACGGCTGGGTCGCCTGGTACGGCGGGGTCGCCGCGTACGGCTGAGCGAGCGGGTAGGGCGGGGCCGCCGGGTAAGGCTGGGCCGGACCGAACGTGTCGTTCGTCGGCGGCGCGGTCGCGGGCGTGGACCAAGTCGCCCCGGGACCGGCCGCGCCGGAGCTGGACGCACCAGCCGGACCGGCCGGGGCCGACGAGCTGGCCTGGCCGACCGCCACGGGCGCGCCGA
The DNA here is from genome assembly GCA_963737785.1 of uncultured Actinomycetes bacterium. GTDB lineage: Bacteria > Actinomycetota > Actinomycetes > Mycobacteriales > Jatrophihabitantaceae > CAVTTS01. The sequence continues at coordinate 424,904 of CAVTTS010000009.1, forward strand.
CGCCCGCGTGGACGCCGTTGGTCCGCACGCTCGGCGGTATCTCGACCGGCGGGCGGTCGCTGGGTGTGCGCTTGCCGAAGCCCGTGAACGTGTTGTGCGGCGGCCGCTTGCGGACCGGCGCGAGGATGCGCTCGAGGTCTTCCTTGTTCAGCGTCTCGCGCTCGACGAGTTCGAGGACCAGCGCGTCGAGCAGGTCGCGGTACTGGACGAGGATCTCCCACGCTTCGTCGTGCGCGCCCTCGATCAGGTCGCGGACTTCCGCGTCGATGTCGGCGGCGACCTCTTCGGAGTAGTCGCGCGTGTGGTTGTAGTCGCGGCCCAGGAACGGCTCGGAATCCTTCGTGCCGTACTTCACCGCACCGAGCTTGGCGCTCATGCCGTATTTGGTCACCATGTTGCGGGCGAGGTCCGTGGCCTTCTCGATGTCGTTCGACGCGCCACTGGTCGGCTCGTGGAACACCAGCTCTTCGGCGGCGCGACCGCCGAGGCCGTAGACCAGCTCGTCCAGCATCTCCGAACGGGTCTCGGTGTAGTTGTCCTGCAGCGGCAGCACGAGCGTGTGCCCGAGCGACCGGCCGCGGGGCAGGATCGTCACCTTGTGCACCGGGTCGAGGTTCGGCATCGCCCAGGCGGCCAGCGCGTGGCCGGCCTCGTGATAGGCGGTGATCCGCTTCTCTTCGTCGCTCATCGCGCGGGTCTTGCGCTCGGGGCCGGCGATCACGCGGTCGATCGCCTCTTCGAGCGCGGCGTTGGTGATCAGCCGGCCGTTGTTGCGAGCGGTCAGCAGCGCGGCCTCGTTGACCACGTTGGCCAGGTCGGCGCCGGTGAAGCCGGGGGTGCGGCGGGCGATGATGCCGAGGTCGACGTCCTGCGCGAACGGCTTGCCCTTGGCGTGCACGCGCAGCACGGCCTCGCGGCCGAGGACGTCGGGCGGGCCGACGGCGATCTGCCGGTCGAAGCGGCCGGGCCGCAGCAGGGCCGGGTCGAGGATGTCGGGACGGTTGGTGGCGGCGATCAGGATCACGCCGCCCTTGACGTCGAAGCCGTCCATCTCGACGAGCAGCTGGTTGAGGGTCTGCTCGCGCTCGTCGTGGCCGCCGCCCATACCGGCGCCGCGGTGCCGGCCGACGGCGTCGATCTCGTCGACGAAGACGATGGCCGGCGCGTTCGACTTGGCCTGCTCGAACAGGTCGCGCACGCGGGAGGCACCGACACCGACGAACATCTCGACGAAGTCCGAACCCGAGATCGAGTAGAACGGCACCCCGGCCTCGCCGGCGACCGCGCGGGCGAGCAGCGTCTTACCGGTGCCGGGCGGGCCGTACAGCAGCACGCCCTTGGGGATCTTGGCGCCGATCGCCTGGAACTTGGCCGGGATTGGCCAGGAAGTCCTTGATCTCCTGGAGTTCCTCGATCGCCTCGTCCGCGCCGGCGACATCGGCGAAGGTCGTCTTCGGGGTGTCCTTGCTGACCAGCTTGGCCTTGCTGCGGCCGAAGCTCATGACCCGGTTGCCGCCGCCCTGCACCTGGCTCATCACGAAGAACAGCACGCCGCCGATGAGCAGGATCGGCAGGAGGCTGAACAGCAACGAGAGCCACGTGTTGCTCTTGGTGACCTTGGTGGTGAAGTTGAGCGCCGAGTTCTTCTGCTTGGCGGCGACGAGATCGTTGAAGAGAGTCGAGGTCGCGTCGGCCGGGTAGGACGTGCTGATCTTGGTGTGGCCGTCGAACGCCGTCTTGAGGGTGAGGTCGAGCGACTGTTCCTTGTCGTGCAGCACCGCGTTCGTGACGTTGCCGGACACGATCTGGCTGACGGCGTCGGAGGTGTTCACCGCGTGGTAGTCGCTGGTGCCCGCGATCGAGGGGACCACGAATCCGATGAACAGCAGGCCGATGATGACCCACAGCCACCACGACCGGAACAGACGCTTGCGATCCATATCGTCACCGCGAGAACGAGTGGTCGCCTCGCGTTCCTCCTGCTGCTCGAACGGGCTTGTTACCTACGGACGGTACACGTCAGCGACGAGACGCCCCCAAGGCTCAGACAGCAGAACGACGCAAGATCCAGCCGCGTTCCGACCTGACGATTCTCTCAGGAACGGCCTTGTTGAGCCGACCTGAGGCGCGTCTGCCGGGCGTCAGCCGCCGTAGACCGAAGGCCGCAGCCGTCCGATGTAGGGCAGGCCGCGGTAACGCTCGCGCATAGTCCAGCCCGTAGCCGACGACGAATTCGTTCGGGATGTCGAAGCCGACGTACTTCACCGGCGACGTCGACCTTGACCGCGTCGGGCTTGCGCAGCAGCGTCACGATCTCGATCGAGGCCGGGCTGCCGGCTGGCCAGGTTCTTCAGCAGCCAGGACAGCGTCAGGCCGGAGTCGATGATGTCCTCGACGATCAGCACGTGCTGCGCCGGCGATGTCGCGGTCGAGGTCCTTCAGGATCCGCACGACCCCGGACGACGTGGTGGCGCTGCCGTAGGAGCTGACCGCCATGAACTCCATGGTCGACGGGCGCTCGCAGCGCGCGGGCGAGGTCGGACATGAACATCGCGGCGCCCTTGAGCACGCCGACGAGCAGCGGCTCGCGACCGTCGTAGTCGGCGTCGATCCGCGCGGCCAGCTCGGCGATCTTGGCCTGGATCTCGTCGGCGCGAGATCAGCACTGCCTCGATGTCGTCGTCCAGCACGGACACGGCGTCTACTCCTCTCGGACCGGGTGCGGCTCGCAGCCACAGGGTGCCAGATCGCCGGTCGACACTCACACCGCCGGGTAGCTCGATGCGGACCTTGGCCATGCCAGTCGGTGACCAGTGCGTCGAGCGCCGCCGACGTGGTCGGCGGTGAGCGGGCCGGCCCCGCCCGTCGATCGCCCAGCGCGCGCAGCACCCGCGGACCGGATCGGCCCGGTGCAGCCCGCTGCGACGCGATCGACCGGCAACGCCCGCGTCGGCTGACGTCCAGCTCGCCGGCCTGGGCATCGAGCGCGTCGAGGTCGTCGCGGCAGCTGGCCGGCCGTGCGGGCCAGCGCCTCGGCGACGCCGCCCTGCAGCACGTCCTCGAGCAGGGGCAGCACCTCGGTGCGCAGCCGGACCCGCTGGTAGGACGGATCGTCGTTGTGCGGGTCGTTCCAGACCGGCAGGCCGAGCGCGTCGCAGGCCGCCTGCGTGGTCGCCCGCCGGATGCCGAGCAGCGGCCGCAGGCACGGCCCGTTCGACCGGCGCGCATGCCGGCGATCGACCGCGGGCCCGAGCCGCGGCCCAGACCCAGCAGCACCGTCTCGGCCTGGTCGTCGAGGGTGTGGCCGAGCAGGACGTCGACGCCGCGGCGTCGCGGCGACGAGCGCCGCGTAGCGGGCCGAGCGGGCCGCCGCCTCCGGGCCACCGGCCGTCGCCGACCTCGACCGGGATCAGCTGGACCGGGTCGAAGCCCAGCTCGTAGCCGAGCGTCGGCGACCCGCGCGGCCTGGTCGGCCGATCCGGGCTGCAGACCGTGATCGACGGTGATCAGGCCGGCCGGGCGGCCGAGCTGCGGCGCCTCGAACGCGACGGCGGCGGCCAGGGCGAGCGAGTCGGCGCCGCCGGAGCAGGCGACGAGGACCGGGCCGAACGGTCGGGCCGTGCGCGCAGCGCGACCCGGACCGCGCGGCGCACCGCCGCGACGGCCGGGTGCGGGACCCATCGGCAGGCTCAGCCGTGAACCCGGGCGACCCAGTCGGCCGGGATCGGCGATCTCGGCCTTGGTGGGCAGCGTCGCCGGCGACGTCCAGATCGCGTTGAAGCCGTCGATGCCGATCCGGTCGACGACGGCGCGGACGAACGCCGACCCGTCGACGTACTGCCGGGTCTTGGCCTCCAGGCCGAGCAGGCGGCGCAGCAGCCGGTCGAGCGGGTTGCCGCCCTTGCGGCGGCGCTCGGCGAAGCGCGCCTCGATCGCGCTGCTGGGACGGGATCACTGTCGGGCGACACCGCATTCATCACGTACTCGGCGTGGCCCTCGACCAGCGACATGAACGCGGTGATGCGGTCGAGGACCGCGCGCTGCTCGGGCGTGGCCAGCAGCGCCGATGAGCCCGGCGCCGTCGCCCTGGCCGCGGGCCACCTTCGACCAGCTCGCCGACGGCGCCGGCAGCCGCTCGCGCAGCGACGGCCGGGTCGGTGTCGACGGTGTCGGTCAGCGCCTGCGACCTCGTCGAGCATGTGCTGGCGCATCCACGGCACCGCGGTGAACTGCACCCGGTGGGTGACCTCGTGCAGGCAGACCCAGAGCCGGAAGTCGGACGGGTCGACGCCGAGCTGGCGCTCGACCGCGACGATGTTCGGCGCGACGAGCAGCAGCTGCCCGTCGGGACGGTCGAAGAACTCGAACTGGCCGAGCACCTTGCCGGACAGGAAGCCAGGACGCGCCGGCCTGCGCGCCGGTCACGCGTGCCGCCGACGGCTGCCGCCGGCCCGGCCGACCGTGCTCGGCCGCGGCGGCCAGCTTGTCGACGAGCGGGGCCATCACGTGGCCATGCCGCGCGGTGTTGACGTCGATCCAGCCGGCGCGATCGACGACCCGGGTGAGCGCGATGACCGGCGGCTCGCTGAGGTGGGTCAGCTCGGCCACGTGGGCCGCGGCGACCTCGGTGGCGCGGTACAGCTCGTCGACGACCGCGGTCGGCCTCGGCGCGGCTGACCGCGGCGGCGCCGGCGACGAGTCGCTTGGCCGTGCGCGCCGCCAGCTCCCAATCGACCAGACTCCCCATCACTCGACCATAGACGGTCGTTCGATGACCCTGGGCCGCGCGGCGGCCTACTTCACCGAGACGATCACGCAGAGCATGTTGGGCGGGCCGGCGAACTGCTTGGTCGCCGTGAACGGGGCGGTGTCGCCGCCCTTGACCTTGACGACGGTCTCGGCCGAGTTGATGACAGTGGCCGACGTGGTCGTGAAGTACACCAGGATGTCGTAGGACACCTCGTCGCTGCTCGGGTTCTTGATCGTGCCGGTGAGCTGCCAGCCGCCCGACACCGAGCCACACGTCCCGCGGGTCACCTGGTGCAGCTTGTCCACGTTGTTGCCGCTGATCGCGGGCAGCGAGCTCGCCGGCGTGTAGACCGGGCTGGCCGATCCGGTCGAGCTGTGGGATCCGGTGGCCGCGACCGTCGACGACGACGTCGACGGCTTGGTCGGCGCCTTCGACGAGGTACAGCCACTGAGGACAAGTGAGCCGGCAACAGCGCACGCCAGGGCGGCGGCGGTCAGCGGTGAACGCATGAGAAAGAGATCCTTCGGTCGGACGGGGGTGTTCCGCGTGAAGTTACGGTAACGGATCGCGGGGAGTTCGGCCTGTTGAAGCCGCTCGGGGACCAGTATCGGCCTCGGTAGCCGGATCGCCTATTCCGCGCGGCGACGACGGCGGGCCACCAGGATCAGCCCGAAACCGACCACGAGCATGAGGAATGCGGTCGTCAGCAGTCCGATCAGGTGGTCGACACCGGTGAACGGGAGCTGGTTGCCGCCGCCATTTCCGCCACCACCCGGACCACCCGGTGTGAACGGCAACTGGTTCACGATGTCGACCTCGGCGCTGACGTCCGGCGAGACGACCGGGCCCGCTACCCCGGTCGCGCCGGCGGACGCGGTGTTCGTGACGATGCCGTTGTCACCGTCGGCGTCGGTGACCGTGTAGTCGGCGACTGTGCAGACCACGGACTGGCCGGGCAGCAGTGTCGTCTGCGGGCAGGTGACGGGGCCGGCGAAGGGATCGTCCACCGCGACATTCGTCAGCGCCGTCGTTCCGGTGTTGGTGGCGGTGAGGACCCAGTGGATCGTGTCGCCGGGGTTGATCACGCCGTTGCCGTCGATGTCGTTCGGCGCGGCCGTCTTCGTCAACCCCAACGATGCGACGGCGCTGAGCGGCACGGTCGCGGTGCTCGGGGGTGAGACCACCGGGCAGTTCGCCGACGGTGCCGTCGGGCACAGCGACGACGGCGCCGTGCCGGTCGCGGTGGCGGTGTTGCTGACGCCACTCGCGTCGACGTCGGCCTGCGTGATGGTGTGGACCGCGTCGCCGGTGCAGGTCGTCGACGCCCCCGGGGCGAGCGACGTGGCGACGCAGGTCGCGCTGCCCGCGGTCGGGTCGTCGATCGCAAGCGTCGAGACGGTCACGTTGCCGCTGTTGGTTACCGTGAACGTCCAGGTGATCGTGTCGCCGACACCGGTCGCGCCGTCGTGGTTGGCGTCGGTGATCGTGAACGCCTTCACCAGCGTCAGCGCCGGGGCCTGTGTCGCGGTGACGGTGGCTGTCGAGTTCGGCGACGGCGGAACGGGGTTGCCACCCGGGCTCGTCGCGCTCGCCGTCGCGGTGTCGGTCACCGAACCGTTGTCGAGGTCGGCCTGGGTCACCGTGTAGGTCGCGGTGCAGTTCGCGCTCGCGCCCGGCGCCAGCGAACCAGTCGGGCAGGTCGGGCCGGACGTCAGCGCCAGCGCCGGCGCGGTCTGCGTGTCGGTGACGGTCGGATTGATGACACTGACGTTGCCGGTGTTCGTCACCACGAACGTGTACGTGACGACATCGCCGACGGCGTTAACGGTCGCGGGGCTGGCCGACTTCACCACCGACACCGCCGCGGTCTGCGTCGCGGTCACGGTGACGGCGGACGGGCTCGAAGTCGTCGTCCCGCCGGTCGGCAGGGTGCCGGCGGCGAAGGCGGAGTCCCTGATCGTCCCGGCGTCGAGGTCGGCCTGCGTCACGACGTAGGTCGCCGTGCAGGTGACGGTGGCGCCGGGCGTGAGAGACGCGGCGCCGGCCGGGCAGGTCGGGCCGCTCGTCAGTGCGCCGGCCGGAGCGGTCTGGGTGTCGGTGACGCCGACGTTCGCCAGCGTCACGTTGCCCGTGTTGGTGACGACGAACGAGTAGCTGACGCTGTCGCCGACCGTGGCCACCGTCGTGGGCGTTGCGGACTTGACGATCGTGAGCGCGCCGGCCTGGGCCACCGCCACCGCGGCGGTCGATGGAGACGACGTGACGGCCGGGCCGGACGGCGGGGTGCCGGTGGCGGTCGCCGAGTCGTTGACGCTGCCGTTGTTCAGGTCGGCCTGAGTCACGACGTACGTCGCCGTGCAGGTGATCACGTCACCGGGCGCCATCGACGCCGCGCCGGCCGGGCAGGCCGGGCCGGTGCTCAACGCGCCGGCGGGAGCCGTCTGGGCATCGGTCACGCCGACGTTCTGCAGCGTGACGTTGCCGGTGTTGGTGACCACGAACGTGTAGGCGATCGTCTGGCCGACCGCGTTCACGGAGGCCGGGGCGGCCGACTTCGCGATCGTGAGCGCGGGCGCTGGCGTGATGGCGACGGTCGCGGTGGACGGCGGCGACGTGACCGGACCGCCAGCCGGCGTCTGCGCGTCGGCGGTGGCGGTGTTCGACACGTTGCCGGCGTCGACGTCGGCCTGGGTGACGGTGTACGTGGCGGTGCAGACGACGACGCCGGTCGGGAGCAGCGAGCTGGCCGGGCACGCGATCGCCAGCGCCGGGCCGGCCGGAGCCGTCAGCGAGTCGTCGATGTTCAGCAGCGACAGCGTGACGTTGCCGGTGTTCGTGACGGTGAATGTGTAGTCGATCGGCTGGCCGGCCCGTGGTCACGGTGGTCGGTGTCGTCGCGGCCTTGACGAGGGTCAGCGCGGGCGCGGGCGGCGCAGTGACCGTGAACGTCGACGGGCCCGACGTCACCGGGTTGTTGCTGGGGTCGACGCCGCTGGCCGTAGCGGTGTTGGCGATCGAGCCGTGGTCGATGTCGGCCTGCGTCGCGGCGTACGTGCTGGTGCAGATCGTCGATGCGTTCGGCGCGAGCGTCGTCACCGGGCAGACCGGCGCGGTACCCGGACCGGCCGGCGAGCTGAAGGTGTCGGCGATGGTCAGGCCCGACACCGTGACATTGCCGATGTTCCGCACGGCGAACGAGTACGTGACGACCTGGCCCGCGGCCGTCACCGTCGTGGGGGTGCCGGACTTCGTGACCGTCAGCGCCGGCGCCGGGTTGGCCGTCACGGTGGCGGTCGAGACCGGCGACCCGACCGGGGCGCCGTTGCTGTCGGTCCCGTTCGCCGTCGCCGAGTTGGTGATCGTTGCGTTGTCGACGTCGGCCTGGGTGACCGGGTAGACGGCCGTGCAGGTCGTGCTCACGCCCGGCAGCAGGCTGGTCGCCGGGCAGGTGACGGCGAGCGCCGGGCCGGCCGGCGCCGCAAGCGTGTCGGCGATCGTGACGTTCGTGATCGGCAGGTTGCCGGAGTTGGTCACCAGGAACGAGTAGGTGACCGGCTGACCGGCCGCCGTGACCAGGACCGGGCTGGCCGACTTCGTCAACGTGAGCGAGGACACCTGGCTGATGTTGACCGTGGCCGTCGACGGCAGCGAGGCGACCGAAGTCCCCCGCGCGTCGATGCCGTTGGCGATCGCACTGTTGTCGACGCGGCCACGGACGACATCGGCGACGGTCACCGGGTACGTCGCGGTGCAGGTGGTCGCCGCGCCGGGCGCCAGGGTCGTGGCCGGGCAGGTGATCGCCGGCACCGGACCGGCCGGGGCCGTGAACGTGTCGGCGATCGACAGGCCGTGGATCGTGAGGTTGCCGGTGTTGGTGACCGCGAACGAGTACGTGACGAGATCACCAGCGGCCGTCACATGCGTCGGCGACGCCGTCTTGGTGAGCGTCAGGCCCGCCGCCGGATTCACCGAGACCGCCGCACCGGACGGGTTGGACGCGACGGTGCCACTACCCGGACTGGTTGCCGACGCGACCGCGGTGTTGGCGATCGAGCCGGCGTCGAGATCGGCCTGCGTCACCGCGTAGACCGACGTGCAGGTCGTCGTGGCGCCCGGCGCGAGCGATGCGGCCGCGCAGGTGATCGAGCCGCCCGGGCCGGCCGGAGCCGTGAACGTGTCGGCCACCGTCGGCGCGGTCAGCGTGACGTTGCCGGTGTTCTGCAACGCGAACGTGTAGGTCACGCTCTGGCCGACCGCCGAGACGCTGGTCGGGGACGCGCTCTTGGCCAGGCTCAACGCCGGGGTCTGCGCGATCGTCACCGTCGCGGTCGAGACGTTCGACGTCACGGTGTCGCCGGCCGGGTCGAGGCCCGAGGCCGTCGCCGAGTTGTGCACGGCGCCGGCATCGACGTCCGCCTGGTTGACCACGTAGGGCGCGGTGCACGTCGCGGTCGCGCCGGGCACCAGCGGCGCGGGCGGGCAGGTGATCGCCAGGGCCGGCCCGGCCGGGGCGGCCAGCGTGTCGGCGATGCTGACGCCGGTGATCGTGACGTTGCCCGTGTTCTGGACCGCGAACGAGTAGGTGACCGACTGACCGGCCGCGGTCGCGGACGCCGGCGAGACCGTCTTGGTGAGCGTCAGCGCCGGCGCCGCAGTGGCGGTGACCGCCGCGGTCGACGGCGGGGAGGTGACCGGGTGACCCTGCGGATCGGTGCCGCCGGCGGTGGCGCTGTTGTCGATCGAACCGTTGTCGATGTCGGCCTGCGTCGCGAGATAGGTCGCCGTGCAGGTAACCGTCGCGTGCGGCGCGAGCGTCGTCGTCGGGCAGGTGACCGCCAGGGCCGGCCCGGCCGGCGCGGTGAACGTGTCGGCGATCGTCACGCCGCTGATCGTCACGTTGCCGGTGTTCGTCACGAGGAAGGAGTAGTCGACCGTCGCGCCGGTCGTGCTCACCGACGCCGGCGTTGCCGACTTGGCGACGGTCAGGCCGGCCGTCGGCGTCGCCGTCACCGTCACGGTGGACGGCGGGGACGTGACGGTGACGCCGGCCGGGCTCGTGCCGGAGACGGTGGCGGTGTTCTTGATCGTGCCGTGGTCCACGTCCGCCTGGGTGGTCGTGTACACGGCGGTGCACGTCGTACTCGCGGCGGGCGCGAGCGTCGTCGTCGGGCAGCTGACCGTCAGGGGCGGGCCGGCCGGCGCGGTGAACGTGTCGGCGACGGCGAGGCCGCTGACCGTGACGTTGCCCGTGTTCGTCACGAGGAACGAGTACGTCACCGACTGGCCGGCGCCCGTGACCGTCGTCTGGTCGGCCGACTTGACCAGCGTGAGCGCCGGGGCCGGGGCCGCCGAGACCGTCGCCGTCGAGACCGGCGAGGTCACCGTCGAACCGGACGGGCTGTGGCCGCCGGCCGTCGCGCTGTTATTGATCGCGCCGTTGTCGACGTCGGCCTGGCTCACGGCGTACGTGGCGGTGCAGGTGGTCGACACGGTCGGCGCGAGGGTCGTGACCGGGCAGCTGATCGCGAGCCCGGGGCCGGCCGGCGCGGTGAACGTGTCGGCGATGCTCACGCCCGTGACTGTGACGTTGCCGGTGTTCTTGACCAGGAAGCTGTACGTCACCGTCGCGCCGGCGGCGGTCACCGACGTCGGGTTCGCGGACTTGGTGAGCGTGAGCGCCGGGGCGGGCGTGATCGTGACGGTCGCGGTCGAGGGCGGCGAGGTCACGGTGGTGCCGGCCGGGTCGAGACCGCTCACCGTCGCCGAGTTCCCGACCGTCCCGTGATCGACGTCGGCCTGCGTGACCGTGTAGCTCGCGGTGCAGGTCGTGCTCGCCGCGGGCGCCAGCGTCGTGACCGGGCAGACGATTGTGAGGGCGGGCCCGGCGGGGGCCGTGAACGTGTCGGCGATCGCGATGTTGTGGACGGTGACATTGCCGGAGTTGGTGATCTTGAACGAGTACGAGACGGTCGCGCCGGCGGTGGCCACCGTGGTCGGGTTGGCCGATTTCACGAGGGTGAGCCCGGCGGTCTGCCCGGCGGTCACCGTTGCCGTCGAGGTCGGCGAGGCGATCGGGCTACTGGCCGGATCAAGCGCGCTCGCGCCCGCGCTGTTGTTGATCGCGCCGTTGTCGAGGTCGGCCTGGGTGACCGTATAGGTCGCGGTACAGGTCGTCCCGACTCCGGGGGCGAGCGCCGTCGTGGGGCAGGTCACGGTGAGCGCCGGGGCGGCCGGGGCGGTGAACGTGTCGGCGATCGCCAGCCCGGTCAGCGTCACGTTGCCGGTGTTCTTGACCGCGAACGAATAGGTCACGGTCTGGCCGACCGCCGTGACGGTCGTGGGCGATGCCGTCTTCGTCAACGTGAGGCCGGTCGACTGGACGACCGTCACGAGGGCGATGGACGGCGGCGACGTCACCGGGTTGCCGCCCGGCGTGGTGCCGCCGGCGGTCGCCGAATTGGCGATCGTCCCGTGGTTCACGTCGGCCTGGGTGACCGTGTACGTCGCCGTGCAGGTCGTCGTGGCGTTCGGTGCGAGCGTGGTCACCGGGCAGGTGATCGCGAGGGCCGGGCCGGCCGGCGCCGTGAACGTGTCGGTGATGGCCACGCCGCTGATCGTCACGTTGCCGGTGTTCTTGACGAGGAACGAGTACGCAACCGTCTGGCCGGCAGTGGTCACCGTGGTCGGGTTGGCCGACTTCACGACCGAGATCGACGGCGCCGGCGTCGCCGTGACGACAGCCGTCGACTGGTTGGACGTGACGGTGTGGCCGGCCGGGTCGTGTCCGGTGGCGGTGGCCGCGTTGGTGATCGCGCCGTGGTCGACGTCGGCCTGGGTGGCGGTGTAGCTCGCGGTGCACGTCGTGCTCGCGCCCGGCGCCAACGTGGTCGTCGGGCAGTTGATCGTCAGGGCCGGGCCGGCCGGGGCGGTGAAGGTGTCGGCGACGGCCAGCGCGGTGAGCGTCACGTTGCCGGTGTTCTTCAGCAGGAACGAGTAGGCGACGACGGTCCCGGCTGTCGTGATCGTCGTCGGGCTGGCCGACTTCGTGATCGTCAGACCGCTGGATTGGGTGGCCAGCACGGTCGCGGTCGAGGTCGGCGAGACGACCGGATTACCGGCCGGGTCGGTGCCGCTCGCCGTGGCCGAGTTGTTGATCGACGCGTTGTCGAGGTCGGCCTGAGTCGTCGCGTAGGCAGCCGTGCAGGTCGTGCTCGCGGCCGGCGCCAGCGCCGTCACGGGGCAGGTGACCGTGGGAGCCGGCGCGGCCGGCGCGGTGAGCGAGTCGGCGATGCTGACGCCGGTGATGGTCACGTTGCCCGTGTTCCTCACCAGGAACGAGTAGTTCACTGTCTGGCCGACCGCGGTGACCGTCGTCGGGTTGGCCGACTTCGTCAATGTCAGCGCGGCCGTCCGGTTGGCGGTGACCGTCGCGCTCGAGGGGTTCGACGTGACGGCCGTACCGGTCGGGCCGTTCGCCGAGGCCGTCGCCGAGTTCTTGACGGTGCCGTTGTCGATGTCGGCCTGCGTCGTCACATAGGTGGCGGTGCAGGTCGTGCTCGCTCCGGGCGCCAGCGTCGTGACCGGGCACGTGATCGTCGGCACGGGACCGGCCGGCGCGGTGAATGTGTCGGCGATCGTCAGGCCGGTGACCGTCACGTTGCCGCTGTTGGTGACCTTGAACGAGTAGGCGACGCTCGCGCCGGCGGTGGTGACGGATGTCGGAGCGGCCGACTTGACCAGCACGAGTGACGGCGTCTGGCCGACCGTGACGACGGCGGTGGACGCGGGCGAGGCGACGGCGTGACCGGCCGGGTCGGTGCCGTTCGCGGTCGCGCTGTTGTTGATCGAGCCCTTGTCGACGTCGGCCTGGGTCGTCAGGTAGGTGGCCGTGCACGTCGTGCTCGCGCCCGGAGCCAGCGTCGTGACCGGGCACGTGATCGTCGGCACGGGACCGGCCGGGGCCGTGAACGTGTCGGCGATCGTCAGGCCGGTGACCGTCACGTTGCCGCCGTTGGTGACCTTGAACGAGTAGGCGACGCTCGCGCCGGCGGCGCTGACGGATGTCGGGGCGGCCGACTTGACCAGGGTCAGGCTCGGGCTCTGCGTGGCCGAGGCGGTCGCCGTTGACGGCGGCGAGGTCACGCCCGTACCGCTCGGGTCAGTGGCCTGGGCCGTCGCCGTGTTCACGATCGTGCCGTGGTCGAGGTCGGCCTGCGTCACGGCGTAGCGACGCGGTGCAGGTCGTGTTCGCGCCCGGCGCCAGCGTCGTCGTCGGGCAGTTGATCGTGAGCGCCGGCCCGGCCGGGGCCGTGAGCGAGTCACCGATCGTCAGCAGGGACAGCGTCACGTTGCCGCCGTTGTGGACGGCGAACGTGTAGCTGAGCTGCTGGCCGACGGTCGTGAAGGTGGTCGGCGACACCGACTTCACCAGCGACAGCGCGGCGTTCACGGGAATGGTCACCGTCGCCGTAGACGGCGCCGAGGTGACCGCAGTGCCCTTCGGATCGGTACCGCTCGCCGTGGCCGAGTTCTTGATCGTCCCGGTGTCGGCGTCCGCCGGGCTGGCGCTGTAGGTGGCCGTGCAGGTCGTGGTCGCGCCGGGCGCCAAGGTCGTGGCCGGGCAGGCGATGGTGGGCACCGGGCCGGCCGGAGCAGTGAACGTGTCGGCGATCGTCAGGCCGCTGATCGTCACGTTGCCGGAGTTCGTCACCTTGAATGAATAGGTAACCGTCTGGCCGGCGCCGGACACCGAGGTCGGGCTGACGCTCTTCACGAGGGTGAGCGCGGGTGCCGCGGTAATCGTCACCGTCGCGGTCGAGGGAGCCGATCCGACCGGCTTGTTGTTCGAGTCCGTCGCGTTCGCCGTGGCCGAGTTCTTGATCGTCCCGGTGTCGACGTCGGCCTGGGTGACCGTGTACGTCGCGCTGCAGGTGGTGCTCGCGCCGGGCGCGAGGCCCGTCGCGACGCAGACGATCGTCGGCGCCGGGCCGGCCGGCGCCGTGAACGTGTCAGCGATGCTCAGGCCGCTGACCGGCAGGTTGCCGGAGTTCGTGACCGCGAACGTGTACGTCACGGTCTGGCCAGCAGCGGTGGCGGTGGTCGGGCTCACCGACTTCACCAGCGTCAGGCCCGACATCTGGTTGATGGTCACCGTGGCGGTCGACGGCGCCGAGACCACCGCACTGCCGGTCGGCGACGTGCCGTCGGCCGTCGCCGTGTCGGTGATCGTGCCGTTGTTCACGTCCGCCTGGGTCGCGGAGTACGCGGCCGAGGTGCACGTCGTGCTGGCGCCGGCTGCGAGGGTCGTGACCGAGCACGTGACCGCGGGAACCGGACCGGCCGGCGCCGTGAACGAGTCGGCGATCGTCAGGTTCGACACGGTGACGTTGCCCGTGTTCTGCACGACGAACGTGTAGCCGACGGTCTGCCCGGCGGCGGTCAGCGTGACCGGGTTGGCGGACTTCGTGACGGTCAGCTTGGGCAGCTGCGTCGCGGTCACCGTCGCCGTCGACGCGTTCGAGGTGACGGTGATGTTGGACGGGTCCTTGGCGGTGGCCGTCGCCGAGTTCTTGATCGTCCCGGCGTCGAGGTCGGCGGCGGTCGCGGTGTAGGTGGCTGTGCACGTCACGCTCGCGCCGGGGGCCAGCGTCGTCACCGGGCAGGTGATCGTCGGCACCGGACCGGCCGGCGCGGTGAACGAGTCGGCGATCGTCAGACTCGACACGGTGACGTTGCCCGTGTTCGTGACGAGGAACGAGTAGTTCACTGTCTGGCCGATCGAACTCACCGACGTCGGATTGGCCGACTTCGTCAGGGTCAGCTTCGGCGTCTGCGTGGCGGTGACAGCCGCGGTCGACGGGTTCGACACGACCGGGTTGTTGGACGGGTCCTTGCCGCTCGCCGTCGCCGAGTTGTTGATCGAGCCGTTGTTGATGTCGGCCTGGGTCGTCGCGTAGGTGCCGGTGCAGGTCACGCTCGCGCCGGGGGCCAGCGTCGTCACCGGGCAGGTGATCACCGGCACGGGCCCAGCCGGCGCGGTGAAGGTGTCGGCGATGGACACGCCGCTGACCGTCACGTTGCCGGAGTTCGTCACCTTGAACGAGTACGCGACGGTCTGACCAGTCGCGGTCACCGACGTCGGGTTGGCCGATTTGGCGAGCGTCAGTTTCGGGGCGGCCGCGGCGGTTACGGTGGCCGTCGACGGCGCCGACGCGACCGGGTTGCTCGAGGGATCGACAGCGTTCGCAACGGCCGAGTTCTTGATCGTGCCGTTGTCGACGTCGGCCTGCGTCACCGCGTACGTGGCGGTGCAGGCCGTGCTCGCGGCCGGAGCCAGCGTCGTGGCCAGGCAGGTGATCGTGAGCGCCGGGCCGGCCGGCGCGGTGAACGTGTCGGCGATGCTCAGCCCGGTGACCGTCACGTTGCCGGAGTTCGTGACTGCGAATGTGTACGTGACGGTCTGACCGGCGGCCGTGACCGCGGTCGGGTTGGCCGACTTCGTCAACGTGAGCGCGGCGGCCCGGGTGACACTGACGGTGGCGGTCGACTGCGGGGCGGTCACGGTCGCGTTCGCGGGGTCCTTCGCCGTCGCCGTCGCCGCGTTGTTGATCGAGCCGTTGTCGACGTCGGCCTGGCTGGCCAGGTAGGTCGCGGTGCAGGTGACGGTCGCGCCGGGCGCGAGCGTGGTGCTCGGGCAGGTGATCGTCGGGACGGGGCCGGCCGGAGCGGTGAAGGTGTCGGCGATGTTCAGCCCGGTCAGGCTCACGTTGCCCGTGTTCGTCACGGCGAACGAGTAGGTGACGGTCTGGCCGGCGGCGGTGATCGTGGTCGGGTTGGCCGACTTGATCAGCGCGAGCTTTGGAGCCCGGGTGACGGTGACGGTCGCCGCCGACGCGTTCGACGTGACCGCGGCGCCCTTCGGATCGGTGCCGGTCGCGGTCGCCGAGTTCTTGATGGTGCCGTTGTCGACGTCCGCCTGAGTGGTCGTGTACGCGGCCGTGCAGGTCGTACTGGCGCCCGGGGCCAGCGTCGTCGTCGGGCAGGTGATCGTGGGCACCGGACCGGCCGGGGCCGTGAACGTGTCGGCGATGTTCAGCCCGGTGATCGTGACGTTGCCCGAGTTGGTGACGACGAACGAGTAGTTCACGGTCACGCCCGGCGCGGTGATCGTCGTCGGGTTGGCCGACTTCGTCAGCGTGAGGCCGGACGTCTGCGTCGCGGTGACCGCCGCGAGCGACGGCGCCGACGTGACGGGATGGTTGTTCGAGTCGGTGGCCGACGCCGTCGCCGAGTTGTTGATCGAGCCCTTGTCGATGTCGCCCTGCGTGGTCACATACGAGGCGGCGCAGGTCGTGCTCGCACCCGGCGCGAGCGACGTCACGGGGCAGGTGATCGTGGGCACCGGGCCGGCCGGCGCGGTGAAGGTATCGGCGATGCCCAGCCCGGTCACCGGGATGTTTCCGGTGTTCTTCACGAGGAACGAGTACGTGACGGTCTGGCCGGCGGCCGTGACGGTCGTCGGACTGGCCGACTTCGTCAGCGTGAGCGCCGACGTCTGCGTCGCGGTGACCGTGGCCGTTGCCGGGGTCGAGGTGACGGTGTTGTTCTTGGGGTCCTTGCCACTCGCGGTCGCGGAATCCCTGATCGAGCCGTTCGTGATGTCGGCCTGGGTCGTCGTGTACGTCGCGGTGCACGTGACGCTCGCGCCCGGCGTCATCGACGCTGCTCCGGCCGGGCACGTCGGCCCGCTCGTGAGGGACCCGGAGGGCGCGGCCTGCGTGTCGGTGACGGCGACGTTGGTCAGGGTCACGTTGCCACTGTTGGTGACGACGAAGGTGTACGTGACCGCCGCGCCGACGGTCGACACCGTGGTGGGGCTGGCCGTCTTGCTGATGGTGAGCGACGGACCCTGGACGGTCGAGACGGTCGCCGCCGAGGGCGTGGATGTCGTCGTTCCGCCGGCCGGGTTGGTGCCGGCGGCGGTGGCCGAGTCGTTGATGGAGCCGTTGTTCAGGTCGGCCTGCGTCACGGTGTAGGTCGCGGTACATGTGACACTCGCGCCGGGCGCCATCGACGTTGCCCCGGCCGGGCAGGTCGGGCCACTCGTCAACGCTGCGGCGGGCGCGGTCTGGGTATCGGTGACCGCGACGTTGGTCAGCGTCACGTTGCCCGAGTTGGTGACCGCGAACGAGTACGTGACTACCGCGCCGACTGCGGCCACCGTCGTCGGGCTCGCCGACTTGGCGATCGTCAACGCCGGGCTCTGCGTCGTGGTCACGGTCGCCGTCGCCGTCGCGGACGTCACTGTGTTGTTCTTGGGGTCCTTGCCGGCCGCCGTCGCCGAATCCTTGATCGAACCGTTGTTCAGATCGGCCTGGGTCGTCGTGTACGTCGCGGTGCACGTGAGGCTCGCGCCGGGCGCCATCGACGCAACCCCGGCCGGGCAGGTCGGGCCGCTCGTGAGCGAGCCGGCGGGAGCGGTCTGGGCGTCGGTCACGGCGACGTTCGTCAGGGTCACGTTGCCGGTGTTGGTGATCACGAACGTGTAGGTGACGACGGCGCCGACCGCCGACACCGTCGTCGGACTGGCTGACTTGGCGATGGTCAGGGCGGGCGCTTGAGTCGTCGTCACCGCGGCCGCCGACGGCGTCGAGGTCGTCGTCCCCCCGGCCGGGTTGGTGCCCGCCGCGGTCGCCGAGTCGTTGATCGACCCGTTGTTCAGATCGGCCAGGGTCGTCGTGTAGGTCGCGGTGCAGGTGACACTCGCGCCCGGAGCCAGCGACGCGGCGCCGGCCGGGCAGGTCGGGCCGCTGGTAAGCGGGCCGGCCGGTGCGGTCTGCGTATCCGTCACCGCGACGTTCGTCAGGGTCACGTTGCCGGTGTTCTTCACGACGAAGCTGTAGGTCACCGTCGCGCCGACCGTCGAGACGGTCGTCGGGTTGGCGGACTTGGCGATCGTCAACGCGGGGCTCTGCGTTGTCGTGACGGTCGCGGTCGCCGGAGCGGACGTGACCGTGTTGTTCTTCGGATCCTTACCGGCCGCGGTAGCGGAGTCCTTGATCGACCCGTTGTTCAGATCGGCCTGCGTCGTCGTGTACGTCGCCGTGCAGGTGACGCTCGCACCCGGAGCCAGCGACGCGGCGCCGGCCGGACAGGTCGGGCCACTCGTGACGGCACCGGCGGGCGCCGTCTGCGTGTCGGTGACGGCGACGTTGGTCAGCGTGACGTTGCCCGAGTTGGTGACCACGAAGCTGTACGTCACCACCGCACCGACCGCCGCGACCGTTGTCGGACTCGCGGTCTTCGTGATCGTCAGAGCCGGCGATTGAGTCGTCGTCACCGACGCCGTCGACGGGCCCGACGTCGTCGTGCCACCGGCCGGGTTCGTCCCCGCGGCCGTCGCCGAGTCGTTGATGGAGCCGTTGTTCAGGTCGGCCTGCGTCACGGTGTAGGTCGCGGTACACGTGACACTCGCGCCGGGCGCCATCGACGTCAGCCCCGGCCGGGCAGGTCGGGCCACTCGTCAACGCCCCGGCGGGCGCGGTCTGGGTGTCGGTGACCGCGACATTGGTCAGCGTCACGTTGCCGCTGTTCGTGACGACGAACGAGTACGTGACGACCGCGCCGACTGCGGCCACCGTCGTCGGGCTCGCCGACTTGGCGATCGTCAACGCCGGGCTCTGCGTCGTGGTCACGGTCGCCGTCGCCGGCGCGGACGTCACTGTGTTGTTCTTGGGGTCCTTGCCGGCGGCGGTCGCCGAATCCTTGATCGAACCGTTGTTCAGGTCGGCCTGGGTCGTCGTGTACGTCGCGGTGCACGTGAGGCTCGCGCCGGGCGCCATCGACGCAACCCCGGCCGGGCAGGTCGGGCCGCTCGTGAGCGAGCCGGCGGGAGCGGTCTGGGCGTCAGTCACCGCGACATTGGTCAACGGTCACGTTGCCCGAGTTCGTCACCACGAACGAGTAGGTCACGAGGGCGCCAACTGCCGAGACGCTCGTCGGCGACGCCGACTTCGTGATCGTCAAGGCCGGCGATTGAGTCGTGGACACGGCGGCGGTCGAAGGACTCGAGGTCGTCGTGCCACCGGCCGGGTTGGTACCCGCCGCGGTCGCCGAGTCGTTGATCGAACCGTTGTTCGAGGTCGGCCTGCGTCACGGTGTACGTCGCGGTGCAGGCCACCGAAGCGCCCGGCGCCATCGACGTCGCTCCGGCCGGACAGGTCGGGCCGGTCGCCAACGCGCCCGCCGGCGCCGTCTGCGTATCGGTCGACCGCGACGTTCGTCAGCGTCACGTTGCCGGTGTTCTTCACGACGAAGCAGTACGTCACCACCGCGCCGACCGCCGACGACCGTCGTCGGAGTCGCCGACTTCGTGATCGTCAGGGCCGGACTCTGCGTCGCCGTGACCGACGCCGTCGACGGACCCGACGTCGTCGTACCGCCGGCCGGGTTCGTCCCCGCGGCCGTCGCCGAGTCGTTGATCGATCCGTTGTTCAGGTCGGCCTGCGTCACGGTGTAGGTCGCGGTACACGTGACGCTCGCGCCGGGCGCCATCGACGTCGCGCCGGCCGGGCAGGTCGGGCCGCTCGTCAACGCCCCGGCGGGCGCGGTCTGGGTGTCGGTGACCGCGACGTTGGTCAGCGTCACGTTGCCGCTGTTCGTGACAACGAATGAGTACGTCACGATCGCGCCGACTGCCGCGACCGTCGTCGGGCTCGCCGACTTGACGATCGTCAACGCCGGGCTCTGCGTCGTGGTCACGGTGGCCGCTCGCCGGAGCGGACGTCACCGTGTTGTTCTTGGGGTCCTTGCCGGCCGCGGTAGCCGAGTCCTTGATCGAACCGTTGTTCAGGTCGGCCTGGGTGACCGTGTACGTCGCGGTGCACGTCACGGAAGCGCCCGGCGCCATCGACGTCGCGCCCGCCGGGCAGGTCGGGCCGGTCGTCAACGCACCCGCCGGCGCGGTCTGGGTATCCGTCACCGCGACATTCGTCAGGGTCACGTTGCCGGAGTTCGTCACCACGAATGAGTAGGTGACGGTGGCGCCGACCGCCGACACCGTCGTCGGCGAGGCCGACTTCGCAATCGTCAACGCCGGTCCTTGGGTGGCGGTGACCGTCGCGAGCGATGGCGCGGAGGTCGTCGTCCCGCCGCCCGGCTTCGTCCCGGCCGCCGTCGCGGAGTCGTTGATCGAGCCGTTGTTCAAATCGGCCTGCGTCACCGTGTAGGTCGCGGTGCAGGTGACACTCGCGCCGGGCGCCATCGACGCCGCACCGGCCGGGCAGGTCGGGCCGCTCGCCAATGCACCAGCGGGCGCGGTCTGGGTATCCGTCACCCCGACATTCGTCAGGGTCACGTTGCCGGAGTTCGTCACCACGAACGAGTACGTCACGACCGCACCGACGGCCGCCACGGTGATCGGGGTGGCGGACTTGACGACCGTCAGGGCCGGGTTCTGGATCGTCGTCACCGTCGCCGTGGCCGCCGGAGAGGTGACGGTGTTGTTCTTCGGGTCCTTGCCGGCCGCCGTGGCGGAGTCCTTGATCGTTGCGTTGTTCAGATCGGCCTGGGTCACGGTGTACGTCGCGGTGCACGTCACCGAAGCGCCCGGCGCCATGGACGCGGCGCCCGCCGGGCAGGTCGGCCCACTCGCGAGAACGCCGGCCGGTGCCGTCTGGGCGTCCGCCACCGTGACATTCGTGAGGGTCACGTTGCCGCTGTTCGTGACCACGAACGAGTACGTCACCGTCGCGCCGACCGCCGACACCGTCGTCGGCGCGGCCGACTTCGTGATCGTCAAGGCGGCCGTCTGGGTCGCGATCACCGCGGCGGTCGACGGCGTCGACGGCGTCGTCCCGCCGGCCGGATTCGTACCGGCCGCCGTCGCGGAGTCGTTGATCGAACCGTTGTTCAGGTCGGTCTGCGTCACGGTGTACGTCGCGGTGCACGTCACCGAAGCGCTCGGCGCCAGCGACGCCGCCCCCGCCGGGCAGGTCGGGCCGCGTCGTCAACGGGTTCGCCGGCGCGGTCTGCGTGTCGACGACCGCCACGTTCGTCAACGGGACGTTGCCGGTGTTCGTAACGAGGAACGAGTACGTGACGGTCGCTCCCGCGGTGGTGACCGCGGTGGGCGACGCGGTCTTGGCGATCGTGAGCGCCGGGCTCTGCGTCGCGGTGACGGTGGCGGTCGCCGGAGTCGACGTCGTCGGGCCGCCGACCGGGTTCGTGCCCTTCGCGACCGCGGAGTCCTTGATCGTGCCGTTCGTGAGATCGGCCTGCGTCACCGTGTAGGTCGCGGTGCAGGTCACCGACGCGCCGGGCGCCATCGACGCCGCACCCGCCGGGCAGGTCGGGCCACTCGTCAACGCACCGGCCGGCGCGGTCTGCGCGTCGGTGATCGCGACGTTCGTCAGCGTGACGTTGCCGGTGTTCTTCACGACGAACGTGTAGGTCACGACCGCGCCGACCGCCGACACGGTCGTGGGGCTGGCGGCCTTCGGTTATCGTCAACGCCGGCGATTGCGTCGTGGCCACCGCAGCCGCCGACGGCGTCGAGGTCGTCGTGCCGCCGGCCGGGTTGGTACCCGCTGCCGTCGCCGAGTCATTGATCGATCCGCTGTTCAGGTCGGCCTGCGTGACCGTGTACGTCGCGGTGCACGTCACGCTCGCACCCGGCGCCATCGATGCGGCACCGGCCGGGCACGTCGGGCCGGTCGCCAAAGTCCCGGCCGGGGCGCTCTGGGTGTCGGTCACGCCGACGTCGGTCAGGGTGACGTTGCCGGTGTTGGTGACCACGAAGCTGTACGTGACGACCGCGCCGACCACCGCCACAGTCGTCGGCGACGCCGACTTCGCGATCGTCAATGCCGGGCTCTGGGTGGCCGTCACCGTGGCCGTCGCGGGCGACGAGGTCTGCGGGTTGTTCTTCGGATCCTTACCGGTCGCCGTCGCCGAGTCCTTTATCGAACCGTTGTTCAGGTCGGCCTGGGTCACGGTGTAGGTCGCGGTGCAGGTCACCGACGCGCCGGGCGTCATCGACGCCGCGCCGGCCGGGCAGGTCGGACCCGTCGTCAACGCACCAGCGGGAGCCGTCTGGGTATCGGTGACCGCGACGTTCGTCAGCGTCACGTTGCCGGTGTTCTTCACCACGAACGTGTAGGTGACGACTGCGCCGACCGCCGACACGGTCGTCGGCGACGCCGACTTCGTGATCGTCAATGCCGGGACTCTGGGTCGCCGCCACGGTCGCGGTCGACGGCGTCGATGTCGTTGTCCCGCCGGCGGGGTTCGTGCCGGCCGCGGTCGCCGAGTCGTTGATCGAGCCGTTGTTCAGATCGGCCTGCGTCGTCGTGTACGTCGCCGTGCACGTCACCGACGCACCCGGCGCCAGCGATGCCGCGCCGGGCGGGCAGGTCGGACCGGTCGTCAACGCACCAGCGGGAGCCGTCTGCGTATCGGTCACCGCGACGTTCGTCAGCGTCACGTTGCCGGTGTTCTTCACCACGAAGCAGTACGTGACGACCGCTGGCCGACCGCCGACACCGTCGTCGGCGACGCCGACTTCGCGACCGTCGATCGCCGGCGCCTGAGTCGCCGTCACGGTGGCGGTCGAGGCGTTGGAGGTCACGGTCCGGTTCGCGGGTCGGTTGCCGGCCGCGGTCGCCGAGTTGTTGATCGACGCCGTTGTCGAGGTCGGCCTGCGTCGGTCGAGTACGTCGCCGGTGCAGGTGGTCGTCGCGCCGGCCGCGAGCGTCGTCGTCGGGCAGGTGATCGTCGGGACCGGGCCGGTCGACGGCGCGGTGAAGGCGTCGTTGATGGCGAGGTCGGTGACGGTGACGTTGCCGGTGTTCTTGACCACGAAGCTGTAGGTCACCGTCGGCGCCCGCCGTGGACACCGTGGACGGGACGGCCGACTTCGTCAGCGCGAGGCTTGCCGCGTTGGCGACGTTGGTCAGCGTGCACGAGATGTCGGCGCCCGGTTGCGGGGTGATCGCGAGCGACCCGCTGAACGCCGCCCCGTTGGGTAGCCCCGTCTGCACGCCGTTGGCGTCGGTACAGGTGATCGTCTTGTTCGCGTAGTCGGTGAGCAGCGTCGATCCGACACCCGATTCGGTCAGGTAGTACGTCGTGCCGTTCGCCCCGAGGAACGTGCCGGTCGTCCCGCTGCCCGCCGTGATCGTCGATCCGGTGCCGGTGGTCGTCGAGTTCGTCGTGCTGTTCACGACCGGCCCGGTGGCGCTGCCGGTGTGGATCGCGACGGTGAACTGGTCGCCGGACTGGACACGGTTACCGCTCAGCGCCTTGCTCAGTGACAGCTGCGGCAACGACGTGTTCGACACCGTGCAGAGGACGTTGGCCAACGACTGGGTCGACGTGGCTGGGCTCGGGAAGACAACTGTGTAGACGCCCGCCGAGACGAGCGTCGCGGTCACCGGTGCGTTGCCGTTCGCCTTGTCGATACAGGAGATCGTTGTCGTGTAGTCGGCCAGCGAACCGCTCGCGGCGGTCTCGGTGAGCGTGTACGACGCGCCGAGGATGCCGACGACCGGCCCGGCCGTCGCCGAGTTGGCCGTCTGCTGGCCGGTACTGCTACCGCTCGTCGTGCCGCTGTTGCCGGCCGCGCCACTGACCAGGCCGTTGCCCGTGATAGTCAGCGCGAACTGGTCGGTCGGGTTGGCCCGGGTGACGATGTTCTTCTGCAGCGTCAGCGCGCCGTTGACCACGCAGCCGGCCAGGTCGTAGATCGGGGTCGGGTCTGAGAGCGACCGACGAGACGAGCGCGCCGGTGTTCGGGTTCAGCTTGTAGAGCGTCGTCGACGTGGACGCGTACATGTACCCGTCGCCGTCGAAGGTGATGCCGTTCTCGCCGACGTTCGCGGGCAACTTCGTCAGCACCGTCCCGACGAGCGTCGCGTTGCCGGCCGTCGTCGGGATGTTCGGCACGCGCAGCAGGGTGTTGTTCGTCGCGTCGCCGTTGGAGATGACGAGCAGCATGTTGCCGTACGGGTCGAAGCTGAGGTCACCGTTGCCGCCGGTCGTCCCGGTCAGCGATCCGATGTAGCCGATCGGGGTGTTCGTGATCGTGTCGAACGCGTAGAAGTCGTGCGTGACGTTGTCGGCCCGCGTGCCGCTGTAGTAGTAGATGCCGTTGAACAGATCGACCGCACCGCGGACGAATCCGCTGCCGTTCAAGGCGTTCACGATCGGCGAGCCGGTGTACGTCGTGGTCGTCTTCGTTGCGGCATCGTAGCGATAGATGGTCGGCGAACCGGTCGTGAGCGCCGAGCCCTGCCCGATCGCATAGGCAGCGGCCCCGCCCGAGGTCACGCCGAGCGCGTTGAGCTGCAGGCTGACGCCGGTGAAGGTCGCCAGGACGGTGCCGACGCCCGTCGTGTTGCTGACCGACAGCAGCTGCGAGGCGTTGACGGCGTAGTCGGTGCCGGGAACGCAGGCGATCGGTGTGTTCACGGGTGTCGTGACCGAACAGCCGCCGGTCGTACAGCGTCGTGCCGGTACTCGTCGGGCTGATGGTGTTCACCAGCGAGCCGTTGCCGGTGTCCGGATCGTCGACGGTGATCGAGTACGTGATCGTCGCGGTGGCGCCGGCCGCCAACGGCCCGGACGCCGTGAGCGGGTTCGTCCCGCTGAACGTCCAGCCGGCGACGGAGCTGGTCGCGTCGCTGTTGTACGACGCGTCGTCCAGGACGCCGGTGAAGTTGTCGGTGAACGACGCCGGTGACGCGGCGGTGTACGCGACTCCGCTCGTGTTCACGACCTTGACCGTGTAGGTGAGCACCTGGCCCGCGAACACGCCGGTCGTGGACGCCGTCTTCGTAACGGTGGACGTCGGCGCCACGGCGACGGTCGCGGTCGATGCCGCCGAGGTGATCGTGGCGTTGGTCGGTGACTTGCCCGACGCCGTCGCGGAATCCTGGATCGTTCCGTTCGCCAGGTCGGCCGCGGTGACCGTGTACGTCGCCGTGCAGGTCACCGAGGCGCCGATGGCCATCGACGCGGCACCGGCCGGGCAGGTCGGGCCGCTGGTGAGCGCGCCGGCCGGGGCGGTCTGGGTGTCGACGACCGCGACGTTGGTCAGCTTGACGTTGCCGTTGTTCGTAACGACGAAGCTGTACGTGACCGTCGTGCCGGCGGTCGACACGGTCGCGGGGCTCGCCGTCTTCGCGATCGTCAGGCTCGGCGCCTGGACGGCCGACACCGCCGCGATGGCCGGCACGGCCGTCGCGGTGGTTCCGCTCGGCGTGATCGCCGACGCGGTGCTGACGTCACTGAGCGAACCGGCCTGCAGGTCGGCGGCGGTCACGGTCTGCTTCGTAGTGCAGGTGATCGAGGCGCCCGGCGCGAGCGACGCCGAGCCGGGCGCGCAGGTCGGTGTCGCGACCGCACCGGACGAGGTGGTGTCGGTGACGGCCGCGTTGCGCAAGGTGACGTTGCCGGTGTTGGTGACGACGGTCGAGTACGTGACGACATCGCCGACCGCCGAGACGGTGGCCCGGTCGGCCGACTTGGTCATCGTCAGCTTCGGTGATTGCGCGGCGGTGACAGCGGTGGTCACGGGCGGCGCGGCGATGGGGTTCGACGAGGAGTCCACGCCGGTCGCGGTGGCCGAGTCGTCGACCGAGGCGTTGTTCACGTCGGCCTGGGTGGTCGTATAGGACGCTGTGCAGGTAGTGGACGCTCCCGCGGCCAGGGTTGTGACCGGGCAGGTCGGCCCGGAGTCGAACGCCCCCGCGGGCGCCCGGCGGGTGTCCTTCACCGCGAGGCCGGTGACCGCGACATTGCCCTTGTTCGTAACCACGTACGAGTAGCTGATCGGGGTTCCGGCCGTGGCGAAAGTCGCGGGCGTGGTCGCTTCGGTGAGCGCGAGGCCGGAGGTGGCGGGCGACACGGTCTCGCTCGAGCTGTCGTTGGCCGCGGTCGGATCCTTCTCGTTCCCGCTGACCGTCGCGGTGTCGGTAACGGCCGCCGCGAACGACGCCGGCGCTTGGCCGGTGATCGTGATCGTCGTGGACGCGCCGGACGCGAGCACCCCGCCCGTACAGATGACGTCGTTGCCCGCAACCGTGCAGCCCGGGCCGGTCACGTTCGTGATCGAGGGCGGCACGGAGTCCTTGACGATGAAGCCCGAGCTCGCTGACTTGCTCTTGTTCGTGACCGTGATCGTCCAGGTGACGGCGGCTCCGGCGGCGACGGCGGCCGGGCCGGTCGTCGCGACCTGCAGGTCGACCGGCGCGGCCGGGCAGTCGGTGGCGTCGGCGTTCGCCGACGCGGGCACCGCGACCTGCGCGGCGAGGCTGAAGGTCGGCGTGCCGGCCGGCGTCGCGATTGCGACCTGGTAGGCGGTGCCGCTGTTCGACGCGAAGACCGGATTGCCGTTGCCGTACGTCCAGGCCGATCCGAAGACGGCGGACGTGGGCAGGAACGGTGCCGTGAACGTCGCGACCTGGCCGGTCGTCAGATCGATTCGCTCGATCGTGTTCGTGTTGTCGCCGACGCCCCACAGGAAGCCGGACGCGAAGGTGATGTCGCCGGCGGCGATCTTGGCGGACTGAGCGGCGAGCGGGGTCACGGCCAAGGTCGCGCGGTTCAGCTCGTAGAGCGCGCCCGTGCCGGCGGCGATCCAATAGTTGCCGTCCGCGTCGAACGCGCCGCCCGTGATCCCGCCCGAGCTGTCGGCGGCCGCGACACCGGTGATGGCACCCTGATCGACGACCGAGCCGTCCGACTTGATCGTCAGCGAGGTGACCGGCCGGATAGCGGGCGTCGTCATTCGTCCGGCTGATCGCCACCATCGAGTCGTCGACGGGGCTCATCGCCAGCGCGTCGTAGTTCCAACCGGACGCCGCACCGAGTTTGGTGAGGGTGCCACCGTCGCGGCCCTGCACCCCCTCATCAAGCACCGTGGGCGTCTGATCGGCGAAGAAGATCCCCGGAGTGGTCGCGCACACGGAGGTGAAGGTCGCGGCGGGGACGTCGGCGGCCGTCTCGGACGCCGATACCGGCGTCGCCCAGACGACGACCGAGACACCGGCCATCGCGAGGGCAGCACTCATGACGACGGCAACCGGCCGCCGCACTCGCGTCCACCCCACCCGGGCCTGCTCCTCTATCTACAGGCGCGCCCCGCAGCGCATTGCCAAGTCACCAAGTGACGCGAAGCGAGTCAACCGGACGCACTCGGCATGTGTCACCACCACATGGAAAATATGCGGCTTTCAAATGATCAAGGTTCAACCGAAAAATTGCACGTTGATCGCGTGAGATCGGCGTGAAATTCATCACTTCTGCTTGCGCTTATCCTACAAAAGGGACGTCACGGCAGCATCAAGTGCGTTTTCAGCAGCATCCGTCCCGTCTGCCGACACATTGTCGGCAACGAAGCTGACGATTAGCAGGCTCCCTGACGATGTCGTCACGAACCCGGCGATTGCTGATACACCGGTCAGCGTTCCGGTCTTGGCCCGGACCAGACCCGCGCCGGGCGCCGACGGTGTCCCGGCCGCGTAGCGATCGGCCAGCGTGCCGTCCCATCCGCCCACCGGCAGGTCATCGACGATCCAGCCGACCGTCTCGTCCGTCGTCACGAGCCGCAGCACCGCGACAAGGGCGGACGGGCTGACCCGGTCGGACGCCGCCAGCCCGCTGCCGTCGACCATTCCCGCTCCCAAGTCGACACCGTGCGCCGCCAGCACCGCGCGCACGGCGGCCGCGCCGCCGGCGAAACTGACCGGTTGCGATTGGGCGATCGCGACCAGGCGGGCCAACACCTCGGCGATGACGTTGTCGGAATCGACCAGCATCTGTCGCACCAGCTCGCCGTACGTTGCCGATTGGACGTGAGCCAGCACGGGGGCCGTCGCCGGGGGCGTGCCACGGGCGACGGCGGTGGCGGGCAGCCCGAGGGCCGTCGCCAGTTCGGCACCCGCAGCGAGGTCCGGGGTTGCACTGCGCACGCCGGCGTCCGGGGTCGCCCGTCCACCGTCGGTCATGACCGCAGTGATCGCCGAGGCGTACTCGGTCGGTACGTCGTCCGGCTGCCAGGCCGGCGACACCGGCGGCCCGCTGAACAAGGCGTCATCGACGAGCACCTGGGTGACCGGGACGTTGGCCGCCTTCACCTGCGCGGCGAGGTCGGACACGCGGGCCGCGTCGGCGTAGAGCGTGGGCAACTCCGGCCGCCGCGCCGGACAGGGTCGGGTCGCCCGCACCGACCAGGACGATCTGCCCGGGCTTCGCCCCGCTGACCACCGTCGTCGTGATCCGGCCGGTGAGCGGATGGGTGAGCAACGTGGCCGCCGCCGTCGCGAGCTTCGCGGTCGACGCGGGCGGGGCCGCTGTCGTCGCGCCCTGCGCGAACAGCACCGTTCCGGTCGTGGCATCGGCTACCTCGGCGAGCACCGAGCCGCCGAGCGCCGGGTCGTGCAGCGGTCCGGTCAACGCGGCCGCGATCGTGGCCGCCGACGGCGCGGTCGTGAGTGACGGCGCCACCGCAGTCGGACGATCCGTGGCCGCCGTGATCGCTGACGGAGTCGGGCTCGGCGTCGCGACCACCGCGCGCGGCGCGTGGGTGGTCGCCCGGCCCGCCGCGTACCCGCCCACGGCTCCGCCGGCCGCGAGCCCGACGACGACCGCGACGACCGCGACCGCGAGGGCCGATCGCGGCAATTCGCATGATGCGTCACACTAGTTGCCGCACCCGTATCGAAGGAGTTCGCGTGGAGTTCGACGTCCTCATCGAGATCCCCAAGGGCAGCCGCAACAAGTACGAGGTCGACCACAAGAGCGGCCGGATCCGTCTGGATCGGACGCTGTTCACGTCGACCCAGTACCCGGCCGACTACGGCTACGTCGAGAACACCCTGGGCGAGGACGGTGATCCGCTCGACGCGTTGGTGATCCTGCTGGGCGATCCGCTGTTTCCCGGCGTGCTGGTGCGCTGCCGCGCCATCGGCATGTTCCGGATGACGGACGAGAAGGGCGGCGACGACAAGCTGCTGTGCGTCCCCGTCCACCGATCCGCGGCTGGAGCATCTGCGCGACATCCACCACGTCCCCGAGTTCGACCGCCTCGAGATCCAGCACTTCTTCGAGGTCTACAAGGAGCTCGAGCCGGGCAAGAGCGTCGAGGGCGCGTCGTGGACCGGCCGGGCGGAGGCCGAGGGCGAGATCGTGCGTCGATCCAGCGGCTGAAGGACAACCCCGACGCGATCGCGCACTGATACTCGTGTCGGTGCTCGTCTCGGCGTCCGAACTGGCGGTGCTGCTGGCCGACGACTCGGCGAGCGTGCTCGACGTTCGCTGGGCGCTCGGCGATCCGCACGGGCGGCGGCACTATCTCGAGGGCCATCTGCGGTCCGCCGTGTTCGTCGACCTCGACACCGAACTGGCCGCGCCGCCGTCCGTCCACGCCGGTCGTCATCCGCTGCCCGCACTCGCCGATCTGCAAGCTTCCGCCCAGCGCTGGGGATTGCGGGCCGGTCGCTCGGTCGTGGTCTACGACAACTCGTCGGGCCTGGCCGCGGCGCGGGCGTGGTGGCTGTTGCGCTGGGGCGGTCTCGCCGACGTGCGCATCCTCGACGGCGGCCTCGGCGCGTGGACCGGGCCGCTCGAACCCGGCCCGGTCGTTCCCGAGCCGGGCGATGTCGTGCTGACCGGCGGCGGTCTGCCGGTGCTCGACGCGGCGGCGGCCGCGGCCCTCGCGCGGTCGGGAGTGCTGCTCGACGCACGAGCGACCGAGCGCTACCGCGGGGACGTCGAGCCGATCGATCCGGTCGCCGGCCACATTCCCGGCGCGGTCAGCGCGCCGACCACCGG
Source organism: uncultured Actinomycetes bacterium (assembly GCA_963737785.1). GTDB lineage: Bacteria > Actinomycetota > Actinomycetes > Mycobacteriales > Jatrophihabitantaceae > CAVTTS01. The sequence goes on from CAVTTS010000009.1 coordinate 454,485, forward strand.
CAACCTCGACGCCGACGGTCGGTTCCTCTCCCCCGGCGCGTTGGCCGAACGGTTCCGCGCGCTCGGCGCCGAGGCGGGCACGTCGGTCGGCGCCTACTGCGGCTCGGGCGTCACCGCCGCACACGCCGTCGCGGCGTTGGCGATCGCGGGCATCCCGGCCGCGTTGTACGCGGGCTCCTGGTCCGAGTGGGTCGGCGATGGAGATCGTCCGGTCGCGATCGGCGACGCACCAGGCTGAACAGGACTCTTGGCCCGGACGCGCCCTTGTGTGAAGGTGGACGTAACCCGGTCGAGCCGGTGCGGCCGATCCGACGAAGGGCACGTCGATGAGCTCGTGGAACCCGCAGGACCCGAACGCGCAGCCGGACCCCTACCGGCCCCAGCCGGGTCAACCGCAGTACGGCCAGCAGCCGCCACCCGGTCAGCCGCCCTATGGCCAGCCACCCCAGTACGGGCAGCAGCCGCAGTACGGGCAACCGCCAGCCGGTCAACCGCAGTACGGGCAGCAGCCGCAGTACGGGCAACCGCCAGCCGGTCAACCGCAGTACGGGCAACCGCAATACCCGTCGGCCGGTCCGGGGGGCTATCCGGGCGCCCCGATGCCGCCGCCCGGTTCGGCGTACGGCTACGGCCAGACCGGCGCCCGGTTCCCCAACCGCGCGGGGATGGGCGCGCGCTTCGGCGGTCTGATCATCGACGGCATCATCGTCGGTATTCCGCTCGTGATCATCGGCGTGCTCGTCGGGGCGTTCAAGACGAGCACCAGCTGCAACGCGGCGGGCATCTGCACGAAGTCACTGCAGCAATCGCACCTGCTGCCCTTCGACCTCCTCGCGTTCGTGGTCAGCATCGTGTACGTCGGCCTGCTCGTCGGCATGCGCACCCAGTCGATCGGTCACCAGGTCTGCGGGATCAAGGTGGTCGACACCGCGACCGGCGGACCGATCGGTTTCGGCCGCGCGATCGTTCGGCAGATCGTGCTCGGCGTCACCGGCGCGATCTGCACCCTGGGCTACTGGTCGCCGTTCTTCGATCCGGACCGACGGGGCTGGCACGACAAGGCCAGCAACTCGGTGGCCCTGAGCGCTAAATAGCGTTGCGCGCCCGAGACGCGCTGTGAGCGCGATCCACTCCGGTCGGCCGCGGCGGTTGTCGCGGGGCGCTCCGGTGCGCGGCGCGGCTGTCGCACTGTGCGCGCTAGCGGTCGTCGACCTGGTCGATCCGACGCGGACGCACGTCCCGCTCTGCCCGTTCCACGCACTGACCGGGTGGGACTGCCCGTTGTGCGGTTCGCTGCGATCGGCCTATTCGCTCAGCCACTTCCAACTCGCCGAGGCATTGCGCGACAACCTGCTGTTCGTCGCCGCCCTGCCGTTGGTGCTCGGCCTCTGGCTCGATGCAGCGGCCCGATCGAGGTACGGTCGACCCCGCCGGTCCTTCTCGAGACCCGTCATCGCGGCGATCATCGTGGTCGCCGCAGTCTTCACCGCACTACGGAATCTGCCGTCGCTATCGACCCTTCGTCCGAGCTGAACGGTCCGGTCAGCTGCCCTCGACGGCGGCGACGATCAGGTCGGCCGTCTCCTGCGGGTGGCTGACGAACGCCCCGTGCGAGCTGGCGACCTCGACGGTGTGCGCGCCGGCCCGAGCCGCCATCGCCCGCTGGCTGACGGCCATGACGGCGGAGTGATCGGCCGGCGCGTAGACGGGGCAGCCGAGCCGTCGCCCACTGTTCAACCGACCGACACCAGCGCGACCGGGCGATAGGCGAGATACGCGTTCGGTCCCGGCCGGGCGCACGTCAGGCCGTCGGCCGCGATGCGTTCGACCCGCACCGAGACGTCGATCGGCCCGTGCGGCCCCGCGATCCGCACGACCGACAACTCCTTCGTCGGGCGTTCGATCCCGACGACTCGCAGCGCGTCGAGCCGTCGCAGGGCCAGATGTTCATACGCGTACGCCAGCGCGGCCTGGGCCGCCGGCGCGATCCCGATGCGCCCGCGCAGCAGCGCGCCGACCACTTCGCCGGCTTCGGTTGCTTCGATGAATTCCCTTGCCGCAAAAGGCAGAACTCGTCCGTACAGCAGACCCGACGGCAGCACGAGGACGTTCGCGGCGAACCGTTCGCCACCCACATGCGAGCTCTCCCAGACCTGTTCCGGACGGTGCTGCGCGAGGGCCGCGGCCACCGGCCGACCGCGCAGCGCGCAGCAGGTGTCGTGCTTGCTGTGCGCGCAGACCAGATAGCTCGGCTGGTCGTCGATCGCTGTGTCACCGGCCGAGCCGTCGAGCGGGATGTCGAGCAACTCGGCATCGCGTACGTAGCGCCCCCAGCGCAGGGACTCGTGTCCGGGTCGGCTGTCGACGAGCGCGTAACGGCGCACGACCCCGCGGGGCGTGCGCCCGGGTCGACGGATCGCGAGAACCCGGATGCCTTCGGCATTCGCGCGCTTGTCGAGCGCCGCCGCGACCGCCCGGTCGAACCTGGACCCGCTCAATCCGTTCCGTCCCCAGGGTCCGGGTTGCTCGACGAGCAGCAGCCGGGCGGACGGGAAGGCGGTTCCGAGCATCGGGTCGCCGCGGAACTGCGCACGGAGCGCGCATCGGTCGAGCGTCTCGCGGGGTACGGGGTGGCTCATGAGGCGGGGACGAGGAGACCCTCGCGCAGCAACCGCCCGGCGAGTACGAGTTGTTCGTCGGGCGCGAGCCCGGGCAGCTCGGCGGGCGTGAAGACCGCGGCCGAATCCAGGATCGTCTTCAATGCCGACTCGGCGGACACCGGCACGGTGATCACCTTGTCCGGCAAGGCGATTCTCGCCTGATCGTCGACCGTCGTCACGCGAGCCCGCAGGCCCACCCGAGCCCGCAGCTGGGTGTCGGGCCGGAGGCTGGCCGCCACCGCGAGGCTGCTGAGAGGCGCGAGCGGTTCGGGCCGGGTCTGCTTGCCGAGTTCGGTCCCGATCGCGGTCGCGACCGCACTGGCCGAGACGGTGTCGAGCTGCCGGATCAACGCCGAGACCGTGTCGGCGAGCAGTGGCGCGATGACCGACGGGTCGCTCAGATCGGTCGCGACGGGCAACGCCGCGCGCAGGGCCGGGTCGTCCTGCGTGGCGGTGAGCAGTTGCCGCACCAGGTGCTGGCGGGTGATCGGGTGCACGCCGACGGTCAAGTGGATCGTCGTGTCGCCGAGCGCGGCGGCCGAGTGCAGGTAGCCACGCGGCAGGTAGAGCGCGTCGCCGGGCTCGAGCACGGCGTCGATCACCGGCGCCTCGGCGGCGCGCGCGGCGACGTCGGCGCGGACGCGTTCCCAGTTCTGCTCGGGCAGCGGGTCGACGAGCACGGGTTCATGGATGCGCCAGTGCTTGCGACCGGCGATCTGCAGGACGAACACGTCGTGCACGTCGTAGTGCGGTGCGAAACCCTGGTTCTGCGGCGGAGTGATGTAGGCGTTGATCTGGACGGGATGCCCGAGCTCGGCGGCCAGCTTCGCACCGAACTCGACGAGCGGCGGCCAGGTGCGGTGCAGGGCCTGCAGGACCAGCGTCGCGCCATCGTCCAGAAGCGCGAGCACTTTGTCGTCGGCGACCTGGTCGCCGATGCTGGCACCGGCGCCCCCGCCGCGCGTGAAGCGATCGGCCGGCAGCACGACGCCGTCCTTGGCCATTCGGATGAAGGGCGTCCGCAGCCCGCGCCGCGACACGAGTTCGTCGACCGCCGCCGCGTCGAACAGGTCAGCGATCGCGCCCGAAAGCTCGGCGGCGCGGCTCAACAACGGCGCGCGTCCCCAGTGGTCGACCGCAAACTCGTCCAGCGGCCGCGAGGAAACGCCGTCGAAGACCACGAGGCGGCCGGCCGATCGGCCGGCCGCGCTCGCGTCGTTCACTCAGGCGCCACCGTCGAGCGCGCCACCATCCGCGCCACCGTCGCCGCCGTGGTCGGCACCGCCGTCCGCGCCACCATCGGCACCGCCATCGGCTCCACCTCGGCACCGCCGTCGGCTCCGCCATCGGCGCCGCCGTCCGCACCACCATCGGCACCACCGTCGAGGGCACCGCCGTCGGCACCGCCGTCGCCGCCGCCGTCAGCGCCACCGTCACCACCGTGGTCGGCTCCGCCGTCTCCCACAGTGGTCATGTCGTCGTCGTCCATGAACAACTCCCTCACGAGACCGCCGGCCGAGACTTCGACCGATCCACCCTCACGCTAGCGGCCGTTCGTCTCACCGGCTACGGCACTGCCTCCGGCTGCGGTCAGGGAGCGCGCTCCGGACGCTCAGGCGGCGCGCTCGGCGCGGTGCAGCGCGACGATTCCCCCGCTGAGATTGCGGTAACTCACGTTCGACCAGCCGGACGAGGCGATCGTGCGGGCCAATTGCTCGCGCGTCGGCCAGGCCCGAATGGACTCCGCGAGGTACTCGTAGGCGACCGCGTTCGACGACACGCGGCGAGCTATCCACGGCAAGGCACGCATGAGATAGCGCAGGTAGATCACGCGGAACGGCACGAACCGCGGTTGGCTGAATTCGCAGACGACCAGCCGCCCGCCGGGACGGGTCACCCGAGCAAGCTCCTCGAGAGCGCGAGACACGTCCACGATGTTGCGCAGGCCGAAGGAGATGGTGACGGCATCGAACGCCGCATCAGCGAACGGCAGGTGCAGCGCGTCGCCGGCGACGAACGGGACCGAGCGTCGGCCTTTTCGCGCGCGACCGGCCTTGAGCATGCCGAGCGAGAAGTCGCAAGCGATCGCGGCCGCGCCCGAACGACGCAGCTCGACGGTCGAGACGCCCGTGCCGGCGGCCAGATCGAGCACCCGATCGCCGGGCGCCAGATCGAGGGTCTGACGGGTGCGGCGCCGCCAGCGGCGGTCCTGACCGAGCGAGAGGACGGCATTGGTCACGTCGTAGCGACGGGCAACCCCGTCGAACATCGTGGCGACGTCGTGCGGCTGCTTGTCGAGAGTGGCGCGAGTCATTGTCGGGCCATTCTGCCTGCTCAGCCTGTGACCGGCCGGGCCCGGTCGATGATCGATGCCGTATCGATGCCGCGCGGGAGTGTTCCGAACGCCCGACCCGCGTCGGCACCGAGGCGGCCGGCGCAGAACGCGTCACTCACCGCGGACGGCGACGTGCGGACGAGGAGGGCGGCCTGCAGGGTCATGGCGAGCTGCTCGACGAGGCGGCGGGCGCCGTACTCAGCGTCGTCCAGATTCGCGATCTGCTTACGCAGTCGGGCGATCGCGTCATCGAGGTCGCGATTGGCGCCGGCGCTGCGCTCGACCTCGTCGAAGTAGGCCTCGACCGTGGACGGTTGCCGGGTCATCGCGCGCAGCACGTCCAGGGCGTTGACGTTGCCCGAGCCCTCCCAGATCGACATCAGCGGCGCCTCGCGATAGATGCGCGGCAACCCGGAGTCCTCGACGTAGCCGTTGCCGCCGAGGCATTCGAGTGCCTCGGCCGCGTGCGGTGGCCAGCGTTTGCAGACCCAGTACTTGCTGATCGCGAGCGCGATCCGTCGGAAGTTGTCCTCGTGGTTGTCGCCCGACCGGTCGACGGCACCGGCCAGTCGCAGGGCCAGCGTCGTCGCGGCTTCCGACTCGATCGCGAGGTCGGCCAGGACGTTTGCCATCGCCGGCTGGTCGACCAGCGCCCGCCCGAACGCCTGCCGGTGGGTCGCGTGATGGACGGCCTGGACGAGGCCGGCCCGCATCCCGGTGGCCGCCGCGATCACGCAGTCGAGGCGGGTGAGCGCCACCATCTCGATGATCGTCCGGACGCCGGCCCCTTCGTCGCCGACCCGCCACGCGAACGCGTCGTCGTACTCGACCTCGGCCGACGCGTTCGAGCGGTTGCCGAGTTTGTCCTTCAGTCGTTGGACGAAGAAGGCGTTGCGCGAACCATCGGGCCGCACACGCGGCAGGAGGAAGCAGCTCAGTCCACCGGGCGCCTGCGCGAGCGTCAGGAACAGGTCGGACATGGGCGCGGAGGTGAACCACTTGTGGCCGGTGACCAGGTAGGTGCCGTCCGCCTGCGCGGACAGCCCGGGTCGTATTGGTGCGGACGTCCGACCCGCCCTGCTTCTCGGTCATCGACATGCCGGCCAGCAGCCCCTGCTTCGAGGTCGGCTCGCGCAGCCCGAAGTCGTAAGAAGTGGACGTCAGCAGCGGTCCGAATCTCGCGCTGAGTTCCGGATCGGCGCGCAACGCCGGCACGATCGCGTAGGTCATTGAGATCGGGCACAGATGGCCGGCCTCGGCCTGGCCCCAGACGAACTCCTTGGCGGCTCGCGCGACATGCGCGCCCGGGCGGTCGTCGGCCCACGCGGCCGCGTGAATGCCACTGCCGACGGCGACCGACATGAGTTCGTGATAGGCCGGGTGGTACTCGATCTCGTCGATCCGATTGCCGAACCGATCGTGGCTGCACAGAACCGGCTCGTGCACGTTGGCGAGACGTCCCCACTCCTGCGCCTGCGCGCTGCCGGCCTGCCGGCCGAGGGCGCGAACGTCGTCGACGACCCCGGCCGCGCCTTCCCGCACGAGGCCCTCGACCAGTCACAGCATCGGCTACGTCGTAGTCGACGAGCGGTGGTACCTGGTTCGCGACCTCGTGCGTCCGTCCCATGCTTGCTGCTCCTGCCGAGCGAGAATTCCCTTACGGCGGAGCCTACTTCTGAACCCGCTTAGAGGCGCGGGTCCATCGTGCTCGGCTGCATGTAGGTGGTTCCGTCCGGACGGTAGATCACGTCGGTGCGGCGGCGCATGCCGATGAAGGCCAGCGAGATCAGCAGTCCGACGACGCCGATCACCATCAAGATGACGCCTACCGTGTTCAGGTCGACTCCGTTGACGTGTTTGTTCACTGCGAACTTGAGGATCGCCCCAACGGCGATCAGGAAAAGGCTGGCACCGACGCGCATCTCTACCTCCAGGTAGCGGAAAACTTGCTACCCGGCGGTCTTCCCGAATCAAGATCGCGTCAAACCCCGACCTCGACCGGCATCACCGGCACGTCGGCCGGCGGGCTGGCCAAGCGGAACGTGGCCGCCACGATCAGGGCGGCGCAGACCGCGTAGCCGACGTACACGCCGACCCCGGACCGCACGTGCTCGTCCAGCAGCACGGCCCCCAGGATCACGGCCAGGACGGGGTCGACGACGAGCATCGCCGGGAAGCTCGCGCCGAGGTGGCCGGCGCGAAACGCCAGCTGCGACATGGCGAAACCCGACGTGCCGACCACGATGGCGCCCACCGCCGCGATCAACCCGGTCGCGTGGCCGAACGCGTCGATGCCGCCCTCTTTCGACCAGGCCGCCGACGCCGCGTTGATCAACACGGCTTCGACGCCGAACCAGATCCCGGTCACGGAACTCAACGCGACCGCCTTCACGATCCCGGGCGCCGTTCGGACGGCGAGCGCGACCGCGACGCCCACGGCGAGGGTGACCACCGCGAGCGTGCCGGCCGTCGCCGCGCTCAGTTCCCGGGACGACGACGGCTTGCCGATCAACGCGAAGAAGCCGACCAGCCCGACGACGAGCACGACGCAGTCGACGTAGTCGCGCCGCCCCGGCCGCGGGCCGCCGAAGCGAGCGCGCAGCGGCAGCGCGACGGGCAGGCAGAGCACGAACAGCGGCTGGACGATCACGACCGGACCGAGGATCAGGGCCGACAGCTGCAGGATGAGGCCGACCGTGTCGCCGCCGATCGACGTCCACCAGCGCGAGTCGCGCAACAGGTCGCGCAGCGCCGCCCCGCTCTTCGACTCGCCGCCGGGCTCGTTCGTCACGCTGGACGCGCCCGCGTGCTGGACGGCGTCGTGCTGGACCGCCGCGGCGATGCCGTACGTGACGGCCGACGCGGCGCCGAGCCCTACCGCCGCCGCCAGAATCACATCCAGGAGGCTAGCTCGCCGGCTGTCGTCCGCGCGACGAATTTCGCCCGTCGAACCCCCCACTTTGCACCCAAGTTGTGGGCCGAATTCGCCGAAGCAGGCCCCGCGAACCCACATCCTGGGTGCAAGGACGACGGCCGGGGGGCCCGCGCCGGGAGCGACACTGCCTCGGCGCTACGCCGGCGTCAGGGTCAGGGCGGTGGACGAGAAGTGCGAGTGGACGCGGGCGTCGACCGGGTCGTTCGGCCGGGTCGGTGTGGACGACGAGGTGCCGGTACAGCGTGTCGCGCTGGGCGGGGATCCGGCCGGCCCCGCGGATCAGGTCGATGAGCTCGGTGCGGTTCGAGCGGTGCCGCGCGCCGGCGGACGAGACGACGTTCTCTTCGAGCATGACCGAGCCGAGGTCGTCGGCGCCGTAGTGCAGGGTCAGCTGGCCGATGTCCTTGCCGGTCGTCAGCCACGAGCCCTGCAAGTGATTGACGTTGTCGAAGAACAGCCGAGCGACAGCGATCATCCGCAGGTACTCCAGCGACGTGGCCTGCGTGCGTCCCTTGCAGGTGGTTGTTCTCGGCCTGGTAGGTCCACGGGATGAACGACGCGGAAGCCGCCGGTGCGGTCCTGGACGTCGCGGATCATGCGCAGGTGCTCGATGCGCTCGGCGTTGGTCTCGCCGGTGCCCATCATGAACGTCGCCGTCGACTCGAGGCCCAGGCCGTGCGCGGTCTCCATGACCTCCAGCCAGATCTCGCCGGACTCCTTGAGCGGCGCGATCGCGGTGCGCGGCCGCTCGACCAGGATCTCGGCCCCCGCCCCGGCGAACGAGTCGAGGCCGGCCGCCTTGAGCCGGCGTGATAACCGTCGCGAAGTCGAGCGCCGGACGTCCGGCCGATGTGCACGACCTCGGACGCGCCGAGCGAATGCAGCGTCAGCTGCGGGTAGTCACGACTTGATCGCGCTGAACGTCGCCTCGTACCACTCGATGCCGAGCTCCGGGCGAGTGCCCGCCCTGCAGCATGATCTGGGTCGCGCCGAGGTCGACGGCCTCGCCGCAGCGGCGCAGGATCTCCTCCATGCGGGTGCGTCCAGCCCTCGGCGTGCTTCGGCGCCCGGTAGAAGGCGCAGAACTTGCAGGCCGTCACGCAGACGTTGGTGTAGTTGATGTTGCGGTCGATGATGTACGTCGCGATGTTGTCGGGATACCGCCGGCGCCGCACCGCGTCGGCCGCCTGGCCCAGCGCGTGCAAGCGGCGCCTCGGTGTAGAGGAGCAGCGCCTCGTCGGGCTGATGCGTCCACCGTCGGCGGCGTGGGCAAGCAGGTCGTCGATGCAAGTCACGAGCAGCGTACCGTCGCGTCGCCCGACCTAGCCCAAATCGGGTGCAGATGGTCCGACAGGTGAACCTGTCTGCACCCGATTCGGTTCGAACGGGCAGTTCAGCAGATCGAGCAGATCTTCGGCGGCCTGGTCGGCGGCGGCGTCGGCGACCGCGGAGACGCCGCCGAGCCCGAAGTAGGAGTGGTTCAGCGTCGGGAACTCGTAGCTGACCACCCGCACGCCCGCCGCGCGCAGCGCGTCGGCGTAGAAGTTGCCCTCGGTCCGCAGCACGTCGAGCGTCGCAGTGTGGATCACGGCCGGAGCGACGCCGGTGAGGTCCGCGGCCCGGATCGGTGACACGCGCCAGTCGGCGGAGTCGGCCTCGTCGACGTAGTAGCGCGGGCGAAGTCGACCATCCCCTGCAGGCGTCAGGCCGAAGCCGTGGCTGGCCGGTGCGCCGGGACATGTAAGTGGGCGTTGATCGCCTCGTCGACGTAGCGGCCGGCGGCGTCGGTGACCGGGTAGAGCAGCAACTGGGCCGCCAGCGGCAGGCCGGCGTCGCGACGGGCGATCGCGACCGATGCGGCGAGCTGCGCCCCCGCGCTGTCGCCGGCCACGATCAGGATGTCGTTGCCACCCAGCGCGTCGAGATTGCTCGGCCACCCATTCGGTCGCGGCGACGGCATCGTCGAACGCGGCCGGGAAGCGGGCTTCGGGCGCGCAGCCGGTATGTCGACCGAGACGACGACGGCCCGGGCCTGGCGGCAGATCCGGCGCGCGTGGCCGAGGTGGGTGTCGATGTCGCCGAGCACCCAGCCACCGCCGTGGAAGTACACGGCGGTCGGATGCGGACCGTCACCGGCCGGCCGCAGCACGCGGACTCGCAGGGAACCGGCCGGCCCGTCGATGCGGTGCTCGATCTCGGACGCCGGGATCAGCGACGGATGCATCTTCGAGATCAGCGCCAGGTTGTTGCGCCGGGACAGGGCGCGCACCTCGTCCAAGGTGTTGGGCAGGCCATCGGGTTCGTTGGTGCGTAGCCAGTTGGCTACGTCCACATCGAGGATCCTGTCGGTCACAACGGGAGTCTACGGATGGTGCGGATCTCGTTGCGTTTGCGGGGTGGAAGCACCGGAAACGCCACAAGATCGAACTGAGGGCGACCAGACGTAGGGGGTCGTCGTCGTGATCGCCACGAAGCCGAGGCGTTCGAGGATCGGCCGGCTGTCGTCCGACGCGTCGACCTGCAGGTACTTCACCCCTCGGGCGGCGGCCAGCTGGCCCGCCGGGCGACCAGCGCGCGGTAGATGCCCCGGCCGCGCCAGGCCGCGAGCGTCGAGCCGCCCCAGAGACCGGCGAAGTCGGTGCCGGGTTTGAACACCAGCCAGGCCGCCGAAACCAGCTGGTCGCCGGCCTCGGCGACCAGCACCACGAGATCGTCCGGCGCCTCGGCCTGACGGTCGCGCAGGTCGTCGGCCAGCCACTGCCAGTCTTCGTCCCACACCGCGGATTCCATCGCCCCGATGCGCGCGAAATCCTCGTACGCAGTGACGGCGCGCAGCGTGACTCCATCAGGCAGCACCGGCTCGACGGCCATCGACGCCGCCTCGCCGACGACGACCGTCTCTTGCTCCTCGGGGTCGAATCCCGCGCGCAGCAGGCGATCGGTGAGATCAGCCGGCTCGTCGTGGCTGCGCGTCTTCCATTCGAACGCCAGGTTGAGTGCGCTGAAGTGCTCGATCTGGCGCGCGATCAGCGCGTCCAGATCGGCGCCGCGATACCCGTCCAGATTGCGATACGAGACGAAGCCTCGGAACGGGAACACCCGGCGGTAGATCGGCCCGTCGACGTCGAGCTCGGCGACCTCGCTCGAGCCACGCAGCTGGGCGTCGTAGGCAGCGAGCAGTTCAGACGTCACGCCGCCACCCTGCCGCGCGCGACGGTCCGGCGGCAAGCGGAATTCAGATCGCGGCGAACGACGGGACGACGGCCGACGGCACCGCACCGGCCGCCGCCGCGCGGCGGCCGAACTCGACGACGCCCTCGACCTGCCGCGCGCCGAGCGAGAAGTCGAGCGTGCGGAAGTACGTCGCCAGCGTCGCGGCGTCGAAGACCTCCCACCGCGCGGCCTGCTCGGCGACCTCGTCGACGTGGGCCAGCGCCTCGTCGCGGCTGCGGCACGAACAGCCGCGTGCACGTCCTTGACCAGGCCCGGGTTCGCCTCGGCGTAGTCGCGCCGCGCCGCCCAGACCGCGAACACCATCGGCAGCCCCGTCCAGTCGCGCCAGACCGCGCCGAGGTCGTGCACGTCCAGCCCGCGCGCGGCGCGTCGTAGGTCGCGCGCAGGGCGGCGTCGCCGATCAGCACCGCCGCGTCGGCCTCGAGCAGCATCGCGCTCAGGTCGGGCGGGCAGACGAAGTACTCGGGGTCGGACGCCGTGCACCTCGGCCAGCCACATCCGGGCGAGCAGCACCGACGTGCGCGACGTCGAGCCGAGCGCGACCCGCCGTCCGTCCAGCTCGGCGAGCGGCACCTGCGAGACCAGGTTCACCGACAGCACCGGCCCGTCCGAACCGACCGCGACGTCCGGCAGCAGCACGAGGTCGTCGGCGTGGCGCAGGTACTCGACCAGCGAGATCGGGCCGATGTCGAGATCGCCCGGCGACGAGCATGTCGTTGAGCCGGTCCGGGGTGTCCTTGGTCAGCTCGACGTCGAGCAGCGCACCGGAGCGCACCAGGCCCCAATAGATCGGCAGGCAGTTCAGGAACTGGATGTGCCCGACGCGCGGGCGTCCCGACGTCACGTCGCCGGCAACGGGCCGGGCAGCGGACCCGGAATCGGGCCGGGCGTCGGATCGGGCGACGGACCCGGCGACGGGACGGGCCCCGGCAACGGGTCGGGCAGCGGACCCGGCGTCGGCACCGGACCCGGCATCGGGTCAGGCGGGCCCGGTCGGGGAACCGGCGGCGCGGGCGGAGTCGGGGGGGCGCGGCGGTTCGGGCACCGGGATCGGCTCAGGCGTCGTCGGCGGGATAGGGCTCCGGCGTCGGCGGCGGAATCGTCATGGCGTCGACGCTACGCCGACCCGGGTCGGGCCGGCCGCACCCGCTAGGGTCGGGGACGTGCCCGACGACTACGAGCTGGCCACTCAGCTCGTAGTCGACGCCGGGCGGTTGGCGGCGACATGCGGCGCGAGGGCCGGGCCACCGCAAGCCGCAAGACGTCCATCTCCGACCTCGTCACCGCGGCCGACCACGCCGCCGAAGCGATGATCCACGCGGCGCTGCGGACGCCGGCCGGACGACGGCCTGATCGGTGAAGAGGGGACGAGCGAACCGGGCGAACGCACCTGGTACGCAGACCCGGTCGACGGTACGTACAACTTCGCGTCGGGGCTGCCGACGTGGTGTTCGGCGTGGCGCTCGTCGATGCCGACGGGCCGGTTCTCGGCGCGATCTACCATCCGGACAGTGACGAGCTGTGGCTCGGCGGCCGTGACCGCCCGGCCGCTCTCAACGGGATTCCCCTTACTCCACTGGATGATCGTCCGCTTGCCGAGGTGTCACTCGCGTCGCTATCTGCACCCCAACACCTGCCTGATCCGGCCATCCGGATCCCGCTGCTGCGCGCGATGGGCGGGGCCGGCGACGGTGCGGATGCTCGGGTCGGGATCGGTCGAGCTGGCCGCCGTCGCGGCCGGCCGGCTCGGTGCGTGGGTGCAGCGCAACTCGGTGCCGTGGGATTGGCTGCCCGGCTCGACGATCATTCGCGCGGCCGGCGGGGCCACCGAGGTGTTCGAGGCAGGCGGCGTCTCGCTGGCACGTCGCCGGGCCGCGCCACCGCGGTGGCCGACATCGTCCGGCTGCTCCTCGACGATCTGATTCTCGACGGCTGACGTCATCGGCGTTACCGTGCCCGGGTGAGGAGGACGGGAGCGGGTTGGTCGGGATTGCCCGACCACTTCGGGGTAACCCCGAGGTCATCACGCAGAGCAGCGCATTGCGTCGCCCGCCCGAAGCGTCACGTGACAGCCATGGCGAGCACGGCTGGGAACGGCCGCTCCCGTCCCGTCCTCTGGTCGACGTCACGGCCGTGAAACTCGGCTGGAACGAGTACGGCCGTGGACGAGCACGACGTGGTCGCGACGGGCTGGCCACCGCCCTGCTCGCGGGCGAGTGGGACGCCGCCTCGATGCACGCGGGCCCGATCGCGCTCGATCGACGGGCTCGTTGGATCGACGCACTGTCACCGAGGTTCTCGAGCTGTACCGCGACGCGCCGCGAGATCGTCCGCGCGGAACTGGCCGCTGTCATCGACGAGCCGTGCCGGCCTGGCGGCGCTGGCGTGGCGAGGTTCCCGGCGGCCGCGCGTCGGAGCGTGGACGCCGACCCCCACGCAGATGGCCCGAACGCGCTGGCCGGTCACCCCGCTGCCCGACCCGGTGCCCTGGCCCGGTTGCTCGACATCGACGCCGGCGAACTCGCCTGGTTCGCCGACACTCACTCGCTCGAGCGGCGCGCGCCGCAACCATTGCGGCACTATCGCTGGCGGACGCTGCCCAAGCGCGACGGAGTGCGGCTGGTCGCCGCGCCGAAGCCTCGGCTCAAAGAGATCCAGCGCCGCGTGCTGCGCCATGTCCTCGCGCCGATCTCGGTGCACGACGCCTCGCACGGGGGCGTCCCGACCCGATCGGTCCGCACGGCCCTCGCTCCGCACGCCGGGCAGGTCGTCGTGATCCGCGCCGACCTCGAGGCGTTCTTCGCCTCGATCGCGGCCGGTCGGGTGTACGGCGTGCTGCGCGCGGCCGGCTATCCGGAGGCGGTCGCGCACACGATCACCGGGCTTGTGCACGACCGTCGCGCCCCATCGACGTGTGGGCAGCGGTCGAGGCGCCCGGCGGTGTCGAGGCGCGCGGCGCTGTCGATCGGCACTGGCGGCTCGGCCGGGCGCTCGCGACCCCGCACCTGCCCCAGGGCGCGCCGACGTCGCCGGCCCTGGCGAACCTGGTGACCTTCTCACTCGATCGTCGTCTGGCCGGTCTGGCCCACTCGTTCGGCGGTGAGTACACGCGCTATGTCGACGACCTGACCTTCAGCGGCGCGGGTCGGCTGCGTAACGGTCGGGCAGCATTCGTCGAACAAGTCGCCTCGATCGTCGCAGCCGAGGGGTTCCGGCTCGTGGACAGCAAGACGGTCGTCCTGGGCAGCAGTGGTCGGCAGCAGGCCCTCGGCGCCGTGGTCAACTCCCGGCCGACGCTGCCGCGCCGCGAGCGCGACGCGCTGCGAGCACTGCTGCACAACTGTGCGGTGCACGGCTGGCGCACGCAGGCCCGCGACCGTGCCGATTTCGCCGCGCACGTGCGCGGACGTGTCGCGCACGCCAACGGCCTCGACCCGGCGTTCGGAGCGACGATTGCTCGCGCTGTATGACGCGATCGACTGGAGCTGATTCGGCGATTACGACGTCGCGTCGGGCGGTGGCCGGTCGGTGGCGCGTTCGCTGAGCAACAGGTAGTCGACGGTCTTGCGGGCCGGACGCAGCGCCTTGAAGTACGCGCGGCGCAGCCGCGAATCGCCCGTCCACGGAACGTCGATGTCGCTCGGCATCTCGAGCCGCCGCACCGCCATGTCGAGACGGCGCCACCGCATGAGCTTCTCGACGAAGTCCCGCTCGACCCGAGCGGCGTCGAACGCGGTCGGGATGCCCGTGTAGAGGCGCCGGAGCTCGTACATGTCCGGGTAGAAGTTCTCGAACGCATACTCGCGCGGGATGATCGTGCGCCGCCACTCGTTCGGGTACTGCGGCCAGCCGAGCGTGAGGTAGGGCTCCGGCGGCGCGAAACGCGCCGGTTCGAGCTGACGACCGAGG
This sequence comes from uncultured Actinomycetes bacterium, assembly GCA_963737785.1. Lineage (GTDB taxonomy): Bacteria > Actinomycetota > Actinomycetes > Mycobacteriales > Jatrophihabitantaceae > CAVTTS01. Next base: position 469,558 of record CAVTTS010000009.1, read on the forward strand.
TTGAAGTGCACCGCCCACTCGCAGACCGCAACGCCGGGCGCCACCCTGGCCACCACGTCGGCCGCGCGGACCATCAGGTCGCGATCGATCACCTGCGGCATGTGCGAGGCGTACGACCGTTGCTCGGCGCCGAGATAGGCAAGGATTTGCAGGGTGTTGTGCTGCCCGTGGTCGAATTCGCTGGTGTCGTAGGTCCAATTCACCAGGTCGTAGAACGTGTAGCCCACCAGCTGATCGCCGCCGTCCGCGGGCCGGACGAAGCGATCGACCGGCATCGGCTTCATCGGCCGGTAGTCGTCGTCGGAACTGATGAACAGCGGATCGGTCGCGCCGCTTCGGCACAGTCCGACGCGCAGCAGGTAGTTACGCGTCTGGTGGTCGAGTGACCCGAGGTCGACGGACGAATCGACGAGATCCTCGTCGGCGATGACCGTCAACGTCGGGTCGATGTCGGCGAAGGACGGCGCGAGCCGGCGCGGCGTGACGACGAGGACGTCCGTCAGCCACGGCATGAAGTGCCGGGTGTACCCGAGCGTCTCGACGAGCACGTGGGGGTGCACGGAGATGTACGCGATCTGCCGGACGGTCATGACGCGGTCCGCGACGATCGGGGCGACGCGGCGTCGGCGGCCCGCGCTTCGACGACCGCCTGGCGGACGGCCTGACCGGCGGCTGACCAGGTGGGGGGACGGTAGCCGCGAACGCGCTCGAGAACCTGTTCGTGGTACGCGGAATCGTCGAGGTGACGAGCGACGAGCGTCCGCCAGGCGTCGACGTCGTCGGCGTCCGCGTACTCGGCGAGGGCGCCGCCGGCTTCCGGTAGGGCGCCGCCGCGGGACGAGATCGTGGCAACGCCGTGGCCGAGCGCCTCCATCACCGGCAATCCGAGCCCCTCCGCATGCGACGGGGCCAGCGCGAGAAAGGCGTTCCGGTACAGCCCGATGAGCTCATCGTCGGGCACATCCGTGCGCCAGATCAGTCGGTCGCCGAACCGCGGGTCGGACTGGATCCGCTCGACGGTCCCGTCGACGAGCCAGCCGCGTTTGCCGACCAGCACCAGGCCGAGGTCAGGGTAGGAGTCGGCGAGGCGGGCGAACAGGTCGAGCGCGAGCGCGTGGTTCTTGCGCGGCTCGATCGTCGCCACGACCAGTAGGTAGCGGCCGATCGACTCCGGCAGCGCGACCGGGGCCTCGCGGCCGCCCGCGGTGAAGTCGGCGCCGAGCGGGATGACCGTCGTGGGTGGCAGCGCTACACCCTCGCGGTCGGCCACGAATTGCAGACCGTCCCGAGTGTCGTTCGAGATCGCCAGCAGCAGCCGGGACGAGACCAGATGACTGAGCAGCCAAGAATGGAACGCGGCGGCGACGCGCGGCTCGAACCACTCGGGACGCAGCTCGGGCAGCACGTCGGCGACCATCGTCACGATCGTCGTGCCGTCGGCGCGCAGTCGCGGCAACAACTGAGCCCGGGCCATCGGGTCGTGCCAGGCCGGCTCGATGTCGAGGAAGACGGCATCGGACGGCAGCCCCAAGGGATGCGGTCGCCGGCTGCGCAGGTCGTCGATCGCCCGCCGCGCCCGGCCCAGCGCTCGCAGCGGGATCGAGGCCGGCGCCGGCGCGGCGGACGGGCGACGCACCGGTTCACGGAGGGAGCGGGACTCGTCCGCGTCGAGCGCTCGGTACGCGCTCGCCCGTCGGTCCCAGACCACCACGGTGACGTCGAGTGCCGGCGATCCCGGACCGGACAACTGCCCGACGATCTCGCGGACGAAGCGCTGGTAGCCGGTCACCGAGCGGGCCTGCAGGGTGTTCGTCACCTCGATGACGACGCGGGTCGGCGAATCGGTCATGGCGTCATCCACCCGCATGCGCCGCTCTGACCGAGGCGCCCGAGTCGACGAGCACCGTCCACAGCGCGGCCGCGTAGTCGGCCCAACTCCGCGACGGTCGTTGATGGATCTCGGCAACCAACCGGGCCAGCTCGGCATCGTCCACGAGCAGCAACCGCATGGCGGCGCAGATCGCGTCGTCGTCGCGTGGATCGACCGTGAGCGCTCCGCCGGCGCTCGCGATCTCGGCGGTGCTCCCGTAGTCGGTCGTTATCACCGGCGTACCGCGACCGAGCGATTCGGCGACGGGCAGCCCGTACCCCTCGTGGATCGACACGAACATCGTGAACCGCGCCCGTCGGTAGGCCGCGTCGAGTTCGTCCTCGCCGATGCCGCTGACGACGGAGATCGACCGGCCCCGCCGGGCCGTGCGGTTCGCGGCCCGAACGAGATCGCTCGCGTGGCTGCCGCCGGCGATGAATTCGAGCCGGAAGTCGAGGCCCTCGCGCCACAGTCGCTCAGCGGCGAACAGCACGGCTTCCTGATTCTTGCGCGCCTCGAACCGGCCGACGCACAGGATCGTCGGCAGTTCCGTCGACGGCGGTTCGGACAAGGCGGTTTGTGCCGGCGAAACCAGGACTTCGTCGGGCAGGACGCACTCGATCACATCCGGACCGGCGAGCCCTTGCGCGGCCAGCATCGAGCCGAAGCCCGCGAATTCTGCGCGGGCGCCGGCGCTGATCGCGGCCACGACCTCGACCTGCTTGAGCACGCTGAGGTACTGGACGAATCGCGCCGGCTCGACCGGCGGCACGAGGTCGGCACTCACGACCGGGATGCAGTCGTAGCCGATCGCCACGACCCGGTTGCCGGAGAACTCGGCCAGGGCCGCCAACCGCGCGCACACGTCGCGACCCGGCACCTCGGCCAGCACGACGGTGCACCGCCACGGCACGATCAGCGTGCTCGGCCCGTCATCGTGATCGGGATCGCCGTTCGCCGCGGGTCCGACCCAGCGCAGGATTCGGTCGGCCTCCGGCGGACGCAGCGAGCGCAGCAGCCCGCGATCGCGGGTCCAGGCGACCGGCACGATGTCGTGCTCGCGGTGCCAGAGCGGCAGGGTCGACCGCACGACGCGCTGGATCCCGGTGTGAATCGTGTGGCGCGCGCTGGTGTCGACCTCGACGACGACGGTGTCGGTGACGATCCGCACGTCGGCGTCAGGACTTCCGTACCACCGCGCCTGGTTCAGGCAGGTCGCGAGCAACCAGCGCGTCGCCGCGTCCACATCGAGCAGCTCGAATCGGCGCACGGCCAGGCGAAGCTCGTCGGCGTCCGGGAACACCGTCGCGATCGCGGTGTAGAGCAACCAGAGCCGATCCGCCGATGGGCGGGCGTGCACCTCGCGAACCAAGACGTCGAGCAAGGTCGACGCGTCGCGCGCGCCGGCCGCGACAGTTGCGTCGAACGACTCGCCGAGCAACACGACCGCCGCAGCCCGCAAACGACCGGCGAGGGCCGAGCGATCCGGCGCCGTCCTCGTGGTGAGGGCAGTGGTCACCGAGCGGCCCGGGCGTCGAGCAGCCGTCGAACCGCCCGCAATGGACGGGTGATCCGCCATGACAGCGTCTGGCGCATCGCGGCCGCCTCGTCGCCCCCGACGTGATGGCCGCCTTCCTGCGCCGCCTGCTCCCAGCCGTCGAGCGCCGCGGCCCGCCAGTGCTCCACCTGAGCCCGCAACTGCGCGAGCTCGGTCCGCAACGCGTCGCGTTCGGCGCTGAGGCGACCGACGTCGGACGGGCCGTCCACGCCCGAACCGGGTGCGAGGTCAGGTGTCGCGGCGGTCGACTCGCCGCCGGAAGCATCGGAACCGGGCATACCGAGATGGTAGCGGCGTGACTAGCGCCGACGGCGTTTGTCGTGATCGCGCTCCGCGCCGTACACGATCGCGCCGGCGGCCGGGACGAGCAGGAAGAACTCCCAGTAGTGGGTAGCGAAGAAGAGCACCAGGGCGACGAACGGCATCACCGCCACCACCGTCGTGCCGGCCCGCCCGAACAAGGGCTCGTGACTCGACGGCGTCGCGACAGTGGAGCCCGACCCGTGCGGTGGTGCCACCGACCCCGGCGCGGTCGGAACGGAGAGACTCGAGCCCCGGCGGCCGGCTGTCCGCAGGTCCGCCGCGGCGTCGTAACTCGGATGCGGAGCGGGCAGGTCGCCGAACAGCGCGTCGAGCTCGGCGCGAGTGCGGGCGGCACCGGCCTGGGCGTACCGCTCGCCGTACTCGTCGGCATCGAGCCGGCCGGCCTCGAGATGGACGTCCAGTGCCCCCAGCGCGGCGTCGCGCTCGGCAGTCCCGATCCGCAGCGGCGGAGGGTCGTCGGGGATTCCGTCGTCCGGCACGGTGACTCAGCCGTCGCCGCGGCGCTTGGGGCGGCCCCCCGAGCGGTCCGGGCCCGGTCGGACCGCACTGTCGTCGCCGCGGCCGGCGTTGTCGATCTCGCCGGCGTCGTCGAGCTCGCCGTCGTCGAGCTCGCCGGCGTTGTCGTGATCGACCGCGTCGCCGTCGTCAAGAATGCCGTCGCCGGCGCCGCCGAGCTGCGCGTCGAGAACCGACTTCTGTTGCACCCGGTACTGCACCCGCTGTTCGAGGTTGGCCGCGAAGGCCTGCCGCGGCCGCGACAACAACACCCAGGACAGCGGGATCGAGAGGATCAGCGCAATCCCCGCCCCCACGTACCCGCGAACATTGAACAGCGCCAGCAGGCCCCAGAGGACGAAAAACAGTCCGAAGCGCAGCAGGGTGTAGACCCACATCACCGACATCGAGCGACCGAACGACGGCCGACCGGCGGCGGACGGCTCCGGCGCGGCCTCGGGAGCGCTCATCGCGCACCGCTCATGCCCAGACCGCCTGCGGTTCAGCGCGTCGGGTGGCGAGCGACTGCGGGCCCTCGTACGTGCGGATCACTTCGTAGCGCGTGTTGCGCTCCTTGGGCGTGAATCCGGCGTCGCGGATCAGGTCGAGCAGGTCGTCGCGGGTCAGCTTGTCGGGTGTGCCGTAGCCGTCCGCGTCGTGCGTGATCTTGTATTCGACGACCGACCCGTCCATGTCGTCAGCACCGTAGTTGAGCGCGAGCTGCGAGGTCGAGAGGCCGTGCATGACCCAGAAGACCTTGACGTGATCGAAGTTGTCGAGCATCAGCCGCGACACCGCGAACGTGCGCAGGACGTCGGCCGGCTGCGCCATCGGAAGGTGCGAGAGCCGGTTGTTGTCGTTGTGGAATCGCAGCGGGATGAAGACCACGAACCCGCCGGTCTCGTCCTGCAGCTCGCGCAGCCGCATGACGTGATCGACGCGGTGGCGCGGCTCCTCGATGTGCCCGTAGAGCATCGTCGCCGGGGTGCGCAGCCCCTTCTGGTGGGCCAGCCGATGGATGCGCGACCAGTCCTCCCAGTGCGTCTTGTGGTCGACGATCTGCTTGCGTACGTCCCAGTCGAAGATCTCGGCACCGCCGCCGGTCAGCGACTCGAGCCCGGCGTCGATCAGCTCGTCGAGGATCGCGTCGGCGGGCAGCCCCGAGATCTCTTCGAAGAAGTGCACCTCGGTGGCGGTGAAGCACTTGAGCGCGACGTCGGGCAGCGCGGCCTTGAGCTCGCGCAGCACGCGCGGGTAGTACTTCCACGGCAGCGTCGGGTGCAGGCCGTTGACGATGTGCAGTTCGGTGAGGCCGTCGTCCTTCATGGCCAGGGCCTTCTCGACCGCCTCCTCGACGCGCATCGTGTACGCGTCGGCCTGGCCGGGCTTGCGCTGGAAGCTGCAGTACGCGCAGGACGCCGTGCAGACGTTGGTCAGGTTCAGATGGCGGTTGACGTTGAAGATACGTGACCGCCCCGTTCTTGGCCGTCCGCACTCCGTGCGCGAGACCCCCGAGCCAGGCCAGGTCGTCGCAGTCGTAGAGATCGACCCCGTCCTGGTAGCTGAGGCGCTCGCCGGCGGCGACCTTCTCGGTGAGTTCGTCCTTGCGGGCTGGCGTCAACGGCATGCGCCCAGCGTACGTTGGCCGCGCGCGCCGACGACCGCCCCGGCTAGGACCCGTTGAAGCCGAAGAAGTTGTTCCGCCAACCGGCGATGGCGGCCAGCTGCGAACCGGTCATCGAGATCAGCACCGGGTTGCGATTGACGTCGACACCCCTGACGACCACCGTCGACACTCGTCCGCCGAAGTCCCCACCGCCGGTACGGGCGGTGATCTGCACCCATTCGAGGTTGGCCAGCTGCGGGTAGGCCGCCTTGATCTGCGCCGCCGAGACAGTTCCTGACCAGAAGTGGGACGAGTTGTTGAGATAGCCGTCGTAGGGGTCCGCCTGCGCAGGCAAGTAGGGCTGGCCGCCGTCGACGGTGTAGCCGCCGTCGGACGCGCTGAACTGGGTGAAGGCCGCGCCTGCGCCGTAATTGGCGACGACTCCCGAGGTGTCGGCGACCGCCTGATTCGTCGAAGCCACCTCGCCGAGGCCGCTGATCAGGTTGCCCGCGGAGTCGTAGCCCGCGACGCCGCCGTAGACCTGGCAGTTCGTCGTCGAGCAGATGTCGTACGGCGACGCGCCGTTGTGCTGCACGGCGTAGAGCGCGTACGTACGAACGGCGACGGCCTGCGCATCCAGGGCGTTCGGCAGCCAGGACGATGGCATCTCACGCGGCAGCACGCCCTTGACGTAGTCGTCGAGCCCGACGACGTTCACCGGATAGAGCGTGCCGGTGCCAGTGGCGCGCACCGAACCGCGGACGTCCTTCGCGGTGCCGTCGACGAAGACGACGTGGACGATGTTGGTCGAGGAGTTGCTGAAGCTGGCCTGGCCGGTGAACTCGGCGCGTCCGGGTAACGCGATCGCCACCCAGCCGCTCGCGGTGAGCCCCTGCAGCCGCTGCTTGCCGGTGGCCGCGTCCGAGGCCGCACGCAGCTGCGAGTATCCGGGGAACGACCAGCTCGCGCCGTCCGCGGTGTCGCTGACGACCGTGCCGGCGGTGTCACCGATCGTCACGACGCCGCCGGAGTTGGCCATGTCGAGCTTCACCCGCACCGGCGTGGCCGCGGCGCCACCGGCCTGGGTCGTGCCCGGGTAGTAGAAGCTGATGATCTGCTGCCAGGTCAGGCCCGCCGCGGCGGCGCCGTACGCACCCCACTGGCTCAGGCCGTGACCGTGCCCGTTGCCACGCCCACTGACCGTCCAGACCGCATTGTTGCCGAACTCGTAGCCGTTGGGCGCGAACGACCACCGGGTCCATTCGGGGTTCAGCGAGGAGTCGTACACGCCGATGTTGCCGTCGTCCTGGACGGTCATCGGTCCCGGGAGCCCGAACGTCGATGTGAACCACAGCGGCACCATCGCGGCGCTGTACAGCACGACGTTGCCGTCCAGCTGATAGACGAGGAAGGCGCCGGGGTGGCCGTAGGTACCGGTCGACCAGACCGCCTGCCCGCCGGTGTACAGAACCAGGTTGCCGTCGGTCTGCATCGCGAGTTCGTACGCCCCGCTCGGCGACGTCATCATCTGGCCGCCGTGCAGAGTGGACCCGGGCGGGATGATGCCGCCGAGCTGGACGCCGTCGTACCAGAGCGGGCCGCTGCCGTTGTCGGCGTAGAGCACGAGGTTGCCGTCGTCCTGCAGGTCGAGCGTGCCCGTTCCGGCACCCGACGTGCCCGTCCACCAGACCGGTTTCCCGGCGGCGGTGTAGAGGACGAGGTTGCGATCGGCCTGCATGGCCAGGAACGCCGCGCCGGTGCCGTAGGTGCCGGACCACCACACCGCGCGATTGCCGACCAGGTCGTACTCGACGAGGTTGCCGTCACCCTGCATGACGAGGATGAAGCGTCCGCTCGGCGAGGTCAGCTCGTCTCCGACGTTCAGTCGCTGGCCCGCGGCGAGGCTCGAGATCGGGGCGGTACCGGCCGCGGCGGGCCCCGCGCTCGTGGCGAGAACCACGATCGCGGCGGCGATGCCGGCTACCGACGCCACCAGGCCGCGTCGCGCTCGCTTGCGGAAACCCATATACCTCAAACCTCACGCTTGGTCGGATCGACACGCCGTCGGCGGCTCACCGATGATAGGAGAGTGGCTGATGTTAAGGAAGTCACGGATGTGACGAACCGGATCAGTGGGTCGCGGTAAACCACCGAGGCTGGAGCGCGGCCGTGTAGAGGACGAGGTTTCCGTCGCCCTGCACGATCAACACCGTCGGGATTCCGCTCGTCCGGGAGTTCCAGATCGGGGCGTTGGCCGGTGTGTAGACGACCAGGTTGCCGTCGCCCTGCACGACCGCCCACGAGTACGGGTGGCCCCACGTGTTGCTGGACCAGGTCGGGCCGCTCGGCCCGTAGAGCACCAGATTGCCGTCGGTCTGCATCGCGAGGTAGTGGCGACCGTCCGCCGATTTGACCGTCTGACCCGGCAGCAGCGAGGCGCCGGCGCTGATGCGGTCGGGCATCGCGTAGGTCGCCCACAGGGCGCTCCCGCCGACGTACAGCACCGCGTTGCCGTCACCCTGCATCACCAGCTGGGTGCTCGCGTTCGACGCGCCCGAGTAGGTGCTCGTGTACCAGATCGGCACGTTGGACGAGGTGTAGAGGACGAAGTTGTTGTCCGCCTGCAGCACCAGCTTCGTCCCGCCACGGCCGGCGGTGTTGGACGACCACATGACCCGTCCGTCGGGCACTGAGACCTCGATGACGTTGCCGTCCGAGCGCAGTCCCATCTCGTACAGGCCGTTGCTCGACTCGATGCCCTGGCCGAGCGAGAGCGTCGCACCCGGCGTGAGGCTCGATCCCGTCGATGAGATCGTCGAAGCGCTGGACGAATAGGCGAAGAGGTCGGCGGAGATCAGGGCACTCGTCCCGCCCGTCGTCTGCACCCACACGTCGGTCGTGCCGTTGCCGGTCGGCGCGGAGACGACGATCGACGCCGGCGTCACGGCCAGTAGCGTGCCGGCCGTGGAGCCGAAGTACGCACCGACCATCGCGACGAAACCGGCGCCGGTGATCGTCACCTGCGTACCGGCGCTTCCCGCGCTCGGCGAGATCCCGTACACCGTGGGGATGTAGGTCACCGGGCCCGCGAACGACTCGTAAAGGGCGGTGAACTCAGTGGCGTACGTCGAGTTCGTGCCGGTCGCGGCCCCCATGGCCAGCTGGGTTCCGCCGTTCAGGGACATCAATGTGTCGTGGCGGTGGCCCCAGCAGCCGCTACCGCCGCCGGCCGGGCAGTCGATGTTGCTGCTGCCGGGGCCGTCGTCGTACATCCACTCGTAGTAGCTGTAGAGCGCGCTCGACCAGCCGGCGGCCCAGTTGGATGTCCAGGCGCGGAAGTGCTGCCCGTCGACGACGGACGGTCCGGTCGGGTCCGTGTTGGCTGCGACTCCGGCCGCGGCAGCGTTGTTCAGCGTCGCGTTGAGACCGGTGATGGCCGTCAACCCGTACAGCGACCGATCCTGGTTGGACAGGATGAGCAGCTGGGTCTGCCACGGCAGCGTGGCGAAGCTGCTCGGCAGGACGTAGTAAGGCAGGCCCATGTGATAGCGAGCGTTGTTCAGGGCGGAGACGGCGCTGGTGATGCAACTGGTGCCGTTGGGCGCTGACTGGCAGGCCGAGGGATAGGCGGGCGACGGCGCGATGTTTGCGGTCGGGTCGGTGGTCCCCGTCACCGCCGTCGCCAAAGCTCGTGACTCGAATCGTGGTACTGACCACTTTGCGTGACCACTGGCACTGGTGACCCCGGCATCAGTGATGGCGGTCAATGTCACTGACGCAGCTAAACATCCTACTAATGCAAGGAGAAGGTGCTTGCGGGCACAGCGGAATGCTACGGCTGGGGCAAAGGGCATGACTCACTCCTGGACTCCCCGCCCACGAACATTATTCACACTGTATTGACACCTTGCAAGTCGGCTATCTCCCGTTAAGCCGCTTCCATGGAAAACGTGCACTCGCCAAAACAACCCCGTAAACGGTCTATCGGCGACGACCTGCGACGCTTGAGCGATGTACGTGCCCGCGCATTTCGCCGCTCCAACCGGCCTGCTCGCGACCCTGCTCGGCGCGGGCCGGCTCGCCGATCTGGTCACCAGCGGCGCGGATGGGCTCGAATCGACACCGCTGCCGCTGCTGCTCTCCGACGACGGGACGTCGCTGCTGGGTCACCTCGCCCGCAACAACCCGCAGTGGCGGGCGTCCGACGTCCCGGCTCTCGTCATCGTGCGCGGCGCCGACGCGTACGTGAGCCCCACGTGGTACGAGTCGACCCGCGAGCACGGACGGGTGGTGCCGACCTGGAACTACGAGGTGGTCCAGGTCCACGGCCGGCTGGTGGTGCACGACGACCCGGTCTGGACGGAGGCGCTGGTCCGGCGGCTCACTACCGTCCACGAGGGCGGCATCACGCCGCCGTGGACGGTCGACGATGCACCGCCGGAATTCATCGCCGGACAGTTGCGCGCGATCGTCGGCGTCGAGGTGATCATCGAGCGGGTCGAGTCGAAGGCCAAGCTGTCGCAGAACCGGACGGCCGCCGATCAGGCCGGAGTGGTCGCGGCGCTCGCGGCCGGCGACGCGGGACAGCAGGCCGTCGCCGAGGCGATGCGTCAGCTCTGAGCGTCGCGGGCGGCGCCGAGCTCGCCCGTCCACCGCGTGATCAGGTTGTGTTCGACGCCGATCGCGTCGAGCACCTTGGCCGCGACGAAGTCGACGAGCTGCTGGACGCTCGTGGGGGCGGAGTAGAAGCCGGGGCTGGCGGGAAGCACCACCGCTCCGGAATCGTGCAGGCTCAACAGGTGCATCAATGTCCCGCGCGTATAAGGGGTTTCTCTCGGAACGACGACGAGCGGCCGTCGCTCCTTGAGGGTCACGTCCGCGGCTCGTTGGAGCAGGTCCTTCGACAGGCCGATGGCGATTCCAGCGACGGCCGCGGTGGACGCCGGGACGACGACCATGCCGTGTGTGCGGTACGAGCCACTCGCCGGTCCGGCCCCGAGATCCGACGGCGTCCAATGCACGACATCCGTCGGCTCACGATCGAGCCAACTGCGCAGGTCGTCGCGCCAGTGCGAGTCACGAAACGACAGGCCGAGCTCGTCCAGCAGCGTCAGTCGGGCCGCGCGCGACACGACGAGATCAACGGATTGGCCGGCGTCGAGCAGGCCAATGAGGACGGCCCGGGCGTACGGCGTGCCGGACGCCCCGGAGACGCCGACGACCCACGGAACGCGATCATTCGTCACGTCCGGGCTCAATGCCGCAAGCCCTGGACGATCAGATCCGCGAGCGCGAAGCCGAAGAGGCCGATGCCGATCACGCCGTTGGCGGTGAAGAACGCGCGATTGACGCGGGACAGGTCATCAGCGCGCACGATCGCATGCTCGTACGCCAGGACCGCCGCAGTCAGAGCCAGCCCGACCCACCACAACCAGCCCAGCCCGGCCGCCGCGCCGAACCACGCGAAGCAACCGAACGTGACGACGTGGACGACGGACGAGGTCACCAGCGACGCCGGAATCCCGAACCGGGCCGGGAACGATCGTGATCCGATGCGCCGGTCGATCTCGGCGTCCTGGCACGAGTAGATGAGGTCGAAGCCGCCGATCCATGTCCCGACCGCGATTCCGAGCGCGGCCGATGCCCACGATGCGCTGCCGCGGACCGCGATCCACGCGCCGACCGGGGCCACGAACTGGGCAAGGGCCAGCAGTACTTGCGGAAAGTCGGTGAACCGCTTGCCGTACGAATACAGGACGAGCAGGAACACCGCGATCGGCGCGAGCAACAGGCACAGCCACGACAGGGCCGCGGCCGCTCCCAGGAAGATCGCCAACGACACGCCCGTGCCGACCCAGGCCGACCGGACGGACAGCTCGCCGGTGACGAGCTCGCGCCGGGCCGTCCGGGGATTCAGCGCGTCGAAGTTGCGGTCAAGGATCCGGTTGGCCGACATCGCCACCGTGCGCGCCGACACCATCGCCACGGTGATCAGGACCAACTGGACCCAGTGCACCGACCGGTTCTGCTGCCACATCGCCGTCAGCGCCGCGATGTACGCGAACGGCAACGCAAACACCGAATGCTCGACCATCACCAGCCGCAGGAACTTGCGCACACTGCCGGCCGGCCGTCCCTGCTCCAGCTGCGCGACCATCCCGCCAGCGTAGTTTGCCGCCGCCCGCGGCTGCGTCCGTCCGCCCCGAGGAATCGGCCCACCTCGGTTCCGTCCACCCCAACATCCGTGATCAACAGGGAGTAGATGTCGCTGGGACGACACCTACTCCGTGTTGATCAAGGCCGGGCGGGCAGGACAAACGGCGATGGCGACTCACCTGTCCCCGGCCGGACGACCCTCGGCCGCACTCGATACGACAGGCCCAACGCCGCCGCCCGACCACGCAGCCAGGGCTCAACCGTCGCGCGCAGGTCGCCTCGACGAATCCGAGCGGGCGAATAGTGCGTGACGGCCAGGCCACCCGCGGTCAGCGCGTTGTGGCGGGCCATCGTGCGGTTCCAGTCCGCCTCGCTGAAGTGGTACTCACGGCTGTCGACTTCCAGAACCGCCGCCAGCGCGCGCCAGAAGATGTCGGCGACAGCCACGACGGTCCCGTCCCTACCCAGGATCGGGACGTTCAGTTCGAAGGGCGGAACCGCGCACTGCCGAAGTTCCCGGACGGCGTCCGCCTCGGCGATCGAGCGCGCTCCGTCCGCAATACTCTCCAACGCCACCCGCAGGCCGTGGCTACCGTTCCGCGGACACGATTCCAACTCCTTGCGGAGGTCGGTCGGCGAGCACAAACCTCGTTGGACGGCGTTCGCGACGATCGCGGCAACCGGGCGGACATCGCGCAACTGCAGGGCGGCATCGGCAACCGCACGTGGCGGATCGACGATGCGCAGCGAGCCGTTCCGCGGGGACCGCACGATCGATGTCTCGAACGGGCGAACCGTCGGACGGATGCGAACACCGTGGAACAGGCGGTCGTCCCCTTCCTCGCTCAGCACCACCACCTCGTCCGGAGCCGGTGCCTGTCCCACGACACGTGCGTCTAACAGGACCACGGCGTCCCAGCCCGACAAAGCCGATGTCGGGCCGGCCGCCAGTAGGGCGCCGCACGCCCGGTCCAGGCGCGCCGGTTCGCCTCCCACCGTCAGGAGCACGCCCCGGCCGAGGGGGCGCCAACGGCCACGCGCCACGGCGTGCCGGACCGCCGAGGGGGTATGACCCGCGGCGCGGGCCTGGGCCGACGTGACGACGCGGGGCAACACGATTTCATGCAGCCGACGAGCGTCGCGTCCATCCACCTGACGAGCGTCGCGTCCGTCCACCTGACGAGCGTCGCGTCCGTCCACCTGACGAGCGTCGCGTCCGTCCACCTGACGAGCGTCGCGTCCGTCGACCTCGACGAGCGTCGCGTCCGTCGACCTGACGAGCGTCGCGTCCATCCACCTGACGAGCGTCGCGTCCATCCACCTGACGAGCGTCGCGTCCATCCACCTGACGAGCGTCGCGTCCATCCACCTGACGAGCGTCGCGTCATTGCGCCGGCAAGGGCGCGCCAGAGCGCGAGCTGTGGACGAGCCACCGCCCGTTCGAATCGTGTTCGAGCCGGGCCGATCGCGCCCAATTCCCGTGATCAACAGGGAGTAGGTGTCGTCCTGACGACGTCTACTCCCTGTTGATCACGGGGAATTGGCGAGCGTGGGGCGGCGGGGGCGGTCGGGCTGCTAGCGGGCCGAGAACTACGAGCGGGGGGAGCGGATGCCGTAGGACGCCCAGCGCGCGTCGACCTGCTCGAGCGTCGCGGCGTCGAGGACACACTCGGCCGGCCAGCCGCCGTCGCGGTGGTAACCCTCGGTCGGCAATTTGCGGGTGGCGTCCACTCCGAGCTTGCCGCCGAAGAACTGCTCGTACGACCCGTGGTCGAGGTGATCGACCGGGCCGACCGTGTGCTGCACATCGTGGGCGTAGTCGACGTTGCCGAAGGCCCGCCAGGCGACCTCGGCGTAGTCGTGCACGTCGCAGTCGGCGTCGACGACGACGATCAACTTCGACAACGACATCAACCCCGCGCCCCAGATGGCGTTCATGACCTTCTGCGCGTGCTTCGGGAACCGCTTGTCGATCGAGACGATCACGCAGTTGTGGAACACGCCCGCCTCGGGCAGGTCGTAGTCGACGATCTCGGGGATGGTCAACCGCAGCAACGGCAGGAAGATCCGCTCGGTCGCCTTGCCGATCGGCCCGTCCTCCTGGGGCGGACGGCCGACGATGATCGACTGGTAGATCGCGTCCGTTCGCATGGTCATCGTCTCGACCCGCATGAACGGGAACGGCTCGACCGGCGTGTAGAAGCCGGTGTGATCGCCGAACGGTCCCTCGGGCAGCCGCGCCCCCGGCTCGACCCATCCCTCGAGGACGACCTGAGCGGCGGCCGGAACCTGCAGCGGCACCGAGAGGCAGTCGACCAGCTCGACCCGCTCACGGCCGAGGAACCCGGCGAACAGGTACTCGTCGATCTCGGCCGGCAGCGGTGCGGACGCGGCGTACGTGACCGCCGGCGGGCAGCCGAACGCGATCGCCACCGGTAGCCGCTCACCGCGCCGCTCGGCGATCGCGGCGTGCGACGTCGAATCCTTGTGGATCTGCCAGTGCAGTGACACAGTGCGCGAATCCTGTTGCTGCAGGCGGTACATCCCGAGGTTGCGGGCGCCGGTCTCGGGATGCTTCGTATGTGTCAGCCCGAGGTTGAGGAAGACGCCACCGTCCTCGGGCCAGGCCAGCACACCCGGCAGACGCGAAAGATCGACGTCGTCGCCGCGGTACACGATCTCGTGGACGGGCGCGGTCTTCACCCGCCGCGGCGGGGCCGCCCGCAGTTGCGCGACCTTGCCGAGCGCATCCCGCAGGCCACCGACGCCGCGCGGTAACTCGGGCTTGAGCAGCTCGGCGATCCGCTCGCCGATCTCGTCCAGCGAATCGACCCCGAGCGCGCGGGCCATCCGGCGAGGCGTGCCGAATGCGTTGAGAAGTAGGGGGATTTCGCCACGTGTCGGCTGCTCGAACAACAGCGCCGGGCCCTTCTCGCGCAGCACCCGCTGCACGATCGCCGTGGCTTCGAGGTGCGGATCGACCGGCACCCGGACGCGCGTGAGATCGCCGTCCTTCTCGAGGGCGGTCACGAACTCCTGCAGGTCGACGAAGGCCACCCGCCCAGTATCCAGGTCACGGCCGCCCCACAGCGGCACATGCCTATGCTGGCTCAGTGATCTTCGGCGACGGGCTGCTGCTGTTCCTTGGAACAGCGTTATGGGTGTGGTCGGCCGTCGATTGCTTCTTCACGGAACCGGCGCGGGTGCGCAGTCTCCAGAAGACGTGGTGGGTGCTGATCGTCCTGCTGTTCTGGGCGTTCGGCGCGCTCGCCTGGATCGGATTCGGCCGGCCGAAGAAGGCGCCGGCCACGGTCCCCCGCGTCAACCGGGCCGCCACCAACGGGCCCGATCGGCGCCGCGCGCGGCCGGTCGCACCGGACGACGACCCCGAATTCTTGCTGCGCCTGCGGGACGAGTTGAAGCGCAACAAGCCCGATCAGCCAGACTGACCCCGTGCCGAACCTGCTACTGGTCGAGGACGACCCGGCGATCCGCTCTGCGCTGATGCGCTCGCTGCGCGACCTGGGCCACGCCGTCAACGCCGTCTCGACCGGGATGGCGGCGCTGTCCGGTGCCGTCGAGCAGAAGCCGGACGTCGTCCTGCTCGACCTCGGACTGCCCGATGTCGACGGTGCCGATGTGCTGTCGATGCTGCGGGCCGTCAGCGACATCCCGGTGATCATCGCGACCGCGCGCGACGACGAGGCCGAGATCGTGCGGCTGCTCGACCTGGGTGCCGACGACTACGTGATCAAGCCGTTCACCGCCGCGCAGTTGAACGCCCGGATCAAGGCGGTCATGCGCCGGTTCGGGCGGACCGACGAAGATCCGCAGATCGTCGTCGGCGGGCTGATCATCGATACCCGCAGCCGCGAGGTGATCGTCGACGGCCGCGAGGTCGAGCTCGCGCGCAAGGAGTTCGATCTGCTGCTCGCGCTCGCCCGCCGGGCCGGCGAGGTGGTCACCAAGCGCGACCTGCTCGCCGAGGTCTGGCAACTGGCCTGGGGCGGGTCGGATCGGACCGTCGACGTGCACCTGTCCTGGCTGCGCCGCAAGCTGGGCGAGACGGCCGCTGAACCGAAGTACGTGCACAGCGTGCGCGGCGTCGGCGTGCGGCTCGCCGCGACAGCGGCACCCGGCGACACAGCCGCGACAGCGGCACCCGGCGACAGGCGCAGCCGCGACAGCGGCACCCGGCGACACAGCCGCGACAGCGGCACCCGGAGCGTCAGCGGCGAGCGCGTCGCACGGGGACTGATCCGTGCGCCGGCGCATCCTGCTGCTCGTCGCGGGCATAACCGTCCTGGTGGTGCTGGCCTTCGCGATCCCGCTCGCCGTCCTGATCGGCAGCCAGGCCAGCCAGCGGGCGCGCAGCGACGCCGTGAACGAGGCGAACTCGATCGCGTTGTCGTTGCGGGCCGGCAGCACGTCCCAGGCCGCCATCGAAAGCCAGCTCGCGAAGGAGCACGTCGGCGACGTGTCGGTCGTGCTGCCCGACGGGACGATCGTCGGCGACTCGCTGCCGGCCGCCGTGGCGACGAGTACGGCCTACGCCCTCCCGACCGGCAACGCCCCCGGCCAGTTCAGCGGTGGGACCACCCCCGGCGACCCGAACCGCGACGGGGACCGAACCGGACCGCAGACCCAGCTTCAGCCGGTCGCCGGAGGTGGGCTGGCGGTCGTGGCGGTGCCGGCGAGCAGCGGCTTCTACGTCGTGCGCGTGTTCCTGTCCGACGGTGCGGCGAGATCCGGCGCGGTCGCCTGGTGGGCGTTGCTGGCCGGGGGCAGCGTGGTGCTGCTCGTCGTCGGGATCGCCGGCGGCGAGCTGGTGACCCGGCGCATCGTCCGGCCCTTGCTCGACACGGCGCAGACCGCGCATCGCATCGCCGCCGGCGACGTCACCGCCCGCGCCCCCGCGTCCGGCCCCCGGGAGATCGCGGAGGTGGGCACGGCTCTGAACCGGCTCGCCGACCGGATCGACGAGCTGATCGCCGAAGAGCGCGAGACCGTCGCCGACCTCTCGCACCGCCTTCGCACGCCGCTCACCGCGCTGCGGCTGGACGCCGAGGCCCTCAACGACCCGGCCGAGGCCGAACGGGTGGGCAACCACGTGAGCGCCCTCGAACGGATGCTCACCGCCGTGATCCGCGCCGCCCGCCGGCCGCAGCGCGAGGGGCGCCTGCCGTCCTGCGACGCGCACGAGGTCGTGGCCGGGCGCGTCGAGTTCTGGTCGGCGCTGGCCGACGACCAGGGGCGGGCCAGCACGGTGTCGTTGCCGACCGGGCCGTTGATGGTTCGGGCCGCCGCCGAGGATCTCGCCGCCGCCGTCGACGCGCTGCTCGAGAACGTCGTGGCCCACACGCCCGAGGGCACCTCGTACGCCGTCTCGCTCACCGCCACCGAGACCGGTGGACGGCTGCGCGTGACCGACGAGGGCCCGGGCCTGTCGGACGAGACGATCGTTCGCGGCCGCAGCGACCGCGGCTCGAGCGGCCTCGGGCTGGACATCGCCCGGCGGTGCGCCGAGGCGAGCGGCGGCGCGATGCGCATCGGGGCCGCGCCGGGCGGCGGGGCGTCGATCGAACTCGATCTGGGGGCTCCGTAGACCGGCGCGCTGGGTCAGGGCACATCCTGATTTAGGACGCCCTTGATACTGGGCTGAGGCCCCCCTGATGCTCCCCAGGACATCGTCTTGGGTATGAACGAGCCAACCTCATCGAAGCGCCTCATGCGGCGCGTTGCCCTAGTGAGTGGCGGGACCGCGATCGCGGGCACCGCCCTCACCGTCGCCCTGGTCGTCGGGGTCACCCAGTCGGCCGCGACCACCGCGTCCAACTCGACCTCGACGACGGGGACGACAACCACGTCGGGAACCACATCCGGCACCACGACGTCCGGCACGACCACCTCGTCGGGAGTCACCTCGAGTTCGAACACGACCACGACCTCCGGCGGGAGCCACGGGTCATGAGCGAGCGTCAGCGAGCGAGCCAGGGTGATTGCGGGTTCGCCTATTCCACCCGGGCCTGGAGCTGCGCGATGCGGCTCGTCGTCACCGACGAGGCGGCGCTGTCCCCCGCAGCGGCCGACTTCGAGGCGCTCCTGGCCCGGGTCGACGCACTGGCCAGCCGGTTCCGCGCCGACTCCGTCCTCGAACGGGTCAACGCGCGGGCCGGCCGGCCGGTCGCGATCCCGATGCTGCTCGCCGAGCTGATCGCGGTCGCCCTCGATGCCGCGGCGGACTCGGCCGGCCTGGTCGACCCGACGGTCGGCGAGCGGATGTGCCAGCTCGGCTACGACCGCGACTTCGCCGAAATCGTGGACAGTTATGACGGAATACCGACCACAACTGTCCACGATCTGCCGAGGTGGTCGGCCGTCGAGCTCGACCGCCGCGCCGGGCTGATCACCGTCCCCCGCGGTGTCCGCCTGGATCTGGGCGCCACCGCCAAGCCGTACATCGCCGACCTGGCGGCCCGCACGCTCGCCGCTCGCCACGACACGGCCGTGCTCGTCGAACTCGGCGGCGACGTCGCGGTCGCGGGCGAGAGGGCCGGCGGCTGGGGCATCAGGGTTGCCGAGCGCGCGGGCGGCCCCGGTCAGCTCGTGGTCCTGAACCACGGCGGCATCGCGACATCCACCACGTCGCTGCGCCGCTGGACCCGCGACGGCATCGCGGTTCATCACATCGTCGACCCGCGTACCGGCGCCCCGGCCTCGGGGTACTGGCGCACGGCCTCGGTGTACGGCACCACGGCCGTCGCCGCCAACACCGCCAGCACCGCGGCGATCGTCCTCGGCGCCGACGCGCTGCCCTGGCTCGAGGCCCGCGGCCTGGCCGCCCGGCTCGTCCGGCACGACGGCCTGATCAGTGCGACCGCCGGCTGGCCGGCCGACGAACTGCTGGCGGTGGCGTCATGACGGTCTGGTACACCGCCCGCGGCGCGGGCCTGTCGGCGCTCGTCCTGTTGACGGTGTCGACCGTCCTGGGCGCGATCGCCAGCGGGCGGGGCCGGGCCGGCGCCCGGGTCGTGCTTCAGTACGTGCACCGCGTCGCCGCCGCCCTCGGCATCGGGGTACTCGTCCTGCATATCGCGACGATCCTCGCCGACTCGTACGCCAACGTCGGGGTGACCGGCGCGATCGTGCCGTTCACGTCGGGCTACCGGGCCACCTGGGTCGGGCTCGGGACGCTGTCCGCGTACGCGTTGCTGGCCGTGAGCGCCATCGGGTTCGCCCGCGGCCGGATGAGCAGTTCGGTCGGAGCCGCCAAGATCTGGCGGACGATCCACTGCTTCGCCTACGGCGCCTGGGCGCTGGCGATCGTCCACGGGTTCGCAACCGGCACCGACAGCGGCCTGCTCTGGGTGCGCGCGCTGTACGCGACCTGCGGGCTGTCGGTCGTGGGTGCCCTCGCCTTCCGGTTCTCCCAGCCGGTCCGGCGCGCCGACGTCCTCGCCGCCACCCCGCGCGTCCTGGCCTCGGCGGGTGCCCGATGACCGCCACGCTCGCGCGGCCGACCACCGCCGCCGAGACCTGGTGGATCGGCGCCCCCCGGCTGCTGGCCGGCCTCGATCGCCTCGAGGTGCTCGACGCCGCCGCCCACCTGACCGTCCACGGCCCGATGCCGGCGACCGATCTCGGCCACCTGCTCGGCGTCCTCGACGCCAGCGCCTTGTTCGGACGGGGCGGGGCCGGCTTCTCGTTCGCGGCCAAGGTGCGGGCGCTGCGCGGATCGCGCCCGCAGGTCGTCGTGAACGGCAGCGAGAGCGAGCCGGCCAGCCACAAGGACCGCACGCTGCTGCGCCGTTCCCCGCACCTCGTCCTCGACGGTGCGCTCACTGTCGCGCGGGCGATCGGCGCCCGCGAGGTGACCGTCGCGGTGCACGACGCCGAGGCGGCCGCGGCCGTCCGGCGCGCAGTCGGTGAACGCGCTGACGGCCGGGTGGTGCGCATCGCAATCACGAGCGGAAAGTTCGTCGCCGGCGAGGCGCGGGCGTTGCTCCGCTCGCTCGCCGGCGGGCCGGCCCTGCCGCCGGGGCGGCGCCGGCACGCGACCGAGGACGGTGTGTTGCTGTCGAACGTCGAGACGTTCGCGCAGCTCGCCGTCCTCATGCGGATGGGCGCGCGTCGCTTCGCCGAGACCGGCACTCCCGCCGAGCCCGGCACGACGCTGATCACGATCGGCGGTGCGGTGACGCGACCGGGGGTGGTCGAGATCCCCATCGGCACACCGCTCGGCATCGTCCTCGCCGCGGCCGGGGCCGTCGACCCCCAGGCCGTCGTGATCGGCGGGTACCACGGCGGCTGGATCGCCCCGAACGGCGCGATCCAGCTGTCGCGGGCCGGAGTCGCCGCCGCCGGCGCGACGTTCGGTGCCGGCGTCGTCATGGTCATCGGCAATTCGACGTGCGCCCTCGGCGAACTCGGCCGGGTCGCCCACTGGCTGGCGTCCGAGTCGGCCAAGCAGTGCGGACCGTGCCGGTTCGGTTTGCCGGCGCTCGCGGCCGATGTCGAGGCGCTCTACCGGGGCGCCGCGCCGGCGCTCGGGGCGGCCCTGACCCGCGCGCGGGCCGTGGACGGACGGGGTGCGTGCAGCCATCCGGACGGCGCCGCTCGGTTCGTGACGTCCGGCCTGCACCTGCTGCAGGACGAGATCGCGGCCCACCTGCGCGGGGGTTGCGGCCGTCCACTCGAACGCCAGCTGCCGATCGGAGCCCGTTCATGAACCTCGATATCGACTGGACGCGCTGCGACGGACACGGCCTGTGCGCCGCTCTGTTGCCGACGCGGGTCACCCGTGACGAATGGGGATTCCCCGTCGTCAATGGCGAATCGATCCGCCCCGACGAGCTGAAAGCGGCCCGTCGGACCGTCGCGGCCTGCCCGGCCCTCGCGCTGCGCCTGACCGAGCAACCCGCTCAATCTCAACTCGCCGCGAAGCGATGATCGGAGTACCTGACCCCATGACCGCCCTTGCTGAAGTCGACGCGCCCGTCGAGCTGCCCGTCGTCGACGTCGAGATCGTCGTGCCCGTGTTCAACGAGCAGGACGACCTCGGTCCGAGCGTGCGTCGACTGCATGCCTTTCTCGACCAGTCCTTTCCGTTCAGTTCGACGATCACCATCGCCGACAACGCCAGCACCGACGGCACCTGGGCCCGCGCCCTGCAGCTCGCCGCCGACCTGCCACGGGTTCGGGCCGTCCACCTCGACGCCAAGGGTCGCGGCCGGGCGCTGCACCACGTCTGGGCGGCCAGCGAGGCGCGGGTCGTCGCTTACATGGACGTCGATCTGTCGACCGACCTGTCGGCGCTGCTGCCACTGGTCGCGCCGCTGATCTCCGGCCACAGCGACGTCGCGATCGGTAGCCGGCTGGCCCGCACGTCCCGCGTGGTCCGCGGACCGAAGCGCGAGATCATCTCGCGTTGCTACAACCTGCTGTTGCGCACGACCCTGCAGGCGCGATTCTCCGATGCGCAATGCGGGTTCAAGGCCATGCGGACGGAGTGCGCCCGCGCGTTGCTCCCCCACGTCCAGGACACCGCTTGGTTCTTCGACACCGAGCTGCTCGTGCTCGCCGAGCGCAGCGGCCTTCGCATCGCCGAGGTACCGGTCGACTGGATCGACGACCCCGACAGCCGGGTCGACATCGTGTCGACGGCGATGGCCGACCTGCGCGGAGTCGCTCGGGTCGGACGGGCGCTGGCCCGTGGCGACCTGCCGCTGCGCCAACTGCGCGAGCAGCTGGGTCGCCAGCGCATCGAGGTCGCGGGGGTGTCGCCGAGCCTGGCCATGCAGGCGGTTCGGTTCGGCGCGATCGGCGTGTTGAGCACGGCCGCGTACCTGCTGCTGTTCGTCCTCATGCGCGGCTCGGTCGGCGCGCAGTTCGCGAATCTCTTCGCACTGTTGATCACCGCGGTGGCGAACACCGCCGCCAATCGCCGCTTCACGTTCGGGGTGAGCGGTGGCGGCGCGGCCCGCCATCAGGCGCAGGGACTGGTCGTCTTCGGACTCGGCCTCGCGCTGACGAGCGGGTCGCTGGCCGGCTTGTCCGCGCTCAACCCGCATCCGGGACGGTGGGTCGAGGTGAGCGTGCTGATCGCCGCCAACCTGGCCGCGACCGTCCTGCGGTTCGTCCTGCTGCGCGAGTGGGTCTTCGCCTCCCACCGCACCGCCGGCACCGCCGGCACCGAATCGACCACCAATCCCGATCTGGAGATCGCTCGATGACCGCTCTTGCACCGTCCCTGTCCGACGTCACCTCGCCGCCGCCCGTGGTCGAGACCGCGTCGGCCGGCTCGTCGTCGCGCTTCTCGCGGGAACGCCTCGCTCTCATCGGCCTGCTGGTCGGCACCGCCGTCCTTTACCTCTGGGATCTCGGCGCGTCCGGCAACGCCAACGACTTCTACGCGGCGGCCGTCCAGGCCGGCACGAAGAGCTGGAAGGCGTTCCTGTTCGGATCGTTCGACTCGTCGAACTTCATCACCGTCGACAAGCCACCGGCGTCGCTCTGGGTCATGGAGCTGTCGGGACGGATCTTCGGATTCAACTCGTGGTCGATGCTCGCCCCGCAGGCTCTGGAAGGCGTGCTGTCGGTGTGGCTGCTGTACGCGGCGGTCAAGCGATGGTTCGGCGCCTGGGCCGGCCTGATCGCCGGGGCGCTGCTGGCCGTCACGCCGGTGGCCGTCTTGATGTTCCGCTTCAACAACCCGGACGCTTTGATGACGCTGCTCATCGTCACCGCGGCATACTGCGTCACCCGCGCAATCGATTCGGCATCGACCCGGTGGCTGCTTCTCGCCGGCACGGCGATGGGTTTCTCCTTCCTGGCCAAGGGATTGCAGCCGTTCACGGTGCTGCCGGCCCTGGCCATCGCCTACCTCGTCGCCGCGCCGACCGGGCTCGTCCGTCGTATCTGGCAGCTCCTCGCCGCCGGTGGGGCACTACTCGCCGGCGCGGGGTGGTGGCTGCTGATCGTCCAACTGTGGCCCGCGTCCGACCGTCCCTACATCGGCGGTTCGACGAACAACAGCGCACTCGATCTGGCGTTCGGGTACAACGGCATCGGCCGGATCACCGGCTCCGAAGGGGGCGGCAACGGCGCGAACTTCAGTGGAAGCACGGGAATCGGGCGATTGTTCAATTCGCTGATGGGCGGACAGATCTCATGGCTGCTGCCCGCGGCGGCGCTGGCCACCGTCGCTTTGGCGTTCGCCACCCGGTTCGCGCGGCGCACCAGCCGAGTCCGTGCCGCCGTGATCATCTGGGGTGGGTGGCTCATCGTCACCGGCGCCGTGTTGAGCTACGCGAGCGGCACGATCCACACGTACTACACGATCGAATTGGCGCCGGCGATCGCCGCGCTCGTCGCGATCGGCGTCGTCGTGGCCTGGCGGCATCGTTCGAATCGGCTTGGTCCGTGGCTGCCTCGCGGCCGGCGTCGCGGTGACCGGCATCTGGAGCTACGAATTGTTGCGGCGCTCACCGTCGTGGCATCCGTGGATCGCGTATGCCCTGCTCGCCGCGGCCGCCGTCGCCGTCGTCGGGTTGCTGCTGCCCGCGGGCACCGTCGCCCGTTCGGCGCTCGTCGGCGCGATCTCGACCGGGATCGTCCTCGGCGGCGGTTCGGTCGCCTACGCGCTCAACACCGCGGCAACGCCGCAGACCGGCAGCACCCCGTCCGCGGGGCCGACGGTCGCCGGCTCGGGCTTCGGCGGGGGCGGCTTCGGTGGCGCCGGCGGACCGGGTGGCGGTTTCGGCGGCGGCTCGGGCTCGAGTTCCGGCGGTCTGGGCGGTGGATTCGGTGGCGGCTCGGGCACCGGCGGGCCGCCGACCCAGAACGGCTCGTCCGGAACTACCGGCACAGGCTCGACCGGCACGGGCTCGAACGGCACGGGCTCGACCGGCACAGGCGAGCAGGCCGGCCGTCCGACCGGTGGCTTCGGTGGAGCGGGCGGCGCGGGCGGTGGCCAGACCGCGAATTCGGCGCTGACGGCACTGCTCAAGGCGACATCGACCAAGTGGGCCGCGGCGACCGTCGGATCGCAGAGCGCCGCGCCGCTCGAACTCGCGAGCGGTAAGGCCGTCATGGCGATCGGTGGCTTCACGGGCAGCGACCCGTCCATCACACTCGCAGCCTTCGAGAAGCTCGTCGCGGCCGGCGAGATCCGCTACTTCATCGCGGGCGGTCAGGGCGGCGGACCGGGCGGCGGCAGCGGGACCAGCTCGGTCACGAGCTGGGTCGAGTCGCACTTCTCGTCCACCACTGTCGGCGGAACCACCGTGTACGACCTCACGAAGGCGACCTCATGACCGCCATAGCGGAGCTTCGCGACCTCGGCATCCCCGAGGTCGCGGAGCCCGCGTCCATCGTCAAGCGCAACTACGACCGCCTCGGCTACTGGTCGCTGCTCGTCGGCACGGGCCTGCTGTATCTGGTCGGCCTGTCGAAGTCCGGGTGGGCCAATCAGTTCTACGCCGCGGCCGCGCAGGCCGGCAGCAAGAGCTGGAAAGCGTTCCTGTTCGGGTCGCTCGACCAGTCGAACTTCATCACCGTCGACAAGCCGCCGGCGTCCTTGTGGGTCATGGACATCTCGGCCCGGATCTTCGGCGTCAACTCGTGGTCGATCCTGGTGCCCCAGGCGCTCGAGGGAATCGCGGCCGTCGCGGTGCTGTATGCGGCGGTCCGCCGCGTCGCCACCCCGTCCGCCGCCCTGCTGGCCGGCGCGGCACTGGCGACGACGCCGGTCGCGACCCTGATGTTCCGCTACGACAACCCGGACGCGCTGCTCGTCCTGCTGATGACCGCGGCGGCCTACGCGACGGTGCGCGCCCTCGAGGCGGCCCGCGGCCGCTGGTTGGCCCTGGCCGGCGCGCTGATCGGCCTCGCGTTCCTCACCAAGATGCTGCAGGGACTGCTCGTCGTCCCGGCATTCGCGATCGCATACCTGGTCGCGGCGCCAACCGGCATCGGCACCCGCATCAAGCACCTGCTGGTCGCCGGCGCCGCGCTGGTCGGGGCGAGCGGCTGGTGGATCGCGCTCGTCGAGTTCTGGCCGGGCAGCCGTCCGTACATCGGTGGGACGAACCACAACAGCATCCTGGAGCTGACGTTCGGCTACAACGGCATCGGACGGCTGACCGGCTCGAGCAACAACGGCAGCGTGTCGGGCGGGACGGGCGGTTTCTCATCGAGCGAGACCGGCTGGACGCGCCTGTTCGGAAGCGACATGGGATCGCAGATCAGCTGGCTGCTGCCGTCCGCGCTCGTCGCGATCGGCGCCCTGGCCTGGCTCACTGCCCGGGCTCCGCGGACCGATCGGCTTCGCGCCAGCGTGATCGTCTGGGGCGGCTGGCTGGTCGTCACCGGAGTGGTGCTCAGCTTCGCCAGCGGCATCATCCACCCGTACTACACGGTCGCGTTGGCGCCGGCGATAGCGGCGCTGGTCGGCATCGGTGTCGCGCGGCTGTGGCAGGACCGGGCCACCGAGGCGGCCCGCTGCCTGCTCGCGCTGCTCATCGCGGCCGGTGCGTTCTGGTCGTTCCACCTGCTCGGCGAGACGACCTGGCAGCCGTGGCTACGGTGGCTGGTACTCGCGGCGGGTATCGGCGCGGTCGCGGTCGCGTTGGCTCCCCCGACGGTGCTGCGGCGGCCCGCGCTGATCGCGACGCCACTCGTCGCGCTGACGTTGCTCGCGGCGCCGACGGCGTACTCGCTGCAGACGGCATCGACCGCGCACACCGGCGCGCTGCCGTCGGCCGGCCCGTCCTCGTCGACGGGCGGCGGTTTCGGGGGCGGCGGGGCCGGACGCGGTGGCTTCGGTGGCGGTGGTGGCGCAGCGGGCGGTGGTGGCGCGCCTGTCGGCGGCTTTGGCGGCTCGTCCACCGGCACGTCGGGCACGACCGGCACGTCGGGCACGACCGGCTCGACCGGCAACGGCTCGTCGACGAGTACCGCTGGTCGACCGACCGGCGGCGCGGGCGGGCCCGGAGGCGGCGGCGGGATGGGCGGCCTCGCTGGCGCGACAACCGTGAGCAGCAGTCTCACGTCGGCGTTGCGGTCGAACGCGGGCAAGTACACCTGGGTGGCGGCCACCACCGGCGACAACGAGGCCGCGTCGCTCGAACTCGCCACCGGCGAGTCGGTGATGTCACTCGGTGGCTACAACGGCACCGACCCGGCGCTCAGCCTGGCCGCCTTCGAGAAACTGGTCACGGCCGGCAAGATCCATTACTACGTCGCGGATTCGAGTGGCTTCATCGGTTCGACCAGCGCGTCGGGCTCGACGGCGTACGCGATCGAGCAGTGGGTCGAGCAGCACTACACGTCGTCGACCGTGGGCGGCACCACCGTCTACGACCTGACCGCGCCGGCCTCGTAGCCGTGGCGATCCGATCGCGTCAGCGTCCCAACGGCAGCGTCAAAGGGCAGTCAGGCCACACCCCGCCGTATCCGCCGTCAGACGCCGGATCGACGCACGTGCGGGGGCGCAACCCGTTATGCGCGGCAGCGCCGCCACAAGCGAACGGTCAGTTGATGCCGGCGTAGGAGTGCAGGCCCGAGATGACGATGTTCACGACAAAGAAGTTGAACGTCATGGCGCCGAAGCCGAGCAGGTTGATCCAGGGCGCGAACTTGCGCATACCGGCGGTCGCCCGGGCGTGCAGGTACGCCGCATAGATCACCCAGGCGATGAACGCCCAGGTCTCCTTGGGGTCCCAGCCCCAGTAGCGACCCCAGGCCGCCTCGGCCCAGATCGAGCCGGCGATGACGCCGAACGTGTAGATCGGGAACGCGAACGCGGCGGTGCGGTAAGCGACCTTGTCGAGCGTCGCCAGCGCCGGGAGCCGCGGCCCGATCGTGACGGGCCATCGGATGGACGCCCCAGCGGCGGTCCGCGTCTCGTAGCGGCGCCGGATCAGGTACAGCATCGTCAGCACCGAACTCGTCATCAGGATGCCCTCGGCGCTGGCCGCGGCGGTGACGTGGATCGCCAGCCAGTACGACTGCAACGCCGGGACGAGCGGCGAGGCCTGCGAGTAGAGAACGGTTCCGGCCAGGAACATGATCAGGACCACGGGCATCATCACGAACAGCCCGAGGTAGCGGATCTGCGGGGCGCGGAACATCACGACCAGGAACGCCACGACGGCGATGAAGCCGACCACCGAGGCGAACTCGTACATGTTGCTCCACGGCACGCTGTCGACAGCGACGCCGCGAATCGTGATGGACGTGAGGTGGAACAGCGCGCCGATGATCGTGATGACGACCGCGGCCCGCCCGAGCCGGTTGCCCCACTGGTCGCGACCGCTGCCCGGGGTGGCGACCACCTTCACGACACGATCGGATGGCGGCGGCGGCACGTCAGCGAGGACGGAATCGACGGAATCCAGCGCGCCGTCCTCGGCGCCGGCGACGTCGGAGAACTCGGCCACGCCCGCCAGGTCCGCGACGTCTGAACCGTCGGTCGCCACCAGCACCTTCGCCGGGGCCCGAGAACTGCGCGTAGCCACAAGCAGGTCGAGGTCGAGGTCGAGGCCGCAGCGCCCGACGTCGAGGCGATCCGGCCCCGTCGTCCGAACGCGTACTCGGCGGTGTACCCGACCATGGCGAGCGCGTACGTCGCGATGCCGGTCGTGAACAGCGCATCGGACACGTGGGCGAGCCCGGAGTTGACCGCCATGCTCACTCCTTCCGTACTACGGCACCGCGCAGCGCCGGTTCGATCGGTGGACCAGCCGCTCGTAATCGTTCGAGCAGATGGACGAACTCTTCCGTGAAGTTGCCCGAGTCGCTCCGGGCCAGGCCGCCGACCGATACAACGGTAGGTGACCCGGACGGCCCGGTCTTCCCCGGGGTGATCCGCAGCCAGATCCGCCGCCGCCGGATGAACAACGAGCTGATCAACCCGATCACCATGGCGGCCGCCGCGACGAGCAGATAGAGCTGGGACGGGTCGTGCGACACCTGCAGGCCGGCCCACTGCTGCCAACCGTCGAACGTGACCTCGGTGCCGTCGGTCAGCCTGACGGTCTGGCCGGCCGACAGGTTGGCACCGCCGACCTTCTTCAGCGCGCCCGAGTCCTTCTGGGTCTGGTCGAGTGAGTAGACCGACGGGTCGCTCGAGCCGAGGTCGCCGGTGTAGATCGTGACCCCGAGGACCGGGTTGTCGACCTGCGGGGACGCCGAGGTGACGGCCGAGGTCGGGCCGATCGGTCCGCCACCCTGGGCAACCGGTGTCGGCGCGAAGAAGCCCTCGATGCCGACGTCCTGTTTGGCGCCGGTCGCGCCGTAGAACTTGAACGCGCCCTCGGACAGCAGCGTCGCCGGGTCGGTCGGCAGGAACGCCTCGGTAAGAGTCTGGGTCTGCCCGTTCGGCTTGCGCAGCGTGATCGTCGGCGCGAAGCCGTGGCTGATCAGGTAGATCCGGTCGCCCTCGACCCGCAGCGGATGGTTCACCGTGATCGTGTGCCGGTGCACCGCGCCACCGGCCGCGTCCTGGTACGTGACGTCGGCGGCGAACTGCAGTGGCTCGCCGGAGGAGTTGTACTTGGCCGTGAACGAGTTGAGGCCGAGGCAGATCGGTGCCGGCTTGACGTCGCCGTCCTCGGCGAGCCGGCCCGGATTCCACGAGTCGTAGTTCGCGACCAGGTCCGCACAGAACCCCTGCTCGGCGATAGTGCCGGGCAGCACGATCCGTTCGCCCTCGTAACTGTAGAGACGTCCGACGGCGATCGCGATCAACGCGGTGAGCAGGGCGACGTGGAAGACCAGGTTGCCGGTCTCGCGGCTGTAGCCCTTCTCGGCCGACAACGTGAGCGCGCCACCCTTCTCCTCGCGCCGCACGACCCGCCAGCGCCGCCCGAGTGCCGAGCGGGCGGCGATCGCGTATTCGGACGCACTCGCGGCCGTCTCGAAGCCGCCCGACTCCGGTAGTCGGTCGAGATTTTTCGGCGCCGGCAACGGCTTGGCCCGCAGCGCCCGAGCGTGCACGCGGATGCGCGGGATCAGGCAGCCGATCAGCGATACGAACAGCAACAGGTAGATCGCCGCGAACCAGGTCGACGCGAACACGTCGAACATGCCGATTTTGTCGAGGAATTTGCCCCACCAGCCGTGCGAGGCGATGTAGCTCTCGGTCTTCGCGTCGTTCAACGAGCGCTGCGGCAACAGCGACCCCGGCACCGCGGCAATCGCCAACAAGAACAAGCAGGATCAGCGCCGTCCGCATGCTGATCAACCGCCGCCAGCCGCGCCGCACCAGCCGCACGGGAGTCACTGTCCGAAACGTCGTCACAGGCTCGACCCCACGCCGGACGTCTGCCCGAACTCGTCGCGCAGCCAGTCCATCCAGTGGTCCCAGGTGCCCGTCACGAGCAGCAGACCCATGACGACCAGCAGGATGCCGCCGATCCGGCTGACCGCCCCGCGATGCCGGCGAACGAACCCGAGCGCGGACGAGATCCAGCCGAACCCCAATGCCACCAGGACGAACGGCACGCCGAGACCGACGCAGTAACACGTGAGGAGGAACGCGCCCCGCCCGGCCGTCCCCTGCGTGTAGGCCATCGAGAAGGCCGCGCTCAACGTCGGGGTGAGGCACGGCCCCCAGGCCAGCCCGAAGGCCGCGCCCAGCAGTGGCGCACCGACCAGCCCGACCGGCGGACGGCGATGCACACGGAATTCCCTTTGCATGAAAGGGAACCAGCCGAGGAACGCCAGCCCGAGCAGGATCGTGATGACGCCCATGACCCGTTCGATCGTCAGCTGTGTCATTGCGCAGCGTCGCGCCGAGACTGCCGAACAGCACGCCCGCGGCGACGAACACGACCGTGAAGCCGAGCACGAACAGCAGCGCGCCCCGCGACCATTCGGCGCTGGCTCGGACGGTCAGCGGTCGCCGGTCAGCCCGGCGACGTAGGACAGGTAGCCCGGCACCAGCGGCAGCACGCACGGCGACAGGAACCCGATCAGCCCGACGAGCATCGACACCGCCGGCCGCGACGAGCAGCGGCCCGTCCTGGACGGTGCTGCGTGAACGACCCGACTGCGACCGGCATCAGGACTCGGCCGCCAGCGCGGTCAGCACCGGCCGCAGATCCGCCGGCAGCACGGACGTGAGGTAGACCGCCGCGACCCGTTCGTGCTTGTCGATGATCACGGTGAACGGCAGGTTGCTCGCCGGGACGTTGCCGAGTTCAGGACGCCGTCCGGCCCGGCTCGTCGTACACGATCGGGTAGCTGATGTCGTTGGCCGAGATGAAGGCTCGACCCGGCGCTCTGGCGAGTAGTCCTTCGTGTCGATGCCGACGAACGTGATCGGCTGCGACTTCAGCTCGCGGTACAGCGAATCGAGCTGGGGCGTCTCGATCCGGCAGGGCGCGCACCAGCTCGCCCAGTAGTTGACGACGACGACCTTGCCGGCATCGGCCGACAGGCTCCACGCGCCGCCACCGATCAGCGTGCCGGTGACCTTGCCGATCGCCTTGCGGTTGCCGACCGGGATCGACGTGCCGACCTTGGTCGCCGACTTGAAGGTGAACTGACCGTTGCCCGACGAGTTCACCGCGTCCTTGCCGGTGCAGGCGCCGAGCAGCGTCGCCGCCGCCAGCAACGGGATCACCAACCGGGTTCGCCATGACATGAGGTGTCCAGTGTGCAAGACGATCAGCCCGTTACCGAATCCGGCCTCGCCCGCTGTGCGCCGCCTGAGCCGCGCTTCTGCGAGCCCGCCGAGCGGCCGTCGCGGCGGGCCCGCGGAGCGGGTCTCACGCGCCGGCCACCGCGCCTTTCGGGGTGGCGCCGGCCGGCTCGGCGTAGTCGATCCGGACGATGACGTCGTCGACGATCGTGAAGGACGTCACCGAGGCCAGCGCGCACTGGCGTTTGCGCGGGTCGTGGAACAGGTGCAGCCCCTCGGCCGACGCGCCGGGCCGCGACGATCGGCAACTGATGGCTGACGCAGACCGCCTCGCCACGCGCCCGCGGCCGAGGCGGCGCGCGAACAGCGGCCGCCAGCACCCGCGCGGCGATCTCGTCGTAGGGCTCACCCCAGGACGGGCGGAACGGGTTGTAGAAGTACTTCCAGTTGCGACGTCGCTGCAGCAGCCCCGCGACCGCCGGCCACCTGCCGTCCCTCGAGCTGGTTCGCCGCCTCGATCAGCCGCTCGTCGGTCGCGACGTCGAGGCCGGTGAGCGCGGCCAGCGGCGCCGCGGTCTGCCGGGCCCGCTCCAGCGGGGACGACACCAGGTAGCCGATGTCGCGCGCGGCCAGGAACTCGGCCGCGATCTCGGCCTGCTCGACGCCGCGGTCGGACAGCCGGAAGCCGGGCAGCCGGCCGTAGAGCACGCGGTCGGGGTTGTAGACCTCGCCGTGCCGCAGCAGATGGACGATCGTCATGCCGCCACCGCCGCCGCGGCCGGCTCGGGCCGCCGCCGGCAGGGCGGCCGCGATCCGGTCGATCGCCGCGTCGTCATGGGCGGCGGTGACGAACCACGCCTCGAACGCGCTCGGCGGCAGGTACACCCCGGCGTCGAGCATCGCGTGGAAGAACGGCCGGTAGCGCCAGGTCTCGGCGGCCTGCGCGCCGGCGAAGTCGGTCACCGGCGCCGCGGCTGAAGAAGATCGAGAACAGGTTGCCGGCGTACTGAAGCTGGTGCGCGACCCCGGCCTCGGTCAGCGCCGCCGACGCCAGCGACCCGACCGTCGCCGCGGCGTGAGTCGAGCGCGCGCGTAGACGTCCGGCGTGCAGTGCCGCAGGGTGGCCAGCCCGGCCGCGACGGCGACCGGATTGCCGGACAGCGTGCCGGCCTGGTAGACCGGCCCGGCCGGCGCCAGGCGGCCCATGATCTCGGCGCGGCCACCGAAGGCCGCCGCGGGCAGCCCGCCGCTCATCACCTTGCCGAAGGTGAACAGGTCCGGCGTCGACCGGCTCGAGGCCGTACCAACCGGCCGCCGAGACCCGGAAGCCGGTCATCACCTCGTCCATGATCAGCAGCGCGCCGTGGCGTGCGCGTGATCGCGCGCAAGCCCGCGTTGAAGCCGGGCTGCGGCGCGACCGCGCCCATGTTGCCGGCGGCGGCCTCGGTGATCACGCAGGCGATCTCGTGGCCGAACTCGGCGAACGCGGCCTCGACCGCGGCCAGGTCGTTGTAGGGCAGCACGATCGTCTCGGCGGTCTGCGCGCCGGTGACGCCGGGCGTGTCGGGCAGGCCGAAGGTGACGACGCCCGAGCCGGCCGCGGCCAGCAGCGCGTCGACGTGGCCGTGGTAGCAGCCGGCGAACTTGACGACCCGCTGCCGGCCGGTGAACCCGCGCGCCAGCCGGATCGCGCTCATCGTCGCCTCGGTGCCGGAGTTGACCAGCCGGACCTGCTCGCAGCGACGCGGGCCGCCGACCCGGCGCGATGATCTCCTCGGCCAGCTCGACCTCGCCGGCGGTCGGCGTGCCGAACGACAGCCCGTGGACGGCCGCGGCCCGCACCGCCTCGACGACGGCCGGGTGCGCGTGCCCGAGGATCATCGGCCCCCAGGACGAGACAGGTCGACGTACTCGCGGCCGTCGGCATCGGTCAGGTACGGGCCGTGGCCGCTGACCATGAACCGCGGCGTCCCGCCGACGGCCCGGAAGGCCCGTACCGGCGAGTTGACCCCGCCGGGGATCACGCGCTGCGCGCGGGCGAACAGCTCGGCCGAAGCGGGGGCATCCGTCACACCGCCCAGTCTCCCAGTCCGTCGGCGTCCCCGCCGACCCGAACCAGGACAGGTAGTCAGACAGGTAGTTTTCCCCGTGCGCTGAAAGCGTTTGATCCTGAAAATAGTCACTACCAGATACGCCGAACCTTCCGGCGCAGTGAACGGACGAACCCCCGCCGGCCGGCTCACCGCCAGGTCAGGCGAGAAGGTGCCTCAGAAGGGCCGCCTCCCCGGGCGGCACGGACAGGCGGGGCCAGGTGCCCGCGAACGGTCCCCGCGTTCGCGCCGGCAGCGGCCCCGCCACACCGACCGTGCAACTACGCCGACGTACCACCCGACGTACAGCTACACCGACGTACAACCCGACGGGCCTGGCCCGTCCACGCAGACCAGCGCAGCGGACCCCTGCGCTATCCCCGGGACGGGTGATCAGGCCGGCCTCCTCGATCGCCCGTCCGGTGCGTCACGATCGACCTGGGGGGATCGGCGTAGACCGCATCGCCGGGTCGGCTGATCGGGCCGCCTCCCGGCCACCCGCCCCGGTGCCGACACCGCGTCCACGGACGGCTGACGGGCCGAGATGTCGAGTCCAGCAGGTCGCGACGCATGACGGTTCGCCGGCCGACGCGATCCATGCCGATGTCGCGCTCCCAATCCCGCAGCCGCCAGTCCGGGAGTCAGCTCGTCGATCTCGACGCAGCCGAGCGCGGTAGACGGCCCGTTCCACTCGATGTCCGCGTACGTGCTCACGGTGACGGCCGGCAGATGCCGATGCAGGCGCCAGTCGACACAGGCGTCGCCGAGGCTGCTCCCGATGCCCTGGCGCATCTGCGGGCCGTAGGGACAGCTGTTCGAGGTGCGCGAGCCCGTCCACTCGTCGACCCTACGAAGCCGATCGGCGGGCGACCCGCGACGATCACGACGGATGCGTCCCGCAACGTCTGAGTGCTGCCGGGCGCGGGCTAGATGTCGATCGGCCACGCTGAACAGCGGCGTCGGCCGTCCTCGATCTCGGTCAGGTCGGCGAGATCCGCCTCGTCGGCGATGCGGCGGTTTGAGCGTGTCCGTCACCTGACCAGCGTGGCAGCTCTACTCGCCCAGTAGGTCAGGATCATCCCCGCGCCGGCGCGCCGGATCGAGGTGAGCGTCTCCAGCGACGGCCCGCTCGCGGTCCAGCCAGCCCCGTTCGGCCGCGGCCTCGACCATCGCGTACTCGCCGCTGACCTGGTACGCCGCGACCGGCACCGGCGACGCGTCGGCGACCGCACGCAGGATGTCCAGGTAGGGCAGCGCCGGCTTGACCATGACGATGTCGGCGCCCTCGGCCACGTCGAGGGCGGCCTCGGCCAGCGCCTCGCGGGCGTCGCGGGCCGGGTCCTGCTGGTAGGTCAAGCGGTCGCCGGTGAGCGAGGAATCGACGGCTTCGCGGAACGGGCCGTAGAACGCCGACGCGTACTTGGCCGAGTAGGCCAGGATGCCGGTGTCGGCGTAGCCGTCGGCGTCCAGGGCGGCCCGGACCGCGCCGACCTGGCCGTCCATCATGCCGCTGGTGGCGACCAGGTGCGCCCCGGCCCGGGCCTGGGCCAGGCCCATCGACACGTACCGGTCGAGGGTGGCGTCGTTGTCGACACGGCCCTGCGCGTCCAGCACGCCGCAGTGGCCGTGGTCGGTGAACTCGTCCAGGCACAGATCGGCCATCAGCACGGTGCTGTCGCCGAGGTCGGCCCGCAGCGAGGCCAGCGCCACGTTGAGCACGCCGTCCGGGTCGTCCGCTCCGCTGCCGCGGGCGTCCTTGTCCTGCGGAACGCCGAAGAGCATCAGCCCGCCGACGCCGGCCTCGACCGCTTCGTACGCGGCCTTGCGCAGGCACTCGGCGCTGTGCTGGAGCACGCCGGGCATCGACGCGATCGGACGCGGCTCGGCGATGCCCTCCCGGACGAACATCGGCAGGATCAGGTCGGACGGCCGGACGGTGACGTCGGACGTCAGCCGCCGCATCGCCGCCGTGGTACGCAGCCGCCGTGGTCTGGTGGTCGGGAATCCGGGCAGTGCGGGTAGAGCCATGCCTCAAGATTACCCGCGCCCAGCTCCCGGTATCGTGGTGGCAACCGACCCGTCGAGCGTCGGCCCTCTGCAGTCGCTCGTCGGCGTACCCGATGCTCAGCGCGACGCCGTCGACGACGGGCCCGGCTGGGTCGCGGCGCGGCGGCCGGCGGCCCGGCGCGCGGGTGGCGGCCTCGAGCGCCTTCTCGCGGTCCTCCTCGGCCCGCGCGACGCGAAGTCGGCCAGCGCCTGCGACCAGGCCCGACACCGTCGACGTCTCGGGCTGCACGTCCACGCGCAGCCCGAACTCGCGCCGCGGTCTCGGCCGTGTGCGGGCCGATCACCGCGACGACGGTGCGGGCGTGCGGCTTGCCGGCGATCCCGACCAGGTTGCGCACCGTGGACGACGAGGTGAAGCAGACGGCCTGGAAGCCACCCGACTTGATCGCGTCGCGGATCTCGGCGGCCGGCGGCGCGGCCCGCACCGTCCGGTAGGCGGTCACGTCGTCGATCTCCCAGCCCCGCTCGCGCAGGCCGGCGGCCAGGGTCTCGGTGGCGATGTCGGCCCGCGGCAGCAGCACGCGGTCGATCGGGTCGAGCACCTCGTCGTACGGCGGGAAGTCGGCCAGCAGGCCCTCGCTGGACTGCTCGCCCGAGGGCACCAGCTCGGGCCGGATGCCGAACGCCGCGCACCGCGTCGGCGGTCGACTCGCCGACGCAGGCGATCTTGACGCCGGCGAACGCGCGCGCGTCCAGACCGAACTCCTCGAACTTCTCCCGGACCGCCCGCACCGCGTTCGTGGAGGTGAAGACGATCCACTCGTAGCGGCCGGTGACCAGGCCCTTGACCGCGCGCTCCATCTGGGTCGGCGTGCGCGGCGGCTCGACGGCGATGGTCGGCACCTCGACCGGCACCGCGCCGTAAGCCCGCAGCAGCTCGCTCATCTCGCCGGCCTGCTCCTTCGTGCGCGGCACGAGCACGCGCCAGCCGTACAGCGGCCGCGACTCCCACCAGCCCAGCTTCTCGCGCTGGGCCACGGCCTTGCCGACGGTGACGACGACCGGGCCGGTCATGCCCGACCGCGGTCAGGCCCATCTCGCCGACGGTGCCGGCGACGGTCTGCTGGACGTGGTCGGTGCCGTCGCAGCTGATCACGGCGATCGGGGTGTCGGGCTTGAGGCCGGCCGACACCAGCTGCTCGCCGAGCTGAGCGGCATCGCGCGCCGTCGACGGTGAGCACCAGCGTGCCCGGGACGCGTCGTCAGCGCCTCGAAGTCGGACGCGGCGGGCCCCGCGAACGTCGGCCACGGTGTGGGTGCCGCCGACGGGATGCCCGCGTAGCGCGGTCGCGCCGATCGCGGTCGTGACGGCGGGCACGACATCAACGGCGACCGTCGTCTTCGACGACCGCCAGCACCTCGCGGACCACCTCGTCGGCGGTGAACGGGTCACCGGCGACCAGCCGGACGACCGCGGACCCCGCTGCGGGCCTGGGCCGAGCGGCCCGCGAGGCCTCGGCGTGGGTCGGCGTCGGCCGACGCGATGCTCGACCGCCCGGATCAGGGTCGTGATCGCGGCCGGCGACATCGACTGTCCGCGTAGACGACCTCGGCCGCGGAGACGCAGCTCCACGCGCGCGGCGAGGACAGCAGACCGGGATCCCCCGGCCCGGCCCCGACGAAGCTGAGCCGTCCGACGATCTTGCGAGCACGGGTCATGTCGAGCTCTCCATCATCTTGTCCGCGCCGATCGTCGAGCAGGTCGGCGGCGAGCCGCCGCCCGATCGCCTCGGCATCTGTGATCGATCCGGTGCTCGAGAGCCGGACGGCGTCGCTGCCGTCCGGTGCCGTGACCGAGGCCCGGAGGTAGATCTCCGGCCCGTCGTCCCCATCGGCTATCTCGGCCCAGCGCCCCGACCGGCGAGCTGCAGCCCGCTTCGAGCGCCGGCAGCACGGCGCGCTCGGCCGTCGACGGCGGCCCGGGTGTCCGGCGTCGTCGAGCGCGGCCAGCAGGGCGATGGTGCCGTCGTCGTCGGCCCGGCACTCGACGGCCAGCGCGCCCTGGGCGGGCGCGGGCAGCATCTGCAGCGGGTCGAGCGACCTCGGTCATCTCGTGGGCGCGGCCGAGCCGCGCGCAGCCCGGCGTAGGCGAGGACGACCGCGTCGACGTCACCGTCGGCGACCATGGCCAGCCGGGTGTCGACGTTGCCGCGGATCGGCACGACCTCCAGGCCCAGGCCCAGCGCGTGCAGCTGGGCCGCCCGTCGCGGCGAGCCGGTGCCGACCCGGGCCCGTCGGGCAGCTCGCCAGGGTCAGGCCGTCGCGGGCCACGAGCGCGTCGCGGGCGTCCTCGCGAACCGGTACCGCGGCGAGCGCGACCCGTTCGTCCGGCGCCGTCGGCAGGTCCTTGTAGGAGTGGACGGCGACATCGATCTCGCCGTCGACCAGGGCGTCGCGCAGCGCCGAGACGAAGACGCCGGTGCCGCCGATCTGGCTCAGCGCCGCCGCTGACCGGTCGCCCTCGGTGCTGATCGGCACGGTCTCCACGTCCAGCACGCCGAGTCGCACCGGCCGCCGCACTGGTCCGCGATGACGGCGGCGGTCTGCGCGCGGGCCAACGGGCTGGCGCGGGTGCCGGCCCGCAGAGCCCGCACGGCGGGGTGCGGTCATGACCCCGTGTCGCGAGCGCGGCGGCCGGATCCGTGGCGACGGTCGGCGCGGATGGCGACGCGACGGTCTCGGGGCTGGCCGGGTCGAGGTCGAACAGCTCCCGCAGGGCGGCGGCGTAACGATCGCCGTCCGGGGTCGCGGCGAGTTCCTTGACCCGGACGGTCGGCGCGTGCAGCACCTTCTCCACCGCCCGGCGGACGGCGGCGGCGACCTCGCGGCCCGGTCGCCGGCGTCGAGGTCGGGCAGCCGTCCGTCCAGGCGGCGCAGCTCGGCGTCGATGACCTGCGGCGGCCCGGGCCCGCAGACGCGGTCACGGTCGGCGCGACGGCCAGCTGCTGCTGCTCGTCGAGGTAGCGCGGCCAGCTCGGTCGGTGACGATCGCGGTGGCGGCGTCGACGTCGCTGTCGCTGACCATCGCGCCCGCGTCGCGCAGGACGTCCAGGTCGACGTAGCGCACGTCGGCGAGGACCGCGACGCGCCGGGTCGACGTCGCGCGGCAGGGCCAGGTCGAGCACCACCAGCGGCCGTCCGCGACGCGCGGGCGACGATGTCGTCGCGCTCGAGGACGAGCGCCGGTCGCGCCGGTGCAGCTGATCAGGATGTCCGCGGCCGCGATCTCGGCCGGCAGCGCGTCGGTCGATCGATGACGGCGCCCGCCCACCGACCGAGGCGGCCAGCCGCTCGGCACGTTCGACGGGACCGGTTGGTGACGACGAGTGTCGGCGACGCCGCGCCGGAGCGAGGTCGCGGCCGGCCAGAGCGCCCATCGAACCGGCGCCGACGATCAAGAACCCGCCGGCCGTCCAGACCCGCCGAGCAGCCGATCCGGCGGCGCGGTCGAGCGCGACCGAGACGATCGACGCGCCGGCCCGGTCGATGCCGGTGTCGGCGTGGACGCGCTTGCCGACCCGCAGCGCGGTCTGGGCGAGTTCGTGCAGCACGCGCCCGACCGAACCCGCGTCGGTGCCGAGCGCGTACGCCGAGCGGAGCTGACCCAGGATCTGCGACTCGCCGACCACCATCGAGTCGAGGCCCGGAGGCGACGGAGAACAGGTGCTCGGCGGCCGCCTCGGCGAAGTGCACGTAGAGGTGCTCGCCGAGCGCCGACGCCGGCAGGCCGCGAGCGGCGCGAGCAGCGCCGGTGATCTCGGCCACCGCCGGGTGGAACCGGGCCACGTCGGCGTAGATCTCGATCCGGTTGCAGGTCGACAGCACGCATGACCTCGCTGATCGACTCGCCAGGCTACAGCTCGTCGAGCAGCTTGGTCGAGCTCGGACGCGGGGACGCGCGAGCCGCTCGAGGACCGACACCGGCGCCGAGCGGTGGCGACAGGCCGACACGAGCAGGCGTCATGTCGGCCACCTCGCCGGGCGACCGCGGCATCGCGCGGTGGGCCGACCGGCCGGCCTTGCGCTTCTCGTGGAACGACAGGATCTGCAGCTCGGCGGCCAGGTCGACCTTGCGGACGTCCACGTGTGCGGGCACGGACAGCACGGTCGGCGCGAAGTTCAGGATCGCGGTGACGCCGGCGGCGACCAGCTGGTCGCAGACGTCCTGGCCGCCGCGGCCGGGATCGCCAGCACGGCGATCGAGATGCTTCTCGCTGACCACGACCGCCTCAGATCGACGATGTCGCTGCACGGTCAGGCCGCGGATGCGCGTGCCGATGCGGTCGGGGTCGGCGTCCAGCAGCGCGGCGATCCGGAAGCCGCGGCGTGGCGAAGCCGGCGTAGCCGGCCAGCGCCTGGCCCGAGGTTGCCGACGCCGATCAGCGCGACGGACCGGTGCCGGTCAGGCCGAGCGCGCGGGCGATCTGGCCGGTCAGGACCGTGACGTCGTAGCCGACCCCGCGGATCCCGTAGGAGCCGAGGTAGGACAGGTCCTTGCGCAGCTTGGCCGAGTTGACGCCGGCGGCGAGTCGCGAGCTCCTCGGAGGACACCGTTGCCGTGCCCGTTCGCCGATCGAGCCGAGCACCCGCAGGTAGATCGCCAGCCGGGCGACGGTGGCCTCGGGAACGTACCGGTTCCGCACCGTTCGACCGATCGGGCGCGGGCGTCGCCGCTCGCCACCGGACGGGCGCACGTCGGACGGACATCGGCTCCTCGGGATTACCGGCTTCGACCAGGCGCCTGAGAAGCGCCCGAACCGGTGTGGTAGAGGCCTGGAACGCAGCGACGCTACGCCGCTTGTGAATGGTTTCCCAAATCGTCGAGCCGTGTGCTAATGCCGCACTCAGCGCTCGAGAGCCGTCCGGAACCGAGCCGGTTCGTCAGCCGCCAGTAGCCGTGCTCGCGACCGTCGATCAGGATCACCGGCACGCGGTCGCCGTAGCTCTTGGCCAGCGCCGGTCGGCGTCGACGTCCACCTGGTCACAGCCGAAGCCGAGTTCGGCCGCGAGCGCACGAGCTGCCGCGACTGGCCTCCTCGCACAGGTGGCAGCCGACCCGGGTGACCAGGGTGACCCGGTGATCACTCGGACGGCATCGAGCAGCTGCCACTTCATCACCTTGCCGGTGACGGTGTGCGGCAGCTCGTCGACGATATCGACTGCCGGGCAGCTTGAACCGGGCCAGCGACCGGGCGGCGCCGATCAGCAGCGCCTCCGGGTCGAGGGCGGCGCCCGGCGCGGCACGACGTAGGCCCGCAACGCCTCGCCGCTGTCGCGTCCGGCACCCCGAGCACCGCGGCCTCGCCGACGCCGTCGAGCGCGCGCGGACACCGCTCGACCTCGGCCGGGTAGACGTTGAAGCCGTTGACCAGCACCAGGTCCGTGG
This sequence comes from uncultured Actinomycetes bacterium, assembly GCA_963737785.1. Classification (GTDB taxonomy): domain Bacteria; phylum Actinomycetota; class Actinomycetes; order Mycobacteriales; family Jatrophihabitantaceae; genus CAVTTS01. Next base: position 509,756 of record CAVTTS010000009.1, read on the forward strand.
TCCGGCCGACCAGGTGCAGGTCACCGTCGTCGTCGGCGTAGCCAGGTCGCCGGTGGCGAACCAGCCGTCGGCGTCCGGGCCGCCGGCGCCGTCCGGCCAGTAGCCGGAGAACAGGTTCGGCCCGCGCACGAACAGCTCGCCCGGGTCGTCGTCCTCGACCTCGTCGCCGTCGGCGTCGCGCAGACCGGACCTCGACGCCCGGCAGCGGCCGCCCGACCGAACCGGGCTTCGGGCCGGCTCGCGGCGCCGACCAGTTCGAGGTGACGACCGGCGCGGCCTCGGTCAGCCCGTACCCCTCGTACAGGCTGATGCCCGCCTGCGGCGTACCGCCGGACGACCGAGCGGCGGCAGCGGCGCCGAGCCGGACCACGCGCAGCGGACGCCCGCGAAGCGCCGGCCGAACCCGGGATGCGCGGCCCACGCCGCGAACATGCCGGGCGCGCCGAGGACGGCGGTCACCTGCTCGTCGCCATGAGCTCGAGCGTCGACCCGGCGTCGAACCGGTCGGTGAGCACGACGGTCGCCCCGGCGTCAGCGGCGCAGCCAGCCCGGCGTTCAGGCCGAAGATGTGGAACAGCGGCATCGGCAGGAACACCACGTCCGGCGTCGGTGAGCGGCGGCGGCTCGAGCGCGGCCGAGCTGGTCGAGGTTGGCGAGCAGCGCCCGGTCGAGAGCATCGCGCCCTTCGGCCGGCCGCTCGTCCCGCTGGTGTAGAGCAGCACCGCCACGTCGTCAGCGCCGGGCGGTGCCGGCGCCGGCCGGCTCGGCCGCCGAGCAGTTCCGCGGGCGCGACGGCAGGCAATGCCGTCGATGGCCGGGCTGTCGCTGATCATCAGAGTGGCCCCGGAGTCGGCCAGCACGTACCGGATCTCGGACTCGGTGTACGCCGGATTCACCGGGACGCAGACGAAACCGGCCCGGGCGACCGCCAGATAGCAGACCGCGAAGTCCAGGCCGGTCGCGCAACTGCAGCGCGACCCGGGCGCCGCTCGCGAGACCGGCGGCACCGCGCCCCGCGGCGGTCGCGGCAATCAGTCCGGTCAGTTCGCCGTACGAGACCCGGCGCGGCGCCGTCGACGATCGCGAGCCGGTCGAGCGGCACGGTGTCGAGCCGATCGACCACGACGCGGCTGCCTCCACGCGGCCCACCCTTCCACCATCCGGACCTCTTCAACCACCTCGGGTCGTCGCCGATCCAGCCCTCAGCCCGGACTCGGTAGGGTGGGCGCTCACCGATTTTCGGGAGGTGCCCATGCCCGACGACATCGCCGCGAGCGCGGCGGCTCCGGAACTCGAGGCGGCCCTGACCGTTCCGCCCGATCTGACCGCGGCGGCGTTCTTCGACGTCGACAACACGATGATGGTCGGCGCGTCGATCTTCCACTTCGCCAAGGGGCTGGCCGCCCGCAAGTTCTTCTCCTGGACGGATCTGGTCGAGCTTCGCCGCCCGGCAGGCCCGGCTGCGGGCGCGCGGCGAGAAGGCCGACGACATGCACTCGGCCCGCGACGGCGCGCTCGCCTTCGTCGCCGGTAAGAAGGTCGACGAGATCGTCGCGCTGGGCGAGGAGATCTACGACGAGGAGATGGCCGACAAGATCTGGTCGGGCACCCACGCGCTGGCGCCAGCTGCACCTCGACGCGGGGCAGCGCGTGTGGCTGGTCACCGCGACACCGGTCGAGCTGGCCACGATCATCGCCCGCCGCCTCAAGCTCACCGGCGCCCTCGGCACGGTCGCCGAGTCGGCCGACGGCGTCTACACCGGACGGCTCGTCGGCACCGTGCTGCACGGCGAGGCCAAGGCGGCGGCCGTCCGGGCTCTGGCCGAACGCGAGGGACTCGACCTGGCCCGCTGCACGGCCTACTCCGATTCCATCAACGACCTGCCGATGCTGTCACTGGTCGGGCGGGCGGTCGCGGTCAATCCCGACTCGGCGCTGAAGGCCGAAGCCCGCTCGCGGGGCTGGGAGATCCGGGACTTCCGGACCGGCCGCAAGGCCGCCAAGATCGGCGGCTCGACCGCTCTGGGCCTGGGCACCGTCGCCGGCGCCGTCGTGGTCGGCGTCGCGATCGGCCGCGATCAGGAACGCCGGGCCGCCGCGGCGCGCGCCCTGCTGCACACGACCCGGCACCGTCGCGGCGGCCTGTTCAAGCCGCTGAACGGTCAGTGCCAGACGGACGTGCGCTGGCGCAGCAGCCGGTAGAGCGTGGTCTGGATCGTCTCGCGCACCCGGTCGGTCAGTTCGAACACCAGCATCGGATCGTCGGCCGCGTCCGGTCCGTAGCCGGACGTGTCGATCGGCTCGCCGAACTCGATGAACCACTTGCTCGGCAGCGGGATGAGCCCGAGCGGGCCGAGCCACGGGAACGTCGGCGTCAGCGGGAAGTACGGCAGGTTCAACATCCGGGCCAGCGTCTTGGCGTTGCCGAGCACGGGATGGATCTCCTCCGAGCCGACGACCGACACCGGGATGATCGGCACGCCCGCGCGCAGCGCCGCGCTCACGAAGCCGCCCCGGCCGAACCGCTGCAGCTTGTACCGCTCGCTTGAACGGCTTGCCGATGCCCTTGAAGCCCTCGGGGAAGACCCCGACGAGTTCGCCGTTGCCCAGCAGCCGTTCGGCGTCGGGGTTGCAGGCCAGCGTCGCTGCCGGTCTTGCGGGCGAGCGAGCCCAGGCCGGGCGTCGTGAAGACGCAGGTCGGCGCCGAGCAGCCGCAGGAACCGCTTGGCCGGGTGCTCGTCGTGCACGGCGACCGACACCATCGTCGCGTCCAACGCCCACAGCCCGCCGGCGTGGTTGGCGACCAGCAGCGCGCCCGTCTCGGACGGCACGTTGTCGATGCCGCTGACCTCGGTGCGGAACCACGTGCGGTACAGCGGCCGCAGCGCCGGGACGGCGACGTTCTCGGTGAGGTCGGGGTCGAAGCCGAACTCGTCCACTTCGTAGTCGCCGGTGACGCGCCTGCGCAGGAACGCGAGTCCGGCCGCCAGGGCCTGTTCCCACCCGGCCGGGGTCGGCGTCGGTCCGACGGGCGCCTGGTCGGCGGCGTCCGCCGAGGGTGTCTTGCGGGGATGCAGCGGGATCACCCGGGCCTCGTCAGGCATTGCGTACCGCCGCCCTCAGTCGTCCGGGCAGCACCGCTTCGAGCAGTGCCTCGCCGCGCGCGATCCGCTCGCGCGACACGACCGGCTCGACCGGTCGGCCGCGCAGGAAATCGTCGAAGGCGGCCGACGTCGAATACGCCGGGACGAACCCGAAGTGCTCGTGCAGGGCGGTCGTGTCGACGACCCGCCCGAAGCTCAAGAACTCCATCTGCTCGGGCGAGAAGTCGACCGCACCGCTGCGCCGGACGAGGTTGCCGACCAGCTCGACGGCCGGCATCGGGATCGGAATGGCGACCCGACCGGCGCGCCGCAGGGCCTGCGACAGCAGCATCACCCCGTCACCGGCGACATTGAACGTGCCGGGACGATCGGTGAGCGTCGCCAGTCGCAGGACGTCCATCGCGTCGTCCTCGTGGATGAACTGCAGGCGCGGGTCGAAGCCGAGCGAGGTCGGCACCACGGGCAGGGCCAGGTAGCGCGTGATCGGGGTGTCGATCGTCGGGCCGATGAAGTTCACGAACCGCAGGACCGTCACGCCGACGTCCGGCCGGCGGCGGCTGAACCCTCGCACGTAGCCCTCGACCTCGACGGTGTCCTTGGCGTAGCCGGATCGCGGCACGGCTTTGGCGGCCGTCCGCTCCGAGAAGACGGCCGGGTCGCGGGGGCTCGAGCCGTAGACCGACGAGCTCGACTTCACGACCAGCCGCCGGACCGTGTCGGACTTCTGGCCGGCGGCGAGCAGCTGCATCGTCCCGATGACGTTCAGCTCTTTCATCGGCGTACGTCCGCCGGCGCCGCGCGGGGTCGCCGTCACCGAGGTGTGGACGATGGTGTCGACCTTGGCTTGAGCGATCACTTTCGCGATCAGGGGGTTCCGGATGTCGGCGCGGACGAATTCCGTGCGCCCCATCCGCACCACGTCGGCCGGCCCGGGGGGCGCCGTGTCGATACCGATGACCCGCTCGACGGACGGATCGGCGGCCAGGATGCCGGCCAGCCGGGCGCCGAGGTAGCGGCTGACCCCGGTGATCAACACCACCTGCGCCATGCTTTACCTCCCGCCGCCAGCCCCATCCTACGGCGACCGGACGTGACACAAACCGGTCGTGGATCAAGTTGCGAATCGAGTGTCCGAACCCCGCAAACGCAACAAGATCCACGCCAAGCGAAGACTCCTGGCCGGGCACGCGGCGACCAGCAATGCAACGATTGCGCCGGATCGAAACCCAGCGCCGGCGCTTGCGGCTCAGGCGATCAGAACGCGCTATTTCTTGTTGCGGCGCTGCACCCGGGTGCGCTTGAGCAGCTTGCGGTGCTTCTTCTTAGCCATCCGCTTGCGCCGCTTCTTGATCACTGAACCCATAAGAGAAACCCTCACTGTGGCCCGCCGGGCGGGCCGGCTTGTGCGTCACATCGTCGGGCGCGCCGTCGTGGCGCGCGAGTACCGGCCGACAGCCTACCCGCGTCCGGTCGAGCCCCGACCGGTCAACCCTGTCGAGACCCGCGCGAGCGGGCCGGCGCAACGGTCAGCCGGCCTCGATGAAGGCGGCGCGCAGGTAGTCGTGAACGGCCTTCTCCGGAACGCGGAAGGAGCGACCGACGCGGACGGCCGGCAGCTCACCGCCGTGCACCATGCGATAGACCGTCATCTTCGATACACGCATGACCGCGGCCACCTCGGCCACAGTCAGGAAATGCACCTCCGCCAACGTGTCGGGACGGGGCGGATCCGAGGCAGGGGTACGCGAGTTGCCCTCACCGATCGTGCTCATGGGTCACCGAACTTTCGGCACGCATCAGTGTTCGCAGGCTTCCCCACCGGCGGACGGGACACGCACGTGCTGGAAGCAGAGTAGCGGGACAGGTGGGGCTGATGCGATAGATGGGCTCCACCGATATTGCCGGAACGGGCGAATATCCCGTCCAGCGCCCCACTCCGGCGGTACGAATTACCCGTTACACGTCAAATGTACGAGATCGCCGTGATCAAGCCGACCCTCGGCCGAGGGCTTCGCTGCGCCGGCAGGCCGCCTCGATCGCCGCCAGCATGGCCGCTCGAACCCCGTGAACCTCGAGTTCGCGGATCGCCGCGATCGTCGTCCCACCCGGGCTCGTCACCGCTTCGCGCAGCTGGACGGGGTGCTCCCCACTGTCGCGCAGCATTACCGCGGAGCCGATCGCGGTCTGGACGATGAGGTCGGCGGCCAGCGCGCGCGGCAACCCGAGCAGGATCCCGGCGTCGATCATCGCCTCGACCAGGAAGAAGAAGTAGGCCGGTCCCGAGCCGGACAGCGCGGTCACGGCGTCGAGCTGCGACTCGGGCACCCGGACGACCTTGCCAACCGTCGCCAGCAGCGACTCGGCGATCGCGAGATGCTCGTCGGCGGCATGGGCGCCCGCGCTGATCGCGGTCATGGCCTCGTCGACGAGCGCCGGCGTATTGGGCATGCACCGCACCACCGGGACGTCCCCGTCGAGGGCGGCCTCGATCCGGGCCGTGGTGACCCCGGCCGCCACCGACACGACCACGTGGCGCGCCGACGCGACCGGCCGCATCTCGGCCAGGAGCGCATCGATGTCCTGCGGTTTCACCGCAATGATCACCGTGCTCGCCACGCGCAACGCCTCGGCCACCTCGACGGTCTTCACGCCGTGGGTCGCGGTCAGATAGGCGGCGCGGTCGGCGCCCTTCTCGCTCACGACGATGTCGTCGGTCGTCCGCTCGCCGCGCAGCAGCCCGGACAGCAGGGCTTCGCCGATCTTGCCGCCGCCGAGGATCGCCAGCCCGTCCATGTCAGCCTTTCGTCGCGAGAGAACGCAGGAAGAAGGACAGGTTCGCAGGTCGTTCGGCCAGGCGTCGAACGAGATAGCCGTACCACTCCTGCCCGTAGGGCAGGTACACGCGGACGTGATGGCCGGCGTCGACGAGTCGCCGCTGCTCGTTCGGACGGATGCCGTACAGCATCTGGAACTCGTACTCGTCGGCCGCTTTGCCGTAGAACGCCGCTCGCGCCACGGCGATCGCGATCAGGCGCGGATCGTGGGTCGCCCACATCGGGTAGCCGGCGCCCGCGAAGAGGACGTTCAGGCAGCGGACGTACGACCGGTCGACCTCGTCCTTGCTGCGATAGGCGACCGAGGCGGGTTCGTCGTAGGCACCCTTGCAGAGTCGGACGCGGCTGCCGGTCGTGGCCAGGTCACGGCAGTCGCCCTCGGTGCGCTTGAGGTAGGCCTGCAGGACGGCGGCGACATCGCCGAAGTCGGCGCGCAGTTCGGTGAGGACGGCCAGCGTGCTGTCGGTGGTCGTGTGGTCTTCCATGTCGAGTGTCACCGAGGCGTTGACGTCGCGCGCGGCGGCGCAGATCCGGCGAGCGCCGTCCAGCGCGATGCGTTCGCCGTCGCCGGGCAGCGCCTGACCGATCGCGCTGAGCTTGACGCTCACCTCGGCGCGAACGGTCAGCGGGCCGACCCGCTCGGCCAACCCGGCCTGGTCGAGCGCGGCCAGCAGGCTCAGATAGGCCTGGACGACCACCTCGGCCTGGGCCGTGTCGGCGGTGTCCTCGCCTAGGTGGTCGAGGCTGACGAGTAGGCCGTTCTCGACGAGCGCCGACGCCGCACCGACGGCACTCGAGGTGTCCGGGCCGCCGACGAACCGGCGGACGACGTCGCGGGACACGGGTGCGTTCGACACCGCCCGCTCGAGTGTGTGGTTGCGCGAGGCGGCCAAGATCGCGGACCGAAGCATGCGCTTGAGGCTAGTCGGCCTTCGGCGGACGACGGCGACGGTTGCCCGTCACGCCAGGAGTCCCAGCTGAGGCGGACGGGACCGCCGCGACCGGGGCGACCAGATGCAGGCGGCAGAACGCCAACGCTTCGGCGAGGTCGGCTTCGCGCGCCTCGCGGTCGAGCGCCCGACGGGTGTTCACCTCGACGATCACGTGACCGGCGAAGCCGCGCGACGCGACGCGCTCGAGCACCTCGGCGACCGGTTGCGTCCCCCGTCCGGGCACGAGGTGCTCGTCCTTGTTGATGCCGGTGCCGTCGGCGACGTGCAGGTGGGCCAGCCGGTTACCGATGAGGTCGAGCATCGCCAGCGCGTCCGAGTGCGAGACGGAGGTGTGCGACAGGTCGAGGGTGTAGTCGCGATACGGCTCGGCCTCGGCCGCGACGTCCCAGCTCGGTTGGTAGGTCGACACCTCTCGACCCCGGATCCGCAGCGGGAACATGTTCTCGACGGCGAAGTGCACCGCGGTCTCCTGCGCCATCGACTCGATGCCGCGGTGGAATCGGCGCGAGTAGTCGCGCTGCCAGCGAAACGGCGGGTGCACGACCACGGTCTCGGCGCCGAGGAACTCAGCGGCCGACTGGGCGCGAACGAGCTTCTCCCACGGGTCGGTGCTCCACACCCGCTGGGTGATGATCAAGCACGGAGCGTGGACGGCCAGGATCGGGACGCTGTAGTGGTCGGAGAGCTTGCGCAGCGCGGCCGGGTCCTGGCTGACCGGGTCGGTCCAGACCATCACCTCGACCCCGTCGTAGCCCAGGCGCGCGGCCGCCTCGAACGCGGCGGCGGTGTCGTCCGGGTACACCGAGGCGGTCGACAACCCGACCCGCGACAACGACGGACGGACGGCGCTCATGGCCGACCGCGCTCCGCTCGCTGACGCTCGCTCACGATTCGAGGCGACTGACCGACGAGCTGATCGAGCCGGCGCAGGATCACGCCTTCGCGCAACGCCCACGGGCAGAGCTGGAACTCGTCGACGTCGAGGGCATCCATCGCCGTCGCCGCGACGACCGCGCCGGCCAGCGTCTGGTGGGCGCGACCGGCACTGACGCCGTCGAGTTCGGCGAGCTCACCGGGCGTGATCCGCGAGATGAAGCTGGTCACCTGCTTGAGACCGGTCCGCGTCAGCACTCGGCGAGCGCGCGGGCCGGCCGACGACGGCGCGGCGCCGGCCAGCCGGGCCAGCGTCCGGAACGTCTTGCTCGTGGCGACCACCCGATCCGGGTCGCCGCCCGCGAGCAGCGCCTTGGCCGGCGCGGCCAGCTCGGCGGCCGCGTACTCGCGCAGCGCCGCGATCCGCGACTTGGACGGCCGTTCGCCGTCGAGCCAATCGCGCGTCAACCGGGCCGCGCCGAGCGGGACGGACAGCGCCACGTCGGGCACCTCGTCGGCGCCGGCGGCGAGTTCGAGCGACCCGCCGCCGATGTCGAGGCAGACGAGCCTGCCCGAACTCCAGCCGAACCAGCGGCGCACGGCCAGGAAGGTCAGGCCGGCCTCCTCCTCACCGGACAGCACGGTGAGCTCGACTCCGGACTCCTCACGAACCCGGTCGAGCACCTCGGCGGAGTTGCCGGCGTCGCGCACCGCGGAGGTCGCGAAGGCGAGGATCTCGTCGCAGCCGAGCTCGCGGGCCTGACGACGCGCGCCGAGCGCGGCACCGACCAGCGCATCGGCGCCTTCGAGCGCGAGATCCCCGCGCTTGTCGATGTGTTCGGCCAACCGCAGCATGCTCTTGCGGGACAGCTGCGGGGTCGGCTCGGCCCCGCGATGCGCGTCGACGACGAGCAGGTGGACGGTGTTCGAGCCGACGTCCAGCACTCCGAGCCGCATGCCGCAACCTTAGCCGACCGCCGCGATCTCGTAGCGCTGCGTAACGGTGAGTCGCTCCCTGCCGATCGTCGCCGCCGAGGTTCCGCTCGACTTCGCCCGCGAATGGATCGAGTTCCCCGACCCGGCCGACGCCGCACACGTGATCCGCGCCGACCTGACCTGGCTGTGCTCGCGCTGGACCTGCATCTTCGGCCGCGGCTGCCAGGGCGTCATCGAGGGACGGGCGGACGACGGCTGCTGCAGCCACGGCGCGTTCTTCTCCGACAAGGACGACGAGCAGGCGCGTGCGAGCCTTCGCCGGCGAGCTGACCGCCGAGACCTGGCAGTACCACGACCTGGCCACCAAGAAGGGCAAGCTCAACGTCGTCGAGAAGGACTCGGTCGGCGACGACGAGGACCGGCGCCGCACCCGCACGGTCGACGGGGCCTGCATCTTCCTCAACCGGCCGGGATTCGCCGGCGGCGAAGGGCTGCGCGCTGCACGCGCTGGCGCTGCGCACCGGCCTGCATCCGCTCGAGACCAAGCCCGAGGTGTGCTGGCAGCTGCCGGTGCGCCGGGCGCAGGAGTGGGTCGACCGCCCCGACGCGACCCGGGTCCTGGTGTCGACGGTCGCCGAGTTCGACCGCCGCGGGCTGGGGCGAGGGCGGGCACGACCTGCACTGGTACTGCACGTCGTCGCCCGAGGCGCACGTCGGCAACGAGGCGCTGTACCTGTCCTACCGGCCCGAGCTCACCGCGCTGATCGGCGAGCTGGCCTACGACGAACTGGCCCGCATCTGCGAGGCGCGCCTGGCCGCCGGGCTGGTCGCCGAGCATCCGGCGACGGTGGCCGCCCGCAACCGCTGATACGACTCGCTCAGGCCTCGAACTTGTAGCCGAGCCCCCGCACGGTGACGAGGTACTTCGGGTTGGCCGGGTCGGGCTCGATCTTCGCGCGCAGCCGCTTGATGTGGACGTCGAGCGTCTTGGTGTCGCCGACGTAGTCCGCGCCCCAGACCCGGTCGATCAGCTGGCCGCGGGTGAGCACGCGCCCGGAGTTGCGCAGCAGCAGCTCGAGCAGGTCGAACTCCTTCAGCGGCAAGCGAGATCTGCGTTCCGTCGACGGCGACGACGTGCCGCTCGACGTCCATGCGGACCGGTCCGGCCTCGAGCGCCGAGGAGATCAACTCCTCGGGCTCGCCCCGCGGCGCATGACCGCGCGCACCCGGGCCACCAGCTCGCGGGACGAGAACGGCTTGGTCACGTAGTCGTCGGCGCCGAGCTCGAGCCCGACGACCTTGTCGACCTCGCTGTCGCGGGCGGTCAGGATGATGATCGGGACGCTCGAGCGCTGCCGCAGCGCGCGGCAGACCTCGGTTCCGGACAGGCCCGGCAGCATCAGGTCGAGCAGCACGAGGTCGGCGCCGACTGCGGTCGAACATGGCCAGCCCCTCGGTGCCCGTCCCCGCGACCGCGACGTCATAGCCCTCGCGACGCAGCATGTAGGACAGCGCATCAGAGAACGACTCCTCGTCCTCGACCACCAGTACCCGAGTCACACGGTTCCTTTCGAAGGCAGGACGGCGGCGGCCGGACGTTCCGGCGCGGACGAGGGAATGGCGCGTCCCGACCCGGCGTGGACGATTCCGCAACCTGATGAACGCGAGGTAGCCGGATAGTGAACGTCGATCCGGCCCCTTCGGCGCTCCAGACGCTCACCCGCCCACCGTGATTGGTCGCGACGTGTTTGACGATCGCCAGCCCCAGGCCGGTGCCGCCGGTCGCCCGCGAACGAGCTGGATCGACCCGGTAGAACCGCTCGAACACCCGGTGGATGTCGGTCTCGGCGATGCCGATGCCCTGGTCGCTCACGGCGATGTCGGCGCAGCGCCGTCCGTCGTCGTCGACCGTCGCGCGGCCGCTCACGGCGATGCGGGTGCCGGCCGGGCTGTAGGCGATCGCGTTGTCGATGAGGTTCGCGATCGCCATCGTCAGCTGGGTCTCGTTGCCGCGAACGGCGAGGTCCTCGGGGCAGCTGACCCGGACGGTGATGCCGGCCTGTTCGGCGAGCAGGCGGGTGCGGTCGGCCGCCTCGTCCAGCACGCGCAGGATCGGGACGGGCTCGTCGCCGGGCAGCGGCTCGGCGCCCTGCAGCCGCGACAACTCGATCAGCTCGCGGACGAGCCTGCCCAGCCGCGCGCCCTCGTGCTGCATGCGGCCGGCGAAGCGTTGGACGGCGTCGGGATCGTCGGCCGCCTCGGTGACGGCCTCGGCGAGCAGGGTCAGCGCGCCGACCGGGGTCTTCAGCTCGTGCGACACGTTGGCCACGAAGTCGCGACGGACCGCCTCCAGCCGCCGGTACTCGCTGACGTCCTCGAGCAGCAGAGCGACCGCGGCGATACGGTGCCCGTCGGCGCTCTCGGGCAACGGGATCGCGGCGACCGACAGCGCCACCGGCTCGCGGCCCAACCGGTCGAGGGGCAGGTCGATCTCGAGGTGGGCCGGGCGCTGGGTGTCGGTCGCGGTGCGGGTCAGCTTCACGAGCGCCGGGACGGCCAACCGGTCGCCGATCAGCACGCCCATCGACCGAGCCGCCGGATTGACGGCGATGATCCGCTCGTCACGGTCGACGACGGCTACGCCGTGGGTCAGCACCTCGAGCACCAGGGCGGGCACCTGCTGCGGGTCGTAATCCGTGCCGGTGAACGTTCGCGGGGGCTCGGGCGCGACTGCGGGCGACTTCCGGCGCGCCAGCGCGTAGCCGACACCGGTACCGGTCGCCGCGGCGAGCACGGCCACCACCACCACGACGAGTACGAGCACAGCCCAAATCGTACGGTGATCCACGGTCGCGACGCTCCGATCGCTCGCCCACCGCGAACCGGCTGCGCGCTATTCACCTTTCGTATCCGAGCTGTTCACCGAATCGAAAGTGAATCAGTCACGTGACTACTAGGATTCGTCGAAGCGATCACGAAGGTGGGCTGGAATGCGCGACATCTACCACGATGAACTCGACGAGGTCGGCAAGACTCTCGTCACGATGGCCCGACTCGTCGGCATTGCCATGGAGCGAGCGACGAATGCCCTGCTCGACGGCGACCTGGCCGGTGCTGAGAGCGTGATCTCGTCCGACCCGGCCGTCGACGCACTGCGCGACGAGACCGAACGCCGCTGCTTCGAGATGATCGCCCAACAGCAGCCGGTGGCCACCGACCTGCGCGTGTTGATCACCTCGATGTACCTCGTGCAGGACCTCGAGCGCATGGGCGACCTCGCGCTGCACATCGCCAAGGTCGCGCGGTTGCGTTACCCCGAACTGGCCGTTCCGGCCGACATCCGGGATGTGATCGACCAGATGGGCGCCGTCGCGCAGTCACTCGTCAACAAGGTCACCGACGTGATCGACGGACGTGACATCGAACTGGCCCAGGCGATCGAGGCCGAGGACGACTCGATGGACGCGCTGCACCGCAAGCTGTTCACGCTGTTGCTGTCGCCGAACTGGGCGCACGGCACCGAGGCCGCCATCGACATGACGCTGCTCGGTCGCTACTACGAGCGATACGCCGACCACGCCGTCGCGGTCGCCCGCCGGGTGATCTTCGCCATCACCGGGCAGCGCCCCGACCCGACATCGACCGTTGCGTTCGGCGGGATGCTCTAGCTCTTGCCCTGGTTGGCCACGGCCTCGATGGCGGCGACCGCGGCCTCCGGATCGAGGTACTGGCTCGGGCCGGTCGGCATCAGGGTCGTGGCATCCAGTTCGTAGCGCAACGGGATTCCGGTCGGGACGTTCAGGTTGACGATCGCGTCGTCACCCACCCCGTCCAGGTGCTTGATCAACGCACGCAGCGAATTGCCGTGCGCGACGACGAGGACCGTGTCGCGCGAGCGCAGGTCCGGGACGATCGAGTCGTACCAGTAGGGCAGCAGCCGGTGGCCGACGTCCTTGAGGCATTCGGTTCGAGGCACCGCCTCGAGCAGATCGGCATAGCGGGCGTCGTCGACCTGGCTGTACTGGTCGTCGTCCGCCAGGGGCGGCGGAGGCGTGTCGTACGAGCGGCGCCAGAGCATGAACTGCTCGTCGCCGAACTCGGCGCGCACGGCCGCCTTGTCCTTACCCTGCAGCGCCCCGTAGTGACGTTCGTTGAGGCGCCACGACCGACGCACCGGGATCCAGAGCCGGTCGACCACCTCGAGCGCCAGCTGGCTGGTGCGGATCGAGCGCCGGAGCACGGACGTGTGCAGCACCTCGGGCCGCAGCCCGTGCTCGACGAGCAGCTCCCCGGCGCGGGCGCCCTCCCGTTCGCCGCCCGCGCTCAGGTCGACGTCGACCCAGCCGGTGAACAGGTTCTTGTCGTTCCAGTCGCTCGCACCGTGGCGGAGCAGGATCAGTGTGGGCACGGCGTCATTCTTCCCGATCGACTTCGGCTACGCCGAGACACCCCTCAGCACCGTGTCGACGATGAATTCGACCTGGGCGCGGGTCAGCGGGTCGCGATGGGTCATGACGGCGCTGATGATCGGCGCGATCAACAGGTCCTGGATCGCGCCGATCTCGACGCCGGCGCGGATCACGCCCTCGGCGATCCCTCGCTCGATCACCGATCGGGTCAGGGCCTGGCGCGGCAACACCACTCGATCCCGGAACGTCACGTAGATGTCCGGACGATCGGTGCCGTCGGCGGCGAAGCGCCGCATCATCCGTCCGTGGGTCCCGTCGAACCAACTCAGCCGCGCGTGGTCGATCAGGTAGACGAGCTGATCGCGCACCGACCCCTCGGGCAGTTCGGGGATCGGTCCCTTGACGAGGCTGATCGCGTCGAACACCAGCTCGTCCTTGCCGGGCCAGCGGCGATAGATCGTGGTCTTGGCGACGCCGGCCCGGGCGGCGACGGCCTCGATGCTGAAGCCGCTGTAGCCCTTCTCGGCGAGCTGCTCGATCGCGGCGTCCAGGATCGCGGCCTCGGCCGCCTCGCTGCGGGGTCGGCCGGGCCGGCGCTGCAGTACCTCCATCAGTGCGCCATCGCCGCTTCGGCACCGACCGCCGGGACGCCCGCCCGGCGCTGGCCCGCTTCGACTTCCTTGCGACCGGGCAGGAACGTGAAGGCCAACAACGCCCCGAGCAGCGCCGCGGCGCCCGCCGCGACCGAAGTGATGTGCATGCCCTTCACGAACGCGGACTTGGACTCGTCGACGAAGGTGTTGAGCGTGGCCCGGTCGGCGGCCGCGGCGGCCTGTTGCTGCGCGACCGGGATCGACGCGACCTGCGGCGACCGGCCACGCGTCTGCAGCGCCTGCACGGAATCAGCCGCGAATTGCAGGGCATTCCCGATCGACTGGCTCGAGTCGTCGTGCACGTAGGTCGATACCCGCGCGTTCGCCGGCAGCTGCGACACGACGGCCGCCGGGCGGTCGAGGTTGGCCGCGACCTGGGCCGGCGTCCCCGATCCGAGGTCGGCCCGGAACGCGACCGACAGGACGGACCCGAGGATCGCCACGCCCAGCGCGCCGGCGACCTGGCGGACGGTGTTGTTGACCGCCGACCCCGCGCCGGCCTTCTCGCGCGGGACGGCGCCCATGATCGCGTTCGTGGCCGGCGTCATCGTCAGACCCATGCCGGCGCCCATGCCGAACATCTGCAGCTCGACGACCCACTGCGGGGTCGTCTGCTTCGTCAGCACGTAGGACGCCATCGTCAGCCCGAAGATCGTGAGGCCGGAGCCGGTCACGAGTTTCGGACCGAAGCGGGTCGACAGCTTGGCCGACAGCGGCGCGCAGATCATGACGGCCGCCGCCACCGCGATCAGCGCCACGCCGGCGGCCAACGGGGTGTAACCGCGCACCGCCTGCATGAAGTAACCGAGGTAGAAGGTCGAGCCCATGAGCGCGAAGAAGGTCAGTGCGATGGCCACCGAACCCGTCGCGAACTGGCGATTCTTGAACAGGGTGACGTCGACGGTCGGATGCGTGCTGCGCTTCTGCAGCCACACGAAGACGGCCAGCATCACAACGCCGGCGACGATCGCGCCGAGGGTGTCCCATCGGAACCAGTCGTTCGTCTCACCGCCCTGGATCACGCCGAACACCAGGACGACCAGCGCGACGATCGACAGCAGCACACCGGCCGGGTCGAGACGGCCGGGGTTCGGGTCCTTCGAGTCGGGGACGAGGAACCAGATCGCGACGAGAGCCACGATGACGATCGGGACGTTGACCAGGAAGATCGAGCCCCACCAGAAGTACTTCAGCAGCAGGCCGCCGGTGATCGGTCCGAGCGCGATCGCGACGCCGGATGCGCCGGCCCAGATCCCGATCGCCTTGGCCCGCTCGCGCGGCTCGAACACGTTCTGGATGATCGACAGCGTCTGCGGCTGGACGGCGGCGGCGCCGATGCCCATGAGCGCGCGGAACAGGATCAGCTGCAGTCGAGCTGCCGGCGAACGAGCAGAGCGCCGACGTCAGGCCGAAGGACGCCATGCCGAACATGAGCACCTTCTTGCGGCCCAGGCGATCACCGAGCACACCGGCGGTGATCAACAGCCCGGCGAAGACGAGCGCGTAGCTGTCGACCGCCCACTGCATCTGGCTCTGCGAGGCGCCGAGCGTCTGCTGGATCGTCTTCAGCGCGACGTTGAGGATCGTGTTGTCGAGGATCACCACCAGCAGGCAGAGCACCAGCACGCCGAGAATGCCCCAACGCCGGCTTTGGATTGTCTGTTCGTCCACGGTCGTGTCTCCCGGATTCCGCTACGTGATCGTATCGGAATAATTACAGCACGCTCCCGTAGCGTAACGCAACCCGTCCGCTTTCCCGTGATCGAGCGCAACCTTTCCCGTGATCAAGAGGAAGTAGACGTCGCCCTGGCGACACCTATCCCCTGTTGATCACGACGTCTCGGCTCTCGATCACGGGCTTGTGCGACGGTCGAGTAGTTGTGCTCAGGCGCGCGGCACGATCCACTGCGACCGTTGACGACATGCTGATATCTGCGCGGGCCGTCCTCACCCGAGCGCGCTGGGCGCGGGTCACACTCGCGGCGGCGCTGCTGCTCGGCGTCGAACTCACGAGCCTCATAGTCATCGTCGCGATCGCCGACTACGCCGGCCGCGATCGCCCCGGCGACGAGGGTTTCGATTCGCTCGGGCGGGCTCTGATGGCCTTCGTCATCGGCGCCGGCGTCGGCATTCTGGTCGCGCTCATCGCGGCCGGCTACGCGGCGCGGATCGTGCGATGCGCAACTCCGAAGTCGGCCGCCCTCGTGATCATCGGCGGGCAGCTTCTGACCGTGATCGGCCTGGCCGCGCTGCGATTTCCGATCCAGTTGATCGACCTGAGCGCGCTCGCGATCGTTCCCGCGATGCTCTGGGCCTGCGCTCGCTACGTCCCGAAGCCGACCGTCGGATCTGTCTGACGGCGGCGTCAGGCCGGACGGACGATCTCGATCCAGGTCGCGGCGGCCCGGCCGAGTTCCCGACCGTCCGCGCCGTAGAGGCTGGTCCGGGTGAACGCCTTACGGCCCTCGCGCCCGTCCAACTCCCCCACCACCACGCAGTGCTCGCCGACCGCCGGCGTCTCGAACACGGTCGCCGCGATCCGTCCGAGGACGGCCGGCCGCTGCGGCAGGCCGATCGCCCAGCCCCCTGCGCAGTCCAGCGCCGCCCACACGATTTCGGGTCCGATCGCGTCCCCGCCATCGAGCCCGAGAACGTGCTCGGGCCGCGGGACGAACGGAGCGGCCGTCCGTCCCGGGGCGCCGGCCACCGGGCCGGGGAAGATTTCGAGACCGTCGCGCTCAGGTCGCTGCGGGCCGCACACGAAACAGGTCGGGAACGGATGGTCGGACCGTCCTTCGTACGCCGTCGCCGCGCTCGCCGCGTGATCGAATGAGACCGGGTCGGCCGGGTTCACGTCAGCCTCGACCCACCGGGCTTGCATGACGATCGCCGCACCGTCGCGGGCAACGCCGTCCGTGATCGTCAAAGGCCGCTCGAGCGGCGGCGGCTGGCGCAAGGTGACCTCGACGACCGAGCCGATCCGGCCGGACCGGACGGCGGAGTGGCCCGACTCCGCCTCGAATCGCGCGGCCACCAAGCCGGCGCTCACCCCGCCGTTCGCCGAATCGGGCGGACCGTTGAACCGCCGCGGGATCACGAGTGCGCTGCCCATGACGTCAGCCTAGGTGTCCCGCGGCGTGGCGATCTTGAGACGATGGCCGGCATGGATTCGATCGAAGCGACCGCGTTCGTCGAGACGTGGGCCCGGGACTGGAACGCACACGACCTCGAAGCGATGCTCGCCCACTACGCGGACGACGTCACGTTCACCTCGCCCGTCGCGCGCCAGGTGCCCGGATTCGAGGACGGCGTCGTCCGCGGCAAGGACCAGCTGCGGCGGTACTGGGGCGAGGGATTACGGCGAATTCCTGACCTGCACTTCGAGGTCATCGACCACTACGTCGGGGTGGACACCGTCGTGATCAACTATCGCAACCAGCGCGGGGGGCGGGTCTGCGAGGTCCTGACCTTCGACGGCGATCTGGTCGCGCTCGGCCACGGCACGTACCTGGACGAGAGCAACCCGGCCGGCCTGACCCCGTGACCGCGACGGCGGGGCGTGATCGCCGCGACCGCGATACTGACGCGATGACCCAGCCCCCCCGCGACATCCCGACCGCGCTGACGATCGCCGGCTCCGACTCGGGCGGGGGGGCCGGCATCCAGGCCGATCTGAAGACGTTCCTGGGTTGTCGCGTGCACGGCATGTCGGCGATAACCGCGGTCACCGTCCAGAATTCGCTCGGCGTCAGCGGCTTCTACGAGTTGCCGCCGCACGCCGTGGCCGAGCAGATCGAGTCGGTCGTCACGGACATCGGCACCGGCGCGACGAAGACCGGAATGCTGGCCTCGGCGGCGATCATGCACGCGATCGCGGAGGTGCTGGCGCGGCTGGATGTCGGCCCGCTCGTCGTCGACCCCGTCGCCGCGTCCCAGCACGGCGACCCGCTGCTGCGTCCGGACGCGATCGAAGCCCTGCGGGACGTGATCATCCCGCTCGCGACGTTGATCACTCCGAATCTCGGCGAGATCACGCTGCTCACCGGCGTCGAGGTGCACAGCCGGAGCGACGCGGACGCGGCCGCCGAGGCGCTGCTCGGCCTCGGTCCGCAGTGGGTGATCGTCAAGGGCGGTCACCTCGTCGACGACGAGGCGGTCGACCTTCTGACGGACGGGACGACGCGGATCGAACTGGCCGCGCCGCGCATCCCGACCGACCACACGCACGGGTCCGGCGACACCCTCGCCGCGGCAACCTGCGCGGCGCTTGCCCGCGGATCGGACGTGCCGACGGCCGTCGCCTTCGCCAAGCGCTACATCACCGGCGCGGTGGCCGACTCGTTCCCGCTCGGCGCCGGCCTCGGGCCGGTCGGCCACTTCTGGCGGATCCGCGATCTGCCGTAGGGCGCCGGAGTGGTGGATCTTGCTGCGTTTTCGGGGCCGGATGCCCTGAAACGCAACGGGATCGCTCAGATCGCGCGCAGCCGGGCGGCGAATGCGCCGGCCGCCGCGGCCGGGTCGTCCGCCTCGGTGATCGCCCGGACGATGACGACCCGGGTCGCACCGGCATCGATCACCTCGTCCAACCGTCCGAGGGATTCGATGCCACCGATGGCGAACCAGGGGCGGGCCGGGGCGCGCGTGGCCGTCCGGCTCACCAGCTCGATCCCCGCTGCCGGGCGACCCGGCTTGGTCGGCGTCGTCCACGTCGGCCCGGTGCAGAAGTAGTCGATGCCGTCCTCGGTCTCAGCTGTGTCGGCCTGGTCGGGCGAGTGGGTCGATCGTCCGATCACCACGTCGGCGCCGACGATCTCGCGCGCAACCGCGACGGGGAGGTCGTCCTGGCCCAGATGCAGGATCGGGGCGCCAGCTGCGCGGGCGATGTCGGCCCGATCGTTGACGGCGAACAGCCGGCCGTGCCGCTCGGCAGCCGTGGCGAAGACCTCGAGCAGGCGCAGCTCGTCCGCGGCCTCGAGGCCCTTCTCGCGCAGCTGGACGATGTCGACGCCGGCACCGAGAACAGCGTCCAGGAACTCGGGGAGATCGCCCTGCCGTGATCGGGAATCGGTGCAGAGGTACAGGCGGGCATCGGCGAGTCGGGCGCGGGGGTCGGGCACCCCGCGAGCCTAGCCAGTGCCGCGATCGGCCCGCGGGGCGTAATGTTCGTGCTGCACGGGAGCCCACCACGGGCTGAGAGGGCGAGAGCCGACCGTCGAACCTGATCCGGGTAATGCCGGCGCGAGGGAGCACATGAGCGAGTTCGGTAGTTCGCCTGATGTCGTGATCGTCGGCGCGGGCGTCATCGGTCTCGGCATCGCCTGGCGGTGCCGCCAGCGCGGGTTGTCGGTCACCGTCGTCGACCCGGCACCGGGCAGCGGCGCCTCGCACACGGCGGCCGGCATGCTGGCGCCGGTCACCGAGCTGACCTACGGCGAGGATGCGTTGCTGCGTCTCGGCATCGATTCGGCCCGCCGCTATCCGGCGTTCGTGGCCGAACTCGAGGCCGCAGCGTCGATGGACGTCGGCTACCGGACGACCGGAGCGATCGTCGCCGCCTGGGACAGCGCCGACCTCGCCGCCCTGCGCGATCTGCACGCCTTCCAGCTGTCGCTCGGCCTGCGGGCCGAACTGGTGACCAGCCGCGAGCTGCGCCGGCTCGAACCGCTGATCGCACCCGGCCTGCCGGGTGGCCTGTTCGCCGCCGATGATCACCAGATCGACAATCGCCTGCTGCACAAGGCATTACTCGCAGTCGGGCCATCCGTCGTCCGGCACCGCGTCGTATCGCTCGTGCGTACCGGCGATCGAATTGTGGGCGTCCGCCTGGACGACGGGCGCGAGCTGTCGGGTGGGGTGACGGTCCTGGCCGCCGGTGCGTGGTCGAGCCAGGTTCCGGGCGTCCCGTCCGAGCTGGGCGTTCGGCCGGTCAAGGGCCAGACGCTGCGACTGCGGGCCGAGGCGCAGCTCGACCACGTCGTGCGCGCGACGGTCAAGGGCCGGCCGGTCTACGTAGCGCAGCGCGCCCACGGCGAGATCGTGATCGGGGCGTCCTCGCGAAGAGGCCGGGTTCGATCTGCTCCCCCGCGCCGGCGCCGTCTACGAATTACTGCGCGATGCCCAGTCGGTGCTGCCGTTGCTGAGCGAGGCCGAGTTCGTCGAGGTCAGCACGAGCGTGCGCCCCGGCTCGCCCGACAACGCGCCGATCATCGGACCGTCCGAGTTGGACGGGTTGATCGTCGCGAGCGGGCACTATCGCAACGGGATCCTGCTGACCCCGGTGACGGCCGACGCGGTCGCATCGCTCGTCGAAACCGGCGTGGTGCCCGACGTCGTGCGGGCGTTCTCACCGACCCGGTTCGCGGGGAGTCACGCATGATGCTCACCGTCAACGGCACGGCCCGCGAAACCCAGGTTTCGACCTTGGACGAGCTGCTCGCCGAGGTCGTCGGCACGACCCGGGGCAGCGCGGCGGCGGTCGACGGCGAGGTCGTCCCGCGCAGCGCGTGGCCGAGTTTCTCGCTGCGGGACGGGCAATCCGTCGAGGTTCTCACCGCCGTCCAGGGAGGTTGATCATCGTGGACGACCCGTTCGTCATCGCCGGCACCGAGTTGGCCTCACGGCTGATCATGGGCACCGGCGGCGCGCCGAGCATGCAGGTCATCGACGAGACGATCGCGGCGTCCGGCACGTCGATGTGCACCGTCGCCATGCGGCGGGTCGACGCGACCACCGCCGGTTCGATCGTCGACGTGCTCGACCGGCACGGCGTGCGGATCCTGCCCAACACGGCCGGCTGCCGCACATCGCGCGAGGCCGTCCTGACCGCTCAACTCGCCCGCGAGGCGCTCGAGACGGACTGGGTGAAGCTCGAAGTCGTCGCCGACGAGCGGACGTTGCTACCGGATCCGGTCGAGCTGCTCGACGCGGCGCGAATCCCTTGTCGCGCAGGGATTCATCGTGCTGCCGTACACGAACGACGACCCGATCCTGGCTCGGCGCCTGCAGCAGGTCGGCTGCGCGGCCGTGATGCCGCTCGGCTCGCCGATCGGCAGCGGGCTCGGCATCCGCAATCCGCACAACATCGAAATGATCGTCGCCGAGGCACAGGTGCCGGTGATCCTCGACGCCGGTATCGGCACCGCGTCCGACGCCGCGCTCGCGATGGAACTGGGTTGCGCGGCCGTGTTGCTCGCCTCGGCGGTGACGCGCGCGCAGCGTCCGGCCCAGATGGCGGCCGCGATGGCGGCGGCCGTGCACGCCGGACGACTGGCCCGGCTGTCCGGCCGCATACCGAAGCGGTTCCACGCCGAAGCATCATCACCGACTCGAAGGAATGGCTGTCCTGTAAGACAAATCCATCGCGGGAGCTCGGGAGGCCGGGCTGAGAGGGCGAGCAACAACTCGCCGACCGCCGAACCTGACCGGGTAATGCCGGCGTAGGGAGCGAACATGACCACCACGGCCGATCCGGTGTCCGCCGAACCGGGACCGACCCTCGCCGACCCACCGCCCCGCACGCTCGGCTGGCTCGATCAGGTCGCCCTCTGGGGCAACCTGGGGGTCAGTCTGCTCGGCCCGGCGTACGCGGTCTACGTCCTCGAGCCGTTCGGCGTGCCGGCGCTGTCGCTGGTCGCGGCCTTCACCGCCATCGTCGTCGGCACGGTGATCGGCACGTTTCTCCTTTCGTTGTCGACCATTCCGGGCGCGCAGACCGGGCATCCCGCGATGGTGCTGCTGCGCGGCCTGTTCGGGGGACGGCTGTCGTACCTGCCCACCGTCCTGAATCTCGTCCAATGTCTGGGCTGGGGCATCTTCGAGCTGGTCGTGATCGCGAACGCCGCCGAGGTGCTGCTGCCGTGGCACGTGCGCTGGCCGTACGTCCTGGTCGCCGGTGCGCTGACGACGCTGCTCACCCTGCGTCCGCTCGGCATGATCCGGTCGCTGCGGCGGTTCGCCCTCGTCGCGGTTGTCGCGGCCACGGTGTACTTCTTGATCGAGCTGGGCCGCAAGCCCCTGCCCTCCCTCACCCACGGCTCGTGGTCGGGCTTCTGGCTGGCCGCCGACGCGCTGATCGCGGTGTCGGTGTCGTGGACGCCGCTCGCGTCGGACTACTCGCGGCACTCCCGCTCGCCCCGGGGCGCGTTCTTCGGCTCATTCGTCGGGTACACGATCACGCAGATCGCCTACTACTCCTTGGGATTGCTCGCCTTCGCGACGGTGATCAGTTCGCAGGACGCCGGCGCAACCACCGTCTACAAGGCGTTCATCGCTCTGCCGTTGGGCTGGCTGCCGTTCGCCGTCCTCGTCCTGCGCGAATTGGACGAGTCGTTCACCAACGTGTACTCGACGGCGGTGTCGGTGCAGAACCTCCGGCCGCTCGCCGATCGACGCGTGCTCGCGGTGATCATCGGTGCCATCGCGACGATCGGCGCGTTGGCGCTCAACATCGACGACTACGCCAGCTTCCTGTCACTCATCGGATCGATCTTCGTGCCGATGTTCGCCGTCTTCGCGATCGACTACTTCGTCCTCGGCGGCCACGCCCGGTGGAACAGCTCGGTCGACGCGCCGGCTCGTCCGGTGATGTTGTTGCCGTGGCTGCTGGGATTCGTGACCTACCAGCTGATCAATCCGGGCACGGTGTCGTGGTGGGTGACGATGTGGTCGCACATCCAGTCGGGCCTGCACTTCACGCCCAGGTCGTGGATGAGCGCGTCGCTGCTGTCGTTCGTCGTCGCGGCGGTAGCCACCCTGCTCGTCCATACGGTCGCCGCCGCGTACGCGACGCGAACGTCGTCGGTGACCCGGCGCTCTACTCGCCTGTAGTGGCGTCCTCCGCTGTCGCGAAACTTTTGAACGCGGCGAGATTTGCCAATGATTCGTTGTTCTTCACTCGCCAGGCCCATTCGCGACGGATCGCGTCACCGAAGCCGAGCTGCAGCAGGTAGTTGAAGGAACCGTCCGCGTATTCGAGGACGGCTCCGAGCACCCGGTCGATCTCGTCCGCGCTGACTGCGGCGAGCGGGAGCTTTCCGGTCAGGTAGACGTCGCCGGTGTCGTCGATCGACCAGCTGACGACGTACATGCGCGGGTTGCGTTTGAGCAGCCAGGCGTAGACGGTCTCGTGGCGCTCGTCGGGTCGGCGCATGACGAATGCTTCGATGCTCACGGCTTGGGGTCCGACATCGAGCAGGCAGGCCGTCTTGAGTCGTCGTTCGCCGGGCAGGTTCACGGCGAAGGTCGTGTCGGACGAGCGGACGTATTCGATCTCACCGTCGCGCAGCGCCACTTCGATGACGTCGGCGGCGGCCGCGGCCGGCGTACTCACGCTTCCCGTCGCGCGGCGTCAGCGGCCCCTTGGAGCGCGGCCCCTTGGAGCGCGGCTCCTTCGAGCGCGGCCCGGTAGGCGCCGAGCAGACCGGTAGTGGTGCGCTCCCACGAGAACGACCGGGCGTGCAGCCGGGCCCGCCGACCCATCAGGACGCGCCGAGCCGGATCGTCGAGCGCCCCGCCGATGGCCGCGGCCCAGTCGTGCGGATCGTGACCGTCGACGAGCACGCCCGAGATCCCGTCCGCGACAGCGGTCGGCAGACCGCCGACCGCGGCGGCGACGACCGGCGTCCCGCACGACTGCGACTCGAGGGCCACCAGCCCGAAAGACTCGTTGTAACTCGGGACGATCGTGAGGTCGGCGGCCCGGTAGTAGTCGGCGAGCGCGGCCCGATCGACCGGCGGGACGAAGTCGACGGTGTCGCTGATGCCGAGATCGGCCGCGAGCGCTTCGAGCCACTTCGGTTCGGCGAGGCCGGTTCCGCTCGGCGCGCCGACCACCACGACCCGCAGTCGGTCGGCCAGTTCGGGGGTTGCGGTGGCCCGCAGCTCGGCGGCCGCCCGCAACAGCACGTCCGGCGCCTTGAGCGGTTGGATCCGTCCGACGTAGAGCAGGACGGCGGCGTCAGCGGGCAGGCCGATCCGCGCGCGCGCCTCGGCGGCCGATCCGGGCGTGAACTGGTCGAGATCGACGCCGGGCGGCACGGTGTCGACGCGCAGCGGGTCGGCCCAGTAGAGCTCGACGAGCTGGCGGGCTTCGTCCTCGGTCGACGCGACGAGCCGATCGGCTTCGGCGACGACCTGCTCCTCGCCAACGATCCGCGAGAGCGGCTCGGGCGCGTCCCCGTCCGCGAGCGCGAGGTTCTTGACCTTGCCGAGCGTGTGCGCGGTGTGGACGAGCGGCACGCCCCACCGCTCGCGGGCCAGCCAGCCGACCTGGCCCGACAGCCAGTAGTGCGAGTGGATCAGGTCGTACCAGCCCGGTTCGTGGAACGCCTCGGCGCGCAGCACCGCGGACGTGACCGCGCACAGCTGGGCCGGCAGGTCGGATTTGCCCAAGCCCTCGAACGGCCCGGCGATGACATTGCGGACGAGCACGCCCGGGTGCATCTCGACGACCGGGGCGAGATCGCTGCTGGTGGCCCGGGTGAAGATCTCGACCTCGATGCCGGCGTCCGCGAGGCGCTTGGCGGTCTCGACGATGTAGACGTTCATGCCGCCGGCGTCGCCGCCGCCCGGGGCGTCCAACGGAGACGTGTGCACCGACAGCATCGCCACGCGGCGGGGCAGCAGTCGTCCGGTCACCCCTCGATCATGCCCGATCGGACGCAGTCGGCGCCCGCGGCGGTTTGGTCGCTACCGCCGAGTGAAGTCGTACGCGCTGGTGCGGCCCGGGGCGCGTCGGTTAGGCTCCGAGGCATCATGACGCGCGCGCTGCTTCTTCGCGGCCGCGACGAGGCCCGGTAGTCCACACCGGTCGGCCCCTCGTCGCGGGGCCTTTGCTGTTGCGCCGACCAGCTTCGTTTCGACCTCGTCGGCCATCCCTCCAGCACGATCAGCTAGCAGCATCAGCAACTCGGGAGTATCAGCAATGTTCAACGCCCAGCAAGCCAGCCCCATGCCGTGTTACCGCTACCGGCCGTTCCCGGCCGTCGACCTGCCCGACCGGCAGTGGCCCAGCCGCACGATCGAGCGCGCGCCGCGGTGGCTCTCGACCGACCTGCGCGACGGCAACCAGGCGCTCATCGACCCCATGAACACCGCGCGCAAGCGGGCGATGTTCGACCTGCTCGTCCGCATGGGCTACAAGGAGATCGAGGTCGGCTTCCCGGCCGCCAGCCAGACCGACTTCGACTTCGTCCGCGAGCTGATCGAGTCGGGGCGCATTCCTGACGACGTCCGCATCTCGGTGCTGACCCAGGCCCGCGAGGAGCTCATCGAACGGACGATCACGTCCTTGGTCGGGGCCAACCAGGCGACCGTCCACATGTACAACGCGGCTGCACCGGTATTCCGCCGCACGGTGTTCGGCTTTCCCGGCGACGGACGCGCGGAGTGCCGGGCGGTCGCGACGGACGGAACCCAGGCCGTGGTCAAGTTCGCCGAGATCTACCTGGACGGGACCAACTTCGGGTACGAGTACTCGCCCGAGATCTTCATGGACACCGAGCTCGACTTCTCGCTCGAGATCTGCGAAGGCGTCATGGACGTGTGGCAGCCGGACGCCGACCGCGAGATCGTGATCAACCTGCCGTGCACGGTCGAGCGCAGCACCCCCAACGTCTACGCCGACCAGATCGAATGGATGTCGCGCAACCTGTCACGCCGCGAGTTCATCTCGCTCTCGGTGCACACGCACAACGACCGCGGGACGGCCACTGCCGACGCCGAGCTGGCGATGCTGGCCGGCGCGCAACGGGTCGAAGGCTGCCTGTTCGGCAACGGCGAACGGTCGGGCAACGTCGACCTGGTCACGCTCGGGCTGAACCTGTACAGCCAGGGCATCGATCCGCAGATCGATTTCCGCGACATCGACGAGATCCGGCGAACGGTCGAGTACTGCAACCGCATCGGCGTCCACGAGCGGCACCCGTACGTCGGCGATCTGGTCTACACGTCGTTCTCGGGTTCGCACCAGGACGCGATCAAGAAGGGCTTCGACGCACTCGAACGCGACGCGGCCGAGATCGGCAAGCCGGTCGGCGAGCTGCCGTGGCAGATCCCGTACCTGCCCATCGACCCGAAGGACGTGGGCCGTTCCTACGAAGCCGTGATCCGCGTCAACTCGCAGTCCGGCAAGGGCGGCGTCGCCTACATCATGAAGACCGAGCACAAGCTGGACCTGCCGCGCCGGCTGCAGATCGAGTTCAGCCAGGTCATCCAGGCACACACCGACAGCGCGGGCGGCGAGGTCGACGCCGGCGCGATGTGGGACATCTTCGCCGGCGAGTACCTCGGCGCGGGCAACTTCGCACTGCTGCGCTTCAACTCCTCCAGTGACGACGGCGTCGAGCGCGTCTCGGCCACGGTGCGCGCGTTCGACACCGACTACGAGCTGACCGGCGTCGGCAACGGTCCGATCGCCGCGTTCTGCACGGCATTGTCGGAGGTCGACATGGGGCTGGGCGGCGTCAACGTCCGCGTGCTCGACTATGCCGAGCACGCCCTCACCTCCGGACGGGACGCCGAGGCGGCCGCCTACCTCGAGATCGAGGTGGGCGACCGGGTGCTGTGGGGCGTCGGCATCAGCGAGTCGATTGTGGGTGCGTCGCTGCGCGGGGTTATCAGCGGTCTCAACCGGGTGTCGCGCTGAAGGTGATCTTGGGGGTCGCAGCGCTGATGTCGATGGCCAGCTGGCGATGCAGGTCGGTCGTCACGTTGGCGTCGGTCTGTGTCAGCGACGCGCCCGTGATGTCGAGGTAGCCGTAGCTGCACGTCCAGGTGACGACGCCGGCCGCATCGACCGCTGTCGACGACGTCGCCGACAGCTGGAACATCGCCGACGCCAGGTCGCTGCTGATCGTCCAGGTGGCGGTACCGGGTTCGGCGTGCGTGTCGGTCTCGCGCTGCGGGCATCCGGCCGGGGCCAGTTCCTTGGACGCAGCGCACGCGGCGAGCGCGGCGGCGACCGCGGTTCTGATCGTGGTGGTGCCGGCTGCACTGAGCGCGACCGCGAGATCGGGTGCGCTGCGATCGAGCGGATCAGTCGCGAATTGCTGGGCATTCGCGTCGGTCACCGCGAGCAGGGCGTTCGTCGATCCGAATTCGAGAGGACCGGGGAAGACCCGGATGACGCCCGACACCGCGCGCCCGAACAGTGTCAATCCGTCGATGTCATGCACGGACGACAGGTCGAGCTCGCGCGTCGGTGCCGTCAGGAGCCAACGCCCGTTCATGCGCACGAGGTGATAAGTGCCCGTCACCGAACGATCGCCGAAGCGGTAGCGGGCGGTGACATCGGTCGCCGACCCCGACCCGGCTCCCGGTGTCACCGTTGGATCGGTGAGACGAGCGACCTGCTGCTGCGCCGCGAGCACCGCCGCGGACGTGAACGGCGACGCCGGCTGCGGCACGGCATCGGCCAACGCGCCCGCCGCGTCGCCGCGTCCGAGATCGGTGAGGTAGTCGAGGACGATCGCGGCGGCCGATCGGGTCGACGCGTGCCGGTGTCGGACGACGAGCACCGTGACGGTGGCCCCCGCCGCGATGACCACGAGCGCCGCGACCCCCCACACCCAGCGGCGACGGCGACGCGCCACCGCGTGTCGTCGCGACGTCATGCCGGTGGCGGCGACCCGTCGGGCCCGTCGTCCGGCGCGATCGGCGGCGGCATGGCCGGCGACGCGACCGGCGGCGGACGGCAACCGGCGGCGGCGGCGGAACCGGCGGTGGGAATTCCGGTGCCTGGGCCGGACCCGGGACCCAACCGGCGGGTGGCGCCGACCAGCGCGGGTCGACGTGGTCACCCGCGAAGGCCGACCAGTCGGGCGGCGCCGTCGGTGGCGCCCATTCCGGTGGCGGCGCGACCAGTTCGCGCCAGGTCGAGTTTGCCGGCGCGCCCGGTGCGGGGGCGGGCAGCCCGCCGCCGAATCCGGCGGCGGCGGCCGCGACGGTCCGTCGACGGTGTCCGCGCCGGCCGGCGCCGGCGAGCAACAACAGGCCGAGCAGACCCAGGATCGCCAAGCCTCCGGCCAGCAGCACGTTGGTCGTGAACCGTCCGGGCGGCGTGCCGACCGCGTACGACCCGGGTGGCTGGGGCGACGTCGCGATCGGCGGTGTGGGTGCGGTCGGTGCGGCAGCGACCTGCGCCTTGTTCAGTGCTTGGTAGGGCGCCAGTGCGTCGAAGACCGGATCGTCGGTCGTGGCCGGCACGTCGGTGGTGATCGCCTTGTAGGGATTGATCACCCCGTAGCCGTACGACGGATCGCGCGTGGCGCTCTTCTTGTCCAGGGTGGCCAGCAAACGGGCGACGACCTGGCTGTTGGTGAGCGTGGGGTACTTGGACCAGATCATCGCCAGCGACGCCGATGTGAGGGCGGTCGCCTGGCTGGTGCCATCACCGCTGAACGCCTGCCCGGGTATGCGGCCGAGCGACGGGATCTTGACTCCCGGTGCCGAGACGGTCAGGTAGGGGTGCCGGGACGAGAACGTCGCCACGTTCTCGTTCGCGTCGACCGCGCCGACCGAAACGACCCCGAGGCACACGCCCGGCTCTTCGACCGGGTTGGCGGTGGGCCCGCTGTTTCCGCCGGCCGCGACGAGGATCACGCCCTTCGACACGGCATAGGTGATCGCGGCTTGCTCGTCGGCCGGACACGGCTCGGGATCGATGCCCTGGTCGCGCTCGCCGCCGAGGGACATGCTGATGATCTTGGCGCCGTGATCGGCCGCGTACATGATCGCCGTCGGCAGATGATCGTCGTCCTGCGCGTCGGTCGTGCCCTCGAGCGGGATCGCGATCGGCAGGATCTTCGCGCCTGGCGCCAGTCCTTCGATGCTGAACGGTCCGCGCTGCGCCACCATGATCGACGCCATTGCGGTGCCGTGACCGAACGGGTCTATCTCGCGATCGGTGCGTCCGTCCCCGCCCAGCGAACCGAGATCGGTGCCGGGCAGGACGTTCGACGTGAGCTCCGATACCTGGGCATTCACGCCGCTGTCGATCTCGGCGATCGTGATGCCCTGGCCGTCGGCGCCCTGTTGCCACAGTGTCGGGACCTTCCACGTGTCGAACCACCACTCCGGCGCGTCCGGTGGACCCGGGGTCGCACCGGCAGTGGCGGCCGGCGCGAACACCAGGGCGGCGGCCACCACGGCGACCAGCCGGACCCCGATACCGGCGGCTCGACGCGCCGTCACGACGGCACCGCCCACAGGATCGTGTCGGGCGCCGTGGCGTAACACTGGGCCGAAAAGTTGACCGAAACGGAACCCTTCGCGACGGTCGCCACGTTGTTGAAGTCGAGGGTCGTGAAGGTTCCGTCGGTGTCGAAGCTGCCCTCGACGGAGATCAGCCCGTCGGCGCTCGCCGCGATGTGCGTCGTGACGGTCATCCCGGTCGGCGTCGCCGCCGTGCAACGAACCCGGGACGATGCGATCTCCGGACTGCGCCGCCGGTGTCGGGCACAACACGTCGGTCGAGGTTGTCGCGAGGCAGGCGGCGACCGCCTTGTCGACCGCTGTCCGGACGGCCTGCGTACCGGTCGGCGACAGCTCGACGTCGAGCTGATGATCGGATGACGTCGCAAAGCCGACGAACGCCTCGTCCGACTCCACCTCGAGGTTCGCGGTGTCGAAATGCAACGGGAGCGCCCCGGGAAACACGATCGTCGGACCGTCCGGCGGGCTGGTGCCGGCGAAGCTCATGCGGTTGCCGGCTTCCGCGAGGCTCAGCTCGGATACCACCGCGCTGGTGGCGAGTCGCCACCGTCCGCCCCGTTTGACGAGCTTGACGACATCGGCCACCGAACGACTACCCGTCGAGAACTTCAACGAATAGTGGACGGATACCGTGGCGGAGTCGGACGTCTCGGTCGACATCGAGCATCTGCGGCGGCCCGAGTGTCGCGATGGCGAGCTGCTGTTTGAGAACCTGCGCGGTCAGGTAGCGATGATCGCCGGCCGGCACATCGCCGTAGGCCAGGGCGCCCTTGGCATCGTCGGCCGCGAGCGCGGTGAAGTAGTCGGTGACGACATCGGTCGGGGACGGGTTCGCGAAGTAGGAGACGACGGCCACGGTGCCGGCGCCGACGAAGACGACGGCCGACACGAGCAGCGCGAACCAGAACAAGCCCGCTCGGCGGCGACGCGGGCGCTGGGGAGGCTGCCGCGGCGGTGCGGCGAGCGGGGCCAGTGGGGCGGCGGCCGGGGCGGGCGGGACGGGCGCCGGAGGTGCCAACTGATGTGGAACCTCCGGACGCACCTGCGGGTCCGGGTGCATCGGTCAGTCGACCTGACGACGTCCGGAAAATGCCCGGCCGAGCGTGACCTCGTCGGCGTACTCGAGGTCGCCGCCGACCGGTAGCCCGGAGGCCAGCCGGGTCACGCGCAGCCCCATCGGTTTGATCATGCGGGCGAGGTAGGTCGCGGTTGCTTCGCCTTCGAGGTTCGGGTCGGTGGCCAGGATGATCTCGGTGATCGCCCCGTCGGCCAGCCGCACCATCAGCTCGCGCACCCGCAGATCGTCCGGGCCGACACCGTCGATCGGGCTGATCGCCCCGCCGAGCACGTGATAGCGACCGCGGAACTCGCGCGTCCGCTCGACGGCCAGCACGTCCTTCGGCTCCTCGACGACGCAGATCACGCTCGGGTCGCGACGCGGGTCGCGGCAGATCTTGCACTCGTCCGCCTCGGCGACGTTGCCGCAGATTCGGCAGAACCGTACTTCGTTCTTGACCCGCAGCAAGGTGCTCGCGAACCGCTCGACGTCGACCGGCTCGGCCGCGAGCAGGTGGAAGGCGATGCGCTGCGCGCTCTTCGGGCCGACGCCGGGCAGCCGTCCCAGTTCGTCGATGAGATCCTGGACGGCGCCTTCGTACATCACCGCGCTGAGCCTGTGGCCGTCGGCGGAGTCGCGCCCGTGGCGATCGCAGTCGCGCCGCGCCCAGTCGTGCCCGTCGCCGTCACAGGCCCGGAAGACCCAGGCCGCCGGTCATCGGGCCCATCTTCTCGTCGGCGAGTTCAGCGGCGATCCGGGTGGCATCGCGCACCGCGACGACGACGAGATCCTGCAGCGTCTCGACGTCGTCCGGATCGACGACCTTCGGATCGATGACGATCGCCTTCAGTTCGCCGGAGCCGCTGACCGTCGCCGTGACGAGACCGCCCGCCGCGCTGCCGGACACCTCGACCTCGGCGAGCTCGGCCTGGGCCACGGCGAGCTGCTGTTGCATTTTCTGGGCCTGCTTCATCAGCTGTTGCATGTTCGGCTGCCCGCCGCCGCTATACCCTCCGCCACGCCCTGCCACGTCGTTCGCCCTTTCTCGCAAAGTCCGTCCAGAGTATCGGGGCAACCCGACACTTTCGCGCGAACTCGCGCCCGCGGCTGTGGCGGAGTGCTAGCGCCCGGTCGCCGCGCGTGTCAGCTGTCGATCGGGCGGGCGCCCAGCGTCGATTCGAGCAGCTTCAACGCGTCCGCTTCGGGGTCGCTCTTGGCCGCGGCCGACTCGGGATCCTCGGGTTCGGTGTCGTCGCGCGGATCGGCTTCGGCACTTCGCACGACCGGGCCGGACGGGCGCTTGTCGCGTTCCTGGACCGGTCGGGGCGTGGGCGGACGGGGGATGGTGACCGGCGGGACGGGCGTTGCCGGCGGGACGGCGTGCCGGCGAGCCGGGCGTTGCCGGCGGACGGGCGCGCCGGCGACGGACGTTGCCGGCGCCGCGGATCTCGCCGGCGGGGCGGGGACCGCCGCGGGGGTCGCTTGCGCCGGGGCCGCCGCCGCGGAGGAGGCGGAGACCGCCGGGGCCGGTTCGGGCTCGTCCTCGTCGTCGGGTGGCGGTTCGGCGGCGTCGGTCGGTCCGGTCGTCGACGAGGCATCGACCGGACCGCTCTGGACGGCCAGCCGCCACGTTCCGCCGAATACCGAGTTCAGCGCCGCGACCACGATCTCGGAGTTGCTCGACTCGCCGAGCATCCGGGCCAGCGGGGCGGCCGTGATGTTCACGGTGACCAGCTCGCCGTCGACGTGCGACACCTGCGCGTTGTCGAGCAGGGCCCGGGTGCGCCGACTCGAACGCTTGACCGCTTCGAGCACGTCCGGCCACAGCCGGCGGAGCGCGGTCGCGTCGAGTACGCCGTCGGTCGGTGTGACCGACGGGACCGGCGCTGACGATGGGGGCGGCACCGCTGCAGGGACCGCCGGCGCGGCGATTTCAGTCGGCCAGCCACGTCCGGTTCCGCGGCGGCGACCGACGGCGAAGGATCAGCCGCCGTCCCGGCGACCGCGCTCGACGCTCCGGCGGTCGCAGCGCTGCGGCGCTGCGGACCTCGGCGCTGCGGACCTCGGCGGGGCCGGGGCCGGGCGGGTCGTTGGGGCGGCCGGCAACGGCGACGCGAGGGGCGCGACCTCGGCGGTCGAACCCGCATCCGACTGAACGGCCGACTGGCGTCGTTCCAGTCGCTCGATGCGTTGCAACAGGGCGGCGGAATCCGTCGCGGCGTCCGGCAACTGCATCCGCGCGCACAGCAGCTCGAGGACGAGGCGCGGCGACGTCGTCCCCCGCATTTCGATCAACGCGTTGTGGACGATCTCGGCGTACCGCGTGAGGGTCGCCCCGCCGAGCCGAGCGGCCTGACTCCCCATCTGGGTCAGGATGTCGGGCGGCTCGGAGATCAACCCGAGGTTGCCGGCGTCCGGCACGGCGTCGATCAGGATCAGGTCACGGAACCGGTCGAGCAGATCGGCCGCGAACCGGCGCGGATCATGGCCCGCCTCGACGACCCGGTCGACCGTCCCGTAGACGCCTGCCGCGTCGCCGGCGGCGAGCCCGTCGACCATGTCGTCGATGAGGGACGCGTCGGTGACACCGAGCAGGCCGACCGCTCGGGCGTACGTCACGCCACCTTCGTCTGCGCCAGCCATGAGCTGATCGAGGATCGACAGGCTGTCGCGCGCCGACCCACCTCCGGCCCGGACGACCAACGGCAGCACCGCGGGCTCGACCGAGATTCCCTCAGCGGCGCAGATCGATTCGAGGTGCGCGCGCATCACGCTCGGCGCGATCAGCCGGAACGGATAGTGGTGGGTGCGCGAGCGGATCGTCTGCAGCACCTTGTCGGGCTCGGTCGTCGCGAACACGAAGACGAGGAACTCGGGCGGCTCTTCGACCAGCTTCAGCAGGGCGTTGAAACCCTGCGTGGTGACCATGTGCGCCTCGTCGATGATGTAGACCTTGAAACGGTCGCGCACCGGCGCGAAGAACGCCCGCTCGCGCAGGTCGCGGGCATCGTCGACGCCGCCGTGGCTGGCCGCGTCGATCTCGATGACGTCGATCGATCCCGGGCCGTTCGGCGCGAGTTCGCGACAGGAGTCGCAGACTCCGCAGGGCGTCGGTGTCGGGCCCTGCGCGCAGTTCAGCGACCGGGCCAGGATGCGGGCACTCGACGTCTTGCCACAGCCGCGCGGGCCGCTGAACAGGTACGCGTGGTTGATCCGGCCGTTGGTCAGGGCCTGGCTGAGCGGTCGGGTGACGTGGTCCTGACCGATGAGTTCGGCGAACGTGGCCGATCGATATTTGCGGTAGAGCGCGACCCCGCCGCTGCCGATGCCCGTCACGTCCCCGAGGTTAGCGGGCGGCACCGACGCCCGCGCCCGGGCGACACCGACGCCCGCGCCAACAGACAGAGAGGACCCCTCGCGTACCCGCCAGAGCCTGCTTATCCTTGCTGCCTTCCGGCCCTGGGGAGGTTCGTAGGGTGGGCGCCACACGAGGGGCCGACCGCCGAGTCTAGCGGCTGCCCGGTCCGGGGGCGCCCGCCGGAGGCCGTATCCTGTCCGACGGAGGATTCGCCTAGTGGCCTATGGCGCTCGCTTGGAAAGCGGGTTGGGGGCAACCCCTCAGGGGTTCAAATCCCCTATCCTCCGCCAGGCCCTCGAAATCGAGTCAAGTTGTGACGGCTATTCCGTCATAACTTGACTTGATTTCGACGTTCGGGCGCCCACGCAGCCGCACGCACTGCCCGGTAACAGCACAAGGGCCGGACGATTGCTCGTTCGGCCCTTGTGTGCACGTGTTCGGCAATGCCGCCGGCTAGTGCTGGACGCGGCGCGCCCCCGATGGCGCCGCCTCACGCAAAGGTTACCACGGAATAACTTGATGATGAAGTAACCCAACACGATCACTAATCGCCACGGGACCCCCGAGAGCGACTATTCGGGCGCAGGATCGGTCGGATCCTTAATCATTTACCAGGATTAGCGGACATGTGAGAGCGCGCTCGCGTCCCGAATTGCGTCGGCGGGTCGCCCAGAACTAGTATGATGATCAAGATACTTTCGTGCGACGCGAGGGCGGTCGACGATCGTGAGCTATCCGCGAGATGCCGTGCGTGACTTCGAGCTGTCTCTCAACGAGCTCAACCTCGGGTGGGAGCGCTACCGCGCGTCGCTCGCCGCCCAGCTGGATGTGACGACGTCCGAGCTGACCGCGTTGAGCCTCATCGCACGGACCGAACGAATCACGCCGTCCGATCTGTCCGAGCGAATGAACCTGACGTCGGGGTCGGTCACCGCCGTGCTCGGCCGACTCGAAGAGGCCGGCTTCATCGCCCGGACCCCGAATCCCGACGACAAACGCAGCGTGATCGTGACCGCCCGACCGTCCGGGCAGCACGCGATGGGCTGGATGCGCGACCATCTCGATCGGGAGTTCCAGACGGCGCTGGCCGCGCTGCCGCTTGTCGATCTGGGCGCGATCGGACGACTGTGCGAGGCCATCGGAGCCCAGCTGAGCGAGGCGGCGTCCCTGCCGAAGCCGGTCTGAGCCGGTCTGAGCCGGTCTGAGCCGGTCTGAGCCAACGGATCGGGCGGCGAGTGCGAGCCGGCGGCGCGCCCCCGATCAGCTCGACGGCGCCGCAGCCGCGATCCGCCGTCTCTCGGCGACCACTGGGGTGAGCGGGATCGCGGCGAGTGGCGCGAGCGCGACGAAGAAGAACGCCAGCCCGTAGCGACCCCCGCCGATGATCGCGGCCAGCACCGGAGCAGTCAGGACGGACGCGATGTTCTGCGCCGTGTTCTGGATTCCGAGGGCGCGACCGGCCCAGGCGCCGCCGGCGACTTCGGCCACGGCCGTGTACGCGAGGCCGTTGTCGGCCACCGTCACGATGGCCGACAGCCCGAATACGACGACGATGAGGATGCTGTGCGTCCAGGCGCCAATCGCGAGGGCCAGCATCAGCGCGGCGCTGGTGATCGCCAACTGCCGCATCGGACCGAGGCGATTACCGACCCGGTCAGACCACACGCCCGATCCGATCCGACCCAGCGCGCCCGCGAGCTGGAAAGCGAAGATCACCCGTCCGGCCGTCGTGGCATCCCAGTTCCGCGCCCCGACGAGGTAGACGAGGGTGAACGACGAGACCGCGAACTGTGGCACGACGAGCAGGGCGCTGGCCGTGTGGATGCGCCATAAGATGCCGTCGCGATAAGGGGATCCGTCGCTGATCCCGGCCGCGAGCAGTTTCCGCGGCGGGTCGACGACGAGGGTCAGGACGGCCACGGTCATGATTGCGCAGAACGCCGCCGGGACGAGGAGGGCCGCACCGACGCCGTGACGAGCGGCGACCGGAGGCAGGAACAGCGCGGCGAACGCCACTCCGAGGGGCTGCGCGGTCTGCCGGGCCCCCATGGCGAACCCGCGCTCGCGAACGGCGAACCAGCCCATGACCACCCGGCCGCTGGCGGCGTTCACCGACGCCCCGGCGGCGCCGGCCAGGCCCAGCAGGATGCACAGCCCGGTCACGTCGTGCGTGCGGCTGGCGAGCAGCAGCGCCACGGTGGCCGCGCCGACGCCGGACGCGATCACGACCCGCTCGCCGTAGCGGTCGGCCGCGGCGCCCCACAGGATCAGCGTGAGCAACACGCCGGCGATCGGGGCCGACACGACAACGCCGGCCTGGACGAGGCTCAGGTGCAGGTCATGGCGCAGCGCCGGGACCAACAACGGGACGCCGTAGGTGAACGAGCTGGTCGCCGCCTGCGACAACGTGCCGACGGCCAGGATCACCCATCGCCAGGATGGCCGGCCCGCGACATCGATCACCAGACCGACGTTAGTCGATCATCTCGATGAGCGAGACGTAGATCCCATCACGTGAGACAATTCCTCGAAGGCGCTCAGCGCCCGATTGCCTGCGCGTCCGACTGGAGCAGCAACGTCGTGTCGCGCACCGCCAGCTGGAGATAGCCGAGTTCGCCGGTGAGCTGTCGCAGCTGCTCGGTACCGAACTCGTCCTGCACCGATCCGCCGATCAGCCGGCCGATCTGCTCCTCGGCGCGGTCGAACGTCGCCAGCTCCGCCATCTGCCGATCGAGCGCCGCGACATGATCGGCGTACCGCAGCAAGGCGCCGACCCGGTCGACGGCCGCCAGCCAGACGGGCGCGAGCGCCGAGTTGTAGCGGCCCAGTCCCGATCCGACCGGCGCGGAAGCGATGTCGAGCTGGGCGCGCGCGAGCTGGAAGGCCTGTTCGTCGATGCGGTCGAGTTCACCGCCGAGATCGAGCCTCGCCCGGTGCTGGTCGAGGTAGCCCGAGGTCCAGGCTCGGGAGTTCGCGACCTGGGCGGCCGCCTTCGCCGCTTCGCGGACCAGGCGGAATTCGGGGCGAGTGGACGTGTACCCGTCCCAGGGCTGCTTCGAACGCCAGTGCCCGGCGCGGTGCAGCGCGCGTCGCTGCGCCCGGGTCAGGCGGTACGGATCGCGCACTACCCGCGTGATGTTCAGCCCGATGAGAACGAACAGACAAACCAGCAGCGCCGACGAGAACACGATCCAGAAGGTCGCGTCCGCGACGATTCCGATCACCAGAATCACGGCCACCACCGCGACGGCCGGCGTTGCGTTGCCGATGGTCCGCGACCAGATGTGCCGGGTCGGATAGTCCTGCCCCTGCAGGTCGAGGGCGGCCACCGACCGGGCGGCCAGCTTGGCTTCCAGAGTCGGGTCGAGGCGACCGATCGGGGCGGCCGAGTTGATCGACGGCACCAGCAGCGTGCCCACCGCCGGGCCCGATCCGACCAGGGCGATTACGCGATCCCGATCGGACGCGACGGCCGGGTCGCCGTCGGGCACCGTTGCATGCGGGTCGCGGTCCGACGCGACGGCGACAGCGTCGTCCACGATGTGGTCGGGAAGCGGCAGGTCCATGGGTCAATCGTGCGCTGTCGACCCGAGAGTCGCCAGTGGTACGGACGCGCGGTCCTCAGCCGGCGCACCGTACGTGCTTACCAGGCCATTCGGGTGGCCGGCGAATGGTTCGTGATCATCTCGCTGTTCTCGGGCCGCTCGAACACCGACTGGACGGCGACCCGCCCGGGACCGACGAGACGGATCCGACGGTGCCGGTGGCTGTACCGGGGATGCAGGGAACCAGCTGGAGCCGGCGGGTACTCCAGGTGCAGGTGCATCGACACGCCCATGTCGCGGTACACCAGCGCGCCCGGCTGGATCAGGATCGACTCGCCCGGGGCCAGGTCGCGGATGAACACGTTGCCCGGCGCGTGCAGCAGGAGCAGCCCCGGACCGGCCGTCGCCGCGAACCGGTCGCCGATGTAGCCGAGCGGATAGTGCGTCTCGCGGTCGTCCCCGGAGCCGGTGGTGAACCAGATCGGGTTGCGTTCCCAGTCGTAGGTGACGTTGCCGGTCGCGGTCAGGAACCGGTGCTCGCGCACCCAGATGCTCTCGCCGGGCATCAGCGGCAGCGCGATGATCTCGCCGGCGTGGTTGTCCGACAGCGCGA
This sequence comes from uncultured Actinomycetes bacterium, assembly GCA_963737785.1. Taxonomy (GTDB): domain Bacteria; phylum Actinomycetota; class Actinomycetes; order Mycobacteriales; family Jatrophihabitantaceae; genus CAVTTS01. The sequence continues at coordinate 547,301 of CAVTTS010000009.1, forward strand.
TGTGGCCCGGCCCGGCGCCCTGCACCATGATCAGCGGCATCCCGGCCCGCATCCGCTTCCAGCCGTCGCGCATGCCCATCGACTGCATCTGCCGGGCTCGGGAATCGGCCCACAGCAGCGTGTGGTGCGAGAAGTAGATCCACTCGTTGCCGGCCAGGGCGAAGTCGGCCACCGGCACCTGCTGGCCCTCGATCTGGCAGTAGGACTGGCCGAACTGGATGCGGGCCATGTCGCGGATCGGCCGGCTGCTTCTCCCAGCCCGAGCGGCTGACCACGGCCTCGACGTCGACCGGCGCACCGCACAGCGGGCACGTCGGCGCGGACGGTCGCTCGGCTGGCGGCAGTAACGACAGATGTAGGTGGTGAGCAGTCATGGGTTATCGTCCGAGTCGTGGTGCACGTACATGGACTGGATGCCGACCCGCCCGGGTCCGGTCATCTCGGCCAGGTACATGCCGTGGCGGAACATGCCGGTCTTCAGGTTCATGCTGACGCGACTCCATCTGCACGGTGGAGTCCTTGTACAGAAAGCCTCCCGGCTCGACCAGGATCTTCTCGCCCGGGCGCAGCGTGCGCTCCATGACGTCGCCGTTGCCGTGCAGGATCAGCATCCCGGGCGCGCCCTGGGTGACGAAGCGGTCCATGTACATGCCGCTGCCGCCGTGCAGGATGTTGGTCAGTCCCTTGATGCGGACGAACGAGTAGCCGATGCTGTGCGACGCGAGCAGGAACGCGTGTTCGCGCACGTCCATCTCCATGCCCGGGTGCAGCGGCAGCACGACCATCTCACCGGGCGGCGTCCCGGGAGAACGCGACCCGACCCGGGCCGTGCGCCAGCGAGATCGAGAACGGCATCCCGCCCATCGTGCGCTTCATGCCCCCGCCGGTCTGCATCTGCGACAGCGGGGCGGCCTCGTCCTTCCACAGCAGCACGTGGTGCTCGAAGTAGACCGAGTCGCCCTGCGCCAGGTTGATCTCCGCGACCGGCACCAGCTCGCCCTCGACCTGGCAGGTGCTGTTGGAGAAGCGGAACTCGGTCATGTCGCGCAGCCGCGGAGCTTCCTTCCAGCCCGAGTCGCTGACCTTGTCGCGCTCGTCCAGCGGCGCGCCGCAGACCAGGCAGCTCGTGCCTCCGGGCGGGTTCTGCCCGTGACACCACTGGCATTCGATCCGGTCCACGACGCCTCATCTCTCGCGTTCGGTACGGCCCGCGGCCGATGTGGAGCGTACCCGTCGCGACAGGTCTGGCTTTGACAAGCTAGCCCGGCAGTTCGTTCGACCCTCAATGCCTCTCGGCGACGATCTTCCTGCGTCGTTACGGCCGCGGCGATGACGCGGTACGCGCCGGCTACGGTTTCGATGACGACGGCGTAGGAGGACAAAAGTGGCTCTGCTCGGACGCGAATTCATCGCGGTTCCTGACGATCACAAGAACCAGCTCGTCTACAAATGGCCCGACCACAGCATCCGGCGGTTCACGCGCGCGATCGTCAACGCCGACGAGATGGCGCTGTTCGTCAACACCGGCAAGGTCGTGCAGACGATGGGGCCGGGCCGGCACCAGATCGACGCCGACGAGCTGCCCGGGCTCGGCATGTTCGTCGACCTGGCCACCGGCGGCAAGCGCCTACCGGGCCGAGCTGTTCTTCGTCGCCAACCGCGAGTTCCCCGGGTTCACGTTCGGCGGCCGCATCGACGACGTCCAGGATCCGCAGACCGGCCTGATCGTCACGCTGCGGGTGTTCGGCGACTACGCCCTGCGCGTCATCGACCCGTCATGCTGATCACCAACCTGCTCGGCACGGTCGACGTCACCGACAACGGCATGGTCAGCAACTGGGTCAGCGACCAGCTGCTCAAGGTCATGCGCACCGACATCACCACCCAGATCGTGCGCAACGGCTGGCCGATCCTGGGTCTGTCCGCGTACACGACGGACATCGAGCGGTCGGTCATCGCCAAGGGCAACGAGCAGCTGACCAACTACGGCGTGGCCATCACCCGGATGGGCAACTTCGACATCAACCTCAGCCCCGAGGACAGCGCGTCGCTGAAGAAGCTCGCCAGCGACACCAGCTACTCGCGCCTGGCCGGCAGCTTCAACCAGTACGCGGCCGGTGAGATGGCACTCGGCGCCGGGGGCCGGCATGGCCCAGGGCGGCGCGGGCGTCAGCGGTGCGTTCCTCGGCGCCGGGCTCGGCATCGGCGGCGGCATGGCGGCCGCCCAGTACCCGCCCACCGCTCCCCCGCCCCGTCCGGTTTCGCCGGTGGTCCGGTGCCGGCTTACGCCGGCCCGCCTCCGGGTGGGGCCGCTCCGGCGCGCTCCCCGCGGGCCCGGCCGCGGCGACCGCCGTCGGCCTGCGCGACACTGCTGCCAGACCGCCAACTCGGCCGGCGCCAAGTTCTGCCAGAACTGCGGCCAGGCGATGGCGCCGCCGAAGCAGCACTGCACCAACTGCGGCAGCGAGCTGCCCGCCGGAGCCAAGTTCTGCGCCGAGTGCGGCACGCCGACCGCAGCCGCGCCACCGCCCGCCCCGCCCGCCGGCTAGCCGTGCGTCCCGTCTGAGCGCCGCCCCGTCCCACCGACGGCGCCGTTCCGCTGCACCTGCCGGACGCCCGCTCGCTCGCTGATATCGACGCGACGCGCTAACGGCGCATCCATATCAGCGTCCAGGGCGGGCCTGCCGCCCCGCGCGTCCCGCCGGGGCACGATCACGTTCCGTGCTTCGTAAGGGTCGATCGGGGCGTTCGTCCGTAGCGTTAATGCAGTGGATACCGCCGTCCCGCCGATCTTCGACGTGGTGCTTCCGTGCCTGGACGAGGTCGATGCGCTGCCGTGGGTCCTGCAACGGATGCCGGTCAACGCGCGGGCCATCGTCGTCGACAACGGGTCGAGCGACGGCTCGCCCGAACTGGCCGCCCGCCTCGGCGCGACCGTCGTCCATTGTGATCGTCGCGGCTACGGGGCCGCGTGCCACGCCGGCCTCGAGGCGGCCACGGCCGAGGTCGTCGCCTTCTGCGATTGTGATGCGTCGATCGACCCGGGTGTGCTGCTCGACGCCGTCGCCCAGGTCCGGGCCGGCGATTCCGATCTCGCGGTGGCCCGCCGCCGCCCGGTCGAACGCAGCGCCTGGCCGGTGCACGCCCGCATCGCCAACACCGTCCTGGCCCGCCGGATCCGCCGTCGCACCGGCACGGGGCTGCGGGACCTCGGCCCGGCCCGCGTCGCCCGGCGCGAACCGCTCCTCGCGCTCGGCGTCCTGGACCGTCGCAGCGGCTACCCGCTCGAGACGGTGCTGCGCGCGGCCGACGCCGGTTGGACGATCACCTCGTTCGATGTCGACTACACGCCCCGCCTCGGCCGCTCCAAGGTGACCGGCACCCTGCGCGGCACCGCGCAGGCCGTGCGGGACATGCGGGCGGTGTTCGCGCAGTGATCGCCACCATGATCGTCATAGCGAAGGAGCCCGTCGCCGGACGGGTGAAGACGCGGCTCGTTCCGCCCCTCACGTTCGAGCAGGCGGCTCGGGTCGCCGCCGCCGCGCTGGCGGACACCCTCGCCGTCGCGGCCACCGTGCCGGCGCGGACGCACCTGCTGGCCCTGTCCGGGGCGGCGGGCGACTGGCTGCCGTCCGGCTGGACCGTGACCCCCCAGCGGGGCCGCGGGCTCGACGAGCGGCTCGGGGCCGCCTTCGCCGACGCTCGCGGCTCGTCCCTCCTGATCGGCATGGACACTCCCCAGGTCCGCCTCCAGCAGCTGACGCAGTTCGACCCGAACGAATTCGACGCCTGCCTCGGGCTCGCCCCCGACGGCGGTTACTGGGCGATCGGGTTCGCGGATCCGACCGGCGCGGCCACCCTCATCAAGGACGTGCCGATGTCGACCGAGCGGACCGGACGCGCGCAGCTCGACCGCCTGCGCGCGGCCGGCCTGCGCGTCCAACTGCTCGACGAGGTCACCGACATCGACACGATCGACGTCGCCCGCGACGTGGCGACCCGCCACCCGCACACCCGTTTCGCGGACGTACTGCGCGAGCTCGATCGGCGCGCGGCGTGAACGCCAGCTCGATCGCTCCGTACGAGCGTTCCCTGCGCAACGGCGCGACGCTGAGCATGGTCACCGACGACGGCGAGCACCTCGACCTCGACGTCGAGCGCTATCTCGCGCCGGTCGACGAACACGACGTGACGGTGCTCGAGCGCTGCACCGGTCCGGTGCTCGACATCGGCTGCGGGCCAGGCCGCTTCGTCCACGCCCTCGCCGAACGCGGTGTCGCCGCCCTCGGGCTGGACATCGCCGACACGGCCGTGTCGTTGACGCGCGAGCTCGGCGTCGCCGCCCTACGGCGCAGCGTTTTCGACCCCGCGCCTGCCGAAGGCCGCTGGCCGACCGTGCTGCTCATGGACGGCAACATCGGCATCGGCGGTGACGTGGCCCGCCTGCTCGACCGCGCCGGCCGGCTGCTCGCGCCGCAGGGTCGGGCGATCGTGGAGACGGCCACCGACGACTTCGTCGACCGCTCGATGCAATTGCGCTTCCGCACCGGCGGCCGACCGGTCGGGCCGGCCTTCGACTGGTCCGTCGTCGGCGTCGTCCCGTTGACGGCGTACGCGAACGCCGCGGGCTACGACGTGGTCGAGGTCTGGTCGTCCGGCGGCCGGACGTTCGTCGCGCTCGACCGCTGACTGTTCGAGGCCGCTCGAGGCTGCTGACGGTCGCGCAGGACCCGAACCCCGTACGCCACGAGCGCGCCGGCGACGATCAGCCCGACGATGGCGGCCAGGTGTTGCGTGTAGTTCTGGGTTTCGAGCGCCTGGCCGGGCTGGGACTTGCCATGCCGGTAGATCAGCGGCAGTGCGATCACCGTCACGAGCCCGGACGAGATCAGCGCCCCTTGCACGTACCGACGCGCGCGCGGTTTGAAGATCAACCCGAGGACGCCGCCGAAAACCATCGTCGTCGGGACCAGGATTCCATCGTGCAGGATCACCGCGCCGACCAGCCACTTCACCAGCTGGATCGGATGATCGTCGCGCTGGTCGGTCAGCACCAGGCGGACGCCGTACAGGATGCCGAGCACGCCCAGGCCGCCGACGATCAGGCGTAACCGCAGGGTCGACGTCATGAGATCGTCACCTTGTTCAGCCACTTGGTGTTGAGGACGCCGGCCCGGTCGGGCGCGATCAGCCGCACCGGATAGCCGTGATCGAGCGTCAGCCGCTCGCCGTTGAGGTGGGTCGCCAGCAGCGCGTCCAGCAGCTGCGGGCCGAAGAGCCGCGAATCGCCGAACGCGCCGGCCGTCTGCAACGACTGGACGTGCACGTGGGAGTTCTCGTCGCCGCCGGCCCGCTTCACCAGATCCAACAGCGGAATGCCCTGCCAGCGTGCCGAGACGCTCCATCCCTCCACACAGGCAAGGGGAAAGTGCCGCTCGACCGTGCCGAGGGCGACGATCTCGTCCACGGTCAGCTCGAACGGCTTCGGGCCGCCGACCTGCAGCCGATACGTGGACGCCATAGCGGATTTCGTGACCCCGGCCTGCCGCCCGGTGCGGTTGATCGGCACCTTCAGCGGAGCCTGACTCGGACGGCGGGGCGCCAGCAGCGCGAGCGGCTCGAGCGGTGACACGGTCTGCCCGACGGTGGTGATCGCGACGACGCCGACTCCGACCCCACCGGCGATCAAAAGCCCCCGCCGGGTCAGGCCGTGCTCGTCGTCAGCACCGTCGGCTTCAGCACCGTCAGCACCGTCAGCACCGTCAGCACCGGCAACGTCGCCGTCAGCGTCGTTCGGCTTCGTCGCGCGCTTCGCCAGCGGAGTGGCCAACCCCTCGCGAATAACGGGGAGTTTGACAGCGATGTGCAACAGCAGCGACCCGAACACGACGTACGCGAGCGCATAGTGCACTGGCACGAAGCTCCACGGCCACGGGTACCAGTTGAGGATGTTGATGAAGCCGGTGAACACCTCGAGCAGGGCGGCGCTGACGAACAGCCCGATCGAAAGCCGCTCGAGCCCCTCGACGAGCGACTTGGCCGGCGGCCAGACGAACAGTCGCGGGTAGACGGTCCAGAGCTTGAGCAACAGCAACGGAATCGACGCGATACCGGTCATCACGTGGATGCCCTGCGTCAGCCGATAGCCCCACGCCGGACTCGCCGGTTCGGGCAGCCAGTGCCAGGGACCGTACTGGTAGTGGCTCAGCAGACCGGTGACGAAACAGACCGTGAAGCAGATTCCCAGCACGCGCCCGACCCGGGCAGTGACGGCGGGGGTGTGCAGCGGGCTGCGAAATTTCGGCCAGATCTTCGGCGGATTGTCGGGGAGCAACGAGAACATCTTCGTTTCGATCGCCGTCAGCTTTGACGAAACCACCAGGAGCTTCGACGATCGCGGCATCTCTCCAGTGTGGTCGGCTTTTCGGCTTCGAACCCTTACGAGGCTCGGAACACGCCGTGGGCCGACGTGACTCGTCGCGGCCCGAGTGCCAGGCTCTGCAGGTGGACGCGTCCCGAGATCGCCGGCGCGCGGCACCGCTCGGCGCGGTGTGGGTCGCGTTGCTGGTCGCGTTGCTCCTCGCCGAGGGCGGCTTCGTCCTCGCCGCCTGTTGGACCACGTTTCGTGACCGTCCGGCCCTGCGTTACGAAGCCGTCGCGGTCGCGATCTACGTGGGTGCACTCGTCGTTCTGGCTCGGCTGTCCCTTCCGCGACGTTTCGCGCTGCGGCTGATCATCGGGACGGGCGGGGTGTTCCAGGCCATCGCCCTGCTGCGCCCACCGGTCGACAGCGACGACGACTTCCGCTACATGTGGGACGCGAAGGTGCAGCTCGCCGGCATCGATCCGTACCGGTACGCGCCGGTCGACCAGGCCCTGGCTAAGCTGCGGGACACGTTCCTGTTCGTGCCCTCGCGGGGCTGCACCGTCCATCACATTCCCGGCGGCTGCACGCGCATCAACCTGCCCTACGAGCACACGATCTATCCGCCGGTCGCCGAGGCCCTGTTCACGTTGGTTCGCGTTCTGTCGTTCGGCGGGCAGGGTCACCACCTGCCGCTGCAACTCGCGGCCGGTGCGGGCGCACTCGGCATCGCCGCCCTCATCGCCCGGCGCACCGAAGGGCCGGTCTGGACGGTGGCGCTCTGGGCCTGGTGCCCGGTCGTGATCATGGAGCTCGGCAACAACGCGCACATCGACTGGTTGGCGGTGTTGCTCGGGCTGGTCGCGCTGGGCTATGCGCCTCGGGCTGGTGATCGACGATCGGCCGTGATCGCGGGCATCCTGCTCGGCGCGGCCGTCGCCACCAAGCTCTACCCCGGACTGCTCGGCGCGAGCATGCTGCGCCGGCGCCCGATCACGGTGACGGTGTCGGCGATCGTCACGGTCGTGGTCGTGTACGTGCCGCATGTGATGGCCGTTGGGCATTCGGTGATCGGCGACCTGCCGGCGTACCTCAACGGCAGCGGCTACGGCGGTGGTACGCGCTATCACCTGATCGCGTTGATCATTCACGGCCGGCCGTCAACGGTGATCGCTGTCGTCATCCTGCTCGCCGTGCTGATCTGGGCGGTGCTCAAGACCGATCCCGACCATCCCGAGCGATCCGCGTTGCTCGTGGTCGGGGCCGCGGTCCTGGTGACCACGCCGGGGCTGTCCTGGTACACGTTGCTGCTGCTCGCCCTCGCGTGCGTCTGCGCGCGGCCGGAGTGGTTGGGGGTCGTGCTCGCCCCGACCGCGGCGTACCTCACGATCGGCGCGTACTCGACGCCCGACCGCACGACGACGTACGCGTACGTCGTCGGTGCCTTGATCCTCGTCGCCGGGACAGCGGTCCGCGCCGCGTCCACACGAAGATCAGTCACCATGGCGCGATGACGTCCGGGTTGTCGCCGGCGCGCCGGCGCTTCGTCGTCGTCCTCGCCGCTCTTGGCGCGATCGTGGTCGTCGTTGTCGCCGCGACCGTCTACGTTCGCGGCCGCGGGTCGACCGTTCATCCGGTGTCGCAGCAACAGCTCGGGCCGGTGCTGCTCGTCCCCGGCTTCGGCGGATCGACGACGGGAGTCACCGCGCTGGCGGTTCGGTTGCGCGCAACGGGTCGCACGGCCGTCGTCGTCGCGCTGCCGGACGGCGGAACGGGCGACCTGCGCGTCCAGGCCCGGGCGCTCGGCACCGCGGTCAAGAAAGAACTGGCCGCGACGCACGCTCCGTCGGTCGATGTCATCGGGTATTCGGCCGGCGGCGTCGTCACCCGGCTGTGGATCCGCGACGACGGCGGCGCGTCGTTGACCCGACGAGTCGTGACGCTGGGGTCACCGCAACACGGCACGGATCTGGCCGCGCTCGCCGGCAGCCTGTTGCCGGGCGCCTGCCCGACCGCCTGTCAGCAACTCGAGTCGAGCAGCGACATCCTGGCCGAGCTGAACGCCGGCGACGAGACGCCGAAGGGGCCGACGTTCGTCTCTATCTACACGACGCACGACGACGTGGTCGTGCCGCCGGAATCCGCCGAACTCGACGGGGCCCTGAACATGAGCGTGCAGAGCGTGTGTGCGAGTTCGACCGTCAATCACTCGTCTTTACCGACTGATCATCTCGTCCAGTCGATGGTGCTGGCCGAGCTCGCGGCCGGCTCTCCGGTGACCGCTGTCGTCGGCCGACTGCGCGCGCCTCAGCTCGTGATGTCCTTGGTCGAGAAGTTCGCCCAGGCGGCGGCGAGGAACACCCCGACGTAGACGAGCTGCAGTCCGACCCCACGTTCGACGTTGCGCCACAGGATCGGATCGCGGAACAGGTCGATGAACGACAACCAGTAGCGCGTCGGCAGGTACGGCTTGAGCGCCCGTGCCGAATCCAACGTCAGCAACAGCGACGAGCCGACCAGGAAGGCGAGCGTGCCGAGCGCGGCCGACAACGGCGAATCGCTCATCGTCGACAGCAGGATCGCCAGGGCCGCCACACCGAGCATCGACAACCCGACGTACCCGACGGCCAGCACGGTGCGGACCGCGATCTGCGTTGGCGTCAGGGTGCTGCCCGAGACGCTGATGACCGAGTTGCTCAGCGTCAACGGCTGGCCGCCGAGGATCGCGCTGCCCACGACGAATCCGGTCGCCGCGATGATCACGACGGCGGCCAACACGAAGACGAGCACCGACACCTGCTTGGCGATCAACAGTCTCGTCCGCGATACCGGACGGGCCAGCAGGTAGCGCAGCATGCCCGACTGCGCCTCCCCGGCGATCGCCTCGGCCGCGATCACCGAGACGGCCACCGGCAGGAACAGCGGCAGGACGATCGCCAGCGCGGCGACCGAGAACAGCGAGCCGTTCGACAGCACCGCCGACAGGAACGCCGGACCCTGTCCGGGACGGGGGCCGAGGTGGGTGACGGCCAGCAGGATCGCGACGACCGTCGGCAGCAGATCGAGCAGGATCAGCGCCGCCCAGGTCCGCGGACGGCGGGCCAGTTTCGTCAATTCGACTCGAATCAAACCGGGTCGCGTGGTGAGCTTCGCGGGCTGCGTGGCACTGGTCATGACGGCCCCTCGACTCGATCGGTGCCGGCGCTCGTCCGGGCCAGGATGACTTCTTCGAGCGACGGCCGTTCGGCGACGAGTTCGGTCACCGGCACCCCGGCCGACACGAGCAAGTGGTTGGTCTCGGCCGGATCGCCACCAGCGACGACCAGCCGCTGACCGTCCTGGGCCACCACTCGCCCGTTCAACGCCCGGACGGCCGCGGCCGGGGTCGGCGTGTGGACGATCGTCCGCCCGGTCGGCGCGCGCAAGTGGGCCAGCTCGTCCTCGATCACCAACCGCCCCCGGTCGAGAACGCCGATGCGCGTGCACATCTGCTCGATCTCGGCCAGCAGGTGACTCGACAGGAACACCGTCGTGCCGTTGGCGTGCAGGGTGAGCAGCAGCTCGCGGATTTCGTGAATGCCTTGCGGATCAAGGCCGTTCGTCGGCTCGTCCAGGATCAGGAGCTCGGGTTCGGTCAGCAGGGCCGCGGCGAGGCCCAGGCGCTGGCGCATGCCGAGTGAGTACGCCTTGACCCGCTTGCGCCCGACGCCGGCCAGCCCCACCTGCTCGAGCACCGCCTCGATCCGACGGGCCCGCGAGGCCCGTCCGTGGTTGGGACCGCTCGCGTCGAGCAGGGCCAGGTTCGCCCGTCCGGACAGGTGTCCGTACGCGGCCGGACCTTCGATCAGCGCACCGATGCGCGGAAGCAGAGTGCGGGCCTGCGCGGGCATCCGGCCGCCGAACAGGTCGATCTCGCCGGAGGTCGCGAGCACGAGACCGAGCAACATCCGGACGGTCGTCGTCTTGCCCGAGCCGTTCGCGCCGAGGAATCCGTAGATGTCGCCGGCTCGAACGTCCAGGCTGACGCCGTCGACGGCGCGGACCGACCCGAACTGCTTGGTGAGCGCACGGGTCGTGATCACCGGTTCGCTCATCGGAATCCGCCCGGCGACGGCAGCGCGGCGCTGGCCGTCGTCAGGGTGTCGGCGGTGACCGTGCCGACCAGCAGCCACGACCAGAGATTGCCCGTCGGCGGTGACAACAGCAGGTTCAGGGGCCCGGTACCGATCGCCACGCCCTGACCGTCCACCGGTTTGCCGCCGGCTTTCTCGAGCTGCGCGCGAAGCGTTCCGGACGTCCGCGGCGGCAGCGGGATCGCGATGAGCGTGGTGATGCCGCTGCCGTACGCACCGACCGCGCCAAGGCTCGTCGACGCGACCCGCGGCAGACCGGCCAGTTCGGCCGGCGGATGCGAATGCCCGAGCTGGTCGACGAAACTCACGACGTCCGGTTGTTGCTGCGTACGTACGTGGGCGCCGGCCGGCGGTGTGAAGGCGATCGTCTGCGGGCTCGGTACCGCAGTCGACACGTCCAACATCGAGCTGGACAACACGCTCAGGTTGCTGCCCTTGGCATAGATCGTCACGCGCAGCGGCAAGCCGGACGTGGGGATGGCCCACACGTCGACATGATCAATCGTCGACTGGGATTCGATGGGCCGCATGCGGATTCCGGCCACGTCCTGGCCGGCGATGCGCTCGACCCCGAGCCGGGTCACGGCCCGTGGATCGATGCCGCTGAGCACGCGCCGGGCGAGGGCCGGCGGGATCAGGTCGTCGTCGCGCGGCAGTCGCGCTCGCGGATCTTGGGGGCCGGTGTCGAGGATCGCCGTGTTGGACTCGTAACTCCACGACCAGAGGCCGTCGGAGGTCTGGTGCTCGTCGCTCTCGCCGAACGCGGCGACGGTGTCGACGCGCCAGTCGGACGGGTCGCGGTACCACGCCCGCAACTGCGTCACTCCGCTGAACAGGTCGACGATCGGACCGAACTCACCGGTCACCGGCAGGTCGAGCCCGCCGACCGATTCGGCATAGCCGGAGTACGCGACGTGCCCGGACGCCTCGATGCGCGTGAGCAACGTCGCCGCCGACACCGAGCTCGACGACGCGGGAATGGCCCCGACCAGCGCGGGTGCGGACAACAGGACGCCCACGAGCACGACGACCGCGCCCCACCGCCGGTGACGGGCGAGCTGCCGCCGCACCCGAGATGCGGCGGCAGCCAGATGCATCAACCCAGTGTGCCTGGAGTTTGCCGGTGCCCGTCCTGAGCAGTTGTTACGAGCCGCGTAACGGACCGCGCCGGCGCACCGTCCCGATCTTGATATCTGTGCGACGTCATGGCGTCGCACAGATATCAGCGTCGGCCGCCTGGGGCCTATCCGCGGCGCAGCCGCCTGGGGCCTATCCGCGGCGCAGCCGCCTGGGGCCTATCCGCGGCGCAGCCGCCTGGGGCATAGTCGTAGCGATGCGGACGGTGGGTCTCACGTGGGAGCACTCGGCCGAGGTCGCGACCGTGCTGACCCTCGCCGGGAGCGCGCTCGCGTTCTCGGGTCGCCGCGACATCCGGGCCGTCGCCGCGTTCGCCCGCGAGACGGCGGTGATCGGCTACCTGTTCGCGCTCTGGGAGCTGGCCGGACGCATCTCGGTGACCAGCACGGCCGGAGCTTTCTCGCGGGCGCACTGGATCGAGCGGTTCGATCGACATCTGCCGCTGCCGTCGGAGCACACCCTGCAGAGTTACGTGCTCGGACACCGTCTCGTCGTCGAATTCATGAATCTGTACTACGCGACGATGCACATGACGACCATGCTGCTGTTCTTGATCTGGCTGTTCGTCCGCCATCGCGAGCAGTACCGCCCGGTGCGCCAGGTGATGGCGTGGTCGACGCTCGGTTGCCTGCTCGTCCAGCTGCTGCCGGTCGCGCCACCGCGGATGCTGCCGGGCCTCGTCGACACCGGCCTCCTCTACAACCAGTCGGTCTACAGTCACGGCCTGCCGATCGATCAGCTGTCGGCGATGCCGTCGGTCCACGTCGCCTGGGCCACGATCGTCGGGTACTACATCTGGAAGATCAGCCCGAGTCGGTGGCGCTTCATCGGCCCCGTCCACACCGTCTTAATGATCTTCGTAGTCGTTGCCACCGGCAATCACTGGTGGCTCGACGGCATCGTCGCGATCATGATCGTGACGACCTGCGCGTGGGGCGTCTTCGGAGTCCGGACGGGCTGGCGGGCGGCCGTTGCCAAGTGGCGCGCGTCCGCCCACGTCCCCGGCGCCGATCCCGCACCCGCCCTCGCCTGACTCGCTGTCCTCGGCCCGCGCCCTGCGGTCCATAGGCGATCGTCGGCAGCAGCACAGACGGGTCGAACTGGGCCCGTGGTAGGAAGAAACGTCGACGCGTTAGGGGCACTCCATGATCTTCATTGCCGCGAAGTTCCGGGTCCGGTCGGCGGATTCCGATCGCTGGCTCGACATCGTCGCCGATTTCACCAACGCGACGCGCGCCGAGCCGGGCTGTCTCTGGTTCGACTGGTCGCGCAGTGTCGATGACCCGGACGAGTACGTACTGCTCGAGGCGTTCCGCGACGGTGACGCCGGCGGGGCGCACGTGCAGTCGGCGCACTTCAAAGCCGCGCAACGCGACCTGCCGCCCCACCTGGTCGAGACGCCGCGGATCGTGAACGCCACGATCGACGCGGACGGCTGGTCGGAACTCGGCGAGCTGGCCGTCACCGACCCGAGCTGAGGAACCGGACCTTCAGCTCACGAGTTGTTCGTCCGCCTCGGCGATCGCACGGGACGTCGTCAACGCGGTCAGCCGCTCGGCCACGATCCGGTGGACGTACGGGTCGGTGCCCATCCCGGTGTGGCTGGAATTCACCTCGATCAGCTCGGCGGCCGGGGCCAGCGAGGTGTGCCAATCGATGATCGCGTCCAGCTGCGAGTAGATCGAGATGTACGCGACGTCGGCCGGGAAATCGGAGTCGAGTTCGGCGGCGACCCGCGCCGCGCACTCGCCGATGACGCAGTCCTCGGAGATCACGCCCCGGAAACCCCGACGATGCAGGCGGAACAGCATCTCCAGTTGTTGCCGGACGTGCGCCGCGACGCTGAGCGTTCCGGTGACCGGCGCGCTGAGGACGATGGCGCCGGTGAACAGCTCGGGCCGACGGCGAGCCGCCAGGCTGACGATCATGCCGCCGCGACTGTGGCCGACGAGCGCGACCGGGCGTCCCTCTTCGCGAACGACCTGCTCGGAACGGGCGATCAGCCGATCGACCATCGCGTCGGTGCAGCCGAGGTTCGCGCCGATCTCGCTGCGGAAGGTCCGATGCCCCGAACGGCGCAGTTGGCGCGCGAGCGATGCCAGCGACACGTCGCCGGAGATGAAGCCCGGCACCAGGATCGCCGAGGCGCCGGCATCGAGCGACGGCTGGGGCACCGAACGTCCGATCAGCGTGTGCATCCGTCGGTAGGCGCGGGTCTCTTCGCGGCGGGCCAACTTCGAGGGAACGTAGTCCGTCGACGCGTCGAGGAGGGTCAGCGCTACTGCAGTCACGTCATCTACGATACGGCACCGTTCACTATTTTCCACTGGCCGGCTTGTGCCCTGGATCACGCTCGAATCGGTCGGCTCCGTCGGCGCCATCGGTGCGGTCACGGCGGTCGGTCGCGGTCACGGCGGTCGGTGCGGTCACGGCGGTCATTGGCCGAGGATCCAGCCGCTCGGCGCGGCGAGGGCGCGGGCCCGGGTCGGTCCCCATGACCCCTGCGCGTACGGCGCGATCCGCGGACGGGCGGCGAGCAGCGGCTCGACCACCTTCCAGGCCGCCGAGAGTCCGTCCGGTCGCGTGAATAGCGAACGATCACCGAGCAGCACGTCGTGCAACAGCCGGACGTACGGCGGCAGCGGATCGGCGTCGGGCAGCGAACTGAGCGGGATGCGCGAGGTCGTCTGCTCGATGACGAAGTCGGGGCCGGGCCGCTTGAGCGCCAGCGTCAGGTCGACCTCGCCGTTACCCGCCAGCGCGAACGTCACGATGTTCGGCTCGCTCGACAGCGCGGCCGTCGGACCGTCGGCGGGACGCAGCACCAGGCTGACCGTCTGCGCCGCCCCGGCCATCCGCTTGCCCGTCCGCAGCAGGAACGGCACCCCCTGCCAGCGCCGGTTGTCGATCCACAACCGCGCCGCAACGTAGGTGTCGGTGCTCGAACGAGCCGCGATTCCCGGCACATCGCGGTAACCGGCGAACTGCCCGAGCACGACCTCGGAGGGGTCGAGGGGTCGGAACGACTTGATCACCTTCTCGCGGGCGGCTTGCAGATCGTCCGCCGACAGCGTCGCCGGCGGCTCCATCGCGACCTCCGCGGTGACCTGGAACAGGTGGGTCACGAGCATGTCGAGGACGGCGCCGGTGGCGTCGTAGAAGCCGGCCCGATCGGCGATGCCGAGCCGCTCGGGCACGTCGATCTGGACCGATTCGATGTGCTGGCGGTTCCAGATGCCGGCGAACATCGTGTTGGCGAACCGGGCGGCGTGCAGCTGCTGCGTCGCCTCCTTGCCGAGAAAGTGGTCGATCCGATAGATCTGCTGCTCGAGGAACACCGAGTGCGCGACTCGATCGAGCGCCCGAAACCCTTGCGGAGACGTGCCGAACGGCTTCTCGTAGACGATGCGTGCCCCCTTGGCGAGGCCGTGCGTGCCGAGCCCGGTTGTGAGATCCGAGAACGCGACCGGGGGGACGGCCAGGTAGTGGATCAGCTGCGCGCGCGGTCCCACCGTCCGCTTGGCCTCGTCGAGCACCTCGAGCAGGCTGCCGGGGTCATCGGTGTCGAAGCCGCCGCCCGCGAACAGCAGTCGCTTCTCGAACTTCTTCCAGTCAGCCGGCTTCGGCCGGGTCCCGAATTCGGTGAGGACGTCGTGCACGTGCTTGCGGAAGTCGAAGTGCGACACGTCGCCGCGGCCGTTGCCGACGAGCATCCAGTCGGCCGGCAGGAGTCCTTCGAGCATCAACGTGTAGAACGCGGGCAGCACCATCCGCTTGGCCAGGTCGCCGGTCGCGCCGAACAGCACGAACACGGTCGGGCCGGGCGTGCGGGCCGCCGACTTCTTCCGAGCGGCGGGCGTGGGCGCCTTCTTGGCGCGCGTTGCTGGTGTCGTCATGCCGACCCTTCCATCCGGGCCGACGTCAGACTTCATCGGCGCGTGTCCGTCATACCCGCTCGCGCTGGGCATCGCACATGCGGCCTCGCGTAGGTTCGACGCCATGGAATTTCGCACGCTCGGACGGTCGGGTTGCGCCGTCACGAATCTCTGCCTAGGGACGATGACGTTCGGTGCAGAATCGGACGAGGCGACCTCGCACGAGCTGCTCGACAACTACGTCGCGGCAGGCGGCAACTTCGTCGACACCGCCGATGTGTACGCGGCCGGCGTATCGGAAGAGATCATCGGACGGTGGTTCGCCGCCCGTCCGTCCGACGTGACCGAACCCATCGTGCTGGCGACCAAAGGACGCTTCCCGCTCGACGACTTCCCGAACGGCGCCGGTCTTTCGACGCGGCATCTCACTCGCGCGCTCGACGCGTCGCTGCGGCGCCTCGCGCTCGACACGGTGGATCTCTATCAGGTCCACTCGTTCGATCCGTGGACTCCGCTGGACGAGACGCTGCGCGCGATCGACGGCTTCATCCGGGCCGGCAAGATCCTCTACTGGGGCCTGTCGAACTTCACCGGCTGGCAGCTCACCAAGATCGTCCACCTCGCTCGCGAGCTCGGCGTGCCGGCGCCGGTGACGTTGCAACCGCAGTACAGCCTGATCGTCCGCGAGACCGAATGGGAGATCGTCCCGGCCGCGCGCGATGCGGGCCTCGGGCTGTTGCCGTGGAGCCCGCTCGGTGGCGGCTGGTTGTCGGGAAAGTACCGCCGCGACGAACGCCCAACCGGCGCGACCCGGCTGGGCGACGATCCGGGCCGCGGCATGGAGGCGTGGGAGCGGCGTGGCACCGACCGGACCTGGGACATCATCGAGGCCGTCCAGTCGATCGCGGACGAGCGCGGCGTCTCGATGGCCGAGGTCGCGCTCGCCTGGGTCACCGCGCGACCGGCCGTCACGTCCACGATTCTGGGCGCGCGGACGGTCGGGCAGCTCGATGTGAACTTGCGCGCCGCCGACCTGCACCTCACCGAATCCGAGACCGCGGCGTTGGACGCGGCGAGCGATCTGCACGCCGCCGACTACCCGTACGGCGAGCTCGGCATCGATCAACGCTCCCGCACGCTGGCCGGCCGCGGCTGACGGCTGCTCCGTTTGGTTGACGGCTGGGCGATGTGTAACTTGACAAACCCAACGGCAGTACGCGAGGCTTACGAGCTATGAGCCGCTTGCCGTGACTACCTCCGTTTAGGCTTCGCGCTGCTGGCGTTGGCGCGTGTCGGGTAGCGGCGTTGCCGATATGTCGGATACAGGACGAGCAGCCACACGCACATCGCCCCGGTCCACATGACGGCCAACGGCCACGGGAACGTGCCGAAGTAGTGCATCAGCGCGGTCGCGCCGACTACCCATGCGGGAAACGCCGCCCACCACAGCACTGGGTGCTTAGCCCGGTCCAGGCGCAGTTGCTTCACATCCTGACTCTCGACTTGGGCCTGACGGCCACTACGGGACGGTTGTCACGGTCACGACTCTGCCGATACGCGGCGATGGACTGCCCAACCGCGACCGGTGTCACCCAGATGATCGTGCGCCCAACCGACATATCCCAAGACGATCTGAACAGCCAATGCTGGGCCAGCACCGACGCAGCTACGAACGCGGCGGACAACGCGCCTGCGAGCAGCCGTCGCTGTGTGCGGTTCACGTGAGACAGGATGACACAAATGTGCCGATCAGGATCGACTCCCGGAATCGCACTGGGAGGCCAGTCTTGGTCGTTGAGAGGCACGTGAGCACGGGAGATGCCGAGATGCATGAGGACGATGTAGTAGGCAACTCGCAGCACCATGGCGAGTCTGCGACCAAAGCGCACCCCCGCCGGCGTTCACGAGCTACGGCCCGCAATGGCAGCGAGCGCGTATCCATACACGGTGTCGAACCAACGGAAGTGCTGCGCGCGCTCCTGCGGACTCCACCCCCGGAGGATTAGTTCGCGATGCGCTTGTAGGTGAGTCGGCGCCCGCCGACCTGACCGACCAGGCGGCGCATCCGCGCAGTGTCGGTGTCCTTGCAGTTCGTGTACATGAAGTCGAACTGGGCGAGGTAGCGGGGCAGGTGTTCGACGATGACGTGGTGGCACGTGCCGTCCAGTGAGCGCTTCAGCTGGGAGAACAGGCCTTCCACGGCGTTCGTGGATGCGCCGTTGTTCCCGTACTGGCCGATGTTGTGGTTGACGGTCTAGTGGTCTTTCAGGGCGCCTTCCGTCTGGATGTAGCCCGTCCAGCTGTCCGTGATGAGCGTCGTCGCTCCGAGGTTGACTTGGGTCTCGATGGCTGTGCGGAGCGTCACGCCTTTGACGTTGGGGATGACCGCTGAGCGGGCTTCACCGGTCCCGGCGTCGATGAGTGACAGGACCGCGGTCTTGTCAGATCCCCACCGTGCGGCCCCGCGTGCGAGGTTCGCTTTGGCGTGACGGTTGCCCGGGTTGCCGCCGATGAACGTTCGTCGGCCATCACTGTGCCGGACAGCAGGTCACCTAGGGGTTGGCCCGGCTTCATGGCGTCGCGGATGCGGTGGAGCATGAACCACGCCGACTTTGGGGACAGGTTGTACTTCCGTTCGATCTCCCGCGCGGAGACGCCATTCCCGCTGGCGCACATCTCGAACACGACGAACAGCCAGGTGCGGATGCTGATGTGGCTGCCGTGGAACACCGTTCCTGTGGTCACGGAGAACTGCTTGCGGCAGGTGGCGCACTTCCACACCCGGCGCTGCGTGGCTCGAGCCGTGGCGGGTCGCGCGGCTGGTGCCATTCTTCGGCTCCAGGAAGTAGAACTTCGCATCCGTGACACCGCACTGCGGGCACACGTTGGGCTGTCCGTCCGGCCAGCGCAGCGACTCAAGGAACTGGTAGGCGTCGGCTTCGGTCGCGAGCTGGTCCGCCAGTGAAGGAATCGAGATGTCTTGCTTGCCCATACCTCAGTTCTCTACCCAGGAGAGTGGGTTTGTCAAGTTACACATCGTTGACGGCTCCCCGTTTGGTTGACGGCTCCCCGTTTGGTTGACGGCTGCCCTGTTTGGTTGGTGACTGCCCTGTTTGGTTGGTGACTGTTCGACGGTTCGTTGACGGCGGGAGCGGTGCCGGCCGCCGGGGGACGAGCACGGCACCACCCCCGTCCTTTTCAGAGCCGGCCGCGGGGGACGACCGGGTTATGCACGGGGATCGTCATCCGGTCGACGTGGTGCCGGCCGCGGGGTCGACACCGCACGAGGACCGCGTGGTGAGATCCGGTAATCAACTGGATCGTCTCGGAGCTCGACCACCAGGTAGCGGCGGATCTGACGGCGGAGGCAGGCATCGACATGACAGTCCCTCCCGCGATCAGAATCGGCCGACAACGCGGACCGGCTCACAGACATCGCGGCGCCCGACGCCGCCGATCAGCAGCGCGGTCCCGATCGACAGCAGCAGTGCCGCGATCGCGAGCATCTTCACCACCGGCGAGCCGGTGAATGCCAACCCCTTGTCGCTCGCCGTGTCGAACGCCAGGTTCGCGCCGACCCCTGCACTCGTCTGTTCGGTCGTGGGGATGGCGGGGGGCGTGGGGCTGGTCGGCGTGGTCGACGTCGTTGCTACCGGCTCAGCGCCACAGCTGCTCGAAGCGTCGGTCAGCAGGCCGTTGCCGCAGACCGTGACCGGCAGCGAGATCGGGAGACTGATCGTCCCGAGCACCGGGTTGCCCGGGCCAGGATTGCCCGTCGAGCCAGGATCGCCAGTCGTACCGGTAGTGCTCGTGGCTACCGATTCAGTGCTGCCGCAACCTGACGCGCCACCGACGACCGAGTTACCGCACACCGTGACGGGCGCATTGACCGGCGCCAGCGCCGACAACAGCCCATCGTTCGGGCCAGCCGATCCCGTCGCCGTAGACGACGAACCAGCCGCCGGGGTGGCGGCACCGCACGACGATGCGGCACCCAACACGGCGTTGCCGCACACCGTCACGGGAACATTGATCGGCGCCACCGCCGCCAACGACCCGCCGCCGCGGTTACCGGTCGAGCCCGTCGAGCCGGTCGTGCCCGTCGAGGTCGACGAAGCCGAGCTGGCGTCTCCGCAACCTGACGGGCCACCGGCAACCGAGTTACCGCACACCGTCACGGGAACATTGACCGGCGCCAGCGCCGACAACAACCCGTCGTCGGCGTTACCAGTCGACCCACTCGAGTGGGTAGCGGTGGCCGACGAACCAGCCGCCGGGGTGGCGCCACCGCACGACGGTTTGGCACCCAACACGGCGTTGCCGCAGACCGTCACCGGCACGTTGATCGGTGCCGACGCCGACAACCCGCCGCCGTGATGACCGGTCGACCCACTCGCACTGGCGGCGGTTGCCGACGAACCAGTTGCCGCCGAACTACACGACGCGGCCCGAGCCAGCACCGAATTGCCGCACACGGTCACCGGAACGTTGACCGGCACGACCGCCGACACCAACCCGGTCCGAGGTGTGGACGTCGACGTCGCCGCGGCCGGCGCCGCAACAGCCGCTGAACTGGCCGCCGGCGCGGAAGCGCCACACGACGCCGCTCGTCCCAGAATGCCGTTCCCGCAGACGGTGATCGGAACATTGACCGGCGCCACCGCTGACACCAGCGAATGACCGATGGGTGTCGCCGTCGCAGCC
This sequence comes from uncultured Actinomycetes bacterium, assembly GCA_963737785.1. GTDB lineage: Bacteria > Actinomycetota > Actinomycetes > Mycobacteriales > Jatrophihabitantaceae > CAVTTS01. Next base: position 567,514 of record CAVTTS010000009.1, read on the forward strand.
GTGCTGGTCGTGTCGGCCGAGGCGATTCCAGCGCCGATGACCCACAAGCCACCGGCTAACAGGGTGCCCTGAAGACACCGCTTGAAGACGTGATTCATTGCTCTCTCCTTGGGGGATTTTTCGTGACTGAGCGGCACGCGGCCGCCGGGATCGCTGGCGCGGGTCAGGACCCGCGAGGATCGCGTCAGTCAGGAGAGAACGAGGGGACCGCCGCGACCAGCGGCAGGTTCACGCGAGTCCGGTCGAGCAGCACGCGGATCGCGGCGACGACGGACAGGAAGGCTGCGGCGTTGACGAGGGCGGACGCGCCACCGCCGGAGAAGGATCCGCCAGCGACCGGTTCCGGCCGCGGCGAGCGAACGGGGGCCGTCGGAGCAGCGGGTGACGTCGCCGCGGCCACCGGCTCGGTCCGAGCGACGAGGGCCGGACGGCCCGAACCCCGAACTGCACGTCGGCCGGACGTCGTGGCGCCCGCTCCCGCGTGGCCGGCTCCGCCGACCAACACCAGGAGGGGCGCAGCGTCCAGGGCAATGGACGCGACGGCGGGGAGCGCCGGCGCGAGCGCGGTCGCAATCGGCGTCAGGACGGCGAGGACCGGAGTCAGCGCGGTGAGCACCGGCGCGACGATGAGAAGCACCGGCGCAACCACGACCCGCAGCACCGGTGCCGTCGCGACGACCACGGGCTGGACCACACCGAGGATCGGAGCGCTAAGTGGCGCAAGGGCCGCCGTCGCCGGCGCGAGCGCCCCGACAACCGGCGCGACCACCGAGTTCACGACTGGCGTCACCACCGAGTTGGCAACCGGCGCGACCACCGCGTTCACGATGGCGTCACCACCGAGTTGGCAACCGGCGTCACCACCGCGTTCACGACTGGCGTCACCACCGAGTTGGCGACCGGCGTCACCACCGCGTTCACGACTGGCGTCACCACCGAGTTGGCGACCGGCGCGACCACCGCGTTCACGACTGGCGTCACCACCGAGTTGGCGACTGGCGTCACCACCGAGCTGGCAACCGGCGCAACCACCGAGTTGGCGACCGGCGTCACCACCGAAGCGACGACGCCGCCGAGCTGCGGCGGAGGCGTTGCGGCCGCACTCGCCTGCGAATCGTCCAGCAACGACAGGATGATCCACATCGCGCCGACCGACAGCACGAGGAACAGGATCCGGCGCAGCCCGTGGTGCGACCCGCGTCGGCCCACCCCGATCGGTACGACCCGCACGGCGGAGGGATCCTGCGGCGAGACGGCGACCAGCGCGTGCTCATGAGCGTGGGGGCCGACGGGCAACGGCGCGACGACGGAGACCGGCCGGGCACCCTCAGGTGCCGGCCCAGCATCGCGCCGATCGGACATGACATCACCCTTCGGCCGATGACTGCCGGGAGGATGGCAGTCATTCGACTACCGTCCGGTATACCCCTACCTACGGTCGTATAACAATAGACATCGATGCTGAAATGATCTCGTTATCTACATTGCTTCGATGATCGAAAGACTCGCGCCGGATGAATGCGACTCAGCCGCTCACCCGCACTACCGCTTTGCGGTCGACGCTGATTCACCGCGAGGAAATCGCGAGGCAGCTGGCGAGAGCCCCGAGCGTCCGCAACTGAGTCACGAACCGAGTGAACCCCGACCCAAAGCGATCGCTCGTCCGCCGGCCCGATAGAGCGAACTCGGAAGTGCGTGGCCGACCGCGAGCTCCGTCTGCCGGGCGGCGGCGAGCAGCGCGTCGAGCGAGATGCCGGTCTCGACCCCCGACTCGGACAGCATGTAGACGAGCTCCTCGGTCGCGATGTTGCCGCTCGCCCCGGGCGCGAACGGGCACCCGCCCAGCCCGCCGATCGACGCGTCGATCTGGGTCACGCCGGCCAGGACCGCGGCGAGCACGTTCGCCTGACCCGTCCCCCGCGTGTCGTGGAAGTGGACGCCGACCGGTCGCCCGCCGGCCGCGGAACGGACCGCCTCCAGCAACGTCACGACCCGCACCGGCGTCGTCGTTCCGATCGTGTCGCCCAGGCAGAGCTGATCGGCGCCGGACTCAACGGCCCGGCGAGCGACCTCGGCCGTGCCGTCCGACCGGAGTTCGCCCGTCGAACGGACAGTCCCACGCGGTCGCGATGATCACCTCGCACCGGCCACCCGCCGAGTGGACGAGTGCGGCGATCGGTTCGACGAGCGCCGTCGCAGCGTCGGTGGTCATCCCGGCGTTCGCGAGGCTGTGACCGTCCGCCGCCGAGATCACGAATTCGAGATCGGTGAGGCCGGCCTCGATCGCCAGCTGGGCACCGCGCAGGTTCGGGACCAGCGCCGACCATCGCACGTGGGGCCATTGGTGCAGTTCGGCCGCGACGAGCGGCGCGTCGGCCATCGCCGGAACGGCGCGGGGTGACACGAAGGCGGTCGCCTCGATGCGGTGCGCGCCACTCGCGGCCAGCGCATCGAGCATCGCCAGCTTCGCACCGAGCGGGACGAGCTCCTCGAGCTGCAGTCCATCGCGCGGCCCGACCTCGCGAACGTCGACCGTCGGCGGCAGAGACAGCGTGTGGACGGCGGCGGTCACGCCGAACGCTTAGCGCGCGTCCGAACCGCGGACCGCCCGGGCGCACTCGGCTGGTCCAGCGCGGGTCCCAACACCACCGTCCGCAGCACGTCACGCGCCTGCTGTTCGAGCAGGACCGCGGCCGACTCGTCACCACCGAGGTGATGCAGCAGTGCCTGTTGGAACATCCCGTCGAACAACGCGTACGCGAGCGGCGACGAGATCGCGACGTCGGCGCCGGCCAGCGGCGAATAGCGCGAGACCACCCGCCAGATCATGTGCTCGAGGCTGGCGTCGATCTCGGCGACGTCCGCGCGCAGCGCCGGCTCGAACAGCGACTGGGTGCGCAGGTCGTACCAGAGCCGGTGCATCGCGCGTCGTCGCGCAGCGTCTGCGGCCAGGGCGGCCGCGAATCCGATCTCGAGCTCGAGCGGCGTCGTGGCGTTCGCGACGACCTCGTCGTAGCGGGTCACGCACGCGGCCTTGTAGCGCCGGACGCAGTGCGTGATCAGCTCGATCTTGTCGGTGAAGTAGTAGTGCAGGACGCCGTGCGAGAACGCCGAGTTCTGCGCGATCTCGCGCAGGCTCGTGCGCGCGTAGCCGAGTTCGCCGAGCGTCTGCAGCGCGGACTCGGCGAGCTCGGCGCGCCGCTCGGCGAACTTGTCGCCTGGCGGCGCGACATGCGTTCGGCGCTCTTCGTGCCGGCTTCCGTCACGGCGTTCCCTCGACCTAGCGATTCGACCTAGCGAGGAGTGATGCGGGCGAGTTTACCCGCGCCGACCTGATACACAGCTGCCCGCGAAGATCTCTTGACATGCGTCCAAGGAAATCTTGACAGTCGTCCAAGGCTCACTAGCGTGTGGTCTGACTCACGAAACTCCGCCAGAGAGCAGGCGTGAACATGACGGCGTTTTCGATCTGGACGGCCGCAAGGCGCTGGTCACCGGCGGCGCCCGCGGGCTCGGCGAAGGCATGGCGCAGGCGCTCGCGGCCGCCGGCGCCGCGGTGATGATCGGCGACGTGCTCGAGGACGCCGGCCAGGCGACCGCGGCGTCGATCGCCGAGTCGGGCGCGTCCGCGCGGCTTCGTCCACCTCGACGTCACCGACGAGCCAGCTGGGAGCCGCGCCGTCGAGCAGGCGATCGCCGGCCTCGGCGGCCTCGACATCCTGGTCAACAACGCCGGCATCGAGATCACCGCGCTGGTCGTCGACCTCGACCCCGCACGAGCTGCGCAAGATGCTCGACGTCAACATCGTCGGCACCGCGCTCGGCATGAAGCACGCGCTTCCGCGCGATGCGCCCGGCGGCGCGGCCGGCAAGGGCGGCGCGGTCGTCAACATCGTCGTCGGTCGCGGCGACGATCGCCTTCCCGGGCATCGCCGGCTACTCCGGCGACGAAGTCGGCGGTCGACCGGCTCACCCGGGTCGCCGCGATGGAGGCCGGCAAGCTCGGCTACGGCGTGCGGGTCAACTGCATCTACCCGGGCCTGGTCGCCACCGAGATGGGCGTCGAGCTGGCCAACGACGTGGTCGAGCTCGGGCCTGTTCGCCTCGCGTCGAGGCGGCGGTCGGCGCCGTCATCGAGCTGACCCCGCTCGGCCGGCTCGGCGAGGTCGCCGACATGGCCGACGCGGTGGTGTTCCTGGCCTCCGACGCGGCGCGCTTCATCACCGGCGTCGGCCTGCCGGTCGACGGCGGAATGGGGATGTGACAGACTCCACATGAGCATCCACGAAGCCCGTCGTCGTCTACGGCGCCTCCGGCTACACCGGCCGCCTGGTCTGCGAGTACCTGCGCGAGTACGACGTCCCGTTCATCGCCGCCGGCCGCGACAAGGAGCGCGCTCGACGACGATGGTAGTCCAACGTCCCCGGCATCGAGACCGCCGACTACGAGGTCGTCGAGGTCGAGCACACGACGTCGACCGCGCTGACCGAGCTCTTCAACGGCGCCTCGGTGGTCTGCAACACGGTCGGCCCGTTCATCAAGTACGGCCCCGAGGTCGTCGAGGCCTGCCTGGCCGCCGGCGCTCACTACACCGACACGACCGGCGAGCAGGACTGGCTGATCACGCTGCGAGGAGAAGTACGGCGCAGACTTCGCCGCCGAGGGCCTGCTGCTCTCGCCCGGCATCGCGCAGATGTACACGACCGGCGAGATCGCGGCGCAGATCTGCCTCGAGACAGCCCGGCCTCGACACCCTCGACATCGCGGTGTTCTGGAAGGGCTTCCCGACCTACGCCTCGACGCAGACGATCTTCACGCATCCTCAAGGCCGACTGGTACTACCTCGAGCAGAACCAGTACGTGCCGTGGGATCCGCGGTCGAGGCTTCGACGTCGTCGATCCCCGGGCAGCACGAGACGGGCACTCGCGCTGCCGTGGGGCGGCACGAGCCACCCCGTCTGGTTCAAGAACGACCCGCGGGTGGCCAACGTGCAAGGTCATGGCGGCGTGTTCATCGACCGCACCGTGATGGAAGGCGTCGATCGCCGACCGTCGAGATGGTCGAGGAGCAGATCAAGACGCTGCCGGCCGACGAGCAGGACGCCGCGCTCGGCGCGATCGCCGCCTCGGTGCAGGCCGACATGCCGCCGCGGGAGAACCCGCGGATCAACACGTCGCTCGACTCGGTCTATGCGTCCGGCCCGCTCGGGCGGGCGCACTGCGTGATCCACGGCAACAGCAACTACAAGCAGACCGGGCTCCTGCAGGCGTACGCCGCCTACTCGCTGCTGCAGCAGCCGCCGCAGCGGGCCGGCTTCGCCTCGGGCTGCCAGGCGTTCGGGCACCGCGAGCTGCTCGGGGTCCTGCGCAGCTTCGGGCTGGTGCTGGAGCCGGTCCTCACTGTGCACAACTCGACCGCGGACGTACCGGGAGGAGCGCCGCTGATGCGCCTGATCGACTACCTGGACAAGGGCGCGTCGCTCGGGCGCCGACGCCCCGTGCCTGACAACTGACGGGCGAAAGCGTTCCTACGCCGACGGTGCAGGAGCTCTCGCATCGGGTCGCGCACGCGCTCGCGCGGCCGGGCGTCCGGCCGGGCGACAAGGTCGCGATCCTGTCGGCCAACGACCCGATCGCGTTCGCCTGCGTGTTCGGCATCTCGCGGGCCGGCGCCGTGTGGTGCCCGATCAACCCGCGCAACGAGGCCGCCGAGAACCGCGAGCTGCTCGACCTGCTTCGACTGCTCGGCCTGATCTTCCAGGCGCGTTCGCCGCCGCTGGTCGACGCAGATCCGCCGGACCTGCCGAAGATCACCACGTGGTCTGCCTGGACGCGGCGTCGACTGGGCGTCGTCGTTCGACGAGTGGATCGCGTCGGTCCCGGACGGCGCCGCGTCGAGCCGTCACGCCGGACTCGACGACGCTCGCGATGATCGTCGGCACCGGCGGCACCACCGGGCGGCCCAAGGGCGTCATGCTGACCGGCCGCAACCTCGAGACGATGTCGGCGATCACGCTGATGGGCTACCCGTTCGAGGGGCGGCCGGTCTATCTCGCGCTGGCGCCGCTGACCCACGCCGCCGGCGTGCTGTGCTTCCCGATCATGGCCCTCGGCGGCGAGATCGTGATCATGCCGGCGCCCGACGTCGGGGCGTTCCTCGCGCTCGGTCGAGCGCGCACCGAGTCACCCACACGTTCCTGCCGCCGACGCTGATCTACATGCTGCTCGCGCACCCGGCGCTCGACTCGACGGATCTCAGCTCGCTGCAGTGCTTCTGGTACGGCGCGGCGCCGATGTCGGTCGATCGGCTCGAGGAGGCGCTGACCCGCATCGGGCCGGTCATGGCCCAGCTGTTCGGCCAGACCGAGGCGCCGATGATGATCTCGACGATGGCGCCCGCGGATCACTTCGAGGCGGACGGTTCGATCGCGCGCGGAGCGGCTCGCGTCGGCCGGACGCCCGGCGCCGCTCGTCACGGTCGCGATCATGGACGACGAGGGCCGGTCCTGCAGCTGGCGGGTTCGCGGGGCGAGATCGTCATTCGCAGCTCGCTCGTCATGGCCGGCTACTATCGCAACCCCGAAGCCACGGCCGAGGCCGGCAAGTTCGGCTGGCATCACACCGGCGACATCGGCTATCTGGACGACGACAACTTCCTGTACATCGTCGACCGCGCCAAAGACATGATCATCATCGGGCGGCTTCAACGTCTACTCCGCCGAGGTCGAGCAGGCGTTGATGCAGCACCCCGACATCCAGGATTGCGCCGTCGTCGGCCTGCCCGACGAGAAGTGGGGCGAACGCGTTACGGCCGTTCTCCAGCCGCGTGTCGGTCGAACTCTCGACCCGGCTGAGGTGAGAGAGTTCGCCAAATCTCGGGTAGGAAGCGTCAAAGCCCCGAAACAGATCGAGATCTGGCCCGATCTTCCGCGGTCGAAGGTAGGCAAGGTGCTGAAGAAGCAGATCAAGGAATCGCTAGTCGAGTAGCAATCGAGCTCCCTGCTTGGGTGACCGGGATACCCCGAACTCGGTCAGCCACCGGCAGCAGGGCAGAGATGGGCCCCGGCCGCACGCCACCGTGCCGGCCGGGGCCCGTTCTCGCTCGTGGGCCAGCGGTCTCGTCAGCTGTCGATTGAACTGGCCGGGTCAGATCGCCTCTCGCTCGATCAGCGGCTACGCCGTCAGCTCTCGGTCGGCGCCTGGTAGCCGTGCAGTTTGAACGGCGCGCCCGTTGCGTCGTTGAGGCTGGCCATCCGCCCGAAGGGAGTGTCCTGCGCGGGCTGGGTGACCGTCGCACCCATCTCAACGGCCTTCGCGACGGCGGCATCGCAGTCGGGGACCGTGAAATAGACCGCCCAGTGCGACGGTACTTCGGCGGGCAGGAATCCCGACGAGTCCATCATTCCGGCAACGCTCTCGCCGTTTACGCTGCCGGTGGAATACCGGAACTCGTCCGAATCGCCCATCGATTCCATCGTCCAACCGAAGACCTTCGAGTAGAAATCGGCCGAGGCCTCGAAGTTCTTGCTGTGGTATTCGTCCCAGGTCACCGCGACGGGCTCGTTGTACCGCTCGAAGCCGGTGTGCGTGCCGGCTTGCCAGACGCCGAAGGCACCGCCGGCCGGGTCGCCGAGCAGCGCCATCGAACCGAGATCGCCGACCGCCATCGCCGGGGCGTAGACCTGGGCACCGGCCGCGACCGCGGCGGCGACGGTGGCGTCGATGTCGGCCGTGGCGATGTAGGTCGACCAGACGTCGGGGTGGTCGCTGCCCATGTCGGGCGTGCGTCCCATCATCCCGGCGACCTTCTTGCCGTCGGACGCGAAGGTCACGTAGCCGCCGAATTCTTCGGGCGCCGCTGTCGCCGTCCATCCGAACAACTCGCCGTAGAACGCCGTGGACTTCTCGACGTCCGACGACAGCAGGTCCACCCAACAGGGCGTTCCAGGTGCAAAGGGGGTGTCGCGTGTTGCCATGGTTGCCTCCCGGCAGAAGAGATGCAGGTCACATCGAGCCGTACCGTAACCCGCGCCGCCGACAACGTGCAGTGGAGGCGTGGCCGGGCTCCCCACATTCGACAGGACGGGCGGTCTGCGAGGCTGTGCCGGCATTCGGTGGGGGCCTTGTACAGCTGGGCCGACGTTCGGGGAGCGGTCTACAGCCGGATTCTGTCGGACGCGCCGGTTAGGATGCTGAACGATCCCGGGTCCTTCGCGGACCGCACTCGGGAGTACTCGCTCGCGCACCTTGAGCCGGCTCGACCCCCGCTGCCCTCGGATGACATCGCCGTGCTGGCGTGCTGGCGTACTTGCGTGGCAGCGGACGTCGGACTGCACCACCGTCGGAGAGCACCCCATCCCGGACTGCACCACCCTCGGACCGCACCCCACCTCGGACCGCACCCCACCTCGGACCGCATCACCCTCGGACCGCACCACCCTCGGACCGCACCACCGTCGGACCGCACCCCACCTCGGCCACGCTCCCGTGAACCACGTCGCGTCAAGATCAACATCGGGCATACCGTGAATTCTGGCCTAGATACTTGCGAAGCCGACTTAAGCATCGTACAATCGTACGTATGTTCGTTTCAGTCGATGGCCCGGCTCTGCCGCCGCACCCGGCGGTCGCGGCACTCACGACGGCTGTCGACGCTCTCCTGGAACTGCGCGCAGCTCTGCCCACGCTCGACGACTCGACCGTGCTCGCAGTCCTGCGGGGGCTCGAGATCGAGCTCTGCCGCCTGCCCGCGATGGAGCACGCACTGCTGACCGATGTGGACAATCGCGGGCTCGGCCGCGATCTCGGATGCAAGAACACCAACGGACTGCTCGTCTCGCTGCTGCGCCTGTCTCCGCGCGAAGCGGCCGCCAAGATCCACGCCGCCGCAGAACTCGGACGTGGCCGGGCGCTAACCGGCACCGAGTTGCCGGCACGGTATCCGCACGTAGCGGCCGCGCAGGAATGCGGGTCGCTGTGGCCCAGCCAAGCTCGCGTGATCACGACCACGATCGACGGCCTGCCTGAATCGGTACGGCGCGAGCACGGCGACGACGTCGAGCGCGACCTGATCAATCACGCCCGTCAACTCGACGCCCACGCCCTCGGCGTAGTGGCCACTCGCTTGTCGGCGTATCTCGACCCGGACGGCGCGCACGTTACCTCCGCCGACCACACCCGACAGCGCGACCTGTCGATATCTCCGCATCCGGACGGCTCCGCATCCCTGCGGGGGCGCCTCACGCCGTTGGCGTACGAGACCCTGCTCACCGTCCTCGACAGCACCGCCCGTCCGGCGCCCGCCCGACCTGACGGCGCTCCCGATTGCCCGGGTGACGATTCCGGTAGGCCGGCGACGTCGCCGACGAGTCAGCGGCGAGCAACCCGGGCGTGACCGTCGCGAAGCTGAAGGACCCTCGCACGCCTGGGCAGCGTCGTCATGACGGGCTGCTCGACGCACTGACGCGACTCATCGGTAGCGGCTCACTACCGGAGGTCGGGGGCGCGGCAGTTGCCCTGCTCGTCACCATGACCGCCGATCAGCTCGAGAGCGCCGACGGTTACGCGACCACCGGTCACGGGCAGCTCATCCCGGTGGCGGACGCACTCGCCGCCAGCGGCCAATGCGTCATCACCACCACCGCGCTGACGGCGTCGGGCGGCATCGAGAGCTACGGCCGCGACAAGCGACTACCGACGCCGGCGATGCGCAAGGCGCTCCTCGCGCGCGACCGTGGCTGCACGTTCCCGGGCTGCGATGCGCCACCGACGTGGTGCCAGCCACATCACTTCATTCCCTGGGATCGGGGCGGCCCGACCAGTCTCGACAACCTCGGCCTGGCCTGCGACAGCCATCACCGCGACTACGAAGCACTCGGCTGGCAATCGATCATGATCGACGGCGTCCCGCACTGGATACCGCCGGCCTGGATCGATCCACGTCAGATTCCCGTGCGCAATACCGCGCACGACCTGCCCGATTACGGGTGACGGTGCGCGCGAACCTGTTGCCCTGGAACCATGACGCGCGGTCATATCGGGGAACTGGCCTGGCCTCCGGCGAAACCGTCGGCCACCCGCGGCCCGCGGGCTGGACGGTGGAAAACACAGCCAGCCGCCCGCAACCCTGCGACCAACACCCGACCCATCGGCCGCACGGTGGAGAAAGCACAGCCAACCGCCCGCAACCCTGCGACCAACACCCGACCCGTCGGCCGCACGGTGGAAAACACAGCCAACCGCCCGCAACTCTGCGACCAACACCCGACCCGTCGGCTGCGCGATGGAAAGGAGGGTCCCCGAGTCCCGCCCACGCGAGTGACCGGGCAAGAGCAGTGGCAACGGTGTCGGCCGGGCGAGTCAGCTGCTACCGGGCCGGACCGGGGCGTGCGTGCCCCGCAGCCGCAACTCCGGCGGGATCCGCACCAATACCGGCGAACGCGTCGTCGCCATCTCGGCCGTCAACAGGTCGACCGCGACGGCCGCAAGTTGGGGCAGGTCGCATCGGACGGTGGTGAGATCGACGAGCGGCCACGAGGCCATCGGGATGTCGTCGAAGCCGACAACGGTGAGCTGGCCTGGGACGTCGATGCCGAGTTCGCGGGCCGCGGAGAGCACCCCGAGGGCGATCACGTCGTTGCCGCACACGATCGCGGTGGGCCGCGGTTCTCGGCGCAACAGCTCGTGCGCGGCCAGTCGTCCGGCGTCGTGTCCGAATGCCACCCGTCGCACCAGCTCGCGCCGCAACGGGCGGCCCAGGCCCTTCAGACTCGTCCGCAGGACCTCGCCTCGTTCCCGACCCGTGGACGTCGTCGTCGGGCCCTGGATCGATCCGATGCGACGATGCCCGAGATCGGCGAGGAGGTTCGCGATGAGCCGGGCTCCGGCCGCGTTGTCGATCGAGCAGCTGGGTGACTCCGGGTGGTCGAGCACCCGATTCACCAGCACGTGCGGGATCGCCCGCTCGGTCAGATCCCGCGGCAGCGTCGACGAACGCAGCGTCGTGGTGAGAACTACGCCGTCGTACGACCCGTCGGCCAGCGCCTCGATCGTGACCGCGCCGTTCTGGCTGTCGGTGACCAGCACGGTCCGTAGCTCTCGCTCGGCCAGCCTGCGGCGGATCGGCTCGACCAGCTCCGGGTAGTAGGGATTGGTCAACTCCTCAGAGACGACCGCTATCCGTCCGGTCCGCTGCAACGCCAACGCCCGGCCCGACTCGCTCGGGATGTAGGCCAGCTCGAGCGCGGCTCGGCGCACTCGAGCAATCGTTTCGGGCGAGGCTCCCGGCAGGTTGCGCAGCGCCCTCGACACGGTGGGCTGAGAAACGCCGGCCCGACGGGCGACGTCGACGCTGGTGACCTTGCGAACCACAGTTGACAAGTATACGTATGCGTTCGAAGGTCGTCCGCATGACGACCTATCTGAAGCAATCGACCCCCTCGGCGGACGACGCGGCCAAGAAACAACACGTGCGCGAGACTGTCACTCAGGTCATCGCCGACATCCGCGAACGAGGCGACGCGGCCGTGCGCGAATACTCCGAGAAGTTCGACGGATGGTCGCCGGACCAATTCCGGCTGGACGCCGAGCAGATCGAGAAGATCGTCGCCGGTGTGCCCGCGCAGGCGATCGACGACATCAAGGCAGTGCAGGCGCGAGTGCGGACCTTCGCTGCGCACCAGCGCGATTCACTGCACGATTTCGAGGTCGAGACCGAACCGGGCGTGTTCCTCGGGCAGAAGAACATCCCGGTCGGCTCGGCCGGCGCCTACATCCCCGGCGGCCGCTATCCGCTCGTCGCCTCCGCGCACATGACCGTGGTGACCGCGAAGGTGGCCGGCGTCGAGACGGGTGCGAGCGTGCACTCCGCCGATCCGGGGCGAGATCCCGGCTGCGACGATCGCCGCGATGCACCTGGCCGGCGCCGACGAGATCTACCTGCTCGGCGGCGTGCAGGCGGTGGCCGCGATGGCGATCGGCACCGAGACGATCGGCAAGGTCGACCTGCTCGCCGGTCCCGGCAACGCGTACGTCGCCGAGGCCAAGCGCCAGCTGTTCGGCGAGGTCGGCATCGACCTGTTCGCCGGCCCGACCGAGATCCTGATCATCGCCGACGAGCACGCCGACCCGTTCGTCGTCGCGGTCGACCTGCTCAGCCAGGCCGAACACGGACCCGACTCGCCGGCGGTCCTGATCACCACCGTCCGAGACGCTGGGACGACGGGTCATCGCCCTCATCGAGCAGATCCTGCCCGACATGCCGACCAACGACTTCGCCGGACCGGCCTGGCGCGACCACGGCCAGGTCGCGATCGTGGCCGACCTGGACGAGGCCTACGCGCTGGCCGACCGCTTCGCCTGCGAGCACGTGCAGGTGCTGACCGAGCACCCGCGCGAGGCGCTGGAGAAGATGCGCAACTACGGCGCGCTGTTCCTCGGCGAGGGCACCTGCGTCTCCTACGGCGACAAGGTGATCGGCACCAACCACACGCTGCCCACCCGCGGCGCGGCCGCGAACTACACCGGCGGTCTGTGGGTCGGCAAGTACCTCAAGACGGTCACCTACCAGGAGGTGACCAGCCGCGAGTCGCAGCGCCGTGCTCGGCGAATTGTGCGGGCGGGCGGCGCGGGTCGAGTTCTTCGAGGGCCATGCGCGCTCGGGTGACGTCCGGGCCTGCGAAGTACGCCGGCGCACCGCTGCCGTGGGCGCCGGCCGGATCTGTGACTCTGTCCGTTCACCGGCCGGACCGCCCTGGTCACCGGGGCGCGGCAACGGCCTCGGCCGCGGCGATCGCCCTCGCTCTGGCCGGCCACGGTGCCCGGGTGGTCCTGGTCGGACGGCACGCCGCCAAGCTGGCGAACGTCGCGGACGAGATCGGCGCCGGCCGCCCGCTGGGCCGTCTGCGACACGTCGTCGGCCGCGTCGGTGTCGTCGATGGCGGCCGAGCTTCACGACGAGGAGGTCTCCATCCTCGTGAACAACGCCGGCATCGCCGGCCCGGTCGCGTCGTCTGGTCGACGTCGACGTCGCGGACTGGGACGAGGTCTTCGCCGTGAACGTGCGCGGCATCTTCCTCGATCTGCCGGGCGTTCCTGCCGGCGATGATCGCCGACGGCCGGGGCGACGTCATCAACCTGGCCTCGGTCAGCGGCAAACGCCCACTGGCTCGGCGCACGCCGTACACCGCCTCGAAGATGGCGGTCATCGGACTCACCGCGACGCTGGCCCACGAGGTCGGCCCCCTGGGCATCTCGGTGAACAGCCTGTCGCCCGGACCGGTCGAGGGACCGCGGATGGAACGCAACTTCCGGCTCGAGGCCGAGCGCACCGGGACATCTGTCGAAGCGGCGCGCGCCGAGTTCGTCGGGCGCTCGGCCCTGCGGCGCATGGTCACCGAGGACGAGGTTGCGGCGGCCGCCGTCGCGATGCTGCAGATGCCGGGCCTCTGCGGCGCCGACATCGACCTGTCCGCGGGCATGATCGCCCGCAGCTGACGGCTACCTCGCGGGGGCGACGCTAGGCGCAGTCGCGGACGGCGGCGTGGGCTGCGTCGAGCTCGGCCAGTCGCGGGGCGTCGAGGCCGAGCAGCCGGGCCGGGTTGTCGCGCACCATCTTGCGCACCGTGGATTCCGACAGCCCGAGGTCGAGGAACGTACCGATCAGCATGCGCATCGTCTCCGGACCCGGCGGCGCCCACTCGAAGAAGTAGTCGGTGGTGAGAACCGCCTTGTCCTCGCCGATCTCGCCGAGGATGTCGACGAATTCCTGCGGGCGGATGCGCTGGTACGGCGGCAGGCAGCCGAGCGCGCAGAACTCGCTCACCGCGCCGAGAGCGCACATATCGCGGATCTCCTCGCGCCGGGCCCCGACCGACCCGCTGTCGGGGTGCGAGAAGATCAGCTCCTCGATCCCGTAGTCCTTCGCGCCGAGGGCCAGCGCGATCGACTCCGAGGGCGAGATGTGCCCGGTAGAGATCATCAGCCCGTACTGCCGCGCACAGTCGAGACATTCCCGCGCGAGCTGGGTGAGCTTTCCGTCGGGACCGGTGAGCCGAATTCCGCTGCCCGCAGTGAGCGTCGATTCGGCGCGCTCGAGGAAGTGCCGCAGATGCTTGCTCATTCCCCCGCGCTCGATGTCATGGGCGGAACTCCACGTCGGCATGAACACCGCACGGGCGCCCTGCTTAGCCGCCGACTCGATGGCCAGCGGGTTCAGCCCGCCGACCGCGTAGTTGAGCGTGATGCTGGGGAAGACTTCGAGACCCGGCACCAGATTCCGCAGGTGATAGGCCCGGCCGACGGTCGGGAACATGTGCGACTTGAGCACGATGCCCAGCATTCCCGCGTCCCGCGCGAGGCGCAGTTCGTCGACGTCCTCGAGGCGCATCTTGGCGTCGAAGCTGATCTCGGGGTACCCGTGATGATGCAGGTCGATCGCGCCCTCGAGGAGACGGTCAGTCATCGTCGGCCCGCCCGGTGGGTACGGATAGGCCACGTCAACGGCCTTCGAAGCGCGGGTCTCGACGCTCGGCGACGGCGCGGACGCCTTCGCGCCAGTCGGAGGTCACCTGCAGGCGGCGTTGCTCGGCATCCTCACGTTGCAGCGCCCCCCGCACGCGTTCGGCGAGATCGCCTCGCATCGTCTGACGGATCGAGCGCACGGCGAGCGGCGCCGCGCCGGCTATCTCGGCAGCGAGGGCGTGGGCGGCTGCACGCGGGTCGCCGTCCGCGAGTCGATCGCACAGCCCCATTGTCAGCGCCTCGTCGGCGCCGACCCGCCGGCCGCTGTAGAGCATGTCCAGGCTCGCCTGCCGACCGACGATGGCCGGGAGGGTGACGCTCAGCCCGAATCCATGGTGAAAGCCGAGCCGCGCGAAGTTGGCCGAGAAGCGAGCGTGCGGCCCGGCGACCCGGAAATCGGCCGAGCACGCGAGACCGAGCCCACCTCCGACGGCCGCTCCCTGCACCGCGGCGACCACGGGCGTCGCCGTCGCGAACAGGCGCACGGCCTGGACGTACACCGGCGCCAGCTCGTCGGACCTCGGGGATTTCGTGTCGGGGGAGAAGCGCGCACCGGCGCAGAAGTGTTTCCCCTGCGCGCACAGCACGATCGCGCGACAACGCTCGTCCGCGTCGAGTGCTTCATAGGCGTCGGCGATCGCGCGGATCATCGCCTCGTCGAAGAAATTCTCGGGCGGCCGGTGCAACTCGACGGTCGCGACGTAGTCGTCGCCGATTTCGACGGTGATATCGCCCGTGGTCATCGCCGGTCAGGATTGCTTTCGAGGCTGTCTTCGAAGCTTCGCAGCGCGCCCAAACCGAGCAGATCGTTGAGGTCGTCCAGCGAGATCATCTGATCGACCCACGCGCCGGTCGAGCCGTCGCGGCGCAGATCGGAGTACATACGCTGCAACACCCCGACCGCCAGTCGCAGTGCGGACGTCGGGTAGATGACGACGTCGAAGCCCAGCTCATCGAGCTCGTTGAGCGGCAGGATCGGTGTCTTGCCGGACTCGGACATGTTGACGATCAGCCGAGCATCGACCTGTTTGCGAATCGCCTCCAGGTCCTCGATGCTCTCCGGGGCGTCGACGAAGATCAGGTCGGCTCCCGCCTCGGCGTACCGGTTGGCCCGCAGGATCGCCTCGTCCAGGCCGAGTGGCGCGCGCGCATCGGTGCGACCGACGATCACGGTGTCCGGACTGAGCCGGCCGCGGCACGCCGCCTTGACCTTGCGCACCATGTCGTCGGTCGGGACGACCTTCTTGCCCTCCATGTGCCCGCAGCGTTTGGGCGCGACCTGGTCCTCGATCTGGATGGCGGCGGCGCCGGCCCGTTCCAGGGTCTGCACCGTACGCAGCACGTTGGCCACGTCGCCGTAGCCGGTGTCGGCGTCGACGAACAGCGGGGTGGGTACGACGGAGGCAATGGTGGCGACCGTCGCCGCAATCTCGGCCAGGCCGGTCAGACCGACGTCCGGCACGCCGAATCCCCAGGCCGCGGCGGCGTATCCGCTGACGTAGACGATTCGAAGCCGGCCCGGGCAGCACACAAGGCCTCGAGTGCCGTGGCGCCACCCGGGACGGCGACGGCCGAGTCGGAGGCGTCAAGCAGCGCCCGCAGGCGCCGGCCGGGTTCGCCGGGCGCCGTGTCGGCGGCGTTGGTGTCGGTCACGTCGTGCCTCTTCTCGAAGTCAGCGGGACAGTTCGGCGAACACTTCGACGTCGCGGACGCGCTGCCCATGATCGCCCGCCAACGGATTGACGTTGATGCCGGTGACGCCGGCGGCGCGGAACGCCAGCAGGCGGTCCGCCACCTCCGCCCGGCGGCCGATCAGGGACACGCCCCGCACCAGCTCATCCGGAACCGCGGCGGCCGCCCCGGCTCGATCACCTGATTGGAAAAGGTCTTCTACGGTGGCCGCGGCCGCACCGAACCCGTAGCGAATCGCCAGCTGGTTGTAGAAGTTCTGGCCCCGCGCACCCATGCCGCCCAGGTACAGCGCCAGCTGGGCCCGGACCTTCTGCAGGTAGCTCTCGAGTACGTCCGGGTCGTCGGTGATTCCGAGCGCCGCGCCGGCGAAGATCTCCAGGGGCGGCAGGTCCGGCGATCGCTTGGCCCGCCCCGCGGCCAGCGATGATCCGAAGACCTCGTCCGCCGCCTTCGGGTAGAAGAACACCGGCTCCCAGCCTTCGCAGAGCTCCGCGGCCAGTTCGACGTTCTTCGGCCCGAGGGCGGCCAGGATGATCGGGATGCGGTCGCGCACCGGATGACCGATCAGCTTCAGCGGGCGGGCCGATCCGGCGCCGCCCTTTTCCTTGCTCAGTGGAATGTCGTAGTACCGCCCGTGGAAGTCGACCTTCTCCCGTCGCCACACCGCCCGGCAGATCTCGACGATCTCGCGGGTGCGCCCGACCGGCGCGTCGTAGCGCACGCCGTGGAATCCTTCGACGACACCGGAAGCCGAGGCTCCGAGGCCCAGCGTGAACCGGCCGTCCGAGATGTAGTCGAGCCCGGCGGCCGTCATCGCGATCAGTGAGGGCGTGCGTGAGTACACGTTCAAGATGCCGGCTTGCAGCTGCAACGTCGTGGTCGCGTGGGCGAGGTAGCCGAGCTGGCTGACCGAATCGAAGGAGTAGGCCTCGGCCACCATCACCGCGTCGAGGCCCGCCTTCTCGTAGTCGAGCAACTCGTCGGCCGAACGTCGGAAGCCGGAGGTGCCGTGCCCGAGGGGCATGCCGATACGCATCGTCTCGTTCCTCTCTGACCTATCGTCCCGACCACACGGGCGCGCGACGCTCGACGAACGACGTCGCGCCCTCGCGGGCGTCTTCGGATGCGAAGACCGGGTCGGTCGTTGCGCTCTGCGCCGTGAAGGCTTCGTCGAGCTCGAGGGCCCACGACGCGCGGACGACTCGCTTGGACGCCGCCACCGCCAACGGGGCGTTGGCCGCGATCCGGGTGGCGAGGCGGTGGGCGACCGCTTCGAGCGCGTCGTCGTCTTCGGCGATCTCGGCGACGAGTCCGAACTGCGCCGCGGCGTCGAAGTCGAGCGGTTCGCCGGTGAGGCACACGCGCATCGCGACGCCGTAGGCAATGACCCGAGGCAACCTGATCAAGCCGCCGGCGGCGGCGACCAGGCCGACGCCCACTTCCGGCAACCCGAAGCGGGCGGTGCGCGACGCGACGATGATGTCGCACGCCAGTGCGATCTCGAACCCACCGGCGAGTACCGCTCCGTGGACGGCGGCGATGAGCGGCTTGGCAGGCGTGCGCTGGGTGATCCCCGCGAACCCGCCGGTGCGACCGAACGGGATCCCGGCACCGAGAACTCGCGCAGGTCCATCCCGGCGCAGAAGTTGCGGCCGTTCGCCCCGATCACCGCGACGCGCAGGTCGTCGCGGGCGTCGAACTCGTCGAGCGCGGCTTCGAGCCGGTCGGTGAGGACCTGGTTGATCGCGTTGTTGACGTCCGGACGGTTGAGGACGATGCGCCGGATCGGTCCGTCGTCGATCACCACCACGGCGTCGGTGGCTCGCGCGGTGCTCGTCCATTCCATCGTCAGTTGTCCCTCATCCGACGGCGTAGCCGCCGTCGACGACGAGGCTCTCGCCGGTCGTCCAGGACGAATCCGGTCCGGCCAGATACGCGTACGCGCCGACCAGCTCGTCGACACGGCCCAGCCCGAGCGGATGCTTCTCCGCCATCGCCTCGAGGGCGCTGTCGGGCAGACCTTCGTGTATGTGGCTGCGAAACGTTCCCGGACAGACGCAGTTCACCCGGATCCGGTCGCGGGCGTACTCCAGCGCCGCGCACTTGGTGACGGAGATGATGGCAGCCTTGGACGCGCTGTACGGGCCGGCGTACGGGAACGGCGTGATGCCGGCGACCGACGCGGTGTTGATGATGCTGCCGCCGTTCCGCGCGCGCATATGGGGAACGGCCGCGAAGATGCCGTTCACCGCGCCCATCACATTGACGTTGAAGCAGCGCGCCCATTCGGCGGTGCTGAGATTGTGCAGCCGGCCATTGACCGAGAGCACACCGGCGTTGTTGACCAGCACATCCAGTCGGCCGGAGGCGGCGACGGCCGCATCGATCGCCTCGACCACCGCGTCACGATCGCTGACGTCGAGTGGCGCCACGACGACTTTGTGACGGCCCGACCCGAGCGATTCCGCGGCCTTCTCGAGGTCATCGCGGTCGAGGTCGGCGAGCACCAGCGTGTCGATGCCGTCGCGGACGAACCGTTCGGCGACGGCGAGGCCCAGCCCCCGGGCGGCACCCGTGACAAACGCGGTGCCACCGAGCATCAGAGCTGTCCCTCGCGAGCAGGGCCGCACACGACCAGTTCGTCGACGATGATGGGAGCGACTCCGGCCATGAACAGCGTGCCGTCCTTCGCGGTGGCCTGCCCCTCCGCGGAACCCCACGCCGCCTTCAACGCCTCCCGATCGTCGAACCACAACGCCGCATACCCGTCCTTGGCCCGCTGGCTGCGCTGCTGCGCCGACGGCATATTGATCGAATAGCCCCGCAGCCCCGGCATCCCCTGCGCCAGCTCGGCATGCGTCGTCGTCCAATGCTGCTTGAACGCCTCGTCCGACATACCCGCCAACTTGTCGACGAGATAGATCACCTTCGTCAGGTGCGCGGCCGGGTCGGGCGCGACCACGACCTCTTCGTCGATGATGATGGGGGCGACCCCGGCCATGAACAGCGTGCCGTCCTTCGCGGTGGCCTGCCCCTCCGCGGAACCCCACGCCGCCTTCAACGCCTCCCGATCGTCGAACCACAACGCCGCATACCCGTCCTTGGCCCGCTGGCTGCGCTGCTGCGCCGACGGCATATTGATCGAATAGCCCCGCAGCCCCGGCATCCCCTGCGCCAGCTCGGCATGCGTCGTCGTCCAATGCTGCTTGAACGCCTCGTCCGACATACCCGCCAACTTGTCGACGAGATAGATCACCTTGGTCAGCTGTGCGCTCATGCGAGTAGGTACCCGCCGTCCACATCGATGATCGAACCCGTTACGAAGGATGAGGCTAGCGAAGCGAGGAAGAGGTATGCGCCGGGCAGGTCGGTCGGGCCGCCCCAGCGGCCCGCCGCGGTGTGATCGCGGATCATCGCCTCGCGGCGCTCGTTGTTGCGCCACTCCGCCGCCATCGGCGAGTCGAACCAACCGGCCGCGACCGCGTTGACCGTGACACCGCGCGCGGCCATCTCGAGCGCGAGCACCTTGATCAGGCCGATCAGTCCGGCCTTCGAGGCACAGTAGGCGCTCAGTCCCGCCATGGGCCGCTCACCGAGCACCGAACTGGTCGCGATGAAACGGCCGCCGTCACCGAGGATGCGGGACGCACTGCGCGCCCCGATGAAGACACTCGTCAGGTTGACGTCCAGTACCTGGCGCCAATCGTCCAGTTTGACCTCGGGGGCCGGGCCGAACGACGGCGAGATGCCGGCGTTGGCGATCCAGACGTCCAGACCACCCCACTGGTCGGCGAGACTCGCGGCCAGGTCCTCACTCTCCTGCTCGTCGGTGACGTCCATGGCGAAGGTGAGGATGTCGCCGCCGAGTTCGTCCTTGAGGTGCAAGAGATCGGCTTCGGTCCGCGCAACCAGTGCGAGCCGGGCCCCGGCGCGGCTGAACGCGTGGGACAGCACGCGACCCAGTCCGCGGCTGGCTCCGGTGATGACGACGCGGCGACCGGCCACGTCACCTGGGTTCGGGAACTCGCTCGGGACGATGATCTCGCCCGCGCGGGGCCAGGATTCGTCTGACGCTGAAGTGGGCAACGGTTCAACCTCGATTGGATGCCGCGAAACAAGTCACGCGAGAAGATCGCGTGCGATGACGATGTGCTGGATTTCGTTGGTTCCTTCGCCGATCTCGAGGACCTTCGCGTCGCAGTAGAAGCGGGCGACGGGCGTCTCTTCCATGTAGCCGAGACCACCGTGGATCTGCACGGCCTCCGACGCGGCCCAGACGGCACTCTCGACTGGCCCGCAGCTTGGCCATCGCCGCCTCCGGTGCGAAAGGGCTTCCCGGCGTCGCGCAGCGCGGCCGCCCGGTAGACGAGCCACCGGCACGGCCTCGTACTCGGTGCCGATGTCGGCGAGTTTGAACTGGATCGCCTGGTAGCTGCTGATCGGGGCGCCGAACTGGTGACGATCGCTTCGGAGTACTGCAGCGGCCAGGTCGAGCACACCCTTGATGAGACTGACCGCCAACGCCGCAACCGATATCCGGCCGACTTCCAGGGTGGCCAGGAACTGCCCCAGACCCTGGTTCAGGTCGCCGATCAGGTTCTCGTCGGGTACGAAGACGTCGTCGAACATCAGCTCGCGGGTGTCGAGACCGCGCCAGCCGATTCCGCGTAGCTTGTTGCCGGTGCTGTAGCCGGCGTTCCGGTCGGCACCATGAAGTTGCCGAAGCGGGCTTGCGCCGTCCGCGGTGACGAGGCCCGTGAGCACCACCACGCCGGCGCTCATCTCGGTGCCGGCGTTGCTGATGAACATCTTGCGGCCGTTGATCCGCCACCCGCCGTCATACTCGTACGGCCGTGGTCTGATGGCCGCGCATCCGAACCCGCTTCGGGCTCGGTCAGCCCGAAGGCGCCCAAGCTGGTCGCCTCGGCGCGACGGTCGCGAGCCAACACTCGCGTTGCTGCTCGCGTGCCGAACGCAGCAGCGGCAACGTCCCGATCGTCGTGTGGGCCTGCCAGGCCGCGGCGACCGATTGATCGACGCGCCGAGCTCTTCCATCGCCGCGACGAAGCCGACGGTGGACATGCCGACGCCCGCCGTACTCGAGCGGGACGAGCAGTCCCATCAGGTCCAGTTTGCCCAGCCGCGAAGCAGCTCGGTCGCGCACCGGCGCTCGGCCCATGCCACGGGCGCAACCCGGCGACCTCGCGACGGGCGAAGTCCCGCATGAGGTTGACGAGGGACTGCTCCTGCTCGTCGAGATCGAACTGACTGTCAGGCCCTCCAGACTGGCCGAGTCATGCGGGCAGAGATTCGGCTGAGATCGACGCACGTGACCTCGACCGTCATCTGCTCCAGTCTCTGTTGACTGGTCAGTACAACTGAGACTGTATGGGACGCCGCGCCATTGCGCCAACCCGCCGGGTCGCCCGTCGACTCAGCGCGTTTCGTCAGGCGCGGAAACGACAGCTGCGAGGTCCTCGTGGGCGCCGTCCACAACCGAGGCACCGGAGGCCGCGTGGAGCGCCCCGGCGATCGCGCTTCCGGCCGTCCGGGAGGAGCTCGAGCTCGCTCGACGGCGTACCGGCGCATGGACGTGATCCGGCCGTTCGAGACACGCCAGCCGCCGGCTCTACACCGATCAGTGAGGTGCCGGGCTTCGTCCACCTCGCGGTCGGGCAGGAGGCGGTGGCCGTCGGCGTCTGCACGCCCTGCGCCCCGGCGACGTGATCACCTCGACCCACCGCGGCCACGGTCAGATGATCGCCAAGGGCGCCGACCCGGCCAATGTTCGCCGAGCTGATGGGCCGGGCCACGGGCACCTGCCAGGGCTGGGCGGGTCGATGCACATCGCCGACCCGGGCTCGGCGTCTACGGCGCCAACGGGATCGTCGGCGCCGGGCTACCGATCGCGGTCGGCGCCGCGCCTGGGCAGTACCCAGAAGCAGGACGACCGGCGTGGTCGTCGCCTTCTTCGGCGATGGTGCCGTCGCCACCGGCGCCTT
>CAVTTS010000010.1:0-374832 GCA_963737785.1 uncultured Actinomycetes bacterium
CTCTGTCGTGCCTGACTCAAGTTCGTGCTCTGCGGTTAGGAGGCGCCGAACATGCGGAGCATGAACGGCACGAGCACGAACAGGGTCAGCCCGAACACCAGCAGCGCCAGCGGTCGGGACATCCGCTCGCTGACCTGGTTCGCTTCGGTGCGCTGGTCGGACAGCTCGGCGTGCCGCAGCGTGCGCGCGGTGGCCAGCAGCGTGTTGTAGACGGCGGCGCCGTCGGCGGCGACCTCGGCGATGTCGGCGAGGTTGCGCAGCTCGGCGACCTCGAGTTCCTCGCCCAGCGCCCGCAGGTCCGCCCACGGCTTGTGCCCGGCCAGCGTCGGCGCGGCGGATCGCGCGGCGCATCCGCACGAACGGCACGCTGCCCGAGACCGCGGCCGCCTCCTCCAGGGCCTGCTCGACCGAGCCGCGGGCGCGGCGCTCCCCGGCGACCAGGGTCAGGAAGAACTCGAGGTTGGTCCGGAACTCGACCCGCGCCTTCGTCGCGAGTTCCCGGGCTTCCTGCGAGGGCAGCAGCCAGCCCACGGCGGCGATCGCGACGCCGACGCGCGACCGGGAACGACGGCGAACGCGCCGAGCCCGACCAGCAGCATGAGCAGCCCCAGCACCGACGGGGCAAGGAACCCGGCGAGCGGCGAGGGTGAGCTTGCGGGCGGCCAGCTGGGGCCGGGTCCAGCCGATGATCGTCAGGTCCGCGTCGGAGACCCCGAGGTGCGCGTCCAGCGCCGTCGCGACCGACGGCGGGCAGCCAGCGCCCACCGCTCGCCGGTCGAGCGCGGTCGCCATGCTGGTGCGGCGATGATCGTCGGCTCGGCCGACAGCTGCTGCAGCGCCGCGGCCAGCGACGGCGGTGCCGGGCGCAGCGACGCGCGCCGCGAGCACGACCCCGAGCGCCGACGAGCAGCCCGCCGAGGATCATCATCTGCAGCCCGGTCACAGCTCCGCCCCCGCGCCGGGTCGACCAGGACCCGCGGCTGGGCGGCGGGGCTGGACAGGTTGCGCATCCACCGCAGCGCGACCGCGAAGAACGCCGCGACGACGACCGAGCATGAGCTGCCCGAACACGCGAGGAGTAGCCGGACAGGAAGGTCCGCGCGAACAGCATCATGCCGGCGACCAGCAGCGCCGGTGACCACGACGATGGTGCGCATGTTCGACCGGGGCTTGGCCCGCTCCGCCTCGACCTCGCGGATCATCCGGGCCCGGTCGTCCAGGTCGTGGGCGAGACCGGTCAGCACATCGGCCAGGCCCGGGCCGCCGTTGCGTTCCCGCAGGATGAGCACGCCCGGCGATCTTGTCCGCGGCCGGGTCGTCGACCTCGGCGGCGAACGGCCGCAGCGCGCACTCGGTCGCCTTGCGGGCCCATCCGCGACGACCAGCCGGCGCACCTGCGCCGGCGATCGGGTCCGGGGACGGAGTTCAGTGACCGCGTGCAGCGCGTCCCGGGTCGAACCGGCGGCGCCGGAGCTGATCAGGTCGGCCAGCCGCCGCGTCCAGTCCGCCAGCGCCTCCGACTTCGCGATCAGCGTCTTGGCGCCTTGCCGCGCCACCCAGCACCGACGGCACGAACACGACCGCGGCGGCCACGGCGATCGCGGCGACCGGCCAGCCGGTCAGCAGCAGCACCCCGACGCCGGCGGCGACCGCGGCGAGGTGCAGCGGGCGTCACCGTCCACCGGCGACCGCCGCGCCAGCCCGCGCCTGGTGCCGTGGGGGAGCAGGTCGACGCCGCGGACCGCGGCGACGACCCCGACCAGGCCGGCGCAGATCAGCAGCCCGGCGAGCGTCAGCAGCAGCACGCCGGCGTCACGACGCCCGCTCCCGGCGGCGTCGGCCCGGCTGCGCCAGTCCGGTGTCGCGAGGTCGGGGTTCAGCCACCGCAGCGGCGTCGAAGCCGACCGCGTCCAGCCGCTCACGCAGGTCCGTCGCTCAACGCGCCCGCGCCCTTCGCGATCGGGCGGCCGCTCCCCGGCGCGGGCGTCGAAGATCGGGGTCAGCGACGGCGTGCCGGAGTCCCCGACCTCGCCGAGCTCGTAGATGCCGGAGACGTACCGGTCGTAGTGGCGGTCGCGGTGGACGTGCATCACCAGGTCCAGCTCGGACAGCGACGCCATCACCAGCTCCGGGGCCGGCGCCGGGGTCGGCCTTGAGCGCGTTGATCGCGACCTTCTTGAAGATGCCCCGGCGCCGACGCGGGCGTGGATCGTGCACATCACCGACGAGATGCCCGACGTCGCCGCCTCCAGCAGGGAGATGACGTAGGCGCCGCGGACCTCGCCGACCACGACCCACGTCGGCGACATGCGCAGCGCCTCATGCAGCGCGTCGCCCATGTCGAAGCCGCCCATGCCCTCGGCGTTGGGCAGCCGGCACTCGAACGAGCGGCACACCGCGTGCCGTTTCACCATCCGCTGCTGCGCGCGCGTCCCAGCGCGGCAGGTGCAGTGCCGAGTTCGCGTTCGTCTTCGACGGTGACGACGACGTTGTTGTACGGGACGCGTTCAGCAGCGCGCGCAGCAGCGTCGTCTTCCCGACGCCCGGGTTGCCGCTGACCAGCAGCGACGCCCCGGCGAGCACCGCGTGATGCAGGAACGCGTGCATCGGGGTGTCGATCATGTTCAGTCGCCGCGCAGATCGTCCAGGCTCGGGTTCGCTGAACCGGTGGACCCGGATCACCCCGGCCGGGCGCGGCAGCACATCCATCGCCGCCTGCAGCCGCGCGCCGAGCTCGGTGACGCCCTTCAGCCGCACGTTCAGGATCGGGTTCGCGGAGGAGAACTCGCGGCTGGTCTGCCCGTCACCCGACCGGGACCCGATCGAGCGCAGCAGCTGCTCCAGCTCCTCATCGCTCGACGCGATCGGCGGCCCGGGCACCAGCTCGCCCGTGGCCAGCCGCAGCATCGTGGCGTCGGAGCCCTCGAAGTGGATGTCCTCGACGTCGCCGCGAGCCAGCAGCGGCGCCATCCGGCCCAGCCCGTCCAGCTCCGCGAGCACCGCCGCGAAGATCGTCGTCCTCGACACTCGAGCGGCGGGCGCGGCGTGTCCATGGTTGGCCTGGTGCAGCTGCCACTGGTCGTACTCGTCGCGGATCAGCTTCTTGGTCAGTTCCCGCCGCGGCGCCGGCGGCGTAGTTCTTGTCCTCGATCGTCAGCCGGGTCGAGACCCGGTCGCGCAGCTCGTCGACGAACCGGTAGTCCGCGTCCTGCAGTACCGCGGCCGGAGTGTCAGCGGCTGACCGCTGGTCGTTCGACGGTGGTCCGTCAGCGGCAGTGGCGGGGCGATCCGCCGATCGGACGCCCGGTACCGCGGCGGCATGTCGCCAGCGTGACCGCAGCGCTCCGCCGGCTGGGGATCGCTCGAGCAGTCCACGGCGCGCCGCGTGTAGTCCGGGCTCATCGGCGACACCTCGACCGCGGCGAGCCTCGACGATCGGCGCCGCGATCCGTCGCCGTCCAGGCGTCGCGCGATCGGGCGGCGGCCTTCAGCAACGCGGACCGGTGCAGCGACCGCGTCGAGGACGCGACGCCCCGTCGGAGAGCACCGCCGCGGCCTGCGCGATCGGCCGGCAGGACACCGGCGAGCGGCAGCCCGAGCGCCGCGACCACCTCCGCGCCGGAGTAGGGGCCGTCACCGATGACCAGCGCCGGCGACCTTGCTCAGGTCACCCGAGCTCGTGCGCGAGCCGCTGGACGACGTCCTGCGCGGCGTGCACGGACCGCACCGACGGCCGCACCGCCACCAGGACCCGGTCGGCGGCCTGCAGCAGCGGCCAGCCCGCCCTCGACCCGACCAGCCGGCCGGTGTCGACCAGCACGTCCCGGCCGATCGCGGACGGCGCGCGTTCCAGCGCCAACGCCAGCCGCTCCCAGACCTCCGACGGTGAAGGACGTCGCCCTGGGTCGCGTTGCTGAACCCGGGCAGCAGCCACACCTCGGGTTGCTCGGGCAGCTCCACGGCGTGTGCCGCGAGCATCGCCGCCGCCGTCCAACGCCGGCGTGCCGCGCCGGGCCGCGGACGACCACGACAGCAGGCCGCGGTCCTGAGCTGACCCGGCCGGGCAGCAGCCCAGCCGCCATGTCGCCGCCGGCCGGGTCGCAGTCCGCGACCAGCACCGGCCGCGGCCATCCCAGCGCCAGCGCCCACACCGACGTCGTCACCCCCGGCGCGGCCTTGCCCGACGTCATGACCGTCAACATCGCGGTCTACCGCCCGGCCGGCAGCAGGATCACGGCCAGGTTCCCGGTGGAGGCCAACTGCGCCACCGTCACCCCGTCCGACGCGTCGACCCGGACATCGATCGACCGTGACCTGGGTGGCCACGTTCATCGCCCCCACATCCGCCACCGTCGCCGTCGATCCCCGACGCCCGCCGGGACTACCGTACTGGTCGGGCCGCTCGCGCCGCCTGCCTCCGATCCGGTCGTGGTATCGCTCGGGGCGTTCGCGCCGGGCGTCGCCACGATCAGCACCTGCTGCCCCGCGGCAGGCCCCGAGCGGGGAACTGGCCCTGCTTCAACGGCAACGCCACCAGCATCTGCCCGGCCGTGAAGCCGCTGCTCGGCCCGAACTGGCCGCGGGTCAGCAGCTCGCCCTTTCACCAGCGCGACCTGCGCGATCGATCCCGACCACGTCGGCGCGTCTGCGACGCCGGGACCGGCGAGATCGCCGGGTCCTGCGTCACCGACGCGACCGTCAGGTCCGCGTCGCGTAATCGTCGCGCCGACCGGGACGTTCTGCGTGACCGCGAGCACCTGCGTGTGCTGGGTCAGCATCTGCGCGCCGGCGAACGCCAGCACCCCCCCGACCAGCACCACCAGGACGCTGATCATCAGCGCCCGGCGGGTCGACCGCCGGCGCCGCCGCAGCCGACCGTGCCGGCCCGGCCGCCACCGGCGGCTCCGTCGGCAGCATGCGGCGGCCGCCGGCGGTGTCGCCGCCGCGTACTGCCGTTGACGCCGCGTCGAGGTCGATCCGCGTGCGTCGTCACTGGATCACCACCGACTTCCGCCTCAGCGACCGCGAACGTCGCCGTCGCGGTCGTCGTCAGATCCGGCAGCGTCCCGTCGCCGCCGACCGTCGACGTCCAGGTGATCGACCAGCGAATGCCGTACGTCGCCGTCACCTCACCGCTCGGATCGTGGATCGAGGAATGCGGATACCGGTAGTCGCAGCCCGACCGGCGACGCCGCCCACGGCCCGTCGCTCGACGTTCCACGCGACACCAGGGCCAGCGCACGACACCGTCGCCGATCCGTCGCCCGGCGTGAACAGCAACGCCGACGGCGGTCACCGCCACCGTCGACGAGACCCCGCCCGCCGACGCCGTCGCCGTCAACGTCACGAACGTCGGCCGGATCGGTGTAGTACCAGGTGTAGGCGTTCACCACCGTGTACGGACGGCCATCCTGCAACGTCCCCAGCCGGATAGCGACCCACCGTCGGACGCGGGAATCGTCAACGTCTTCAACGCTTCCTGCGCCAGCTGCACCGGATCCGGACCCAACCCCGGCGGCGGGGTCGCGAACCAGAACTCCAACCCCACCACACCCGCCGCGGACCCACCCGGTCCGGCAGCGACGCAGATATAGATCGCGCCCGTCGTATGACCCTGCCACTGCGACAAACCCACCGGCGGCTGCGGAACCTCCAACTTCAGATAGCAGAAACCGTTCCACGCCCCACCATCCAACGAACACGGAACAATCCCCGGAAGATGCCCCGTGCTTGTGTCCCAGTGGCAAGCGGCCGATCCTGCCGGTCGCGCCGCCGACTGGTTCCCGCCGCCACCACCGCCGCCGGTTCCGCCGCCTCCGAGGAGATGATGCATTGGCCAGTCGCGGGGTCGATCAACGAGCAACCCGGAGGGTCGCGCTGCCCGAGACGGCGAATTTTGCCAGCCCGATCGTCGTCATAGCCATGATGGCGAGGACCGTCAAGCCGGCGCACGTTGAGGCCCCTTTGTTCGTCGCCTGGCTGACTCGCCAGCCCGTGGCGGACGGGTAACTGATGTTGACCACCGTCAACGATTCGACGAAGTACGTCGGGCGGCTCGGCAACGTGACGCTGTTGCCGTTCTGGTCGACCTCTCGAACCCCGCTGTACGTCGATACATGAGACTCACTTGAACGGTCGGCAGCGCACGTGGCGTCGCTGTGGGGTGGATTCGTCGGATCGACGGAGAGGACCTTCGCCGAGTCGACCTTCGTGACGCCTTGCTGAACCTCCCCGCCGATCGCGTTCCTGTGCCATCGCCGTCTTCTCGGCATTGACTACCTGATCGGTCGGCCACCTCATAGAGGGCATTCAGCGAAAGAGTCGCGGACGAACCGAGTTGGTCGAGGGTCGCAGTAGTACGTCGTCACGAACTGCAGCACCTCGGCCGCGGCGAGCGTCAGTTGACGAGGTCGGGCTAGGTGCCGGGCTACTGTCGGTCGCGGTATTCGAATTGGCTCGCTGACGACCGTCGGGCTACCCGTGCGGGGAGACGTGCGGTCGCCATCGCCTGAGGACGCGGTGCAGGCGGTGCCGCTCGAGAAGCGCAAGCAGAGTTGTCGCTAAAACGGCCGCCATCTTGGTACCGCATCTGATCTCCCCCACCTCACCGGCGAGCAACTCGGCTCGTCGGTATCGCCTATCGTGCGCACTATGCCGCGCCGCGTCTACCCCTTTCGGGATGTTTGTTCACGCAACCTTTGACTGTCAAGACAATCGCAGCGTCGCCGTCGTGATTAATCTCCACCTGAGGCCATCCTCGGATCGGAGATTCGCACGTGGACCTGCCAACCGTCGCGGCGTTCGTCGGCTGCGGTGGGCTCGGCGCGGTCGCGGGCCGCGGGTTGTCGGTCCGTGGGCTCGACGACCTTGACTTGCGCGGAGCAGACGTCGTCATCGATTGTCTGGCTCGCAGCTGGCGTCGGCGCGGTCAGGGCGGAGCCGCTGCGCTCGCTGCCTCGCTGCACGCCCGGTCGTGGTGGTGGTTGCCCGCATTGTTCGTCTGGGCCGTGACCATGACGTCCGCGGCGACGTGCGACCAGAGATGCCAACGAATCCCGACACCGATTCTGCGCGCCGGCGGAGGCCTGACCACGCCGCTGCTGGTTCTCGCCGCATCCGTCCGTCAGGACTGGAATGCGCTGACCTTCACGGCCGTCGCCTGTGCCGCCAGCAGCGCGATCCTGTTGATCTGTTGGCGATTCTTCGGCGCCGGCTTCGGCGACGTCCGCCTCGCGGGGATCGGTGGCCTCGGCCTCGGCCACGCAACCCTGCCGGGTGTCGGGTTCGCAGTGCTGCTGTTCGCCGCAGTGTTAGTCGCGCAATCGATCCACACCTACACCCGGACCCACGATCCGCGAACACACGTCGCGTTAGGCCCCGCGCTAGCCGCCGGGTTCCTCGTCGCCGCGATCGTATGAATGATGAGCTTGCCGTCGCCAGTGCGTCGCGCACCTCGCTAACTCGGACTCCCAGGATGCGGGCCAGCCGCTTCGCCTCCGCACCGGTCGGGATGACCGTCCCGAGCTCGATCCGTTGACAGCGCGCATAGGGCAGACCGGCCCGCTCGGCGAGGCGGGTACGGGTCAGCCCGCGAACCATTCGCAAGGTGACGAACGACGGTCCATCACCGTCGACCGAGAACAGCTCCATCGGCCCGACCCCCAACGCGGCAGCCAGGCGCGGCAGATTGCTCGCCGAAGGCAGTTCGTCGCCGCGTTCCCACGCCCGGATACGGGCACCGTCGGTGACACCGACGAGCCGAGCAAGCTCCGCCTGCCCGAGTCCCGCGCGCTCGCGAAGGCGACGTAGCCGCTCCCCCTCGATCAGAGCATCGAGCCAACCCGCACCCCTCGTCGATTGCGCTCATCGATCGCCACGAATTTGTCTGGCACGGCGGCACCGCACGTTGCTCGCCGCGTCGACTACAAGTAGCGCTGCGACTCAATGTTGATCTTGCCGACGACGAGCATGTGATTCAAGGGGTGCCGCCATGCCAGTTCGGCACCTCGACCAGGCGACGGGACCGTCCTGGCAGTAGCCATCGCTACCTTGCGCAACACCGACACATTCGTCGGCGAATGACGCTCACGCGAAGGGTGGGACAGATGGACGAGATCGAAGACCTGTTGACGACCGCGGAGGTGGCCCGGATTACCCGGGCTCCCCAGTCCACCGTCAGGTATTGGCGACACATCGGGACGGGACCGCGCAGCTTCCGCGTCGGGCGACGCGTGCTGTACCAGCGGTGCGACGTCCAGGCGTGGCTCGCCGCGCAGCAGGAGTGGTCCGACCTCGGACGGGCGGCAAGCTAGCCGACATCGCGCAGGGCCACACCCGAGTGGAGAGCCGCCGTGCCGTGAATCTTCGTCGACATTCGGCGACGGCCCTTCGATACCCCGCGGCAGTCACCGGCTCACGTCGATACGGTGCCCTCGACGTGACTCGGAGTCGAAGACAACGGCATGGCCAGGGTCAGCATCAGCGACACCACGTGCCGCTTCCTGGCCCGATCCGGCCTGCGTCCGTGTGGCGCGCCGACAACAACCCGATGCACGAAGTCAGCGTGCGCCCGTGTCGGTTGACGTGATCCGAACGCGCGGCGAACCGGCGACACACAGCCGGCGCCTACCTCTTGTCTTGTCCACTCAGCGTCCGCCGTCCGGCGGAGCGACGAAAGGTCAAGACCATGTCCCTCAGAACGAGAACCCTCATCGCCGGCGGCATCGCAGCCGTCGCCACCACAGCGATCGTGCTGCTGCCCAGCGCAGCCAGCGCCGCATCCAGCGACCCGACCACCACCACGCCCGCGCCGTCGACAGCGGCCGCCGCCTGCGATCGCGGACCATGGGGACTGCGCGTCGAAGGAGCACCCAAAGACTTCACTGCTGGCGACCGCGGCGGCGACTACCTGTGGCACGACGCCAGCGGATTCCACCTCCGCGTCACCCACAAGAACGACAACCGCGTCCTGTACACCGGCGACATCACCAGCCCCACCCCGATGCGCATCGACCCCGTCAAACTCGAGAAGGGCGACGTCGCGCGACTGTCGGCCGACCACCGCACCCTCACCTTCGCGTTCGCCGACTACGGACACATCGACGGCGTCGACTTCCACACCGACTGCGCGCCGACGCTCACCGCCACCGACCTCAACGCCGGCAACGATCGCCTGACGCCGGACCGCGTCTATCTCGGCCGCTACGAACTGCACCCCGCGGGCATCCCGTTCACCGTCCACCGCCTCGACGCCCGCTGAGACCCACCAAAAGTCGACGAGCGTGGCCGGTCATCAGGCCGGCCACCCTCGGCAATCCTCCGCCCGATCCCGAGACCCCGTCACGAGCGAGGACGACCCCACATTCCGAGTGCCGGCCATCCGTCGCAGCGCGACCTCGCAGCCGAGAAGTTGATCTTGCCGGGTACACATCGGGTACACACCCGAGTCGAAAACGGCCAGCGGCAGCCACGACAACCAACTGCGCTACCCCAGCAAATATGGGCCCTCCATGCACTTCCAACGACAGGCAACGGCCCCTAAACCGCACTCCTAAGCCGGGCGTCGCCAGTTCGATTCTGGCCGAGGGCACCCTTCCGGTTCAGCTGCCGGCCCACGACCGCCCACCTCCAGATCCAGATCCCGTTCAGGCGAGGGCCTCGGTGAGGGCGACGGATTCGTAGCCGTGGGCGTGGGCAACGGGTCCGTTGATGAGGTGGCCTTGGTGGTGGGTCGAGGGCGAGGGCGGGGTCGGCGCTGGGTCGCCGCTCGGCAAGATCAACGACGTCCCGAAAACAGTTGGCCAACGTGACGGTTCGCTCTGTCGTTACGGCGCTAACGCCGGGCCCCGGCGGGTACACCGGAGACATGACTGCCAAGGAGACCGGTTCGGCTCAAGCTTCGCCGCGGATCATCACCGCTCGTGCGCCCGACCGTCCCATCGGCGTGGCGCTCCTTTTGCACGGCGGGGCTGGCCGCGGAACCACGCCCGTCAGCCCGACCCAGCTGTCGGTGCTACGGATGGTGCCCCTCGCGGCGCGAATCGCTCGCGTAGGCCACGGCCGCCTCGCGGTTTACCGACTGCTGAACGCGGTTCGTGGCCTCGGTTCCGATCCGCTGTCAAACGTTCGCTGGGCGCTGCAGCAGCTCAGGCCGCTACATCCAGACGTTCCGCTCGCCCTGGTCGGCCATTCACTGGGCGGGTCGGTGGCCTTGGCGGCAGCCGGCGAGGAAGACGTCGCAGGCGTGGTCGCCCTGGCGCCTTGGCTGGCCGGCTCGGAGAGGACCGGTCAACTCAGGCATGGACCGACGCTGATCGTCCACGGCAGCAACGACCGGGTGACGAGCTGCCGCGCCTCGCAGCACTACGCGGCTCGGGCCCGAGCCGATGGCGCCGCGGTCAGCTTCGTCGAGGTGGAACGCGGCGAGCACACAATGCTGCGTCGGATGCCCGCGTTCGACCTGCTCGCCGCCCACTACACACGCGCGATCTTTGAGCCAGAGCAGGTAAGCGCGGGTACCCGGTCGCAACTGCAGCAACTGGCTGTGGCGGCGCGCGAAACCCCGGACGACTACCGAATCTGACCCGCCCCGCCCGAACGCCCGATATCGACGGTTAGCTGGTCCACGTTCGGCCAGGAGCTCGTCGGGCGCGACTGGGGCCGGGACGGCTCGCGCTCGGCTCGGCGGTCCGCGGAGCCGCCCGACGGCGAGCAGGTGCGTTTTGCGGGTCCGCACACCGGGTAGATCCCTCCGCGCTAGCAGGTCGCGGTGTTGACCGTCCAGCCTTCCCAGGCGACGCACGCCGCGGCCCCAGACATCCCTTCACTCATGCACGTCCGATAAGGAGTTCCGTATGAAGGCTTTGACCTGGCAGGGAAACGAAGACGTTCAGGTGGTCGACGTCGCGGACCCGCAGATCGAGCAGCCGACGGACGCAATCATCAAGGTCACCTCGACGGCGATCTGCGGTTCGGATCTACATCTTTACGGCGTGCTTGGCCCCTACCTCAGGCCGGGCGACGTCTTCGGGCACGAGGCCATGGGGATCGTCGAGGAGGTCGGCTCCGAGGTGGGCACGCTCCACGTCGGCGATCGCGTCGTCGTCCCCTTCAACATCTCCTGCGGGCACTGCTGGATGTGCGAGCGCCAGCTATACGCCCAGTGCGAGACGACTCAGGTCCGCAGTGAAGGCAAGGGCGCCAGCCTCTTCGGCTACACCTCGCTCTACGGCTCGGTGCCGGGCGGTCAGGCCGAGTACCTGCGCGTGCCCCAGGCTCAGTTCGGCCCGGTGAAAATCCCCGACGGCACGCCGGACGAGCAGTTCCTGTTCCTCTCGGACATCCTGCCTACCGCCTGGCAGGCTGTCGCGTATGCCGACGTCTCCCCCGGCGATACCGTGGCGGTGTTCGGCCTGGGCCCGGTCGGCCAGTTTGCCACCCGCATCGCCAAGCATCACGGTGCTGGTCGCGTCATCGGCATCGACTCGGTGCCCGAGCGCCTGGCCATGGCCCAACGACACGGCATCGAACCGCTCGACCTGAGCACCGTCGACAACATCTCCGAAACCTTGATCGAGATGGTGGACGGTCGCGGCCCGGACGCCACCATCGACGCAGTCGGCATGGAAGCCCACGGCGGCGCCACGGGCAACAAGTTGGTGTCTTTCGCACAGAAGGCCACCGGCCTGCTTCCGGACGCGATCGCCCAGAAGATCACCGACAAGGCGGCCCTCGACCGGCTTGACGCCCTGCTCGGAGCAATCAAGGGGGTTCGGCGGGGCGGCACGGTCTCCGTCAGCGGCGTCTACGGCGGCGAGGTCGATCCGCTGCCGATGATGGAGATGTTCGACCGCGGCATTCAGCTGCGGATGGGCCAGGCCCATGTCCGCCGCTGGACCGACGAGATCCTGCCGCTGGTCAGCGACCCGGCCGATCCGCTCGGCGCGCTCGACCTCACCACGCACCACCTTCCGTTGTCGGCTGCGCCGGAGGGCTACGAGATGTTCCGCGACAAGAGCGACGGCTGTATCAAAGTCGTGCTCAACCCGTGAGCGATCGCGTAGTCCTGATCGTCGGGGGCTCGAGCGGTATCGGGTTGGCCACTGCGGCCGAACTGAGCCGCCGTCATGATCGTGTGACCGTCGCGGCCCGTGACGCTGAGGCACTTAGCCGAGCTGAACGGGTCTGCCGCGACAGCGGCAGCCCCTCTGTGCGGACCGCGGTGATGGACATCACCGTCGAGGCCGACGTCCAGCGCGCCATCGCCGAGTTGGTGTCCGCCGAAGGCCGCATCGACGCCGTCGTGCACACCGCGACCGTCATGGGCTATGGCCAGATCGAGCAGCTGCCCGCGGCCACATTCGAACGGGTCGTGGACACCGCCATCCACGGCACCGCCCGCCTCGCCCGCGCCGTCCTGCCCCAGTTCCGCGAGCAGGGTCACGGCACGCTGGTGATCGTCAACTCGCTCCTGGGATCGGTCACCGTGCCGAACATGGGCGCGTACGCGACGGCCAAGTGGGGTCAGCTGGCGATCGCCCGCACGCTGCAGCAGGAGACGCAGGCCGACCGATCGATCCACGTCTGTGTGGTCAGCCCCGGCAGCACCAACACGCCCATTTACTACCAGGCCGCCAACTACACGGGTCGCGCCGCGAGGCCACCGATCCCCGTGGTGCAGCCGGAACGGCTGGCGACCTCAATCGCCCGACTCCTCGACCGGCCCCGCAAGCATGTGTCGGTGCCGGTCGGCCCGACGAATCCGGTGATCATCGCGGGGTTCCGACTCTTTCCGTTCGTGTACGACCGCTTGGTGGGTCCGCTGTTCAAGATCGGGGCGCTGACGCGCCAGTCGATTGGAGAAACCGACGGAAGCGTCTTCGCCCCGCGCAGCCACGACGAACGAATCCACGGACACTGGCCGGATCGGTAGGGGTCGGTCCTCGGCCCCGCTACTGGGATGGCTTCCTCCCGGGCCTATTCAAACTTCTTGAAGATGCTTTTGATTTCTTTTGTGGTCGGCCTTGAGTAAGACGATCGCGTCGTTGGACATTGATGATCCCTTCGGTTGATAAGGGCTGCGAGATATGACGCCGTCGGAGACGGCCTTGACTTGACATCGGTGCCGGTCAGCCCCGCGGCTCGTCCTCCCGAATCTCGGCAGTCTGATCCTCGGCGGTCGGATGTCCTGCCGCGGCGGGATTGGCTACCGGGTTGATGTCGTGGGTCCGGCCTGGGTCGTTCGTCGCGTCAACGTCGCGGTAGGTCGCGGGGGTCTGGTGCACGAACTGGTGACAGCCGTCGGTCCGGACCTGGACGCGACCTGAGTCCCGGCCGCACCCTGACGGTGCTGAAGTACGCCGCCCGTCGCTGGAGGTGCCGGGGGTGGTTGTAACGGGCGGTCCGGACGAGTGCGGGCCTGGACCCGTTCCGGTAGAACAGCAGCTTCCCAAGCTCGATCAAGCCCATGTACGCCACGACCATTGCGACCAGCGCCGCGAAGAACGCCCCCGGCAACGGACGGAAGCCGAGCGCATGCGCCAGCGGCGTGGCAGGCAGCAATGCGCCGACGAGCACCGCACCGAGTGCCGACAAGGTCAGCGGCAGGCTCGGGTGCGAACGCACGAATGGGACGCGGCGGGTACGGATCGCGAATACGACCAGGGCCTGGGTGGCCAGGGATTCGACGAACCACCCGGACCGAAACTGGGCGGGTCCGGAATGAAAGATCCACAACATCACGCCGAAGGTGACGAAGTCGAAGATGGAACTCAGCGGACCGAAGTAGATCATGAACCGCCGGATGAAGGCGATGTCCCAATGCGACGGCCGCCGAACCTGCTCCTCGTCGACGTTATCGGTGGGGATCGCCAGCTGACTCGCGTCGTACAGCAGGTTGTTCAGCAGGATTTGCGATGGGAGCATCGGCAGGAAGGACAGGAACAGAGACGCCCCAGCCGCTGAGAACATGTTGCCGAAGTTGCTCGATGTCCCCATCAGCACGTACTTGATGGTGTTGGCGAAGATGCGTCGTCCTTCGGCGACGCCGTCGGCGAGGACGTCGAGGTCCTTTTCCAGCAGGATGACGTCGGCAGCGTCCTTCGCCACATCGGTGGCAGAGTTCACCGAGATGCCTACGTCCGCGGCGTGGAGCGCGAGGGCGTCGTTCACGCCGTCGCCGAGGAAGGCCACCGCGCTACCTGAATGGCGTTGTGCCCGAACGATCCGCGCCTTCTGCTCCGGAGTGACGCGAGCAAAGATGGCGGTCGACGAGATCGCTGAGGCGAGCTGGCTGTCGTCCAGCTGGTCGACTTCGGTACCGGTCAATGCTCCGCCGGCGTCCAGACCCAGCTGATTGCACACGTGCTGCGCAACGAGGGCGTTGTCACCGGTCACTACCTTGACGCTGACGCCGAGTGCGGCTAGCCGGGCCAGCGCCGCGGCCGCATCGGCTTTGGGTGGGTCGGAGAACACCAGGAAGCCGAGGAGGGTCAGGCCGTGTTCGTCCTCCGTCGAGAGTGAGTCGACCCCTGGACACGGGCGGCTGGCTACGGCGACGACCCTGTTTCCGGCCTCGAATTCGGCCTGCAGGTCTGCTGCCGCATCGGCCGGGACGCAGACACACCGCGCGAGCAGCGTCTCGGGGGCTCCCTTGGTGACGAGGGTCCGGCCGCCCCCGGGCGTCTCGACGATCGCCGATACCAGCCGGCGCTCGTGATCGAACGGGAGAACTGTCTTCCGCAGGTAGCCGCTGAGCTGGTCCCGGCAGCCGGCGGCGGCCGGCGACTGCCACAGCGCGCGGTCGAGCGCGTTGCCGCCGGCTGCCGTGCCATCCGGTGCTGCATTTTCGGTACAGAGCAGCCCCCATTGCACGAGGGTCTGCGCCGCGACGGTCGAGGTCGGAACGGCCCGCATGAAGTCGATCCGCCCGGCGGTCAATGTCCCGGTCTTGTCGGTGAACAACACGTCAACGTTGCCGAGGTCCTCGATGCAGACAAGGCGCTTGACGAGAACCTTCTTAC
Source organism: uncultured Actinomycetes bacterium (assembly GCA_963737785.1). Lineage (GTDB taxonomy): Bacteria > Actinomycetota > Actinomycetes > Mycobacteriales > Jatrophihabitantaceae > CAVTTS01. The sequence continues at coordinate 15,021 of CAVTTS010000010.1, forward strand.
GGCTCATTCGCCGAGACCCCGCAGCCAGGCTGCTCGACACGACGGCTGGCAGCAGCTGCGGGGTTATTCCTACGGCGATCGCGAGCGAGAACAGCAACGCGTCGATGACCGGCCGATGCAGGGCGATGTTGATGACGAAGATCGACGTGGTGAGGGCACCGGCGACATACACGAGCAGCATCGAGAACTGGCGCAGGCCCTTCTGGAAGTCAGTTTCGACCTGGTGTGTACTCAAACCGGCCGCGATCGAGCCGAATTCGGTCCGCGCTCCCGTGGCGATGACGATGCCGCGCCCTGTGCCCGTGCTGACCACCGTTCCCATGAGCGCGCAGCTGGTGAGGTCGGCCAATGCTGTCCCCGCCGCCACAGGGGACAGCGCCTTCTCCACCGGTTGGGACTCACCGGTTAGCACCGACTCGTCACACTCGAGGCCGCTGGTCGACGTCAGCCGCAGGTCGGCCGGCACCACGTCACCGAGTTTGATGTCGACAAGATCGCCCGGCACCAGGTCGGTGACGTCGACGTCGACGGCAACCCCGTCCCGAACGACCACACTCTCGTGATGGATCTGCGAATGCAGCGCGTCGGCCGCTCGTTCGGCGCGAAACTCGTTTGTGAAGCCCAGACCTACGGACAGCGCGACGATCACCCCGATGATTACGGCGTCGCTGCGCTCACCCACGAAGTACGACGCGGTCGCCGCCCCGACCAGCAGCGCCAGAAGCGGGGAGCGCAACTGGTGCCACAGCACCAGCAAGAACCTGGTTCCGCGCGACGCGATGGAGTTGGGTCCCCACAGCTCGCGCCGCCGCTCGACCTCCGCCGTGGACAGGCCGGTTTCGGGTGACGCGAGGACGTCGCGTACGCGGGATATCTCCCAAGCGGCGGCATCGATGACGCGCGGCGGTCCGGCGGGGCGGGGCGGGGCGAGCACGTGCGGCTAGCTCGGCGGAGCAGACTGCTGTAGCAGGCGGGTGAGCTGGAAGTCGTCCAGCAACGTCCATCCCTCGTCGGCCGGCTCCATCAGCCCTACCGCTGCGTCCGGTACGGCGATGTTGCCGTCACGGACGGCCGACTGAACGAGCGCTCCACCGAACCAGCAGCCGCCGCATAAGATGGCCAGGGCGATGACGATGATCATCTTGCGACCTCCTCGGTGGCGCGATTGGCCCTACGTTCAAGAAGGATCGGCGCTTCGGCCCGCACGTGATAGGGACCTTGGACCTAGGTCGCCGGGTCGTGCGGCCTGCCCGCCAAGGCGGCGCTTCGTAGGGTTACCGCGACGCGGCGACCGTTGCCGCGGTTGACCCTTCCGATCTGCCCACCAACCGTTGGAGATGGAATGAAGGTTCGCCGTCCAAATACTGGACAGCGAACGTGCTTTGGACGTGCGCTGGTGGCGGCGAACTACCTGACGGTCGCGCAGATTACCTTCAGCGCAACGCTTTGCTGCGGGAACCGTTGACGCCCGCGGACGTCAAGCCTCGGCTGCTCGGCCACTGGGGAACCAGCCCGGGATTGTCGATGATCTACACGCTGCTGAACCGGGTGATCCGCGCGGGCACCCTTCCCGTTCAGGTGCCGGCCCAGGACCGCCTCCAGATCCAGATCCAGATCCCGTTCAGGCGAGGGCCTCGGTGAGGGCGACGGATTCGTAGCCGTGGGCTTGGGCGACGGGGGCGTTGGTGAGGTGGCCTTGGTGGGTGTTGAGGCCGAGGGCGAGGGCGGGGTCGTTGCGTAGGGCGTCGCGCCAGCCGTGGTTGGCCAGTTCGACGGCGTAGGGGAGCGTGACGTTGGTCAGCGCGTAGGTGGAGGTGTGGGGGACGGCGCCGGGCATGTTGGCGACGCAGTAGAACACCGAGTTGTGCACCGGGTAGGTGGGGTTGTCGTGGGTGGTCGGGCGTGAGTCTTCGAAGCAGCCGCCCTGGTCGATGGAGATGTCGACGAGCACGGAGCCGGGTTTCATCCGTGCCACGAGGTCGTTGGAGATGATCTTCGGGGCTTTCGCGCCGGGGACGAGGACGGCACCGATGACGAGGTCGGCGTCCAGGACGGCCCGTTCGACTTCGTAGGCGTTGGAGGCGATGGTCTGGCAGTGGCCTTGGTAGATGGCGTCCATCTGCCGGAGCCGGGCGACGTTGCGGTCCAGCAGCAGAACCTCGGCTTGCATGCCGAGCGCGATCGCGGCGGCGTTCTGCCCGGAGACGCCGGCGCCGATGACGACGACTTTCGCCGCGTACACGCCGGGCACACCGCCCATCAGCACACCGCGGCCGCCGCCTTGACGCATCAGGTGATACGCCCCGACCTGCGGGGCGAGGCGGCCGGCGACTTCAGACATCGGGGCGAGCAGCGGCAGCGACCCGTCCGCCAGTTGCACCGTCTCGTACGCGATCCCGGTCGTGCCCGCCGCGAGCAACGCGTCGGTACCGGGCTTGTCCGCGGCGAGGTGCAGGTAGGTGAACAGCACCTGCCCGGCGCGCATCCGGTGATACTCCGACGCGATCGGCTCTTTCACCTTCAAAATCAGATCGCCGGCCGCCCACACGTCATCAGCCGTAGGAAGGATCGACGCGCCCGCCGACACATAGTCATCGTCCGGGATCGACGACCCCACCCCCGCATCGGCCTCAACGACGACCTCATGCCCATGCCGCACCAACTCATGCACACCCGACGGCGTAATCGCCACCCGATACTCATGATTCTTGACCTCGCGCGGAATACCGACCTTCATCGACAACCCTTCGGTTAACTAGGCGGAAAGTCGACGGCGGGGACTGCTACAGCGTCACCGGCATCGGGGCGGACGGCTCGGCCTCGACGACGTCCTGCCGGTAGACACCGACCTCATTGCGCAGGATGCGCGGGCGCAGGTAGAGCAGGTACCAGACCAGCCCGGCGACCTCGGCGCCCAGCAGGTACTTGCCCGCGGTGTGACCCTCCTGGGGTGCCAGCGCGATGACGACGACGCCGATCGAATAGGCGAGCGCCGTGCCGGCCACCGGCATGAACCACCGTCCGAGCGAGAAGTCGCCGGCCCGGTGATAGGGCATCCGCTTCTTCAGGTGGGCGTAGATCGCCCCGCCGACCGTCAACAGGTAGATGAAGTAATAGCAAACGCTCACGATCGACACCACGTTGGCGGCGATGCCGGCCGACAGCATGTTGATGCCGATGGCGATGACGCCGACGAGCACGATCGACGCGATCGGCGTCCGGGTCGTCTTGTTCACCGCGCCGAGAATCGACGACGCCCGGCAGCATCTTGTCGCGCGACAAGGCGAACGCCAGCCGGGTGGCGACGACCATATTGGCGAGGACGCACGAGAAGATCGCCAGGAACACGAACACCTGCAGGATGTCGGCCGCGAACTTCCCGTAGTGGCTCTGGAAGATGTAGATCAGCGGATTCTGCGACTGGTTGAGCAGATCGTCGACGCCGTGCGGGATCGCGACGAGAAACCCGACGATCATCAGGATGCTGGCGAAGACGGAGACGTAGTTCCCGCGAATCATGGCGAACGGCGTGACCGCACGCGGATCGTTCGTCTCCTCGGCGAGGTCGGCCGCGCCTTCCCAACCGATGAAGCAGTAGAGCGGCAGCAGGGCCGCCAGGACGAAGCCGTACCAGAGCGCGCCGTGCGACGTGCGGTGCGTGGACGTCAAGATGCTCAGGCCCGCTGTGTGGTGGAAGAAGAACGCGCCGAGAATCAACAGCAGCGCGGCCACTATCGAGCTGGCGATCTCGAAGACGACGCCCACGTTGTTGACGGCGCTCACGAGCCGGATGCTGATGATGTTGATCGCCGCCGCAACGACCATCGTGATCGTCGCGAGCAGGACGATGTCTCCGTGCGTCGGCGACGTCCAGATGTCACTGGCGAAGACCGAAGCGAGGGCGACGGCAGTCGCGGCCGTTCCGGCGATGAACGCCAATAGGGCGGTGTAGCCGGTGAACCAGCCGTAGTGCGGATTGATCAATCGACTGTTCCACTGATACGCGAAACCGGTGATCGGGATCCGGGCCGCGAGGTGGGCGTACACGAGGACGATCAGGAATACGCCGGCGGCACACGGCAACCACAGCCAGATACCGATCGCGCCCGTCGTTGCGAACAGGCTCGGCAGCAGGAAGAACACCGCGGTCGTGATGCTGATCATCGAGAAGGCGACTGCGAACGATGCGAACGGACCCATGGTGCGTCGCAGCGCCTGGGAGTAGCCGAACTCGTTCAGGTCGCCCGCATCGGCGACGTCGGAGAGCTCGATCTCAACGTTGGACATTGTGCTGCTCCTCTCGGGTGATCGTGGTGGCCAGGTCCATTCCGAACTTGGCCTCGACGTCGCCGAGCACCTCGTCCAGGATGTCGAGCGCTTCGGACAGCTGCTCGCGGGGGATGTCTAGTGGTGGTTTGACCTTGATCAGGTTGCCGAGCCCCGCGTACCGGGATTCGCCGAGGATCACGCCTCGTTCCTGCGCCCGAAGGAACACCTCGTGCGATTCCGTCGTCGCCGGTTCCTTCGTCACGCGGTCGCGGACGAGCTCGATCGACACCATCAACCCCGGCGAACGCACCTGGCCGATCAGGGGATGCCGCTGCTGCATCTCGAGCAGGCGAGCCGTCGCGTACGCGCCGTGGTCGGCGGCCCGGGCGCACAGATCGTCCTCGATGATCGCGCGCACGGCGGCCAGGCCGGCGGCGATCGAGACCGGGAAGTGGCCGAAGGTGAGCTGATCGTCACCGGCGACGAACTTGGCCAGCTCGGCCTTGGTCAGCACGCCGGCCAGTGGGAAGCCGCCGCCGACGCCTTTGCCGAAGACGAGGATGTCGGGCCGGATGTCGTAGTAGTCCGTCGCCCACATCGCGCCGGTGCGACCGAGGCCGGTCTGCACCTCGTCGATGATCAACAGGATTCCGTACTCGTCGCAGATCTCCCGGATGCCCTCGTGCCATTGCGGCAGGAACTCGTTGTGGCCGCCGTTGCCCTGGATCGGCTCGTAGATCAGCGCGGCGACGGGTCCTTCGGTCCCCTTGTCGAGGATCTGCCGGATCAGCTGCAGGCACAGGTCGGTGTCCTGCTCGGGTGTCAACCCCTGACGCGGGCGGTAGAGATCTGGACGAGGCAGGCGCAGGAACTGCGGCTGCAGCGGCCCGAACACGTTGTTGGGGTGCGGCCAACTCGCGGCCATCGTCGTAATGGAACGGCCGTGATAGGCGTCGTGCAGGACGGCGATGTGCTTGGCGTCCGGGCGATTGCGCATCGCCAACTTGAGCGCGGTCTCGACGGCCATCGATCCGTGCAGGGTGAAGCCGACGCGATCGAGCCCGTCGGGCGCTATGCGCACCAACAGTTCGGCAAGGTCGAGCAGCACCGGGGTGTGGAACGTCGGCCGGGCGTGGGTGATCTGGCGCGTCTGCGCGATCGCGGCGTCGATCACGCGCGGATCGTTGGCCCCGACGTTGTTCGACCAGGCCTGCGCCGTGCAGTCGATGTAGCGTTTGCCGTTGTCGTCCCAGACGAGCGAACCCTCCGCGCGAACCAGGGTGAGCTTGTCCGGATCACCGCCGGCCGGCTCGTGCAGCAGCACCCGCTTCGCCCGCTCGCGCAGCCGCTGGAGTTCGTCGCTCTTGCGTTCGTCCGACATCGGTTCTCCTCACCGTGCACCGTGATTGGACAAAACATAGGAGTCGGCGAGCCGTGCGGGGAAAGACCGAATCTCGTAGACTTCATAGATGGCCTCTATGAATGTCGATCTACGACAGTTGCGGGCCTTCGCCGCCGTCGCGCGCTCGTTGAACTTCACGCGCGCGGCTGAAGAGCTTCACATCGCCCAACCTTCATTGAGTTACGCAATCCAGCAGCTCGAGCGGGCGCTCGGTTTCCCGCTCCTGAACCGGACGACCAGAACCACCGAGCTCACCGCTGAGGGAGCGATCTTCCTGCGCGAAACCGCGGCGGTACTGAATCGGTACGACGCCGCGATGGGCCGGGCGGCCCAGCTCGCGCGTGGCGAGCTCGGACGGTTGAGGGTCGGGTACCTGATCGGGGCGGCGGTCGAGCACGTGCCCGCGATCTCGCGGGCGTTCAGCGATGCGTACCCCGACGTTCAGCTCGAACTCATCGAGTACAACTTCGCGATGCCGAACGCGGGACTCGATACCGGCGAGACAGACGTGGCCATCGTCCGTCCGCCGCTCAACGGAATGGCCGGTCTCGTCCAGACGGTGCTGTTGCACGAGCGGTGTTTCGTCTGCCTGCCCAGCCAGCACCGATTCGCCGGGCTCGAGTCGATCGACGTCAACGACCTGCTCGACGAGCCGATCATCGCCGCGCCCGGCGAGGGGCGCTGGCGCGACATGTGGATTCTGAACAGTCTGCGCAAGGAACCAGCGACGATCACCTACGAGGCCGCGACATTCGAGGCCGAGCTGCGGGCCGTCGCCGCCGGGCGCAGCATCTCGATCGTGCCGGAAACCGCCCCCCGGCTGTATGCGCGGCCGGGCGTCGCGTTCGTGCCGATCAACGGGCTGCCCGACTGCGACGTGGCCGTGGTCCGCCGGCGCGAGGCGCCCCGGGCGGCAGTGAACTTCGCGAAGATCGCCCGCCAGACCGTCCGGCTCGCGACCGCGACCGTCTGACCGGCTTACCTCCGGCTGGCCGGTTACTTCTTCGGCAGTGACTTCGCGTAGGTCACGCCGATCGCGATCCACTCGGCCAGCTCGTCTTCGGACGTGAGCGCCTCGGTGTCGATGCGCAGCCAGCCGTCCATCTCGCGACCGCGCATCTCGAAACGGGTCGCGGCCGGCCGGGTGACCAGTACCTCGGACTCGGCGGGGTCGACGCGCAGCAGCAGGCCGCCCGACCCGCTCGCGCTGACGGCCATGTTGCCGTTGAGCAGGAACGCCAACCCGCCGAACATCTTCTTCTCGGTGAGACCGCGTTCCCGTTGGACCTGCTCGCGAATCGAGTCCGCGAGCGCCTCGTCGTACGCCATGGTCGGAGTATTGCGCGCCGCACCGACAAAGGCCGGCCGAGGCATTCGCGCCTACGATTCGCACCATGATGACGCTCGACGGCGCCGCCCAACTGTGCCTGGCGCTTCCCGAGGTCACCGAGGTGTTCCTCCATCGCGGACGCGGCTGGTCGGTGGCGGGTAAACGATTCGCCTGGGAGCGGCCGTTCACGAAGGCCGATCTCAAGCGGTTCGGCGACCAGACACCACCGTCCGGCCAGATCCTGGCGGCAAGCGTCGCCGATCTCAGCGAGAAAGAGGCGGTGCTGGCCGCGCACCCGACCGCGGTCTTCACGATCGAGCATTTCGACGGCTACCCGGCGATCTTGATCCAGCTCAACAAGGCGACGAAGAAACAGTTGCAGGCGGTGTTGGTCGATGCCTGGCTCGTCGCCGCACCGCAGGTACTGGTCGACCAGTACCTGCGTAGTTGATCTCCCTTGAATTCGTGACGCGCGACAGCGTTCGGCCCGCGTGGCATTCGCTTTCAGGTCCGGCATCGCGCAAGAATGGGCACATGGCCTACGCGCGACGATCAGATCTGCTCAGCGATCCCGAGGAGCTGTTGACCCCCGCCGAGGTCGCGGCGATCTTCCGAGTCGACCCCAAGACCGTGACCCGGTGGGCGAAAGCCGGTCAGCTGACGTCGATGAAGACCCTGGGTGGGCACCGCCGCTACAAGGCCGCCGAGATCATGGCGCTGCTCGCCGCCGGCACCACCACGACCGACCAGACCGGCGGTTGATCTACGCCGCCGTGCGCCCGCCGTCCGCGGCCAGGGTCGCGCCCGTGAGATAGCTCGATCGCTCGCTGGCCAGGAACAGCACCACCCGCGCAATCTCGCTCGTCGACGCCGTGCGCCCGAGCAAGGTGGTCCGACCCAAGACCTCGGCGCCGTCCCCCATGACCCCGAGCACCTTCTCGCTACGAGTCGGGCCCGGCGCGACGGCATTGACGCGTACCCCGGCGGAGCCGAACTCGGCAGCGAACGTCCGCGTCAGGCTTTCCAACGCCGCTTTCGACGCGCCGTAGGCCGACAGTCCGGGCAGGCCGATTGTGGCCGCCATCGTGCTGACGTTCACGATGGCGCCGGAGCCGCGGGCAATCATGGCCGGCGCGAGGGCGGCCGTCAGGAAGTACGGTGCGCGCACGTTGGTGTCGAAGGTCGCCTCGAAGGACTCGACGTCCTGTTCGGTCGCCGCGACGAACGCGAAGAACGCCGCGTTGTTCACCAGGATGTCGACGGGACCGGCCGTCTCGGCGAGGTGTCGGACCGAATCCAGATCGGTCAGTTCCGCGTGGACGAAGCGGGCCGTCCCACCACTGGCCTTGATCGACTGGACGACGTCGTCGCCGCGGACCGCGTCCCGTCCGCTGATAACGACAGTGGCGCCTTCGTCCGCGAACAGTTGCGCGGTCGCCGCCCCGATCCCACCCAACGCTCCCGCACCGGTGATCAGTGCGACCTTGCCTTCGAGCTCCATGAGTTGACGCCCTTTCCTGGTCGTCGCCGCCGCCGCCCTCGACTGCGACCGCGACTGATTGGATTACTCGATCCACTCTGACCCGAGCAGAATGGATTGTCAAATCCAATCTTTGCTAGGCTGGATTCATGACGGCGCGGCTGACTCGCAAGGGCCAACAGACGCGCGACCGGATCGTTGCCGCGGCCGCGCTCGAGATCTTCGCTCGCGGCGTTGCCGGCACGAGCATCGAGGACGTCAAAGCCGCGGCCGGGGTGAGCAGTTCGCAGCTGTATCACTACTTCGCCGACAAGCAGGCGCTCGTGCTCGCCGTGATCGATCACCAGACCGACGCGATCCTCGACACCCAGCAGCCGCTGCTCTCGCGGCTCGACGGCATCGGCGCATTCCGGGCGTGGCGGGACCTGCTCGTCGGGGTCCAGCGCGACCTGCAGTGCCGGGGCGGATGTCCGATCGGCACGATCGGCGCCGAGATCGCCGACACCGACCCGGTCGCTCGCGCCGAAGTCGCGATCGGATTCCGGCGGTGGGAGGGCGCGATCCGCGAGGGGCTTCGAGCGATGTACGCGCGCGGCGAGCTGGCGGCCGATCCCGACCGCCTGGCCCTCGCGACCCTCGCCGCGGTGCAGGGCGGGCTGCTCCTCGCGCAGATCCACCGAGATACCGGTCCGCTCGAAGCCGCATTGGACACGATGATCGACCACATCGCGTCCCTCGCGCCTATAGCCGGCTGACGGCCGCCGCGCTCGCCGGCGGTCTGCGCGGCAGCGGTATGTCGAGTAAAACCCATTCACTCTTTCGATTCGGGTCGCTTCGCAGAGTGTCCGGTGCGTGACAAGAATTGTCCATGGCGAAATGTATGGTCAGAAAGTAATTGACCGATTAGACAGTCTGCCTGGCTAAGCATCCACTGACGGGGCGCAATGAGCGGCAACGGGACTATCCGGGTGCGTTCATCCGTGCTGCCCGAAGCGCAGGACAAGCGCCAGCGCCGACCCGTCTTACGACGTCAGGCCCGGGCCCTCGAGCCGGACGACGCACCGGAGATCATCGTGATCCCCCGCGTGGCCGGCCGTCGCCGTGCAGCCCTGGCGATCGCTCCCGGCGACAGCGGCGCGCCCCGCGCGGTGGCGAAGCGCAAGCTCGTGACCCGGGACGTCCGGCTGACCATCCCCGCACCGCCGACGATCGCCGTCGCTGCGGCCGCGACGCGCAGTGCCTCGGCAGCGGTCCCCCTTGCCGAGTCGGCGATTCCCGAGGCGGCCGCGGCGCCGCCGGCGGTAGCGAGCCAGCCACCCGAGCCTCGCGAAGCCAAACCGGCCCAGCCGAAATCGGATGAGAAGCGCCGACCCCAATCCGAACCCGACGCAGTCACGAACAGCGCACCCATCGCCGTCATCGAGCCGGCGCTCATCCCGGAACCCGAGTCCGTAGCGGACGCCGAGCCATCCGGGCCCACGGTCGAACCGCTCGCCGCGACCTCCACAGACACCGCACCGCAACCGGCTCGGCGCCGACGGGCCGTGCGACGAATTGCCGCCGCATCGGTGGCCGCCGCGGCGGCCGCCGCGGTCGTGATCGGCTTCGCGTACGTCGACCACTCCGATGACACCCAGCACCGCAATCGCCCGGCGAACACCGCGCCCTCGAACGCGGCGAACGACACGCATCCACTGACGAGCGCGCTGAGCTGGTTGAAGCAGAACGTCCCGACCGGTGGATCAGTCATCGTCGACCCCGCGTCCGCGAGTTCGTTGACGATTCCCAACGCCACCGTCGTGCTCAGCACGGACGCCGAGTCCCTGAACCCGCTCGCCGGGCAGTTCGTGCTGTCCACTCCGGAACTGCGCACCGCGGCCGCCCCGGCGATCGCCACGGCCACCCCGATCGCGCGGTTCGGCAGCGGCGCCGACGAGGTCGACGTCCTCGAGGTCGTGTCGGCCGGAGCCGTGCTCCAGAAGGACACGGCCGCCGCCCGTGAGAGTGCCGAACTGCAGCTGCTGCACAACCCGAAGCTGCATCTGTCCGACTCCGCGACCACGGTGCTGCAGGATGGGCGGCTCGACCTTCGGGCCGCGACGATGCTCGCCCTCATCGCCCAGTACGCCGACGTCACCGTCGTCGCGATCAAGTCCTCGGATGCCGAGACGGCCGCCGGAATTCCGGCTCGCACCATCGAGATCCACCTCACCGACAGCACCGCGCTCACCCAGACGCTCGAATCCATGGGCGGCAACTACACGCCGGCGAGCGTCGCGTCCGGACCGAACGGCGACCGGGTCATCACCTGGCCGGTCTCGGCGACGGCACCGGCAATGACGTCCTGATGAATCAGCTGGTTCATCCGGCTCAACCGTTCAACGGAGGAGACGCACATGCGATCACCGACACGTGGGGCGCTCCTACTGGCCCTGACCGCGATCGGGCTGGTGTCCGCGCCCATCGGCGCCGCCTCGGCGGCCGCCCCGGCAACGGCGGCGGCACCGGCTGACGCATACCTGCGGGGTGCGCACTTCTCGCCCGACACCGGCGGGGTCGACGTCTACCTGACCTCGTTCGCGGGTGGCACGACCACGCTCTGGTTGGCGAACGTGGGCTACGGCGACGTCAGCCAGTACGAGCAGCTGCCGGCCGGCGACTATGCGGTGTCGATGCGCCCGCACGGCGCGGCCGCGTCGACGCCGGCCGCGTTGACCTGGACGCTCGACGCCCAGGCCGGCCAGGCCTACACCGCCGCGGCGATCGGCATGAACGCGCAGTTGCACGGCATCGTCCTCACCGATCAGCTCGCGCCGCCGAGTCCGGGGACCGGCCAGGTCCGAGTGATACAGGCATCCAGCCAGGCGGGCACCGCGACGGTCACCGCCGCGAACGGTCCGACGATCGCAGCGCATACAGCGTTCGGGACGACGACCAGCTACACCACCGTCCCGGCCGGCAAGTGGCAGGTAAGCGCTACGTCCGACACCGACGCCAGCCTCACCGCGAGTGCCGGCGTCACCGTGACAAGCGGGAGCATCACCTCGATCGTCGTGCTCGACGGCCAGGGCGGCGGCTTGGTGGTCCGCTCGGTACTCGACGCGGCCGGCGTGGTCACGTCACCGGGCGGTTCGGTGAACGCGGGCGGCGGCGGGACGGCCGTCCGTCCGAGCGAAAGCGTGCAGATCCGCTGGCTGGCCGTGCTGATCATCGTCGCGGCCCTCGTCGGCGAGCAGAGCCTGCGAGTGCGCCGGCGGCTGCGGCGCGCGTAGATGGCGGCCCATCGCTACATCGGACGGCGGCGAGTCGACGCCGACGCCGACGCCGACGCGCATCGCTACCGGCGACGGCGCCGCTAGCGACCCGCGGTTCGCGGACGCGCCGGCTGATCGTCGGCGTAGTTCCGTACGCGATCGCGCTACTGCTCATCGGCGTCTTCGGCGTGCGGGTGTTGCATCACTCGCCGGCGTCCGCACCGGCGGCGGCGCCCGCCACCGGCTCGCGACTCGACCACGTGGCCGCACCGGTTTCCCCTGTCATCAGCGGGGTGGCGAACACGCCGGTTGCGTCGCCGACCCGGGCCGCCAGTCCGCCCGTACACCTCACGATCAGCGCGATCGGCGTCAGCACCGCGCTCGAACCGTTGCCACTCAAGGCAGACGGCACCCTGCAGAGCCCGCAGCCGTGGGGCGAGGCGGGTTGGTACTCCGGCGGCATCGTTCCGGGTCAGATCGGTCCTGCGGTCATCGCCGGCCACATCGATTCGATCAACGGTCCCGCGGTCTTCTACCGGCTCGACCGCCTGGTGCCGGGCGACTCTGTCTCGATCACGGCGCAGGACGGCTCCGAGCTCACCTTCGTCGTCGACCGCAGCGCCGCCTACCCGAAGACCCAGTTCCCGACCCAGCTCGTCTACGGACCGACCGCGACCGCGCAGTTGCGGTTGATCAGCTGCACCGGAGACTTCGACTGGAAGACCCACAATTACCTGGACAACCTCGTCGTCTTCGCGCACCTGGTTTGAACGGCGCACTGCGCGCCCGGTGAAAGCCCGCGGCGTACGTTCATGATCGAATCGGTGCGCTTATCAGACGGTTGCTTTCCGTACAGGTATTACTACCTGTTTTTGATCTTGTTTTCGGGCGGGGCGGCCCGGCTTTTCATCACTGCGCCCTTTCGTGAGCGCCCAGCAGAATGCCGACATAGCTCGATCAACCTGGCCCCGACGCGCCGACTCGCGACCAGAACATCGCTGTAGCCGTGGGCAAAGGTGCGTGCAGACGCCGGCGGTACGAGCCGACGCGATTTGCGCATCGGGTCGACCAACCTCATTCTGGGAGCGCGGCAACATGTGTCCGGCATTGCGCACAACCGTTCATCAGCCGCCGTACCTGCTGGACTCAGAATGCTTGGACCGGCGCCGATTCAACGCAGAGTGATCAACTTCTAGCCTCAAGTTGACGCTTAAGTTATCTCCTTGTTAAAGTTTGCGCAGGAAATCCTGGGAGGGATCAAAAGCTGTGCCTGTGTTTGGCATGCGCGCGCCCGAACGCGGACGACACCGTGCGTATCGCCGTGTCATCGCATCGGCCCGGCGGCAGCTGGTCGCCGTACTGGCAGTGGCGCTGGTCGGTGCAACCGTGTCGATCATCCTCGACGACGGCACCGTCGCCAACGCAACGACCCCCGGAACGCCCGGTGTCGCGCAGGCCGGCACACCAGTCTTCACCGAGGACTTCGCCAACCAGTCGCTGACCTCGGCCGTCAGCATCCTGAACTACACCGGCTCCAGCGGCACGACATACGTCGCCGGGCCGGGCGGCACCGGCGCGGATGGCGAGACGTACACGGCCGACGCGAGCTGGACGCCCGCCTACAACGCCTGCAACGGATGGGTTTTCAACAGCACCACGGCTCGTCCGACGACCGACACGCGCTGCACGACCACCGCCTGGCCGATCCTGCAGGGCCTGGCCTCCGCAATGGGAACCTACGAAGGACAAAACGCCACGCAGGCGGCCGCGAACGCGGTGCTGTCATCGTTCACCAACAGTTCAACCGGAACTCAGACGGCCGGCTACCAACTCAAGACCAAGACCACGATCCCCGCCGTGGCCGGCCACTACTACGCCGTATCCGCCGTGTTCGGCGAAGCCAGCTGCGCCGCCGCCAACAATGCCTCCGAAACGCTGTATCTCGTCGTGAACGGAACGGCAAATGCGCTGGCGTCCGGCCTGAACCCGTGTACTGCACCGGGCACGACATCTGAGAGCGGGGGGACCTACCAGGTCGCGACGTTGCAGTCCGCCGCGGTTCAGGTACCGACGACCGGCACCCCGACCCTCGGTCTCCAGTTGTACAACGCCACCGCGAACGGCACCGGCAACGACGTCGCCTTCGACCTTCCCCAGATCGTTGACGTGACGCCCCAGCTGGACAAGGCATTCAGTCCAGCCACCATCCCTACCGGTGGCACCTCGACACTCACCTTCACGATCACCAACACCTCAGAGCTCGCTGCCAAGAATGGGTGGACATTCACCGACGCGTTGCCGTCCGGCGTCAAGGCAACCGGCGTCAACAGCACGACCTGCGCGAGCGGTGTGGTGACGGCAGCGTCCGGTGGAGTATCGGCTACCGTGACCGGAAACCTCAGCGCCGGCCAAACATCATGTACGGCATCCGTGCAGGTGACGTCGGCGACGAACGGCACGTACACCAACTCCGGATGCGTCTCGAACACCGGCACGGCCATCGCCGGATGCACGTCGAACTTCACGACGCTCACCGGAGTCAATGCGCCCGGCAGCGCGACATTGACCGTGACCTCGCCAACGATCGCGCTCGTGAAATCGGCAACCGTAACGCCCGCCGCAGACCAGAATGCGGCCAAGGCCGGCGACACAATCACCTACAGCTTCCTCGTCACCAACACCAGCGGCCTCACGCTGACCTCCGTCGGCGTCACGGACGCCCCGCTCGGGACGGTGAACTGCCCGTCGACCACGTTGGCGGTCGGCGCGTCCGAGACCTGCACCGCCCCCGCGACGCACACGGTCACCCAGTCGGACGTCGATTCCGGCAACGTGACGAACACGGCGACCGCGTCGGGTACGAATGGGGCGACGGTGACCGCCTCGTCGACCGCCACGGTGACGACCGCGCCCGCGACACCGATGTTGTCGATCGCGAAGTCAGCCACCCCGACGTCGGTGTCTACGGTCGGATCGACAGTCACGTACAGCTTCGTCGTCACGAACACGGGCAACGTCACCATCACCAACGCGACTGTCGCCGACACCCAGTCCGCCCCGGCCGGCGCCCTGGCCTCCGGCCCGACCTGCCCGGCCGGAGCGGCCTCGCTCGCTCCCGGCGCGTCCGTCACCTGCACCGCCACCTACACCGTGACCCAGGCCGACATCACCAACGGCACGATCAAGGACTCGGCCACGGCGTCCGGCAAGGACCCGAGCAACAACACCGTCACGTCCCCGGCCTCGGCGGCCACCGTGACCGCGACACAGACGCCGGCGGTGACGCTGGTGAAGACGGCCGTGCCGACCACCGTGACCGCGGCTGGTCAGACCGTCACGTATTCCTTCAAGGTCACCAACAGCGGCAACCTTCCCGTCACCTCACTGTCGATCGCCGACACGCTGACCGCGCCGGCCGGTCCGGCGCTGACGATCAGCTGCCCGGTCACGTCACTGGCGCCCGGGGTCAACACGACGTGTACCGCGACGTACACGACGACCCAGGCCGACATCGACAACGGCTCGATCAACAACAGCGCCACGGCGAACGCCACCGACTCCAACGGCCACGCGGTCGCGTCCAGCCCATCGACCGCCACCGTCGCCGCGACGCAGTCCGGCGGCCTGACCTTGACGAAGTCCGCGACTCCGGCCACGATCACGGCGGCCGGCCAGACCGTCGCATATTCGTTCCTCGTGCGGAACACGGGGAACGTCACGGTCACCGGCCTGAGCATCGCCGACACCTTCACGGCGCCCGCCGGCCCGGTGCCGACCATCACCTGCCCGACCACGACGTTGGCTCCAGGGGCGACGACGACCTGCATGGCGAGTTACGTTTCGACACAGGCCGACGTCGACAACGGCTCGATCAAGAACTCGGCGACGGCATCCGGCAAAGACCCCAAGAACAGCACCGTCACGTCGCCCGCGTCGACGGCGACCGTCAGCGTCACGCGCTCCCCTGCGCTGACGCTGGCGAAGTCGGCCGCACCGACTTCGGTCAGCGCCACGGGATCGACGATCACCTACACGTTCAGGGTCACGAACTCCGGCAACGAGACGATGACGGGCCTCGCGATCGTCGACACGTTCACGGCCCCGGCCGGTCCGGTCCCGACGATCACCTGCGTGGCGACGACGCTCGCCCCGGGTGCGACGACCACCTGCTCGGCGACGTACTCCGTGACCCAGTCCGACGTCGACAACGGTTCGATCAACAACAGCGCGACCGCCACCGCCAAGGATCCGACGAGCGCCACCACGACGTCCAACGTCTCGACAGCGGCGGTCTCGGTGAGTGGCGGCGGGGCACTCTCGCTGGCCAAGACGGCCAACCCGACGACGATCACGGCGGCCGGTCAGACCGTCGCCTACTCGTTCGCGGTCACCAACAACGGCAACGTCACGATCTCGTCACTGGCGATCGCCGACATCGTTCTCGGCCCCGGCCGGGCCGGCGCTGACGATCAGCTGCCCGACCACGACGCTCGCTCCCGGGGCCACGACCACCTGCACCGGCACCTACGTGTCGACGCAGGCCGACGTCGACAAGGGCACGATCAAGAACTCGGCGACCGCGAACGGCCTTGATCCGAAGGGCAATGCCGTCGCGTCCCCGCAGTCGACCGCGACCGTCACCGCGACCCAGTCCGACGGGCTGACCGTCGTCAAATCGGCCAACCCGACGACCGTCACCGGCGTCGGCCAGACCGTCACCTACTCGTTCGTCGCCAAGAACACCGGCAACGTCACCCTGACGAGCCTGTCGATCGCCGACACCCTGACCGCCCCGGCCGGCCCGCCGCTGACGATCAGCTGCCCGACCACGACCCTGGCGCCCGGCGCGTCGATGACCTGCACCGCGCAGTACACGACGATCCAGGCCGACCTCGACCACGGCTCGATCAACAACAGCGCGTCCGCCTCGGCCAAGGATCCGAACAACACCGCCGTGACGTCGGCCCCCTCGACCGCGACCGTCGCAGCCACGCAGTCGGGCGCGCTCACGATCGTCAAGTCGGCGACGCCGACGTCGATCAGCGCGTCCGGCCAGACCATTTCGTACTCGTTCCTCGTTACGAACTCCGGCAACGTGACGATCACGTCGCTGTCGATCGCCGACACGTTCACAGCGCCGGCCGGTCCGCCGCTGGCGGTCGGCTGCCCGGTGACGACCTTGGCGCCCGGCGCGAATACGACCTGCACCGCGAGTTACACGTCGACTCAGGCCGACCTCGACAATGGCAAGATCAAGAACACCGCGACCGCATCGGGCAAGGACCCGAACAACGCGACGATCACATCCGGGTCATCGACGGCCACCGTCACCGTCAACCAGTCGCCGAAGCTCACCGTGACGAAGTCGGCGAACCCGAACACGGTCGGCGCCGCGGGCGCGGTCGTGACGTACACGTTCACGGTGAAGAACACCGGCAACGTGACGATCGCGAACGTGGCCATCGCCGACTCGTTCACCGCGCCGGCCGGCCCGGTTCCGACGATCACCTGCACCGCTACCTCGCTCATCCCGGGTGCATCGACGACCTGCACGTCGGCCGGCTACACGGTCACTGCGGCGGACGTCGTCAACGGCTCGGTCACCGACACCGCGACCTCGACCGGTACCGACACCAACAACAATCCGGTGACGTCGGCCCCGTCGACGGCGACCGTGAACATCAACCAGGTATCGGCGCTGACGCTGGTCAAGTCGGCGAACCCGACCAGCGTCACGGCGGCCGGCCAGACCGTCACGTACTCGTTCCAGGTCACCAACTCCGGCAACCTGCCGGTCACCGGCCTGTCGATCGCCGACACCCTGACGGCGCCGGCCGGGCCGGCGCTGACCGTCAGCTGCCCGACCACCTCGTTGGCCGCGAACGCCGTCACGACCTGCACCGCGACCTACACCGCTACCCAGGCCGACATCGACAACGGGACCATCAAGAACACCGCGACGGCCAACGCCACCGACTCCAACAACCAGCCGGTCGCCTCGAACGCCTCGAACGTGACCGTCAACGAACCGGCGACACCGAGCCTGGCGCTGGTCAAGTCCGCGAATCCGGCCTCGGTCACCGGTGCGAACAAGGGCATCACCTACTCGTTCGCGGTGACGAACACCGGCAACGTCACGATCCACAACCTCGCGATCGCCGACACGCTGACCACCCCGGCCGGCCCGGTGCCGACGGTCAGCTGCCCGACGACGACCCTCGCGCCGGGGGCGTCGACGACCTGTACCGCCACGTACACGACAACGACCGCGGACGCCGACAACGGCAGTGTCAAGAACTCGGCGACTGCGAGCGGCACCGACCCGAAGGGCAACCCGGTCTCGTCACCGCAATCGAGTGTCACCGTCTCGATTCCGGAATCCGCAAGCCTGACCATGGTCAAGTCGGTCACCCCCACGGCGCCGACCACCGCCGGGCAGACCCTGAACTACTCGTTCGCGGTGACGAACACCGGCAACGTCACCCTGTCGCTGGTGTCGATCGCCGACTCGCTGAGCGCCCCGGCCTCCCCGGCGCTCACCGTCACCTGCCCGACGACGACCTTGGCCGCCGGCGCTTCGACCACCTGCACCGCGCCCTACACCGTCACGCAGGCGGACGCCGATCACGGTTCGGTCGCCAACACCGCGACCGCCAACGCGACCGATCCGCACGGCACAACCGTCATCTCGCCGCCGTCGTCCGTGACCGCCACGATCGCGCCCGCGGCGTCCCTGACGGTGGTGAAGACGGCCAACCCGACCTCGGTCGGTTCCGCCGGGCAGACCGTCAACTACTCGTTCGCCGTCACCAACACGGGCAACGTGACGATCACCGCGATCGCCATCGCCGACACGCTGACCGCGCCGGCCGGGCCCACGCCGACGGTCACCTGCCCGACCACGACCCTCGCGCCGGGCGCCTCCACGACCTGCACCGCGACGTACACGGCCACCCAGGCCGACATCAACAACGGCTCGATCAAGAACTCCGCGACGGCGTCGGGCAAGGATCCGAACAACACCACCGTGACGTCGCCGCCCTCGATCGCCACCGTCGCCGTGAGCCAGACGGCCGCGCTGTCGTTGCACAAGACGGCGTCGCCAGCCACAGTTACGGCCGCGGGCCAGACCATCACGTACTCCTTCGCCGTGACGAACTCGGGCAACGTCACAATCAACTCGATCGCAATCACCGACACGTTCACCGCGCCGGCCGGCCCGGTGCCGACGATCACCTGCCCGACCACCACCCTCGCCCCGGGCGCGTCGACGACCTGCACCGCGACGTACACCGCCACCCAGGCCGACATCGACAACGGCTCGATCAAGAACTCGGCGACGGCGACGGGCACCGGACCGGCCGGGACGGTCACGTCGATCCCGTCGACGGCCACGGTCTCGGTCACCCAGACACCGGCCCTGACGCTCACCAAGACCGCCAACCCGACCTCGCTGACGAGCGCCGGTCAGTCGGTCACCTACTCGTTCGCGGTGATCAACTCCGGCAACGTCACGATCACCGGTCTGGCGATCAGTGACGCGCTGACGGCGCCGGCCGGCCCGGCCGTCACGGTCACCTGCCCGACCACGACGCTGGCCCCCGGCGCGGGCGTGATCTGCTCGGCGACGTACACCGCTACCCAGGCGGACGTCGACAACGGCTCGATCAACAACACAGCCACCGCCACCGGCACGGGCGCCGGCGGTCAGTCGGTGACATCCGCCCCGTCGACCGCGACCGTGCCGGTCACGGCCACGCCGGCGTTGACGCTGACCAAGTCGGCGGCGCCGACCTCGCTGACGTCGGCCGGCCAGACGGTCACGTATTCGTTCCTCGTCAAGAACACCGGCAACGTCACGGTGTCGTCGCTCGCTATCAATGACACCCTGACCGCGCCGGCCGGCCCGGCCCTGTCGGTGACCTGCCCGACCACGATGCTCGCGCCGAGCGCGACGACCACGTGCACAGCGGCCTACACGGCGACCCAGGCCGACGTCGACCACGGCGGCATCGACAACTCGGCCACGGCGTCGGCCGAGGATCCCGGCAACAACGCCGTCACGTCCCCGGTCTCGACGGCGCATGTCGCGATCACCGCGGCCCCGGCGATGACCGTGACGAAGAGCGCCAGCCCGACGACGGTCACCACCGCCGGCCAGACGATCTCCTACTCGTTCCTGGTGAAGAACACCGGCAACGTGACCATCACCGAGATCACGGTCAACGACACGCTCACCGCGCCGGCCGGGCCGGCGCTGAGCGTGACGTGCCCGGCGACGAGCCTGCTGCCGGGTGCGACGACGACCTGCACGGCCACGTACACGGTCACCCAGAACGACGTGAACAACGGCGCGATCAACAACTCGGCCACCGTCACCGGCACCCCTCCGACCGGCACCAACATCACCAGCCCGCCGTCGATCGCGACGGTGACGGCGACGCAGTCGACCGGCCTCACCGTCACCAAGACCGCGAACCCGACCTCGGTCACGACCGCGGGCCAGACCGTGACCTACTCGTTCGCGGTCGCGAACACCGGCAACACCACGCTGTCGGGTCTGTCGATCGCCGACACCCTCACGGCGCCGGCGGGACCGGCCCTGGCGGTCAGCTGCCCGACCACGACCCTCGCCCCCGGCACCGGCACGACCTGCACCGCGACCTACACGGTCACCCAGGCCGACCTCGACAACGGCTCGATCAAGAACAGTGCGATCGCCAACGCCACCGACCCGTCGAACCAGCCGGTGACCTCACCGCCGTCGGCGGTCACGGTCGCGGCCGCGACGTCGCCGGCGCTCACGGTCGTCAAGTCGGCGACGCCGACCACTGTCGGGACGGCCGGCAGCACCGTCGCGTACAGCTTCCTGGTCACCAACTCCGGTGACGTCACCGTCCACGGCATCTCGATCGCCGACACCCTCACGGCGCCGGCCGGACCGGCCCTGACCGTCGCCTGCCCGACCACCACCCTGGCCCCCGCCGCGACGACCACCTGCACGGCCAGCTACGCCGTGACCCAGGCCGATATCGACCACGGCTCGATCGCGAACTCGGCCACGGCGAACGGCCTCGACCCGCACGGCACCGCGGTCGCCTCGGCGCCGTCGACCGTGACGGTCACCGCGACCGCCGCGCCCGGCCTGACCGTCACGAAGTCCGCGTCACCGACGACGTTCAGCGCCGCCGGCCAGACGATCACGTACTCGTTCCTGGCCAAGAACACCGGCAACGTGACGATCACGTCGCTGGCGATCAACGACTCCCTGACGGCCCCGGCCGCCCCGGCTCTGACGGTCAGTTGCCCGACGACGACGCTCGCCCCGGCCGCCGTCGTCACCTGCACCGCGACCTACACAACGACCCAGGCGGACGTCGACGACGGCTCGATCAGCAACTCGGCCACGGCGTCCGGACACACCCCGAGCGGTCCGACGACGACGTCGCCGCCGTCCACGGCGACCGTCCCGGCGAACCCGGCGCCGGCCCTGACCGTCACCAAGTCCGCCAACCCGACCTCGGTGACCACCGCCGGCCAGCAGATCGCCTACTCGTTCCTCGTGAAGAACACCGGCAATGTCACGGTGAACTCGATCGCGATCAATGACACGTTCACCACGCCGGCCGGCCCCGTGCCGACGATCACGTGCCCGGTGTCCACGCTCGCGCCCGGCGCCACCACGACCTGCACCGCCAACTACGCGGCGACGCAGGCCGACATCGACAACGGCTCGATCAAGAACTCCGCGACCGCGAGCGGAACGCCGGCCGGTGGCGGCAGCGTCACGTCGACGCCGTCGCTCGCCACCGTCACGATCCCCGAGACGTCGTCGCTGACCGTCGTGAAGTCGGCCAGCCCGACCACCGTGACGGCCGCCGGCCAGACGATCACGTACTCGTTCCTGGTGACCAACACCGGCAACGTGACGATCGACGGCGTGGCCATCAACGACACGCTCACGGCCCCGGCCGGCCCGGCCCTCACGCCGACCTGCCCGACGACCACGCTCGCCCCGGCCGCCGTCGTCACCTGCACCGCGACCTACACGACGACCCAGGCCGACATCGACCACGGCTCGGTCGGCAACTCGGCCACCGCGAGCGGCACCGATCCGCACGGAACGACGACGACGGCACCCCCGTCGACGGCCACCGTCACGGCTGCCCCGATGACCTCGCTGCAGCTGACCAAATCGGTCTCGCCGACCACGGTGAGCGGCGCCGGGCAGCACGTGACGTACTCGTTCCTGGTGAAGAACACGGGCAACGTCACGTTGTCCACGTTGTCGATCGGTGATTCGTTGACGCCGCCGGCCGGCCCGGCCCTCACCGTCACCTGCCCGACGACCACGTTGGCCCCGGGCGCGAGCACTACTTGCACGGCGCCGTACACGACCACGGTGGCCGACGCCAACGCCGGCACCGTGCGGAACTCAGCGACGGCCTCGGCGCACGACCCCTCGGGCACCGCAGTCGCCTCGCCGGTCTCAACGGCGACCCTGACAATCACGCCGGCCCCGGCGCTGAACCTGATCAAGTCGGCCGCGCCGGCCACGGTCACGTCCGTCGGCCAGACCGTCACGTACACGTTCGCCCTGCACAACACGGGCAACGTGACCTTGACGGCGATCAGCGTCGCCGACACCTTCAACGCGCCGGCCGGTCCGGGTAGCGCGATCACCTGCGCGGCGACGTCGCTGGCCCCGGGCGCATCGACGACCTGCACCTCGACGTACACCGTGACGCAGGCCGATCTCGACAACGGATCGATCAGCAACAGCGCCACGACGAACTCGACGGCGCCGGACGGTTCGGCGGTGGCGTCGAACCCGTCGTCGGCGAGTGTGTCGGTCAACTCGGCGCCCGGCCTCACGATCAGCAAGAGCGCCAATCCCACCCGCGTGAACAACGCCGGCGACACGATCGCCTACAGCTTCGCCGTGACCAACAGCGGCAACGTGACGGTCTCGAACCTCGCCATCGCGGACACGTTCACGGCCCCGGCCGGCCCCGGTAGCGCGATCACCTGCCCGGTGACAACGCTGGCCCCCGGCGCAGCGACGACCTGCACGTCCACCTACTCGATCGGGCCGGCCGACGTGATCGAGGGCCGGGTCGACAACAGCGCGACCGCGTCCGGCATCGACCCGCGGGGCACCGCGGTCACGTCACTGCCCTCGACAGCGACCGTCAACGTCACGCAGACCCCCGAGCTGAACATCGTCAAGACGGCGACGCCGGCGGTCATCAGCGCGGCCGGTCAGGTCGTCGACTACACGTTCCTCGTCACCAACACCGGCAACCTGCCCGTCTCGGGGATCACCGTCGACGACACGCTCGCCGCGCCCGCCGGCCCGGCCGTGTCGATCAGCTGCCCGGCCGCCTCGCTGCTGCCCGGCGTCTCGATGGCCTGCACCGGCAGCTACCCGGCTACGCAGGCCGACGTCGACAACGGCGTGATCAGCAACTCGGCGACCACGACCGGCACCGGCACGAACGGCGTTTCCGTGACCTCGGCGCCGTCCACCGCCACCGTCACCGCGAACGCGGCGCCGGCCCTCACCCTGGTCAAGTCAGGCACGCCGACGACGCTCAGCCAGCCCGGCCAGACGGTCACCTACTCATTCGTCGTGACCAACAGCGGTAACACCACCGTCCACGGCCTGACGATCAACGACACCTTCGACTCGCCGGCCGGCCCCGGCTCGGCGATCACCTGCCCCAGCACGACCCTCGCGCCAGGCGTCTCGACGACCTGCACGAGCACGTACGTCGTCACCCAGGCCGACGTCGACCAGGGCACGATCAAGAACACCGCCACGGCGAGCGCCATCGACGCGACCGGTCACCCGGTGACGTCCGGACCGTCCTCGTTCACGGTGCAGATCTCGTCGGCGCCGGCGCTGACCCTCGTGAAGTCCGCGGCATCCGCGGCCCTGACCGCCCCGGGCCAGGTCGTCAGCTACTCGTTCGCGGCGACGAACAACGGCAACGTGACGCTGACCCTGCTGACGATCTCGGATGCGCTGACGGCCCCGGCCGCGCCCGCACTGACCGTCTCGTGCCCGTCGCTCACGATCGCACCGACTGAAACCGTCACGTGCACGGCCACGTACACGACCACCCAGGCCGACGTCGACAACGGCTCCGTGACCAACAGCGCCACCGCGAACGCGCACACCCCGAACGGCACGACGGTCACGTCGGCACCGTCCACCGCGACCGTGGCGATCGCCCGGACGCCGGCGCTCACCGTCGCCAAGTCGGTCAGCCCGACCACGGTCAGTGCCGTCGGCCAGTCGGTGGCCGTCACGTTCATCGTCACCAACTCGGGCAACACCACGGTGACCGCGGTGTCGATCGTCGACACCCAGACAGCACCGGCCGGCCCGCTCGACGCGGCGCCGGCCTGCCCGACCACGACCGTTGCCCCGGGCGGGTCCGTGACCTGCACGGCGAGCTACACGACCACCCAGGCCGACCTCGACCACGGCTCGATCAAGGACTCGGCCGTCGCGTCCGGCCGCAACCCGGACGGGTCGACGGTCACGTCCACCCCGGCCACCGCGACCGTCACCGCCACGCAGCACCCGGCCCTCACCATCGCCAAGAGCGCGACCCCGACGACGGTGGCCGCGGTCGGCGACGTCATCACCTACACGTTCACGGTGACCAACAGCGGCAACGTGACCATCACGACGATCGCCGTGGTCGACACGCAGACCGTTCCCGCCGGCGCCCTCACGAGCGGTCCGACCTGCCCGGCCGGTTCGCTGGCCCCGGCCGCCATCGTCACCTGCACGGCGACGTACACGGTCACGCAAGCCGACCTCGATCACGGATCGGTCGCTGATTCGGCAATCGCCACCGGCCTGAACCCGCTCGGGCACCAGACGTCCTCGCCGCCGGCCGGCTTCACGGTGTCGGTCACGTCGTCGCCGACCCTGAAGGTGGTCAAGTCCGCGAACCCGACCACGGTGTCGACGGTCGGCAGCACGATCACGTACTCGTTCCTGGTCACCAACACTGGCAACGTCTCACTGCACGCGGTCACCGTCGCCGACGTCCAGACCGCCGCGACAAACCCGCTCGCCTCCGGCCCGACCTGCCCGGCCGTGACCGTGGCGCCAGGCGCGACGACCACCTGCACCGCAACGTACGTCGTCGCGCAGGGCGACCTCGATCGCGGTGACATCGGCGACTCGGCCACGGCCACCGGCACTCCCCCGACCGGTTCAGCAGTGACGTCCGGGCCCTCGACCGCCACCGTGACGGCGACCGCGAACCCGGCGTTGACGACGACCAAGACCGCGAGTCCGACGACGGTGTCGACCGTCGGGGCGACCGTCACGTTCTCGTTCGTCGTGACCAACAACGGCAACGTGACGATGTCGAACATCACGATCACGGACACGCCGGACGCCCCGGCGGGCGCGCTCACGTCGGCACCGACCTGCCCGACCACGACGATCGCTCCGGGCGCGTCCGTCACCTGCACCGCGACCTACACCGTGACGCAGGCCGACCTCGACAACGGCACGATCGGCGACTCCGCCACCGCGACCGGTCTCGATCCGGGCGGAAACCCGACGACCTCCCCGCCGTCGAGCGTCACGGTGACGACCACGCCCGCGCCGACGCTCGCACTGGTCAAGGCCGGCACCGCCCACGACGACAACGGCGACGGCTACGTCGACCTGGGCGACTCGGTGACGTGGACGTTCACGGTGACCAACAACGGCAACGTCACGCTGCACGCCGTCGCGGTGAACGACCCGACCGCCGGCGCGATCAGCTGCCCGTCCGGCAACCTCGCCCCGGGCGCATCCGTGGTCTGTACCTCGACGGTCGCCCACACGATCTCGCAGGCCGACGTCGACGCCGGGAAGATCGTCAACACCGCGACCGCCACCGCCGACCCGCCGGGCAGCACCGTCGCGGTCAGTAGCAATCAGGCAACGGCCACCGTGCCGATCAACCAGGTCTCGAAGCTCGGTCTGGCCAAGACGGCCACCACGACCGACACGAACGGCGACGGATGGGTCGACGCCGGCGACCAGGTGACGTGGACGATCACGGCCACCAACCTGGGCACGACATCGATCACGGCGCTCGTGATCTCAGACCCGCTCGGCGGCCCGGTGACCTGCCCGGTGACCATGTTGGCTCCGGGCGCGTCCACGGACTGCACGACGGGCAGCCACACGTTGACGTCCGCCGAGGCCGTCGTCGGAACGTTGACGAACGTCGCCACGGCGTCGGGTACCGGAATCGCGGGACAGGTCGTCTCGCCGCAGGCCAGCGCCACGGTGAAGCTGAAGGCTGGGCTCGCCTACACCGGCGTCCCGGGGCTGACCGTGAGTCTGACCAGCGGCGTCGGCTTGCTGCTGCTGGGACTCCTCACACTCGCGGGCGCCACGCGCCGGCGCCGTCGGCGCGCCTGACGTCCAGCCCGTACCCCGACTTTGCACCCAACTTGTGGGCTGATCCGCCTCCTGGACGGCTCAACCACCCACATCCTGGGTGCAAAGGAGGGTGGCTAGACCCGGTTCCAGCGACCGCGGCGGGCGAACAGCCAGATCGCGGCGACGATGATGATGAACCACAGCAGCGGGTGGACGGTCAGCCCGAGGGCGGCGGCCACGATGACGATCACGAGAGCGATCAAGATATCCATAAGCATGGCCGGGTGTTACCCGAACCAGCCGCACTCGTAACTTGGCGCTGGTTCGCGGCCGGCCAACCCCGTTGGACGCCCGTCCGGACGCCGACGCTCAGCCGGACGTGCGGGCAACTTTGTACGGGGCGGCCTGCGCGAGCGGCTTCACGACGAGCAGGTCGATGTTGACGTGGGCCGGACGGGTCACGGCGAACGCGATGCAGTCGGCGATGTCCTCGGCGGTGAGCGGCGCCTCGACCCCCGCATAGACCCGGGCGGCGGCGTCCGCGTCGCCCCGGTAGCGCACGAGCGAGAATTCGGCGGTGTGGACCATCCCGGGCGCGACCTCGGTGATCCGCACCGGCCGTCCGTTCAGTTCCAGCCGCAACGTCTCGACCAGGACGCTCGCGGCGTGCTTGGCGGCCGCGTAACCGGCGCCGCCTTCGTAAACGAGGTGTCCGGCGATCGACCCGGTCAGCACGATGTGCCCGCCGCTACCGCGCTCAAGGGCCGGCAACAGTGCTTGCGTCATGCGCAGCACGCCGAGGACGTTCGAGTCGTACATCGCCTGCCAGTCGGCCGGATCGGCTCGTTCGATCGGCTCGAGCCCGATCGCGCCTCCGGCGTTGTTGATCAACACCGCGATGTCGTCGAACTGTCCGGCGAACGCGGCGACCGACGACGGATCGGTGACGTCGAGGGTCACCGCTCGGATCCCGGGCGCGCGGGTGACGAGCTCGTCGAGCCGATCTCGACGCCGGGCGGCGGCGATGACGTCGAACCCCTCGGCGGCCAATCGCAGCGCGGTGGCCGCGCCGATACCGCTGCTGGCGCCGGTGACGACGGCAATTCCCTGGGTCATGCCTAGATTCTGGCGGGCATCCGCGTCAGCCCTTGAGGCGGGCGACCAATGTCGATGCGCCCGGACCGTCGAGCTCGTCGGCCCCGACGGCGCGTCCGGTCATCGCCAGCAGTAGCGACACCCCGGAGCCCGTCACCTCGGCGCCCTCGCCGTGCGTCCAGTCGACGTCCGTCGCGACCAGCCGCAGCCCCGCGATCCGCTTCTTGCCGCCCACCGGGAACGACGCGCCTTCGTACATCCGCAGGCAGGCCACGGTAGCGGCGGGTGACGCCGTCGCGACCAGCCCGAGCGGACGGGCGATGTCCTGCGTGTGCACGACGATCTCGCCGAGCATCGCCACGGGCGGAGCGGGCGGCCCGTTCTTCGTGCTCGTCCGGGCCCGCAGTCGCCGGACGATCTCAGCCGGCTCGAGCGTCGCCAGCCGGTGCGCCGCCCGGTCGATGAACACGTCGAACCGGAACCCGCTGCCGGCGAATCCCTTGACGAAATGGGGAATCGTCTGCTCGGCACCGGCCAGGATGTGCGCGCCGGCGAGGTGGACGCTCCAGCCCGCGCACAGCGACGGCTGGCTCCACTGCTCGGGGGTGAGCGTCTCGAGCAGGTCGGCGGTGTGGGCCCGCTCGGCGTGGGTCAGGGACCAGATCTGTGCGGCATCGGCCATGGGTCGCCTCCGGAGCGGGTTGGACAAACTGTCTCACCACCTCCGACGATCGCGTCGGTCGGGAATCGACACGCTGGCGCCCCATCGCCGGTGCTGTCGAAGCAGGCGAAACGCTGACACACTCGGCCACGGTCCGCTCCGGGCCGCCGAGAGGAGCACCACAGTGAGCAACCCCTACGGTCCGCCGAGCGACCAGCCCGGGTACGGGCAGCAGCCTGGCTACGGACAACAACAACAGCCCGGGTACGGGCAGCAGCCTGGCTACGGACAACAACCGGGCTACGCACAGCAGCCCGGCTACGGGCAACAGCCCGGGTACGGACAACAACCGGGCTACGCACAGCAGCCCGGATACGGACAGCAACCCGGATACGGACAGCAACTCGCCTACCCAGGCCAACGTCCGCTCGGGAAGCCGCGCGGCATCGGCATCTCGATCCTGCTCGCGATCGTCACCCTGGGCATCTACACCTACGTCTGGACGTGGAAGACCCACGACGAGATCAAGAACCACTCCGGGCTGGGTGTCGGCGGCGCGCTGGGATTCGTCATCTACTTCGTGGTGTCGCCCGTGACGTTCTTCCTGCTGCCCAGCGAAGTCGGCAAGATGCTCGCGCAGTCCGGACGGCCGAGCCGGGTGTCCGGGACGACGGGATTCTGGATCCTGCTTCCCTTGATCGGGACGATCGTCTGGTTCGTGAAGGTGCAGGGCCAGCTCAACGAGTACTGGACTTCCCTGGGCGCGCCGCCCGCCTGAGCATCGGGCATCCCGGGCCGACGGGGGCGCGGCCCGGGACGCCTCAACAGGTCGGCTTGAGCACGTAGCCGATGCTGCGGACCGTGTGGATCATCGGATCGCGCCCACGGTCGATCTTCTTGCGCAGGTAGCTGATGTAGAGCTCGACCACGTGCGCTCGACCGCCGAAGTCGTAGTTCCACACTCGATCGAGGATCTGGACTTTCGACAACACCCGCCGGGGGTTGCGCATGAGATAGCGCAGCAGCTCGAATTCCGTCGCGGTCAGCTCGATGACGTCGTCACCGCGCCGCACCTCGCGGGCGTCCTCGTCCATGACCAGGTCTCCGACCACCAGGCCGGGCGCAGTCGCGTATGTCACGCCGGCCCTCCGCACGAGTCCGCGCAGCCGGGCCAGGACCTCCTCGAGACTGAACGGCTTCGTGACGTAGTCGTCGCCGCCGACGGTGATGCCGGCGACGCGGTCCTCGACGGAGTCGCGCGCGGTCAGGAACAGCACGCACAGGTGCGGGTTCGTTGCCCGAAGCTTGCGCAGCACCTCGAAGCCGTCGAAGTCGGGCAGCATCACGTCCAGCACGACGGCATCGGGCTCGAAATCAGCGGCGATCGTGATGGCGCTCGACCCGTCGAACGCGGTGCGAGTGTCCCAGCCGTCATACGTCAGCGTGCTGGCCAGGACCTCAGCCAACGGCCGTTCGTCATCGACGATCAGGATTCGCAACGGGTTTCCGTCGACCCGCGCGAGAGCAGCAGCCGGTGTCACCAGACCAGCATGCCCGCTCGGTCTCGCGCTGCGCGCTCGAAATCCTCTGCGTATCTTCTGAATCCGCACCGCGGCGATGCGCGGCAGAATGGCCGCTGTGCGCGACGGGTTGGCGGCGGCGATGAGATCGGCAGCGGTCGTGCTCGACGGCGGCCTGTCGACCGAGCTCGAACGCGCCGGCCACGACGTCTCGTCGCGGTTGTGGTCGGCCCGGCTGCTGCGTGACGATCCCGAGGCGATCGTCGCCGCCCATCGGGCGTTCGTCGCCGCGGGCGCGCGGGTCGCCACGACGGCCAGCTACCAGGCCAGCTTCGAGGGCTTCGCCGCGGCGGGCATCGATCGGGCGGAGGCCGCGCGGCTGCTGACGCTTTCGGTGGCGCTCGCCCGGCGGGCCACCGACGGACTCGACGCCTGGGTCGCCGCGTCGATCGGTCCGTTCGGCGCCACCTTGGCCGACGGTTCGGAGTACACGGGCGCGTACGCCGACGCCCTGGGCGTGGCCGGCCTGCGCACATTCCACCGTCCCCGCTTGGAGATTCTCGTCGACGCGGAGCCCGACGTGCTGGCCTGCGAGACGCTCCCGTCGGCCGTCGAGGTCGAGGCGCTGCTCGCCGAACTCGACGGGCTGCCGGTGCCGGCCTGGATCTCACTCACCACCGTCGAGGACGCGGACGGGGTCGTGCGGACCCGCACCGGCGAACGCGCCGCCGACGCCTTCGCGCTCGTTCGCGGCATCGATAACGTCGTGGCGGTCGGCGTCAACTGCCTCGACCCGGCGCAGGCCGGGCGGGCGGTCGAGGTGGCCGTCGCCGCGAGCGGAAAGCCGGCGATCGTCTATCCGAACAGCGGCGAGCACTGGGACGCGGCCGGACGCAGGTGGCGCGGATCTGCCGTTCCGGAAAGGGCATTGGCCCCGGCGTGGGTCGCAGCCGGCGCCCGGCTCGTCGGCGGATGCTGCCGCGTGCGCCCGTCGCACATTGCCGCCCTGACCGCGTCGCTCGACGCGTCGGTGTGACACTCGGCGCGCCGCTCGCTCTTGCGAGCCGCGTACTCCATTATTCGGAGTGGCCGGCGCGCCGATTCCCCCCGTGTTCGGCGTGCCGGCCCCTTAGCGCTCGACCGTCCGGGCCTTCCAATGTTCCGCCGTCCCGACCCATCAGTGTTCAGCCGCGCCGGCGGCGACCGAGGCCGCGGACGGGACGCGCCGGGCGTTGCGAATGAACGTCGCGGCGATTGTCCCGCCGATCAGGCACGAGATTGCGCAGATGACGCAGGCGATCCGGTAGCCGTGCGCAAACACCTCCGGGTGCAGGTAGGCATCGCCGGTCAGCATGACACCACCGGCAGACGGCCACGGCGATGAGACCGCCGGCCCGGGCCACGTCGTTGTTCACGGCCGAGGCGATGCCGGCGTGCTCGGACGGCGCGGAACTCATCGCGGTGGCGGTCAGCGGCGCGACCACGATCACCAGGCCGAGACCGAGGACGATCACCCCGGGCAGGACGCCGGTGAGGTAGTTGTGGTCGGTGGTCGACCGGGTCAGCGCGAGCAGGCCGATGCCGACGACAACGGGACCGAGGGCCATCTGCAGCCGCGGTCCCGATACGGTCGCCAGCCGCCCGGATCGCGCCGACAGGAACAGCATCATCAGCGTGACCGGGATGCAACGCCAGGCCGGATTCGAGCGGCGAGTACCCGGCGACCTGCTGCAACGCGACGGGCATCAGGAACAGCGACCCGCTCAGGGCCGCGTAGACGACGAACGTCACCGCATTGGTGGCCGCGAACTGCCGGGCGCCGAACATCCCGGGCGGCAGCATCGGGTTGCGGCTGCGTTGTTCGGTGACGACGAAGGCGACGGCTGCCGCAGACCCCGACGACGATCGACACGATGATCGCCGGGCTGCTCCAGCCGACGTCCGGGCCCTCGATGACCGGATAGGTCAGCCCCGACAAGGCGACCACCGCCCACACCGCGCC
Source organism: uncultured Actinomycetes bacterium (assembly GCA_963737785.1). Taxonomy (GTDB): domain Bacteria; phylum Actinomycetota; class Actinomycetes; order Mycobacteriales; family Jatrophihabitantaceae; genus CAVTTS01. Next base: position 46,441 of record CAVTTS010000010.1, read on the forward strand.
CGGCACGTCGACCCGGCCGTGCGCGCCCGAATCGACCGACTCGGGCACGTGCCGGCGAGTGATCAGGACCACCGCCAACGACAGCGGCAGGTTGATCAGGAATACCCAGCGCCACGACGCCACCGTCAGCAGGTAGCCACCGACGATCGGACCGGCCGCGGACGCCAGACCGCCCAGCCCCGACCAGGCGCCGATCGCCCGGGCCCGATCGTCCTTGACGAATGAGGCCTGCAGGATCGCCAGGCTGCCGGGTGTCAACAGCGCGCCGCCGACCCCCTGCAATCCGCGCGCGACGATCAGCACGCCGGCGGTCGGCGCGAGCGCGCAACCGGCCGAGGCGACGGCGAACCACACCACCCCGATCGTGAACACCTTCCGGCGTCCGAAGCGGTCGCCGAGCGATCCACCGAGCAGCAGGAACGAGGCGAGCGTGAGCGTGTACGCAGTGACAACCCACTGCAGGCTCGCGACCCCCGAGTGGAAGTCCTTGCCGATGCGCGGGCAGCGCGATTCCGACGACGGTCGCGTCGAGTTGGACCACCCCGGAACCGAGGACGGTCGCGGCGAGCACCCACCGACCGCGAGCGCTCGAGAACGTCAGCGCTTCGGTGTCGGCCACCTGGCCATCCTGCCACCGTCCGCGGTCGACCTTGAGCTTGAGTGAACCGATTAAGCCGAGGGTGAACCGGCCGGCTCGAGCGAGCTTGTCCGCACCTGGTCGGACACGATCACGGCCAGCACCGCGACCATTGCGATCACGCCCAGCGCGATCGACGAGACGTGCGAGCCGATCGGCACCAGCGCGACCAGAATGGCCGCGGCGATGATGCGCGACCACGGGACGATCCGCCACACCACCCATTTGAACGCGGCGTGGCCGGCAAGGAACAACGCCGTCCCACCGAGCACCAACCACGACGTCGCGGTCGCCGCGTGACCCGGATGGTCGAGCACGAGCTCGTCGGCCGCAGCCGAGACGATGATGCCGGCGACCATGATCGGATGGATCATGTGGAACGCCGTCCGCCCGAGTCGGCCCGGGTCGTCCGACCGTGAGATCACCTCGGCGGCCCCCTCGGCGCTGCGGTCGAAATAGATCCACCAGAAGCCGATCGCGCCCAGGAAAGCGAGCAGGAACGCGACGATGATCCGGCCGCTGAGGTGATCGAGGTCCGACAGCGTCTGGCCGGTGACGACCACCGACTCGCCCAGCGCGATGAGGATGAACGCCTGGCAGCGCTCGGACAGGTGGGCGCCCGCAATATTCCACTCGAGGGTGCGCGAGCGGTTCAGTCCCGGCACCCAGAATCCCGCCGCTCCCCCGAGCACGTCGATCGAGCACCGCGACCACCCACAGCACTTCGCGCGCATGCCCGTGCTCAGCGGCCCCGACCAGCAGCAGCGCCCCGCTCCCACACGACCAGGTCGCGATGCGCTGGAAGTTCTCCCGCAGCGCCCCGTCGACGACCAGCGATGACGTAGACCGATCGGCCGACCTGCATGGCGGGGTAGGCCGCCGGCCACCGCCCAACCGCGCGACTCGAACGCCTGCGGCAGCGCCGCCGACATCACCAGACTGCCCAGCGCCGTGATGAACAGCATCAGGCGCACCGAAATGCGCGCCGGATCGAGCCAGTTCGTCACCCACGCGGTGTACGCCCAGGCCAGCCAGACCAACCCGAGCAGGATCAGCGTCTGCAGCGCACCTTCGACGGTCGGGTGGCCGAGCAGGTGGTGCGACAGCTGCGTGACGGCGAACACGTAGACGAGATCGAAGAACAGCTCCGCGTTCGTCACGCGCTGCTCGTCGTCACGATTGCGCAGCAGGGACGGCACGTTCGTCTCCCTCCCTCCTGGTGTCGGTGTCGGTCTCGCGGCCCGGCTTCGCTACGTGCGCGCGACCGCTTCGGCATCCCGCAGCACGCGCAGCACATTGTCGCGTGCCAGCGCCGCGACTTCGGCTTCGGACCACGACCGGTCGAGCAGCTCGGCGACCAGCGCCGGGTAGCCGGATACGTCCGTGAGCCCGACCGGCATCGGATCGCAGCCGTCGAAGTCGCCGCCGATGCCGACGTGCTCGATGCCGGCGACCTCCCGGACGTGCTCGATGTGATCGGCGACCTGGGCGATCGTCGCCACCGGCGTCGGGTTCGTCCGACCGCGGCGTTCGATCGCGCGCTGCTCCAGCGCCCAGTCCCGCCGGTCCTCGCCGCGCTCGTCCATCTCGACGAGCATCGCCTGCGTCCCACTCGCAGGCGGCCGCCGAGACGAACTGCGGCACGAAGGTCACCATGCACACGCCGCCGTTCGCGGCGACAGACGTGCAGCACGTCGTCCGGCACGTTGCGCACGTGCGGCACGAGCGCCCGCGCCGACGAATGGCTGAAGATCACCGGCGCCGAGGTGGTCGCCAGCGCGTCGCGCATGGTCGTCGCCGAGACGTGCGACAGGTCGACCAGCATTCCGAGCCGGTTCATCTCGCGCGACGACATCGCGCCCGAAGTCGGTCAGACCGCCGAGCACCGGCGACATCGGTGGCCGAGTCGGCCCACGGCACGTTGTCGTTGTGGGTCAAGGTCATGTAGCGGACGCCGAGCCGGTAGAGCGTGCGCAGCACGGCCAGCGACGAGTCGATGCTGTGCCCGCCTTCGGCGCCCAGCAGGCGACGCGATCCGGCCCTCGCCGACGGCTTCGACCTCGTCGGCGGTGCGTGGCCAGCGTCGAGCCGGTCCGGGTAGCGCGCCACCATCCGGTGGACGAAATCGATCTGTTCGAGGGTGCCGGCGACCGCGCGCTCGCCGGCCCACTGCGCCGGCACGAATACCGACCAGAACTGCCCGCCCACCCCGCCTTCGGCCAGCCGGACGAGGTCGGTCTGCGTGCGCGTCTGGCGGTGCGCGACGTCGAGCTGGTCGAGGTCGTAGTCGACGAGTTCGCGCAGCGTGATCGGCCAGGTCGTTGTGGCCGTCGATCGATCGGGTGGCGGGCCAGCAGCTCGCGAGCGCGAGGCCGCGAAGCGGGCGAGGGATCGGTCACGCCGTCTCAGACGGTGACGGATTCGGCGGCGGCGAGATGGCGGAACTCGATGCCGAACGGCGCGCTGAGCCGGGTGAGGTGGCCCTCGACCATCCCGGTCGCGATCTGGGTCATCAGCGAGTCGTGGATCTGGAAGGCCTGCGGCGCCCGGACCGCGATCGCGAAGTCGATGACCTCGGAGACCTTCGCCCACGGCGCGTTGGTCGGCACCAGCAGCGTCTGCGACCGGCACCGGTCGGCACGGTGAAGGAGTCGCCCGGGTGGTAGACCGTGTCGTCGATCAGGTAGGCCGACGTTGGCGATGACCGGGATCGAGCGGGTGGATCACCGCGTGCTGGCCGCCGAACGTCCGCACCGAGAAGCCGGCCGCCTCGAACGACTCACCCGGAGCACTCGCTGTCACCCGGTCGCCGAGGTCGGCCAGCGTCGCGGCGACTCCGGCCGGCGCCCAGATGCGCAGCTCCGGATTGGCGGCCGCGGCCGCGCGCACGGCCGCCTCGTCGAGGTGGTCGGCGTGTTCGTGCGTGATCAGGACGGCGTCGGCGCCGTCGAGCGCAACGGCCGCCTCGGAGAAGACGCCCGGATCGATGACGAGTGATCGGTCGCCGTCGTCGAGACGGACGCAAGCGTGGGTGTACTTCGTCAGGCGCATCGCAGGCTCCTCGGCTCAACGGTCGGCTCCACTCAAGCACGCGTTTCGGATGGGGGCGCGACCGGGCAGACTCCACCCGTGCCGTCGATCCTGTGGTTGCGCCGCGACCTGCGGCTGCATGATCAACCGGCCCTGCTCGCGGCTGCAGATGACGGCCCGGTGACGGCGCTGTTCGTCCTCGACGACGCGCTGCGCAAGCCGTCCGGTGCCCCGAGAATCGCCTTTCTGTATCGGACTCTTCGCGCCCTCGACGAAGACCTCCGTGCGCATGGCGGCCAGCTCGTCGTGCGGCGCGGCGCTCCGGCGAACGTCGTGCCGAAGGTGGTCCGCGAACTCGGAGCGACGTCCGTCCACGTGAGCGCCGACTTCGGCCCGTACGGGGCGCAGCGTGACGAGGCGGTGGCCACGGCGCTCGCCGACGTGCCGCTCGTACGCACCGGGTCGCCCTACGCAGTGGCGCCCGGACGGGTCACGAAGTCCGACGCAACGCCCTTCAAGGTGTATTCGGCCTTCTACCGGGCATGGACGGCGCACGGCTGGCGCGCGCCCGCGGCGTCCGACCCGGCCCGGATCGAGTGGACGTCCGGCCTCGACAGCACCGGCGTCCCGTCCGACCCGCGGCTGCCTGTCGGGCTCGTGCTGCCCGAGGCCGGCGAGGCGGCCGCTCGCCAGGCGTGGGCGGCCTTCCGGCGCAAGCGGTTGATCGGCTATCCCGAGCAGCGCGACCGCCCCGACCTCGACACGACTTCGCGGCTGTCGCCCTACCTGCACTTCGGTTCGCTGCATCCCCGGACGTTGCTCGCCGACCTCGACGCCGGCGACGAGACGTTCCGCAAAGAGCTGGCCTGGCGCGAGTTCTACGCAGCCGTGCTGCACTTCTGGCCGGCCAGCGCCCGCGAATACTTCGTCCCCGAGCTGGCCCGAATGCCTTATTCCACCGGCACATCCGCCGCCGACCACCTCGACGCGTGGCAGCGCGGCCATACCGGCTATCCGATCGTCGACGCCGGCATGCGCCAGCTGCTGGCCGAGGGCTGGATGCACAACCGGGTGCGGATGATCGTCGCCTCGTTCCTCGTGAAGGACCTGCATCAGGAGTGGACGGTCGGGGCCCGGCATTTCATGCGGCACCTGGTCGACGGCGACCTCGCGAGCAACCAGCACGGCTGGCAATGGACGGCCGGGACGGGTACCGACGCGGCGCCGTACTACCGGATCTTCAACCCGACCACCCAGGGACGGAAGTTCGATCCCGACGGCGACTACATCCGGCGCTACGTGCCGGAGCTGCGTGAACTCGACGCCAAGGAGATCCACGAGCCGTGGCTGCGCGCCGACGGCCTCCCGAGCGGGTACCCCGAGCCGATCGTCGACCACTCCCGCGAGCGCGTGGAGGCATTGGCCCGCTACCAGTCGGCGCGAGGCGGAAAACAAGTCAAGTTGTGACGGGATATCCGTCATAACTTGACTCGATTTCCGCCCTAGCTCAGCGGCGTGATGCCCCACGTCGCCGACCACTCGGCGCCGGGCGCGAGCACGATGACGCCCTCGCCGGAGTTGAACGCGTCGGCCGGGCAGGTCATGGGTTCGACGGCGACGCCGGGAGTGCCGGCCAACAGCTCGTCCAGGGTGAAGATCTGCACGTAGCCGAAGTCCCGGTCGAACCAGAGCTCGGCACCGCCGGTCGGCGTACGCACCTCGACGCGCCCGCGCGGTCCTTCGAAGTCGAGCCCGGTGAAGCAGTCGTCGAACCGGGTCGTGTGCAGCTGCCGGCCGTGGCGCAGATCGTGCGGGGTGTGCGCGAGGCCCCGGTGCCCGATCGGCACCTGGGCCTCGTCGGTCACGATCCGCTCGGTCGCGGGGACGCGCAGCGTCACCTCGTCGAGCGGATGACCGTGCGTCGACAGATAGGGGTGGAAGCCCGCTCCGAACGGGGCCGACCATTCGCCGTTGTTCACCGCCCGGGCCGTGACCGACAACCCGTACCGCGGGTCCAACGCGTAGGTCACCTCCACGTGGACCTCGAACACCCAGCCGGTCTGCGGGACGATGTCGATGCCGAGCGTCACGGACGACGCCTCGATGGCGAGCGGCGTCCACCGCACCCACCGGCCGAGACCGTGGATCGCGTTGTTCTTGGCCGGCTCGGTCAGCGGGAGCTGGAAGTGCTTGCCCTCGAACGTGTACTCACCGCCACGCAATCGGTTCGGCCACGGCACGAGGACACCGCCGTCGCACTTGGCGGGCAGATCACCCGTCCCGTACGGCACGGTGACGTCGGCACCCTCGAACGTGAACTGCCGCAGACCCGCCCCGACCTCGACGATCGTGGCCGCGTACTCGCCCGCCGACAGTGCGTATTGCTGACCGGTGATCGCCATGGACGCTGACGCTAGCCGGTGGATTCGGCGTCCACCACGGCGATGTCGTCGGCGACCGGATCGGCCGGGACGACCGCCTTCGCGTCATAGCGCCAGAACGGGCGGACGGCCAGCGCCGCGACCATGACGATGACCACGCAGATGGCGCCCCCGCCGGCCCACGAGGCGGTGAGGCCGGCCGTCGCCGCCGTGGCTCCGGCGCGCAGATCGCCCAGGCGGGGGCCGCCGGCGACCACAGCGGTGAACACGCCCTGCATGCGACCGCGCATCTCATCCGGCGCGTACGTCTGCAGGATCGTCTGCCGATAGACACGCGCTGACCAGATCGGCCGCGCCGGCGAAGGCGAGCAGCACGACGACCAGCCAGAGTTGATGGGCCAGCCCCGAGAGCGCGATGCACGATCCCCAGCCGACGACGGCCATCGTCAGCGCGACACCCTGCCGGCGCACTCGGCCGATCCAGCCGCTGGAGAGCCCGGCCACCACCGAACCGATCGGGATCGCGGCGTACAGCAGGCCGACCGAGCCGTGGAAGCGTTCGGCGGCGACCTGCGGGAACAGCGATCGCGGCATGGCGAACACCATCGCGACGATGTCGACGCCGAACGACATGATCAGGACGGGCCGGGTGGCGATGAACGCCAGCCCCTCGAACACCGACCGCAACCCGGCGACTGAGTGCTCGCCGGTCGGCGGGATCGGCGGCAGCCGCAGGGCCGAGTACAGCGCCGCGGTGAACAGGACGCGCGTCGGTGCTGTACGCGTAGACGAACCCGTGCGGCAGGCTGACCAGCACGCCGGCGATGAGCGGCCCGGCCACCGGACCCGAAGTTTCCGATCGTGAAGCTCATGGTGTTCGCGGCGGCGATCTCGTCACGGTCGACCAGGCGGGGCGTGATCGCGCCGCGCGCCGACGATGCGATGGCGAACGTCCCGGACTGCACCGCGACGAGCACGAGGATCAGGCCGATGCTGCGGACGTTCGCGATCGTCTGCGCCAGCAGCGCCAGCGTCATGAGCCACGACCCGATCGACGACCAGAAGTACAGCCGCCGGCGGTCGACGGCATCGGCGATCGCGCCGCCGTACAGACCGAAGACGACGATCGGCACGAACCCCGCGAGGCCGACCAGGCCGACGTACAGCGACGAGTGCGAGATCGCGTAGATCTGCACCGGCACCGCGACCTGCGTCAGCATCGAGCCGATGAACGCCGTGCCCTGGCCGATGAGCATCCGACGGTAGGCCGGATGACGAAGCGGGCGGGTGTCGAGGGCCTGCGAGCGCAGGATCGCGGCGAACCCGCGCGGCGCGACCGCGGGCTCCGGGAGCGGCTCGGGATTCTCGTCGGGCGAAGGGGGATCGTCCGTCACGGAGCCAGCCGTTCGAGGACCCAGGCCGACCCGTCGCGCCGGTACCGCAGCCGATCGTGCAGCCGATCGGGTCGGCCCTGCCAGAACTCGACCGCGTCCGGGCGCAGCAGGTAGCCACCCCAGTCGGGCGGCACCGGCACGTCGGCGCCCTCGAAGCGGGCGGTCACCTCGGTCATCCGGGCGGCGAGGTCGGACCGCGACGCGACCGGCCGCGACTGGGGCGATGCCCAGGCACCCAGCTGCGAGCCGCGGGGCCGGGTGGCGAAGTAGGCCGCGGTCTCGTCCGGGTCGACGCGCTCGACCGCGCCGCTGAGGCGGACCTGCCGCTCGAGCGGCAACCAGGCGAACACGGCCGACGCGTACGGGTTTGCGGCCAGTTCGCGGCCCTTGGCCGAGTCGTAGCCGGTGTAGAAGACGATGCCGCGCTCGTCGAGGGCCTTGACGAGGACGGTCCGGACCGACGGGCGGCCCGTGGCATCGGCGGTGGCGAGCTGCACGGCGTTCGCCTCGGTGACGTCCGACGCGGCAACCGCCTCTTCGAACCACTCGCGCAACTGCGCGAACCAGGTCGGCGCGATCGCGGACTCGTCGAGTTCACCGCGGACGTACAGGCGTCTCATACCCCCGGGATCGCTCACTTCGTGAATCATCCCACCTCGACAACGAGGCCCCGAGACGGTGTGGGCAGAATGATGCTCACGACGGACCCACCCGCCCGTCAGCAGGCGCGCTCCACCAACCTGAACGGAGAGCTCGATGGCAGACGACTACAGCCCCGGACTCGAAGGCGTCATCGCCTTCGAGACCGAGATCGCCGAACCCGACAAGGACGGCGGCGCGCTGCGCTACCGCGGCGTCGACATCGAGGACCTCGTCGGCCACGTCACCTTCGGCAACGTCTGGGCGTTGCTGGTCGACGGGCAAGCTTCGGCCCCGGGCTGCCGCCGGCCGAGCCGTTCCCGATCCCGGTGCACACCGGCGACGTCCGGGTCGACGTGCAGGCCGCGCTGGCGATGCTGTCGCCGATCTGGGGCTACCGCCCGCTGCTGGACATCAGCGACGACGAGGCCCGCGAGCAGCTCGCCCGCGCCTCGGTCATGGCGCTGTCCTACGTCGCGCAGTCCGCGCGCGGCATCGGCATGCCGGCCGTGCCGCAGGCGCGCATCGACGAGTGCCGCACGATCATCGAGCGGTTCATGACGCGCTGGCGCGGCGAGCCCGACCCGGCGCACGTCAAGGCCGTCGACGCCTACTTCGTCTCGGCCGCCGAGCACGGCATGAACGCCTCGACGTTCACCGCCCGCGTCATCGCCTCGACCGGTGCCGACGTCGCCGCCGCGATCTCCGGCGCGATCGGCGCGATGAGCGGCCCGCTGCACGGCGGCGCCCCGGCGCGCGTCCTGCCGATGATCGAAGAGGTCGAGAAGACGGGCGACGCCAGAAGGTCGTCACGGACATGCTCGACCGGCACGAGCGGCTGATGGGCTTCGGCCACCGCGTCTACCGCGCCGAGGACCCGCGCGCCCGCGTGCTGCGCCGCACCTGCAAGGAGCTCGGCGCCCCGCGCTACGAGGCGGCGATCGCCCTCGGAGCAGGCCGCGCTCGACTGAGCTGCGCGAGCGGCGTCCCGACCGTCCGATCGAGACGAACGTCGAGTTCTGGGCGGCGGTCATCCTCGACTTCGCCGAGGTCCCGCCGCACATGATGCCGTCGATGTTCACCTGCGCCCGGACCGCCGGCTGGTGCCGCCCACATCCTCGAGCAGAAGCAGCACCGGCCGGCTGGTGCGCCCGTCGGCCCGCTACATCGGCCCCGACCCGCGCAAGCCCGAGGAGGTCGAGGGCTGGGACGACATCGCGCACGAGTAGGACGCGTAGTCGGTACATCGGTCCGTCGCGCCGGCTGGAAGAATCGTCCGGTGCCTGACATCACGATCCCGGCGCAGCTGCGCCCCGCGGACGGCCGGTTCGGTTCCGGACCGTCCAAGGTGCCGTCGGATGCGCGTCGCGGGCCTGGCCGGGCTCGGACGAACTGCTCGGCACCAGCCACCGCCAGCCGCCGGTCACGAGCCTGGTCGGCCGCGTGCGCGAGCGGACTGCGCGAGCTGTTCGACCTGCCCGACGGCTACGAGGTCGTGCTCGGCAACGGCGGCTCGACCGCCTTCTGGGACGCCGCCGCGTTCGGCCTGATCGAGCGAGCGCGCCCAGCACGTCGTCTGCGGCGAGTTCTCGGCCAAGTTCGCGGCGGTCACCGGCGCCGCGCCGTTCCTCGACGAGCCGGCGGTCCGTGCGGCGCGACCGGGACGCGGCGCCGAGCCGGTTGCCGAGCGACGGCGTCGACGCCTACGCCTGGCCGCACAACGAGACCTCGACCGGCGTGGTGCTGCCGGTGCAGCGGGTCGCGGACCGACGGCGCGCTGATGCTGGTCGACGCGACCGTCGCGCGCCGGGGGCATCGCCGGTCGACATCGCGCAGACCGACGTCTACTACTTCGCGCCGCAGAAGGGCTTCGCCGTCCGAGGGCGGGCTGTGGCTGGCGCTGTTCTCGCCGGCGGCGATCGAGCGGGCCGCGGCGGCTCAGGCCGCGGCCCGCTGGGTGCCGGCGTCGCTGGACCTGACGATCGCCATCGACAACTCGCGCGAAGGACCAGACCTACAACACCCCGGCGATCGCGACGCTGTGGCTGCTCGCCGACCAGGTCGAGCTGGCTGCTGGCACACGGCGGCCTGGCCTGGGCCGCGGCGCGCACGCGCCGACTCGTCCGCGCCGGCTGTACGGCTGGGCCGAGCGAGCGTCGTTCGCGACGCCGTTCGTCGCCGATCCGGCCTGCCGCAGCCCGGTGGTCGGCACGATCGACTTCGACGAGCGTCGACGCCGCCGCGGTCGCGGCGGCGCTGCGCGCCAACGGCATCGTCGACACCGAGCCCTACCGCGGACTGGGCCGCAACCAGCTGCGCATCGGCATGTACCCCGCCGTCGACCCCGACGACGTCGAGGCGCTGACCGCCTGCATCGACTACGTCGTCGAGCGGCTCTGAGCCGGCGGCACGCGCTTGTCGTCCGGCCCGATCGGCGTGTACGGGTCCGCGATGCCCGGCGCGACTATGGTCGGCGCCATGCGAGCAGCTGCGCTACGTCGGTCCGGCGAACGGACGGCGACCATCTGGTCGTCGAGACCGCCGACGGCGAGCGAGCAGTTCAGCCTGGTCATCGACGACGACCTGCGCTCGGCCCTGCGCTCGGACCTGCCCCGGCTGGGCGACATCGCGTGCCGAGCCGATCGAGATGACCTGCGGTCCGCGCGAGATCCAGATGCGGGTGCGCGCCGGTGAATCGCCCGAGGCCATCGCCGACCAGAGCCGGCATCGCGATCGACCGGGTGCATGCGCTTCGCCGGCCCGGTGCTCGAGGAACGCGGCGCGCATCACCGACGAGGCCCGCCGGGCGCGCGCACGGCGCAGCACCGCCGAGGCGCAGATCGTCGTGTTCGGCGAGTCGGTCGACGCCCGGTTCGCCGCCCACGGCATCGACCCGGCCGACGTCGCCTGGGACGCCTACCGTCGCGACGACGGCAAGTGGGTCGTGTCGGCGACGCTGGCACGGCGGCGAATCAGAGCGGACGGCCCGCTGGGCGTTCTCGCTGTCGCACCGCACGCATCACGCCGATGGACGAGACGGCCGCCGACCTGCTGTCCGACCGGCCCATTCGCCCGATCGTGCAGGCCGTCGCCGATCCGGTCGCCCCGCTGGGTCCGACCGCCACGTCGACCGGCTGGGCTCCGGGACCGGTCGCCTCGCCGGACGAGCAGACCGGCCCGCTACCGCAATCGCCCGAGGTCTTCGACCAGAACATCTACGCGCCGCCGGAGGGGCGCGGCCCGGCCGGCCTGCGCGGCCCGGTCAACCAGGTGGCCGCCCGCAGCGACTACGACGCTCCGCCGCTGCCACTGCGGCTTGCCGAGCCGATGGCCAACGACTACGCCCAGCCGCCGTCGTCCGAAACGGACGATCAGAAGGCCGAGCGGGCGCGCATCCCGTCGTGGGACGACATCCTGCTCGGCGTCCGCCGCAAGCGCGACTGAAGCCTGACTGTCGCTACCGCGACTGAAGCCTGCGCTGCCGTTTCGCTACCGCGACTGAACTGACCGTCGCCGAGCGACCAAAGATCAGTCGGTGACTTCGACGCCGTGCCAGAAGGCCACGTGGTCGAGGATGTTGGCCGCGGCGTCCTTCGGCTGCGGGTAGTACCACGCGGCGTCCGGGTTGGTCTGACCGTCCACCTCGACCGAGAAGTAGGACGCGGTGCCCTTCCACGGGCAGACCGTGTGGGTATCGGAGTCGCGCAGCACGTCCGCGCGCACCGACGACCGCGGGAAGTAGTGATTGCCCTCGACCATCACGGTGTCGTCGCTTTCGGCGATCACGGTGCCGTTCCAGGTTGCGGTGGCCATGGTGGTTCCTCTCGTCGATGCGTGCGTCTGATGGGTCCAACGGTACGAGCGGCCCGGTTGATTCCCGCGCGCCCGGCCAGCCGCCCGCCCGCCCTGGGCGTAATCCGGTCGCTTTGTGTCGGTGGGTCGTCGTAACGTCAAGCAATGTGACCGAACCGCAGCTTCGCGTCCAGGACGTCGAGAACGGTTCATTCGGCGCCCTGGTGCGGCTGCGTCCGTGGGCCGCCCAGCATCGTGGCTCGCTGACGTTGATGATCCTGGCCGCGTGCGGCGCGATGCTTGCGCAGTCGCTCGTCCCGCTGGTCATCGGCGCGGTCGTCGACGGCCCGATCCGCCACCACGACACCGCCGGGCTGTGGCCATTGGCGGGCCTCGCGATGCTGTTCGGCGTCGCCGAGGGCGTGCTGTTCTTCCTGCGTCGCTACGCCATGGCGCAGTCGGCGCTCGGCCTCGAATCCGACATGCGCCGCGACGTCTTCGCGCACGTCCAACGGCTGCCGGTGTCCTTCCACGACAAGTGGCCCTCCGGCCAGTTGCTGTCGCGACTGACCACCGACCTATCGACGATCCGGCGCTTCATCGGCTTCGGCTTCGTCTTCCTGATCGCCAACACCGCGACCGTCGGCGTCGTGCTGGTGCTGCTGCTGCGCCTGGACTGGCGGCTCGGGCTGTTCGTCGTCGTCGCGATCACTCCGCTGGCCGTGCTGACCCGGCGGTTCGAACTGCGCTACCGGCGCGAGGCGCGGCGGGCCCAGGACCTCACCGGCGACCTCGCCACCTCGGTCGAGGAGTCCGCGCTCGGCATTCGGGTGATCAAGTCGTACGGGCGGCGGCCCCAGATGCTCGCGTCGTTCACTCGCGACGCCGGCGTGCTGCGGCAGGCCGAACTCACGAAGATGCGCACCCTGGCCTGGTTCTGGGCGCTGCTCGAAGGGCACCCGCAGCTGCTGCTCGCCGGCGTCACGTTCGGCGGGGTGTACGCGGTCGTCGCACGGCGAACTCAGCATCGGTGAGCTGGTCGCGTTCCTGACCCTCTACCTGCGGCTGATCTGGCCGATCATCTCGCTCGGCTGGCTGCTGGCCCTGACGCAGGAGGCGGCCAGCGCCGCGCAGCGCATCTTCGAGGTCCTCGACACCGAGCCCGACATCATCGAGACCGCGACCCCGGTAGCGCCGAGCGACGACACCACGATCCGCTTCGAGAACGTCACCTTCCGCTATCCGGACGGCACCTACAACGTGCTCGACGGCATCGATCTCGAGGTCCACGACGGCGAGACGATGGCGCTCGTCGGCGCGACCGGCTCGGGCAAGACGTCATTGACGGCGCTGGTACCTCGCCTCTACGACGTCACCGGCGGGCGCCTCACGATCGGCGGGGTTGACGTCCGCGACCTGTCCCTGAGCGACATCCGCACGATGGTCGCCACCGCGTTCGAAGAGCCGACGCTGTTCTCGGCCAGCGTGCACGAGAACCTCACGATGGGCCGGCCGTTCGCGACCGACGCCGACATCACGGAGGCGATCGAGGTCTCGCAGGCCCAGTTCGTCTACGAGCTCCCGCACGGCCTCGCCACGCGCGTCGGTGAGCAGGGCCTGTCGCTGTCGGGCGGGCAACGGCAGCGCCTGGCGCTGGCCCGGGCCGTGCTCGGCCGGCCGCGGCTGCTGGTGCTCGACGACCCGCTGTCGGCGCTCGACGTGCACACCGAGGCGCTGGTCGAGACGGCGTTGCGACGGATTCTCGGTGCTACGACCGCGTCTGCTGGTCGCGCACCGCCCGTCGACGGTCCTCTTGGCCGATCGGGTCGCGCTCCTGCGGGACGGGCGGATCGTCGCGGTCGGCACCCACCGCGAGCTGCTGGCCTCGACCCCGGAGTACCGCGATTTGCTCGCCCAGTCATCCGAGCTGCCGGCGCACTCGTCCGAGCTGCAGGGGCAGCGATGACGACACCGATCGACCCGGACGACGTCGGCTCGGCCGCCGACCTGACCGCCGCCGACCCGATCGCCGACGCCGTGACCGAGGCGGCCGCGACCACCGGCGCGTACGACTGGCAGGGCCGGCTGCCGGCCGACACCGCCGCCGCCCTGATCGCCGCCGAGGCCGAGCAGCTCAGCGGCCGTCCCCGCCTGCACGACGATTCGCGGCGACTGCTCGGCGAGCTCGCCCGGCCGCATCGTCGGGCGATGGTCGGCGTGCTTCTGGCCTGCCTGGTGTCGGTCGCCTCGACCCTGGCCGGGCCGTGGCTGATCGGTGTCGCGATCGACTCGGCGCTGCCCCGCGCGATCAACGCATCACTGGTCGACGCTGATCGCGATCACCGTCGCGCTGGCGGCCTGTCGGTGGTGTCCGGGTGCTGCGGGCGGTGTTCGTGCGGCGTCCGGACGCATCGGCCAGGCGATCCTGTTCGACGTGCGGCGCCGGCTCTTCGATCACGCCCAGGCGTTGTCGGTGTCCTTCCACGAGCGGTTCACGTCGGGACGGGTGATCTCCCGCCTCACGTCCGACGTCGACACGCTGAACGAGCTGCTCGAGGCGGGTCTCGACGGGCTGCTCACGGCGCTGCTCACCATCGTCGCGATCATGGTCGTGCTGATCATTCTCGACCCGCTGCTGGCGCTCATCGCGTTCGGCTCCTTGGTGCCATTGTGGTTCCTCTACCGCTGGTTCTCACGGCGGGCGACGGTCGCGTTCCGGCGCACGCGCGAGACGGTCGCGACGCTGATCGTCAACATCGTCGAGACGTTCAACGGCATCCGGGCCGTGCAGGGCTTTCACCGCGAGGCCCGCAACGATGAGCTGTTCGGCCGGCTCAACGACGACTACCGCGAGGCCAACGCCACCGCGTTCCGGTTGCACGCGGTGTTCGTCCCGGGCACGTCGTTCGTCGGCAATGTGGCGATCGGTGCTGGTGCTGCTCGTCGGCGGCTATCGCGTCACCGACGGCAGCCTCGACCTCGGCGTGCTGACCGCGTTCATGCTTGTACCTGCGGCAGTTCTTCGATCCGATGGAGGACGTCGCGGTCTTCTACAACTCGCTGCAGTCGGCGACGGCGGCCCTGGAGAAGATCGCCGCCGTGCTCGCCGAACCGCCGTCCGTGCCGGAGCCCGACGAGCCGGTCGCGCTGCCCGAGCCGGTGTGCGGTCTCGGTCGAACTGCGCGGGGTCGAGTTCGCCTACCGACCTGATCGCGTCGTCCTGCACGAGCTCGACCTGACCATTCCGGCCGGGCAGACGGTGGCACTCGTCGGCGAGACGGGCGCCGGCAAGTCGACGATCGCCAAGCTGATCGCCCGCTTCTACGACCCGATCGTCGGGCGCGGTGCTGCTCGACGGCGTCGACGCGCGATCGCTGACCGAGCAGCAGCTGCGGTCCGCGGTCGTCATGATCACCCAGGACGGCTTCCTGTTCTCCGGGTTCCGTCGCCGACAACATCGCGTTCGGGCGCCCGTCCGCCACCCGCGACGAGGTCGATCGCGGCCGCCGAAGCAGTCGGTGCGCACGGCTTCATCGGGCAGCTGCCCGAGGGCTACGACACCGACGTCCGCAAACGGGGCGGGCGGCTGTCGGCCGGCCAACGCCAGCTCGTGGCGTTCGCGCGCGCGTTCCTGGCCGATCCGGCCGTGCTCATCCTGGACGAGGCGACGTCGTCGCTGGACGTGCCGACCGAGCGGGCCGTCCAGCGGGCGCTGCGCACGGTGCTGCGCGACCGCACGGCGCTGATCATCGCCCACCGGTTGTCGACGGTCGAGATCGCCGACCGGGTCCTCGTCCTCGCCGACGGACGCGTGATCGAGGACGGCCGGCCGCAGGATCTCATCGCCGCCGGCGGTGGCCAGTTCGCCGCACTGCACGAGTCCTGGCTCGACTCACTGGTCTCCTAACCCACCGAGCCCGCTGACACGCCGACGCTGATACCGATGCGACGCCATGACGCGCCATCGATATCAGCGTCGGGGCATAACAGGGCGGCCGACCTACGGTGGCGTAGGAATGTCCGAATGATGGACGATGGTTAGCGTGCCGAACGAACTACATATCACGTCGTTTGTCGCCTTGGGCGACAGCTTCACCGAGGGCCTCAACGACGAGCTGCCCGACGGCTCACTGGCCGGCTGGGCCGACCGGTTCGCGCTCTCGCTGGTACGCCGGCAACCCGAGGTTCGGTACGCGAACCTCGCCATCCGCGGTCGCCTGCTCGGCCAGATCGTCGAGCAGCAGCTGCCGATCGCCCTCGAAGCGCACCCGGATCTCGTCGGCTTCTCGGCCGGCGGTAACGACATTCTGCGACCCGGCAGCGATCCCGACACCGTCGCCGCCGCATACGAGGCCGCCGTCGCGCGGCTTCGCGATGCCGGCGCCCGCGTCCTGGTCTTCACCGGATTCGACGTCGGGCACACGCCCGTGCTGCGCCTGGCCCGCGGCAAGATCGCGACCTACAACGAGCACCTGCGCGTCATCGCCCGGCAGCACGACTGCGACCTCGTCGACCTGTGGGCCCTCACGCCGCTGCGCGATCGGCGCTCATTCAGCGAGGACCGGCTGCACCTGTCGTCCGACGGTCACGAACGGGTCGCGCGGCTGGTCGCCCGGACGCTCGGACTGCCGGGCGAGGATCCGTTCGAGCCGTGGCCCGAGATCGAGACGCCCACCGCCCGCCAGTTACGGCACGAGGATCTGCTCTGGGCCCGGCAGCACCTGATGCCGTGGATCGCCCGGCGGATCCGCGGGCGTTCGAGCGGTGACGGCATCCAGCCCAAGCGCCCCGAACTCGACCTGCTCGACGCCGGCGGCCCCGCCAGCTGAGCCGCCATCGCCCGACCTGGCTGCGATCGCGGGGCTCAGACCCCGATAACGCAGCAAGATCCACCCGCCCGGACGGTCAGGCCAACTGGGCGAAGGCGACGGCGGCTGCGGTCGCGACGTTCAGCGAGTCGACGCCGTCGGCCATCGGGATCCGCACCCGCGCATCGGCCACGGCCAGGGCCGCGTCACTGAGACCCGGCCCTTCGGCGCCGAGGACGACGGCCCACCGCGACGGGCGCGGGTAGTCGCGCAGGTCGACCGAGCCGGTCGGAGTCAGCGCCAGCACCTCGAACCCGGCGCCGCGCAATCCGGCCACGGCCGCCGGCATCGGCTCGGGCAGGACCGTGAACGGCACCCGCAGCACGTGACCCATCGACACCCGCACGCTGCGCCGGTACAACGGGTCGGCGCACTGCGCGTCGAGCAGCACCCCGTCGACGCCGAACGCCGCCGCGTTGCGGAACAACGACCCGAGGTTCTCGAAGTCATTGAGCCCTTCGAGGACGGCCAGGCTGCGCGCGCCGGCGACGATCGACGCCACCGACACCGGAGCCGGGCGGTCGGCCGAGGCGAGCATCCCGCGGGTGACCCGGAAGCCGGCGACGTCCGACAGGACCCACTTGTCGACCGCGTACACCGGCGCGGCCAGCGGGTCGAGCACGTCGCGCAGGGCCTCGACGCGGGCCGGGACACCCACGACCGCGCGCACACGATACGGCGACGCGCACAGGCGGGCCACGACATTCACGCCTTCGGCGATGACTACTGCGCGCCGATCAAGGCGGACGTCGGCGTCGGCGATCGCCCGGAAGTCGTCGAGCCGCGGATCGCTCGCATCGGCGATCTCGACGGCGCGCATTCGCTCAGTATCCCGAGAGGATCAGCGCCCGGGCGCGGACGGCCTCACTGACCCGGAGATGTCACAGCGCGGCGAGTTTGTCGAACACGGGAATGACCTTGCTCAGCAGGGCCCGCTCGTCCGGAGTCAGGGCGGCGACCCGCTTCGAGAACCAGGCATCGCGCGAGCGGCGTTCGGAGTCGAGCAGGTCGGCGCCCTGCTCGGTCAGCACGATGATCGCCTGGCGCCGATCGGTCGGGTGCGGTTCGCGGCGCAGCAGCTTCCGGTCCTCGAGGGTTGCGAGCACCTTGGTCATGGATGGCGGCTGCACCCGTTCGTAAGCGGCAAGCTCGCCGGCGCTCATCGGCCCGTTGAGCTGGAGGGCGGCGAGCGCCGAGAGCTGCGTGAGCGTGACGGACATGTCGACCCGCTGGTTGCGGATCAGGCGCGTGATCCGCAACAGCGACGGGCGCAGGAGCGACGCCAGCTCGGGAACCGTCGTTCGCGGGGGTGCGCTCATAAAGTTAGGTTAGCTAACGATCACCGTCGACGCTATACCGAAGGCGGGAAATGATCTCGGACGCTTCGATCGGCCGACCGTCGATCGAGTCGATCGGGACGACCAGTGCCAGGCAGCTCGTCCAGAACGCGCCCGCCGACGATAGCAACTCGGCGAGCGGCAACGGCCGGATCTCGACGCCGATTTCGTGGTCGGCGGCCCGATCGAGCAGGTAGCGCCGGGTGACCCCAGGCAGGACGTCGTCGTCGAGCGGCGCAGTCACGAGCTGCCCCTGCGCGGTAACGGCGAACACGTTGCCGCGTTCGGTCTCGAGGACGAAACCCCGGTCGTCGACGTAAAGCGAGTCCGGCCGCCCGATCCAGCTCCGGTCGGCCCACTTGTGCCGCCACAGGCCCCCCGGACGACGAGCGGTGACCAGCGCCGATCCGCCCGGCTGGTTCCCCGCCGCGGCGGACGAGATCTCGACCGACCCGTCCGGGGCGACGGCGACCCGGACCCGCCGTCGGCCCACCCCGCCCGCCGCGGCCGCGCGCACCCGCGCGTCGATGTCGTCGGACAACCCGCGGCCGTACAGCTCCTCGACGGATCGCTCGAGCCGGCCGAGATGATCGGCCAAATGCATCGGTACGCCGTCGACGGCAAGCAGCGTGTCGAATACCCCGCCGGCCCGATGATCCGAACCGGCCCGCCCCGGCCGGGGCGACGAGAGCGACGAGAGCGGCGACGACGACAGCGACAGCGACAGCCGAGGAGCTCCGACCGCGGCGATCAGCGGCGCCGCCTTGTCGAGGCACTCGGCCCACTCGCGCATCGGCACGCTGCCGGCGGTGATCCCACCCCCGACGCCGAGCTCGATCCGTCCGTCCGCGATCTCGAATGTCCTTATCGCGACGGACAATCGCAGGCCCGCCACCGGGCTGGCCAGCCCGATCGCGCCGGTATAGACGCCGCGCGGGCCGGCCTCGAGGTCGGCGATCGCCCGGGCGGCCCGCACCTTCGGCACGCCGGTCACCGACCCCGGCGGAAACGCGGCGCGGACGAGTTCGGCCGAACGGACATCGTCGCGCAGCGTGCCGGTGACGGTCGACACGAGATGCCACAGTCCCGGATGGGCCTCGACGTCGAGCAGCGCCGAGGCGCGCACACTGCCGGCCCGGCACACCCGGCCGAGATCGTTACGCATCAGGTCGACGATCATGACGTTCTCGGCGACCTCCTTCGCCGAGGCCCGCAGCGCCCGCGCGGCCGGCCCGTCGGGGTCCCGATCGTCGGACGATCGCAGGCTGGTGCCCTTGATCGGCGCGGTCGTCACCGTCCGCCCGTCGACCCGCAGGAACGACTCCGGACTCAGGCTCGCCACCGAACGATCGGTACCGGCCACGAACGCGCCCCACGCCGGGGCGAGCGCCGCTGCCGCGTCGGCGAAGAGGGCCGCCGCGCTCCCCGCGAATTCAGCCGTCAGCCGCGTGCAGACGTTGACCTGATAGATCTCACCGGCCCGGATGAGACCGATCGCCCGCTCGACGGCGGAGAGGTGCCGGTCGCGATCGGCACCGGTGAATTCGCCTACGCAATAAGTAGGTTCCCCGGACTCGTCGATCATGAGCGCGCGAGCGACGGCCAGCTCGGCGTCCAGATCCGCGGCCCGCTCGTCGCTCCACAGCGCCTCGAACGTCCACCGTCCGGCTCGATGGACCAGGACGTGGTCGTAGTAGCCGAGGCTGATCGACCCGTCGTAGCCCAGCCAACCGATCCACCCGCCACCGACGAGAACCTCGCCGTCCTGGCTGACCGGTGGCAGCTCGTCCAGCGCCGAAAGGTCGTCGGCCCGGCGCAGCGGCCGCCGCGCGACCACTACCGCAGCGTCGCCGACCCAATCCCCCCAGAGGCAGGCGAGGCCCGGCTCGTCGGCAAGCCGCCGGAGCAAGGACGCCGGCTGCGGACCCCGGCCGAGATCGACGCGGACCGCGCGCGCCGAACGGGTCGACGATTCGATGCCGCCGAGCTGCGTGGCGATGGCTCCTCCATCATCCGGCGCCGTAATCTCGGGTCATTATGTCCGACCAGCTCGTCACGCCCCCCGAACCCGTCGCCGTCAACGCGCGCCGGATCGTGGCGATCGGAACCGCGCTGTGGTTCGTCGCGTTCGTGGCGCTACTGCCGTTCTACGACGACCTGGGTCGCCACCATCACCGGATCTGGCTCTGGACGTCGCTGGCCGGCTGGCTGTTGGGCGGCGCGGGTTACGCGATCATGCTGCGCCACCGCGCCGCGGGCCGGACGGTCTAGTCGACCGACGGTCTAGTCGACGAGGATCTCGTCGCCGTCGTCGAAGATCGGTCCGAGTGGCGGTTCGGACAGCGGCGGCACCTCGAGCAGCGCTTCGGAGTGCGCACCGCAGCCGTATTCGACGCTCACCACGCGTCCGTCGACGGCCGAGATCTCGTTACCGCACGCGCCGAACCCGGCCCGCAGCGACCCGGCCAGCGGTAGGTAGAAGCCGCACGTGCCGCACTGGGCCGGGGCCTGCTTCGCCATCGGGCTACCGGGGCCGGCGTCGCCGTGCTGCCAGCGATCGGCGGCGTCGAGGCGACCGTCGCGCGACAGGACGCGCACCCGGCCGAGCCCGAGTTCGAAGCTGACCTCCTCGACCGCGGGATCATCGGACTCGAGATAGCCGGGCACCAACCGCGGGTCGTCGGCGGGCGTGGGCACCAGATCGCCGGGGCTCAGGTCGCCCGGCCGCAGCCGCTCGTTCCACGGCACCCAATCGGGCGAGCGGAGAGCTGACGAACCCGGGAGCAGGACGACCTCGTCGACCGTCACGACGTCGGAGTCCGGCGCCCGCACGACCGTCACGGCCCAGAACCAGCCGACATAGCCGGTCAGCTCGGACGCGAACGCGTGCGTGGCGATGAGCTCGGCCTCGGCATGCACGCCGGTGTGTTCGCCGACCGGTTCGCCGGCCTCGGCATCGGCTGCCGCGCGGGCCAGCTCGACAGCGGCCGGCGCTGCCAGCAGTGCGTCGACCTCATGGAACTGCGCCTCGACGACGGCCTCGACGATGGCGGCGTTGACGGCGACGTTGACCACAGCCGACTCATCGGGAGCGTCGGCGTCGGCGTTCGCCGGATTTGACGACACCGAATCTTCGGGCACGCTCACGTCAGCGGACACTGAGTTCACGACGACACCGAGTTCACTGAGTTCACGACGACACCGAGTTCACTGAGTTCACGACGACACCGAGTTCACTGAGTTCACGACGACACCGCGTTCACTGAGTTCACGACAACACCGAGCTCACTATGTTCACCGTGACATTGTGACAGTCCCCTACGGCAGGATTGACAACGTGGCCCGACGTGATCAGGACGAGCAACCGCGCAAGCGGTTCTCGAAGTCTGGCCACACGTCGCACGGGTCCCGCACCACGCCGGGCGCGCCGGTCAATCCGCACGCGGCGCCACCGCCGGGGACCGCCCGCCCCGCGTCGTACGGCCAGCCTGCGTCGTACGGCCCACCGGGTGGCTACGGCCCGCCGCCGACGTACGGACCCCCGTCCGGCTATGGCCCGCCAGCCGATTTACGGGCCGCCCGCACCCCCTGGCTACGGCCCGCCGAACGACGATTTCGGCCGTCCGACCTATCACCAGGGCGACGCGGGCCCCGGCGACCCGAACGGCCGCCGGGTCGCCGGCGCCGCCAAGGCGGCCGCGCTCGGCACCCATCGCTTCGCGCGGCTGGTGACGCGCAAGGTCATCTCGGCGAGCGAGGCCGACGGCGCTCGGGAATCCGGGCTGACGGCGCTGATCTGGAACCAGGTGCTGTCGTACGGAACCGACGCGATGATCACCGTCGCGCTGGCCAGCACCGTCTTCTTCGGGGCCTCGACGCACGCCCAGCGCGGCAACGTCCTGCTCTACCTGCTCGTGACGGTGGCGCCGTTCTCGGTGGTCGCGCCGGTGATCGGGCCGATGCTCGACCGCTTCCAGCACGGTCGCCGGTGGGCGATGGCCGGCACGGCGGTCGGACGCGCGATCCTCGCGATCATCATGGCCGGCCACGCCACCAACCTGCTCGTGCTGTACCCGTGCGCGCTCGGGTCGCTCGTCCTGTCGAAGGCGTACAGCGTGGTCAGGGCGGCGGCGGCGCCCCGGCTGGTCCCGCCCGGCATGACGCTCGTCGAGGCGAACGCCCGATTGTCGATCTTCGGCCTCGGCGCGGCGATCGCGGGCGGCGTCGTCGTCGCGGCCGTCGTGAAGGTCACCGGGTCGTATCCGGCCGGCCTCTGGGTCACGGCTCTCGCGTTCGCGGCGTGCGCCGTCTTCGCCTTCCGGCTGCCACCCCAGGTCGACTCCGCGACGCCGGCGGCCCGGCATCCCGAGGAGCCACCCCGGCCGCGCATCCAGCAACCCGTGCCGCCACTGGCGCGCATCCGGGCCTGGGCCTCGCGGGGCTTCGTCCCGCAGGTGATCACGTCCCTGCAGGGCGAGTGCGCCCTGCGCGCGCTGTCGGGCTTGCTCACGATCTACGCCGCGTTCTACGTCGAGTCGACCCGGCACGGATTCGATGCCGCGCTCGCGCTCGGCCTGCTCGTCGGCGCGACCGGCGTCGGCAACTTCGTCGGCACCGCCCTGGGCGCCCGCTTGCGGTTGTCCCGTCCCGAGCTGGTGATTCTCATCAGCACGGCCACCGCGGGTGCGAGCTGCCTGCTGGTGGCCATCGCCTACAGCCTCGACATCGCGATCATCGGGATGCTCGTCGCGGCCGCCTGCAACGCGCTCGCGAAGATCGCGCTCGACGCCGTGATCCAGCGCGACGTCAGCGAAACCCTGCGCTCGAGCGGCTTCGCCCGCTCCGAGACGTTCCTGCAGTTGTCGTGGGTGGTCGGTGCGGCCATCGGCTGCCTGCTGCCCAGTCACGACGGCTCGCTGGGCTTCTGGGTCGGCGGGGTCAGCACGAGCCTGGTCGCGGTGTTCGCCGTGCTGCGCCACCGAGCCGTCAGCCGTCTCGACACGTCCCGCCATGCGGCCCCGCCCCCGCCCAACCCGGGGTGGACGTGAGGCGACTCGCAACGGCCGTCGCGGGCCTGACGCTGCTCTGCGGCGTGTTGACGGCGTGCGAGCGGCCCGTCCCCGACCTGACCGTCCTGGCCGATCGGGTCGTGACCCGCGTCAGCCCGGCGACGTACTGCTTCGACTCGGCGAGCTGCCGCACCGGTTCGTCGACCGCGAAGTCGGTCAGCGCCACACCCGGTTCGACGATCCTGGTCGACGTTCCCCGCGATGTCGCCGACGGCCGGTGGGTGGTCGCCGCGTACACCGAGGATTCCAGCGGCAAGAAGACGGTGATCGACGGCGCCGGCTCGACGCTCTTGCACAACCGGCACAGCGTCCGGCTCGCGGTCCCGTCGAGCACCGGCGCCTACGCCCTGTCGATCCAGTCCTTCAACGGCACGACACCGAACGGGCTGTGGAACGTCATCGTCCAGCTGGGCGACTGATGGCGGGGCGATTGACGGGGCGACCGCTGCGCCGCGTCCTCGTCGTCACCGCGGTCGACGCCGAGCGCGACGCCATCGCCACGGCGCTCGATGCGAAGCCGGCCAAGGTGCGGGCCGCCGGCGCACTGCGGGCCAAGCGGCCGTCCGGCACCGTGCATGTCGTCACGGGCGGAGTCGGACCCGCCGAGGCCGCCGCCGGCACGGCGCACGCGCTGCACCGGCTCACCAAGGACGAGCTCCCGCTGCCGACGCTGATCATCAGTGCCGGCATCGGCGGTGGGTTCGCGCCGGTGCGCCCGGTCGAGGTGGTCGTCGCCTCGTCCATCGTGTTCGCCGGCCTCGGGGCCGAGACGGCCGAGGCGGCCGACGGCTTCGTCCCGATCAGCGACCTCGGGTTCGGGCGAAACCGGTACGACGTCGAACCGGCCGTCGTCGCGGCGCTGGCCGGCCCGACCGGAGCCCATGTCGGCGAGATCCTGACCGTGGCGACGGTCACCGGTTCGGCCGACCGCGCCGACCGGCTCAGCCACCGTCATCCCCAGGCGCGGGCCGAGGCGATGGAAGGCGCCGGGGTGGCGGCCGTCGCCGGTCGGCTCGGAATCGCCTACGCCGAGATCCGGGCGATCAGCAATGTCGTCGGACCCCGCGACCGGGACGCCTGGCAGATCGCGGACGCTGTCGGCGCGCTGGCGTCCGCGTTCGAGAAACTCACTGCGACGTAGGCTGGCCAACACCATGACCGACGCGCTGAAGATCGCTTACTCACCCTGTCCGAACGACACGTTCGTCTTCCATGCCTGGGCCCACGGCCTGGTCGAAGGACCCGTGATCGACGTCACGTTCGCCGACATCGACATCACCAACTCGGCCACCGAGCGTGGTGCGTTCGACATCGCGAAGGTGTCGTACGGCGGCCTGCCGTGGCTGCTCGACGACTACGAGTTGCTGCCCTGCGGCGGTGCCCTCGGCCGCGGCTGCGGCCCCCTCGTCCTCACCCGCGACGAGTTGCCCGACCTCGACGGACGCACGGTCGCGGTGCCCAGCGAGCGCTCGACCGCCTACCTGCTGTTCCGGTTGTGGGCGGCCGGGCAGTCGCCGGCCCGGGTCGACGTCGTGCCGTTCACGCAGATCATGCCGGCCGTGCGCGACGGTGCGTACGACGCCGGCCTGGTGATCCACGAGGCGCGCTTCACGTACCCGTCCTACGGCTTGCGGTCGCTGGTCGACCTCGGCGCGTGGTGGGAGTCCGACACCGGACTGCCCATCCCGCTCGGCGCGATCGTCGCGCGGCGCGATCTCGACATCGATGCGCTCGCCGCCACGATCCGGGCGTCGGTCGACTACGCCTGGGCCGACCCGTCGGCGTCCGCCGGCTACGTCGCCGCGCACGCCGACGAGATGTCACCGGACGTGCAGGCGCAACACATCGCCTTGTACGTCAACGAGTTCACCCGCGACCTCGGCGCCGAGGGTTACGCCGCCGCCGACACCCTGCTAGGACGAGCCGCGGCGGCCGGGATCATCCCCGCCGTTCCGCTGCTGCGCCGCTCAACCGCCTGACGCTCAGCCGCGCGGTCGGCCGCCCGCTCAGGCGTCGAGGTTGTCGGCCACCGCGCGCAGCACGGCCGCGACCTTGCGGGCCTCACCGCGCTCGGGATAGCGCCCGCGGCGCAGCGAGTTCGACACACTGTCGAGCAGCTTGATGACGTCCTCGACGATCGGGGTCATTTCTTCGGCGGGCTTCCGGGTCGCGCGGACGACCGACGGAACCGGGTCCAGGACGTGCACCGACAGCGCCTGGCTGCCCTTGCGGCCCTGGACGATCCCGAACTCGACTCGTTGACCGGGCTTCAGCTCCGACACGCCTTCAGGCAGCGCGTCGCTGTGCACGAACACGTCTGCTCCGCCGTCCTCAGCGAGAAAGCCGAATCCCTTCTCCGCGTTGAACCATTTCACCTTGCCGGTAGGCACGCCGAACTCCTCATCATGGGAGCCGATCGGCTCCGTTGGGACATCAAGTGACATCAATAAAGGCACCGCACGCCGCGGTGCCCTCTGCGTCCAGGGTACTGGTCCGCGCAACGGATTCACACAGGCGATACTTGCCAAGTGGGCAACAAGCTGACGGGATCGGTCCGCTTCGGACTCATCCTATTCGCGCTCGGAACGGTGTTCATCACCGTCGATGTCGCAACATTCTTCGTCGGCGGCCGGAATACACCGCTCTGGTTGAACCTCTTGTGCGCCTGCGCGCCGATTGGTTTCGCGATCGCCGTCTGGGGAACGGTTCGGGTCGGCCGCGCCGAGCAACGACAGGCCCTCGACGAGCTCGGCTAGAATCCGACCATGGCAGCCAGCACGCCCAACGTCCCGCGGCCGTACCGCGTCAACGCACCGGCTGAAAGCGATTTCCACGTGTCCGAACTGGCCGCCGACACGGCTGGCTCGATGGCGCCGTTCGGCGATATCGAATTTCCGCTGCCGGTCGAATCGCTCGGCTACACGCACCCGGGTCCGGCCGAACGTCCGCATCTGATCGGCGACTGACCGTCGTCGATGCCCGACCAGCGCCCCTCGTGGCACGGGCTGCTCTGGGTCTTGACGCGCACGTGGTCGGCCCGGCGCACCGCTGATCCCGGGCAGGCCCTGCGCTCGATCGCCCGCGGCGGCGACCGGGTCGTGGCGATCCGGGTCCGCGGCCAAGGCGTGCTGTTGCTGCTCGATCCCGACCTGGGCCCGCAGCTGCTCGCCGAACACGCAGCCGACACCGTTAAGGGCCCGGGCACGCAACTGACCCGACCGCTGCTCGGCGACGGACTGCTCACGAGCGAAGGCGATGCGCATCGGCGGGCCCGACGACTCGTCGCGCCGGCCTTCTCGCCGCGCCGGATCGCCGGCTACGCCGCGACCTTCGACGACTGCACGCGCGCGCACACGGCTCGCTGGTCCGACGGTGCCCAGCTCGACATGCATCGCGAGATGGCGGCCCTCACGCTCGACATCGTCGGGCGCACGCTGCTCGGGGTCGATCTGGCCGTCGATGTCCCCGAAATCCGCCGCGGCCTCGAAGTCGCTCTCAATCGCTTTGCCGACAGCGGATTCGCACTGCCCGGCCTGCGTCGGCGGGCCCTCGAACTGCCGTCGCCGGAAGGCATCGCCGAGGTGCACGGCGTCGTCGACACGATCATCGCGCGGCGGCGCGACACGTCCACCGAAGACCGCGGCGACGTCGTCTCGGCCCTGCTGGCCGCCGGCGCCGCACCCGACGGTCTGACGGCCGGCGAGATCCACGACCACGTCATCACCCTGCTGATGGCCGGGCACGAGACCACGGCCAACGCGCTGAGTTGGACGCTCTACCTGCTCGGCCAGCACCCCGACATCCAGGACCAGCTGTACGCCGAGCTCTCGAGGGTCAGTGGCCCGGAATTGCCTTACACCCGCGCCGTGATCTCCGAGTCGATGCGGCTGTTCCCGCCCGCCTGGCTGCTCGGCCGGACGACGACGGCCGAATTCGAGATCGCCGGGCGCGTCGCACCGCCCGGCTCGATCGTGGCGATCAGCCCGTTGCTGCTGCACCACGACGAGCGCTGGTTCCCCGACGCCGAGCGCTTCGATCCCGGGCGCTGGATGGACGGACGAGCCGAGCAGGTGCCGCGCAACGCCTACCTGCCGTTCGGGACGGGCCCGCGCGCCTGCATCGGCGAACAGTTCGCCTGGGCCGAGGCGATCGCGGTGCTGGCCGGCCTGGCCCGGGGCTGGCAGTTCCACACCGACGCACCGGTCACGCCGCAGTACCGCGTGACGATGCGTCCCTCTGGGCGGATGCCGATCACCGTTCGCCGCCGGCCGACGGCACCCGCCCATTCGTGAGAAACTGATCGTTCGACTTCAGCCAGTCGAACGCCGGGTTCGACCGATCGAAGGGGTGCCGCGATGACGAGTTGCGCGTCACCCTCGGACGGCAGCTGATCGGTCGTGGCCCGACCCGCGGCTCGTCCCCCGCGCGCCGCCTCGCTCACCGAATGGCTGCGCGGGCGCACCGACGACCAGCTCGCGCTGTTGATGCGCCGGCGTCCCGACCTGGGCCTGCCCGCGCCCGCTGACCTCGCGACGCTGGCGAGCCGCGTCGGCGTGCGCACGTCCGTCCAACGCGCCGTCGACAGCCTCGATGCGTGGCAGCTGCACGTCCTCGAGGCGCTGGTGCTCAGCTCCGACCACGCCCCCGACGTCGAGGCGGCGGCCGCGTTGCTGCGCCGCGACGATCTGACCACCGCGCTCGACGACCTCTTCGACCTGGCCGTCGTCTGGGGCGATGCCGAGCATCTCCACCTCGTCCCCGGTGTACGCGAGGCACTTGGGCCCTACCCGGCCGGCCTCGGTCGTCCGGCCGCGATCCTCTTCGCCACGCAGTCCGACGTCGTGCTCGCACCGGTGCTGCGCAACCTCGACCTGCCGCCGGCGTCGCAACCGCGTTCGGGCGACCAGATCGTCGACGTGCTGACGTCCGAGCGGCTCGATTCGTTGATCGCCGAGTGCGACGACGACGAACGCGAGGTGCTGCGGCGGCTGGCCGGCGGTCCGCCGATCGGGCTGGTCCGCGAACCGGCTTCGGCGGCCAGCGCTCCGCACCGGCTGCTGGCTCGCGGGCTGCTCGTCGGGGTCGACTCGCAGACCGTCGAACTGCCGCGCGAGGTCGGGCTCGCGCTGCGGGGCGATCGCCCGCTCGGCGCGGTTCGCGAGCGGCCTCCGGTCGTAGCGGTCAATGCCCGCACGCCGGCCGAAGCCGACCGCGCCGGGACGTCCGCGGTGCTGGACCTGATCCGGCTCGTCGACACGCTCGGTCAGGTCTGGACGCGGCAACCGCCGGCCGTCCTGCGCGGCGGGGGGCTCGGCGTGCGCGAACTGCGGCGCACCGCGCGCGACCTCGCGGTGCCCGAGACGACGGCCGCCCTGGTCATCGAGACGGCCGCCGCCGCGGGCTTGGTCGCGATGACGACCGGCATCGACCCGACGTTCCTGCCGACCAGCGATTTCGACCTGTGGCGCAAGCGCGAACCGGCGCAGCGGTGGGTGCCACTGGCCGCCGCGTGGTTGACGATGACCCGGCAACCGAGCCTGGCCGGCGAGCGTGACGACCGCGACCGGCCGATCACGGTGCTCGGCCCGGACGCCGAACGAGGGACGTTGCCGGCCCTGCGGCGGCAGATCTTCACGGTCGTGTCAGGGCTGTTGCCCGGTGTCGCGCCGCTGGACCGGGACGCGGTGCTCGACCGGCTGGCCTGGGACGCCCCGCGCCGAGCTAGCGCCCAGCGCCCGCTCGCCACGACGGTCCTCACCGAGGCCGACCTCGTCGGCGTGACCGCGGCCGGCGGTCTGACCAGCTACGGACGGGCGGTGCTGGCCGGTTCGACGTCGGCGGCCGAGGACGCGGTGGCTATCGCGCTGCCGGTGCCGGTCGATCACTTCCTCGTCCAGCCCGACCTCACGGTCGTCGTGCCCGGGCCGCCGACGCCGGACCTCGCGCTCGAGCTGGACCAGGTCGCCGATCTCGAATCCAGCGGCGGGGCGAGCGTCTATCGGATCACCGAAGCGACGGTGCGCCGTGCGCTCGACTCGGGGCGCACGTCCGCCGAGGTGGCGTCGATGTTCGCGACCCGATCGCGCACGCCCGTCCCCCAGGCGCTGAGCTACCTCATCGACGACATCGGCCGCCGGCACGGGGCGCTGCGCACCGGCGCGGCGACGGCTTACCTGCGCTGCGACGACGAGGCCCTCCTGTCGCGGGTCATGGGCGAGCGATCGATCGCCGGGCTCGGGTTGCGCCTGCTCGCGCCGACGGTCGCGGTCGCCACTGCGCCGGTCGCGAAGCTGCTCGATGTCCTGCGGGCGGCCGGATACGCGCCCGCGGCCGAGACGGCGGACGGAGGCGTCCTGTCGCTGCGCGCTGACGAGCCGCGCGCGCCGTCCCGCCCGACCTCGCGGTTGGTCCGGCTGCGACCGGCCAGCGAGGCGGGGGCGCACGCCGCCGAGCTGGTCCGCCGGATCCGGTCGGGCGACTCGCTGACCGAGCTGGCCCGCCGGGCCACCCCGGTCGGCCAGCTCATCCCGGGCGTGACATCGGCCAGCACCCTCGGCCTGTTGCGCGACGCGATCCGGGGCGGCCGGACGATCTGGCTGGGCTACGTCGACGCCGAGGGCACGTCGTCGCAGCACACGATCCTGCCGATCTCGCTGGCCGGCGGGACGCTGCGCGGCCACGAACCGACGACCAGCCGGCTGCAGTCGTTCCCACTGCACCGGATCACGGCAGTGAGCGTGCTCGACGACGAGTAATGCGGGTCGTTCGCGGCGTTCGGCTGTCCGCGAACGCTCGGCGACCCCGTTGTCGGTTGCGTGCGGGACAATGGACGTTCCGCCACTCGTAGGAGTCCCGTGACCGACGGCCCGCTGATCGTTCAATCCGACAAGACGCTGCTGCTCGAAGTCGACCATCCGCAGTCCGCCGAGGCCCGCGCCGCGATCGCGCCGTTCGCGGAGCTCGAGCGGTCACCGGAACACGTCCACACCTACCGGCTCACGCCGCTCGGTCTGTGGAACGCGCGCGCGGCCGGGCACGACGCCGAGCAGGTCGTCGACGCGCTCGTGCGTTTCTCGCGCTACGCCGTCCCGCATGCGCTGCTCGTCGACGTCGCCGACACGATGGACCGGTACGGGCGGCTGCAGCTGGTGAAACACCCCGTCCACGGGCTCGTCCTGATCAGCCTCGATCGGGCCGTCCTCGAAGAAGTGCTGCGACAGAAGAAGATCGCGCCGATGCTCGGCACCCGGGTCGACAACGACACCGTGCTCGTCCACCCGTCCGAGCGCGGCCGGTTGAAGCAGGCGCTGCTCAAGATCGGCTGGCCGGCCGAGGATCTGGCCGGTTACGTCAACGGCGAGGCGCACCCGATCGAGCTCGCTCAGGACGACTGGGAGCTGCGCGACTACCAGAGGCAGGCGGTCGACATGTTCTGGGCCGGCGGCTCGGGCGTCGTCGTGCTGCCCTGTGGCGCCGGCAAGACACTCGTCGGTGCCGCCGCGATGGCCGAGGCCAAGGCGACCACCCTGATCCTCGTCACGAACACCGTCGCCGGCCGGCAGTGGAAGCGTGAGCTCATCGCGCGCACATCGCTCACCGAGGAGGAGATCGGCGAGTATTCGGGCGAACGCAAGGAGATCCGTCCCGTCACGATCGCGACGTACCAGATCATGACGACGCGTCGGAAGGGCGAATACCGCCACCTCGAGCTGTTCGATTCCCGCGACTGGGGCCTGATCGTCTACGACGAGGTGCACCTCTTGCCGGCCCCGATCTTCCGACTCACCGCCGACCTGCAATCCCGCCGGCGGCTCGGCCTGACCGCGACGCTCATCCGGGAGGACGGACGCGAGGGCGACGTCTTCTCGCTGATCGGACCGAAGCGCTACGACGCGCCGTGGAAGGACATCGAGAACCAGGGCTGGATCGCGCCGGCCGACTGCACCGAGGTGCGCGTGACGCTCACCGACGCCGAGCGCATGACGTACGCGACGGCTGAGGCCGAGGATCGTTATCGCATCGCCGCGACCGCGCGCACCAAACTGCCCGTGATCAAGACGATCGTCGACAACCACCCGAACGACCAGGTGCTCGTCATCGGCGCGTACCTCGATCAGCTCGACGATGTCTCCGAGGCCCTCGACGGCGCGCCGATCATCCAGGGTTCGACGTCCAACAAGGAACGCGAGCGGCTGTTCGACGAGTTCCGCCGTGGCGAACAGCGGGTGCTGGTCGTCAGCAAGGTGGCCAACTTCTCGATCGATCTGCCTGAGGCGGCGGTCGCGGTTCAGATCTCCGGCACGTTCGGTTCGCGCCAGGAAGAAGCCCAGCGGCTCGGACGGGTGCTGCGCCCGAAGCACGACGGCCGGCAGGCGCACTTCTACACGGTCATCTCGCGCGACACCCTCGACGCCGAATATGCCGCCCATCGCCAGCGCTTCCTCGCCGAACAGGGCTACGCGTACACCATCGTCGACGCCGACGACCTGCTGCGGCCGCTGTAACCCGTGCGTACCAACCATCTCGAGGACGTCGGCGAGCGCGACGGGTGGCGCTGCTGGATCTGCGACGAGACGGTCGATCCGCAGATGTCGGTGAACGATTCTCGCGGTCCCAGCGTCGATAGCCGGTCTTCGCGCGGCAAGTCGTCGAAGGGCGGCTCTCGTGACGGCGAGAACGAAGATCGACTTGCGCACCGCGGCTGCAACAGCCGCAAGGGGGCGGTCGCGGTTGAGATCCCCTGGCCATCGCGGCTGTTCGTCTCGGACCCCGCGCCCCTGCTCGCGGTCGTCGAACGGCTGCGCCGCAAGGGCGGACGTGAGGTCGTCGCGCGGTGCCCCAGCGCTCACGACGCCGAGGACACCGCCGCCTGGCTGACCGATCGCTGTTCGCGGTTGGCGCCCGACCTCGCGCTGAGCGCCGCCGTGCAGTCCGGTGGTGGCCAGTTCTTGGTGGCCCTGGTCGTCGCCCGCTAGCAGTTCCACGTCGTTGATCTGCGGATCTGGTCAACCGCCGTGTCTGTGCGCTAGCGTTGAGTTTCCTCTGCAGCGCGTCAGTGTCACGGGCTGAACGAACCGCGCTGCGACGCTCGAGCGCGACCGGAGGCGGACGATGTCCGAACTGACAGAGGCGAGAGCGGCCGCGGCCGCCGCCCGCGAAGAATACGAGAACGGCCCGGGCGACGGGTCCGCGCAGCTATTCGACGCGACCGTCAGCGACTGCTCGAAACTGTGGCGCATCGCCGCGATCTACTGGGCGAGCGCGTCCAAGATCGGCCAGCTGGGCGACACCGAGACGCAAGCCCAGTTCGCCGGCTGGGCGCAGGATGCCGAGGACGCAGCGCAGTCCTGCGAGGATGCCGGCGGCGAGATCATCGAACTCGGTTGATCGCGGCGCTGGACCCGGCCATACCCGATCTCGACGGTCGTGCCGTTCGGGGCGCCTTTGAAGCCGACGCCACCCAAGCCGCAGTCGACGTGCTAGCGTCGCGGCGATCGTGATCCATCGGCAGGAGGTGAGCCCCGTGAATGCAGTACCCGTCGAGGGTGCTCCCCTGCTGTGCACGATCGCGCGACTTCACTAGTCGCCTCCGGGAGCGCCCGCCAGGCACCCCGTGAGAGGCGACACCCTTGAACACAACACCCTTTTCAACCAGGCACTTCACCGCGACGACCGGCGAGCGAGCGCTCGTCCTCGGTGGCGGTGGATCGGCCGGCAACGCATGGTTGATCGGCGTCATTGCCGGACTGTTCGACGCCGGGCTGGCTGCGTCGGACGCGGATCTGATCATCGGGACTTCGGCCGGGGCGACGGCCGCCGTCCAGGTCGCCAGCGCCCGGCCGGACAAACTACTGGCCAGGATTCTCAGCGCGCCGGCCCCGCACCGGACGGCTCCGGTCGGGTCCGCTGCCGGGCGTGGGGCCCCCATGCCGGTTTCCGACGCGCTGCGCACGACCACCGAGATCATCGCGAGCGCGGCCGATCCGGTCGACATGCGCCGCCGACTGGGTGCGGCGGCGCTCGAACTGGATGCGGAATCGGACGGTTCGGCGCAGGCCCGATGGCGCGCGACCGTCGCCGCTCGGCTGCCCAGCCAGAACTGGCCGCAGCGGCCGGTGCTCATCACCGCGGTCGACGCCGACGACGGTGAGCCGGTCGTGTTCGACCGTCATGGTGACGTCGAGCTGGTCGACGCCGTCGCCGCGAGCACGGCCAACGGATTCGGCGTGCCGCCCTACCGCATCGGCGATCGCCGGTACATCGACGGCGGGTACCGACGATCGAGCGAGAACGCCGACCTGGCCGTCGGATACGGGCGGGTACTCGTCCTGTCACCGTTGGGCGGCCGATCACGGGCGCCGGTCGACTGGGGCATGCACCTGAGCGTGCAGGTCGACGAGCTACGCGCCGGCCGAAGCCGCGTCGAAACCGTCCTGCCGGATGCCGGCTCGCTCGACGCGTTCGGCAGCAATCTGATGGATCTGTCGACGCGTCCGCCCGCCGCCCGGGCCGGATACGACCAAGGGCGAGCTTCGGCTGACCGGCTCATCGAGTTCTGGCGCTGATGGTCAGTTCTCTACCCTGGCGATGAAGTCCCGCAATAACGGGCTCACCCTCGATCAGGACGAGCTGAATCGGTGTCGAGGTTGACCTCACTCGCATTCGGCACCGAAAGCTCGTAACCGGGCTGCGCGTACGGCGTGCTCGCGCGGTCTAGTGCCGGCGACGTTGCAGGAGTGGTCACCGATTGGCAATCTAGCCGATGTAGGCCGTCATCCGAATGGAGACGAGCAGGCCCGGTATCTGCGCGCCAAGCCGGGCGGCGAATCGCGCCGGCGGATCAGTGGGAAACCATCGTCCGTACTCCTCGTTCATCCCGGCGAAGTCGCTCGGGTCTGTGAGGAGCACTCCGACCTCGACGACGTCATCGAGCGTGGCGCCAGCGGCCTGCAGAATCGCTTCGCAGTTCGTGAGGGCCTGCCGGGTCTGCTCTTGAATCGTCTCGCCGGCCAGCCGGCCGGTACGCGTATCGATCCCCGTTGTTCCCGACACATACACCTGCGAACCGGCCCTGATGCCCTGGCTGTAGAGGGGCGACGCCGGTGCGTCCGGAGTGCGGATGATTTCTCGCGGCATGGATTCTCCTTCGTGGAGGTGGTGGGCCGATGTTCGCAGGTCGCCGCATGAGTCGGCTACCGCCGCGGGCTAGTCGGGCGCAGCCATACACGCCTCGGCTCCCGCCCGGAATAATGCGGGACGGAAAGGGAAGCGATGACAGATCCGTCGGCCCCTGCGGTCCGCCTCGATCGCCCGATCCGCGTGACGGTGGTCGGCGCGGGAGTGATCGGGTTGTCCGTTGCCCACGACCTGGCTCGGGCCGGAGCCACCGTCACCGTCCTCGCCGACCAGACGGCACAGGACAGCGTTTCCGCGGTCGCCGGCGGCCTCTGGTTCCCCTACAGCGTGGGCATTGCGGACGCGGCGAAGCAGATCCTGGCCCGGTCGCGGACGCGCTTCGAAGCCCTCTTCGCCATCCCGGAAGCGAGCGTCTGGCCCCGCGAGGGCACGGTCGTCGAACGAGGTGCCGCGTCCGACCGATCGTGGACGGACGCCGCCCTCTGGTCGCGACCGGCCCGGCCGGAGGAGTTGCCGCACGGGGCCGACTCCGGAATTCGCGCGGCGCTGCCGCTGGTCGACACGCCTCGCTACCTGCACTGGCTGGCGGCAACCTGCGCCGCGATGAACATCGCGCAGCAACCAGGCACAGTGCACGACGTCGAGGACACAATCCGATTCACTGATGCCGAAATCGTGGTCGTCGCGGCCGGGGTGCGATCACCGAGCATCCTCGGCGACGACGAGTCGGCGTACCCGATCCGCGGCCAGGTCGTGCGCCTGCGCAACCCCGGACTACGAGACTGGCTGCTCGACGATGACAGCCCGGCCGGCATGACGTATGTACTTCCCCGCGGCGACGACGTCGTGTGCGGGGGAACGGCCGACGTCGGCGCCACCGACACCACCTGGGACCCGGAGGTCGAGGCGGCCATTCTCGAGCGGGTCACGATCGCAGTCCCGACACTGTCCGGTCAGGACATCGTCGGCCGCCACGTCGGGCTGCGGCCCGCTCGTCCGACCGTGCGGCTCGAGGCCGTGAGCGGCTACAGCACTCCCGTCATCGCCTGCTACGGACACGGCGGCGCCGGAATCACCCTGTCATGGGGCAGCGCCGAGCACGTCACCGTTCTGGCCCGCACTCTCGTCGGCTGAGGCCGGCATTCGGCGCGAGTCTCCGGCCACCGGCCTTCCGCGTCGTCGTCGCGCCTGTCAGGGTGGGCGTCGTGAGGGAATCAGGCGAAGTGGACGAGGCTGTCGTCTCGTCGTCCGCTCACCCGCGGCTCGCATTGTCGCGGTGGGTCGGCGCGATCGCCGCCGCGCAGTTCGTGATGTTGGTCGCGACGAGCGAGAGGTACGGCTATCACCGCGACGAGATGTACTTCATCGTCGCCGGCTCACATCCGGCGTTCGGGTACCCGGATCAACCGTCCCTGGTGCCGTTGCTGAGTTGGCTGATGAACGAGATCGCGTCCGGATCGCTGTTGGTACTCCGCGTGCCGTCAGCGATCGCCGCGGCCGCGATCACCATCGTCGCCGCGCTCGTCGCTCGCGAAATCGGCGAAGGACAGCGCGCGCAGGTGATCGCCGCCGGGTGCACCGCCTCGTCGGGATTCGCCTTGGCTGTCGGGCACTTCGTTACCACGACGACGTTCGACCTGCTGAGCACGAGCGTGGTGGGGTGGTTGTTGATCCGGGCGATGCTGCGCCGCGACGGCCGGTCGTTGCTGTTCGCCGGGGTCGTGACCGGCCTCGGCTTCGAGGCGAAACCACAGATCGCCCTCGTCGCGATCGTGGCCGTGGCGATGCTGGCGGCGGTCGGTCCGCGATGGGCGTTCCGCTCGCCGTGGTTGGGCGCCGCGATCGTGGCCGCGGCTGTGCTCGCTGCGCCGTACATCATCTGGCAGGCGATCCACGGCTGGCCGCAACTGACGGTCGCCGGAAACGTGGCCGGCACGGCCGAGGGTGGACGAGCCGGTTTCGTTCCCTTCCAGTTCGTGATGGTGAGCCCGGTGCTCGTGCCGGTCTGGATAGCGGGACTGGCGCTGCCCTGGCGGCGGGAGGCGGCCCGCTGCCTGCGGTTCCTGCCCTTGACGTACGGCGTCCTGGCCGCGCTGTATCTGGCCGGAAACGGCAAGGCGTATTACCTGGCCAGCCTCTACCCCGTGCTGCTCGGCCTCGGCGCTGGACCGACGGCGGCCTGGACTCGGCGGGCTCGCGCTCGGCTGCGCAGCATCTTGTTGGTGGTCGCGGTCGGGATTTCGATGCTGATCAGCGCGGTGATCGCGCTGCCGCTGTTGCCCGCGACGTCGCTGCAGGGCAGCGTGGTCATGGCGATCAATCCCGACCAGGGTGAAACCGTCGGCTGGCCGAGATTCATCGCCACCGTCACCACCGCCTGGCGTTCGATCCCACCCGCTGAGCGAACCGACACGGTCATCTTCACCGCCAACTACGGCGAGGCGGCCGCGGTAGACCTGCTCGGGCGCTCGCACGGACTACCGCGGGCCTACAGCGGCCACAACGGATTCACCAATTGGGGGCGCCCACCCGCGTCGGCGACCCATGCATTGGTGATCGGATACAACGGACCCGCGGACGCGGCGCCCTATTTCACCGGCTGCACCCAACTGGCAGTCATCAACAACGGCGTCGGCCTCGACAACGACGAGCAGGGCCTGCCGTTGCTGCTGTGCCGGCCGACCGCGAGCTGGTCTTCGCTGTGGCCGCGGCTGCGCCATTACGACTAGGGCCGGCAACGAGCTGTAACGCACAGCGACGCGGCCGGCGGGTCAGGACGCCGGCGTCACGTCCTCGGACGTCGAACCGGGCAGCGGCCCCATCGCCGCGGCTTCGGCCACCGTGTGGTGCCCAGCCGAGCTGGATTCATCGCCGACCGGGTCCCGGTGCGGACGAACCGTGCCGCCGTCGCCGGTGATCTCGTCGGCGTCGGGATCGTCGAACCATTCGCCGTTCGAGCCCAGATACCGGAAGTGGACGTCGGCATCGGCCGGGACGTCGACGACTGCGGACCGCAACCCGTCGCCGGTCGGCTCGAGGGGGTCTCGGCCGGGCGTCCAGTCGTTGAACGATCCGACCACTGATACGTCGCCGCCGCGGCCGTCGTTCGGCAGGCTGAACGTGAGCCGGGTCGTTGCCTGGCCCGAGTCAGATTCTTCGTGCTGGATGGTCATGGCCGAGTTATATCCAGAATCGACGAACGGTCACCGCACCCTTTGGGGTGCAGTCGTCAGACCTCCCGGGATCGGCTTACGTAACCTTGCGGGTATGTAACCACTCGGGTACGTTTCCGACGTGGACGCGATACTGCAGGCGCTGGCTGACCCGAGCCGGCGGACCATGCTCGACATCCTCCGCGATCACCCGGCGACGGTGGCCGAGTTGGCCGCGGCGTTGCCGATCGCTCGACCAGGTGTGTCCCGCCATCTGCGCGTGCTGCGAGAAGCGGGCCTGGTCGACGTCCAGCAGCAGTCGCAATGGCGCATCTACCGACTGCGGGCCGAGCCGTTGGCCGAGCTCGACACCTGGCTCGACGGTTATCGCGGGCGCTGGCAGCAGCGCCTCGACGCCCTGCACACCGAAATCACCCGTGGCAAACGACAACGACGGAGTACACGATGAGCCAGGTCATAGGCACCCTGCGGCGTCTCGACGACGAGCGCGGAGTGGTCCGGGTCGAAGACGTCTACGACACCGACATCGACGACCTCTGGTCGGCGCTGACCGAACCCGAGCGGTTGGCCCGCTGGATCGTCCGGGTCGAGGGCGACCTGCGGGTCGGCGGCGCGATCCGCCTCTCGTTCACCAGCACCTGGGACGGACCCGGCCGCATCGACGTCTGCGACGCGCCCCATCGACTGGTCGTCACGCTCGAGCCCGGCACCGCGGACGAGGCGGTGATCGAGGCCGTCCTCACCGCCGAGCAGGACCAGACCCGGCTGGTGATCGAGGACCGGGGCCTGCCGCTGGACGCGGTGCATCTGCACGGGGCGGGCTGGCAGGCGCATCTCGAGGATCTGGCCCGCTACCTCGGCGGCGGACAGTCGGAGTGGAAGCCGCGGTGGGAAGAACTCTGCCCGGTGTATGAATCGATGCCCGTGAGCTGAATGCCACGCTCACGGCCTCACGGCGGCGGGCAGGCGGCCGAGCTGGTACGCCCAGCCGTCCCGGTGATCGTCGATATGGGTGGGCGGGACCCCGCGGTGCGTCAGCACGACCATCGTGTCGTCGCCGTCCGGCGTCAGCACGACCTCGACTACTGAACCGCCGGTTGGCAGGTCGTCGTTGCCGGGAATGCCCCAGCTGAATACGACGCGGTACGGCGGGTCGAGAGTGATGTACGTACCTCGGGCGCGGCTTTCGCCCAGCTCGAGCGAGAAGATGCCGCCCGGCTGCGGGTCGAGTTCGGCGCGGTCACCGAGCCAGGTCACGATCAGGTCCGGATCGGTGAAGTACGGGAACACGATCTCGGGCGGTGCCTTGATGTGCTCGGTCGCGACGATGACGTCGTTGCGGATCTCGGCGGTCACGGTCACCTTTTCGCTGATCGGGGGTGGGCCGTCTCGACGGCCTGCTTGAGTCGGCTCAGCGCGTCCGGCCAGAACTCGGCCAGCAGGTCACGTACCGGCTCGAGCGATTCACGGTTCAGCGCGTACAGGCGGCGCGCACCGTCGCGGCGCTCGGTGAGCAGACCGGCTTGCTTCAACACGCCGATGTGCTGACTCACGGCCTGCTGGGTGAGGGTGAACGTCGACGCGATCTGGCCCGCCGGAAGCTCGCTGTGCTGGACGAGCCGGAGGATCTGCCGCCGGTGCGGGTCGGCAAGGGCCCGCAGCACCGCGTCCGGTGCTGCGGTTGGCGGCTCCTTCGTCCTGTCGGCCACGCCCCTCATCGTGCCTCAGGCCCGGAACGGGGTTCCGGTGCCGGTGCGTGCGTAGGCCTCGATGCTCGACATGAAGTGCGTCCAGCCCGCGTAGCACTCGTCCCAGCAGGCCAGCCGGGGCGTCATGCCCAGATGCCGGAAGCGCAGCTCGGTTCCGCTTCCGGTCGGGGCGATGTCGAACTCCATCGTCGTGCCGAGCCATTCCTGCATGTGCTTGGTCGGCTGGTGGCCCGCGGGCGCGACTGATTCCCACATCACTCGACTGGGACCGGCTTCGAGTACGCGCATCGCGTTCACGCCGTAGTCGCCGAAGGACGTGACGAGCGTTCCGCCGACCGCCGCGTCCCCTTCGGTCGGCCCCCACCAGCGGCTGACGCCGTCGGCAGAGCTGAACAACTCCGCAACCGTCGCCGGGTCGGCGGCGAGGGTCAGTATCGCGGTGAAATCGTCGGTCCGCAGGCTGGTCGAACTGTTCATCGGATGTCTCCTTATCGATTATTACAAGTACTTGCTTGTACAAGATGATGACCGTAATCGGGCGATCGCCAGGCTGTCAAGGCACCGCGTCGTGCCGGCGACGGCGACGGCGACGGCGACGGCGCGGATCTGAACAAACGATTACGGCTCTCGGCTGGATGGATCCTGCACGCGGGAGCGCCACGAAGCAGTGGGTATGAGCCACCCCGAGACGCTCGAACCGGCCGCGACCGGTCACGAGGACGATCCGTCGGTTGCCGCGCTCATCGTCCGGGTCGCGGCCGGCGAACCGGCCGCCCTCGAACTGCTATACCAACGTACGTCGGCGCGGGTGTTCGCGACGGCCAAGGCGATCCTGCCGGATCCGGCCCAGGCCGAGGAGGCCACCCAGGAGGTCTATCTGCAGCTGTGGCTCAACGCCGCGGCGCGTTTCGATCCCCGACGCGGCTCCGCCAACTCGTACCTGAACACGCTGGCGCGGCGGCGCGCCGTCGACGAGATCCGCAAGACCGAGGTCCATCGACGGCACGATGCGATTCCGGGCCCCAGCCGGGCCGATCTCGATCTAGCCGAAGCAGCGGTCGCCCGGCTGCAGCTCGACAACGCCCTCGGGCGGCTCGGCGAACAGGCGCATCGAATCCTGACGCTCTATTACTACCTCGATCACGACCACACCCAGATCTCGGCACTGCTCGCGATTCCGGTCGGGACGGTCAAGAGTCAGCATCACCGAGCACTCGCCGCGCTGCGAAGGGAATTCCTTCGCAGCCCGTACTGATCGGGCCGCACTCGTCCCGGTACGAATAGACATGTAGGAGCGCGCGTAGCGCGCCACGAAGGAGGCCAACGTGAGCGACATCCCGATGCCCGAGCTGCTGAGCCGATCGACCGAATCAGCCGCCGAAGCCAGCGTGCTCGGCACCACCTCGGTCGAGGACCTCACCCTTGTCGTGGGCGAGCTTCGCAATCGGCTGGCTGCCACCGCCGCGTACGCGCAGACGCTCTGGACGACGCTCGACAACGTCGCCGATCACCTGCGGGAGGCGACACCGACCCGATCGTCGGCCGGTGCGACCGCCTGGGAACAGACCTACGGGTCCGTCCTCAGCGCGCTGGCCGGCGCGGCCGGCGACAGCGGATACGGCGCTCAGGAAGCGGCGCGATTACTCCGCGCGAGTGCGTGACCCGCGGGCCGGGTCGCCCGTCGGGATCGGCCCCTCGCCGGGTTGCCGCGCATCGTTGATGCTCTCGACCGGCGCGATGTCGGCATCGACCTCGTCCGATTCGAAATCCGACTGCGGGCGACCCGGATTCCCGTTACGTATCTCGTCCGGGTCCGCGGTGCCCTTCTCACCGTAGGTCTCGTCGTCGACCGACTTCGTCATAATTTCTCCTCTGAAACGCGGTTCTCGGAAAGGGTGGCTGCCCAGGTCAGGACGGTCGGGACTGAACCAGATCCTTGCTCCGGATGGTGGCCAGCGCGACCACTCCGGACACGATCGCGATGATGGCGGCGACCAGCAGGATCAGATCCAGTGCGGCGGTGAACGCTCCTGCCGCCACCTGGTGCGCCGCCACGCGAGCGGACGCCGGCAGGCTCTGGACGAGTTCCCCCACCCGGCCCGACTGAATCGCACTCGCGAGTTGCCCGCCGTGGCCGGCCAGCGCGGGTGTCGACGCGGCGGCGCTGTGGACGTCGTTGGACACCTTGTTCGAGAACAGCGTGCCGAGCAAGGCGATCCCGGTCGCGATGCCCACCTGGCGGAACGTCGAATTGATGCCAGAAGCCATCCCGGCCCGCTTCGGCTCGACGACTCCGACGGCCGTCGACGCCAGTGGCGGGTTGACCATCCCGACGCCGGCGCCGCCGATGATCATGCCGGCGATGAGGTGCGTCCAGGACGAGGAGGCGTCGAGGCCCCGCATCAGCAGCAGGCCGACGCCGATGATCATCAGACCCGGCCCGATGAGAAAACGGATCGGAACATGCGACGTGAGCCGCCCCGCAATCGCCGACGTGGCCAGAATGCCGCCCGAGATGATGATCAGTCGCACACCGGTGGCGAGCGCGCTGTAACCGAGAACGTCCTGCAGATACAGCACGAGATACAGCAGCACCGAGAAGATCGACGCGCTGATGCCGAATGCCGCGACGGCGCCGCCGGTGAACGTCGGGAGCCGGAAGAGCGAGAGGTCGAACATCGGCGACGAGCCGCGCGCCTCGACGAAGACGAACGCGACGAGCAGCACCGCCGCCGCAGCCAGGCAGCCCAACACCAACGGATCCGTGAACGATCGCTGGTTCGATTCGATCAAGCCGTACACGAGACTGGTCAACGCGATCGTGAAGATCGCGAAACCCGCCCAGTCCGGACGCCGGGCGTGGTCGTTGCGAGACTCGCCAACCTTGGTCAACGTCATGATGACGGCCGCGAATCCGATCGGCAGATTGACGAAGAAGATCCATCGCCACGACAGGTCGGACGTGAGCAGTCCGCCCAGCAGCGGGCCGATGGCGACGGCGAGGCCGGTGATGGCACCCCACACGCCGAACGCGACACCGCGGTCCTTGCCCTGGAAGGCGTGGGCCAACAGGGCCAGCGAAACCGAGAACATGATCGCTCCGCCGACTCCCTGCAAGCCGCGGGACAGCTGCAGCATCAGCGTGCTCTGGGCGAGCCCGCAGAGCAGCGACGCGACTGTGAAGACCGCGAGGCCGATCACGTACAACCGCCGACGCCCGAACAGGTCGGCCAGACTGCCCGCGGTCAGCAACAACGCGGCGAGCGTCAATGCGTACGCGTCGACGACCCACTGCAATTGCGAGAAGGACGTGCTCAGCGCGCTCTGGATGTCGGGGAGCGCGACGTTCACGATCGTGATGTCGAGCAACAGCATGAACGTGCCCAAGCAGACGGCGACCAACGTGAGCCATTTGTTGCCGTCGCCCGAGTGCTGATCGGCAGCGGTCGGCTCCTCCGGCGGGGCCGGTCGGTGCTCTTCCAGCTCGCGGACGCTGATCGCATCCGCACCAGCTGCCTCGATCGTGTGCGCCGGCGCCAGACCGTGATCGCTCGCCGTCCCGGCCGCGGCGTGCCGATGATCGTCCGACTCGTCGGGCCGCTCATCACTCTCGCTACCCTGCTGCGATTGGAGATGGGTCACGGCCGGCGTTCTTTCAGGCTGTTGCGGTCCTCGCTCATAGAGACCGACTTTCCCTCGTCCGCTTCTGCCCAAACCCGACGCGTTCGCCCGGCTGCGATGATGAGGCTGTGAGCGAGGACGTGCTGGCCGAGCAGGTTGCCTACTACCGTCGTCGGGCCGACGAGTACGACGTGACGGCCTACGGCGACCTGGCCACCGCCGCCCTGCGGATCGACCGCCTCGTCACCGACATGCGCCCCGCCGGGCTCGTGCTCGAGATCGCCTGCGGGACGGGCCTGTGGACGCGCGCGCTGGCGGAGGCGGCCGACACCGTCACCGCGATCGACACCTCGCCGGAAGTCCTGCAGCTCGCACGGAACCGGGTGACGTCGACGAACGTCACCTTCGAGGTCGCCGACGTGTTTGCCTGGGAACCACCCGAGCGCTTCGACGTGATCTTCTTCTCGGCGTGGCTGTCGCACGTTCCACGGAGCCGGTTCGCCGCGTTCTGGCTGGTGCTGGCCCGGCTGCTGGCGGACGACGGTCGGGTTCTGTTCATCGACGAGCACGTCGACGAACGAGCGAAGGAGACGTACGTCGACGGCGAACCGGAGGTGGTCGAGCGCACGTTGAACGACGGGCAGACCTTCCGAATCGTCAAGAACTTCATCGACCCGCCGCAGCTGGAACTCGAGCTCCGCGACCTCGGCTGGGAATGCACGGTTCGGCGGGACGGCACCGATTGGGTCCGTGGCGAGGCTCGCCGCACGGGACTCGGACCGTCCTAATCTGAACGTATGCAGTTCAGTCCGGAACTTCGTGACGATGTCGAATCCGGCCGCATCACCGTGTCCTTCCGGTTGTGGCGCCGGATGCAGGTTCGCGTGGGCGGTCGCTACCCGGCCGGGGCCCGACAGATCGAGGTCGACTCGATCGAGCTGATGCCATTCAGCGCGATCACGGCTGACGACGTGCGGCGATCGGGCGAACGAGACGTCGAGACGCTGCGCACCCGGGCCGCCCACGCCGGACCGATCGCGGACGACACGCTGCTCTACCGAATCGAGTTCCACGTCGTCGATGCCGTCGCTGATCCGGCCGAGGACGCAGGTCCGCACTGAAGCGCTGCAGCGCACGTTAGTGAAGCTGCGGCACCGGCACGACGTCGCATTCGGGGCACGGGTCCTGCCTCGAG
This sequence comes from uncultured Actinomycetes bacterium, assembly GCA_963737785.1. Lineage (GTDB taxonomy): Bacteria > Actinomycetota > Actinomycetes > Mycobacteriales > Jatrophihabitantaceae > CAVTTS01. The sequence continues at coordinate 90,422 of CAVTTS010000010.1, forward strand.
CTGTGCACGCAGCGCCGGCCCGCCCAGCGCGTCCCGCAGTAGTCGCACGTCCGCGCGAAGCTGTTCTCGTCGAGATCCGGCTCGCAACCACAGACTGCGGTGTCACTCATACGACGAGTGTGCCGCGCTGGTCGGACAACGGCGCAGACGATCGAGCGCTATTTCTTGGCGCCGGCGATCTCGTCGCCCATGCGCCGTCGTCAGTCGGAGAAGGACCGTGGTTCGGCATCGGCCACGATGTCATCGACGGTCGGCGGGTGGCGCAGCATCTGCTCGTAGCGACTCGCGCTCGGGTAGCCGACGGCCTGCGCACGCGCGACGGCCGACTCGATGTCGTACGGCGCGGTGCGCTGATCGATCGAATGGCCGAGCAACGTCCAACGGGCGCCGAATCCCTCGCCACCATAAGGAAGTCCGACACTGCCGACGCCGATGACGGTGCGCCCGGCGACGCGCCGGTGGTACTGCAGGTGCGTGTGCCCGTGGGCGATCGTCCGCTCGTCGAGGCCGGCGCAGGCCTGCTCGATCCGGGCCGCCGCCGTCTGCGGCGTGAACAGCTCGATGTCGCTGCGCGGACTGCCGTGGCACAGCCGAACCGACCCTCCGTCGGCGAGTGCAACGGTGACACTGCCCGGCCACTCGGCGAGCGAGCTCAACAACGCCGAGCCGTGTGCCTGGACCATCCATTCGTCGATCGTGGCTCCGGCCGCCCGCCGCCCCTCGGCCAGTTCGAGAACGGCTCGTTCCCCGTTGCCGCGCAGGAAGTACGTCGGCCGCGCCACCGACCGAGCGAGTTCGACCACCGCCCGCGGTTCCGGCCCCCACGTCAGGCAACCGAGAAAGACCACCGCATCGACGCCGACCCGTTCGACGTCTACCAGGCAGGCCGTGAGCGCGGGCGCGTTTCCGTGGACGTCAGCGATCAATGCCAGCCGTGCGTAGCCATCGGGCAGCTGCGCCAGCGGCAGCGGCTCGGATCCCGCCGGCACCGTCGTCGCCTCACTAGGTTCCATCGCTCGTCCCCCCTTGGATACTGGACGCGTGCCGACATTGTTGATCGTCCACCACACCCCGTCGCCCGCCACGCAGGAACTGCTCGAGGCGGCGATCGAGGGGACCAAGGCAGACGGACTCGCGGATGTCACGACCATCGTCCGGGCGGCGCTGGGTGCGACGGTGTCCGACGTCCTCTCCGCCGACGGGTTCCTGCTCGGAACGCCGGCGAACATCGGCTACATGAGCGGCGCGCTCAAGGTGTTCTTCGACTCGGTGTACTACCCGTGTCTGACGGCGAAAGTGGGTGCGCCGTATGGCCTGTACGTGCACGGCAATCTCGACACGACGGGGGCGATTCGCGCCGTCGAGTCCATCGCTAAGGGCCTCGGGTGGGAACGCGTGCACGACTCCGTGACGGTCACAGGCGCGCCCGACCGCGCGGCCCGTGACGAGGTCTGGGAATTGGCGGCGACGGTCGCCGCGACGATTGCCTAGACCTGCCACGTCAAAGGTCAACGCGACGGACTCGTCGCCACGACTCGGTAGGGGCGGAAGAACTCCCGGAGTTCGTGGGCGTAGAGCTCGGGCTCCTCGAACGCCGCGAAGTGCCCGCCCCGGGGCGGCTCGGTCGCGCGGACGACGTTCGCGGTGCGCTCGAGCCAGGTGCGCGGCGGCCGGACGACGTCACCGGCGAAGATCGCAAACCCGGACGGCACGTCGACCCGCCGCGCAAGTTGTGCGGGCGCGATGGCGGCGTTCGCTCGGTACATGCGCATCGAGGAACCGATCGTCGCGGTCAGCCAATAGATCATGACGTTGGTCAGGAGCTCGTCCTTCGTGAAGGAATTCTCGATCTCCCCACCGCAGCCGCTCCAGGACTGGAACTTCTCAACGATCCAGGCGGCCAACCCGGCCGGCGAATCGGTCAGGCCGACCGCGGCGGTCTGCGGCTTGGTCCGCTGCATCGCGGCATACGCCCCTTCAGACGCGCCCCACGTCTGCGCGCTCGCGATCCACTCCCGCTCGTCCGGCGCGAGTTCGGCCGGGTCGCCGGCGAAGAGCGGCAGACCGGCGTCGGTGCGATGGACGGCGACGACGCGATCGCTGTGATCGAGCGCCAGGTAGCGACTCACGTGACTGCCGAGGTCGCCGCCGGCCGCCCCGAAGCGGCGATATCCGAGGATGGTCATGAGCTCGGCCCACAGCCCGGCCACCGCGATCGAGTCGAGCGGTGCGTCGACGGGCCGGTCGGAGTAGCCGAAGCCGGGCAGGTCCGGCACGACGACGTCGAACGCGTCGGCCGGGTCGGCCCCGTGCGCGCCCGGGTCGGTGAGCAGCTCAATCACCTTTGTGTAGCGCCAGAACGAGTCCGGCCAGCCATGCGTCAGGACGATCGGCAGAGCCGACTCGGGCAGATCCCACCGCGCGCGCATGGACGTAGTGGATCCCGAGTCCACCGAGCGGCACCCGAAAGTGCGGGAGCCGGCCCAGACGCGCCTCCTGCGCCGGCCAGTCGAACTCCTCGGCCCAGTACGACCACCAGTTCGCGCAAGTAGTCGACGTCGGCGCCGTACGACCAGCCCGCGTCCTCCGGCGCATCCGGCCACCGGGTCGCCCGCAGGCGCGCGCGCAGGTCGTCCATGACCGCAGGTGCCGTCCGCAGCGTGAACGGTTCGGGACGGGGCACGGAGTCCGGCATGGGAATCACCCTACGGCCGCCCGCGACCGGGATTCAGCTGTCGGCGACCAGGGGAGCGACCGCCGTCCCGAGCAGCTCGATGCCGCGCAGGAGGTCACCGTGCGCAAGGCGGGGATTCGTCATCTGCAACGACACGCGGTCGATTCCGCCGAGCTGATCGGCAACCCGCCGCAGCTTGGTGGCGACGGTGTCGGGGTCACCCATGAAGAACGCGCCGTCCGGACCGCTCGTCGCGTCGAACTGCGCGCGTGTCGGCGGCGGGAAGCCGCGCTCGCGCGACGCCGGCGTGAACATCTGATGCCAGCCCGGGTAGATGGTGTCGGACGCCGACCGCACGCTGTCGCCGACGTAGCCGAAGACGTGCAACCCGACCTTCAGATCCGCGGGGCGTGACCGGCCTGCGCGCCGGCTCGGCGATAGAGGTCGACGAGCGGCGCGAACCGCCGCGGCTCGCCGCCGATGATGGCGACCATCAACGGCAACCCGAGCAGCCCGGCGCGGACGAACGACTCGGGCGTGCCGCCGACGCCGACCCAGATCGGCAACGGATCCTGTGCCGGACGCGGATACACGCCCTGACCGGTCAGCGGGGGCCGGTGCTGCCCCGACCACGTCACCTGGGCGGAATCCCGAATCTTCAGCAACAGATCGAGTTTCTCGGCGAAGAGCGTGTCGTAGTCGGCGAGATCCAGCCCGAACAGCGGGAACGCCTCGGTGAACGAACCGCGCCCGACGATCAGGTCGATCCGGCCCTTGGCGATCAGGTCGAGCGTCGCGAACTGCTGGAACACCCGAACCGGATCCGCGGCGCTCAGCACCGTCACCGCACTGCCGAGCCGGATGCGCGTCGTGCGAGCCGCCGCCGCCGCGAGGATCACCGGCGGTGCCGAGTCGTAGAACTCCTCGCGATGGTGCTCACCGATCCCGAACGAGTACAGGCCGCTCGCGTCGGCCAGTTCGATCTCTTCGAGCAGGTGCTCGATGCGCTCGACGGGACCGATCACCCGCTCCGTCGACGGATCGGTGACCGCCGAAACGAAGCTGTCGATGCCGACGTGCATGCGCTCCCCTAGGCTGGTGTGCGTCGACCGCCGTAGGAACCGATCAGCGCATCGGCCACCCGGGCGGCATCCCCGTCGGCGATTGCCTCGGGGTACTCCGGCAGCAGGTCGTCCCAGACGACCAGCCACGATCCGTACAGCTGAGCCTGGCCCTCGGGACGGGCGAAGAACCAGACGTGCAGGTGCGCGCCGCCGTCGCCGATCCGGTAGACGTGGCCGCGGCTGATGTGCGGCAGGGCCTCGATGTGCCGTGCGAGGTGGGTGGTCAGCACGCCCATCTCGGCGGCCAGCTCGTCGGGCAGGTCGGCCAGGTCGTGGTGATCGCGCGGATGCAGCATCAGGATCAGCGGCACGCCGACGCCGCCGCATGCGGCGTCAGCCGCCAGTGGTCGTCGAACCAGATGCCCTCGTCCCGACGGCGGCAGGACCCGCAGTCGGCGGGGTCCTCGCCGTGCCGCGGCCGGTTCCGGCAGCACCGGTGGCCGCAGCTGCGCGACCGTCAGGCCGTCCGCCTCGAACGGGCTGATGTCCCACCCGGTCATCCGCGACAGCGGCAGCCGACGCTCGTCGTCGGCGGCCGCCAGCGCGTGCTCGTAGAACTCGTCGGGATTCAGCGCCATGACTCGGCTGACTACGCGACGTCGAACCGGTCGAGGTTCATGACCTTGTCCCACGCGGCGACGAAGTCGCGCACGAACTTCGTCCTGCGCGTCGTCGCTGGCGTAGACCTCGGCGATCGCCCGCAGCTCGGAGTTCGAGCCGAAGACGAGGTCGACCCGGCTGCCCGTCCACTTGACCGCGCCGGAGCGCGTCGCGACCCTCGAACGTCTCGGCATCCGCCGACGTCGGCGTCCACGTCGTGCCCAGGTCGAGCAGGTTGACGAAGAAGTCGTTGGTCAGCGTCCCGGGCGTCGAGGTGAGCACGCCGAGCGGCGACTGCTGGTAGTTCGCGCCGAGCACCCGCAGACCGCCGACCAGCACGGTCATCTCGGGCGCGCTCAGGGTCAGCAGGTTCGCCCGGTCGATCAGCAGGTACTCGGCCGGCAGCCGGTGGCCCTTGCCGAGGTAGTTGCGGAACCCGTCGCGCCGTCGGCTCGAGCGCGGCGAACGACTCGACGTCGGTCTGCTCCTGCGACGCGTCCGTCGCGGCCCGGCGTGAACGGCACCGTGACGTCGTGGCCGGCGTTCTTGGCCGCCTGCTCGACCGCCGCGCCGCCGCCGAGCACGATCAGGTCGGCCAGCGAGATCTGCTTGCCGCCGGTCTGCGCGCTGTTGAACGACTGCCTGGATCCCCTCGAGCGTGCGCAGCACGGTCGCCAGCTCGTCCGGGTTGTTGACCTCCCAGCCGCTCTGCGGCTCGAGCCGGATGCGCGCGCCGTTCGCGCCGCCGCGCTTGTCGCTGCCGCGGAACGTCGAGGCCGACGCCCACGCGGTCGAGACCAGCTGCGACGACCGACAGGCCCGAGGCGAGGATCTGCGCCTTCAGCGCGGCGATGTCGCTCGGCGTCGACCAGCTCGTGGGTCGACCGCCGGGATCGGGTCCTGCCAGATCAGCGTCTCCTGCGGCACCAGCGGGCCGAGGTAGCGCTCGATCGGGCCCATGTCGCGGTGGGTCAGCTTGAACCAGGCCCGGGCGAACGCGTCGGCGAACTGGTCCGGGTGCTCGAGGAAGCGCCGCGAGATCGGCTCGTAGATCGGGTCGAAGCGCAGCGCGAGGTCGGTGGTCAGCATCGTCGGCGACGCGATTCTGCGACGGTCCTCGCGGGTCGGGCACGGTGTCGGCGCCGGCGCCGTCCTTCGGCTGCCACTGGTTGGCGCCCGGCCGGGCTCTTGGTCAGCTCCCACTCGTAGCCGAACAGGTTCTCGAAGAAGCTGTTGTCCCACTGGGTCGGCGTGGCCGTCCAGGTGACCTCGATGCCGCTGGTGATCGCGTCGCGACCCTTGCCGCTGCCGAAGGTGTTCTTCCAGCCCAGGCCCTGCTCCTCGAGCGGCGCGCCCTCGGGCTCGGGGCCGACGTACTGCTCCGGGTCGGCCGCGCCGTGCGTCTTGCCGAACGTGTGGCCGCCGGCGATCAGCGCGACGGTCTCTTCGTCGTTCATCGCCATCCGGCGGAACGTCTCGCGGATGTCGCGGGCCGAGGCCAGCGGGTCGGGGACGCCGTTCGGGCCTTCCGGGTTGACGTAGATCAGGCCCATCTGGACGGCGGCCAGCGGCTTCTCGAGCTCGCGGTCGCCGGTGTAGCGCTCGTCGCCGAGCCAGGTGTCCTCCGGGCCCCAGTAGACGTCCTCGTCCGGCTCCCAGACGTCCGCGCGGCCGCCGGCGAAGCCGAAGGTCTTGAAGCCCATCGACTCCAGCGCGCAGTTGCCGGCGAAGACCATCAGGTCGGCCCACGAGATCGTGCGGCCGTACTTCTGCTTGACCGGCCAGAGCAGCCGGCGGGCCTTGTCGAGGTTGCCGTTGTCGGGCCAGCTGTTCAGCGGCGCGAAGCGCTGCATGCCGGCGCCGGCGCCGCCGCGGCCGTCGTTGATGCGGTAGGTGCCCGCGCTGTGCCAGGCCATCCGGATGAAGAGCGGGCCGTAGTGGCCGAAGTCGGCCGGCCACCAGTCCTGCGAGGTCGTCATGCACCGCGTCGATGTCGCTGCGCAGCGCGTCGAGGTCGAGGCTGTTGAACGCCGCGGCGTAGTCGAAGTCCTCGCCCATCGGGTTGGCGACGGCCGGGTGCTTGCGCAGGATCTTCAGGTTGAGCTGGTTGGGCCACCAGTCGCGGTTGCCGCGCGCCCTCGGTCGGGTGCTTGCGGGCGCCCGTCAGAACCGGGCATTGCCGCCTTCGCTCTCCTCGTTCATCTCGCCGACTACGGCGTCGGGACGGTCAGACATGGCGAATCCTTTCCGGATCAGTGACTGTGCTCAGGGACTGTTCGGTGCGGACAGAGCAGTCGGGGCACAGGCCCCAGTAGATGACCTCGGCCTCGTCGATCGCGAAGCCGTGGTCGTCGGACGCGGTCAGGCAGGGCGTGGCGCCGACCGCGCAGTCGACGTCGGCGATCGCGCCGCACGACGGCAGACGACGTGGTGATGGTTGTCGCCGACGCGCGACTCGTAGCGGGCCACCGAGCCGGCCGGCTGGATGCGGCGCACCAGACCCGCGATCGGTCAGCGCCCGCAGCACGTCGTAGACGGCCTGGTGGGACACGTCGCCGAGCTCGTGCCGAACCGCCCCGATGATCGAGTCGGTGTCGGCGTGCGGTGTGGTCGTAACCGCGGCCAGCACCGCCACCCGCGGACGGGTCACCCGCAGGGCGGCCGCGCGCAACAGTCGCTCGTAGTCCGACGCGGTGGGCACGTACCCGAGTCTCGTCCATTTTCTGGAATCAATCAAGATCTGGGCCGACTCCGTCACCGCCGCATTCTGCTGGGTGCTTAGCTGGACGCGTGACCACGACCCTCATCACCGGCGCCACCCGTGGGCTCGGCCGCGAAACCGCCCGCCGCCTCGTCGAACTCGGGCACGACGTGTACGTCGGTGCCCGCGACGGCGCTGCGGGACGATCCGTCGCCGACGCGCTGGGCGCCCGCCTGCTGCCCCTGGACGTGACCTCCGACCAGTCCGTCGACGCGGCCGTCGAACAGGTGCGCTCCGAGGTCGGTCACCTGGACGTCCTCGTCAACAACGCCGGGATCGCCGGCCAGCAACGTCCGCCGGCCGAGCAGACGCTCGACGACATTCGGCACGTCTTCGAGACCAACGTGTACGGCGCCTTCCGGGTGTTGAAGGCCTTCACCCCGCTGCTCGAGGCGAGCGGGGCGCCGGTGGTCGTGGACGTCAGCAGCGCCGTCGGTTCGCTCACTCGCAACTCGGACCCCGCCTTCGCGTGGACGCTCCTCGCGTATCCGATGTCGAAGTCGGCGCTGAACATGCTGACCATCCAGTACGCCAAGGCGTTTCCGCGCTGGCGGGTCAACGCCGTCACCCCGGGCCTGACCGCAACCGAGTTCGTCCCGGGCGCCGCAGCAAAGGGCTGGACGGTCGAAGAGGGTGCCGAGATCATCGTCCGGATGGCCACCACCGGCCCGGACGGACCGACCGGCACGTTCGTCGAGGCGGCCGGGACCGTGCCCTGGTAGGCGGACCACACCGGGCGGCATCCGCACCCGGCTCAGGTCGGTGCGACAGGATGTCGGCATGGACGACTCGGTAACGACGAATGCGGGCCCCGACGCCGAGGCCGACAGAGACGGGGCGGTCCAGCGCCTGCGTCCGCGGCCGTCGCTGAAGGCGGGCATCACGCTGGCCGCGCTGGGCGTGGTGTTCGGTGACATCGGGACGAGCCCGCTGTACGGACTGCAGACCGTCTTCTCGATCGACCACGGCGTCGTGAAGCCGACGCCGAGCGATGTCTACGGCGTCATGTCGATGGTGTTCTGGTCGGTGACGCTGATCGTTTCGATCAAGTACCTGACCATCGTCATGCGCGCCGACAACCACGGCGAGGGCGGCGTGATGGCGCTGGCCGGTCTGATCAAGCGCGCCGTCGCCGAACGCGGCGGCCGCACCGCGACGGTGGCGGTGATGCTCGCGATCGTCGGCGCGAGCCTGTTCTACGGCGACTCGGTGATCACACCGGCCATCTCGGTGCTGTCGGCCGTCGAAGGCGTGACGGTCGTCGAGCCGAGCCTGCACAAGCTCGTCCTCCCGATCGCCGCGGCGATCCTCGTCATCCTGTTCGCCGCGCAGCGATTCGGCACCGGCAAGGTCGGCAGTCTGTTCGGTCCGGTCATGGTGTTGTGGTTCGCCGTGCTCGCGCTCTCGGGGATCCGCGAGATCGCCCAGCGACCGGGCGTCCTGCGGGCTCTGTCACCGACGTACGCCGCCCGGTTCGTCGTCGCCCATCCGTACACCACCTTTATCGCCATGGGGGCGATCGTCCTGTGTATCACCGGCGCCGAGGCGCTCTACGCCGACATGGGTCACTTCGGGCGTCCACCGATTCGTCGCGCCTGGTTCGGGATCGTCTTCCCCGCTTTGATGCTGCAGTACCTCGGGCAGTCGGCGCTGATCCTGCATCACCCCGCCGATGTGACGAACCCGTTCTTCCTGCTGCTCCCGAGTTGGGCGCGGATTCCGATGGTCGTCCTGGCCACCGTCGCCACTGTCATCGCGTCACAGGCCGTGATCTCCGGCGCCTTCTCGGTCTCGCGGCAGGCCAGTCAGCTCGGCTTGCTGCCGCCGCTGACCGTCCGGCAGACATCCCGCGAGTCCGCCGGTCAGGTCTACCTGCCGGTCGTCAACATGGCCCTGTTCGTCGGGGTCCTGACCGTCATGCTGGCCTTCCGCAGCTCGTCGCGATTGGCCACGGCCTACGGCGTCTCGGTCACCGGGGCGCTGCTCGTCGACACGATCCTCACCATGCTGGTCGCGCGGCTGTGCTGGAAGTGGCAGACCTGGAAGCTCGTCCTGATCGCGGTCTTCTTCGGCCTCGTCGAGCTGACCTTCTTCACCGCCAACCTCAGCAAGATCGCGCACGGGGGTTGGCTGCCGCTGCTCATCGCGGCCCTGGTGTTCACCGCGATGTCGACATGGCGGCGCGGGCGCGACGTCATCACGTCCAACCGCATCGACAAGGAAGGTTCGCTGCAGGACTTCGTCGACAAGGTACAGCGCAAGGAATTTCCCCGTGTCCCTGGAACGGCGGTGTTCCCACATCCGACGAAGGACACGACGCCTCTCGCCCTGCGCGCCAACCTCGATCACAACGGCGTGCTGCACGAGCACGTCGTGATCTTCTCGGCCGAACCGCTCACGATCCCCCACGTCGGGAGTGAGGATCAAGTGATCATCGACCCGCTCGGCCACTCCGCCGACGGCATCGTCCACGTCACCCTCCGGTACGGCTTCTTCGATCGTCCCGATATCCCGCTGGCGTTGACCCAGCATCGCGACGAACTCACCGAGGGTCGCTTCGACGCGGCGAAGGTGTCGTACTTCCTGTCGCGCGCGACGCTGCGCGCCGGGCGGAAACGGACGATGGCGCGCTGGCGCAAGACGTTGTTCATCGTGATGGCCCGCAATGCCGCCAACCCGTCCATCTACTTCGGGTTGCCTGAGGACCAAACGGTGATCATGGGGACACAGGTCGAGCTCTGATCGAATCGGCCGCGCTCACCGCGGGCGGGTCGTCCACACCGCGATCGTGAAGTCGGTGTCTTCGACGTGCGTCTGGCGCGGCAGGGCCAGCATGCTGTTCAGCACTCCGTGCAGCGTCTCGAGCTCGAGCGTCCGACCGGGAAAATCGCCTCGCCAGTGGCAGGCGACGACCGTCGCGTCATGGGTCACGGACGCGCGCACGGACTCGGCCAAAGCGACCCAGTCGTGGCTGGAGGACATGGCGCCGATCTCGTTCAGGACGATCAGATCGAATGACTGCCCGACCGGCCACTGCTCGGGAAGGAGGCGGTATTCGATAGTCACATTCGACAGGTGGCTGGTGCGCTCATGAGCGGCGACGACCGCGTCGGAGTAAGCATCGACCGCGAGCAGTCGCTCCGTGCGGCGCGCCAAGTCGACGGTCAATTCACCATGGGAACAACCTGGCTCGAAGGCATTCTCGTACCGCGCGTTCGGCAGGCTCGCGAGCAACAGATCCCGCTTGCGTTGGGCCAGCCAACCACTGCGCATGTGCCAGGGATCTTCAGCTGATCCGTAGAGCTCGTTCAGATATTCGTCGGTATGCATCGGCGGCTTCCGTGGGGTCTCCCGGTTGCGCGCTCACCTTTGAGCAAATTCAAGGGGGTCGGTCGGGCAACTGTCGACCGCCCTCAAGGTAACTCCGATCGATGGGGTATCTCGCTCGGAGTGACGAACTTCGCTATCGGGTGAGGCGGTTGAGGACCGACGTCATCTGCTTCTCGGTGTCGTTGGCGAGCTTCTCGAACACCAACTTCATCGCGGGGCTGATGAGCTTGGCCGCGCCCTTCATCTCCAGATCGGCGTGGTAGGTGAGCACCGAACCCGCACCGGACGCGTCGACCGTGATGGTGTCGGTCGACTTCGAGTTCTCGTTCTCCCCGACGAACACCAGCTTGCGGTGGGTCAGCTCGATCGAGGGTGTAGGTCAGCTTGGCGGTCACGCCGAAGATCTTCGAGACGTTGTGCCACGGTGGCGCCCACCTCGATCGGTCCTGCGCCCTCGCGGGTACAGGACTGGGTGCCGGGGTCCCATTCCTCGGCGTTGCCGAAGTCCTTGAGGTAGTCGACGACGACGTCCCGTGCCGGATCGACGGTGAACGTGCGAGCAACGCTGGTCATTCCTACTGCCTGCCTTCGTGAACACCCGTGAGGCGAGATCGCGCTCTTGAGTTGATCATGCCCAGGAAGGCCGGGATTCTCACACCTCCCAAAGGAGGTGTGATGGGCATCGCCCGACCGAGCGACTACAGCCGATCGAGGTTCCGTGCACTCGCGCCCTCGCGATGATCAGGGACGGGTCGATCGTCGACGGGAAGACGATCATGCTGCTGCAGTGGGCCGCGCTCGACGGGCCGTTCGCCTGATCGACCCCGTCGGGCGATCTGCGCAGGCTCCGGAATTCTGTCGCTGCCCGACAACGCGGCCGGTAGCGTCGCGACCGTGACTGAGCCCCTGGCCCCACCCGCCGACGACAAGGACTGGACCGTCGTCCTCGACGACCCGTGCACCGAGTGCGGCTACGACGCGGCGGCGATCAAGGCGGCCGAGGTCGCCGAGCTGACCCGGTCGACGGCCGCGCAGCTCGCCGCCGCCCTGCACCGCCCGACGCCGCCGACGACCGGCCCCCGACATCTGGTCGCCGCTCGAGTACGGCTGCCACTGTCGGGATGTGTGCCGGGTCTTCGTCGGCCGCCTGCATCTGATGCTCGACGAGGACGATCCGCTGTTCGCGAACTGGGATCAGGACGCGACCGCGCTCGAAGAGCGGTATTGGACGCAGGATCCGGCGACTGTCGCCGACGAGCTCACCGAAGCCGCCGAGACGATGGCCGAAGCGCTGGAGCAGATCGGTGCGGATCAGTGGCAGCGCCCCGGCCGTCGCTCGAACGGCTCGCTGTTCACGGTGGATTCTCTCGCCCGGTACTTCCTGCACGACCTCGTCCACCACGCGCGGGACGTCCAGCCGACCAACTGAGCCGGTTTGCCCAGCCGGACCTGCGGTATCCACGCATAGGACGAGGGCGGCCCCGGCGAACCGGGACCGCCCTCGCGGTAGTGCTGGCTGGACTCAGCCGATCATGCGATCAGAAGTCCATGTCTCCGCCGCCGGGCATGCCGCCGGCCGGAGCCGAGCCTTCTCCGGCTTGTCGGCGACGACGGCCTCGGTGGTGAGGAACAGCGCCGCGATCGACGCGGCGTTCTGCAGCGCCGAGCGCGTCACCTTCGCGGGCTCGACGATGCCGGCCGCGAACATGTCGACGTACTCGCCGGTCGCGGCGTTGAGGCCGTGACCCGCGGGCAGCGAGTTGACCTTCTCCGCGACGACGCCGCCCTCGAGGCCGGCGTTGATCGCGATCTGCTTGAGCGGCGCGGTGAGCGCGACGCGAACGATGTTCGCGCCGGTCGCCTCGTCACCGGTGAGGTCGAGCTTGTCGAACGCGGTGCCGACGGCGTTGGCCAGAGCCACGCCACCACCGGGGAGCAGGCCCTCTTCGACGGCCGCCTTCGCGTTGCGAACGGCGTCCTCGATGCGGTGCTTGCGCTCCTTGAGCTCGACCTCGGTGGCCGCGCCGACCTTGATGACCGCAACGCCGCCGGCGAGCTTGGCCAGCCGCTCCTGCAGCTTCTCGCGGTCGTAGTCGGAGTCGCTCTTCTCGATCTCGGCGCGGATCTGGTTGACGCGACCCTGGATCTGGTCGGCGTCACCGGCACCCTCGACGATCGTCGTCTCGTCCTTGGTGACGACGAACTTGCGGGCCCGGCCGAGCAGTTCGAGGCCGGCGTTCTCGAGCTTGAGGCCGACGGTCTCGCTGATGACCTGACCACCGGTCAGGATCGCGATGTCGGCGAGCATCGCCTTGCGGCGGTCGCCGAAGCCCGGCGCCTTGACGGCGACGGACTTGAACGTGCCGCGGATCTTGTTGACGACCAGGGTGGCCAGGGCCTCGCCCTCGACGTCCTCGGCGATGATCGCGAGCGGCTTGCCGGTCTGCATGACCTTCTCGAGCAGCGGCAGCAGGTCCTTGACGTTCGAGATCTTGGACTCGACGATGAGGATGTACGGGTCGTCGAGGACGGCCTCCATGCGCTCGGCGTCGGTCACGAAGTACGCCGACAGGTGACCCTTGTCGAAGCGCATGCCCTCGGTGAGCTCGAGCTCGAGGCCGAAGGTGTTGCTCTCCTCGACGGTGATGACGCCTTCCTTGCCGACCTTGTCCATCGCCTCGGCGATGAGCTCGCCGACGGTGGTGTCGGCGGCGGAGATCGACGCGGTCGCGGCGATCTGCTCCTTGGTCTCGACGTCCTTGGCCTGCGTTGCCCAGCACCTCGGACACCGACGCGACGGCCGCCTCGATGCCGCGCTTGAGCGCCATCGGGTTCGCGCCGGCGGCGACGTTGCGCAGGCCCTCGCGGACCAGCGCCTGGGCGAGGACGGTGGCGGTGGTCGTGCCGTCACCGGCGACGTCGTCGGTCTTCTTGGCGACCTCCTTGACCAGCTCGGCGCCGATCTTCTCGCACGGGTCCTCGAGCTCGATCTCCTTGGCGATGCTGACACCGTCGTTGGTGATCGTGGGGGCGCCCCACTTCTTCTCCAGCACGACGTTGCGGCCCTTCGGGCCGAGCGTCACCTTGACGGCGTCGGCGAGGGTGTTCATGCCGCGCTCGAGGCCGCGGCGGGCCTCTTCGTCGAACGCGATCAACTTGGCCATTCGATGTCGTCCTCTACTTGTTGACGGCTGTGGTTCTGACCCGGCCGGCGATGCCCGCGACGGACGGCCGGCCGGGGATCCCGGTCGACCTCATCGAGGCCGTGCGATTGGCACTCGGCTCAGCCGAGTGCCAGTTCAGGTTTAGCACTCACCCGGGAGAGTGCAAGCTCGCGGCGGGCGGCCGGAGCGGCGGCTATTCGGCGGTGACGCCCGGATTCACGCGCCGGACGAACGGGGCGAGCGGGCGGACGGCGGCCGGGCTCGGCGAGCAGGTCGGCGAGTTCCAGCTGCAGCGCGCGGAAGAAGTCGTGCTGGAAGTGCTCGCTGGACGGCCTCGCCGCTCGGCGAACTCCTCCCAGACCCAGACCATGTCGTCGTCGTTCGGCGTCGGCCGCGCGGCGAACAGCGTCGTGCCCGGTTCACCGTCCAGCGTGTTGGCGTAGTTGCCGAGCACCCGGAGCAGCTCGTCGCGCCGGCCGGGCGCGGCCGTCATCTGCAGGACAGCGCCGAAGCGCGCAACATCAGCCACGTCCGTTCCAACGCGCGCGCCGCGGCGAATGATTCCCGACGCGGCGCGGGTCCGGAAAGCCAGCGGCCCGGTCCCGCGGAGTGCGGGGCCGGGCCGTTGTGTGGCTCGAGTGGTTTCGACTAGCTGACGACGCGGACGCGCGTCCGCCTGCGGGCCCTTCGGGCCCTGGGCGACCTCGAACTCCACCCGCTGACCCTCGTCGAGCGAGCGGTACCCGTCGGACTGGATGGCGGAGTAGTGGACGAAGACGTCCTGGCCGCCGTCTACGGCGATGAAGCCGTAGCCCTTCTCGTTGTTGAACCACTTCACGGTGCCCTGTGCCACGTGCACTCCTTGCTCGGGGCCAGTCCGGCACCCACACTTCGTGGGCCGGGGTCTTCGTTCTTTGGTCCCGCTTGCCTGGTGCACATGATCGTCCGGAGTACCGGACGCGCACGTGGTACCGCGCCTGGTCGAAAACCTCGTAACTCGACCGTCGCAGACGCTACACCCCCCGCGCACAAAGGGCTAGATCCACTTGGGCGGGTTCCGAACAGATATACGATTCGCGAAAAAGTCGGTACTCAGCGTGGCCGCGCGAGCGCTGCTCAGAGCAGGCCGGCCTCGCGCATGCCCTTCAGGGTCGGCGGGATGATCGCCGTCGGCTGCGCGTCTTCGGCGACCGCGTCCAGGGTCTTGAGGCCGTCGCCGGTGTTGTAGACGACCGTCTCGACGTCGGTGTCCAGCTGCCCGGCTCGACCAGCTTCTTCAGCACGGCGATGGTCACGCCGCCGGCGGTCTCGGCGAAGACGCCGGTCGTGCGGGCCAGCAGTCGGATGCCCTCGCGGATCTCGTCGTCGTCGACCGCGGCCATCGCGCCGCCGGTCGTGCGGACGACGTCGAGCGCGTACGGACCGTCGGCCGGGATTGCCGATGTTGAGCGACTTGGCGATGCCGGTCGGCTTCACCGGCTGCACGACGTCCCAGCCGTTGTCGAACGCCGTCGCGATCGGCGAGCAGCCGGCCGACTGCGCGCCGAAGACCTTCCACGTCGGACGGCGTCGACCAGGCCGGCGCCGCGCAGCTCCTTGAACGCCTTGTGGACCTTGGTCAGCAGCGAGCCCGACGCCATCGGCGCGACGACCTGCGCCGGGCATCCGCCAGCCGAGCTGCTCGGCGACCTCGAAGCCGAGCGTCTTGGAGCCCTCGGCGTAGTACGGACGGACGTTGACGTTGACGAAGCCGGTCGACTCGAACTCGTCGGTCTCGGACAGCTCGCTGCACAGCCGGTTGACGTCGTCGTAGGAGCCCTCGACGCCGACGAGCGTGCCGCCGTAGATCGCGGTCTGGACGATCTTGGCCGGCTCGAGGTCGGACGGGATGAACACGATCGACGGCATGCCGATGCGGGCGGCGTGCGCGGCGACGGAGTTGGCCAGGTTGCCGGTGGAGGCGCAGGCGATGCGGTCGAAGCCGAGTTCGCGGGCGGCGGTGATCGCCACCGAGACGACCCGGTCCTTGAACGAGTGGGTCGGGTTGGCCGAGTCGTCCTTGACCCAGAGCGGGGCGGTGAAGCCGAGCTCGTCGGCCGAGGCGGTCGGCGCGGATGAGCGGGGTCATGCCGGTGCCGGAATCGACCCGCGTCTCGGGTCTCTGGCCGACGGGCAGCAGCCCGGCGTAGCGCCAGAGCGAGTGCGGGCCGGCCTCGATCTCGGCGCGGGTGACGCGGGCCAGCGCGACCGGGTCGTAGCCGATCTCGAGCGGGCCGAAACACTCGAAGCAGGCGTGCTGGGCGCCGAGCGGGAAGTTGGCGCCGCAGTTGCGACAGACGAGCGCGGATGCGGGCGACGCCGGGCGGGCGGTCGAGAACAGCAGGTCATAGCGAGGCCTTTCTCCTCATCTTCCCCCGGTGATCGTCGTCGCCGGGGCCGGAGTTGGCACCTGCTCGGCGGCCTCGCGGCCTCGCGTCGACGTCAGCGAGTCTTCGAGTGGTTGCCGGGGCTTCAACGGGCCGGTCCCTCTGCCCCTCTGGATGAGGGTTGCTATTCAGTTGTGTGACCCATCATCTGACATAGTGCGCGTCGATGCGATCAGTTCAGCTGTAGTCGGCGGTCAGGACCACGACGATCGGCCCGGCCGGCAGCCGGGCGAACTTCGGCTCGACCCGCTTGATGGCCGGGAACTGCGCCTGCAGCGCCTCGGCGGCGGCCTGCGCGCCGGCGATCGGTCGGGTCGTAGTAGGCGCAGGTCGAGACGATGTTGTTGACGAGGTTGCCGGTGCTGGTGACCGTCCAGCCGCCGGCCTCGAAGCGGCCGCGGCGGTCGTGGCCAGGCCGCTCGTGGTCGTGTTGTTGAGGACGACCAGCGGCACGGCCTTGGCGCCGGTAGGCCGGTCGCGGGCGCGGTCGTGGACGCCGCGCGGACGACGTCGAGGTCGAGGCGTGCTCGGCGTCGGCGAAGCCGACGAGCGTGCCGACTGGTCGAGCTCGGCGTCGCTGGCCACGCCGGAGTCACCGGCGGTCGACGGTCGCCGTGGTGGTGTCGCGACGCCTGGCTGCCGTCCGGCCCTGCGGCTGACGCAACGCCGATGCAGGGCGACGACGAGGACGAGCGACGCCGAGAGCGGCGAGCAGCAGAGCCCGGCTACGCGATCGCGCTCGACGCCGCCAGGCGGGCGAGCGGCGCTGAGATGAGCGCATCGAGACGAGCGATCAGACCTCGATGCCGAGCCGGCGGGCCGACCGCTGGCGCTGGCGGCTGGCCCGCAGGCGGCGCAGCCGCTTGACCAGCATCGGGTCGGCGGCCAGCGCCGCCGGGGTGTCGATCAGCGCGTTGAGACCTGGTAGTACCGGGTCGCGGACATGTCGAACAGCTCGCGGATCGCCTGCTCCTTGGCGCCGGCGTACTTCCACCACTGCCGCTCGAAGGCGAGGATCTCGCGGTCGCGGCGGGTCAGCCCGTCGAGCAGCGTCATCGTCGGCGTCGGCCGCGGCAGCGTGCGCCGATTCCATGCCGCGTCGTGCTCCATCGTGTCTAGAGCCGACCGATGTGTCGTCACCGTAGTCCACTCGAAGGTCGGGCTTCGAATCCCGTGAGCGGCCGAACCAAATCCCATCGGTGTGATTCAACCACGCCCTACTCGGCCACCGCACGTTGCCGCGCCTGTGGAAAAGCCGCTCGTTGTCCACAGATTCCGAACGCGATGGTCGGTCAGGTCCGGCGCCGCCAAGCGTGGAGGGCATGCCAGCCGCCCCGCCCCCACCGTCAGCGTCGTCCGGCCCGTTGGGTCGATCGGTCGGCCCGCCCGACACCAGTGCCATCGACTCGTCGGCCGTCGACCTCGCCGGTCGGCCGAGACCGTGCGAGCCCGCGCCCCACACTCGCTGGCCGCCGCCGAGAACGCGCAGTGGCAGTCGTCGGCCGCGTCGGCGTTTCGAACGAAGGCGGACGAGCTGGCGCAGCAGTTCCTGCGCGCCGCGACTCGGCCTCGACGATGCCGCGATCACGACCCGCGCCCACGCGGCCGCGGTGCGGTCGAGCTGATGACGGCGCCGATCGTTTCGGTCGCGGGCGGCGTCGGCGGGATCCGGGCCCAGATCGAGGACCTGCTCATTGCCGCGGCCGTCATCGGCGGCGCCGCGGACGACGTCGAGGCCGAGACCTGGATCGTGCGCCAGCGGGCGGCGGATGCCCTCGATCTGTTCGGTCCGGACCCGGCCGGCGCCGTCCGAGCGCGTGAGGCCATCTGGTGCGCGAGCGACGCTCCGCTCGGCGCGGCGGGCCTGGCCCGGATCTGCGACGAGCTCGCGCAGTTGCTGCGGCGCGCCGCGGCCAACTACCTGTCGGCCGATGCCTTCGGCAAGTCGATCTTCTCGGAACTGCCGCACTTCGTCGCCGCGACCGGGCACGGCATCGGACGATTCGACGTGGACCTCGTCGAGCGGCGACCCGTGGACGCCGTCCAGTCGATCGTCAGCACCGACCCGCAACTCGCGTCCGCCTTCTTGTCGGTCCCGCCGTTCGAATGGCTGCTCACCGGGAACTACGCGGCGCTGGCGCCGGACGGGCACCCGGTCGTGCGGTCGCTCGGGGACGACCCGCAGGCCACCCGACCGCCCCGGTCACTCGCGGACATCCTGAGTGGACTGGGCCGCCGCAACGACGGGCACGCCGGCGAGATCGACGTGCGCATCCTCACCGGCGTCGACGGATCCGGGCAGCCCTATCGCAAGGTGATCGTCGACATCCCCGGCACCAAGCAACTGGTTCCCGTCCCCGGCCCCGACCTCGACGTCGTCGACGAGGGCACCAACGCCCGGGCGATCGCAGGGCAGCACGACGACGTACGAGAAAGGCGTCATCGACGCCATGCGCAGGGCCGGGGTGCGACCGGACGACGACGTGATGGTCGTCGGGCACAGCCTCGGCGGCATGGTCGCCGTCAACCTGGCGCGGGACGTCGCGAACGGAAGCGAGTTCCACGTCTCGCACGTCGTGACGATCGGAGCACCCATCGGAATCGACCTGAAGTCGTTGCCGTCCTCGGTCCAGGTGCTGGCGATCGAGAACCAGTCCGACGTGGTTCCGGCACTCGACGGCTCGGCCAACCCCGATCGACCCAACGTCACGACCGTCACCATCGACTCGACCACGACTCGATCGCCGCCAACCACGACATCGCCGGCTCCTACGTTCCCGGGGCGCGGTCGAGTCGACGCCAGCTCGGCCCGTCGATCACGAACTTCCTCGACGGCATCGACGGATTCGTGAACGCGAACGACGTCACGACCCACACCTATGCGGTCACGAGGGGATTCTGATGGGCCGACCTATTGCCGCCGGGCCGCCGAGGCATAACTATCGGCGAACATGCTCGGATTGATGCAGGACTACCCACTCACAGTCGACTCGATCCTGCGACGGGGCGGAGCTGCTACTACCCGAAAGCACGATCGTCGACCAAGACCGCGACCGGCATCGAACGAGCGACGCTGGCCGACATGGCCGTCGAAGCCCGGCGGCTGGCGGCGCGTTCGAGGCGCTCGGCCTGTCGAGCGACGCCCGGGTCGGCTCGTTCGCGCTGGAACACCGCCCGCCATCTGAGCCTGTACTTCGCGGTCCCCGCGTCGGGCCGCGTCCTGCACACGATCAACATCCGGTACTTCCCCGAGCAGGTCGTCTACTCGATCAACCATGCCGAGGACGAGGCGATCTTCGTCGACCGGTCGCTGCTGCCGCTGTTCGCCAAGTACCTCGGACAGATCGACACGGTGCGGCACATCATCGTGATGGACGACGGCGCCGCCGCCGAACTGCCCGACGACCCGCGGATCCTGCAGTGGGCCGACGTGGTCGACTCGCGCGAGCGAGTTCGACTTCAACGACCGCGTCCGCGACGAGAACACCGGCCGCCGCGCTCTGCTACACGACCGGCACGACCGGCAACCCGAAGGGCGTCCTGTACTCGCACCGCTCGATCTGGCTGCACTCCAACGCCGGGACTGGCCGCCGGCGGCGTCGGGCTCACCGACCGCGACAACATGCTGCCGATCGTCCCGATGTTCCACGCCATGGCCTGGGGCATGCCGTACACCGCGAGTCCTGGCCGGCGCCGCGCTCACGATGCCCGGCCCGGATCTGTCGCCGGCCGGCCTGCTGAACCTCATCGAGTCCGAGCGGGTCACGCTACGCCGCCGGCGTCCCGACGATCTGGATGGGCATGCTGCCGCTGCTCGAGGGCCGCGACCTGTCGTCCGCTGACGCGCATGATGTGCGGCGGCTCGGCCGACTCCGCGAGTCGCTGTCCGAGGGTTGGCGCGAGGCGATCGGCATCCCGATCACTCAAGGCTGGGGCATGACCGAGACCTCGCCGGTCGCGTCGCTGTCGACGTTGCGGGGCGAACTCGACGACGCCGACGAGGACACGCGGGCCGACATGCGGGCGACGGCCGGGCTGCCGCTGCTACGGCGTCGAGGTGCGCATCGTCGATCCGGAGACCCGCGAGATCCTGCCGTGGGACGACGAGGCGAGCGGCGAGCTCGAAGTGCGCGGGCCGTGGGTCGACACGGCAGTACTACCGCACCGACGAGCCCGGCGAGCAGTTCTCGCCCGACGGCTGGCTGCGCACCGGCGACGTCGCGCACGATCTCGCTCGCTCGGGCTACATCCGCCTGGTCGACCGCACCAAGGACCTGGTCAAGTCCGGCGGCGAATGGATCAGCTCGGTCGACCTCGAGAACAAGATCATGGCGCACCCGAGCGTGGCCGAGGCCGCGGTGATCGCGGTCCCCCACCCCAAGTGGATGGAGCGGCCGCTCGCCTGCGTCGTCCTCAAGCCCGGTGCCAGCCGCTGACGCGCGAGGACATGCATCGAGTTCCTGCGCGAGCCGGGTCGACACCTGGCAGCTGCCCGACGACGTCGTGTTCATCGACGAGGTGCCGAAGACGAGCGTCGGGAAGTTCTCGAAGAAGACGCTGCGCGACAAGTTCGCGAACTACGAGCTGCCGACGACCTGAGCTTCGCTGACGACCGCTGCACCGGTGAAGATCAGCGCTAACTAACATCAGCTCACGTGACCTATATCGCCGCTGACGACCGCTACGACTCGATGACCTACCGGCGCTCGCGGGCGCAGCGGCATCCGGCTGCCGGCCATCTCGCTCGGGCTGTGGCACAACTTCGGCGACGACCGGCCGCTGGAGACCCAGCGCGCGATCCTGCGCCGCGCGTTCGACCTCGGCATCACCCACTTCGACCTGGCCAACAACTACGGCCCGCCCTACGGCTCGGCCGAGGCGAACTTCGGCCGGATCTTCGCCGAGCGACTTCCGCCCGTACCGCGACGAGCTGTTCATCTCGACCAAGGCCGGCTACGACATGTGGCCCGGTCCCTACGGCGAGTGCGGCTCGCGCAAGTACCTGCTCGCCAGCCTGGACCAGTCGCTGGCGCGGATGGGCCTGGACTACGTCGACGTCTTCTACTCCCACCGCTTCGACCCGGACACCCCGCTCGAGGAGACGATGGGCGCGCTCGACACGGCCGTGCGCTCCGGCCAGGCGCTCTACGCCGGCATCTCGTCCTACTCGCCCGAACGCACCGCCGAGGCGGCGCGCGATCCTGCGCGAGCTGGGCACGCCGCTGCTGATCCACCAGCCGTCCTACTCGATGCTCAACCGCTGGATCGAGGGCGGCCTGCTCGACACCCTCGGACGAGGTCGGCGCCGGCTGCATCGCGTTCTCGCCGCTGGCCCAGGGCATGCTGACGCGCGGTACCTCGACGGCATGCCCGAGGGTTCGCGCATGGCCGCGAGGACGTCGCTGTCCGCCCGACCTGCTGACCGAGCAGAACCTGGCCCACATCCGGGCGCTGAACGAGCTCGCGGGCCGGCGCGGCCAGACGCTGGCGCAGCTGGCGCTGGCCTGGGCGCTGCGCGACCCGCGGGTCACGTCGGTGCTGATCGGCGCGTCCAGCGTCGCGCAGCTCGAGGACAACGTCGGCCGCGCTGGACAACCTCGACGTTCACCGCCGACGAGCTCGCCGAGATCGACCGGTACGCCGTCGAGGGCGGCATCAACCTCTGGCGCGCAGCAGCGACTCGTGACCGAGCAGCCGTCGGCGGCTCGCTCGATCGATCCAGTCGCGCCCGGCGCGCGCGCCGGCTCGTGCTCGTCGCCATGGTGCTCACCGGGCCTGACGATGCGCACCGCGGTCACCAGTGTCGGGCGCAGTGCTCGACGATCTCGAGCACGGCCTGCACGTCGGCAGCGGCATCGCCGGGATCGTCACCTCGTTGCCCGTGATCGTCTTCGCGACGCTCGGCACACTGACGCCCCGGGTCGCCCACCACGTCGGGCCAGCACCGCCTGCTCGTCGTCGCGCTGACCTTGATGGCACTCGGTCTCGTCGCGCGCGCATTCGCCGGTTCCGTATGGGTGTTCATGGCGATCAGCGTGGTCGACGCTCATCGGCAGCGCCGTGAGCAACGTGCTCATGCCGAGCCTGGTCAAGCTGCATTTCCCCGATCAGACTCGGCCCGCTGACGGCCACCTACACGACCGCGCTCGCGATCGGCGCCACCGCGGGAGCCGGGCTCAGCGTCCCGATCGGTCAGCTCGCTCCGTCGGGGGACGGGTGGCGCCTGGGTCTCGGGTCGTGGGCGGTCCTGGCCGCACTCGCCGTCCTGCCCTGGCTGCCGTCGATGCGTCACGACGCTCCGGCTCGGCGGGCGACCGGCGACCGGTCGGCTGACGAGAGCGGCGCGGGCCGCGCCACGGGACCGGCGAACATCGCGGCGTTGCGGCACAGCCCGACCGCGTGGGCGATGGCGCTGTTCTTCGGCGGGCAGTCGGTCCAGGCCTACGTATCGTTCGGCTGGTACTCCACGTTCTTCCGCGATCACGGCGCGAGCGCCGGGCACGCCGGGCTGCTCGTCGCCTTCTACTCGGCGCTGTCGATCCCGATCTCGATGGTGATCCCGATCGTCGCCGTCCGCGGGCAACGCCGGCTCGTCATGAGCCTCGCCGTCATCTATGCGGTCGCGTACGTCGGCATGCTCGTCGCACCACTGAGCGGCGCCTGGCTCTGGATGCTGCTGGCCGGGGTCGGCAGTGGCATGTTCCCGCTCGCGCTGACGATGGTCGCGCTGCGAACGCGCACGCCCGCGATCACCGCCGCACTCTCGGCGTTCATGCAGGGCATCGGCTATGTCATCGCCGGGCTCGGCCCGCTGCTCGTCGGGCTCGTTCTCGCGCTCACCGACAACTGGGCGATCGCCTTCATCGTCACGTTCGCGGGTCTGGCGCTGGCCGCCGGCGCGGGATGGCGGGCCAGCCGTCCGGGCTTCGTCGAGGACGAACTGACGGTCTGATTACTCCTCGCCGATGTCCTCGTTCCAGAGCGCGGGGTTGGCGGCGATGAAGTCCGTCATCATCTGCACGCAGTCCGGGTCGTCGAGCAGCACGACCTCGACGCCGTTCTCGGCCAGCCAGTCGTGGCCGCCGTAGAACGTCCGGGCCTCGCCGATCACGACGCGCGAGATGCCGAACTGGCGGATCAGGCCACTGCAGAACCAGCACGGCGACAGCGTCGTCACCATCGTCGTACCCCGGTAGGACGCTGCCGGCCGGCGTTGCGGAATGCCGAGGTCTCGCCGTGCATCGACGGGTCGCCGTCCTGCACCCGCCGGTTGTGGCCCGCGCCCGAGCAGCGACCCGTCGCGCCCGAACAGCGCGCCGCCGATCGGGATGCCGCCCTCGGCGAGCCCGGCTTTCGCCTCGGCGATGGCGACCGCCAGCATCGCCGTGAGTCGGTGCGGTCACACCGTTTTCCCGCCGTGGCGTCGTCGTACGTCGCGGGGGTCGATGGCTCGATCACCGTCGGAGCAGCAGGTACAGCACGACCGAGAAGACGAAGCCCGACCTCGAAGGTGAAGTCACCGCCACGCCGGGTGATGGGTCGGGATGATGCCGATGTACTTCGGTCTGGTTCGAGAACAGCCAGATCGAGACGACCGATGCCCGACCGCCATCGCGATCGGTCCGGCCCAGTTCGTGTAGCGGTTGTCCTGCGTGAGCGCGGCCACGTTCGACGAACCGCGGCGGAAGTCACCGGTCGAGGAAGACGACGCCGAGCCAGGGCCCGATCCAGTAGGAGATGATCAGCAGGAAGTTCTCGTACTTCGACGGGTTCGTCGACGTACTGGGTCGGCGACGATGTAGCCGATGACGCCGAGCCCGATCGACACGGCCGCGCGGGCCATCACGGTCGGCAGCTTCAGGCCGACGGTCATGGCCGACAAGCCGGCCGAGTAGATGTTGAGGACGTTCGCGCAGATCGGCGCCGATGAAGATCGCGATCAGCGTCAGCTTGCCGAGCCAGGTCGGCAGCAGCCCGGTCATCTCGCCCGGGTCGGGCCCGCTGCCGAGCGCGGCGTCCAGACCCTTCGCCGACAGGGCCGTGACGACGGCGGCGCCGGCGACCTCGAGCAACACGCAGCGACGCGAAGACGCCGAGGCCGGCCCAGAGCCCGATCCGGAAGCTCGACGTGTCGCGGCTTGAGGTAGCGCGTGTAGTCGGACGCGTAGGGGTTCCAGCCGGCGGCGTAGCCGAACGACGCGCCGAGCATGATCAGGAAACCGCCGAGGTCGACGGCGAGCTCGGACCGGCCGGCGCGCCCGGGTGCGCCTTCGTCAACACCCAGATCGACGCGACGACGAAGATCACGGTCAACACCGGGAACGCCTAGCGCTCGAAGACGTGCACCAGGTTGTGGCCGAAGAACGCGATGCCCAGTTCGAGCAGCACGATGATGAGCAGGCACAGCTGCTTGGGCAGGTCCGCTGATCAGCACGTGCAGGGCCAGCGCGCCGCTGATGCTGTTCACGGCAAACCAGCCGATTCCGGCGATCAAGGCGTTCAGCCCGGACGGCAGGATGTTGCCGAGGAAGCCGAAGCCGGTGCGGCTGAGCACCATCTGGCAGAGGCCGTCCTTGGGCCCCCAGGTCGACAGGACCGCCTGCGAGATCGAGCCGGCGGCCGAGCCGATGACGATCGCGAGCACCGTCTGCCAGAACGTCAGTCCGAAGTACAGGACGCCGAGCAGTCCGACGGCGATGGTCGCGAACTCCATGTTCGGCGAGACCCACGTCCAGAACAGCTGGCTCGGCACGCCGTGCCGCTCGCCCGGCGGGATCGGCTCGACACCGCCCGGCTCGACGGCCACGACCTTCTGGCCGTAGGCCAGCTGGAGTTCGATGATGTCGGGGTCACCAGTCACAGTCATGGGCACACAATGTCGTGCGGCGCGCACTACGGCAATAGAAGTTGCGTTAACACCACGTTGCCGAGTCGTTCATGGTCGGCGCGCGGGGCCGCGACGCTTACTCCGCGCCCTTCGCCCGGGCCAGCTGCAATTCGACGAGGTCGACCAGTTGCGGCCAGGTCCAGGTGTAGTTGCGGCCCTTGGCGGTGACGATGACCACATTGGTCGCCTGGGCCGCCGCCAACGTCAGGCGGTACCCGGTTCCCGTGAAGAACTGCTCGAACGCCCAACACGCGTCCGCGCCCGCAACGGCCGGGGCGTCGACTTCACGCTGATCGATGACGCTCTTGCGATGCCGGGCCACCCCGCGTCGCAGCGGACCGGCCAGCGAGGCGAGCGCGTCGCGGGCGTCGTCCACGCTCTGCGCTCGTACGACGTAGAACGTCACGGTCCGATGGGCCGCGCGATCGACCAGCACCCGGACGGCGGCGACGTCACCGGCGGCCCGGGCCCGCGCCGCCCACGGCTCGCGCCGGACGTACGACCCGATGCGGACGGTGATCTGCTCGCTGACCTCCCACGGCGCGTCGGTCAACTCGCCCGGCTCGACCAGCCGGGCCAGTGCGCCGTGATCGTCGCGCGCGTGACTCAAGCGCGTCACGAGCGCGTCGAACTGGTCGGCGATCACGTCCCGATCATTCCACGCAACCACCGCTACCCCGAGATTTCGGGGCCTACGACCCTGCGAGTTCCGCCCCGCGCGCCCGTGATCAAGGCCAACATTTGGCCGCCCCGGCGACCATCACCTGCTCGTGATCAAGAGGGAGTAGGTGTCGCCCGGGCGACACCTACTCCCTCTTGATCACGAGATCTGGGCGGGCGAGGCGGCCGAACGCAGGACGAGGACCCCGACGCCGATCGAGACGACGATCAGCCCGGCCGCGATCCAGAAGGCGACGTGGTAACCACCCGTGAGCGCCACCGCCGACGTCTTACCGAGCGCCACCAGATGAGCGCTCCGACCAGATGCAGCCGTCGCCAGGACGGCGAGCCCGAGCGCACCACCGACCTGCGCGGTCGTGTTCGCGAGCCCGGACGCGAGGCCGGCATCCGCCGGAGCAGTGTCGGACATGACGAGCGTCATCAAGGCCGGGAAGGCGATCCCGCCGCCGATGCCCGCGAGCACCATGACCGGCAGGAGGTCGGTGACGTAGTTCGCCGATACCGGCGCTCGGGTCAACAGCAGCAACGCGAGAAGGATCAGCCCGAGGCCGGGGATCATCGTCCGCCGGGCCCCGAACCGCATCACGAGCTTGTCGGCGTACCGCACCGACAAGGTCCCCATCAGGATCGTGACCGGCAGGAAGGCCAGCCCGATCTCGAGCGGCGTGTAACCCAGGACGCGCTGCAGGTACAGCGAGCCGACGAAGAACATGCCGAACATGCCGGCGGCGCTGACGACCTGGATCACGTTGGCCCCGGCCGTCGTCCGCGATCGCAGAATTCGCAGCGGCATCAAGGGAGTTGCCGCCGTTGCTTCGCGGACGACGAACAGCCCGAGCAGGACGAGCGACGCCGCGGCGCACGACAACGTGGTCGCCGACGTCCAGCCGTAGTCCGCGCCCGGCTTCACGATGGTGAAAACGCCGAGCATCACCGAGGCGGTGATCAACACCGCGCCGGGCAGGTCGGCGCCCGAGCGGATCCCGACGCCGCGGTCGCGGTCGAGCAACCGAAACGCGGCCGCGCCGGTCGCGACTCCGATCGGGACGTTGACGAAGAAGATCCAGTGCCAGTTGATCGACTGGGTCAGCACTCCGCCGGCCAGCAGTCCGACCGCGGCGCCGGCCGACGCGACGAACGCGTAGACGCCGATCGCCTTGGCCTGCTCGCGCGGTTCGGCGAACATCGTGACGATCATGCCGAGGACGACGGCCGAGGTCAGCGCCCCGCCGGCCCCCTGCGCGAAGCGGGCCGCGACCAGCATCACCTGCGAGGTCGATGAACCGCAGACGACGGACGCCCCGGTGAAGACGACGAGCCCGGTCAGGAAGACGTCGCGGCGACCGAGCAGATCACCGAGTCGTCCGGCGAGCAGCAACAGCCCACCGAACGCGATCAGGTACGCATTGACGACCCAGGCGAGGTTCGCGGTCGAGAACCCGAGGTCGTCCTGGATCGACGGCAGCGCGACGTTCACGACCGTCGAATCCAGCACGATCATCAACACGCCGGTGCACAGCACGTACAGCGAGATCCACTGGCGCCGCGCCGACACGGCCGGCGGAGCGGGTGACGAGACCAGGGCATTCATTCGTCCGCCCCCTCAGACGAGCGTCGCGAGGTGCGCCGCGAGCTTGTCGAAGCTGCTGCTCAGGCCGGCCTGCGCCTCGGGCGTGCGGTACATCGACGGCAGGTTGATCTGGTGCACCTCGAGCCGGGTGCGGCCGTCGCCGAGATCGATGAACGTGGTGGTCGACTGGACGCCCGACGGTTCGGCGATTACCAGTCGCTCGTTCTCGACGACCTCGACGAACGTGAACGCCATCGGGAACTCGCCCGAACCATCGTCGACGACAATCGTCGACTCGAACCGTCCACCAGCCCACGGCTCGATGACGACGCTTTCGAGCGGCACCGAGGTGCCGGTCGGGCCCCAGAAGACGGCGAGCTGGGCCGGGTCGACGAACGCCCGGTAGACGAGCTCGCGCGGCGCGTCGAATTCGCGGATGGTGGTCAGTTCGCCGAGGTCGTCGTTGGCGGCGTTTTCGCTGGCGGTCATTGGTCTTTCTCCTTCGGTGATTGGATGTTCTTCAGGTGTTCGGCGAGCCGGTCGAACCGGTCCTCCCACACCTGCCGGTGCGTCTCGATCCAGTCGAGCGCGGTGTCGAGCGGTGCGGCCTCGAGCCGGCAGGGGCGGAACTGGGCGTCCCGGCCGCGGGTGATCAGCCCGGCCCGTTCGAGGACCTTCAGGTGTTT
Source organism: uncultured Actinomycetes bacterium (assembly GCA_963737785.1). Taxonomy (GTDB): domain Bacteria; phylum Actinomycetota; class Actinomycetes; order Mycobacteriales; family Jatrophihabitantaceae; genus CAVTTS01. Next base: position 118,325 of record CAVTTS010000010.1, read on the forward strand.
CGAGATCGCTTGCAGGCTCATGTCGAACGGTTCGGCCAGCTCGTTCACCGTCGCCTCGCCGACCGTCGCGAGCCGTTCGAGGATCGCCCGTCGGGTCGGATCAGCCAGCGCCGCGAAGGTGACGCTGAGCGGGTCGTCCGTCATCTCGTACTAAACCAATCAGTTGATTAACCGATAGGTTGATTATGCGAGCGCAGAAGGCCGGCTGTCAACCCCCGGCTGGCGCCTAGGCCGAGATTCGATCGAGGACGAGCGGGGTCGGCGCCGCCGAAGCGCCACCGCCGATGTCGATGCCCCCGTCGAGGGCGTCGAGGGCGCGGACGAACCGAGCCGGATCGTCGGCGTGCAGCTCGAGCAACGGTTCCCCGGCCCGCACGGAATCGCCGGGCTTGGCCAGCAGCACGACGCCCGCACCCGGCGAGACGGCTTCGTCCTGGCGGGCCCGACCGGCGCCGAGCCGCCACGCGGCAACGCCGACCGCGTACGCGTCGAGGCGGGTCAGCCGGCCGGACGACGGCGCCGTGACCACGTGCCGCTCACGGGCGACCGGCAACGGCGCCGAAGGATCGCCACCCTGCGCCTTGATCATCCGCCGCCACACGTCCATCGCCCGGCCATCGCGTAACGCGTCGGCCGGATCGACGTCGGTGACCCCGGCCGCCGCCAGCATCTCGCGGGCCAGCGTGACGGTCAGCTCGATCACGTCCGCCGGTCCGCCGCCGGCCAGCACCTCGACCGACTCGGCCACTTCGAGCGCGTTGCCGGCCGTGAGCCCCAGCGGCGTCGACATGTCGGTGAGGACGGCGACGGTCCGCACGCCGTGGGCCGTGCCGAGCGCCACCATCGTCGACGCCAGCTCGCGGGCATTGGCGAGGTCCTTCATGAACGCGCCGGTACCGACCTTCACGTCCAGGACGAGGGCGGACGAGCCTTCGGCGATCTTCTTGCTCATGATCGAGCTGGCGATCAGCGGGATCGACTCGACGGTTCCGGTCACATCGCGCAGCGCGTACAGCTTGCGGTCGGCCGGGGCGAGACCGGATCCGGCCGCGCACACGACCGCGCCGACGTCGCGGAGTTGGGCGATGAACTCGTCATTCGAGACCGACGCGCGCCAGCCCGGGATCGACTCGAGCTTGTCGAGCGTGCCCCCGGTATGGCCGAGCCCGCGTCCGGACAGCTGCGGCACCGCGACCCCGCAGGCCGCCACCAAGGGCGCGAGCGGCAACGTGATCTTGTCGCCGACGCCACCCGTCGAGTGCTTGTCGGCGGTCGGCCGGCCGACGTCGTGCAGGTCGAGGCGCTCGCCTGAGGCGATCATCGCGGCCGTCCAGCGGGCCAATTCTTCCGTCGTCATGCCACGCAGCAGGATCGCCATCGCCAGTGCGGCCATCTGCTCGTCCGCGACCACTCCGTGCGTGTACGCGTCGATGACCCAGTCGATCTGCGGGTCGGACAGGCGGTGACCGTCGCGCTTCGTCCGGATGATCTCGACCGCGTCGAAACCGCTGACCGTCACCCCAGGTTCTCCGGACCGAACGCCCGTGGCAGCAGGACGATCATCGGCTCGGGGCCGTCCTCGGTGTCGATCAGCAGGTCGGGTCCGCCGTGCTCCCAGAGCAGCTGCCGGCAACGTCCACACGGCATCAGCACCGCACCGTGCCGATCGACGCACGCGAACGCGATCAGCCGACCGCCGCCGGACGCGTGCAGCGCCGAGACGAGCCCGCACTCGGCGCACAATCCCACGCCGTACGAGGCGTTCTCGACGTTGCAACCGATGACGATGCGGCCGTCGTCGACGAGCGCCGCCGCGCCGACCGGGAACTGCGAATACGGGGCGTATGCGGAACCCATGACCTCGAGGGCCGCGCGCCGCAGTTCCGGCCAGTCGATTTCGAGCGTCATGAACCCACCTCAGCCCTTGATGTACGGCTCGCCGTCGGCGGCCGGCGCCTGGACGCGACCGACGAGGCCCGCGACCGCGAACAACGTTGCCAGATACGGGAGCATGAGCAAGAAGTCGGACGGGATCTTCACCGGCGTGCCGACGATCGAGAGCAGCACCTGCAGCGCGTCGGCGAACCCGAACAGCAGCGCCGCGCCGATCGCCCCCCGCGGGCTCCACTTGCCGAAGATCACCGCGGCCAGCGCGATGAAGCCCTTGCCGGACGAGATGTCCTTGGTGAACGAGCCGATCGAGCCGATCGTGAGGTACGCGCCACCGAGCCCGGCCACCATGCCGCCCATGATCACGTTGCGGTAGCGCGTACGCAGCACCTTGATACCGACGGTGTCGGCCGCCTTCGGGTGTTCGCCGACCGCCCGCGTCCGCAGCCCCCAGCGCGTCCGGAACAGCGCGACGTCGATGACGATGATCAGCACGTACGTCAGGTAGACGATCGCGTTGGCGTCGAAGAACAGCGGTCCGATCACGGGGATGTCGCTCAGCACCGGGATCTTGATCGGCGACAGGAACCCGGGGCTGTTGTACGTCTGGGCGTCGGTCTGCATGAGCGCGTCGTAGCCGAAGCCGGTCATGCCCAGCGCGAACGCATTCAGGACGACGCCCAGGACGACCTGGTTCACGAGGAAGCGGATCGAGAACACCGCGAGCAGCGCACCCATCAAGCCGCCGGCGACGACCGCCGCGACGATGCCGGCCCCGAGGTTGTGCGCCAGCGACGCCACCAGGGCACCGGCGAACGCGCCGGCCAGCAACTGTCCTTCGATCGCGACGTTGATGACGCCGGTGCGTTCGCAGAGGATGCCGGCCAGGGCCCCCAGGATCAGCGGTATCGACAGGGCCAGGGTCTGCTGGAACAAGCCGATCAAGTCGATGTTCGTGCCCTTGGTGCCGGTCGCCGCCCAACACATGAAGGCCCCGACGAAGCAGACCAGGCTGACCGCGAGCACCCACTTCATCTGCTGACGGGTGAAGCCCCGGGCGAGCTGCCAGACACCGAGCAGGATGATCACGACGGCGAGCACGACCGCCGCCGTCTGACCGGGGACCCGGATATCGGGGACGCGGATCTTGGCGCCGACCTCGGACAGGGTGAAGCGCGCCTCGCGGTTGCCCACCGCGCCGAAGCCCCATGCGAACAGGCAGATCAGGCCTTCGGCAACGATCACCGAGCCCGAGATCACCCGCCGGCGCAGCGACACACCCGGCTCGACGACGGCCCGGGTGATGACCAGCTCGTCGGAGTCGGCGATCGGCTCGGCGCTCATCCGTTCCATCCCTTCGCGAGCTGCTGGACCCCGCCGCCGCGCGAGGCCCGCAATCGGAAGATCGCGCGGATCAGTCCGGGCGCCGCGATGAACAGCACGATGACGGACTCCATGACTTGCACGACGTCGTTCGGAGTGCCGGTGTCGACGAGCATCTTCACGCCGCCCGCCCGCAGCGCACCGAACAGCAGACCGGCGATCACGGTTCCGCCGGGCGTGGCCTGTCCCAGCAACGCGACCGTGATCGCGTCGAAGCCGATGTTCGCGTCGACGTCGCCGGTCAGCGCCTGGTTGGACGTGCCGAGCGCCTGGATGGATCCGGCCAGCCCGGCCAGTGCGCCGGCGATGAGCATCACCGTCACGTAGCTGCGCGGAACGCTCATGCCGGCCGTCCGGGCCGCGAACTGGTTGGCGCCGACCGCCCGCAGCCGGAAGCCCAACGTCGAGCGGGTCAGCAGCCACCAGCAGCCGGCCGCCGCGGCGAGGGCGATCAACAGACCGACCGTGACCTGGAGCTTCGAGCCGAACAGGTAGGGCAGCCGGGCGTTGTGGTAGATCGGACGCGAGATCGCCTGCGTCTTCGCCTTGGCCTGGAAGCCCTGGACGCTGAGCAGGTAATAGAGCAGGTACAGGCCGATGTAGTTGAGCATGATCGTCGAGATGACCTCGTGCGCGCCGGTCTTCGCCTTGAGCCAGCCGGCTATGCCACCCCAGACCGCGCCACCGAGCAGACCGGCGATCACGGCGGCGACGACGTGGATGACCGGCGGCAGATCCCAGGCGAAGCCCACGTACCCGGCGCTGATCGCGCCGAGAATGATCTGCCCCTGGCCGCCGATGTTGAAAAGGCCGGCGCGGAACGCGACACTCACCGAGAGCCCGGCGAGGATCAGCGGGGTCGCGTTGAAGAGGGTCGCGCAGATAGGCCCGAAGATCGGCGTGCCGCCGTTGGAGTACAACGAGTTCGGATCGAAGATCGCGCCCTCGAACAGCGCGCTGTACCCCGCCGAGATCGCGTGCCAGCCGCGGCTGAACGTGTCGGACGGGTCCTGGAAGAAGTACCCCATCGCGGTACGGGTGGGTTGGTCGGCGATCACGATCAAGATCGCGCCGAACACCAACGCACAGAGAATCGCCAACAAAGTAAGGACGAACAGGTTCGCGTAGCGGAACGAGTCGATTAGTCGGCGACCACGGCCGGGCGCGGGCGGAGCCGCCGCCGGCTCCTCGACGACCGCGGTCACGCCGTCACCGCCGAGCCGGCCATGAGCAGGCCGATCTCTTCGGCGCTCGTCCCGGCGGTCACCTCGCCGGCGATGCGGCCGCGATACATCACGCCGATCCGGTCGGCCAGGCCGAGCACTTCGTCCAATTCCGTGGAGACGAGGACGACGGCCGCGCCGCGGTCGCGCTCGGCCACGATGCGCCGGTGGACGAACTCCATCGAGCCGACGTCGAGGCCGCGCGTTGGCTGGGCGACGATCAGCAGCTTCAGCGGGCGTGACATCTCGCGGGCCAGCACGACCTTCTGCTGATTGCCGCCCGACAAGGTGGTCGCGGCGGCCGCGGACGACGGCGTGCGCACGTCGAACTCCTCGATCCGCGCGTCGGCGTTCTGCTGGATCTTGCGCAGGTTCAACGCCGGGCCGGACGCGAAGGGCGGCTGGTCGTACAGGTCGAGCACGAGGTTCTCGGCGACCGAGAACGAGCCGACCAGCCCGTCGTGCAGGCGGTCTTCGGGGACGTAGCCGACGCCGAGGTCGAGGATCGAGTCGGTGTCGAGCTCTTCGATCCGCCGCCCGGCCACGACGATGTGCCCCGACGTCGGGATGGTCAGGCCCACGAGCGCCTCGGTGAGCTCGGTCTGGCCGTTGCCCTGCACGCCGGCCAACGCGTAGATCTCGCCGCCGCGAACGGTGAACGAGACATCGTCGACGAGCACGACGCCCGCGTCGTCGACGACACTCACACCGGCGACGTCGAGGACGACATCCTTCGGCGCGGCCGGGCCCTTCTCGACGGTCAGCTGGACCGGACGGCCGACCATCAGTGACGCGAGCTCGTTGGACGACGCACTCGGCAGCGCCGTGCCGACGACTTTGCCCCGTCGAATGACCGTGATCCGGTCGGCTACCGCGCGGACCTCACGCAATTTGTGGGTGATGAAGACGATCGAAGTACCACCGTCGCGCAAGGCCTTCATGACCTCGATCAACTCGTCGGTCTCTTGCGGAGTCAGCACCGCCGTCGGCTCGTCGAGTATCAGCGTCCGGGCGTTGCGGCTGAGCGCCTTGATGATCTCGACGCGTTGCTGAACGCCGACCGGAAGGTCAGCCACCAGTGCGTCAGGCGGCACGTCGAGGTTGTACTTGCGGGAGATCTCGGCGACCTCGCGACGGGCCCGGCGCCGATCGAGGAACCCGCCCTTGGAGTTCTCGTGCCCGAGCATGACGTTCTCGGCGACCGTGAACACCGGGATCAGCATGAAGTGCTGATGCACCATGCCGATGCCCGCGGCCATTGCGTCGCCGGGCCCCTTGAAGGTGACGGGCACGTCGTCGACCACGATCTCGCCCTCGTCCGGCTGGTACAGGCCGTAGAGGACGTTCATCAGCGTGCTCTTGCCGGCGCCGTTCTCACCGAGCAACGCGTGGATCTCGCCCGGCTCGACGACGAGGTCGATCGCGTCGTTCGCGACGAGCGGTCCGAACCGTTTGGTGATCGCTCGCAGCTCGAGCTTCACGCGCAGGCCTCCCGGTCAACACAGAAAACAGAACGTCGGCGAGGGAGAGTGTTGCAGACTCTCCCTCGCCGACGGGGATCTCGTGTCGAACTAGCTGGTCGGCTGGCTCGGCGACTTGATGGTGATCTTGCCCGAGATGATGTCGGCCTTGACCTGGTCGAGCTTGGACTTCAGATCCGAAGGAACCTTCGAATCGAAGTTGTGGAACGGAGCGAGCCCCGTGCCGTCATTCGCCAACGTGCCGATGTACGACCCGGTCGGGAACGTCCCGGTCGCGGCCGCCTTGAGGTAGGTCTGCACCGAGGTGGTCAGGCCCTTCGTGACGCTGGACAGGATGTACTGGCAGTCGTCCGGCAGCGAGACGCAACCGTCGGTGTCGACCCAGATGACGCTCACGGCGCCGTTCGACGCCTGCGCCGTCGCGAAGGCGCCGGTGCCGGCCCCACCCGCGACCGGGAAGATCACGTCGGCCTTCTGGCTGACGAACGCGTCGCTGATCGACTTGCCCTTGGCGGTATCGGTGAACGAACCCGCGAAGGTGCCGCCCTTCTGGTTGCCCTCGTCCCAGCCGAGCACCTGGACGCTCTTGCTGTTCTGGGAGTTGTAGTACTGCACGCCCTCCCAGAAGCCGTCCATGTAGATCGTGACCGGCGGGATGTTCAGGCCGCCCCAGGTCGCCACGACGCCGGTCTTCGTCATCCCGGCGGCGAGGTAACCGCCGAGGAAGCCGCCCTGCGCGGTGTTGAACTGGATGCCGTAGACGTTCGCGCCGCTCGACGCCGAGTCGACCTCGGCGTAGTGGACGGTCGGATTGGCCGCCGCGATCGCCTTGACGTTGTCGGACATGAGGCCGCCGACGGCGATGATCGTGTCGCAGCCCTTGGTGGTCTCAGCCGTCAGGTTGGGCGTGTAGTCGTTGCTCGTGTTCGACGGAACGTAGGAGATCTTGATGTTCGGGTTCTCTTTGTTCGCGGCCGTCATGCCGGCGTACGAGGACTGGTTGAAGGACTTGTCGTCGACGCCGCCGGTGTCGAGCACCATGCAGGCGTTGAGCGCTTTACCGGTCGCCGTCGAGCTGCCGCCGGCCGAAGCCGAACCGGCCGCGGTGGTCGCCGAGCCGCTCTTGGACTTGCTGCCGCAGCCGGCCAGGGCCAGCACGCCACTCAGGGCCAGAACCCCGATCTTCATCCCACGCGAGATGCGCAAGACACTCTCCCCTCGGATTCAATGGTGTAGTTCGCCATCGTCAAGGCGTAGCGACCGGGCTGCGCAGGGCAACTAGTCACAACGCTTCTGTCCGCGACACCGTAAACCTGCCAGATGACGTGGAGCGTGGCACGTTGCGGGTCGTCACCACATCGTTGCCTGGGTGCAGCCTAAGTGCGGTGGAAGGGCCGGCGCGGGGCGACAACGGCCAGAGCGTCCGGCGCCTGCCTTGGCGAGTTCTGCCGTAGCTCGGCCCGGCCGGACGTCGGCCCGGCTCGGTGCCCTGATCCACAGCGCACCCGAACGTCCGGCCGGCTGCCCCGACTAGCATCAGGGCGTGACCAGCCCGGCGCCCGTCTCGAACGGTACGCCCGGTACGTCCGATACAGCCGCCTCGCACGTGGAGCGCGCAACCCAGAACGCGCCCGGCCCGTCGACCACGCGGCACCGTCTATCGCGGCCGTGAGGGCATGTGGTCGTGGGTTGCGCACCGGATCACCGGCGTCCTGACGTTCTTTTTCCTGTTCGCGCACGTGCTCGACACCGCGCTCGTGCGGGTCTCGCCCGAGTCGTACGACCGGGTGATCGACACGTACAAGAACCCGTTCGTCAATCTGCTCGAGATCGGCCTGGTCGGCGCGGTGCTCTATCACGCCCTCAACGGACTGCGGATCATGGCGATCGACTTCTGGGCCAAGGGCCCGCGCTATCAGCGGCGGATGTTGTGGGCGATCGTCGTGATCTGGATCGTCGTGATGGTGCCCGGCGCGTTCTTCATGTTCCAGCACACGATCGACGTGTGGTTCGGGAGCAAGTCGTGAGCTCGCGATCGACCGATGGGCTGAGCATCAGCTCGATCCCACCGGTCATCGAGGCGCCGCGCTCGTCGCCGGCGCGCCGCCGGGGCCGCACGAACACCGAGCTCTACGCGTGGGTCTTCATGCGGGTTTCCGGCTTGTTGCTCGTCGTGCTCGTGCTCGGGCACCTGTTCATCATGAACATCCTGGACGGCGGCGTGCAGCGCATCAACTGGGCGTTCGTCGCCGGCCGCTGGGCGTCGCCGTTCTGGCAGCTGTGGGATCTGTTGATGCTGTGGCTGGCGATGATCCACGGCGCGAACGGGTTGCGGACGATCATCAACGACTACACGCGGCGGGACGCGACCCGCTTCTGGCTCAAGATCGTGCTGTACACCGCCACCACGATCACGGTCGCCCTCGGCACGCTGGTGATCTTCACCTTCGACCCGACGATCTAGGACGCGCGTGAAACAACATCAGTACGACGTCGTGATCGTCGGCGCGGGCGGCGCGGGGCTGCGAGCCGCGCTCGAATCGTCCGGCCGAGTACGGACGGCCGTCCTGACCAAGCTGTACCCGACCCGCTCGCACACCGGCGCGGCGCAGGGCGGAATGTGCGCGGCGCTGGCGAACGTCGAAGAGGACAACTGGGAGTGGCACACGTTCGACACGGTCAAGGGCGGCGACTACCTCGTCGACCAGGACGCGGCCGAGATCATGTGTCGCGAGGCGATCGATGCGGTGCTCGACCTCGAGAAGATGGGGCTGCCCTTCGACCGCACACCCGACGGACTCATCGATCAGCGACGCTTCGGTGGTCACACCCGCAACCACGGTGAAGCGCCCGTCCGCCGATCGGCGTACGCCGCCGACCGCACCGGGCACATGATCCTGCAGACGCTGTTCCAGAACTGCGTCAAGCAGGGCGTCGAGTTCTACAACGAGTTCTACGTCCTCGACCTGCTGATCACGGAAGGACGGACGGCCGGCGTCGTCGCCTACGAGTTGGCCACCGGCGAGATTCACGTGTTCTCCGCCCCGGCGGTCGTGCTGGCCACCGGTGGATTCGGCAAGGTCTACAAGACGACGTCGAACGCGCACACGTTGACCGGCGATGGCCTGGGCCTCGTCTGGCGACGTGGATTGCCCTTGGAGGATATGGAGTTCTTCCAATTCCATCCGACCGGGCTGGCCGGGTTGGGCATCCTGCTGTCCGAGGCGGCACGCGGTGAGGGTGGCATCCTGCGCAACGGTTCGGGCGAGGCGTTCATGGAGCGGTACGCGCCGACGATCAAGGACCTCGCGCCTCGCGACATCATCTCGCGGGCGATGGCCACCGAGGTCCGCGAAGGTCGGGGCGCCGGACCGAACCATGACTACGTCCTGCTCGATCTCACCCATCTCGATCCGGACCTCATCGACGCCAAGCTGCCGGACATCACCGAGTTCGCCCGCACGTATCTCGGCGTCGAGCCGTACACGGAACCGGTGCCGGTCTACCCGACCGCGCACTACGCGATGGGCGGCGTGCCGACCACGGTGCGCGGCGAGGTACTGCGCGACAACACCGATGTGGTGCCGGGTCTGTTCGCGGCCGGCGAGGTCGCCTGCGTCTCTGTGCACGGGTCGAACCGGCTCGGCACGAACTCGCTGCTCGACATCAACGTCTTCGGACGGCGCAGCGGGATCGCGGCCGCGGAGTTCGCGGCGACGAACTCGGCGCCGCCACTGCCACCCGCGCCCGAGGCGGGGGTCGTCGACCTGATTTCGCGCCTGCTCGAATCGATCGACGGCGAGCGGATCGCCGCGATTCGCAAGGATCTGCAGGACACCATGGATCGCAACGCGCAGGTCTATCGAACCGACGAGTCGCTCGCCCGCGCCGACGCCGACATTCAGCGGCTCAAGCAGCGGTACGCCCGGGCGTCGATCGGCGACCACGGCAAGCGGTTCAACTCCGACCTGCTCGAGGCGGTCGAGCTGGGCTTCCTGCTCGACCTCGCCGAGGTGCTCGTCGCCGGCGCGCGGGCCCGCACGGAATCGCGCGGCGCCCACTTCCGCGAGGACCACCCGCTCCGCGACGACGTCAACTTCATGCGGCACACCATGGCGTACCGCTCCGAATCGGGTGACATTCGACTGGACTACAAGCCGGTCGTCGAGACTCGCTACCGACCGATGGAGCGCAAGTACTGATGACCTCGCCCGCCGCGCCCGCCTCTGCGTCCGGATCCCTGCCCGCCTCTGCGTCCGGCCACCGGACGATCACCGTCAAGATCCGGCGGTTCAACCCCGAGGTCGACGCCGAACCGCACTGGGTCAGCTACGACGTGTCGGCCTCGCCGGACGATCGCGTGCTCAACCTGCTCCACACGATCAAGTGGTACCACGACGGGACATTGACGTTCCGGCGCTCGTGCGCGCAGGGCGTCTGCGGTTCGGACGCGATGCGCATCAACGGCGTGAACCGGCTGGCCTGCAAGGTGCTGGTCCGCGACCTGCCCGACGAGGTCACGATCGAGCCGATCAAGGGCCTGCCGCTCGAGAAGGATCTCGTCGTCGACATGGAGCCGTTCTTCGCGGCCTATCGCGAGATCAAGCCCTTCCTGATGACCTATGGCAACCCGCCGAGCGGGGGCTACGTCCAGTCGCCCGAGGAGCGGGCCCGTTACGACGACACGACCAAGTGCATCCTGTGCGCCGCCTGTACCACGTCCTGCCCGGTGTACTGGGCCGACGGCTCGTACTTCGGTCCGGCCGCGATCGTCAACGCCCATCGGTTCATCTTCGACAGCCGCGATCAGGGCGCCGAGGAGCGGCTCGAGATCCTGAACGACCGCGAGGGCGTCTGGCGCTGCCGGACGACGTTCAACTGCACCGAGGCGTGCCCGCGCGGGATCGAGATCACCAAGGCGATCCAAGAGGTCAAACGCGCCCTGCTCTATCGCCGCGTCTGACCCGCTCCGGCTGCCCGGCTCGACGCTGATATCCATGCGACGTCATGGCGTCGCAGGGATATCAGCGTCGCGGCTCTGCGCGGGAGGTCACCAGCGCGCGGACGCCGAGGGCGGCGATCAACGTTCCGAGGATGAGCGACACCAGGGTGAGGACGGCGTGCACCGCGAAGAAGGCGGTCATGCCGCGGTTCCACGAGCGATGGTCGGCCCAGATGTTCTTGAGGAACGTCGGCCAGATGACCCACGACCAGACACCGAATCCGACGAGAAACCATGACACGCGCCGCGAGATGACCACGATACGAGTATCGCCAACCTAGCCTTTGCGTGTGGCGGTACGGGTAGCGAGGACGACGGCATTCGTCGCCGCCGCCGCGATGATCGCCCTCGCGTCCGCGCCGGCGGCCGGCGCCGGGCCGACCCCGACGACGCCCACAAGCAACCCGACGGCTCGCGTGGGAACGGCGACCCACATCGTCCCGCCGCCCGCGCCGGCGCCGACCGACTCGCGCAACTCGCCCAGGGCGCCCGACCCGCATCCGCCGGTGGGCGGCATCGGCCCGAACGGTGCACCGGTCGGCGGAGCGTTGCTCGCTTCGCGGGGACTCGTCGTCCCGGCTGGTGCGCCCGCCCTGCCGAAGAGCCTGACCGCCCAGGCCTGGATCCTCGTGGACTTCGATTCCGGCCAGGTCCTGGCCGGACAGGACGTCCACGGTCGCTATCAACCGGCCAGCATCCTCAAGACGCTCACCGTCGACACCGTCCTGCCCGATCTCCCCGGCAGCGAGTCGGTCACCGTAAGCGCCACCGCCGCGAACACCGAGGGCTCGCACGCCGGGCTACTGGCCGGCGGCTCGTACACGGTCGACGACCTGTTCAGCGGGTTGCTGCTCGTGTCCGGCAACGACGCGGCGATGGCCCTCGCCGAGGCGTACGGAGGCGTCGACAAGACGGTCGCGGCGATGAACAAGGAGGCGCTCGCGCTCGGGGCGTACGACACGTACGTGCAGACCCCGTCGGGCCTGGACGGGTGGCAGCAGTTGACCAGCGCGTACGACATGGCGCTGTTCCTGCGGGCGGCGCTCACGCAGCCGCGGTTCGTGGCGTACGACCAGCAACCGACCGCGACGCTTCCCGCGCAGCACGTCGGGACAACGGCCATCGACCCGGTCAAGCTCGTCAACCAGAACGCCAGGTGGTTCTCGACCGTCCCCGGAGCGCTGGTCGCCAAGACCGGCTACACCGACGCCGCCTCGCACACCGCGCTCTTCGCGACCGAGCGCAACGGCCGCCGGCTCGGTGTGGTGTTCATGCGCGCCCAGCGCTGGCCACTCGACCAGTGGCAGCAGGCCGCCGCGCTGCTCGACTGGGGCTACGCGCTGCCGGCCTCGACGACCGCGGTCGGCGAGCTGGCCGCCCCGGTACCGTCGGCGAGCCCGGCGAAGCCGAAGACGTCAGCCGCCGCGACGCACACCGCGCGAACCACAGCGGCAACCACGCACGACCGTTCGGCATCGATCGGCGTTGGCGGAGCGATCGCGCTCATCGTCCTGGTGATCGGCGCGGCCGTCGGCAGCGCCGAGGTCCGCCACCGCCGGCGCCGGACCAGTTAGCCCGCTTCGTCAGCCCGTCAATCGGACGAGGACGAAGGCGAGTCGCGGCGGCGTGCGTACCAGACCGCGGCACCCGCGCCGGCCGCCGCACCCACGCCCAACAGCCCGACCGCCACTGCGGCAGGCGAGGCACCGCTCTCGGGTTCCGCGACCTCGGATGACGGCGACGCGTCGTCGACCGGCACCGCGTACAGCGGCACCGCCGTCTCGGGGACACCGGCGCCCCGGGCCGTCGCCGACCAGGCCGTGCAGAACAGCAGCCAGCGCGACACCAATTGCACCCAGACCAGCACCGCGATGACACCGGCGAACGGCCCGGCCGTCGGGCTCTGCGCCGATTTGGCGATCGTGTAGGTGCCCGCGAATTTCAGGATCTCGAAGCCGATCGCCGCCATCAGTACAGCCCGCAGCGCCACCGGTCGGGGCAGCCGGCCCTTGGGCAGCCGGATCAGCACCCAACTGAAGATGATCATGTCTCCGAAGACGGCCAGCCCGATGCCCAGGATCCGCACGAGCGTCCCCATGCCGGTGACGTGCGACAGCCCGATCACCTTGACGAGCTGGTCGGTCAACGAGGTCCCGACCGCCGTGAGGCCGATGGAGAGAACGGCGCCGATCCCCAATCCGGCCAGGACGAACAGGTTGGCCAGGCGCGACATCACGAAATTGCGCTTGGCGGGCGTCGTCCCCCAGACGGCGTTGACCGCCTGGCGCAGGTTGCCGATCCACCCGAGACCGGTCAGCAGCACGCCGACCAGACCGATGATGCCGACGCTCGTACGGGCATCGATGAGCGTCTGCACCGAACTGCTGATCTGCTGGCCGAACGAACCCGGGACGTTGTCGGTGATCTTCTGGAAGAGCTCGAGTTGCAGGTGCTTGTGGGACGTGAGAACGAAGCCGGTGATCGCGATCGCCAGCAACAGCAGGGGAAACAGCGCGAGAAAGCTGAAGTAGGTGATGGCGGCGGCGAACTGGCTGCCGTTGTTGCGCTGGAACCGTTGCCAGGCGATGACGACGTGATCGAGCCAGTAGTGCTGCTGCCGCTGGCCCTTCCACCAGTCCGACAGCTGGGCGCGGCGACGCGCCAATCCGCTCGCCGGCGGGGACGACGACACGCTCAGCCCAGCTCGCCGAGTTCGAACTCGCGCCGGGTCAGCCACGGGCCGTCGTCCGGACGCTCGAAGAGGCTGAAGTGGTCGACGGTGAACCGGGCCACGAATGCCGACAGGGCGTCGTACGCCTCGTCGAGGGCGGCGTCGGGAATCTCCTGGGCCACCGTCACGTGCGGGTGGTACGGAAATTCGAGATCCCGCTCGAGCGGGCCGGAACGGATCGATTGCTCGAGCACCTCGCAGTCGGCCAGACCCCGCGCGACCTGGATGAAAACCACCGGCGAGAGCGGACGGAACGTGCCCGTGCCGAACAGGTGCATCGTGAACGGCCCACCGCCGGCGGCCGACGCCGACAGGTGCTTCTCGATCGCGTCGAGGTCGGCCCGCTCGACATCGGTCGGTGGCAACAACGTCACGTGCGGCGGGATCACATCGGCCTGCGGATCGCCGACCCGCCGGCGCCAGCCGGTCAGGACGGTGGCGTGCGGCTCCGGGATCGGGATCACCACACCAACGGTCACGCGGTCGCGCATGCGGAGTCAGCGCTCCGACGGGCGCAGTGGCGGCACGAAACCGACCCGGGCGTACACGTCCTCGAGTGTCGCCGCGGCGACCTCCCGCGCACGCGCGGCGCCGATCGCGACGATCCGATCGATCTCGGCGGGGTCGCTGGCGAGCTCGGCCGTCCGCTTGGCGAACGGTTCGGTGAACGCGATGATCGCGTCGGTCACCTGCGCCTTCAGAGCGCCGTAACCCAGCCCGTCGAACTCGGCGTCCAGGCCTTCGACGGGCCGATCGGTGAGCGCCGCCAACATCGCCAGCAGACTCGACACGCCCGGCTTGTTCACCGGGTCGTAGCGGACCTCGGTCTCGGTGTCGGTGACCGCGCGCTTGACCTTCCGGGTGATCGTCGCCGGGTCGTCGAGGAGGTTGATCGTTCCGGCGTCGGGCAGGGATTTGCTCATCTTCGACGAGGGATCCTGCAGGTCGAGGATCTTCGCGCCCTGCTTCGGCACGTACGCGGACGGGATCCGGAACGCCGGCCCGTACCGCGCGTTGAACCGCTGGGCGAGGTCGCGGGTCAGCTCGAGGTGCTGGCGCTGGTCCTCACCGACCGGAACCTGATCGGTCTGGTACAGCAGGATGTCGGCCGCCTGCAGAACCGGGTAGGTCAGCAGCCCGACGGTCACGGCCGCCCCCGGGCGCGACGACTTGTCCTTGAACTGCGTCATCCGGCTGGCCTCGCCGTAGGACGCGATGCACTCGAGCACCCAGCTCAGCTGGGAATGCTGCGGGACGTGACTCTGCAGGAACAGCGCGCAGCCGGCCGGGTCCAGGCCGGCCGCGAGCAGCTGGGCCACCGACATGCGCGTCCGCTCGCGCAGCACCGCGGGCTCCGGCGCGTCCATCGTGATCGCGTGCAGATCGACCACGCAGTAGAACGCGTCGTACGTGTCCTGCAGGGCCACCCACTGCTTCAGCGCGCCGAGGTAACTGCCGAGGTGGAAGGACTCCGACGTCGGCTGGATTCCGGACAAGACGCGTGGACGGACGACAGAAGCTGACACAAGAACCGATTCTGGCACTGCTGTCGATTGGTTCATGCGCGGGTCGCCTCGGACGGCTCAGCGGACGGCTCGACGGCGGCGTTCGACGCGGTGACGGTGTCTTTCTCGGCCTCAGCCGTTGCTTCCGGGGCGACATCGTCCGACGCAGCTTCCCGCGCGACTTCGTCGGACTGGGCCGGCGGCGTCACGCGGACGCGCGCCGAACGCCGGCCGTCCACGGCGGTGACCGCGAGTTGGTAGCCGCTCACCTCGACCTCGTCGCCGAGGTTCGGCAGCCGACCGAGTGCGGCCATGACGAATCCGCCGACCGTCTCGTAGGGGCCGGGCGGCAACTCGAGCCCGGTGAGCTCGCGCAGCTCGTCCAAGTTGATCTTGCCTTCGACGTCGACGACGCCCCCACCGAGCCGGCGTGAGTCCTGGTTGGACGCGTCGTACTCGTCGCGGATATCGCCGATGACCTCCTCGATGAGGTCCTCGAGCGTCACGATGCCGTCGGTGCCGCCGTATTCGTCGACGACGATCGCCATGTGGTGCTGCTCGCGACGCATCTCGGACAGCGCCGACAGGACGTTCTTCGATCCGGGCAGGCGTTTGATGTCGCGGACGAGCGTCGCGACCGTGCGGCCACGGTCAGTGCGGGCATTGCTCAGGACGAGATCGCGGATGTGGACGAAGCCGACGACGTCGTCCTGGTCACGCCCGACGACCGGATAGCGCGAGTGCGGCGCTTCGGTGGCGATCTTCGTCGCCCGGCTCAGAGTCAACGTCGCGTCGAGGAAGATCACCTCGTTACGCGGGATCATCACCTCGCTGACCGATCGTTCGCCGGCCGCGAAGACCTCGTCGATGAGGCGCCGCTCGTCGCTGCTGAGCGATTCGTGCGCGGCGACGAGCCCGCGCAGTTCTTCCTCGCTGATCGCCTCGCGACCGGCGGTCGGGTCACCGCCGAGGATCCGCACCATCACGTCGGTGGCGTGCGACAGCAGCCAGATGACCGGCCGGAACACCGAAGCGATCCGCGACAACGGCGGCGCGAAGAACAGGGCGGCCGACTCCGTGCGTTGCAGGGCCAGCCGTTTCGGGGCCAGCTCGCCGAGGACGAGCGTGACGAACGAGATGATCAGCGTGACGCCGATGATGCCGAGCGCGCCGGCGAGACCGCTGCTCATCCCGTGCCGTTCGAGCTCGTGCTTGGCCTCGTTCGACAGCGTGACCGCGCCGTACGCGCTGGACAGCAACGCCGTCGACGTGACGCCGATCTGGACGGCGGCCAGGAAGCGGTTCGGGTCGTTCGTCAGCTTCGCGACGGCCTGGCCGCCCCGGCGGCCGGAATCGGCGAGCGTCCGCACCTGCCCCTCGCGCAGCGAGACGAGCGCGATCTCGGCGGCGACGAACACGCCCTCGATCAGGATCAACAGCAGGACGATCCCGACGTTGATCAGCGTCGCGCTCACCGCCGGCCACACTCGCAGGGCCGCGGCTGGACAAGGATCTCCGGCACCCGTCCGAGTCTACGGACGCCGCGGCACCGCCGATGACCAGAGACGGCACCGCCGCTGAGCGCGCCGGGGCTCAGCCGATCGCGGCGCTCAGGTTGTCGTCGATCGCGGCCAGGAAGTCCTCGGTGGTCAGGAACGGCTGGTCGGGCCCGATGAGCAGGGCGAGGTCCTTGGTCATCTTGCCCGACTCGACGGTCTCGATGCAGACCCGTTCGAGCGTCTCGGCGAAGGCGACGACGTCCGGCGTCGAGTCGAACCGTCCGCGCGCCTCGAGACCCCGCGTCCAGGCGAAGATCGACGCGATCGGGTTGGTCGAGGTCGGCTTGCCCTGCTGGTGCTGGCGGTAGTGGCGGGTCACCGTGCCGTGGGCGGCCTCGGCCTCGACGGTGCCGGCCGCGGTCATGAGGACGCTGGTCATCAGACCGAGCGAGCCGAAGCCCTGCGCGACGGTGTCGGACTGCACGTCGCCGTCGTAGTTCTTGCAGGCCCAGACGTAGCCGCCCTCCCACTTCAGCGCGGCCGCGACCATGTCGTCGATCAGCCGGTGCTCGTAGGTGATGCCGGCCGCCGTCGAAATCGGCTTCGAACTCGGCGTCGAAGATCTCGGCGAAGATGTCCTTGAACCGGCCGTCGTACGCCTTGAGGATCGTGTTCTTCGTCGACAGGTAGACCGGGTACTTGCGATCGAGGCCGTAGCGCAGCGACGCCCGCGCGAACTCGCGGATCGAGTCGTCGTAGTTGTACATGCCCATCGCGATGCCGCCGCCGGGGAACTTGGCGACCTCGAGCTCCATGGGCGCGCCACCGTCCGTCGGCGTGTACGTCATCGTGACGGTGCCCGGGCCGGGGACGACGAAGTCGGTCGCCTTGTACTGGTCGCCGTGCGCGTGACGGCCGATGACGATCGGCTTCGTCCAGCCCGGGACCAGCCGCGGGATGTTGGAGATCACGATCGGCTCGCGGAAGATCACGCCGCCCAGGATGTTGCGGATCGTCCCGTTCGGCGAGCGCCACATCTTCTTCAGGCCGAACTCCTCGACGCGGGCCTCGTCAGGCGTGATCGTCGCGCATTTGACGCCGACGCCGTGCC
Organism: uncultured Actinomycetes bacterium; assembly: GCA_963737785.1. Lineage (GTDB taxonomy): Bacteria > Actinomycetota > Actinomycetes > Mycobacteriales > Jatrophihabitantaceae > CAVTTS01. Next base: position 136,150 of record CAVTTS010000010.1, read on the forward strand.
GGGCGATCGCGTTCGCGGAGTCGATGGTGACCTGGTCGTCGGTCGCGTCGCGGTGCTCGATGCCGAGGTCGTAGTACTCGAGGTTGACGTCGAGGTACGGCAAGATCAGTTTGTCCTTGATGAACTGCCAGATGATGCGCGTCATCTCATCGCCGTCGAGCTCGACGACGGTGCCTTCGACCTTGATCTTCGCCATGTTCGCTGCCTCCAACGCGGTTGTCTTGGTATCAAGATATCTCGCCGCCTCCGCGGCGCAGGTTCTAGGGTGGCAGTCATGGCCCGTGACCCCTCCGACGTCGATCGTCTGGCCGAGTCCTACCTGGACGAGCTGATCGTTCTCGACCCGGTTCTCGGCACGTACCTCGGCGTACCCGGTCACGACGGCGAGTTCGGCGACCTGTCCCCCGACGGCCTGGCCGAACACTCGGCGCTGCGACAGCGGACGTTGGCGGCGCTCGACGCGAGCCAACCCGTTGACGCCAACGACCGCATCACCATCGCGGCCCTGCGTGAGGAACTCGAGGTTGCCGAGCTGATCCGGGCGGCCGGGGCCGACGAATCCGAACTCAACAACATCGCGTCGCCGGTGCAGCAGACCCGCGACGTCTTCGACCTGATGGCCACGGCGACGGCTGACGACTGGGCCACGATCGCCACCCGCCTGTCGCACGTGTCCGGACGCGCTGAGCGGCTACGCTGACATCGCTGCGGCAGGCGGCCGCCCGGGGCGATGTGCGGCCTCGGCGTCAGGTCGAGTCGGCGATCACCCAGTGCGGTCGCAACAGCGGCCCGGACGGCTTCTTCGCAGGCTTCGCGGCCGGCGCGACGCTCGCCGACGGAGCACCCGTCCCGGCGTCGGTGGCGGCCGATCTCACCCGGGCGGCGGAGCTCGCCTCGTCCGCGTACGACGCACTTGCCGCGTTCCTGCGCGACGAGCTGCTCGCCGCAGGCCCCGGCCGAAGACGCGGTCGGGCGTTCGAGAAGTACGCGCTCTACTCGCGATCGTTCCTCGGCACCGTCGTCGACCTCGAAGAGACGTATGCAGTGGGGGCAGGACGAGTTGGCCCGCGTCGCGTCGCGCAGATGGAGCAGACCGCCGATCGGATGCGAGCCGGGCGCCAGCGTGCGCGAGGCGATGCGCCACCTCGACACCGATCCGGCCCGTCAGCCTGCACGGCACCGACGCGCTGCAGCGCCTGGATGCAGGGCAAGTCCGACGCGGCGGTCGCCGAACTCGGTGCGTCCCACTTCGACATTCCCGAGCCGATCCGGACGCTCGAATGCCGCATCGCCCCGACGCATTCGGGCGGCATCTACTACACCGGCCCGAGCGACGACTTCAGCCGTCCCGGCCGGATGTGGTGGGCGGTGCCCGACGGCGTCGACGAGTTCTCGACCTGGCGCGAACTGACGACGGTCTATCACGAGGGCGTGCCAGGACATCACCTGCAGGTGGCCCAGACCGCCTACCGGCGCGACCTGCTCAATCGCTGGCGGCGGGTCGGATCGTGGGTGTCGGGGCACGGCGAGGGCTGGGCGCTCTACGCCGAGTGGCTGATGGCCGACCTCGGTTATCTCGACGATCCCGGGGAGTTCCTCGGCATGCTCGACGGCCAGTCGATGCGGGCCGCCCGGGTGGTGCTCGACATCGGCATGCACTGCGGGTTCGACGCCCCGGCCGAGGTCGGCGGCGGCGCGTGGGACTACGACAAGGCCTGGGCGTTCCTGACCGCGCACGTCCGCGATGGCGGAGGGGTTCCTGCGCTTCGAGCTCGACCGCTACCTGGGTTGGCCCGGGCAGGCGCCGTCCTACAAGATCGGCGAGCGGTTCTGGCTGCAGCTGCGCGACGACGCGCGCGCCGCCGCGGGCGACGACTTCGACCTCAAGGCGTTCCACCGGCGGGCGCTCGACATCGGGTCGGTCGGCCTGGACGTCCTGCGCGGCGCCGTCCTCGGCCAATTCGACTGACCCGGTCGCACGTCTCCGTGCGTCAGGCGCGGCGGCGGCGCGATAGGCGTGACGACGGTGACGACGCAGACGGTCGCCGGCGCCCGCGAGGGCGAACGGCTCGCTCGCGCGGACGGCGTCCCACCGGCCCAGCCGGGTCCCGACCGCGTCACCGGAGGTCGCCGCCCCGGGCGGCCCGGCTTCGGCCCCGCCGGCCAGTCCCGCCGCCCCGGCCACCACCGCCTCACCGGCCACCACCGCCTCACCGACCAGCACGACGACGACCACCTCCGCGCCGTCGGGGCCGGCGATCGTCGTCGGCGCACCGTCGAGGGAACGCACGTCCACCGCCGCCGTGCATCGACCGCGGCGGGTCATCACGTTGAAGTCCCACGTCGGTCCGTCGACGAGCCGGGCGGATGTGGTCGCGTCGCCGCTGAACGCGAACGGCTCGCAGAGACCGAGACGATGGTGCGCGCCGTCGACGTCGAGCAGCAGGCCGCCCCCGTCGAGCAGCATGATCACGCGATCGATGCCCGGGAACGCCGAGAACGGGCCGCCCGCGGCCACCGAGGCGATGCTGATGCGCCAGTCGAACTCATCCGCGCCGCCACGGGACACGGCGACCTCGTAGGTGACGCCACCGCCGTTGCGCCAGGGCATCGGCCGCCGGGGCGCCGCCGCCAGAACAGAAATCGCGGACACTTATGCCGGAATATCCGTCATAGCTGTCCGCGATTTCGCTTGCCGTCGAAGGGTCAGAGGTCGGCGACGTCCGCCTGCTTGGCGCGGACGGCCTCGGCCGCCTCGGTGAGGCCGGCTCAGCTCGGACGAGGTCAGGTCGCGCTCGACGACGCGCTTCACGCCGCCGGCGCCGATCTCGGCCTCGACACCGAGGTAGACGCCGCTGATGCCGTACTCGCCGTCGACCCACGCGCACACCGGGATGACCTCGCCGCGAGTCGGTGATGACCGCCCGCGCCATCCGGGCCGCCGCGGCCGACGGGGCGTAGTAGGCCGAGCCGGTCTTGAGCAGCGCCACCACTTCGGCACCGCCGTTGCGGGTGCGGGTGACGAGCTCCTCGATCACGTCGGCCGCCATGACGTCGGCCAGCGGCTTGCCGTCGACGAAGCACGCCGACGGCACCGGCACCATCGTGTCGCCGTGCGAGCCCAGCGTCAGCGTCGGTCACCGACCCGACCGGGACGCCCAGCGTCGTCGCGACGTTGTTGGTGAAGCGGGCCGTGTCGAGCACGCCGGCCTGGCCGAACACCCGGTTCTTCGGGAAATCCGAGGCCAGCTGGGCGAGCGCGGTCATCTCGTCGAGCGGGTTCGACACGACGATGATCACGGCGTTCGGCGAGTGCTCGGCGATGTTCTCGGCCACGCCGCGCACGATCTTGGCGTTGACCTCGAGCAGGTCCATGCGGCTCATGCCCGGCTTGCGCGGCAGGCCGGCGGTGATCACGACGACGTCCGAGCCGGCCGTGGCCTCGTAGCCGCCGCCGTCGGCGGTGGTCGTCGCGCCGACGACGGTCGTCTCGAAGCCCTCGATCGGGCGGGACTGGTTCAGGTCGAGCGCCAGGCCCTCGGGCTTGCCCTCGACGATGTCGGTGAGCACGACGGTCTCGAAGACGTCGTACTCGGCCAGGCGCTGCGCGGTGGTCGAGCCGTAGAAACCGGCACCGACGACGGTGACCTTGCCGCGGCGGGCGGCTGCGGACATGACGTTCTCCTTCTCCTGGATCCGGTGCTGTCCGGTACGACCTACCGGTCAGCTCCCGCCCGGCAGGTTAGTCCGCGCCGCGAATCAGCTGCAGGTAGGAGGACCCGAACGATGATGACCAGCACGCCCAGCGCGAGGTAGCAGAACGCGTCGAAGACCCGGCCGCGGACGGCGAGCATGCCGGCCCGACGGGCGGGCAGCACCAGCCGCAGCACGCCCGGCCGAGCAGCAGGCCGACGCGCGATCACGATCAGGGCCCCGCGCAGCCAGTGGCTCGGGCTGGACGTCGAGATAGCACGAACCCGCGACGACCAGCACGACGACGACGACGAGGAAACGGCATCGCCCGGACGCGCGCAGGGTGCGAGCGCCGGACACGGGCCCGGCTCAGGCCGTCGCGCGGTGCGGCCGCGCCGCTCGGCGGCCTCGACGACGTTGGTCAGCAGCATCGCGCGGGTCATCGGACCGACCCCGCCCGGATTGGGCGCGAGCGAAGCCGGCCACCTCGGCGACGTCGGCGGCGACGTCGCCGGCGATCTTGCCGTCGACGCGGCTCACCCCGACGTCGAGCACGGCCGCGCCGGGCTTGACCATGTCGGCGGTGATCAGGCCCGGCGCTCCGGCGGCGGCGACGACGATGTCGGCCCGGCGGACGTGCGCGGCCAGATCGCGGCGTGCCGGTGTGGCAGAGCGTCACGGTCGCGTTCTCGCTGCGGCGGGTCAGCATCAGGCCGAGCGGACGGCCGACGGTGATGCCGCGCCCGACGATGACGACGTCGGCGCCGGCGATCGGCACGTCGTAGCGGCGCAGCAGCTCGACGATGCCGTGCGGCGTGCAGGCAGCGGCGCCGGCTCGCCGAGCACGAGCCGGCCGAGGTTGGTCGGGTGCAGGCCGTCGACGTCCTTGGCCGGGTCGACCCGCTCGAGCACGGCGTACTCGTTCAGCCCGCGCGGCAGCGGCAGCTGGACGAGGTAAGCCGTGCAGGCCGGGTCGGCGTTGAGCTCGTCGACGACGGCCTCGACCTCGGCCTGCGTGGCGTCGGCGGGCAGGTCGCGGCGGATGCTGGCGATGCCGACCTCGGCGCAGTCCTTGTGCTTGGCGTTGACGTACCAGTGGCTGCCCGGGTCGTCGCCGACGAGCACGGTGCCCAGCCCGGGCACGACGCCGCGGCCGGCGAGCGCGCGCGATGCGGTCGGTCGAGCTCGCGCTTGATCGTCGCGAGGGTGGCTTTGCCGTCGAGGAGGGTGGCCGTCACGCTGACGATCCTGCCATCCGGCGCTCACGCGCGCGGCGGCCCCTCGGATCCGGAGACATCCGGCGGTCCGTACCCGGACGGCGGAGCGGCCGGCGCGCCGGACAGTGCTACTGGTCCGTACCCGGACGGTGGCGGCATCCCCAGTCAGCCGGGTCGACCGGACGGCTGACCGGCGGCCACGGCGACCCGTACGACCCGCCGACCACGGCGGGCGCCGGATCAGCCGGAGCGCGACGATGCCCGCACCAGCGTACGACGCGACGGCGATCGACACCAGAACCCTGACTGCGGACCGCGCGGAGCGTGTTCCGTCCGACTTGGCCGAGCGCCTCGGCCCGTCCCAATCGGAGTAGCGACTCGGCACCAACCTACGCGACCGGCCATCGCGGCGACTCCGACCCCGCCGGTGACGATGGCCAGGATCGCGCCTGGCCGAGGACGGCGGGGCTGTCGCCCGGGCGGCGGATTGCGACGATCCGCCGACCAGCCGACGAGCCAGACGATGGACGCGCGACATGGTCGGCCGGCGACGACGATCAGGCCGTGTTCCAGCGGTGACGATGGGAGTGCCGCTGAAGGTTCGCCGCCGACTGCTCGGGTCGAACCAGGGCAGGACGGCGCCGATCGAGCCGACGACGCGGAAGGCGATGACGTCCAGCCGATCCGCACCACCCGGGTGTTCGGTGGCGAACCCGGTCGGCACGACCGGCACCGGGTGCCGCCCGGATAGGGCGGCGGATACCCCGGACCGACCGGCGGGTACCCGGCCGGCGCGGTGCGCGTAGGCGCCCGCGGCGATTCGGCGGCGGCGCGCGGCGCCCCGGGATGCGGTGGCGGCGCGTAGCCGCTCGCGGGATCCGGGTGCGCGGGATCGAACGGGGCGGGCGGCGGCCACTGGGTCACGGGTGGAGCTTACGGCACTTCCAAGGCGCAGCGGGCGCCCAATCTCGAGCCACCCGATGCGTCGCTCAGTGCCCGACCCAACGCTGTCGCTCAGTGCGCGAAGTGGCGGGTACCGGTGAAGTACATCGTCACGCCGGCGCGCCGCGGCGGCGTCGACGGCTGCTCGTCGCGGATCGAGCCACCGGGCTGGACGACGGCCCGGACCCCGGCGTCGAGCAGCACCTCGAGGCCGTCCGCGAACGGGAAGAACGCATCGGAGGCGGCGACCGAACCCGGCCCGCTCGCCGGCCCGGGCGACGGCCAGCCGGCACGAGTCGACCCGGTTGACCTGGCCCATCCCGACACCGACGGTGGCCCGGCCGCGGGCGAGCAGGATCGCGTTCGACTTGACCGCGCGCATCGCCCGCCAGGCGAAGGCGAGGTCGGCGAGGGTCGCCTCGTCGGCGGGCGTCGCCGGCGGCGAGCGTCCAGGTCGACGGGTCGTCGCCGGGCGCGTCGATGCGGTCGGCGGTCTGCAGCAGCAGGCCGCCCGAGATCGGCCGCAGCTCCAGCGCCGGGCCGGGCTCGGACGCGGCGCGGCGACGAGCAGGCGCAGGTTCTTCTTGCGCGGCCAGCGCTCTCGACGCGCGTCCTCGTCGAAGGCCGGCGCGACGATCACCTCGGTGAAGATGTCGGCGAGCTGGTCGGCCATCGCCGGCGTGACCGGCCGGTTCGTCGCGATGACGCCGCCGTACGCGCTGGCCGGGTCGCACGCGTGGGCCTTGCGGTGGGCCTCGGCGATGTCGGCGCCGACCGCGATGCCGCACGGGTTGGCGTGCTTGATGATCGCGACGCAGGGCTCGTCGAAGTCGTAGGCGGCGCGCCAGGCGGCGTCGGCGTCGACGTAGTTGTTGTAGCTCATCTCCTTGCCCGACAGCTGATCGGCCTGGGCGAGCCCGGCGCCGTCGCCGGGGCGACGTAGAGCGCCGCGCGCTGGTGCGGGTTCTCGCCGTAGCGCAGCACCGCGGCCCGCTCGTAGGAGGCCGCGATCCAGCCCGGGAAGCCGCTCGCCGCGCCGTCGACCACGTCGTCCGGGGCGACGACGCTGCCCAGCCAGCGACGCGACCGCGATGTCGTAGGCCGCCGTGTGCCGGAACGCCGCGAGCGGCCAGGCCGCTGGCGCTCGGCGAGCTCGAAGCCGCCGGCCCGCACGGCGGTCAGCACGTCGGCGTAGCGCGCCGGGTCGACGACGACCGCGATCGAGCCGTGGTTCTTGGCGCTCGCCCGCACCATCGCCGGCCCGCCGATGTCGATCTGCTCGACGACCTCGGGCGGGGTCGCGCCCGCTCGCGACCGTCTCGCGGAACGGGTAGAGGTTCACGACCAGCAGCTGGAACGTGGCGATGCCGAGACCGTCGATCGGTCGCGACGTGCTCGGGGTCGTTCTGGTCGGCCAGCAGCCCGGCGTGCACGTTCGGGTGCAGCGTCTTGACCCGGCCACCGAGGATCTCGGGGAAGCCCGGTGACCTCGTCGACCGCCGTCACCGGCAATGCCGAGGTCGCGGATGCGGGCCGCGGTCGAGCCGGTCGAGACGATCTCGACGCCCGCCTCGTGCAGGCCCGCGGGCAAGCTCCTCCAGACCGGTCTTGTCGTAGACGCTGACGAGCGCGCGGCGGACTGCGATCTTGGTCATCGATATCTCCTGGCTGAGGGTGCGAATGGCTTGTACGTAAAGGGGTTTCTCGGCGGCCTGGATCCGCTCGCGCAACGTATCCTCGTCGTCGTCGGGGTCGACCGCGACCGCCTGCGCGGCGATCACCGGGCCCGGTGTCGACGCCCTCGTCGACCCAGTGCACGGTGACGCCGGTGGCGGCGACGCCGGCCGCCAGCGCGTCGCGGATCGCGTGCGCGCCCGGGAAGGCCGGCAGCAACGCGGGATGGGTGTTCACGATCCGGAAGCGGCGCACGACCGACGGGCGCGAGGATCCGCATGAAGCCGGCCAGCACGACGAGATCCGGCGCGATAGACGGCGATCGCCTCGGCCAGCGCGTCGTTCCAGGCGGCCCGGTCGGTGTAGTCGGCCAGCCGGACGGTGAAGGTCGGCGATCGCCGGGCGATCGGCGCGCGCCAGGGCTCCGCAGCCGGCCACATCCGTGCCGAGAGCAACGATGTCGGCGCCGAAGGACGGGTCGGCGGCCGCGTCCGCGATGGCCTGGAAGGTGGTACCGCCGCCCGAGGCAAGAACGACGAGGCGAGCCGGCACAGCTCCGAACCCTACCGGCGTCCGATCAACCGACCGGTTCCAGTGCGCGCGACGGTGCCGGCGGCGACTCGTCCTCGGTCGGGCGTACGCGCTGCCACAGAGCGGCGATCGCGACACCGACGAGGGTCGCGGCGAAGACGACGAGCGCCACAGCCACGCCGACCCGCAGAGGCGAGGCGCCGACGGTGTGCAGCCGTCCGCTGCCGACCGCGCCACCGGCTCGCCAGGCCAGGACGGCCTGAGCCATGCCGGCCCCGACCGCCACTCCCCCGGCACACCGCAGCCGGGTCAGCAGCCCTGAGACACCGGTCAGCGAACGCGTGGCCACCACAGCGATCACGACGACCAGCGCGGCGGCCAGCGCGAACGTCAGGGCATTCGCGCCGTGTCCGTCCGGCAAGGCACCGAGGATCGGGAACGCCGGCAACAGCCCGTGGCTCGTCGCGAACGCCGACACGTGCGTGCCCGTGCCGACCGCGAAGCCCGGGCCGGCGAGGTACGCGCTCCCCGCCAGCGCCGCATTCGGCGCGCAGAGCGCCCCGAGGACGAGGATCGGGATTCCCGACAGCCCGCCGCCGACCTGCCTCGACAGGTCCATGACCCGGCTGGCGTGGACGATCAACGAGCCGGCCGCCAGCAGCGCGCCCGCCCCGACGTAGGCCGCGACCACCGCGATCACAGCGCGGACGGATGCCGATGTGGCCTCGGGCAGTCGCTCGTGGAAGCCGCAACCCACCACGACCGCCGCGCCGGACCCGATCGCGAAGATCAGCGTCGCGCTGACGATGGTCGGCAGGTACGCGACCGAGGTGGTGCCCAGCCGCGCGACCGGCACGAGCACCGCGCATCCGACGACGTACGTCGCGGTCTGCAGGGCCAGCGCGCCGGCGACCTGCTGGCCCGAATCATCGAGGACGGCCGCGGCCAGCGTTCGTCCGGCCCGCGCGGCCACGACCAGGACGGCCACGGTCAGCCCCAGCGGCACGAACCGCGTGTCGACGCCGTCGAGCCGGATACCCCCGCCGTGCGCGTCCAGGAACGCGAGCAGGCCGGCCCGGATCGCCGACAACGGCCGCCCCGACACGCCGGCGTCGGGCAGCCAGCAGACGACGGCCACGACGATCGAGAGGCCCGCGCCAAGCGCGAGCGCCAGGGCGCCGCTGCGAATGCTCGTCCACCACCAGGACGGCGGCGACAGCTCGTCCGTGGCCGAGGCGACCCCGGCGGATGCTTCGGAGTCGCGGCCGGCCATGCCTCCAGGGTCGCAAGCCGACCCGCGACCGGCCGGTACGCCACGCCGCAAACCGGCCGCGGACAGCACCGCGCCGGGTGGACCCGAAGGTCACACCCGGCGCGGGACGTTGCGACGTGCTGGTTACTGCGGGGGACCGTAGCCGGTGGGCGGCGGACCGTATCCGGGCGGCGGGGGCGGTCCAGCCGGCCCCTTCTCCCACGGCAACTTGCCGCCGGTCGCCTTGAGTCGAAGGATCGACAGGACGAGACCGGCAATGATCACGACCAGGCTGGCCCAGTAGCCGAAGCCACGGCTTTCGTCGACACCGGCACCGCTGTAGCCACCGTCCGGGAAGACGAGCAGCGCGAGCAGCACGCAGATCGTCGCCAACGCGAAGCCACCCGCGACCGCGAGGCGCGTCGGGATCGGCAGCTTGACGCTCGCGCCGCCGAACAACTCAGCGGCGAGCAACGCGGCCGACACGAGCGCGACCAGCGCCGCGAACCAGCCGAAGAAGCCGTGCCAGGCGCTGGCCGACGCGGACCCGCCACCGAAACCGGCCACGCTGACCGAGACGGTGTAGTAGTCGAAGAACGAGAAGATCAGCGCCAGGAAGCCGGCGGCCAGGATGCCCCAGTCCATCGGATCGACCGACTTCGGGTCGAAGCCGGCGCCTGGCGTGGGAGCGCCGTAGCCGGGACCACCCATCGGGGCGTTCATCGGCGGCGGGGCGTAGCCCGGCTGGGCGGGCGGCGGGTTGTAGGCCGGCGGCGCCTGCGGGGGCGGCGGTCCCCACTGCTGGCCGGGCGGCGGTCCGGCCGGGGCCGGCGGCGGGGGTGGCGGCGCGCCGTACTGCGGCTGGCCACCCGGGTTGGGCTGCCCACCGTAGGGCGGCTGCCCTCCGTACGGGGGCTGGCCGGGCGGTGGTGGCGGCGGCTGGAACGTCATGGCGTTCACTCCTATGCAGGTGACCCAAATTGGTCGGTCATGAAAAAGCTAGCGGTCGGCGGCGTACAGCGAAACAACTTCGGCGTTTGCGATCAAGGCGAGTCGCCCCGTTCCGCCGGTTTTGCGTGGTTATTGTGCCCGTTAGCGCACGCTCACAGGGACCGTATGCCCAACGCGCACGTCCGGTTGATCAGTGCGACAGCAGTCGCCGCATGAGCTCGGCGGTCTCGCTGGGCGTCTTGCCGACCTGGACGCCCGCGGCCTCGAGCGCCTCTTTCTTGGCCTGCGCCGTCCCGGCCGAACCGGACACGATCGCCCCGGCGTGGCCCATCGTCTTGCCTTCGGGGGCGGTGAAGCCGGCCACATACCCGACGACCGGCTTGCTGACGTTGTCCTTGATGAAGGCCGCGGCCCGCTCCTCGGCGTCGCCCCCGATCTCGCCGATCATGACGATCGCGTCGGTGTCGGGGTCGTCCTGGAACGCGGCCAGGCAGTCGATGTGCGTCGTCCCGATGATCGGGTCGCCGCCGATGCCGACGGCGGTCGAGAAGCCGATGTCGCGCAGCTCGTACATCATCTGGTAGGTCAGCGTGCCCGACTTCGAGACCAGGCCGATCCGTCCGGCCTTGGTGATGTCGGCCGGGATGATGCCCGCGTTCGACTTGCCGGGGCTGATCAGCCCGGGACAGTTCGGCCCGATGATGCGGGTGGATTTTCCGGCCGCGTAGGCCCAGAACTCGGCGGTGTCGTGGACGGCGACCCCCTCGGTGATCACCACGGCGAGCGGGATCTCGGAGTCGATCGCCTCGATGACCGAGTCCTTGGTGAAGGCCGGCGGAACGAAGCCGACCGTGACGTTCGCGCCCGTCTCGGCCATCGCCTCGGCGACGCTTGCGAAGACCGGCAACACCGTGCCGTCGAAGTCGACCTTGGTGCCGGCCTTGCGAGCGTTCACACCGCCGACGACGGAGCTCCCGGACGCGAGCATGCGCTTGGTGTGCTTGGTTCCTTCGCCGCCCGTTATGCCCTGGACGATGATGCGCGAGTCCTCGTTGAGAAAGATCGCCATTGCTGTTCAGACTCCCTGTGCTGCGTTCGCGAGCTCGGCGGCCTTGTCGGCCGCGGCGTCCATGGTGTCGACCATCGTGACGAGCGGATGGGCGGCTTCGTTGAGGATCCGGCGTCCTTCGATGACGTTGTTGCCGTCGAGGCGCACCACGAGCGGCTTGGTCGCGGTGTCGCCGAGCATGCCGAGCGCGGCGACGATGCCGTTGGCGACCGCGTCGCAGGCGGTGATCCCGCCGAAGACGTTGACGAAGACGCTGCGGACGTCCGGGTCGCCCAGGATGATGTCGAGGCCGTTCGCCATCACCTCGGCGGACGCACCGCCGCCGATGTCGAGGAAGTTCGCCGGGCGTACACCGCCGTGCTTCTCGCCGGCGTAGGCAACCACGTCGAGCGTCGACATGACGAGGCCCGCGCCGTTGCCGATGATGCCGACCTCGCCGTCGAGCTTGACGTAGTTGAGGTGCTTCTCCTTGGCCTTCTGCTCCAGCGGATCCGCGGACGCCGTGTCGACCAGGGCGGCGTTGCCGGGCTGGCGGAAGTTCGCGTTGTCGTCGAGCGTGACCTTGCCGTCGAGGGCGACGACGTCACCGTTCGCGACGAGGGCCAGCGGGTTGACCTCGACGAGCGTCGCGTCCGACTCGACGAATGCGGTCCACAGCGGGACGAGGACGGCCGCGACCTTGCTCGGCGACCGACTCGGGGAACTTCGCGGCCGCGACGATCTCGGCAGCCTTGGCCGCGTCGACGCCGGTCGAGGGCGTTGATCGGCACGCGGGCCAGCGCATCGGGCCGCTCGACGGCCAGCTGCTCGATCTCCATGCCGCCCTCGTAGGACGCCATCGCGAGGAACGTACGGTTCGACCGGTCGAGCAGGTACGAGACGTAGTACTCCTCTTCGATCTGCGGCTCCGGGATCGACGAGCACCCGGTGGACGGTGTGGCCCTTGATGTCCATGCCGAGGATCGCTTCGGCGGCGACGCGGGCATCGTCCGGGGTCTTGGCGACCTTGACGCCGCCGGCCTTGCCGCGGCCACCGACCTTCACCTGGGCCTTGACGACCGTGACGCCGCCGATGCGTTCGGCGATGGCGCGCGCTTCGTCCGCTGTCTCGGCGACCTCGCCGAGACCGACCGGGACGCCGTGCGCCTTGAACAGTTCCTTGGCCTGATATTCGAACAGGTCCACCGTGGCAAGTCCGTTCTCGAGATTCGCGGGGCGGCGATCAGAGACTAGGCGCGGCCGGGCGGGGCCGCCGCGCGCGTGAGACAGGTTTCACGCCATCGGGGCGCTGGCGTTTCACGCCGTCGGGGCGGTCGTGGTTCCGCCGACGTGGGTGCGGACCCAGTCGACGATCGATTGCATCGTCGTCCCGGGCGTGAACACCCGCGAGACACCGAGCGCTTCGAGAGCCGGGATGTCCGCGTCGGGAATGATGCCGCCGCCGAAGACGATGACGTCGGTCACGTCGCGCTCACGCATCAATTCGATAACGCGGGCGAACAATGTCATGTGCGCACCGGAGAGAACCGACAACCCGACGGCGTCCGCATCCTCCTGAATGACGGTCTGGACGATCTGCTCCGGCGTCTGGTGCAGCCCGGTGTAGATGACCTCCATGCCGGCGTCGCGCAATGCGCGGGCAACGACCTTGGCTCCGCGATCGTGCCCGTCCAGGCCGGGCTTGGCCATGACCACCCTGATCGGCTGAGTCATGCGCAACCTCCGAATACGACTCTGCACCCGATAAGCCCGTGCACCCGATACGTCCGCGCATCCGCTGACGCGAAAGCGACTTCCCCCCGTGCTTGCTGTGATTGCGCACAGCATGTCTTGGGAACATCCCGATCAGGTCACAGTGTGATGCAGAACGTGCGCTCGAATTTGACCCGGGTGCACGCGATTAGGGACCCTTGAGGGCACCTTAGCCGAGTTCGGAAGGGAGACGATGGCGACCACCGACGTGAACTCGCCATCGACTGCCGCGTCCAGAACCGCGCACACCTCGGCACCGGCGACCTCGCCGCTCGCTGGGGCGCCTCTGGCCGCGGCGCCCGTCGGTGCGGCCTCCGTCACTCCGGCACCGCTGCTCGTCCCCGCCCCCGACCGGCCCACCGCGCTGCGGCTGCCCCGCGAGCTGCGCGGCACCAGCACCCGTTCGATCGTGCTCAGCTGGTTGATCAGCCGGGCGCTCGTCCTCACTCTGTTGGTGACGATCGAGTCGACCGTGACGGGCGACGTGAGCTACTACGCCCGCAGCCTGCACACGCTGTTCCACGGCGGCTCGATCCGCGAGGTGTTGCAGGAATATCCGCTGCCCGTCCTCGCGATCATGCTGCCGCAGTACCTCGTCGGGGCGATGAACGCGCTCGCGTTCTCGATGCTGTTCGCGCTGTCGATGCTCGTCGTCGACGGCCTCTTCACCTGGACGCTCTGGCGGGTCGGCGGACGACAGCGAACCGACGCGGTGCGGTTCTGGTTGTGGTTCGTGCCGGCCCTCGGGCCGATCAGCTACTTCCGCTTCGACCTGATCCCGGCGATGCTCGCCGGGGCCGCCGTGCTGTGCGCCGCTCGCCGGCCGGGCTGGTCGGGATCGCTCACCGCCATCGGCGCGGCCCTCAAGCTGTGGCCGGCGCTCATGCTGCCGACCTTCCTGCTCAACCGCGGCGATCGGAAACGGGTCGTCACGTCGTTCCTGCTGACCGGCGGGGCGATCGGCGTAAGCGCGCTCGCCATCGGCGGCGTCGGACGGTTGTTGTCGCCGCTGAACTGGCAGGGCTCCCGGGGCCTGCAGATCGAGTCGGTCACCGCGACCCCGCTGCTCATCGCCCGCGAACTGCACCCCCATCACGTGTGGGCCGTCCGGATCAGTCGCTACAAGGCGTACGAGATCTTCGGCTGGGGCGTGCACGTCTCGATCACGCTCACGTCGCTGTTCACCGCCGCCGGGCTGGGCGTGCTCGCGTGGCTCTGGCTGCGCGCCCGGGCCGTCCACGCCGTGTCGGCCGAGACGGTCGGCTGGCTGTTCATCGCGACCGCCCTGGTCGTCACGATCACCAACAAGACGCTCAGCCCGCAGTACATCCTGTGGTTGGGCGGCCCGCTCGCCGCGTTGATGGCGCGAGCACCTGGCGCCGCGGTCATGAAGGCCGGTCGGTTGCTGCTGCTGATCTGCCTGCTGACCCAGCTGGAGTTCCCGCTCACCTACAACGGCCTGACGCACGACAACCTCTGGTACTCACCCGTGGCCTGGATCGCCCTGGGGCTGCGCAACATCCTGCTCACGTATCTCGCGTACTACGCCTGCCGCCAGGTGTGGCAGCAGACCCGGCGCGCCTGAACCCACTCACTGGGACTTGACTGTCCGCCGATCGGCGTAATACTTAAGTACATGCTTAACCAATCGGCCACGCTCGACCGGGTGTTCCAGGCGCTGGCCGATCCGTCCCGCCGCCTGATGGCCGAGCGACTGGCCGGCGGGGGGCTCTCGGTCAGCGACTTGGCCGGGCCGTTGGCGATGTCGCTGCCGGCCGTCGTCCAGCACCTGCAGGTGATGGAGGCGAGCGGCCTGATCCGCACCGAGAAGCTCGGCCGGGTCCGGACCTGCCATCTCGAGGCCGTGACGCTGAGCGAGGCCGAACGGTGGATCAGCCAACGCCGCTCGACCTGGGAACGGCGCCTTGACCGCCTGGGCCAATTCCTCGACGAAAACCCCTGAATGACAAGGAGAATCTCATGACGCGATCTGTCGAACACGACACCTTCGTCATCGAACGCCGGTACCCCGCCGCGGTGTCGCGGGTCTTCGCGGCCTGGGCCGACCCCGCCGCCAAAGCCACGTGGTTCGGCGGCCCTGGACAGGCGCACACCATGGACTTCCGAGTGGGTGGACGCGAGCACAACAGCGGCGGCCCCGAGGGCGGACCGACGTACAGCTACGACTCGGTCTACCAGGACATCGTCGAGAACGAGCGCATCGTCCACACGTACGACATGCACCTCGACGATCAGCGCATCTCGGTGTCGCTCGCGATCGTCGAATTCCACGCCGACGGCGACGGAACGCGACTCGTGTACACGGAGCACGGCGCGTACCTCGACGGCCTCGACAAGCCGGCCGATCGCGCGCACGGCACCGGTGCACTGCTCGACGCCCTCGGCGCCACCTTCTAGCCGGAACCGCTGGCTACGCCGGGCCGGCGCCGGATCGCTGATATCCATGCGCCGCCATGCAGTCGCATCGATATCAGCGTCGGCGCGGTGTCAGAGCTTGTCGAGCTTGGCGTAGCGCAGGACCAGCCACTTCGTGCCGGACGAGCCGAAGTCGATCTGGGCCTGCGACTGCTCGCCGGTGCCGCGCTTGTCGAGCACGGTGCCCAGCCCCCACCCGTCATGCGAGACCCGGTCGCCGACGGCCAGCTCGAGGATCGGACGGTTGCCGACCCCGCCTCGCAATCCACCACGAGCGAGCAGGTTCGCCGCCACCGACTCCTGCGCCGACCGGCGCGGCTGCGCGCGGTAGCCGTGGTCGGAGTAGCCGCCGGGCGAGTCGTCGCCGTAGCGGTCGATGAACGGCTGGCGATTGACGGCGCCCGTCCACGTCACGAGCTCGTCCGGGATCTCTTCCAGAAAGCGCGACGGCGGGTTCCACACCGGCTGCCCCCAGGCGGCACGTGACAACGCGCGCGACAGGAACAGCCGTTCCCGTGCCCGGGTGATGCCGACGTACGCCAGCCGCCGCTCCTCGGCCAGCTCGACCGGGTCCGACAGCGCGCGCATGTGCGGGAACGAGCCGTCCTCCATCCCGGTCAGGAAGACGACGGGGAACTCGAGGCCCTTCGCGGTGTGCAGGGTCATCAGCGTGACGACGCCGCCGTCCTCGCCGGGCACCTGATCGGCGTCGGCAACCAGCGAGACCTGCTCCAGGAACGCGTCGAGGGTCGCCGGCTCGTCGGCCGCCTGGCGCTGCTCCTCGAACTCGCGGGCCACGCTGACGAGTTCGCGCAGGTTGTCGACGCGGCCCTCGTCCTGCGGATCATGGCTGGCCTCGAGCTCGCGCAGATAGCCGGTCTGGTCGAGGACGGCCTCGAGGATCTCGCCGGGTGCGCCGAGCTGGCCGTCGTCGGTGATCCCAACCGCCCGCAGCGAGGTCATGAGCGCGAGGAATTCCCTTATCGCATTGAGTGATCGTGACGCGAGGCCCTGCGCTTCATCGGCGCGTTCGAGGGCGGCGCCGAACGAAATCTCCTCGCGCTGGGCGAAGACCTCGAGCGCACCCTCGGCCCGGTCGCCGATCCCCCGCCGCGGCGTGTTGAGGATCCGGCGCAGGCTCACGAGGTCGTCGGGGTTCGCGATCGCGCGCAGGTAGGCCAGCGCGTCGCGGATCTCGCGGCGCTCGTAGAAGCGGACGCCGCCGACGACCTTGTAGGGCAGGCCGATGCGGATGAACACCTCTTCGAAGACTCGTGACTGGCTGTTCGTCCGGTAGAAGATCGCGACGTCGGACGGGACCACGCCGTCCCCGTCCGAAAGCTCGTTGATGCGCTGCGAAACCCAGGCCGCTTCGTCATGTTCGTTCTCGGCGACGTAGCCGATGATCTTCGCGCCCGGGCCGGCTTCGGACCACAGGTTCTTCGGCTTGCGGTCGGCGTTGCGCGAGATCACGGAGTTCGCCGCGGTCAGGATCGTCTGCGTCGATCGGTAGTTCTGCTCGAGCAGGATCGTCGTCGCGTTCGGATAGTCGTGCTCGAACTCGAGGATGTTGCGGATCGTCGCGCCGCGGAACGCGTAGATCGACTGGTCGGCGTCGCCGACGACGGCCAGCTCGCCGGGATCGTCGCCCTGCGTCAACTCGCGGACCAGCACGTACTGCGCATGGTTGGTGTCCTGGTACTCATCGACCAGCACGTGCCGGAACCGCTCGCGATAGTGCGCGGCGACCTCGGGAAAGTTCTGCAACAGGTGGACGGTCGTCATGATCAGATCGTCGAAGTCGAGCGCGTGCGCCTCGACCAGGCGGCGCTGATAGAGCCGGTAGGCCTCGGCGAGCACCTTCTCGTGCGCACCGGACGCGCGATCGGCCCAGGCCTCGGGAGTCACCAACTCGTTCTTGAGGTTGCTCACCTGCGACGTGAGCGAGCGGGCCGGATAACGCTTGGGATCGAGGTCGAGCTCGCGTCCGACCAGGGTCATCAGCCGTTTCGAGTCGTCCGCGTCGTAGATCGAGAAGGACGATTTGAGGCCGAGCTCCTTGGCGTCACCGCGCAGGATGCGGACGCACATCGAGTGGAACGTGCTGACCCACATGACGCGCGCCCGGCCGCCGACCAGCGACGCGACCCGGTTGCGCATCTCGCCGGCGGCCTTATTGGTGAAGGTGATCGCCAGGATCTCGCGCGGGCTGGCGCCCCGTTCGGCGAGGAGGTAGCCGATGCGATGAGTGAGGACGCGGGTCTTGCCCGACCCCGCCCCGGCGACGATGAGCAGGGGGCTGCCTGCATGGACCACGGCGGCGCGCTGCTGCGGGTTGAGACCCTCGAGCAGGGCGTCGGTCGTGGCACTCATCTCGGCGTCCAGCCTACGGGCGGCCGCCGACAGCCGACCTCGGCTTGCCGTCCGGCCGGGCTGCATGTCACCATGACTGGGTGCGCAGCAACGCCTACGAGTTTTACTACGGGTACCGCAGCTCGGTGCCCGTCGTTGCTGGCTGATCTACAGCAGATTCGACGCCCCGGGCCCGACGGCCTCGGGGCGTTTTCGCGTCTGGGGGACGGACGGCCCACCAGATTCCCGAGAGGAAGCTCATGACCACCGCGATTCCCGTCCCCCCGGCCGCCCCGGCCGAAGACGACACGATCCCGACGCTGCGCCACCAGATCGACGCTCTCGACGAGGCCATCGTCCGCCTCGTCGCCGAGCGCACCACGCTCTCGAAGCGCATCCAGGCCGCCCGCATCAACTCCGGCGGTACGCGCATCGAGCTCGGCCGCGAGCGGGCGGTGCTGGACGGCTACCGCCAGGTGCTCGGCTCCGAGGGACCGCAGCTGGCTGAGGCGGTTCTGCGCGTCGGCCGCGGCGCACGCTAGCCCGCGCCGTCCGCTGATCAGAGCATGCGGCGGTCGGCGGCCCAGCGGGTGAGCTGGTGGCGGTTGGACAACTGCAGCTTGCGCAGCACATTGGACGCGTGCGTCTCGACCGTCTTGATCGAGATGAATAGCTCAGCAGCGATCTCCTTGTAGGCGAAGCCGCGCGCGAGCAGCCGGAGCACCTCGAGTTCGCGCGGCGTCAGCTGGTCCAGTTCCGGATCGAAGGATGGGACGACCGGCGCGTCCCGGAACGCGTCGAGAACGAAGCCGGCCAAGCGCGGGCTGAAGACGACGTCGCCCTCGGCGACCCGATGGATGGCATCCGTCAGCTCGGCGGCCGAGATCGTCTTCGTCACGTAGCCGCGCGCGCCGGCGCGAATCACCGCGATCACGTCCTCGGCCGCATCGCTGACCGACAGGGCCAGGAAGCGGACATCCGGAAGCTCCTTGGCGACCGCTTCGAGCACGGCCTGACCGCCCCCGTCGGGCATGTGCACATCGAGCAGCACGACGTCCGGACGCGCGTGCCGGATCGCGACTATCGCCTCGGCCACCGAGGCCGCTTCGCCGACGACGTCGACTGTGTCGCCCAGCTCGGCCCGGACGCCCGCACGGAACATGCTGTGATCGTCGACGAGAAAGACCTTGAATTTACTGGTCATCTGGGCATCCTGATCTGCACCTCGGTGCCTTCGCCGACCGTGCTGCGCACCAGCACCGTTCCGCCGTGGCGTTCGATCCGGGCGATGATCGAGCCCCGCACCCCGTGCCGGTCATCGGCGACGTCGGACAGCACGAAGCCGACGCCGCGGTCCTTCACGAATACATCGACGCCGTCGCGTCCGACCTCGGCGTAGAGCGAGACGCTCGCCACCTGCGCGTGCTTGGCGGCGTTGACCATCGCCTCTCGGGTGGCAGCGACGAGCGCGCTGAGCGCCTCGTCGAGCGCGGCATCTCCGACGGCGACCACGTCGATCGCCACGGCGTACGCGTCCTCCACCTCGCCGGCGACCTGCCGAAGCGCGTCGCCGAGCTGGCCGGCCGTCGACGGCACGCCGTAGAGCAACGTCCGCAGCTCTCGTTCCTGACCTCTGGCCAACCGGGCGACTTCGCGCGGGGACGCCGAACTGCGCTGGATGAGGGCCAGGGTCTGTAGGACGGAATCGTGCAGGTGGGCGGCGATCTCGGCCCGCTCCTGCGACCGGATCCGCTCGCGTCGCTCGTCCGACAGCTCGGCGACCATCGTGACCCACCACGGTCCGGTGATCAGGGCGATGCCGACGAGCGTGACGATGACCGCCAGCAGGACCGTACTGAGGACCGTGAAGCTCGTCCCGGCCAATACGGCGATCGCGCCCGACACGACCAGCCCGGCGCCCAGGGCCAGCCGGATCCGTCCGTCCCGTTCACGGGTTCGACTCGACAGCGACGAACGCGACGCGCGCCACCATCGATCGCGCTGCTCATTGGAGGCCTGCCGCCAGATCAGCGCCCCGCCGAGGCAGGCCAACAAGGCCGGGACGAAGAGGTGGACGAGGGGCACCTGGGTCGCGACCAGCGCGAACGTGCAGATGACCGCGGCCGCGCCGAACAGGAATTCCAACCACGCCCGCCGGCGCGACGGCGGACCGGCCTGCGGCTCGGACGGCAGCACGATCGCGAAGGCGACGTAGAGGATCAGGCCGAGGCCGCCGCTGAGGTTCAGCACGACGAACGCGGCGCGCACCCACGGCGCCGGGATGCCGATGTGGTCGGCGATGCCGCCGGCCACGCCACCGATCCGCCGACGGGACCGGCGGTAGAGGACCGGACGGCCCGGCTCGCGCGCGGTCGGCAGCCAGGCCGGGGCGGACGAGGGGGCGCTCACCAGGTCATCATCGTCGCTGTCGACGCCGCGCCGCATCAGGACCGGCCCCCACACGTGCTCGTCCGGTGTTCAGGGTTTGATCAGGGGCGTGCCCGATGCCCGACCCGCCCCGTCCGGCGATCGTTGAGGCATGACCACGATGACCGACGGACCCGCCACCCCACCCAGCCCACCCGGCGGCTGGTCGACCCCGCCCGGCGGCTGGCCGCCCGCGGGTGGCTGGCCGCCGCCCGGTGGCTGGCCGCCGCCGGGCGGTGACCCCAACGGTCCGCGACCGTCTCGGCCGAACCTGCGGCGCAGTCGTTCGGACCGGGTCGCGGCCGGTGTGGCCGGCGGCCTGGGCGAGTACTTCGGCGTCGACCCGGTGCTGTTCCGCGTGCTGTTCGTCGTCACCTCGTTCTTCGGTGGCGTCGGCGTCGTGGCGTACCTGATCGCCTGGGCGTGCATCCCCGAGCGGGACGTGCGGACGGCGCCCCTCGACCGGGTCGCCGGGTGGCTGCGGCAGCGGCACATCCCGGCCTGGCTGGTCCTGTCGATCGCCGCGATCGTCCTGTGGAGCACGTCGTTCAGCTGGTGGACGCCCTGGCCGTCGGCGGGGATCGTCGTCGTCGTCGTAGCTCTGCTCATCGTGCTCGGCCGGCGCCGCTCGGATCTGCTGCAGACGAATGCGTACGCGCCGCCCGGCTACGGTTTCGAGCCGCCCGCGTACGCCGGACCGGCACCGGCATACCCGGCACAGACCTTCACGACGGACCCGCCCGCCGCCGAGACCGCGGCGGCCGACGGCCCGGTGCCGACCGACGTCGCGACCGCCGCCGCGAGCGACGCCGGATTCGCCTCGGACGCCACGACCGCCGCCGCCGACCCCGCCGACCCCGCCGACGGACTTTCCGGTGCGGACGCGCCGACGATGGCCTCCCCCTGGGTGTCGAGAGCGCCGTTCGACGAGACGTACGCCGCCGGAACGCCGACATCGACGTTGCCGCCGGCCCCGGCGACCACCGGCTGGCTGCCGGACACCCGTAGCTGGCTCGCCGAGAGCGCGGCCCGGCGACGCGAGCGGCGGCGACGCTCGGCGCCCGTGCGCTGGGCGACGTTCGCGGCGTTCGCGATCGCGCTGTCGATCCTGATCCTGGCCGACTCGATCGGCGGGATCGTCCTGCCCGCCTATCTGTGGACGCTGGGTTCGATCCTGCTGATCGGGATGGTCGTCGGCGCGGCGCTGCGACGGCCGACGTGGTCGCCGCTGGGCTTGTTGATCCCGATCGTCATCGTCCTGATCGGTCTCGGCGGGACGCGGGCCAGCCTGCACGACGGAGTCGGCGCGCGGACCTGGGCACCGACCACGAGTGGTCAGCTCGACGGGTCGTACCGGCTGGCTTTCGGTCAAGGCACGCTCGATCTGTCGGGCCTGGACGGGCAGCTGACGCACGACGCCAACGTCGACATCACCGCCGGATCGGGCCAGGTGCGGATCATCGCGCCGCGAGACATGAATGTGACGGTCGATGCGAACATCCGCTTCGGCGCGGTCACCGTCAATGGCCAGAAATACGACCGCACCGGCGACGCGAACGGCTATCACGTGACCGCGACGGTGCCGCCGACGAGTACCGCGACCGGGCCGTCCATCACCGTGACCGTCCATCTTGCGGACGGCAACATCAGCGTCGAGCGCACGTAGTCGGCGGGAAGTCGGCCGGCGGCTCAGGACGGGCGCGATCCGGTCGATGAGCTAGGTGACCGCCAGCCCAGCAAAGGACGAGCACCATGCCCCGCATCGCCGGCTCGACCACGCGCGTACGGCTCGCCGTGGCCCTGCTCGCCGCATCGTCCGTCGCGCTGGTCGGTTGTGGCGACGCGACGCCGGAGGCGGCGCCGGCCGCGCCGAAGACGAGCACGATCGTTGCGGCGCCCGCCCCCACGAACCCGACGAGCGCGGCGAGCACGGTGTCCATCGTTCCGCTCGCGCCGATCACCACCTCGGCGACCGAGGCGTGGTTGCTCACCCTCCAGCCGACCCTGGCCCGCATCGACGCCGACAACACCCGCATCGACGCCGCGGCCAACAACGGTGACTCGCCGGGTGCGGCGTGCGGCTCACTGAGCGCCGACGTCGCGGCGTTCGGTGCCGCCGCCCCGGCCCCCCAGGCCGCCGCGCGGGCCTTGGTCGCCCAGGCGCTGCAGGCGTATGAAGCCGCGGCCGCGAGCTGCGTGGCCGGTGACATCGGCGCCACAACGGCGGGCCTGGGCCAGGCCGCCGCCTACCTCCAGTCGATCACCTACTGACCCGGCCGTACGCTGCCAGCGTGACGGGCGGCGGACGGATGGATCCCGGTGCCTGAGCTACCCGAGGTCGAGTCGGCCCGGCTGGTCATCGAGCGGGCCGCGCTCGGACGAAAGATCGTCGAGGTCGACGATCGCGACACCTACGAGTGCCGACCGCATCATCCCGGCGAGATCCGGGCCGCGCTGGTCGGTCGCCGGCTGACGGAAGCCCATCGGCGCGGCAAGAGCATGTGGTGCGACACGTCCGGCGTTGGGCGAGCGCGGACGCCGGGACCGGTGCTGGGCATCCATCTCGGCATGTCCGGCAAGATCGTGATCGCGGACGGCCGCGGGAACGAGATCGACGGCGGCGACTACTGGGAGCGCGGACGGGCGCCCGGAGACTTCAGATTCTCCCGCTTTTCATTGACGTTCTCCGACGGCGGCTCGTTGCGGCTGATCGATCCGCGCCGGTTGGGACGGGTGCGGCTGGATCCGCCCGTCGAGAAGCTCGGTCCGGACGCGCGCGAGGTCACCGCCGCCGAGTTCCGTGCCGCGGTGAGCCGGGGCACGATCCCGATCAAGGCGCGCCTGCTCGATCAGGAGGCGCTGGCCGGGGTGGGCAACCTGCTCGCCGACCAGATCCTCTGGACCGCCAAGGTGAATCCGTCCCGACCGGTCGGCGAACTGACCCGCCCCGAGATCGATCGGCTGTACCGCGCGGAGCAACGGGCGATCGAGGCGGCTGTCGCGGGCGGCGGTGTCCACACATTGCGGGTGGTCGCGTCCCGCAAGCCGAACGGCAGCTGCCCGCGCTGCGGAGCTCCGATGGTGCGCGCGACCATCGGCGGTCGGACGACGTGGTGGTGCAGTCGCGAGCAGGCCTGATCGCCCGCGCGCCCGCCGCGTCCCCAGCCGGGTCCCCCAGCCGCGTCCCTAGCCACGTCCCTGGCCACGTCCATAGCCAGGCGGGCTAGCCTTCCCGGCGGTTCGGCATTCGCCGACGCGATGCAATCGGCGTTTTGCCGAGGCACAGGTGGAGGAACAGTGGACCCGGACACGATCGACCAGAGTTACGCCCAGCTCGAGCAGCAGGGCGCCCAGACGGCCACCCTCATCCAGGCGCTGGCCGACAAGCTGCAGGCCGCGTCGACGGCCGGCGACCCGAACGCGCGCGAGTGGGCGCTCGATCTCAAAGAGATCGCGATCGGCGTGCAGCAGGAGCAGGGCGAGACGACCCTGCTGCTGCAGAACATCCACGGCATGATCCAGAACCACGTCGAGCAGACCGCGCCGCCGCAGGCCCCGCAGTACCAGCAAGCCCCGCAGTACCAGCCGGCCCCGCAGTACCAGCAGCAGTCCGCGATGGGCGGCTTCGGTGGCGGTGGCGGGACGTTGCAGCGCTTCCTGGGCGGCACCATGGGTCGCGCGATCATGCAGGGGGCCGGGTTCGGCATCGGCGACGATCTGATCAATCACCTGCTCTGACCGCTATGTTTCGCCGGCCTCGCGTCGCGCGCGGGCCCGGCGCTTGCCTTCGTGCATCGCGGCCACCCGCGCGACGGGAATCGCCCGTCCCTCGTCGATGAGCTCGGTGCTCAGCGTTTGCGGGGCGGGCATCAGGTCGGCCCACGGATCCCCGCCGGCCAGCAGCCCGGGGGCTGTGCGGATCGTGAAGTCGGACGGCGAGATGTCGTCGAGGACCGACCAGTCGACCGGAAAGGACACCGGCGTCCCGGGCCGGACGCGGGGGCTGTACGTCGCGACGACGGTCGCGCCACCGGCCCGCGTCGCGTCCAGGAACACCTTGCCGCCGCGATCGTCGCGGACGAACGCCGTCGTCGTGAGGTCCGGCGCGAGTCGTTCGGCCCGCGCCGCGATCGCCCGGGTGACCGCCGCGGCGGCTTCGGTGGTCGCTCCGTCGAGCGGCACGAAGATGTGCAATCCCTTGGCGCCACTGGTTTTCACGGCACCACCGAGCCCGACGTCCGCGAGCGCCTGGCCCACTGCCCGCGCCGCCTCGACCGCCACCGGGAAGGCATCCGCGTCGGGGGGATCGATGTCGAGGACGAGGTGGGCCGGTCGGTCGGGCTCGTCCACGCGGAACAGCGTCGGGTGGTACTCGATCGAGCGCTGATTGGCGAACCACAGCAGCGTCCGGCGCTCGTTGCAGAGTGCATACGACACGTCCCGCTTGGACGACTCGGCCCAGAACGTCGCCGTCGGCACCCAGTCGGGCGTGTACTTCGGCACGTTCTTCTGCATGAACGGCGCCTGACCACGCAGTACGCGGACGACCGACAGCGGACGATCGCGCAGGCCCGGGATCATCCGCTCGGCGACTGCGTCGAGGTAATCGACGAGATCGCGCTTCGTGGCGTCGGCGCCGTCGAACAGCGGCTGATCGAGATTGGTGAGCGACACGCCATCACGTACCTCGTCCGCCGCCATACGTCCCATCCTGCTCCGAGGCGGCGAATAACAAAGGGCCGATCGCGGTTGCGGGTACAGGAACGCCGTCGATAGGAGCACCCGATGACACCGACGATGGGCAAGCTGGGCGCCTGGGCCCACGCGTCGAAGCTGAGCGCCGCCCTTGCGCAGGAGCTCGAGGCCGCCGGATACACCACTATCTGGATCGGCGGTTCGCCCGGCGGTGACCTGGAGATCGTCACGACCCTGCTCGAGTCCACCGAGCAGCTCATGGTCGCGACGGGCATCGTCAACATCTGGAAGGACGACCCGAAGGCCATTGCCGCGGTGCACCGGCGAATCGCGGACGCCTACCCGGGCCGGTTCGTGCTGGGGATCGGTGCCGGGCATCCCGAGGCGACGTCCGACTATCGGCATCCGTACGAGGCGCTCGTCGACTACCTCGACGTCCTGGACGGTGAGGGCGTGCCCGTCGACGAACGCGTGATCGCCGCCCTCGGGCCGAAGGTGCTGCGACTGGCGCGCGACCGGGCCGCCGGAGCGCACCCGTACCTCGTGACGCCCGAGCACACCCGTCGGGCCCGCGAGATCCTCGGGCCCGACGCCCTGCTCGTCCCTGAGCAGAAGGTCGTCGTCGGTTCCGATCCGGGCGCGGCGCGCGCGATCGGACGGGCGCGGGTCGCCGATCCGTACCTCGCGTTGTCGAACTACCTGAACAACCTGCGTCGACTCGGTTGGGCGGACGCCGACTTCGCGGACGACGGCAGCGACGCCCTGATCGACGCGCTGGCCGTCCACGGCTCGGCCGACGAGGTGGCGGCCCAGCTGCACGGGCACTTCGAGGCCGGCGCCGACCAGGTTGCGGTCCAGCTGCTCACCGCCGACGGCGTCGATCCGCTCGACGACTATCTCGCCTTGGCCGCGGCCGTCCTCTGAGCGCCGCGACTATCGTGGCGGGCGTGCGGGTCGCCACGTGGAACGTGAATTCGGTCAAGCAACGACTGCCGCGGCTGCTGCCCTGGTTGGACGAACGGCGTCCCGACGTCGTGTGCCTGCAGGAGACGAAGCTCGCCGACGACGCGTTCACGGCGCTGCTCGCCACCGAACTGTCCGATCGCGGCTACGAGTTCGCCGCGCACGGCGAGCCCCAGTGGAACGGCGTCGCCCTCTTGTCGCGGGTCGGCCTGGACGACGTCGTGCGAGGGCTGCCCGACGGACCCGGTTTCCCGCACCTCGAAGCGCGCGCGGTGTCGGCGACCTGTGGCGGCATCCGGGTGCACTCCGTGTACGTGCCGAACGGACGCACGCCGGACTCGGACCACTATCACTACAAGCTCGAATGGCTGGCTGCACTGCGCGACGTGGTCGCCGCCGGCCCGCCCGACGTCATGGTCTGCGGGGACATGAACATCGCGCCGGCCGATGCGGACGTCTTCGACGTCGACGCCTACGTCGGCCAGACGCACGTCACGCCGCCCGAGCGGGCTGCCCTGGCCGGGCTGCTCGCGGTCGGCCTGCACGACGTCGTCCGCGACCACTGGCCGACGCAGCGGGTCTTCTCGTACTGGGACTATCGGGCCGGCATGTTCCATCAGGATCTGGGGATGCGCATCGACCTCGTCCTGGCCGGCGCCGCCGAGAGTTCCCGCGTACGCGCTACCTGGGTCGATCGCCAGGCCCGCAAGGGCACCGGCCCGAGCGATCACGCGCCGGTCATCGTCGACCTCGACGAGGCACCCGACGGCGACATCGGGCCGGTCGTGCCACCCCCGTCCACGCCCTACTCGAAGCGCCGGCCGCCGAAGCTCCCGCAGGCCCGTTGACCGCCGTCGCTGGACGGCTCGACCGATCGACGGCTCGACGGCTCGACGGCCCACCGCTCGACCGTGCTAGCGGCCGGCGGTCACGGCCTTGAGTTCGTCGAGTGATTCGCGCACGAGCGTCGCGAAGTCGACGGTGTTCGAGGGGTCGATCCAGCGCTCGAATGCGATCTTGAAGACGGCGATGCCGGCCTCGGCAGTGAGGCTCGCGGCCGGATCGGCGACGCCGCGCTGGCGCAGGGCACCGGCGAGGGCCCCGGCCAGCGACGGCCAGTTTGATCAGCTCGCGCTCGCGCAGGTCGGGATTCGCGACGATCACGGACTGTCGCTGCAGCGAGTAGTCGCGCCGCTGCTGGATCATCGCGCCAGCGGCTTCGGCGGCCGCGCCCACGGCGTCTATCGGGGTCGTTGCGGCCGGCGCACCGGTCACGACGCTCACCATCAGCTCCAGCAGCGCGCCCGATCCGTCGAACAACACCTCGCGTTTGTCGGCGAAGTAGCGGAAGAACGTCCGCTCGGTCAGCCCGGCCCGCTTGGCGATCTCCGCAACCGTCGTCTGCTCGAACCCGCGCTCGATGTAGAGCTCCATCGCGGCGACCTCGAGGCGACCGCGCGCGTTCGGCTCCCAGCGCACCATCGGTCATGATAGGTGATGACAGTCGCTGACATCGCGTGCTACCGTGATGTCAGTAACTGTCATCAAGGCCGGACGGCTCGCTACAACGTCCGGCGAGGACCTGGAGGCTCAACCCAATGCGCGTATTCGTCACCGGTGCGTCCGGTTGGATCGGATCGGCCGTCGTCCCCGAACTGCTCGGCGCCGGCCACGAGGTCGTCGGGCTCGCACGCTCCGACGCCTCCGCCGCCGCAGTGACCGCGGCCGGCGCGCAGGTGCAACTCGGCTCGCTCGACGACCTCGACAGCCTGCGCGCCGCAGCCGCGGCAGCCGACGCCGTCGTCCACCTGGCCTTCCGGCACGACCTGTCGTTCACCGGACGGATGGCCGAGGCGTCGGCAGCCGATCGGCGCGCCATCGACGCGTTCGGCGGGGTTCTCGCCGGCACCGGCGGGGCGCTGCTGATCGCGTCTGGGACCGCCGCTCTGCCGCCCGGCCACATCGCGACCGAGGCGGACGTGCCGCCCGCCGACCACCCGCTGCGCCACCGCTTCGAGAGCGAGGAGCTCGCGATATCGCTCGCGACGAGCGGCGTGCGCTCAGCCAGCGTGCGGTTCGCCCCGACCGTCCATGGCGACGGCGACACCGGATTCGTCGCGATGTTCGTGGCGGCCGCCCGCGAGAAGGGAGTCTCCGGCTACATCGGGGACGGGTCGAACCGCTGGCCGGCCGTGCACCGGCTCGACGCCGCGCACCTCATCAGGCTCGCGGTCGAGACCGTTCCTGCGGGGACGGTGCTGCATGCAGTCGCCGACCAGGGCGTCCCGTTCCGCGCCATCGCCGAGGTCATCGGCCGGCACCTCGACGTCCCGGTCGCGAGCATGGACGCCGAGCAGGCCGCCGAGCACTTCGGCTGGCTGGCGATGTTCGCCGGCTCCGACATCCCGGCGTCGAGCGGCGTGACCCAGAAGCTGCTCGATTGGCACCCGGCCCACCCCGGACTGATCGAGGATCTCGAGCAGGGCCACTACTTCGACGTGTGATCGCCATGCTCGCCGCCGCGCCGTCGCCGGGACGCTGATATCCATGCGATGTCACAGCGACGCATAGACATCAGCGTCGCCACCCGAGCGCGCGAGAACTCAGTCAGGCGTGCGCAGCGTGCCGTCCAGGCCGTTCAGCCACCAGACCTCGGGCTCGGCGGCGAGGTAGTCGGCCCGATCGGCCAGGAACCGTTTCGTGTGCTCGTACCGCTCGTGCGCGGCGAACGCCTCGGCGTCGGCGTACGCCTCGTAGAAGATGCGCTCGTTCGGGACGTCGCTGCGCTCGTGCGTCAGATACACCAAAGTGCCGGGCTCCTCACCGATCCCGACGAGCGTGCGTTCGACGAGCGCGTCGAAATCGTCCAGGCACTCCGAGCGCACGGTGAACCTGACGACCAGCGCAAACATCGTCCGTCCCTCAGTGCTTCGCCGCGCGTCCGGCGACGGCGGTGACCAGGCTGGTGAACAGGTCGGTGGGGACGGCCTGGCCGGGTATCTCGACATCGACCTCGGCCTCGAGTTGCGGACCGGTGATGAACGCGACGGCGAGATAGATCGTGGTCTGCTGCCCCGACACCGTCACGGTGACCGAACCGGTTCCGGTGCCGGCGATGTTGGACGAGCCGGTCGCCGATCCCGGCGTGATGTTGATCGAGACGGCGTCGATCGTCGCGCCGGACGGAAGGCTGCCGCCCAGTTGGGTCTTGAGCAGCTGGTCGTAGCAGGACGAGATCTTGGAGCTGTTGAGCAGGGCGACGTCGGCCTGGATGTCAGCCGGGCTCTTGTAGCTCGTGGCGGACGACTCGACCGTCGCATCGTTCAGACCGAAGTCGGGCGAGTCGGCCTCGGCCACCTTGTCGCCGGCCGTGTTCTTGCCGCCGGCGCACGCGACCAGCGCCGCCTGGTCGGCCGCGTCGTTCGGGTCTGGGTCGTGCGCGGTGGCCGTCCAGCCGGCCGGTAGATCAGCTTGCTGCAGGACGATCGACGCGAGCGCCGTCTTGGCGAGCGGGCTGCCGGACGGGCTGGCGGCGGACGACGGCGCGGACTGCGACGTGGAAGCCGACGACGCGGGGGTCCCGGTGCCGGCCTTCGACGAACTGCAGCCCGCCGCGACGACGGTGAGCATGGCCAACCCGGCCGCGGCGAACTTCTTCAACGAATGCTCCGATGATCGAGGACGGCTATGGGCCCGAACCGTGCTGCTCGAGCCCGTGATGCCAGGAGTCGGCCCGTTCTAAACCTCCGGGCCCGGGACGATAAGGCGGCTCGACGCCCCAGCCACCTCGGCATCGGCCCGGCTCATGAGCGACGCGAACCGAAATCGCTGCTCGCCGCTGATCTCGAGGTTGCGGTGGTGGTCGAGCATCGTGCGGTAGCCGCCGAGGTGGTCGGTGTAGTGGGACGGACCACCGATCGTGCGTCCGATCCCCGCCCACTCATACAGAGACGGGTCGGAGTCGACGGCGGCCACCCGTCGAGGGTACCGGTCAGCGCTCGATCGTCAGGGTTCGCTGAGCGCTGACACCAGCACGATGGGGGCGGGCGGGATGGGTGCCGCGGCGGCTCCGGCCAAGGGCATCGGTCGAGGTCGCCGGGGTACGAGCGCGCCGGCCGATCCGTCCTCGTCGCCGCCGGCTGACTCGAGGCGAGCGATCTCGGCGACGAGCTCGGCCTCGTCGTCGCGCAGCCCGATCAACAACCATTCGAGTTCGACCGGATCAGGAACATCATTGGCACGAATTCGTTCCACGGCGTCCGCGACCCGAGCGCGCAGGGCGGCCAGCCGGGCGCGCGCCACTTCCAACGGGCCGGCCATGGTCCGACGATAGACGCAGAATGCCCTTTACAACAAGGGAATTCGCGGGCCCGACTAACCCGGGAGCAGCTCCGTCTGATAGCGCGGCGCGAGCGATTCGGCCCGGGCGAGAAACTCCGCCTGCGCCTCGGCACCGAGCGGCGGAGGCGCCTCGGTTCGGGTCGACACCGGCTGCCCGACGAGCGTGAAGAACTCGTCCTGTCCGGCGGGCGCACACAGGCACAACAGTCGCGATGGATGGTCCGCGAGATTCTTGAAGCCGTGGGGCGCGTTCGCCGGGACGTTCACAGTCTCGCCGGCGCGCAGCACGATGCGCTCGCCGCGGAAGGTGACCTCGACCTCGCCGTCGAGGACGCTGAACATCTCTTCGAAGTCGTGCCGGTGCGGCGGCGGCCCGCCGCCCGGCGGGACGTGCATGTCGATCAGGGTGTATTTCCCGTCCGTGTCGTCGCCGCCGATCAAGATCGTGTACGTGTCGCCGACGAGACCGATGTGCGGCAGATTCAGATCATCGTCTGGACGCGCGATGGTCAGCTGTCGCAGCGGGTCGTCGTCCGGGATGCGGGTCTGGGTCATGACGACTCCTCGCATTCATCGGAGGCCGCCTGCGGCGCCTCGACTGTTGTCTGGCTCTACCCAGGATCCACGCCGGCGAATCGGCCCGTGGCTGCGCTCGCCCGACCTATCCTGCGCGCGTCCCAGCCGTGCCATCATTCAGGCGTAGATCTAACTGGATGACCTGACGGCCGGGTCGGCCGTCACGACACGGGGGTACGCGCCATGACCGATCCGTCCTGGACCGACTACGTCACGACCGACGAAGTTTCCGACGCCGCGGATGCGCCGGACACGCTCGATCCGCTGGCCGGTACCAGCGCCGACACCGACTACGACGCGTCACTCGGAGTCGACGCCGCCGACAACACCTACGAGGCGGCAACGAACGAGGACTGGTCGAACTGGAACGCCGCGACCGGCGACGACGCGGTGACGTCGGCCCAGAGCTACTTCGATGCCGCCGCGAACGCCGGCGACCCCGATCTCGCGCAGACCTGGATCGACGACGGGAACGCCCAGCTCGACACGGCGGCCGACAGCTACTCGACCGCGGCGAGTTACGACGACACCGCCTCGTCCGACCTCAGCGCCGCCAACTCCGACCTCGGCCTGCTCGGTGACGACGCCGAATCGGCGACCGACGCCGACACGTCGTACAGCGCGACCGACGCCGACACGTCGTACAGCGCGACCGACGCCGACACTTCCTACGACGACACCTCGAGCTACGACGACAGTGCAACCGACAGCTGATCCGCGGCGCCTGTGGGCGCGGGCGCAGCGCACGGTCGGCGTCGAGATAACGACGGTGCGGGCGGCCCTGTTACGGGTCGTCCGCGACCTCGCGTTCGAGGTCGACAGCGAGCAGTTCGCCGCACTGCGGGCGTCGCGGGGTTCGCAACTCGGGGGGGCGTCGCTGTCGCCGGCCCGCGTCCCGACCGGCCTGCAGCTCGGGTTCGTCCCGGGTGACAAGACCACGACCGTCTCGGTGTTCATCGAGGACCGATGGAAGGTCGTGGGTCGGCAGGCCGCCGCCGGAGCGGCGTACCAACAGGTGTTCGCCGACGTGCTCGGTGCCATCGACGCCGCACTCACCCGGCTCGATCCCGGCGCCGCCGCGGAGTTCCCCGCCTGGGAGCAGCAGACGGGCGAGGTCGCGTCGTCGGCCGCGGTGGTGCACCGGGCCGGGCGGTTGGAGGCAACGCTCAAACGCCGATCGTCGCGGCTGCTGGACGGAAAGCCGGCTCGCGGGCCCGGGCAGTTCGGACGGGGGCAGGCATCGGGGTCGGGCCAGCCCACCGGCTCGAACGCGCTGGACAATGCCCAGGTCGCGATCACCGCGCCCGGACAAGGTCGCCCGGGTGCCGCTGACCTCGGCCTTCGTGATGCTGACAGCCGGGCAGCTGATCGCCGCCCGGCCCGGGCAAGCTGCCGCCGGCGATGGCCGGCCAGGTGCAGGACGTCGTGATCTCGTTGGAGCAGCGGCTCGACACGTCAGCCATGCCGCAACCGTTCACGCAGGTGCCGATCTCGACCGAGCAGGTGCCGGTCGTGACGTTCCTGCGCCAGCAGGCCCGGCTGCGCGACGAGCTCCCGCTGCGCACCCTGCAGGTCTGCACCACCTGCAAGCTCGAGAAGGTCATCAACCCCGACTTCATCCAGATGAAGGAACGCAGCCGCCGGATGAAAGTGCTGACCGGCAGCTTCGGCGCGGTGATCGGCGCCCATCACATCAGCCCGTACGTGCTGGTCGGCAAGCTCGTCAGCATCAAGAATTCCGACCCCGACTTCGTCTGCCAGAGGTGTCAGGGCTTGGACGCCGACGAAACGGTCATCACCTTCTGCCCGCAGTGCGGCGACCGCCGGACCGAATCGGTGCTGCGCGAATGCCCACGCTGCAAGCTCGACTACCGAACGCTGTTGAGCCCCGAGAAGATCTGGGCCGACATCGACGTGGCCGATCCCACAAGCGTCGAAGCCCAATGGGCCGCGCCGGCAGTCGCCGGGCAGTGGGCGCCTCCGGCGGCAGCCGGCCAATGGGCCGCGCCGGCGGCAGCCGGGGAGTGGGCGCCTCCGGCGGCAGCCGGCCAATGGGCCGCGCCGGCGGCAGCCGGCCAATGGGCGGCGCCAGCAGTCGCCGGGCAATGGACCCCACCTGCCGCTGCCGAGCAGTGGACCCCGCCGGCGACCAACCCGGCCGGTTGGTTCGCCGACTACTCCGGACAGCACGAATATCGCTACTGGGACGGCCAGGCCTGGACAGCGCACGTCAGCGATGGGGGCGTCGCCACCACCGACGGCTGAACTGGGGAATCGTGTCGAACGGCGACCGGTCGCTCAATTCACGGCAGAGCGCACCGATCACCTAACAGTTAGCGAGGCAGTCTCGATCTACATGGGAGGCAGCCCGTCTTCCGTGATGGACGGTGGGCCCAACCATCGGTAGGTCTATCCACCGATTGCGAGCCAGTGGCCTTAGCTCCGAGTACGACACTCCATCGATCAGGTACTCAGGTTCGCCCAGTGTGTAAAGCGCCCGGTTGCCTGTGCGCTGGCCGACTTCCAGCCGCCTGATCTCGCCTTGGTAGAACGCCTGAAGCAACTGCACTGGGTCTTTCATGCCCGCCAGTGTGTTCGAACGTATGTTCGAATTTCAAGAACCGGTTGGCTCGTTCTCTGAGCCGCTGCCTGATCTCATCCGAATGCTCGGTGTCATCTTGTTAAACAGCGACCAACCAGCATCAGCAGACCAGGCGTAGCCCTGACCTTCGCCCCATGTACCGAGTAGCCAGCCGTGGGTGATCTCCGGCGGCAGCTCCAAAGGGATCGTCGGCAGCGGCGTTTCATTGCGCATGAGCATGTCTTGGACACCGAACGGAAGGTTGCCGAACCCGGCAGCGATAAGGAACAAGTGGTGTTCATCCTTGCCGGACGCTTCCAGCTTGGCGCGGTTGTCGTTGTTGTCGGCGCTCACCAACCATTCACCGAACCAAGCTGGCAGGCCATCGCCCACATCGGGGACAACGCCACCCATCTTGTCCATGTCGTACCCAGGTTCAGCGAGGATACGTCCCAGGTTCCTTCCGTCCGTGGGCATGTGCTTTGCCGTCGTGATACCCAGCGCCCTGGCGACGTGATCCCCCGCCTGCGGTTCCCACCAACGGGTGGCATCGATGCCTTCCAGGCCCATCGCCTGGTACATCCGCAGCAGGTCCGGCAACGTCTCACGGAGTTGCTTGACGCTGTATGTGGGCTGGACACGCACGACCCAGCAGCCATCTAGGCCAGGTTCGATCCACGGGCCGTCCTTGCCTACCGCCTTCATGAACTCCAACGCGGCACGGTGGATGTTGGTCGTGACCTCAACGGCAGCTGTCCTGCCGTCTGGGTAGATCACGTCCAGGTCGTACATGCTGTTCTCGGTTCCGTCGTCGTGTTGCTTCACGACGGTCCCGGCGGGCAGAGCCTCAGACAGGCACTCCAAGGCCCAAATCTCTTCTGGCTTCAGCTTCGGCATGGCCGAACTATCCCTCAAACCTGTGACAGTTTGACGGTACTTAACACGGTCACGTACAAATGGCGTGACTACAGCCCAGTAGATATCGGACCTCTAGCTCTGCGCTTACTCCCACTCGATGGTGCCGGGCGGCTTGGACGTCACGTCCAGCACGACCCGGTTGATCTCCCGCACTTCATTGGTAATTCTCGTCGAGATCCGTTCGAGGACGTCGTAGGGAACGCGCGTCCAGTCGGCGGTCATCGCGTCCTCGCTCGACACCGGACGCAGCACGACCGGGTGACCGTACGTACGGCCGTCGCCCTGGACGCCGACGGATCGGACGTCCGCGAGCAGGACGACCGGGCACTGCCAGATGTCGCGGTCGAGCCCGGCGGCCGACAGCTCGCCGCGGGCGATCGCGTCGGCGCGGCGCAGGATGTCGAGGCGGTCCGCCGTCACTTCGCCGACGATGCGGATGCCCAGACCCGGACCCGGGAACGGCTGCCGCCACACGATCTCTGACGGCAGCCCCAACTGCTCGCCGACCCGGCGAACTTCGTCCTTGAACAGAGAACGCAGCGGCTCGACAAGTGCGAACTGAAGATCGTCGGGCAATCCGCCGACGTTGTGGTGGCTCTTGATGTTGGCGGCACCCGTGCCGCCGCCCGACTCGACGACGTCGGGGTAGAGCGTCCCCTGCACGAGGAACTCGACCGTGTCACCGTGAGCGCCGGCCTCGGCGACGACCTCGCGCGCGGCCGCCTCGAACACCCGGATGAACTCGCGCCCGATCGCCTTGCGCTTCGCCTCGGGATCGGTGACGCCGGCCAACGCCGAGAGGAACTGATCAGCCGCGTCGACGACCTTCGAGCCGCACGCCGGTGGCGGCGACGAAGTCGCTCTCGACCTGCTCGGCCTCGCCGGCCCGCAACAGACCGTGGTCGACGAACACGCAGGTGAGCTGATCGCCGACGGCCCGCTGGACGAGCGCGGCGGCCACCGCCGAATCGACCCCGCCGGACAGCCCGCACACGACCCGCTTGCCGCCGACCTGTGCGCGGATCGCGGCGACCTGGTCGTCGATGATGTTGCTCTCGGTCCAGGTCGGGCGCAGGCCGGCGATCTCGACCAGGAACCGCTCCAAGATCTGCTGGCCGTGCGCGGTGTGCAGGACCTCGGGGTGGAACTGCACGCCGGCCAGGCGGCGCGACACATCCTCGAAGGCCGCGACCGGCGCCCCGGTGCTCGAGGCCAGGACGGTGAATCCGGCCGGCGGTGTGGTGACCTCGTCGCCGTGGCTCATCCACACCAGCTGCGACTCGGGCAGCCCGTCGCAAGAGGGTTCCGGGCGTCGACGATCGAGAGTGCCGTCCGGCCGAACTCGCTGCCACCGGTGTGGGCGACCTCGCCGCCCAGCGCGATCGTCATCGCCTGGAAGCCGTAGCAGATACCGAAGACCGGTACGCCGGCCGCGAACAGCGCCGGGTCCGACTGCGGCGCGCCGTCGGCGTACACGCGACGCCGGGCCGCCGGACAGGATGATCGCCTTCGGCTCGCGCGCCAGCATCTCGGCGACCGGCATCGAGCTGCGGCACGATCTCGGAGTAGACGTGCGCCTCGCGCACCCGGCGGGCGATCAGCTGGGCGTACTGCGCGCCGTAGTCGACGACGAGAACGAGATCGGGCTGCACCGATCGGATTCTACGGGGACGCCGGCCAGTCATAGCGAAGCCCGGTGAGCTCTTCGCTCACCGTCCAGAGCTCGCCCGCGAGGGCGCCGTCCTGCGCTCGAAGTGACCGGCGGGCCGGGCCGATACGTCCCCGGCTCTCGCCGAGCAGTTTCGGCCCGGTGTACGAACCCGGGGTCGCCGGCGGTCGCGGCGTACAGGGTGGCGCGGGCCCCGGCGGCAGCGCTCTGCGTCACGATCTTCACGAACACCGGCCCGATCGTCCGCAGGAACCGACTTGCACCCATGCCCTCGCGGTCGGACACCAACCCGGTCGACGCGACACCGGGGTGCGCCGCCGTCGAGACGAGTGCCGTTCGGTGCTCGGTGGCGCGTCGCTGCAGTTCGCTCGCGAAGAGCAGGTTGGCCAGCTTCGAGTTCGAATAGCCGAGCTGCGGGCGGTACGGGTCCTCGGCGTTGCCGTGCACGACGTCGGCCGTGCCACCGAAGTGCGCGAGCGAACTCACCGTGACGACCCGCGGCGCGGGTGCGGCGAGCAGCGCCGGCAGCAACAGCCCGGTGAGGACGTAGTGCCCGAGATGATTCGTGCCGAACTGCAGCTCGAACCCGTCGGCGGTACTGCGACGGCGGGGCGGGGCCATGACACCGGCATTGTTGACCAGAATGTCCAGCGGCTCGGCAATCGTGGCCGCGAAATCGCGGATCGAGGCGATCCGCGCGAGGTCCAGTTCCGTGACCGAAACGACTGCCCCCGGATGCGCCGACTCGATCCGCTCAGCGGCCTGCTTGCCGCGCTCGACGTCGCGTGCGGCCAGCACGACGTGCGCGCCGACACGAGCCAGCTCCTTGACGGTGTGGAAGCCGATGCCGGAATTGCCGCCGGTGACGACGACGCGCGCACCACTCAGGTCCGGCAACTCGGCCGCGGTCCATCCCACACCGGAAAACTACGCGCCGTGCGCCGCCGTCAGCGAATCAAGCCGCACACTTATTCGCATGACCGCCGTAGACCCCACGCGAGCCGTCGACACCGTGCGGACCCGCGTGTGGCGCGACGGAGTCCTCGAGGCTGAAAACTTTCCGTTCGAACAGATCTCGGACTTTCTCGAACAGCCCGACTGCATCGTGTGGGCCGACCTGTGCGCCCCGTCCCCGGAGCGGATCAAGGCGCTCGCCGAAGAACTCTGCCTCGACCAGCACGCCGTCGAGGATGCCCTCTCGCAGCACGAGCGCCCGAAGGCGATGCGTTACGCGACGCACCTGTTCCTGAGCACGTATGCGATTCGTCATGACGGCAACGGCGACCTCGACGTGACGCACGTGTCGGCATTCGGGTTGCCCCGCGGAATGTTCACGGTCCGCCTCGACGACGGATTCGACGTCGAGGCGGTCGTCAAGCGGTGGGACGACAACTCCGACCTCATCAAGCTCGGTCCACGCGCCCTGCTGCACGGCTTCTTGGACGTGATCGTCGACCAGTACTTCGAAGCGGTCGAAGCACTCGACGACGAGATCGAGGACCTCGAGGAGATCCTCTTCGACGAAGGCTCCCAACTCGGCACGACGATCCAGCGCCGGACGTTCGCCCTGCGCAAGTCGCTACTGCACGCACGGCGGGCGATCCTGCCGATGCGTGAGGTCGTGAACACCGTGATGCGGCGGATGACCGACGACGAAGATGCGCACAATCGGCTCACGCCGTACTTCGAGGATCTCTACGACCACGTGCTGCGCGCGGCCGAATGGACCGAGTCACTGCGCGACATGATCACGTCGATCTTCGAGACGAATCTGTCGCTCGCCGACACCCGGCTGAACACGGTGATGAAGAAGCTCACGTCGTGGGCGGCGATCGTTGCGGTGCCGACGGCGATCACCGGCTATTTCGGCCAGAACGTGCCCTACCCCGGATTCGGACACACCTGGGGGTTCTACATCAGTCTGGCGTCGATCATCTTGATCGCCGGCGCGTTGTATCTGGCGTTCAAGCGCAAGGAATGGCTGTAACTCAGATGCGGCCGGAGTGCAGGACGAGGCCGGCCTTCTGGAACTCCTTCAGGGACGAATAGCCGCACTTGGCCATCGCCCGCCGCACCGAACCGAACAGGTTCTGCTCACCGCTGGCGTCGCGCGCCGGACCGTGCAGTACCTCTTCGAGTGACGGCAATTCGCGGCCGTCCGTGTCGTACGTGACGATCGCCGAACGCGGAACCCGCGGGTGGGCGGCGGTGCTGTCCCAGTAGCGGCCCCGTCCCGGCGCCTCGCTCGCCATGGCGAGCGCCTCGCCGAGCATGACCGCGTCGGCGCCGCACGCGAGCGCCTTGGCGATGTCACCACCGGTGCTCATGTCTCCGTAGGCGATCAGGTGGACGTAGCGCCCGCCCGTCTCGTCCAGGTAGTCGCGCCGGGCGGCGGCGGCGTCGACGATCGCGGTCGCCATCGGCACGTCGATGCCGAGCGCGCGATGGGTCGCCGAACCGAGGTGGGCGCCGTAGCCGACGATGACGCCGGCCGCGCCGGTGCGCATCAGATGCAGCGCCGTCTGGTAGTCGGCGCAGCCGCCCACGACCACCGGGACATCGACGTCGGCCAGGAACGTCTTGAGGTTCAGGGCGCTCGTCTCGTCGCGGGCGATCACGTGCTCGGCCGAGATCACGGTGCCCTGGATGACAAGCAGGTCGATACCCTCGGCCAGGACGTGCGGCGCCAGCTCGTCGGTGTGCTGCGGCGACAGGCGAACCGCGACGCGCGCACCCGTCGCCCGCAGCTCGGCGATGCGGCGGCGGAGCAACTCCGGCTCGACCGGGCGCTCGTAGACCCGCTGCAGGTCGGCGTTGTCGTCGGCGAGGGCGTCGAGCTGGGCGGCGGCGTCGTCGTACCGCGTCCAGAGGCCCTCGCCGTCAAGGACGGCCAGGCCGCCCTGCCGCTCGATCTCGCCCGCGGTTGTCGGCGACACCACCGCATCGGACGGGGCGGCCATCAGGGGGATCCCGAACGTGTGGGCGTCGATCTGCCAGCTCGTCGACACCGCGGAGGCGGCCCGCGTCCGGCGCGTCGGCATCAGGGCGAGCTCGGCCAGGTGATAGCCCCGGCGCACGCTGCGTCCAAGGCCGATCTCGACGGTCTCAGGCATGCGGCTGAGTGTGCCAGAACGACGATCGGCGGCATGATCGAGCTATGCCCGACGTCACTCTGCGGCCGATGACGGCGTCCGAGTTCGACTCGCTTCGGTCGAGCCTCATCGCCGAGTACGGCGCCGCCCAGGTGCGGGCCGGCGGCTGGGACGAGGCCACCGCCGACGAGCGGGCATCCGCACAGCTCGACGCGCTGGTCCCGCAGGGCATCGACACCGACGGCATGCTGCTGCGCATCGCGGAAGATCCGGGCGGTCGGCGAGTCGGTCATCTGTGGCTCAGCCTCGCGCACGAGGGATCGCCCGACACGGCCTGGATCTACGACATCGAGATCGCCGCCGGCCGCCGCGGGCAGGGGTTCGGGCGAGCCCTGCTGGCCGCGGCCGAGGACGAAATCCGCCGGCACGGCGTTGGCAACCTGGGCCTCAACGTGTTCGGTGACAACCCGTCCGCGATCAGCCTGTACGAGTCGGCGGGCTACCAGGTCACGACCCAGCAGATGAGCAAGCGGCTGAGCTGAACCGGCTCAGCGCGAGCCGTAGTTGGGGGCCTCGACCGTCATCTGGATGTCGTGGGGGTGCGATTCCTTCAGCCCGGCGGCGGTGATGCGCACGAGCGATCCGCGCTCCTGTAGTTCGCCGATGGTGGCCGCTCCGGCGAAGCCCATGCCGGCCTGCAACCCGCCGATCAACTGGTGCGCCACCGCCGACAGCGGGCCTCGATACGGGACCTGTCCCTCAACACCCTGCGGCACCAGGTCGCTGTCGTCGGCGACGTCCTGCAGCCCGTAACGGTCCTTGGAGTAGGACTTCTTCTCCCCGCGCGACTGCATCGCGCCCAGCGAGCCCATGCCGCGATAGGACTTGTACTGCTTGCCGTTGATGAACATCAGTTCGCCGGGCGACTCCTCGCAGCCGGCGAGCAGCGACCCGAGCATCACGGTGTCGGCGCCGGCGACGATCGCCTTCGGGATGTCGCCCGAGTACTGCAGGCCGCCGTCCCCGATCACGGGCACCCCGGCCGGACGGCACGCGAGCGATGCCTCGTAGATCGCCGTCACCTGCGGCACGCCGACGCCCGCCACCACTCGCGTGGTGCAGATCGAACCCGGCCCGACACCGACCTTCACGCCGTCGGCCCCGGCGTCGACGAGCGCCTGGGCGCCCGCCCGGGTGGCGACGTTGCCGCCGACGATGTCGATGGACGTGTCGCGCTTGAGCCGGGCGACCATCTCGAGCACGCCGGTTGAGTGGCCGTGCGCGGTGTCGACGACGACGAAGTCGACGCCCGCCTCGACGAGGGTGAGGGCCCGCTTGTACGAGTCCTCGCCGACGCCGATCGCGGCCCCGACGACGAGTCGGCCGTGCGCGTCCTTCGTGGCGTTGGGGAAGTCGAGACTCTTGGTGAAGTCCTTGACGGTGATCAGCCCGGTGAGCCGGCCGCGCTCGTCCACCAGGGGGAGCTTCTCGATCTTGTGCTGACCGAGCAGCGCGAGCGCCTCGTCCTTGCCGACGCCGACCGGCGCCGTGACCAGGGGCATCGGTGTCATGACCTCGCGGACCGGCCGCGACTGGTCACGCTCGAAGCGCATGTCGCGGTTGGTGACGATGCCGACGAGCACGCCGTCGGCGTCGACGACCGGGGCCCCCGAGATGCGGTACCGCGCGCACATCGCCTCGACGTCGGCCAGCGTCGCGTCCGGGGAGCAGGTGATCGGGTTCGACACCATGCCGGCCTCGGACCGCTTCACCAGATCGACCTGGATCGCCTGGTCGTCGACGGACAGGTTGCGGTGCAGTACCCCGACGCCACCCTGACGGGCCATCGCGATCGCCATGCGGGACTCGGTGACGGTGTCCATCGCCGACGAGAGCAGCGGGATGCGGGCGCTGATGTTGCGGGTGACCCGCGCGGTGGTGTCGACCTCGCTGGGGATGACGTCGGACAGCCCCGGCAGGAGCAGGACGTCGTCGAACGTGAGGCCGAGGGGGGCGAATTTATCGGGCAGTTCGCTGGGCAAGTGGAACTCCTCGTGGGCCGGTATCTCATGGTACGTGCCATACAAATGTCAGGGTCGATTCGGGGGGAAACTCGATGGTGTCCGCGCGCCGCAGCGACGAGCCTGAGAGGCATGACACAGACCATCCAATACAGCAGCCCCGTCCCCGACGAATCAGGTCGCCGCTCGGGCGGTCGACGTCGTCAAGGTCTATGGCACCGGCGAGACCGGCGTGCGCGCCCTGGACGGCGTGAGCGCCGAGTTCCGGCGAGCTGAATTCACGGCGATCATGGGCCCGTCCGGGTCCGGCAAATCGACCCTCATGCACTGCCTGGCCGGCCTCGACAGCGTGACGTCCGGCTCGGTCGCGATCGGCGACACCGAGCTCGCCGGCCTCTCGGACAAGAAGATGACCGCGCTGCGGCGCGACCGGATCGGCTTCGTGTTCCAGTCGTTCAACCTGGTGCCGACCCTGAGCGCGTACGAGAACATCACGCTGCCGATGTCGATCGCCGGCCGCAA
Source organism: uncultured Actinomycetes bacterium (assembly GCA_963737785.1). Classification (GTDB taxonomy): domain Bacteria; phylum Actinomycetota; class Actinomycetes; order Mycobacteriales; family Jatrophihabitantaceae; genus CAVTTS01. Next base: position 177,824 of record CAVTTS010000010.1, read on the forward strand.
ACCGGATCAGGCCTGGCTCGACACCGTGATCGACACCCTCGGCATCCGCGACCGCCTCAGCCACCGCCCGAGCGAGCTGTCCGGCGGTCAGCAACAGCGGGTCGCCTGCGCCCGCGCGCTCGCCGGCCGTCCCGAGATCATCTTCGGGGACGAGCCGACCGGGAACCTCGACTCGCGTTCGTCCGGTGAGGTGCTCGGCATCCTGCGCCGCAGCGTCGACCAACTGCAGCAGACCGTCGTGATCGTCACGCACGACCCGCGCGCGGCCAGCTACGCCGACCGCGTCATCTTCCTGGCCGACGGCCGGACGGTCGACGAGCTGCAGCGCCCGACCGCCGAGACCGTCCTCGACCGCATGAAGAACCTGGAGGGATGAGGTCGTGACCAGCTCGACGCTCACGCCACCGGCGCCGCCCGCCCGCCCGACCTCGACCGGCAAGGTGCCGATGGCCTCACTGCGCTCGGTGTCGGTGCGCAACCTGGCCGCCCACAAGGTGCGCCTGGTCCTGACCGTGGTCGCGGTGGTGCTCGGGACCGCCTTCATCACCGGGTCGTTCGTCTTCACCGACACCCTAAAGGCGACCTTCGACAAGATCATCACGGTCAGCGACAAGGGCCTCGACGTCCAGGTGTCGCCGCGCAAGGACACCAGCGCCGGCGTCCCCGTCTCGCTCGTCCCCCAGCTGCAGGCGATTCCCGGCGTGAAGGCCGTCCAACCGCAGATCCAGCAGACCGTCGTTCTGGTCGGCGCGGACGGCAAGAAGATCCAGGGCGGGGGCGCCCCGACGATCGGCGGCAGCTGGTTCCCGCCCGACGAGTCGATCACGCCGGCGCCGACGTTCGTCGCCGGGACGGCACCTACGAGCGCCGACCAGGTCGTCATCAACGAAGGGGCGGCCAAGTTCGGCCACGTCAAGGTCGGCGACCAGGTCCGGGTCATCCTGCTCAGCGGCGCCCCGCTCACCGAGACGGTCACCGGGATCTACCACACGAGCATCGACACGGGCGGGTACGTCGGTGTGCTGTTCGAGCAGTCCGAGGCGTTGAAGATCTTCACCGACGGCCGCCACGTCGACACGATCGGGATGGCGCTGAACCCGGGCGTCAGCCAGCAGTCGGTGCGCGACCAGGTCGCCGCGCTGCTGCCGGCCGATCTGCAGGCCAAGACCGGCGACCAGGTGCGGGCCGACGACCAGTCGGCGCTGTCGAAGGCGCTGTCGTTCGTCAACATCTTCCTGCTGGCGTTCGGCGGAATCGCCCTGCTTGTCGGCACATTCATCATCTACAACACGTTCTCGATGATCGTCGCCCAGCGCCTGCGCGAGCTCGCGCTGTTGCGGGCGATCGGCGCCGACCGCAAGCAGATCCGACGCTCCGTGCTGTTCGAGGCGGGCATCATCGGCGTGATCGGCAGCGTGATCGGTGTGGTCGGCGGCGTCGGACTCGCCTACGGGCTAAGGGCATTCTTGAACGCGATCAACACCGGCCTGCCCAACGGCACGCTGCAGCTCAAGCCCCGGACGGTCATCGTCGCGATCATCGTGGGCACCGGCGTCACCCTGCTGTCGGCGTACTCGCCGGCCCGCCGGGCCGCCAAGATCCCGCCGGTCGCCGCGATGCGCGAGGAGTTCGCCACCACGACGAGCGCCGGCCTGCGCCGCCGCAACATCATCGGCGCCGGCCTGCTGCTGGCCGGGATCGTCGCCACGGTGGCCGGCGTCGCCTCGCGTTCCGCGGGGTCGGGCGCGAGCCTCATCGGGTTGGGTCTCGTGGGCGTCGCGGCCGGCGTGATGATGCTGGCACCGATGCTGGCCGCGTGGATCATCGGGCCGCTCGGCCGGGTGATCGGACGGCCGTTCGGCACCGTCGGGCGGCTGGCCCGCACGAACGCCATCCGCAACCCGCGCCGCACGGCCGCGACGGCCTTCGCACTGACGCTCGGGCTGCTGCTCGTCAGCGGTATCGCCGTCGTCGGCGCCTCGTCGAAGGCGAGCCTCAACTCGATCGTCGACAACGAGGTGCGCGCCGACTACATCCTGAACGCCAACGAGTTCGGGGTGCCGATCGCCGCGGCCGCGGCCGCCCGCAAGGTCCCCGGCGTCGCGTCGGTCACCGAGATCCACGGGTTGGCCGCGACGGTCAACGGGTCGTCCTCGGTCTCGGGCGGCTCCGGCGTCGACGGACCCCTGGACGTCATCGTCAAGGTCACGATGTTGCACGGCGGCGGCGCGCCCACCGGCAACTCGATGCTGATCTCGAAGAAGACCGGCCAGGACAAGGGGTGGGGCGTGGGCACGCACGTCACGCTCGGCGAGCCGGGCGGGACCACGGTCACCGAGACCGTCACCGGCGTGTACGCCGACAGCCTGCTGCTCGGGCCGTGGCTGGTGTCCGGCGACGTCTACCGGCAGCTGACCCCGAGCAACGAGTACGTCGACGAGGTCGCGCTCGTCCACGCCGTCCCGGGAACGGATCTGACCCAGCTCGGCACGGCCCTGACGGCGGCCACCGCCCCGTACTACGTGGTCGACGTCCAGAATCGCGAGCAGTTCAAGGGCCAGCAGGCCGACATGGTCAACAGCCTGCTCGGGATCTTGTACGGGCTGCTGGCGCTGGCGATCGTGATCGCGGTGCTCGGCATCGTCAACACGCTCGCGCTGTCGGTGGTCGAGCGGCGGCGCGAGATCGGGATGCTGCGCGCGGTCGGCATGCAGCGCGCGCAGGTCCGGCGCACGATCTACCTCGAGTCGGCCCTGATCGCGATGTTCGGCGCGGTGCTGGGGCTGGCGATCGGGCTGACGTTCGGCGTTCTGTTCACCCGGACGCTCGCCAGCGCCGGGCTGAAGTCGCTCAGCGTGCCGTGGGTTCAGGCCGTCCTGTTCTTCGTCGTCGCCGGAGTCGTCGGGGTCGCGGCGGCCCTCTGGCCGGGGATACGAGCTGCGCGCACCCGGCCACTCGCGGCGATCAGCGAGGGCTGATCGACCCCCAACTTGCCGGTCGGCCGATATTGGCCGGCCGGCAGGTTGGCGTCAGAGGCCCTTTTGCCCTTACCGTGGACCCGTGACGATGCACGACGGTCCCCTCGATCCGTTCCTGGACGACCCGCACGACCCCGCGTCGTTGCTCGAGGACGCCGAACCGCTCGAGCCGTTGTCGGATTCGGAGCGCGAAGCCGTCGAATCCGACCTCGTCGAACTGGACGAGTTCCGCGAGACGTTGAGCCCGTCCGGCGTCGAGGGCATTGCCGTCGAGTGCTCCGACTGCGGTGAGCTGCACTTCTTCAGCTGGGACCTCATGTCGGCCAATCTGCGAGCCCTGCTCGGTGAGGGACGCACGCACGTCCACGAGCCCGCCTACGCGCCCGACCCGCAGGCCTACGTCAGCTGGGACTACGCCCGCGGCTACACCGACGCCGTCGCGGCTGCCCGCCGCCACTGACGGTCCGGCGTTCGGCGCGGCCGGCACGTTCGGTTCCTGACCGCTTTTTCTGAACGCTCGTCCGGGCTTCGCCCGCTTCAGTCGCTTTGCTGGCTTCGCCGGGCGGCGAAAATTATTTCGCGATTCCGCGACACGTTCCGCGGATCCGCCCGTCCCTCCTGTGTGGTTGCAACTGTTCCCGGCGCGGGCCGGGGCATCTGCCCACGGAATTCGAAGGCAGGTTCTCCGGAGTACGAAGCCGGGACCGGGGGCGAACCGGAGGGAAGTTTCGATGAGCGGGTCTTCTGTCACTGAGATGCGGCGTTTGCCGGCGCCCCGGGAGGGCGATATGGACTGGCAGCTCGAAGCGAAGTGCCGCGGCCTGGACACCGCGGTGTTCTACCACCCCGAGAACGAGCGCGGCCCGTCCCGGGTACGGCGCGAGATGAACGCCAAGGCGATCTGCGCCGCCTGCCCCGTGGCCGCCAACTGCCTGCGCTGGGCCCTGACGGCCCGGGAGCCGTACGGCGTCTGGGGTGGCAAGTCGGTCGAGGAGCGCGAGTCGCTGCTCACCCAGACGGCGGTCTGAGCGCACGCATCCGGTCTCGCGACCGGTCCTGATTCAGCACACGGTAGGGACGGCAACGGCCCCGCGGACGTGATGTCCGCGGGGCCGTTGTCGCGTGTCGAGCGGGTCGGTTAGTAACCCGGGCCGTGGCTGTGACCGTGACCGCCGGCGTGGCTGTGGCCCTCGGCGTGGTCCGGCTCGGCCGGCTTGTCGACGACCAGGCTCTGCGTCGTCAGCAGCAGGGCCGCCACGGACGCCGCATTCGCGAGCGCCGCCTTGGTCACCTTGACCGGGTCGACGATGCCGGCCGCGACCAGGTCGACGTACTCACCCGTCGCCGCGTTCAGGCCGTGGTTGGCCTCGAGCGCGCGGACCTTCGAGACCACGACGTAGCCCTCGAGGCCGGCGTTGTTGGCGATCCACCGCAGCGGCTCGTCGAGCGCTGAGCGGACGACGCCGACACCTGTCGCCTCGTCACCCTCGAGCCCGAGGTTGCCGTCGAGCGTTGCGCTGGCGTGGACGAGGGCGGCGCCGCCTCCGGCGATGATGCCCTCTTCGATCGCGGCCCGGGTGGCGGCGATCGCGTCCTCGATGCGGTGCTTGCGCTCCTTGAGCTCGACCTCGGTGGCCGCGCCGACCTGGATCACGCCGACGCCGCCGGCGAGCTTGGCGAGGCGCTCCTGGAGCTTCTCGCGGTCCCAGTCGGAATCGGTGTCCTCGATCTCGCGGCGGATCTGCGCGATGCGGGACTCGATGTCGGCCGGCGACGCGCTGCCGTGGGTGACCGTCGTCGTGTCCTTGGTGACGACCACGCGACCGGCCGTGCCGAGCACGTCGAGCCCGGCCTGGTCGAGCTTGAGGCCGACCTCGGGCGCGATGACCTGGGCACCCGTGACGATGGCGAGGTCCTGCAGGAACGCCTTGCGACGGTCACCGAAGAACGGCGCCTTGACGGCGACGGCGGCGAACGTCTTGCGGATCGAGTTCACGACCAGCGTCGAGAGCGCCTCACCGTCGATGTCCTCGGCGATGATCAGCAGCGGCTTGCCCGACTCGACGATCTTCTCGAGCAACGGCAGCAGATCGGCGATGCTCGAGATCTTCTGTGTGGTGATGAGGATGTACGGGTCGTCGAGGACGGCCTCGGCGCTCTCGGCATCGGTCACGAAGTACGGCGAGATGTAGCCCTTGTCGAACTGCATGCCCTCGGTGAAGTCGAGGACGGTCTCCATCGACTGGGACTCCTCGACGGTGATGACACCGTCCTTGCCGACCTTCGTGAACGCCTCGCCGATCAGCTTGCCGATCGTGGCGTCCTGGGCCGAGATCGTCGCGACGTGCGCGATGGCCTCTTCGCCGTCGACCGGCGTGGCGTCGGCGTCGAGCGACTTGCTGACCGCCTCGACCGCCGCGTCGATTCCGCGCTTGAGCGAACCGGGGTTGGCGCCCGCGGCCACGTTGCGCAGACCGGCGTTGACGAGGGCCTGGGCGAGGACGGTCGCGGTGGTCGTGCCGTCACCGGCGACGTCGTTGGTCTTGGTGGCCACCGACTTGACCAGCTGCGCGCCCATGTTCTCGTACGGGTCGGTCAGCTCGATCTCGCGGGCGATGGTGACGCCGTCGTTGGTGATCACGGGCGGGCCGAAGGACTTGTCGAGGACGACGTTGCGACCCTTCGGGCCGAGTGTGACCTTGACCGTGTTGGCCAGCTTGTCGACGCCGCGCTCGAGTGCGCGGCGGGCGTCCTCGTCGAAAATGAGGATCTTCGCCATGGGGCTCCTATCTAGATGGAAGCGTCGATGCCCCGGCCCCGTAGGGCACGGGGCACCGACGAGATGTTTCAACCCGCCCGAGCCGAAGGCCCGAGTCAGGCAAGCCAGAGCAATCCCCGGCCGTAGAACGAGCAGGTCCCGCCAGCAACGGGTGCCGGAGGCGCGAAGCCGGAAGGCTTCTAACCGAAGGCACCTGGCCGGGACGAGCCGATCACCCAAGCAACGATTGCGCCGGTCCGAAATCCAACCGGAGCGATTCCAGCTCCGGCGATCAGGTCGCTATTTGGTGATGACGGCCAGAACGTCGCGGGCCGAGAGGACGAGGTAGTCCTCGCCGGCGTACTTGACCTCGGTGCCGCCGTACTTGCTGTACAGGACGACATCGCCGATGGCGACGTCGATCGGAACGCGGTTGCCCTTGTCGTCGATGCGGCCCGGGCCCACAGCGAGGACGGTGCCCTCCTGCGGCTTCTCCTTGGCGGTGTCCGGAATGACGATGCCCGATGCGGTCGTGGTCTCGGCCTCGTTGGCCTGCACGACGATACGGTCCTCGAGCGGCTTGATGTTGACCTTGGTGGCGGTCACGGTGGATCTCCTCAGGTTCAATGTCGATTGAGTGGGCGGCCTCTGTCGTCGCGGTGCCAGCGGCTCCCAATTGGCACTCTAACCCTCCGAGTGCCAACTCTCAACGTCGCAGTGCCCAATCCCGACGTCGGGCGCCTCAGTCCCGGCCGGACGGCCCGGCGACCAGCGGGTGGATCTGCAGGCTGCACTCGCTGACGTTCGCGCTCAAAGTCTGGGATTGGGTGGTGTTCGGCGCGGTGACCATGATCGTCGTCGCGAACACGCAGTCACCGCCGTTGGCCGCGGCGTTCAGCCATTCGACCACGGACGACACCGTCCCGGCCGGGGCGACGGTCAGGTTGACGATCGCCTTGGCGCCGCCGGCGAACCCCGACAGCGTCCGGGTCGCGTGGACGACCGTCCCGCCGTTCGACGAAGCGTCCAGCCCCGGATAGCCGACGACCGTGCAGGGGCTCGCTCCCGCGTTCGCGAAGATCAGAATCAGTGAACCGTGCCCGGTGGCTCCTTCGGCGTCGGTGACGGTCGCCGTCAGCTGGCCGTTGGCGCAGGCGGCCGGGGCGTTCGGCACCGTGCTCGGCGGGGTGGTCGGTGCGCTACCCGACGAGCCGGCCGACGACGGGGACGTGCTCGCGCCGCCCGAGCCCGTGCCGGTACTCACCGAACTCGAAGTCGACGAGCCGGCGCCCGCCGAACCGGCGCCCTGGCCGGTCGTCGACGAGGTGCATGCGGCGAGCAGCATCAATCCCGCTGCCGCGGCCAGCAGTCCCGGTGCCCGGGTGATCATCGCTGGAGTCTGGCAGTCGCGGCCGCTCCACGTCGATGAACGCGCTCGAACGGGCCGGCGATGCGTCACTGGAACGTGTGCACCGACCACGTCGCACCTCCGTTGGCCGTGGTCCAGATCGTCGAGCCGTTGCCCGAGACCCATCGCCCGTCCGTCGGGGTCTGGAACCCGAGGAAGCCGGTCGCACCCGTACCGGTCCGGTCGGTGGCGACCGTCGTCCAGGTCGAACCGCCGTTCGTGCTGCGCAGCAGCCGCGACTGCGTCGACGAGTCCCGTACGACCGCGAAATCGACCGAGTCCGAGGCCAACCCGAATCGTTGCGTGCCAGCCGGCAGGGTGACTCGCGACCAGGATGCTCCGCCGTTCGCAGACACGTACCCGAAGGCGGCCGCGACCTCCGGGCCGCGCGGCGTACAGAGCAGCGCGATCGAGTGATCAGCGCCCATCGCGCCGAGCAACCCGTCGACCTCGGCGCCGCCCGGACCCTGCGGGCAGATCTCACCCTTCGCGGCCCAGCTCTGTCCGCCGTCGGACGATATCCAGTACGACGATTCGGCGCGCTCGGCGCCGCCCGCCGGGTTGCCGTCCAGCCCGGCGATGACCACCGAACCCGAGCGGGCCAGCTCCGTCGCGACGTCGGTGCCGGGCGATGAGCACGGTGGTGCCAGGCGGTGCCTCCGACCGTGCCGATCGACACCGTCGGCGTGATTCCCGGCGGGCAGCCGCACGGGTCGCTCAGCCGGACCGCGGTGCCGCCGTCGGCCTCGACCGCCCAGGCGCCGCCCGACTGCTGCGACCAGTTCGCACCGCCGTCGGTCGTGCAGGTAGAGCCGGGTCGGGCCGTAGATCCAGCCGACCAGCGGCGTCCGCGAACCGGACGTGCTCGACGCAGTTGCTGGCGCAGTTCCCCGCCCCGCCGATGACCTCCGCGCTCGGCGGCGACGGGATGCCGAGCCAGTTCGATCCCGCCGTCGACTGCTGCGCAACAAGGCGGTGCAGCGTCCGGAGCCGGTCAGGCAGCGGGCCGATCCCAACGCCCAGACCTCTACCGGAGCGGCGTTGCCGGCGAAGGTCATGTCGATGACCGCGAACTGGCTCGGCACCGGCCCGCCGGCCGGCCCGGGACTGGACGGGTCCCGTGTTCGGCAGGACAGGTGTGGATCCCTCCGCCGTCGGGCTCGGATTCGACGCGCTCTCGGCCGGGGAGGTCGGAACCGACGGCGACACGGCCGGCGGATGCGTCACCGATGCCGGAGCCGGCCGAGTGATGCAGCGCCGAGGTCGCGAGCAGCGCGGTGACGACGGCGGCGACCGCCCCGGCCGCCACGAGCGGCAGCCCCCAGGTACGCCAGCGCGGCGAGCGCCGCCGCGGAGTGACGACCGACCCGGCCGTCGCGACGATCCGCTCGGCCAGGCCCACGCCGGCGGGCGCCTGATCGGCGTGGTCGGCGAGGCTGCGGCGCAGCACGTCCTCGATGTCGTCGATCATGCGTACCTCCGTTGCGACGAGCAGGCCGGGTCGTCCGCCGCGTCACGGCGCAGGGCCGCGAGCCCCCGGCTGATCAGGCTGCGGACGGTGCCCACGCGGCACCCGAGCGACTCGGCGATCTGCTCGTCCGGCGCGTCGTGGAAGTAGCGCAGCACCAGGGCGGCGCGCTGCCGGTCGGGCAACGAGTCGAGCAATCGCCAGGCCAGGTCCCGGTCGGCCACTCCCTCGGCGACGTCGAAGCGGTCGCTGCGCTCGGGCACGACGTCCATCGAGATGTCGGTGGCCGCGTGGCGGCGCCGGCCGTTGAGGAACACGTTCACGAGCGACCGGCGCACGTAGGCCACCGGCGCGTCAGCGGCGGTCACCCGCGACCACTTCGGGTACAGCCTCACCAGGGTGTCCTGAACCAGCTCCTCGGCCGCCGGCGCCGACCCGGTCAACAGGTAGGCGGTGCGCAGCAGCGTCGGCGTCTCGGCGCGCACGAACGCCGCGAACGCGTGCGCCGAATTGCCGTCCATACCCACCTGGACACATCCCCGCCGTCGGTCGTTGCACCAAATCGAGTCAAGTTATGACGGAAATCCCGTCATAACTGTCCTCGATTTGCGGCTGTGGACAACCGCCGTCACCAGAACCCGGTTCCGGGCATCCTGTGTCAATGGCTTGGGAGGGCTGCGCGGAGCGACAGCACGGCGTCATCACGCGCGCCCAGCTGCGCACCTTCGCGCTCGGACCGAGCTCCATCGCGACATTGCGGGGTTCGGGGGCGCTTCAACCGATCTCGCGCGGTCTGTTCGTCGTTCGAGGGGCGCCGCTGACCTATCGCGGCCCGGCTGTGGGCAGCGACGCTGTCGACCGGCGGGGTGCTGGCGTACGACTGCGCCGCGCACCTCTGGGGTCTGATCGGCGCGCCGCCCGACTCGATCGACGTGATCGTCGGCACGACCATCCGCCGTCAGTTCGCCCCGGCGTTCGTGCGCGTCCACCGGCAATTCGTCCCGCGATCAGCCGTCGAGTACCGCGACGGCCTACCCGTAACCAGCCGCGCATGGACGGTCGTCGACCAGCTCGGCGCCCTGCCGCGGGTCGAGGCGTTCATGTTCGCCGATCGGGCCCTGCAACGGTCGTGGATCCGACGCGCTGATCTCGAGGCCCGGCTAACCGACTTTCCCGGTCGCACCGGCAACACCCAGATCGCCGCCATCCATCGCCGAACCGGCGACGGCGCGGCGGCCGAGTCGGAGCGGTTGCTACACCGAATCCTGCGCCGCGCCGGCGTGACCGGTTGGGTGGCCAACCACCCGGTTTGGTTCGACGGCGCACTGGTCGCGGTCATCGATGTCGCCTTGCCTGAGCGGCGCCTGGCGATCGAGGTCGACGGGTTCGCCTTCCACAGCGATGTCGAGCGCTTCCAACGAGATCGTCAGCGCCAGAACCAGCTGATCGGCCTCGGCTGGACCGTCGTGCGGTTCACCTGGGCCGACCTGACCACTCGTCCCGGCTACGTGGCCGCCACCATCGCCAGATCGAGTCAAGTTGTGGCGGGATATCCGTCATAACTTGACTCGATTTCAGCGTTCGACGGGGGTGAACGGCCAGACGTGGGGTGGGCGGACCACCAGGGACGGCGGCGGGTCGGGCAACCCGGCGCCCGTGGGATCGATGACGACGACTCGGGGTTCCCCGTCGTCGCTGCGGTAGATCGACGCGGAGGCGCCAGCGTGGGCAACCACCCAGGCGACCAGCTCGTCGAGTCGTCCGTCAGCGGCCCGTACCTCCCACATGAGCGTCACACCAGGACGTCCGGTGATCGCCAGGGCGGAGTCCGCCGGGATGTCGAGCGAGGAGGGCGGGGCACCGTGCGCGACGAGCTGCGCGCCGAGCGCGGCGACCATCGCGCCGTTGTCGGTGCACAGGCCCGGACGCGGCACCCGCAGCCGGATCCCGGCCGCCTCGCAGCGTTCGGCCGGCCAGCGCGCGCAGCCGGGAGTTGGCCGCCACGCCGCCGCCGATGAAGCAGGTGGTCGACGCCGTGCTCGCGGGCCGCCCGCACCGCCTTGGCGGTCAGCACGTCGACCACCGCCTCCTGGAACGACGCGGCGACGTCGGCGACCGGCACCGGTCTCGCCGGCCCGTTGGCGGGCCTCGACCCAGCGAGCGACCGCGGTCTTCAGGCCGGAGAACGAGAAGGCGAACGCCGGGTCGTGCGGCGCCGGTCAAGCCCGCGCGGGAACGCGATCGCGGCCGGGTCGCCCTCGCGGGCGACCCGGTCGATCGGCGGGCCGCCCGGGAACGGCAGGCCGAGCAGCCGGGCCACCTTGTCGTACGCCTCGCCGGCCGCGTCGTCGACGGTGGCGCCGAGCTCGGTGAGCTCCTCGCCGCCGACCCGCGGCACGAGCAGCAGCGACGAGTGGCCGCCGGACACCAGCAGCGCGATGCACGGCTCGTCCAGCGGGCCGTTCTCGAGCAGGTCCACCGCGACGTGCGCGCGACAGGTGGTTCACGCCGTAGAGCGGCTTGTCGAGCGCCAGCGCGTAGGCCTTGGCGGCGGCCACCCCGACGAGCAGCGCGCCGGCCAGCCCGGGGCCGGCGGTGACCGCGATGGCGTCGAGGTCGCGCAGCGTCACGCCGGCCGTGGCGAGCGCCCGGTGGACCGTCGGCACCATCGCCTCGCAGGTGGGCCCGGCTGGCCACCTCGGGCACGACGCCGCCGAACCGGGCGTGCTCGCTCGACGCTGGTGGCGACCGCGTCGGCCAGCAGCTCGTGCCCCGGACGATGCCGATGCCGGTCTCGTCGCAGGACGTCTCGATGCCCAGGACGAGCGGCTCGACGTCCACCGAGCTCACTGGCGCATCACCAGCGCATCGACCCGGCCGCTGTCGTAGTACCCGCGCCGGACGCCGAGCGCGGCGAAGCCCTCGCGCTGCGTACAGCGCTCGCGCGGCGTCGTTGTCCACGCGCACCTCGAGGAACACCTCGTCGCGCCGCCGCCGGCGGGCCTCGGTCGAGCAGCGCGGCAAAAGCAGCCGGCGCGATCCCCCGCCGCGGGCCGGCGGGATCACGCCGATGGTCAGGATCTCGGCCTCGTCGCCGACGACGCGCACACCGGCCCAGCCGACGCAGCGCGCCCGGCGGCGTCCCGGCGACCAGGTAGTGGCGCGTCCGGCGTCGGCCAGCTCGTCGCGGTAGCGCCCTCGGACCAGGCCTCGGGGCCGAACATCGTCCTGCTCGTAGCGGCATCAGCTCGTCGATGTGCGCGCGCCGCATCGGCACGATCGCCACCGCATCGCGGCGTTGCCCTCTGCGCGGTCATGCCGCACCGGCTTGCGCCGGCCGGCGCGACCGCGTCCGGTCGGCGCAGGTACAGCGGGATCAACGGCTCGCCGGCGCGCCGGCCGGCCCGATAGCGGCCGCGGCCAGCCCGACCAACCGGGCACGGTCGGGGTAGTCGACGTCCAGCAGAAGGCAGGCCGAGCACGTCGGCGTACAGCCGGGCGCCGGCGCCGGCCATCGGCACGACCCGTCAGCTCGAGTCGGCCGGCTTGGCGACGGCCGGCCCACCGCCGCGCGACGCCGTCCCGTCGTAGCGCGCCCAGTAGACCTCCCGCCGCCGGGCGTCGCCGGCCACCAGCAGCGGCCGTCGCGGGCCGGCCGCGATCGCGTCGAGCGAGCAGACCGCGTAGGCCGGGATGCCGAGCGCGTCGGCGATCGCGCGCGGCGGTGACCAGCCCGACCCGCAGCCCGGTGAACGGGCCCGGGCCGACCCCGGCGACGATCGCGGCCAGCTCGCCGACGCCGACGCCGGCCGCGGCCAGGCAGTCGACGATGGTCGGGGCGAGCAGCTCGCCGTGTGCCGCGGGCGTCGACGTGTCACGCTCGGCGAGCACCACGCTCGTCGTCGCGTCGACCGGCGCATCGCGGCGGTGACCGCGGCCGAGGAGGTGTCGATGGCCAGGACGAGCACGAGCCGCAGCCTAATCCGCGGCCGGCGACGTGACGAGAGCGGCGACGCGCCAGGACAGCCGTACAACCGCCGTCGCAGCCGGAGCCGATCCGTCGCCGCCGTGCGCGATCAGCGCGCCGTCCGGCTCCTCGCGTCGTCCGGCTCGGCCAGCGCGATCTCCAGCCGCGCGTCGGACAGCTGCTCGACCAGGCCGGCGCCCCACTCGACGACGGTCACCGAATCGGCGACGTCGACGTCCAGGTCGAGGTCGTCGACCTCGTCCAGCGAAGCCAGCCGATAGGCGTCGACGTGCACCAGCGGCACCCGGCCGCCGCGATGCACGCGGGCGATCACGAAGGTCGGCGACACCACCCGCCCCGACACCCCCAGGCCGGCGCCGATGCCCTGCGTCAGCGCGGTCTTGCCGGCGCCGAGCGGCCCGGTCAGCAGCACCAGGTCGCCGGCCCGCAGTGACGAGGCCAGCCCGGCCGAACGCGTGGGTGTCGGCCGGCGGTGCGACGACTCTCGCGCGCCGCCATACGCCGCTCGGCGCGGTCGCCCGGGCCAGGCACCGGGCGACCAGCTCGCCGAGCGGCGAGCGTCGACCGCGCTCGGGTCGCTCCATCAGCATCACGTGGCCCGGCTCGGGAACGACGACCAGCGTGGATGTCGGCAGCTCGGCCGCGATCTGCTCGCTGTGCGCCAATGGGGTGAGCAGGTCCTTGTCGCCGCAGACGACCAGAACGTCCGTGTCCGTGAGGTATTTCAGCGCGCCGAGCTTGTCGTGCGACATGATCGCCGGATAGAAGTCCGCCACCACCTCGATGCGCGTCGCCGCGATCATCGACGTCAGGTAGTCGACGGTCGCGCGATCGACGACGCGCTCGCGAAGCTGAGCCGCCGAACGAGACGCCCAGGCGATCTCGGCACCGAGCCCGCGCCCGCGCTCGACGAGGTCGGCCCGCGCTCCGGGCACCGCGCAGCAACATCGGCAGCACGGGACCCTTGATCCGCGCGAGCAGGGCCGGCAGGCCCAAGCGTGACCTCGGCCATCCGCCCGGCCGACGTGACATGAGGGCGACGCCGACGACGCGGCGGCCGACGCGAACAGCTCGGGACGCTCGTCGGCGAGCGCCATCAGCGTCATGCCGCCCATCGAATGCCCGACGAGCACGAAAGGGATCCGGTCGGTGCGAGCGTGTCGAGCACCGCCGCCGAGATCGCGCACCGAGCTGATCGATTGTGGACTCGTTCCGGATCGGAGTGGTCCGACCGGCCGTGGCTGCGCTGGTCGTAGAAGACGAAGCGCACGTCGGCGCCGAACCGCGCGAGCAGCGCGCGTCGCTGGAACGTGAACTCGCCCATCGACAGGCAGTATCCGTGCACGAACACGACGGTCAGCGGGGCGTCGTCCGGGCCGTTCTCTTCGTAATAGAGACAGATTCCGTCGTCGGCGACCAGCCGTCCGCTGCGGTCGACCGGCCAATCGCCGAGGCCGGCCGCGCTCACGCCGTCGCGGCGACGCTTCGCGACCGTCCGATCGGCGGCGACCGCCACGGCCGCACCGGCCGCCACCACCCCGGCCAGGCCGCTCGACCAACCCGATGCCGATCCCCTTCTTCACGAGCCATCGCCGACGTAGACGCGACGGACGCGCGGCCCGATCCGCGTCACGACCTCGTAGTGGATCGTGTCGAGGACGCTCGGCCCAGTCCTGGGCGGTCGGCTCGCCGGCCCGTCCGGGCCCGAACAGGATGGCCGGATCACCGACCGAGACATCCAGGTCGCCGACGTCCACGACGATCTGGTCCATCGACACCCGACCGCTGATCGTGAAGCGCCGCCCGCCGATCGACACCGGCCCCCGGTTGGCGGCCGCGCGCGGAATCCCGTCGCGCGTACCCGACCGGGACCAGCGCGAGCGTCGTCGGACGAGCGGTCGTGTAGGCATGCCCGTACGACACGCCCTCGCCGGCTCGCACCCGCTTGACCGAGGCGAGCGAGGCACGCAGGGTCATCGCCGGCACCAGGCCGAAGTCACCGCGCGACGGGATCGGCGACAGCCCGTAGATCGCGACGCCGGGCCGAACGAGGTCGAAGTGTGCCTCCGGCAGGCTCACCGTCGCCGCCGAGTTGGCCAGGTGCCGCACCTGCGGATCGAGGCCGCGCCCGTGCGGCGATCTCGACGGCGTCGCGGAAGTTGGCGATCTGGCGGCTGGTGGTCGGGTGGCCGGGCTCGTCGGCCCAGACGAGGTGGCTCCAGATCCCGATCGACCTCGACCGCGCCGGTGGCCTGGGCCTTGGCCGCGGCGGTCACGAGGTCGGGCCAGTCGGTGACGTACGCGCCGTTGCGCGACAGCCCGGTGTCGATCTTCAGATGGATGCGCGCGGCCGATGCCGGACGACGCCGCCGCGGCCATCGCCATGTCGAGCGCCCAGCTGCCGCTGACGCCGACGTCGACACCCGCGGCGACGACCCGGGCCAGCGCATCGCCTTCGTCCGGCGACCACAACCAGCTCAGGATCGGGGCGTCGATGCCGGCCGCCCGCAGCGCCAGCGCCTCGTCGAACACGGCCACGCCGAGCCAGGAGGCCCCACCGGCCAGCGCGGCCCGGGCGGTCGGCACGATCCCGTGCCCGTATCCGTCGGCCTTCACGACCGCCATGACCTCGGCCGATGTCCGGGCGCGCAGCGTCGCGACGTTGCCGCGGATCGCGGACAGGTCGACGACGGCTTCGGCTCTGGGCATACCGTCCAGTCTCTCAGAAACGAACGGACGGACCGCCGAACTCAGCCGTAAACGGCGCGGATCGCCGGTCGCACGCTGTCGAGCAGGTCGGCGGCGGACGGCGGTCCCGCCGCGCCGGCCAGCTGCCCGGCCAGACCGTGGACGTGTGCCCCGACGGCCGCGGCGACCGGCGCATCGAGGCCGGCAGCGAGCAGCGACCCGATCAGCCCGCTCAGCACGTCCCCGCTACCGGCGGTCGCGAGCCAGGGCGTGCCGGACGTGTTGACGTACGCGTGGCCGGACGGGTCGGCGACGATGGTGGCGTTGCCCTTGAGCAGCATGATCACGTCGAGGTCGGCGGCGGCCGAGCGCGTCGACCCAAGACGGTCGTCGGTCAGTTCGACGGGCAGCCGGGTGAACTCGCGGTCGTGCGGAGTGAGGATCGTCGGGGCGTCGCGTTCGCGCAGCAGTTCGGGATTCTCGGCCAGGACGGTGATCGCGTCGGCATCGAGGATCACCGGGACGTCGGTCAGCAGCACCTCGGCGACCAGGTCGCGCGCCGCCTCGTCCGTCCCGATGCCGGGGCCGATGACCCAGGCCTGCACCTGGACGTCCTTCGGGCGCGCGTCCGGCTGGCAGACGACCTCGGGATAGCGGGCCCGGATCTCGTCGGGCGCGCTGCCCAGGTAGCGGACCATGCCGGCCCCGCCGCTGATGGCCGAGCCGGTACAGAGCACTCCGGCGCCCGGGTACTGCTCGGAACCGGCGATCACGCCGACGACACCGCGCGTGTACTTGTCGTCGTCCGGGCCGGGCGCGGGCAGGACCGCGGCGATGTCGTGCGCCTCGAAGATGCTGGCCCGGGGCGCGGGCAGGTACGGCTCGAGGCCGATGTCGACGAGGTAGACCTCGCCGGAGTTGACGGCGCCCGCACCGGCCACGAGCCCGGCCTTGAGCGCGCCGAAGGTGACGGTGACATCTGCCTTGATCGCGGATTCCCCCACGACGCCGGTGTCGGCGTCGACGCCCGACGGCAGGTCGACGGCGACGGTGAACAGGTCGGTGACCGCTACGGCCGCGTCGGCTGCCGCACCGCGCAGCGAGCCGTGACCGCCGATGCCGACGATTCCGTCGAGGACGAGGTCGGCGTCGGCCGGGATGCCAGTGACAACCCGCCCGCCGCTACGCCGGAACTCCGTGAGCGCGTCCCGATGCGTGTGTTCCGGGTTGAGCAGTACCGCCCGGACCGACGCCCCCTGCCGGCTCAGGAACGCGCCCGCGAACAGGGCGTCGCCGCCGTTGGAGCCGCTGCCGGCCAGAACGACGATGCGCGCGCCGTAGACCCGGTCGAGCAGCCGTCCGCACTCGGCGGCGAGGGCGTACGACGCCCGCTGCATGAGCGCGCCGATCGGCAACTCGGCCATCAGCGCGTCCTCGGCGGCGCGGATGTCGGCGACGAAGTGGATGCCCTTCATGCGGCTATTCAACCCTCCGCGATGACGGTCGCCGACGCGATGCCGCCGTCGTGCGACAACGACACGTGCCAGTGCCGCACTCCGAGCTCGTTCGCGCGCTTCTCGACGGTGCCGGTGACAGTCAGGGACGGACGGCCGAACTGATCGGTGCGCACCTCGGCGTCCGTCCAGAGCATGGTGCCGGGCGCGCCCAGTGCCTTGGCCAACGCCTCCTTCGCCGCGAACCGGGCGGCGAGTGATTCGGCGGTGCGCGGGGCACCCGAATCGGTGTACTGCTCGGCATCGGTGAACAGCCGGGCCGCAAGCGCCGGTGTGCGGACGAGGGCGGCCGCGAAACGCTCGACCGGGACCACGTCGATCCCGACGCCGATGATCATGCAGTCGGCGCTCCGGCCGTGCCGGGCGGCGCGTAGTCGGACAGGTGACCCGGGAACGCCGACACATCAGGGTTCAGGTACGCCGCCGCGTTGTTGACTGCCGTGGCGACCTCGCCGAATCCGGTGGCGATGAGCTTCACCTTGCCGTCGTACTCGACGATGTCGCCGGCCGCGTAGATGCCGGGCAGGGAGGTCTGCCCCTTGGTGTCGACGGCGATGTTGCGCTTGTTGAGCTGGACCCCCCACTCGAGCAGCGGACCCAGGTTGGCGGTGAACCCGAGCGCGGCGACCAGCTTCTCGCAGGGCAGCGTCTGCAGTTCGCCGGCGACGTCGACATCGATCTCGGTGACGAGCGGTTCGCCGCGGACGGCGGCGACCTGCGCGTCGGTCAGCATCGTCACGGACGACTGCTTGAGCAGCTCGACCGAGTGCGGATGGGCCCGGAACTGGGCGCGCCGGTGGATGATCGACACGGATTTGGCGATCGGTTCGAGCATCAGCGCCCAGTCGAGCGCCGAGTCGCCGCCGCCGACCACCACGACGTTCTGTCCGGCGTAGACGGTCGGATCAGGGACGAAGTGCACCAACCCCCGTCCGAGATACTCACCGCCGGTGGGCAGCGGGCGCGGGGTGAACGTCCCGATGCCACCGGTGATCACGATCGCGCGGCACTCGACGCGGATGCCCGTCGAGGTCGTGACGGCGAAGATCCGTCGCCGCGTTCGAGACCGACGGCCTGGTGGCCGAGCAGGTAGCCGGGGCTGAACGGCGCGGCCTGGGCGACCAGCGCCTCGACGAGTTCGCGGCCGCGGATGGCCGGGAAGCCCGCGACGTCGAAGATCGCCTTCTCGGGGTACATGGCGGTGACCTGGCCGCCCGGCTCCTCGAGGGAATCCAGGACGGCGGTCGACAGCGTTCGCACGCCGGCGTAGTACGCGCCGAAGAGGCCGACCGGCCCCGCGCCGACGATGAGCAGGTCGACCTTCATATTCCCCGGGGAGTCCGTCACACCGCGATGCTATGGGCACGCCCCCGTGTCGGGGAGGGGAAGGGCCATGAACAGGCGCGCAACGCGGGACGACCCACGGGGCGACGCTCGCTCGTCCGCCCGCGCCTACTGTTCTCTTGCCCCAACTGCATCTGAGTTGATCGCCCAAACGCCCCGAGCGCCAGATCGTCCTGGGTGCAAAGTCGCCTCGACCCGAGCGCACCTGGGCCGGGACGCGGCGACCACCAACGCAGCGATTGCGCCCCGTAGCGGAGCAAGCCCAGCGCTTCCTATTCGCGATCCGATTGCTTTATTCGACCGTGACGGATTTCGCGAGGTTGCGGGGCTTGTCGATGTCGTAGCCGCGGGCGAGGGCGATCTCGGCGGCCAGCACCTGCAGCGGAATCGTCGTGACGAAGGGAGCGAGCAGCGTCGCAGTCGCGGGCACCTCGATCACGTCGGCCGCGATGGCTCGCACGCCGGCCTCGCCCTCGTGCGCGATCACGATCGTCCGGGCGCCGCGCGCGGTGATCTCGGCGATGTTGCTCAGCATCTTCTGGTGCAGCAGCGGCTGACCGGTCGAGGACGGCAGCACGACGACGACCGGCAGACCGTCCTCGATCAGGGCGATCGGTCCGTGCTTGAGCTCGCCGGCCGGGAAGCCCTCGGCGTGCATGTACGCGAGTTCCTTGAGCTTCAGCGCCCCCTCGAGCGCGACCGGATACCCGACGTGGCGGCCGAGGAACAGCACGGCCTTGGACGAGGCGATCTCGCGCGCGAGCACCCGAACCGGCTCGACGGTCTCGAGCGTGCGGGCGATCAGGTCAGGGACCGTCGTCAACGCCTCGTACTCAGCCAGGATCTCGTCGACGTACTTGACCTTGCGAGCCTGGGCGAGCGCGAGCCCGACAGCTGCGCGGCGGCGACCTGGGCCATGAACGTCTTCGTCGCGGCGACGCCGATCTCGGGCCCGGCATGCGTGTAGAGCACGGCGTCGGATTCGCGCGGGATCTGCGCGCCGTTGGTGTTGCAGATCGCGAGCACCTTCGCGTTCTGCTCGCGGGCGTGCCGGACGGCCTCGAGCGTGTCGGCGGTCTCGCCCGACTGGCTGATCGCGACGACGAGGGTGCGGTCGTCCAACACCGGGTCGCGATAGCGGAATTCGGACGCCATCTCGACCTCGACCGGGATGCGTGTCCAGTGCTCGATCGCTTGCTTGGCGATCAATCCGGAGTGGTACGCCGTGCCGCACGCAACGACGAACACCTTGTCGATCCGGCGTAGATCGGCCTGATCGAGGCGAACCTCGTCCAGCACGATCTGGCCGCCGACCAGATGGCCGGACAACGTGTCGCGGACGGCGTCGGGTTGCTCCTGGATCTCCTTGAGCATGAAGTACTCGAAGCCGCCCTTCTCGGCGGCCGCCAGATCCCAGTCGATGTGGAACGTGCGATTCGTGGTCGGCTCGCCGTCGAAGTCGGTGATCGTGTAGCCGTCTCGGCGGATCTCGACGACCTCGTTCTGGCCTAGTTCCACGGCCTCGCGGGTGAACTCGATGAACGCGGCGACATCGCTGCCGAGGAACATCTCGCCGTCGCCGACGCCGACGACCAAGGGCGAATTGCGGCGGGCGGCCGCGATCGCGTCGGGCTGCTCGCGGTCGAGGACGACCAGCGTGAACGCCCCTTCGAGCACTCGGCATACGGCGCGCAGCGCATCGGCCAGTGACCCGCCGACGCGGATCAGGTGCTGGGCAACCAGATGCGCGACGACCTCGGTGTCGGTGTCGCTGGTGAACGCGACGCCCGATCGACTCGAGTTCGGCGCGCAGCGACGCGTGGTTCTCGATGATCCCGTTGTGGACGACGGCGACGCGCCCCGTCGAGTCGACGTGCGGGTGGGCGTTGCGGTCGGTCGGCGCGCCGTGGGTGGCCCACCGGGTGTGGCCGATGCCGGTCGTCCCGGTCAGGGGGCGTTCGGCGATCTCTTTGTCGAGATTCTCGATCCGGCCGGCCTTCTTGGCGACCTGCAGCTCACCAGCGTCCGAGATCAGCGCGACGCCGGACGAGTCGTAGCCGCGATACTCCAGGCGCCGTAGACCCTCGACGACGACATCGAGCGCCGGCCGCGGTCCGACGTAACCCACGATTCCGCACACTCGGCGAAGTTTACGTGACGAGCGCGCCGAGGCCCGGTTGATTCGGAACTTACGGGCTATTCAGGACGGGTGGCCGGTCGCCGTCCCGCTGTCGGTGGCCGACGAACTCGGCGTCGGCGTCGGCGTGGGCGTCGGGGTGTCCGACGACGAGGGCGACGGGGTGTCCGACGAGGTGGGCGACGGCGAGTCGGTGACGGTTACCGTCGGCGTCGGCGTGCTCGTCACCGTGACGGTCACGGTCGGCGAGGGAGTCGGTTGGGACTTCGACGCACCGGAGTCGCCACCGAGCAGGGTGGTCCCGGACCCGGATCGATCGTGCACGACATCGCTGATCGTCCGGCCGGCGACCACCTCGATGCCGGTGATCACGCCGAGCACGACGATGAACAGCGCGACCGATGCGGCCGCCAGCGTCCGGACCGGATGGCGGATGACGAGGGATCTGGACGCAGCCCTTCGGCGGTTGGCCGTGCGGGTCGGACCTCGACGGCCGGCTCGCTGTCCGCGGCCGAATCGACCTCCATGGACGACGAGCCGTCCGTCGACGACGAGCCGTCCGCGGCAGACCGGGCTCGCGCGAAGCGGGCCGGCACCACCTCGCGCACCTGATCGCGCGTGCGGCGCAACGAGTGGCCGTAGACGGCGTTGCCGGTAACGGTGATCACGCTCGCGACGGCGGCGCCGATGACCGTCCCACTGACTCCGAGGTACGAGGCGGCGACCGTCGCGGTGACTGCGGCGAGTGCACTGGCGGCGATCTGCGTAAAGGACAGTTCGAGCCGGGGCCGCGCGTTCGTCGGTCTCGTCGAGTTCGGGTGGAGCGTTCACTGACATCGCCCCACCAGTGTCGCGGCGCGCCGCGCGCCGGCCAAAGCCTGCTCACGACCCTCACAGTGGGCGCCGGTCAGACGGCGGCGACGACCTTCGCGACCCGCCGGGCGATGCGGTCGGCGTCGTCCTGGCTCTCGGCCTCGACCATCACGCGAACGAGCTGTTCCGTGCCGGACGGGCGGAGCAGGATGCGTCCACTGTCGCCGAGTTCGGACTCGGCGAGGCCGACGGCGGCCAGGACATCGTCGGACTCGGCGACCGCGTCGCGATCATCGACGTGGACGTTGACGAGTGTCTGCGGCAGGCGCTGGACGATCGACGCGAGATCGGCGAGCGAACGTCCGGACTCGGACATGCACGACATCAGCCGCAGCGCGGTGAGCAGACCGTCGCCCGTGGTGGCTGCGTCGGCGAACACGATGTGCCCGCTCTGCTCGCCGGCCAGTGACAACCCGCGATCGCGCAGCGCCTCGAGCAGATAGCGATCGCCGACCGCCGTTGTGACGACCGAGATGCCGGCCTCGCGCATCGCGTGGTGGAAGCCGAGGTTGCTCATCACGGTCGCGACGACGGTGTCGTCCTTGAGCTGTCCCTGGCCTTGCAGCGCGACCGCGCAGATCGCGAGGATCTGGTCGCCGTCGACGATGTTGCCTTCGGCGTCGACGGCCAGGCACCGGTCGGCGTCGCCGTCGTGCGCGATGCCGAGATCGGCCGATTCGGCCCGGACCCGCTGGGCCAACGACTCGACGTGAGTAGACCCGACGCCGTCGTTGATGTTGAGCCCGTTCGGCCGCGCCGCGACGGCCGTTACCCGGGCGCCGGCCTGGCGGTACAGCTCGGGCGCGACCTTGTAGGCCGCGCCGTGCGCGCAGTCGACGACGACGCGCAGCCCGTCGAGGGCGGTCGGGACTGTCGATAGCAGGTGCGCGAGGTACGGCTCGTCCGGATCGTCGGCGTCACGGACGCGGCCGATCGCCTCGCCGGTCGGCCGCACCGACGGCGGGCCCGCGTCGATCGCGTCCTCGATCTCGGCCTCGATGTCGTCGGGCAGCTTGTGCCCGCCGCGCGCGAAGAGCTTGATGCCGTTGTCGGGCATCGGGTTGTGGCTGGCCGACAGCATGACGCCGAGGTCGGCACCGTAATCGGCGGTCAGGTACGCGACCGCCGGCGTCGGGAGCACGCCCACCCGCAGGACGTCCGCTCCCGCCGAGGCGAGACCGGCCACGACGGCGGCTTCGAGCATCTCGCCACTGGCCCGCGGATCCCGCCCCACGATCGCGAGCGGACGGTGGGACGGGTCGTGCCCGATGAGCACCCGGGCGGCCGCGCCGGCCACCGCGACGGCCAGCTCCGGGGTCAGCTCAGCGTTCGCGAGACCGCGAATGCCGTCCGTTCCGAAGAGCCGCCCCACTAGGCGGCCGACCGCAGCAGGATCGCCACGGGCGGATCAGCGCTTCGAGTACTGCGGAGCCTTGCGGGCCTTCTTCAGGCCGTACTTCTTGCGCTCCTTGACCCGCGCGTCGCGAGTGAGGAATCCGGCCTTCTTGAGCGAGGGACGGTCGTCCGGCTCGATACCGATGAGCGCCCGGGCGATCGCCAGGCGCAACGCGCCGGCCTGACCCGTGATGCCGCCGCCGCGCAGCGTCGCGAGGACGTCGTACTGACCGTCCTTCTCGAGCGTCACGAACGGCTCGCGGATGAGCTGCTGGTGGACCTTGTTCGGGAAGTAGCTCTCGAGCGTGCGGCCGTTGAGCTTGAAGTCACCGGTGCCCGGTACGAGACGGACCCGGACGACGGCTTCCTTGCGGCGACCGACGGTCGGTGCAGATGGTGAAGTCACGCGAATTCTCCTGAATGTATGGGGGCTCGCGCGCTTACTGCGCGACCTGCTTGATCTCGAACGGCTTCGGCTTCTGCGCCGCGTGCGGGTGCTCCGGGCCGGCGTAGACCTTGAGCTTCTTCAGCTGGGCGCGCCCGAGCGTGTTCTTCGGCAGCATGCCCTTGACGGCCAGTTCGACGACACGCTCGGGCTTGGTCTCGAGCAGCTCGCCGACCGTGCGCTTCGACAGACCGCCCGGGTAGCCGGAGTGGCGGTAGCGGAACTCGCCGCGCTTGTTCGCCGCGACGGCAACCTTCTCGGCATTGATGATCACCACGAAGTCGCCGGTGTCGACGTGCTGGGCGAACTGGGGCTTGTGCTTGCCACGCAGGAGGGTGGCCGCCTGGCTGGCGAGTCGTCCGAGAACGATGTCGTTCGCGTCGATCACATGCCAGTGCCGGACGATCTCGCCGGGCTTGGGCGTGTACGTAGACACTCTTCTACCTTCTTCAGTCGGTCTTCACGCTGCGGATGCGGCGCCCCCGCGGTCTCGTCCGATGTGGTGATCGCTCACCGCATCGCCCGTCGACCCCGGGGCATGGCCGGAAGCGCGCAATCTTGCGCGCGCCAACAGGCGACGATACCGGGACCGCCCCGTTCCGGCCAAATCGGCGTGGCGGCCTCCGCTTTTGGCGGCGCAACCGCATATGCGCTGCAGCGCCGCCAAAAGCGACAGAAGTCACGCCGGTGGACGGCGCAACGGGGCCGGCAGGTAACGCGCTCCAGCGCCCAGGGTGGCCGCGACGTCGTCCGGATTCGAGATAGCGCAGCGCTTCAGCGACAGGCAGCCGCACCCGATGCACGAATCGAGCCCGTCGCGCAGTCGTTCGAGCGCCTCGATCTGACTGTCGAGGCGTTGGCGCCAGTGTCGCGACAGCCGGGTCCAGTCGGCCTTGGTCGGCACACGACGATCGGGCAGCTCACCGAGGGCGGCCGCGATCTCGTCGAGCGTCAGGCCGACGTTCTGCGCGGCACGGATGAAGGCCAGCCGCCGCAGTTCCGTGCGCTCGTAGCGCCGCTGCCCGCCGGACGTGCGGGTCGGGGCGAGCAGGCCCTGCTTCTCGTAGAAGCGCAGCGCCGACGTCGCGAAGCCGCTGCGGGCGGCGATCTCACCGACGGTCAGCCGATCGGTCGTCTTGACCATGGACGGATTCCTTGACTTGAAGTTGACTTCAACTCCCACTATGGACGTATGACATCCACAACGCAACGAGTCGCCATCGTCACCGGAGCATCGAAGGGCCTCGGCGCGGCCATCGCCCGCCGGCTGGGCACCGACGGCTGGACGGTCGTGGTCGACGCGCGAGACGGCGTCGCGCTCGCATCGTCCGCGGCGATTTCCGGGGCGATTGCCATCGCCGGCGACGTCACCGATCCGCATCATCGCCGCGATTTGGCCGACGCGGTCGGCACGTTCGGGCGACTGGACCTTCTGGTGAACAACGCCGGCGACCTCGGGCCGAGTCCGCTCCCGGCCCTGGCCGACTACCCGCTGCACGCGCTCGAGCAGGTCTACGCCGCCGGAGTATTCGCGCCGCTGGCCCTCACCCAACTCGTCCTGCCGCTATTGCGGGCGAGCGCTGGGGCCGTCGTAAACATCAGTTCGGATGCCGGCGTCGAGCCCTACGAGCGATGGGGCGGGTACGGATCGGCCAAAGCGGCGCTCGACCATCTCACCGCCGTGGTGGCGATCGAGGAGCCGGCCATCCGGGCCTACTCATTCGACCCGGGCGACATGCGCACCGACATGCATCAACGCGCGTTCCCGGGCGAGGACATCTCCGATCGCCCCGACCCGGACACCGTCGTCCCGGCGTTCATGGCGTTGCTCGACCGCCGCCCGCCCGGCGTGCGCCACCGCGCCGACGAGTTCCGTGAGGTCTCGGCATGAAGATCGACTTCGAGCTGCCCGACGAGCTTTCCGCGACCGCGCCACCTGAGTTCCGCGACGAGGTGCGCCTGCTCGTCGCCGCGCCGGGCGCCGTGCGACACGCGTGGTTCTCGGCGCTACCCGCCTTTCTGGAGCCGGGCGACCTCGTCGTCGTCAACACATCGCAGACGCTGGCGGCGGCCGTCGACGGTCGGCGCGAGGACGGCCGGCCGGTCATCGTTCACTTCTCGACCGAGCTCGACGACGGCGACTGGCTGGTCGAGCTGCGGTCGGGCCCGCGCGCCACCGGCCCCGTTGCGGACGCGTGCGCGGGCGAACGGGTCCGGCTCCCGGCCGGCGTGGCGGTGCGACTCGTCCAGCCGCACCGCGGCCATCGGCTCTGGCGGGCCCAGGTGTCGGTCGAAGGCACCGTGGCCGACTTCCTCGCGCGCGTCGGACGCCCGATCGCCTACGCCTACGTGAGCGAACAGTTCCCGATCGACGAGTACCAGACGGTCTTCGCGCGCGACCCCGGCAGCGCCGAGATGCCGAGTGCGGGCCGTCCGTTCACCGACCGGTTGGTCACCGACCTCGCCGTCCGCGGCATCACGATCGCGCCGATCACGTTGCATACCGGCGTCTCGTCGCTCGATGCCGGCGAACGACCCCTGGCGGAGCGATTCCACGTGTCGGCAACGACCGCCCGGGTCGTCAACGAGACGCGCGCCGCCGGCGGTCGAATCGTCGCGGTCGGCACGACCGTCACCCGCGCCCTGGAGTCGGTCATCGAACGCGACGGACGGGTGCGAGCCGACTCCGGCTGGACGGACGTGATCCTGACTCCCGACCGACCCGCGCGCGTCGTCAACGGTCTGATCACGGGCTGGCACGCCCCCGGCGCGTCCCACCTCGACCTGCTCGAGGCAGTGGCCGGGGCGGATCTGGTTCAGGCGGCCTACGAGCAGGCCCTCGCCGCCCGCTATCTCTGGCACGAGTTCGGCGACAGCTGCCTGCTGCTGCCGTAAATCGAGTCAAGTTGTGTCGGATATCCCGTCATAACTTGACTCGATTCGGAGCGCTACTCGAGACCGAGCTCGTGACGGGCGGCCTGGGCGATCTCGGTGGACAGGTACGCGTGCCCGTCGATGCCCCAACCACCGTCGGGTGATTCGTGGATGAGCACCCAGGTCCGGTCGACCAGTGTCGGGTCGCCGGCCGCCGCGACGACGATGTCGGTGAGTTCGCGGACGACGCCGAGCTGCTTATCGCGATCGAGCACGCCGACCGGCGTGAGGATCTGCACCCGGACGTAGTCGTTGGCGCCGGCGGCATTGCTGAGCGAGTCGGCCGGCAGCTCATGGATGAACGCGGCGGTGTTGTCGAGGAACAGCGAGATCTCGGGCACCTGCTCCCACCGCATGACGGCCTGGGCGACGTCCTGCGCGAGTTGGTGTTTGTCGGCGAATGTCCCGGCGACGGCGTAGACGTCGATCATGGGCATGGCGAGCTCCTTCACGAGTATGATGATCGTCATAGCGACCGGCTCAGCATGCACTATGCCGATCGTCATAGTCAAGCGGGCCGGCGTACGTAACTTCAGCGAAGCGAGGATGAATGGCGAACGACAGCCGTCAGCGGATGGTGCGAAGCGCGGTATCGCTCATCAGCACCCGCGGCGTGAGCGGAACGTCGTTCTCGGACGTCCTCGCCGACAGCGGCGCGCCCCGCGGGTCGATCTACCACCACTTCCCCGACGGCAAGCAACAACTCGCCACCGCCGCCATCAGCCTCGCGTCCGACTGGGTACTCGCGCGCCAACGTGCCTGCGAAGCGACGACTGCCGGGGAGGTCCTCGACAGCTTCATCGGCCTGTGGCGCCAGGTGGTCGTCGCGTCAGGGGGCCAGTCGGGCTGTACGGTCGCGGGCGTCGCCATCGACACGACCGTGGACGACGCGGCCCTGCTGACCGTCGTCCGCGACACGTTCCGCGCCTGGGTGGCCCTGCTCACCGAACAGCTCGAAGCGGCGGGTCTGCCGGCGCAGCGCGCGCGCACGATCGCCACCACGACCCTGGCGGCGATGGAGGGTGCGCTGATCCTGTGCCGCGCGGAGGGCGGGAGCGGCCCGCTGGACGAGGTCGCCGCGGAACTGCGCCGCCTGCTGCCCGATCCGCCTCAGCGCCGCTCGACGCTCCCGTCGACGCGTCCATCGACGGGACGATCTACGCGGGCCTCATCGAAGACCGGCTCGTCCGACTCGTAGACGACGCCGTCGGCGCCGAAGACGAGGAAGCGGTCGAGCGTCCGGGCGAACCAGCGATCGTGCGTGACGGCGAGGACGGTGCCGTCGAACGACTCGATGGCCTCCTCGAGCGCCTCGGCCGAGAGCACGTCGAGGTTGTCGGTCGGCTCGTCGAGGAGCAGCAGAGTCGCTCCGGTCAGTTCCAAGAGCAGGATCTGGAACCGGGCCTGCTGGCCACCCGACAGCGAGCCGAACGTCTGATCCCCTTGTTGGTTAAGGCCATACCGACGCAGCACCGCCATGGCCCGGCCGCGATCGACACCCGAACGACCGGGCTCGCCGTGCCACAACAGGTCGACCAGGCTGCGGTCGAACCACCCCGGATGCGTGTGCGTCTGCGCGAACAGGCCCGGGACGACGCGCGCCCCGAGGCGCCAGAACCCTTCGTGGGCAACGGATTCGCCGCCGAGCAGGCGCAGGAAGTGCGACTTCCCGGCGCCGTTCGCCCCGAGCACACCGATGCGTTCGCCGTAGTAGATCTCTTCGTCGAAAGGCTTCATCAGCCCGCTCAGTTCGAGACCGGTCGCAGATCACCGCGCGTACGCCGGTGCGTCCGCCCTTCAGGCGCATGGTGAGTTTCTCGTCGGACGGCTTGTCGGGCGGCGGGCCCTCGGCCTCGAAGCGTTCGAGGCGCGCGGCCATCACGCGGTACTTCTGAGCCATCACCTCCGAGATCCGGGCCTGGATCTGCAACGTGCGGACCAGTTCCTTCAGCCGGGCGTGCTCCTCGTCCCAACGGCGGCGCACCTCGGCCATCCGGTCGTGCTTGGCGGTGCGAGCCTCGTGATACGACGCGAAGCCACCGCCGTGCACCCAGGTCGTCCCGCCCTCGACCGTGACGATCCGGTTGGCGACCCGGGCCAGCAGCTCGCGGTCGTGGCTGACGAACAGGACGGTCTTCGGCGTCTCGACCAGGCGTTCCTCGAGCCAGCGCTTGCCCGGGACGTCGAGGTAGTTGTCGGGCTCGTCGAGCAGCAACACTTCGTCGGGCCCGCGCAGTAGCGCCTCGAGCGCGAGCCGCTTCTGCTCACCACCTGACAGCGTGGACAGTTCGCGGTACTTGCATTCGTCGTAGGGCCAGCCGAGCGCGGCGACCGTGACGGTGTCCCAGAGCACCTCGATGTCGTAGCCGCCGGCATCGCCCCAGTGCGTGAGCGCATGGGCGTACGCCATCTGGGCCCGCTCGTCGTCACGTTCCATGAGCGCCAGCTCAGCGAGCTGCAACTCGTCCCAGCTCGTCGCGATCGCCGGTGGCGCGAGCCGGACGAGGAAGTCCTGGACGGTCGTCGCATCGCGCACCGAGCCGATGAACTGCCGCATGACGCCGAGGCCACCCGCGCGGCTGATCGCGCCGGCCTGGGCCGGCAGGTCACCGCGATGATGCGCAGCAAGGTCGTCTTGCCGGCGCCGTTGGCACCGACCAGCGCCGCTTTCACGCCGTCGCCAACGCGGAACGACACGTCGGCGAGCAGCGGCCGACCATCGGGCAGCGCGTGGCTGACGCCCGCGACGTCGATGAAGCCCATGCCGAGCAGTGTGGCTGATCGCGGAGCGGCTCCGCACCCGGATATGCCGCGCACCCGCCCGGCCGGGGCAGAATCGGGACGTGACCACGATGCTCGACACTCTCCAGAAGGACCTCCCGGACGGGGCGCTGCTCACCGATCCCGACCTGATCGAGCGCTACCGGCAGGACTGGGCCCGCGACCCCGACGCCGGAAGGCCGATCGCGGTCGTGCGGGCAACCCGCACCGAGGACGTGCAGGCCGTACTGCGCTGGGCCAGCGCGCACCGAGTGCCGGTCGTGCCGCGGGGCGCCGGCAGCGGGCTCTCGGGCGGCTCCACGGCGGTCGACGGCGGCATCGTGCTGTCGACTGGAACGGATGCGCGAGATCCGCATCGACACCGGTGTCGCGGGTCGCGATCGCCCAGCCCGGCGCGCTCAACGTCGAGGTGAAGCAGGCCGCCGCCGAGCACGGGTCTCTGGTACCCGCCCGACCCGTCGTCGTTCGAGATGTGCTCGATCGGCGGGAACATCGCCACCAACGCCGGCGGCCTGTGCTGCGTGAAGTACGGCGTCACGACCGACTACGTCCTCGGCATGCACGTCGTGCTCGCCGACGGCACGGCCGTACGGCTCGGCGGTCCGCGCATCAAGGACGTCGCCGGCCTGTCGCTGACGAAACTGTTCGTCGGGATCCGAAGGCATCCTCGGCGTGATCACCGAGGTGACCCTGCGGCTGCTGCCCGCCCAGCCGGCGGCATCGACCGCGGTGGCGACCTTCGCCTCGGTCGAGGCAGCCGCCGACGCCGTCCTCGCGATCATCGGCGACGCTGCGACCGTCCACTCTCGAACTGATGGACCACGCGTCGATCAACGCCGTCGAAGACATCGCTGACGATGGGTCTCGACCGCACCGCCGCAGGCCTTGCTGCTCGCCCGCTCGGACGCCCCCGGGACGGCCGCCGCCCACGAGGTCGGCGATCATGGCCGACGCGTGTCGCGCGGCCGGCGCGATCGAGGTGTTCACCACCGACGACCCCGACGAAGGCGAGGCATTCGCCGTCGCGCGGCGAGCCGCCTTCCCGGCGATGGAACGCAAGGGCGACCTGCTGCTCGAGGACGTCGGCGTCCCGCTGCCGCACCTGCCGGCGCTCGTCGCCGGCGTCGAGCGCATCGCCGCCGCCAACGACGTGACCATCGCCGTCGTCGCCCACGCCGGCGACGGCAACACCCACCCGATCATCGTCTACGACAACCAGGACGCCGACGAGAAGTCCCGCGCCTACATCGCCTTCGGCGCAGATCATGGACCTCGCGATCGGCTCGGGCGGGACGATCACCGGCGAGCACGGCGTCGGACGGTTGAAGAAGGCCTGGCTCGTCGACCAGATCGGGCCGGACGCGCTCGCCCTCACCAGAAAGATCAAGGACGCGCTCGACCCGGAGGGCATCCTCAACCCGGGCGTCGTGCTCTGACCAGCTCGGCGCGCGCGACAACATTCGCGGGGCTCGCCCGCATGACCGGCGGGCACGCCCGTACGACGCCAACCGGCTCGCCCTTAGGATTCGCAGCATGCCGCGCCGTCCGACTCGCACCGTTCCGACGGTGATCCTGCACGGCTGGGGTGGTTCCGAGCCCGACCATTGGCAGACCTGGCTGGCCGCCCAACTCACCGAGGCCGGCCGCGAGGTGCGCTTCCCGACCCTGCCCGACATGGACGATCCGACGCTCGACAGCTGGCGGGGCGCGCTGCGTGAGACGCTCGACGGGCTGCCCGACGACGGCTTCGATGTCGTCGCCCATTCCCTCGCCTCGCTGCTGTGGCTGCACCATTCGACCGACCCGGCCGACTCGCCCCGGCCGGCGCGCGTCGCGCTCGTAGCACCGGTCTCGCCCCACGTCGAGATCCCCGAGATCGCGCAGTTCCTGCCGGCGCCGCTGGACATCGACGCCGTGCGCCGGGCCGCCGATGGCACGGTCCTGGTCGGGTCCGACACCGACCCGTGGTGCCCAGAGGGCGCCGCCGAGGCCTACGGCCGTCCGCTCAAGATGCCGACCACAGTGATCAGCGGCGGTGGACACATCAACGTCGCGGCCGGATTCGGTCCGTGGCCGGCGATGCTCGACTGGTGCGGCCGCGACAATCTCGCGTTCATCGCCTGATGATCCGTTGGATCGGTTTCGCCGTCGGGATATTGCTCGTCGTCACGACGTTCGGCAGCGTCCTCGGCACCCTCGTGGTGCCTCGTGGCATCGGTAGCGTCATCTCGCGCGGCACTGATCTGGTCGTCGACCTCGTGTTCCGCTCGATCGGGATGCCGATCCGCGAGTACCGCACGCGCGATCGCGTGCTCGCCTGGCAGGCGCCGGTCACGTTGATCCTGCGCCTGGCCAGTTGGCTGGGCCTGCTCTACCTCGGCTACGCACTCGTCCTGTTGCCGTTCGTTCCAGGTCCGGCGACGCGTGCGTTCTCGGAGTCGGGCTCGTCGATGTTCACCCTCGGCTACGCGGCGCCGCTCGGCAGCGGCATGACGGTCGTCGACTACTTCGCCGCGTTCACCGGGCTGATCGTCGTCGGTCTGCAGATCGGCTACCTGCCCACGCTGTACTCGGCGTTCAACAAGCGCGAGACAGAAGTGACGTTGCTGATCTCGCGCGCCGGCATCCCCGCGTGGGGGCCGGAGATCCTCGCGCGGACGAAGTGGGGCATCGCCGAGAACAGCGACACCGTTGCCGTCATGACCGACCTCTTCGACACCTGGCAGCGGTGGGCCGCCGAGGTCGCCGAGTCGCACACGACGTACCTCACCCTGACCCGGTTCCGATCACCACGGGCGATGTCGCACTGGCTCACGTCGCTGCTCGCGGTCATGGACGCGGGCGCCCTGCACCTGTCGATCGCGCCGTCCGCGCGCCCGGACATCGAGGCCCGGCTCTGCGTGCGGATGGGTTTCGTCGCGCTGCGGCAGATCGGTCAGGCCATGCGCCTGCACGTGGACGAGGACCCCGACCCCGACGACGTCCAGCTCGTCCTGACCAAGGCGGACTTCGTCGAGGCCTACGACATGCTGATGGCATTGGGCTATCCAATCGAGCGGACGGCCGATGAGGCCTGGCCGCACTTCCGGGGCTGGCGGGCCAACTACGAGCCGATCGCGCTGGCGATGGCGCGCAAGACCGATGCCCCGCCGGCGCTCTGGAGCGGTCCGCGGCGCTGGCCGTCCACTCCGATCCCTCCGGACCGGCCGCAGAATCGCCTGGCCACGGGCGCCGAGCCGCCCAAGATCCGCCGGCCGAGTCGCCCGCTCTGATCTCGACGCGCCTTGATCTTGTTGCGTTTTCGGGGTCAGCACCCCGAGAGCGCAGTCGGGTCGGCGCTAGATCGGCTCGCGCCGCATCCGGGTCTGGGTCGCGCGGGCCGCGAGCTGATCGTCGGACGGGTACCCGACCTCGCGCAGGGTGAGCCCGTGGGGCGGCGCGACCGGCACGTCATTCGCGCGCACGCGCAGGCTCAACAGCGAAGCCGGCCACTCCGGCGGACGGCGTCCCTCCCCGACGGCGAGCAGCGCGCCCACGAGCGACCGCACCATCGAATGGCAGAACGCGTCGGCCTGGATGCCACAACGGATCAGCCCGTCCGCGGCATCGCGCCCGACCGTGAAGGTCTGCACCGTGCGCACGCTGGTCGCCCCGTCCCGCCGCTTGCAGAAGGCCGCGAAGTCATGATGGCCGGCGAGAGCGTTCGCTGCGGCAGTCATCGCGGGCACGTCCAACGAGCGCGGCCAGGCAAGAATGTCCCGACGACGCAAGGGTGGCGCACCCCAGTCGGCATCGGTGATCAGATATTCGTAGCGGCGCCACAACGCCGCGAAGCGGGCGTCGAAGTCGTTCGGCACCTGAGCCACCACCCGCACGCGCACGTCGGCCGGCAGCAGACCGGCCAACCGACGAACCATCGACGAGAAGTCCGTCGACTCGGCGGCGGTCCGGTCGACGAGTGCGGAAAGCGCGGCGGCCGAGACGTCGAAGTGCGCGACCTGGCCGATCGCATGGACGCCCGCGTCCGTCCGACCCGCGACCGTGAGCGCGACCGCCTCGACCCGCAGGACGGTCGCCAGCGCGGATTCCAGGACGGCTTGTACGGTTCGGCGATCGGGCTGACGTGCCCAGCCCGAGAAGTCGGTGCCGTCGTACGCCAGCTCGAGCCGCAGCCGCACGGTCGGGCCCGCCGAGTCGGCCGGGGCTGCAAACGCGGCCGGGGCTGCAAACGCGTCGAGTGGCGGACCCCCGGAGACGTTGTCGTCAGCCACTGTCGGGATCCGCCACTCGGCGAGACGTACGGGTTACTTCTTGTCGGACGAGTCCTCGTCGGCGTCGGCATCCTCGGATGCGACGTGCGCCTCCGCGGTGTCGTCGGCGTTCTCGGTGTCGTCGGCGCTCACGTCGGCGTTCTCGTCGGCGTTCTCGGCGTCGAGGCCGACCGCCGCCAGGCTGTCGTCGTCGTCCCTCGACCACATCGGCCTTGGCGGCCTCTTCGGCGACGGCGGCGGCGGTGGCCGATTCGGCCTTGTGCTCCTCGGCCAGTTCGACGGTGCGACCCGTCGCGGCCTTGCGAGGAGCAACCTTGGTGGCGCGCGACCGCTCGGCCTCACGGACGACCGACTGGTTCTCGGTCACCGCCTCAACGAGCGCGATGACCGCCATCGGAGCGTTGTCGCCCTTGCGCGGGCCGACCTTGACGATGCGGGTGTAGCCACCCGGCCGCTCGGCGAAGTTCGGGCCGATCTCGGCGAACAACTTGTGCACGACGTCCTTGTCGCCGATGACCGTCATCACCTGGCGCCGCGCGTGCAGATCACCCCGCTTGGCAAAGGTGATCAGCTTCTCGGCGAGCGGACGCAGCCGCTTCGCCTTGGCCTCGGTGGTCGTGATGCGGTCGTGCTCGAACAGCGATGTCGCGAGGTTCGCGAGCATCAGCCGCTCGTGCGCGGGACCGCCGCCGAGGCGCGGGCCCTTGGTGGGCGTAGGCATGTCGTGCTCCTAGAAGGTCGGTGCTAGAGCTCTTCGGTTTCGGCAAAGTCTGCGTCTCGGCCCCGTCGGCGTCGGCGTCGAAGTCGTCGTCGCCGTAGCTGCTGACGGCCGACGAGCAGCTCGAATCCGGGCGGGCTGTCCTTGAGCGCGAGGCCCAGGCCGGCCAGCTTGATCTTGACCTCGTCGATGGACTTCGAACCGAAGTTGCGGATGTCGAGCAGGTCGGCCTCGCTGCGTCCGACGAGTTCGCCCACGGTGTGGATGCCCTCGCGCTTGAGGCAGTTGTACGACCGGACCGTCAGGTCGAGCTCCTCGATCGGCATCGCGAACGCCGCGATGTCGGCGACCTCGGCCGGCGACGGGCCGACGTCGATGCCCTCGGCCTCTTCGTTGAGCTCGCGGAACAGGCCGAACAGCTCGACCAGGGTGTGGCCGGCACTGGCGACGGCGTCGCGCGGGGTCATCGAGGACTTGGTCTCGACGTCGACGACGAGACGGTCGAAGTCGGTGCGCTGCTCGACACGGGTCGCCTCGACGGCGTAGGTGACCTTCAGGACCGGCGAGTAGATCGAGTCGACCGGGATCCGGCCGATCTCCTGGCCGGGCTGCTTGTTCTGGACGGCGGTGACGTAACCACGACCACGCTCGACGATCAGCTCGATCTCGAGCCGACCCTTCTTGTTGATCGTGGCGATCTTGAGGTCCGGGTTGTGGACGGTGACGCCGGCCGGCGGCGCGATGTCGGCCGCGGTGACCTCGCCGGGACCCTGCTTGCGCAGGTACATGACGACCGGCTCGTCGCTCTCGGAGCTGACGACCAGCTCCTTGAGGTTCAGGATGATGTCGGTGACGTCTTCCTTGACGCCTTCGACGGTCGTGAACTCGTGCAGCACACCGTCGATGCGAATGCTGGTGACGGCCGCGCCCGGGATGGACGAGAGCAGCGTGCGACGCAGCGAGTTGCCGAGCGTGTAGCCGAAGCCGGGCTCGAGCGGCTCGATGACGAACTTCGAGCGGTTGTCGGCGAGGACTTCCTCCGACAGTGAGGGGCGCTGAGAAATCAGCAAAGCAGTACTCCTTAGCTAGGGACGCCCGCTATTTGACGTCCACACCAGTGATATTCAGTTGTTCAGCCAGGCACTGCCACCGGATGAATCAACCATCGAGGTGAGCAGGCACCTGGCCGGCTACGCGATACCGACCCAAGCGTGACCGCAGCCGCCGGAGCGGAAGCGACCACATCGGGTAAGCACAGGCGATCGAGTCGCTCTACTTGGAGTAGAGCTCGACAATGAGCTGTTCTTGGACCGGGATGTCGATCTGGGCCCGGACGGGCAGCTGGTGCACGAGGATCCGCAGCCGGTTCGGCACGACCTGCAGCCAGCCGGGAACCGGGCGGTCGCCCTGGGTCTCGCGGGCGATCAGGAACGGCGTGGTCTCGAGCGACTTCGGCTTGACGTCGATGATGTCCCACTGCGACACGCGGAAGCTCGGGATGTCGACCTTGTCGCCGTTGACCAGGAAGTGGCCGTGGCTGACCAGCTGGCGGGCCGCGCGCCGGGTGCGGGCCAGGCCCGCGCGGTACACGACGTTGTCCAGACGCGACTCGAGGATCTGCAGCAGGTTGTCGCCGGTCTTGCCCTTGCGACGGGCGGCCTCTTCGTAGTAGCGACGGAACTGCTTCTCGAGCACGCCGTAGCTGTACTTGGCCTTCTGCTTCTCCTGCAGCTGCAGCAGGTACTCGCTCTGCTTGATGCGGGCGCGGCCGTGCTGGCCGGGCGGGTAGGGACGGCGCTCGAAGGACGCGTCGCCGCCGACCAGGTCGACGTTGAGGCGACGCGAGATGCGCGTCGCGGGTCCGGTGTAACGAGCCATGTCTTCTTTCTCCCTCAGACCCGACGGCGCTTCGGCGGGCGGCAGCCGTTGTGCGGCTGCGGCGTGACGTCGGAGATCGTGCCGACCTCGAGGCCGGCGGCCTGCAGCGAGCGGATGGCGGTCTCGCGGCCGGAGCCGGGACCCTTCACGAACACATCGACCTTGCGCATGCCGTGCTCCTGCGCCTTGCGGGCGGCGTTCTCGGCGGCCATCTGCGCGGCGAACGGCGTCGACTTACGCGAGCCCTTGAAGCCGACGTGGCCGGCCGAGGCCCAGCTGATCACGTTGCCGAGCGGGTCGGTGATCGAGACGATCGTGTTGTTGAACGTGCTCTTGATGTGCGCGTGGCCGTGGGCGACGTTCTTCTTTTCCTTGCGACGGATCTTCTTCGGCGCCGGCCTTGCGGGCCTGGACCCGGCATTACTTCTTACCTGCCTTCTTCTTGCCGGCGATGGTCTTCTTCGGGCCCTTGCGGGTGCGGGCATTGGTCTTGGTGCGCTGGCCGTGGACGGGCAGGCCGCGACGGTGGCGGATGCCCTCGTAGCAGCCGATCTCGATCTTGCGGCGGATGTCGGCCGCAACCTCGCGGCGCAGGTCACCCTCGACCTTGAAGTTGCGCGTCGATGTAGCTCGCGCAGCGGACGATGTCGTCGTCGGACAGGTCCCGGGCGCGCAGGTCGGGGCTCACGCCGGTGGCCTCGAGCGTCTGCTTCGCGCGGGTCGGCCCACGCCGTAGATGTAGGTGAGCGCAATTTCCAGTCGCTTGTCGCGAGGGAGGTCGACGCCGGCAAGACGGGCCATGCTCGGGCGGTTCTCCTAGTCTCTCCTCGAAGGTGTGATGCGCAGCCGTCCGGGCTTGTGTCCGGGACGGGTGTCCCGGCGGCCGGCCCCGGCCTTCGATCCGGGGGTGCCCCGCTCGCGCGAGGCGAGGGGTGGCGTGCGCTTGCGGTGGTCTGTGCTACTAGCCCTGGCGCTGCTTGTGGCGCAGGTTCTCGCAGATGACCATGACCCGACCGTGGCGACGAATGACCTTGCACTTGTCGCAGATCGGCTTGACGCTCGGCTTGACCTTCACGGCCCTGCCCCTTCTTCCGAGATCAGTGCCCGTAGGCACCTGGGTGAGTCGAATTGAGTTGAGCGAGGCCGCAGCCGCGCGTACTCGACGCTCCCGGATCGCACCTTCGGCGCGATCCGATCGCTCTATTTGTAGCGGTAGACGATACGTCCGCGGGTGAGGTCGTAGGGCGACAGCTCCACGACGACGCGGTCCTCAGGCAGGATGCGGATGTAGTGCTGCCGCATCTTGCCGCTGATGTGAGCGAGCACCTTGTGTCCATTGCTCAGTTCCACTCGGAACATCGCATTGGGCAACGGCTCGACCACCTTGCCTTCGACCTCGATGGCCCCGTCTTTCTTGGGCATAGCCTCCGCATTTCTTGGCGCTGCTCACCGCCCTGCCGTGGGGCAGGTGGAAGACAGCGTTGTTGTTGCACTCGTTCCCGCTGAACTCGTCGTACGTCGGCACCGGACCGCGAGGGTCTACACCTCTCAATCCCACGGCCAAAGCGGGCATGCAAGAGGGGCGGCTAGCACCAATCGTCAAGTGTACGCACCGACGGCGAGTAAGCCAAAAAGCCGAGATTCCCGGTAGTTATGCCCGTTTATGGCCGTGTACGCACGACCGCTGGGTCAAACCGCCTGGGCGGACAGCTTTATTCCGCGCGCCTCGAGCTCGGCCCGGCCGCTGTCCTCGGCGGTCAGCACCCATGGCCCGTCGGCCAGGATCGCCACGGTGTGTTCCCAGTGGGCGGCCAACGAGCCGTCCTGCGTGACGACTGTCCAGCCGTCGTCGAGCTCCCGGGTGCCCCGCGATCCGAGCGTCAGCATCGGCTCGATCGCCAGGGCCATCCCCGGCTCGAGGCGCGGCCCCTGCCCCGGTTTGCCATAGTTGAGGACGTGCGGATCCATGTGCATGCTCGACCCGATGCCGTGTCCGCCGTAGCCGGTGACGATGCCGTAGTCCCCGGAGCCGTGCACCGACCGTCTCGACCGCGTGCGAGATGTCGGTCAGCCGGCCACCCGCGCGCGCCTGCGCGATGCCGTCCCAGAGCGAGACGCGGGTGGCTTCCGAGAGCGCCGCGGCGGCGGGCTCGACCGCGCCGATTCCGACGGTGATGGCCGAGTCGCCGTGCCAACCCTCGACGATCGCGCCGAAATCGAGCGACACGAGATCGCCGTCGCGCAACACCTCGTCGTCGGACGGGATGCCGTGGACGACGCGGTCGTTCACGGACGCGCAGATGACCGCCGGATAGCCGTGATAGTTCAGGAACGAGGGCTCGGCGCCGTTGTCGGCCAACACCTTGCGGGCGATGGAATCGAGCTCGCCGGTCGAGACACCGGGACGGCACGCGGCCCGCATCGCGGCGAGCCCGGCCGCGACGACCAGACCGGCGCGGCGCATCAGCCGGATCTCGTCCAGCGACTTCAGTTCGATCGAGAGATGGTGCCTATTGATCATCGGCGTCGGCCGCCGCCTGCGCGGCCGCGGCGGAATCGGTCGCGAACCGGGCCAGGGCCGCGATCGCGCGTTCGGTCACGTCCTCGACCGGCCCGAGGGCATTCAACTGGGCCAGCTGGCCGCGCGTCCGGTAGAACTCGGTCAGCGGCGCGGTCTGCACGGAGTACACGTCGAGCCGGTGGCGGACGGTCTCGGGGTAGTCGTCGTCGCGGTGGTAGAGATCGCCTCCGCACTTGTCGCAGATGTCCGGTTGCGATGGCGGGTCGAACTCGACGTGCCAGATGTGACCGCACTTCTTGCAGATCCGGCGCCCGGACAGGCGGCGCACGACCTCGTCGTTCTCGACGTCGAGTTCGAGCACCACGTTCAGGCTGGTGCCGATGTCGTTGAGGATGCCGTCGAGCTCGTAGGCCTGCAGGACGTTGCGCGGGAACCCGTCGAGCAGGAACCCGGCCGCCGCATCGGGCTCGCCGAGCCGGTCGCGGACCATCGCGTTCGTTACCTCGTCGGGCACGAGATCGCCGGCGTCCATGTACTTCTTGGCCAGCTTGCCGAGCTCGGTGCCGCCGGACACGTTCACGCGGAAGATGTCGCCGGTCGAGATCTTCGGGATCCCGAAGTGCTCGGCGATGAATTCGGCCTGGGTGCCCTTACCGGCACCAGGCGGGCCGACGAGGATGAGTCTCATGAGGCCGTGCCTCCTGACGTAGTCGGTCGCGAGCGGGGGTGTCGGGGCGCGGCTATCTGAGGAAGCCTTCGTAGTTGCGCTGCATGAGCTGGCTCTCGATCTGCTTCACGGTGTCGAGGGCGACGCCGACCATGATCAGGACGGCGGTGCCACCGAACGGGAAGTTCTGTTGATTGCCACCCGTCAACGAGATGAACAGGTTCGGGATGACCGCCACGATACCGAGGTACAGCGCGCCCGGCAGTGTGATCCTCGACAGCACGAACTGCAGGTACTCGGCGGTCGGGCGTCCCGGCCGGATGCCCGGAATGAACCCGCCGTACTTCTTCATGTCGTCCGCGCGCTCTTCGGGATTGAACGTGATGCTGACGTAGAAGTACGTGAAGAAGATGATCAATGTCAGGTAGATCAAGATGTAGAACCAGGACTGCTGGTTGATCAGATAACTGTTGACCCAGCGCTGGAAGCCGGACGTCGAGTTCGACGTCAACTGGCTGATCAGCTGCGGGATGTACAGCAACGACGACGCGAAGATCACCGGGATCACACCGGCCTGGTTGACCTTCAACGGCAGGTACGTGGACGTGCCGCCGTACTGCCGCCGACCGACCATGCGCTTCGCGTACTGGACCGGGATCCGGCGCTGACCCTGCTCGATGAACACGACGGCCCCGATGATCGCCAGGCCCAGGGCCAGGATCAGCGTGAAGGCGAAGCCGCCACCGTTCTGCAGGATCGTCTGGCCCTCGTTCGGGATGCGCGCCGCGATGGAGGTGAACATCAGGACGCTCATGCCGTTGCCGACGCCGCGGTCGGTGATCAGCTCACCGAGCCACATGATGACGGCTGTGCCGGCCATCATCGTGACGACCATCGTTGCCGAGGTGGAACATGTCGCCGTGGTAGAGGATCGAGGACGAGCAGCCCGAGAACAGCTGCCCCGACTTGGCCAGCGCGACGAAGCCGGTCGCCTGCAGGATCGCCAGCCCGATGGTCAGGTAGCGGCTGTACTGCGTCAGCTTCTGCTGGCCCGACTGGCCCTCTTTCTTCAGCTGGTCGAAGCGCGGGATGACCACCACGAGCAGCTGGATGATGATGCTGGCCGTGATGTACGGCATGATGCCGAGCGCGAAGACGGACAACCGCAGCAGCGCGCCGCCCGAGAACAGGTTGATCAGCGCGTAGACGTTGCGGGACGCGCCACTGTCGGCGGCGCTGATGCAGGCGTTGATGCCCTTCGTGTTCGTGTTCGGCGTCGGCACCGAGGCGCCGAGGCGGTACAGCACGATCATCGCCAGCGTGAAGAGCAGCTTCTTACGCAGGTCGGGCGTTCTGAACGCCGACGCGAAGGCGGTAAGCACAAGTCCTCCTGCGCAAGAGCCGAATATTTGGACAGGCGGCAGCGTCAGGGCGCTGCTGTGACGTTCAGGCTAACAGGCTCACAGACATACGAGTCGGGATCGAGCGGACGCCCGATCCCGACTGGTACACGAGCTCAGCGCTCGGTGGCGGTGCCACCCGCGGCGACGATCTTCTCGCGGGCGGTCCCGGAGAACGCGTCGACCGTGATGTCGACCTTCACGCCCCCGAGGTCGCCGTTGCCGAGAACCTTGACGGGCTGGCCCTTGCGGACGGCGCCGGCTTCGACGAGCTCGTCGACCCCGATCGTTCCGCCGTCCGGGAACAGCTCGGCCAGGCGAGCCAGGTTCACGACCTGGAACTCGACCCGGAAGCGGTTCTTGAAGCCCTTGAGCTTCGGCAGCCGCATGTGCAGCGGCATCTGGCCACCCTCGAAGGCGACCGGAACCTGGTAGCGGGCCTTGGTGCCCTTCGTGCCACGTCCGGCCGTCTTGCCCTTGGACCCTCACCGCGACCCACGCGGGTCTTCTTGGTGTGCGATCCCGGGGCCGGGCGCAGGTGGTGAACCTTCAGCGGTCCGTTGCTCATGGGTTAGTCGACCTCCTCGACCGTCACCAGGTGGGTGACGGTGTGGACCATCCCGCGGATCTCGGGACGGTCCTCCTTGACGACAACGTCGTGCATCCGCTTGAGGCCGAGCGACCGCAGCGTCTGACGCTGGTTGTCCTTGTTCCCGATGCCCGAACGGACCTGGGTGATCTTCAGTTGAGCCATGACGTCATGCTCCCTGGCCGGCGCGAGCGCGCAGCAGGCCGGCGGGCGCGACGTCCTCGAGGGGCAGGCCGCGACGGGCCGCAACCTCTTCGGGACGAACGAGCTGCTTCAGGGCCGCCACGGTCGCGTGGACGATGTTGATCGGGTTGTCCGAGCCGAGCGACTTGGACAGCACGTCGTGGATTCCGGCGCACTCGAGCACGGCGCGCACCGGACCACCGGCGATGACACCGGTACCGGGGCTGGCCGGCTTGAGCAGGACGACGCCGGCCGCCGCCTCGCCCTGCACCGGGTGCGGGATCGTCTGCTGGATGCGCGGCACCTTGAAGAAGCCTTCTTGGCCTCCTCGACACCCTTGGCGATCGCCGCGGGCACCTCCTTGGCCTTGCCGTAGCCGACGCCGACCGTGCCGTCGCCGTCGCCGACGATGACCAGGGCGGTGAAGCTGAAGCGCCGGCCACCCTTGACGACCTTGGCGACGCGGTTGATCGTCACGACCCGCTCGAGGTGGGCGCTCTTCTCCGGGGCCGATCGCGACCCCGGCCGCCACCGTCACGCCGGTCGCGACGCTCGCCGCGCTCGTGCCGCCGGCGTTGTCGCTCGCCCCGCTGGCGCCGTTGCCGGTGCTACCGTGCGGGCTCCGCGCTGTGGTCCTGGCATCAGATGGTCACCTTCGATAGTTCGTTCACTGCAGTAAGTCGTGGTCGGTCATCAGAACTCCAGTCCGGCTTCGCGGGCGGCGTCGGCAAACGCCGCGATCCGTCCGGTGTAGGTGTCGCCACCGCGGTCGAAGACGACCTTGGCGATGCCGGCCGCCTTGGCCGCGTCGGCCAGCGCCGTGCCCGACCTGCTTGGCCTGCGCGGTCTTGTCGCCGTCGGTCAGCTTGTACGTCGAGGTCGAGGCCAGCGTGCGGCCCGTGCTGTCGTCGACGATCTGCGCGAACAGGTGCCGCGACGAGCGGGTGACGACCAGGCGCGGACGCTCGGTCGTGCCGGCGACCTTCTTGCGCAGCCGGAAGTGCCGGCGCGACTTGCGCGACCCGGCGCGTGGCCGAGATACCGACCGGCCGAGACGCCGATGCGCCTTGCTTCAGGATGCTGACGTACGCGCTGCCATGGCTACTATCTTACCTGCCTTTCCGGCCTTGCGGCGGACGACCTCGCCCTGATAGCGCACGCCCTTGCCCTTGTACGGGTCGGGCTTGCGCAGCTTGCGGATGTTCGCGGCGACCTCGCCGACCTGCTGCTTGTCGATGCCCTCGACCACGAACCGGGTCGGTGCCTCGACCCGGAAGGTGATGCCCTCCGGGGCCGTGACCAGCACCGGGTGCGAGAAGCCGAGCGCGAACTCCAGGTCGCTGCCCTTCGCCTGCACGCGGTAACCGGTGCCGACGATCTCGAGCGTCTTGGCGTAGCCGGCGGTGACGCCGATGACCATGTTGGCGATCAGGGTGCGCGACAGGCCGTGCAGCGACTTCGACAGGCGCTCGTCGTCCGGGCGCGACACCGCAGACGGTGCCGTCGTCGGCCCGCTCGACGTTGATCGGCTCGGCGACGCGTGTGCGAGAGGGTGCCCTTGGGGCCCTTGACCGTCACCTCGCTGACCGTCGATCGTGACGTCGACGCCGCTGGGTACCGGGACCGGCAATCTTCCGATTCGACTCATGTTGACGCTTCCCCTACCAGACGTAGGCGAGGACTTCCCCGCCCACTCCACGCTTGGCGGCCTGCCGGTCGGTCAGCAGTCCGGACGATGTCGAGATGATCGCGACGCCGAGGCCGCCGAGCACGCGGGGCATGCCGGTCGACTTCGCGTACACCCGCAGGCCCGGCTTGGACACCCGCCGGACGCCGGCGATGCTGCGCTCGCGGTTGGCGCCGTACTTCAGGTCGAGCGTGAGCACGCGGCCGGGCTGGCCCTCGGGCGCGTCGACGGTCCGGAAACCGGCGATGTAGCCCTCCTGCTTGAGGATCTCGGCGATGTGCCCCTTCAGCTTCGAGTGCGGCATCGACGACCACGTCGTGGTAGGCCGAGTTGGCGTTGCGCAGACGCGTGAGCATGTCTGCGATCGGGTCGGTCATCGTCATGGATAGTTCTTCTCTCTCGCGGTGGTTCCCGGAGGCCTGTCCGCGCAGATGGGTGAAATCGGCTGATTACCAGGACGACTTGGTGACGCCGGGCAGCTCGCCGGCGTGCGCCATCTCGCGCAAGCAGATCCGGCACAGGCCGAACTTCTTGTAGACCGACGTGCGAGCGTCCGCAGCGCTGGCAGCGGGTGTAGCCGCGCACCGCGAACTTCGGCTTGCGTTGCCGCCTTGTTGACTAGTGCCTTCTTCGCCATGCTCAGTTCTCCTTGAACGGGAAGCCGAGTGCCCGCAGCAGCGCGCGACCCTCGTCGTCGGTGTTGGCGGTGGTGACGACCGTGATGTCCATGCCGCGCGGACGGTCGATCGAGTCAGGGTCGATCTCGTGGAACATCGACTGCTCGTTCAGCCCGAACGTGTAGTTGCCGTTGCCGTCGAACTGCGCGGCCGACAGGCCGCGGAAGTCACGGATGCGGGGCAGCGCGATCGACAGCAGGCGGTCGAGGAACTCCCACATCCGGTCGCCGCGCAGGGTGACCTTCGCGCCGATCGGCATGCCCTCGCGCAGCTTGAACTGCGCGATCGACTTGCGGGCCTTCTGCACCAGCGGCTTCTGGCCGGTGATCAGGGTGAGGTCGCGGACCGCGCCGTCGATGAGCTTGGCGTCGCGCGCGGCGGCGCCGACACCCATGTTGACGACGATCTTGACCAGGCCCGGGATCTGCATCGGGTTGCCGTAGGAGAACTGCTCCTGCAGCGCCGGCGCGATCTCGTCGCGGTAGCGCGTCTTCAGGCGCGGCGCCGGCGTCTGGACGTGCGGTGGTCATGACAGGTCCTTTCCGGACCGGCGCGACACGCGGACGTTGCGGCCGGTCTCGTCGTCGTGGCGGTAGCCGACGCGGGTCGCCTTGCCGTCGTCGTCGACGACCATCACGTTGCTCGCGTTGATCGCGGCCTCGGTGGTCTCGATGCCACCGGCCTTCGCGCCGCGCGCGGTGGTGGTGACCCGGGTGTGCTTCTTGACCCGGTTGACGCCCTCGACGATGACCTTGTTGGTCTCGGGGTACGGCCGCGATGACCTTGCCCTTGACGCCGCGGTCCTTGCCGGCGATGACGACGACCTCGTCGCCCTTCTTGACCTTCATGGTTACAGCACCTCGGGTGCGAGAGAGATGATCTTCATGAACCGCTTGTCGCGCAGCTCGCGGCCCGACCGGGCCGAAGATGCGCGTGCCGCGCGGCTCGCCGTCGGCCTTGATCAGCACGGCGGCGTTCTCGTCGAAGCGGATGTAGCTGCCGTCGGGACGGCGCCGCTCCTTGACGGTGCGCACGATGACGGCCTTGACGACGTCACCCTTCTTCACGCCGGCGCCGGGCAGGGCGTCCTTGACGGTCGCGACGATGATGTCGCCGATGCCGGCGTAGCGCCGACCGGAGCCGCCCAGCACCCGGATGCACAAGATCTCCTTGGCACCGGTGTTGTCGGCGACGCGCAGTCGCGACTCCTGCTGAATCACTGCTTACTCCCTCGGATACTTCATCTGCTCTGTGTGTTGCCTGGCCCACGTGGCCTGGGTCGGTGACCACCGCGTGACGATTGCGCGCCAGCGGCGGCCGACCTGATCGAGCCATCCGGCGCGATCGAGTCGCCTTACTTGGCCTTCTCGAGGACCTCGACTACGCGCCAGCGCTTGGTGGCCGAGAGCGGACGGGTCTCCATGATCAGGACCCGGTCACCGATGCCGACCTCGTTGTTC
This sequence comes from uncultured Actinomycetes bacterium, assembly GCA_963737785.1. Taxonomy (GTDB): domain Bacteria; phylum Actinomycetota; class Actinomycetes; order Mycobacteriales; family Jatrophihabitantaceae; genus CAVTTS01. The sequence continues at coordinate 222,586 of CAVTTS010000010.1, forward strand.
TCGTCGTGCGCCTTCAGCTTGTTCGTGCGACGCAGCACCTTGCCGTACAGGGCGTGCTTGACGCGGTCCTCGACGGCGACGACGACGGTCTTGTCCATCTTGTCGCTGACGACCAGGCCCTCACGGGTCTTGCGGAACGACGTCCGCGCTGACGAGTCGGACGGGATGTTCTCGGTCATGCCTTCACACCTTCACTGACTGCTCCTTCGGTCGGGGCGACCGACAGGCCGAGCTCCCGCTCGCGCAGGATCGTGTAGATCCGGGCGATGTCGTGGCGCACGGTGCGCAGCTGCCGGTTGTTGTCCAGCTGGCCGGTCGCCATCTGGAAGCGCAGGTTGAACAGCTCCTGCTTGGCTTCCCGCAAGCGGGTCTCGAGCTCGTCCTCGTGCAGCTCGCGCAGCTCTCCGGAACTCGTCGTCATCAGAAGTCACCTGCTTCACGGGTCACGATGCGGCACTTCATCGGCAGCTTGTGGATGGCTCGGGTCAGCGCCTCGCGGGCGACGACCTCGTTCGGGAACGAGAGCTCGAACAGCACCCGACCCGGCTTGATGTTCGCGATCCACCACTCCGGCGAACCCTTACCGGAACCCATGCGGGTCTCGGCCGGCTTCTTCGTGATCGGACGGTCGGGGTAGACGTTGATCCACACCTTGCCACCACGACGGATGCGACGGTTGATCGCGATACGGGCCGACTCGATCTGCCGGTTGGTGAGGTAGGCGGGCTCGAGAGCCTGGATGCCGTACTCGCCGAAGGCGACGCGCGTGCCACCCGACGCCTTGCCACTGCGGCTCGGGTGGTGCTGCTTGCGGTGCTTGACCCTGCGGGGGATCAGCATGATCAGCTCTCCGTTTCCGTGCTGGCCGGCGACTCGGTCTCAGCGACCAACTCAGCGGCCGATTCGCTGCCCTCGCGGGCCTCGACCTGAACTTCTTCGGCAGCGACGCGGCCGTCGGCGACCGCGTCGGCCGCGACACGGCCGCGCGTCCTCGACCGTCGGCGGCGCGACAGCGGCTTCGTCGGTCGCCGCGACAGCGGCTTCGTCGCTCGCCGCGGCCGGGGTGCCGGGGCCTTCGGCGGCGGCGCGACCGGCGTCGGTGCTGACACCCGTCGTGCCCTGCGAGCCCGAGCGGCGCGGACGAGCCGCTCCGGCCGGACGCTCACGACGCTGACGCAGCGCCTCGGCGGCGACGGCGGCCTCGCGCTCGGCGCGCGAACCGGTCGGCACCTCGCCCTTGTAGATCCAGACCTTGACGCCGATGCGGCCGAAGGTCGTGCGGGCCTCGTAGAAGCCGTAGTCGATGTTCGCGCGCAGGGTGTGCAGCGGCACGCGTCCCTCGCGGTAGAACTCCGACCGGCTCATCTCGGCGCCACCCAGGCGACCCGAGCACTGCACGCGGATGCCCTTGACGCCCGGGCTTTTCAGGGTCGACTGCATGCTCTTGCGCATCGCGCGGCGGAAGCTGACGCGGTTCGAGAGCTGCTCGGCCACGCCCTGCGCGACCAGCTGCGCGTCGCCCTCGGGGTTCTTCACCTCGAGGATGTTGAGCTGCACCTGCTTCTTGGTGAGCTTCTCGAGCTCACCGCGGATGCGGTCGGCCTCGGCGCCGCGGCGGCCGATGACGATGCCGGGACGGGCCGTGTGGATGTCGACGCGGACGCGGTCGCGGGTGCGCTCGATCTCGACCTTCGCGATGCCCGCGCGCTCCATGCCCTTGGTCATGAGGCGGCGGATGGCGACGTCTTCCTTCACGTACTCCGCGTACTGCTTGTCGGCGAACCAGCGGGACTTCCAGTCCGTGGTGATGCCGAGCCGGAACCCGTTGGGGTTTACCTTCTGGCCCATTACTTCGTTCCCCGGCCCTTCTTGCCCTGCGGCGTGTCGATGCTTTCGACCTCGATGGTGATGTGGCTGGTGCGCTTGCGGATCCGGTACGCGCGGCCCTGGGCCCGCGGACGGAAGCGCTTGAGCGTCGGGCCCTCGTCAACGAACGCGCGGGACACGAAGAGCGTCCCGGGGTCGAGGCTGAAGTTGTTCTCGGCGTTCGCGATCGCGCTCGCGAGCACCTTCGCGATCGGCTCGCTCGCGGCCTGCGGTGCGAACTTGAGCATGGCGAGCGCGTCACCGGCCGGCTTGTTGCGGATCAGGTCGATCACGCGACGAGCCTTCATCGGCGTCACCCTGACGTAGGTCGCCCGCGCGATGGCGGTGCGGACCTCGTCGTCGGTCGTATTGGCTGGCATCTGAATGTCTCCGTTACCCGCGCCGTGCCCGGCGGTCGTCCTTGACGTGACCCTTGAACGTGCGCGTCGGCGCGAACTCGCCGAGCTTGTGACCGACCATCGCCTCGGTGACGAACACCGGGACGTGCTTGCGTCCGTCATGCACGGCGATCGTGTGCCCGAGCATGTCGGGGATGATCGTCGAGCGTCGCGACCAGGTCTTGATCACGTTCTTGCTGCCCTTGTCGTTCTGGTCGTCCACCTTCTTGAGCAGGTGGCCGTCGACGAACGGGCCCTTCTTCAGGCTGCGTGGCATCGGGTACTACCTCTTCTTGTTCGTACGACGGCGACGGACGATGAGCGCATCGCTGGCCTTCTTCGGCGAGCGGGTGCGGCCCTCGGGCTTTCCGTTCGGGTTGACCGGGTGACGTCCACCGGACGTCTTGCCCTCGCCGCCACCATGCGGGTGGTCGACCGGGTTCATGGCGACACCACGGACGGTCGGGCGCTTGCCCTTCCAGCGCATGCGGCCGGCCTTGCCCCAGTTGATGTTGGCCTGCTCGGCATTGCCCACCTCGCCGACGGTGGCGCGGCAGCGCACGTCGACGTTGCGGATCTCACCGGACGGCATGCGCAGCTGGGCGTACGGTCCGTCCTTGGCAACGAGCTGGACGGACGCGCCGGCCGAGCGGGCGATCTTCGCGCCGCCGCCGGGCCGCAGCTCGATGGCGTGGATGACCGTACCGACCGGGATGTTGCGCAGCGGCAGGGCGTTGCCCGGCTTGATGTCGGCGCTCGGACCGTTCTCGACCGTGTCGCCCTGCTTGAGCAGGCGCGGCGCGATGATGTAGCGCTTCTCGCCGTCGGCGTAGTGCAGCAGCGCGATGCGAGCGGTGCGGTTCGGGTCGTACTCGATGTGCGCGACCTTGGCCGGAACGCCGTCCTTGTCGTGGCGACGGAAGTCGATCAGCCGGTACGCGCGCTTGTGGCCACCACCCTGGTGCCGGGTCGTGATCTTGCCGGAGTTGTTGCGTCCACCCTTGCTGTGCAGGGGACGGACGAGCGACTTCTCCGGCTCGCTGCGCGTGACCTCGACGAAGTCGGCGACGCTGGAGCCACGACGACCAGGCGTCGTCGGCTTGTACTTGCGGATACCCATTTTCCCTTACCCCTACTGCCCGAACACGTCGATGCGGTCGCCGGCGCGCAGCGTGACGATGGCACGCTTGACGCTCTTGCGACGGCCGAATCCGGTGCGGGTGCGCTTGCGCTTACCCTGCCGGTTGAGCGTGTTGACGTCGGTCACCTTGACGGCGAAGACCTTCTCGACGGCGATCTTGATCTGCGTCTTGTTGGCGTCGGGGTGAACCTCGAACGTGTACTTGTTGTCGTCCAGAAGGCCGTAGCTCTTCTCCGAAATAACCGGAGCGAGCAGCACGTCACGCGGGTCGTCGAACATCAGGCGTCCTCCTCGGTCTCGTCGGCCGCGTCGACAACCTCGTCGGTCGCGTCGTCAGCAACGATGACCTCGTCCTCGCCGTCGGCGGGGATCTCGTCGTCGAGGTCGGCGCTGGTCGCGCTGGCCTTGCCGGACTTGCCCTTGCTGGGGCCGGCCAGGAAGGCGTCGAGCGCCGACGACGTGAAGACGACGTCGTCGCTGATCAACACGTCGTAGGTGTTGAGCTGGCCCGGGTCGAGCAGGTGCACCGAGCCGAGATTGCGCAGGCTCTTCCAGGTCAGCGCATCCGAACGCTCGGCGACGACCAGCACGTTGCGGGACGTCGTCAGCTTCGCGATCGTCTCGGCGGCCGTCTTGGTCGACGGGCTGTCACCCGCGACGAGCGACGACACGACGTGAACGCGGTCGTTGCGCGCCCGGTCGGAGAGCGCACCGCGCAGCGCGGCCGCCTTCATCTTCTTGGGCGTGCGCTGGTCGTACGAGCGAGGCTGCGGGCCGTGGACGACGCCACCGCCGGCGAACTGCGGCGCGCGGGTCGAGCCCTGGCGGGCGCGGCCGGTGCCCTTCTGGCGGTACGGCTTCTTGCCGCCACCACGGACCTCGCCGCGCGTCTTCGTCGAGGCGGTGCCCTGGCGAGCGGCGGCGAGCTGGGCGACGACGACCTGGTGGATCAACGCGATGTTGGTCTGGACGTCGAACACCTCGGCCGGAAGCTCGATGGTCTTGCCCTTGCCCTTGGCGGCCTTGGCCGAGGTCGGGTCGGCGAGCGTGACGGTCAGCGTCATGAGGTCGCACCCCCCTTCGCGGCGGTCCGGACGAGCAGCAGGCCGCCCTTGGGTCCGGGGACGGCACCCTTGATCAGCAGCAGGCCGCGCTCGACATCGACCTTGTGCACCAGCAGGCTCTGCGTCGTGTGGTTGTCGTGGCCCATGCGGCCGGCCATCTTGACACCCTTGAAGACGCGACCGGGGGTCGCACAGGCACCGATCGAACCGGGCGAGCGGTGCTTGCGCTGCACACCGTGGCCGGCGCCGAGGCCGTGGAACCCGTGGCGCTTCATGACGCCCGCGGTGCCCTTGCCCTTGGTGGTGCCGCTGACGTCGACGAGCGCACCGGACTCGAACACCTCGGCGGTGAGCTCTTGGCCCACCTCATACGAAGCGGTGTCGTCGGTGCGCAGCTCGACCAGGTGGCGACGGGGGGTCACGTCGGCGGCCTTGAAGTGCCCGGCGACCGGCTTGGTCACCTTGCGCGGGTCGATCTGGCCGTAGGCGAGCTGGACGGCCGCGTAGCCGTCCTTCTCGACCGTCCGGATCTGGGTGACCACACACGGGCCGGCCTTGACGACGGTGACCGGAACCATCCGGTTGTTCTCGTCGAAGATCTGGGTCATGCCGAGCTTCTCGCCCAGAATGCCCTTCGGTTCTTTAGCCATGTCCTCTTCGCTTACTGGATGTTGACGTCAACGCTGGCCGGCAGATCGATGCGCATCAGCGCGTCGACCGTCTTCGGCGTCGGGTCCAGGATGTCGATGAGCCGCTTGTGCGTACGCATCTCGAAGTGCTCGCGGCTGTCCTTGTACTTGTGCGGCGAGCGGATGACGCAGTAGATGTTCTTCTCCGTCGGCAGCGGCACCGGGCCGACCACCCGGGCGCCCGTGCGCGTCACCGTCTCGACGATCTTGCGCGCGCTGGCGTCGATGGCCTCGTGGTCGTAGGCCTTGAGCCTGATGCGGATCTTCTGTCCCGCCATGGTGGCTGACATCCTTCACTGTGGTCGGTGCTGCGACTTCAGGAACAAGCCCGCGGCCGCGCCGGGGCAGTAGTGCAACCTGCTGACTTGCCTTTGAACAACCCACCCAGGTGACCGACAAGGTGACCAGCCACCTGGGTGAGTCCTCTTAAGTTGTACGAACCGATTGCGCGCGGCTGGAGCTGAACAACAGCGCTTCCAACTGCGCGATCAGATCGCCCTACTTGACGATCTTGGTGACGCGACCCGCGCCAACGGTCCGGCCGCCCTCGCGGATGGCGAAGCGCAGGCCCTCCTCCATGGCGATCGGCTGGATCAGCGCGACCGTCATCTCGGTGGTGTCGCCCGGCATGACCATCTCGGTGCCCTCAGGGAGGGTGACGACGCCGGTCACGTCCGTGGTGCGGAAGTAGAACTGCGGGCGGTAGTTGTTGAAGAACGGCGTGTGGCGGCCACCCTCGTCCTTCGAGAGGATGTAGACCGTTCCCTCGAAGTCCGTGTGCGGCGTCGACGTGCCGGGCTTGATGACGACCTGGCCGCGCTCGACGTCCTCACGCTTGATGCCACGAAGCAGCAGACCGACGTTCTCGCCGGCCCGACCCTCGTCGAGCAGCTTGCGGAACATCTCGATGCCGGTCACCGTGGTCGTCTGCTTCGTCGGGTGGATACCCACGATGTCGACGGTCTCGTTGACCTTCAGGACGCCCCGCTCGATGCGGCCGGTGACGACGGTTCCACGACCGGTGATCGTGAAGACGTCCTCGACGGGCATGAGGAACGGCTTGTCGATCTCGCGCTCGGGCTGCGGGATCGACTCGTCGACCGCGGTCATGAGCTCCATGACCTTCTCGCCCCACTCGGCGTCACCCTCGAGCGCCTTGAGCGCCGAGACGCGCACGATCGGGGCGTCGTCGCCCGGGAACTCGTACTGGCTCAGCAGCTCGCGGACCTCGAGCTCGACGAGCTCCAGGATCTCTTCGTCGTCGACCATGTCGGCCTTGTTCAGCGCCACCACGATGTAGGGGACGCCGACCTGGCGCGCGAGCAGCACGTGCTCCTTGGTCTGCGGCATCGGGCCGTCGGTCGCGGCGACAACCAGGATCGCGCCGTCCATCTGCGCGGCACCGGTGATCATGTTCTTGATGTAGTCGGCGTGACCGGGGCAGTCGACGTGTGCGTAGTGACGCGCCTCGGTCTGGTACTCGATGTGTGCGATCGAGATCGTGATGCCACGCTGGCGCTCTTCGGGCGCCTTGTCGATCTGGTCGAACGGCGTGAACGGGTTCACGGTCGGGTACTTGTCGTGCAGCACCTTCGAGATCGCAGCGGTCAGCGTCGTCTTCCCGTGGTCGATGTGACCGATGGTGCCGATGTTGACGTGCGGCTTGGTCCGCTCGAACTTCGCCTTCGCCACAGTGGATCCCTTTCCCTCTTGGAAGTGCCGGTCTTCTGGGCCGGCGGTGTTGGACTTTTTTTGTAGAAACTGGTGGGTGTTACTCGCCGTTGACCTTGGCGATGATTTCCTTGGCCACGTTCGACGGGACCTCGGCGTAGCTGTCGAACTGCATCGAATAGCTGGCCCGTCCCTGCGTCTTGGAACGCAGGTCGCCGACGTAGCCGAACATCTCCGACAGCGGGACGAGGGCGCGCACCACGCGGACGCCCGAACGCTCGTCCATGGCCTGGATCAGGCCGCGGCGGGAGTTCAGGTCGCCGATCACATCGCCCATGTTCTCTTCGGGCGTGGTGACCTCGACGGCCATCATCGGCTCGAGCAGGACGGGGTTCGCCTTGCGGGCGGCGGCCTTGAAGACCATCGATCCCGCGATCTTGAACGCCATCTCGGACGAGTCGACCTCGTGGTAGCCACCGTCGAGCAGGGTGAACTTGACGCCCACCAGCGGGTAGCCCGCGAGGATGCCGTACTGCAAAGCCTCCTGCGCGCCCGCATCGACCGAGGGAATGAATTCCTTCGGGATGCGTCCGCCGCTGACGGCGTTGACGAATTCGTAGCTCGGGCCGTCCGAGGTCAGCTCGAGGGGCTCGAGCTTGACCTGCACCTTCGCGAACTGGCCGGAGCCGCCGGTCTGCTTCTTGTAGGTGAGGTCCTCGCGCTCCACGGTGCGACGGATCGTCTCGCGGTAGGCGACCTGCGGCTTGCCGACGTTCGCCTCGACACCGAACTCGCGACGCATGCGGTCGACCAGGATCTCGAGGTGCAACTCGCCCATGCCGGAGATGACGGTCTGTCCGGTCTCCTCGTCGTTCTGGACCTGGAAGGTCGGGTCCTCTTCGGCGAGCTTCTGGATCGCGGTGCCCAGCTTCTCCTGGTCGCTCTTGGTCTTCGGCTCGATGGCGACCGAGATGACCGGAGCCGGGAACGTCATCGACTCGAGGACGATCGGCTTCTGCAGGTCCGACAGCGTGTCACCGGTGGTGGTCTGCTTCAGACCGGCCACGGCGATGATGTCGCCGGCGCCGGCGCGTGGCAGCTCCTCACGCTTGTTGGCGTGCATCTGATAGATCTTGCCGATGCGCTCCTTGCGGTCCTTGGTGGAGTTCAGGACCTGCGCGCCGTTCTCGACCGAACCGGAGTAGATGCGGACGAAGGTCAGCTTGCCGAGGTGCTTGTCGGTCGCGATCTTGAACGCCAGCGCGGACAGCGGCTCGGACTCATCGGCCTTGCGCTCGGCCGGCGTGGTGCCGTCCTGCAGGGTGCCGGTGACGTGGTCGACGTCCAGCGGCGATGGCAGGTAGTCGACGACCGCGTCGAGCAGCGGCTGCACACCCTTGTTCTTGAAGGCCGTTCCGCAGAGAACCGGGTTGATGAGGTCGGCGAGCGTTGCGCGACGCAGGGCCGCCTTCAACGTCTCGACGCTGATGTCGGCACCGTCGAGGTAGGCCTCGGCGATCGAGTCGTCGACGTCGGACAGCTGCTCGAGCAGCTTGTCGCGGTACTCCGCGGCCTGGTCCGCGAGCTCGGCCGGGATGTCCTCGACGTTGTACTTCTCGCCGAGGGCGGTCTCGCCGCGCCAGGTCAGGGCCCGCATCGCGACCAGGTCGACGACACCGATGAAGTCGGCCTCGTTCCCGATCGGGAGCTGCAGGACGACGGCGTTGGCGTTGAGCCGGTCGCGCATCATGTCGACGCAGCGGTAGAAGTCGGCACCGGTTCGGTCGAGCTTGTTGACGAAGCACATCCGCGGGACGGAGTACTTGTCGGCCTGTCGCCAGACCGTCTCGGTCTGCGGCTCGACGCCGGCGACACCGTCGTAAACAGCGACGGCGCCGTCGAGGACGCGCAGCGAGCGCTCGACCTCGACCGTGAAATCGACGTGGCCGGGCGTGTCGATGATCTGGATCCGGTGACCGTTCCAGGTACAGGTGATCGCCGCGGACGTGATCGTGATGCCGCGTTCCTGCTCCTGCTCCATCCAGTCGGTGGTGGCGTTGCCGTCGTGCACTTCACCGATCTTGTGGGTCATGCCGGTGTAAAAGAGGATTCGCTCGGTCGTCGTGGTTTTGCCCGCGTCGATATGCGCCATGATCCCGATGTTGCGGGTCTTGGCGAGCTCGGCGTTGTTAGCCATGATTCCTTCTTCTCGGGCGTTGTATTCGTACTTCGGGTGTCGTTACCAGCGGTAGTGCGCGAAGGCCTTGTTGGACTCGGCCATCTTGTGGGTGTCCTCGCGGCGCTTGACGCTCGCGCCGAGGCCGTTGCTCGCGTCGAGCAGCTCGTTCATGAGCCGCTCGGTCATCGTCTTCTCGCGACGCTGCCGCGAGTAGCCGACCAACCAGCGCAGCGCCAGTGTGGTGCTGCGGCCGGGCTTGACCTCGACCGGCACCTGGTAGGTGGCGCCGCCGACGCGACGGCTCTTGACCTCGATCGCGGGCTTGACGTTGTCGAGCGCGCGCTTGAGCGTGACGACCGGGTCGGTGCCGCTCTTCTCACGGGCGCCTTCGAGAGCGCCGTACACGATGCGCTCGGCGAGCGACCGCTTGCCGCCCATCAGGATCTTGTTGACGAGCTGCGAGACCAGCGGCGAGTTGTACACCGGGTCGACCACGAGGGGACGACGCGCGGGCGGGCCCTTGCGAGGCATGCTAAATCTCCTTGTTCTTCGCGCGGGCGCTCATCAGGACTTCTCCTTCTTGGCGCCGTACTTACTGCGAGCCTGCTTGCGGTTGCGGACGCCCTGCGTGTCCAGCGAGCCGCGAATGATCTTGTAACGAACGCCGGGGAGGTCCTTCACGCGGCCGCCACGCACGAGCACGATCGAGTGCTCCTGCAGGTTGTGGCCGACTCCCGGGATGTAGGCCGTGACCTCGATGCCGCTCGTGAGCCGAACGCGCGCGACCTTGCGCAGCGCCGAGTTCGGCTTCTTCGGGGTCGTCGTGTAGACGCGGGTACACACACCACGGCGCTGGGGTGAGCTCTTCAGCGCCGGGGTCTTGGTCTTCCCGATCTTGTCCTGCCGGCCCTTGCGGACCAGTTGCTGGATCGTAGGCATGCGGCCTGCAATCTCCTCGTTCGTTGCGGTGCGGTGGATCGGGGCGCGCTGCCCCGTCGCGGTCGACTGTGCTGTTGTCTGCTTGTTTGCGGCCTCCTAAGGCCACCACCGGCCCCCGAGGTCGGGTGTGTCGCGCCCTACCTCAGGCCAGCCCGAGGTGAATTCCTCGGTCTGGACGGTGTTCCCGCACCACCCGGCCCGGGCCGCCGACCCCTGTCAAAGACGGGAGCGTCAGCCTGCTGCGCCGGTGGGCACAAGAGATGACCCGGACTGGTCCGGGCACGTCGAACGACTTTACTCGCCGGTCTTGCCGCGCGCAAAATCCTTCGATCGGGCCCGACAAATAGGACGGAGCTGACGGGTCAGCTCGCGACGACGACCGCCTGGACCTCTTTCACGGGGTAGCTGCTGTCGCTCCAGAGATCGAACGACGGACCGAGCGCCTGCCAGGTGCCGCCCGCGTTGTACTCGACGACCCAGGTCGCCTCGACGCGCACTCGGTACTGCTGGTCGGTCTGGCTCGCCGACGACCGCGCGTAGGTGTACGGGCACGAGTACGCCCCCGTCTGGTCCTGGGTGCACGGGATGGGGTCGGTGCCGGCGCCGAGGGGATAGACCTCGAACGACAACATCCGGGCCCGCATCTCGACGCCGAGACCGGGGTCGATCGGGCCGATCTCCGTCGGTCCCTCGGACGTGAACGTGATCGGCTCGTTGACGCGGATCGGCAGTGGCGACGGCACCGCCACCGGGTACGGGATATTGCTCGCGCGGTCGGCGACGAAGTTGTGCTGCGGCAGCGTCAGCGTCATAACGCAGGTGCCGAGCAGATTCGCCGGCGGCGGCGACGCGCAGGGCTGCGCGGTGACCGGCAGGTATACCGCCTGCTGACTGATCTTGATGCCGGCCGGGTCGACGACGTACGTGGTCGGGTTGATGCCCGTGAGGCAGCGCTCGAGGTAGTAGTGGAAGTCCGGGCTGGGCGTCAGGCCGAGGTCGGTGACCTGACCGTCGGTCAGAGCTCCGTACGCGGGGCTGCCGAACGGATCGGCATCCCAGCAACCCGGGACGGGCTGACCGGCCAGCACCTCCTGGATCGTCGAGCCGCCGCTGGTGCCTGCGCAGACAATGCCCATACCGGTCGGGCCGCCGTACATGCCGCACGATCCCGTCGACTTCGTCGATCCCGGACCGGTGGACCCACCGGTCGGTGGCGGCGTCGTCGTGGTCGGCGGCGCGCCGGGCGGCGAGTTCCAGGCACCGGCCGCGGGGGCGAGGGCAATTCCCACGACCAGGGCCAAACCAGCGAAGGCCACAGCGACGAGCCGTCGACCTACCATGTCTGCTCCGGAACTCGAACGGTCGCGCATGAGAACGGTGCCGTCGGCGGGATCGCATTCAGCTTCCAGGCGCCGTCAACGAGCACCAGCTTGAATATCGACGGTACGACGGTGAGCGCGCCAGAGGCGGCGCCGGTCTTCGGGTCGACGGCGAAGCCGGTACCCACCACACAGGCGTTGACGTCGTGTTCCGTCGGCGACACGACCGTCACCGACTGAGGGCTCAACGGCAACGGACCGGGGTAGTGCAAGCCCGCTGCAGCATCAGATGCGTAGGTCTCCGCCGTGATGGGAACGAACGCGGCCGTCTCGAGTGCTGTCAGCGCGGGGTCCGTGAACGTCTGACCGGCGTTGAAGTCCTTGGCGGACTGCGAGGCCCAGGCGCGCAGGGCGACGACGGCCGGGTCCGCTTCGAAGGGCGACAGCGGCGCGGACGTCGACGGAGTCGGGCTCGGCGTCGGGCTGCTGCTCGACGAGGAGGACGAGGCGGACGTGCTCGGGTCGGCCGGCTTCGCTTTCGGGGAGTTGCCGGAGCTGCAGGCGGCCATCGACATGGCCGCCACGGCGAGCGATGCGACGGCGATGATTGAGCGCACGTCCGCATCCTCCTCACTGAAAGCCGGCTGGAGCGGTCATACCCCGAACCCGAGGGTATCCAACCCGCCGGAATCCGTCCAAACTTCAGCTCGTCGCGAATCGTCAAGCAACGATGGGCACTGAACCGCACTCGCGGCGGCGAGTCACCCGGCCGGGCGATTGGGTACGGTTCGTACCGTGCGGATCAGTCAGCGATCGCTCCGCCGAGTCGCCGCCGCCGGTTGCGCGATGGTGCCGGGTGTCGGCCTCGCGGGCTGCCTTGGCGCACACATGGTGCGGCCGGTCGTACCGGCCAAAACTTGACATGCCCGACTTCATAGCGGCAGCCTGAAAACTGAGCGACCAACCCACCGCGGCCAAGCCGAAAACCAACCAAGGAGCGTCAGTCTCATGACCACAGTCGGTGCCGAACTCTCAACCCTTCGCGACCTCCACCGCACGTTCCAGCAGAAGGCCCAGGAGGCGCTGGACATCAAGAACAACGTCAACAGCGGCCTCGGCAGCACCGTGTGGACGGGCACGTATTCGACCCAGTTCCACCAGGCGTGGCAGGAGTACAGCCGCAACCTGGACAACCTGAACCAGGCCCTGACCGGCGCGGCGGATGACGTCCGCAAGAACCACAACAACATCGCCGAGGCCACCGGCGAGTCCGACCGAATCTGACGTCAGGCCATCGTTGGGACGGCCCACGAGTCCAACGCGGCTCGTGGGCCGTTTCCGTCCGCAGACCACGTCATTCGGAGTGCTCGTGACCCAATCGCCTCCCGCCACCGTGGCCAACCCGCGCCTGGCCGCACTCAAGAGCGCGCGCGTCACGGTCAACTCGGCGGCCGCCACCACGGCCGACGAGCTCACGGCTGCCGTGAACGCCATGAACGCAAAGGCGTGGGTCAGCTCCGTCGCCGATGCCTTCTACTCGGCGCTGACCTCGAGCGTGAAGGATCTCACCGCCGCGGGCTCGGGCTGTGTGACCAACATCGACCACGCCATCGCGACCTGCCCGAGCACGATCCCGAATCCGGCCAGCAAGGCCAGCTGATGGGCGAGATGGCGAGCATCGACATCGCGGCGATGTCGGATCTGCTGAACGCGATGAACGCCGCGATCGACAACCTGCCCTACGACCGGTTGGCGTTCACGGGCGCGCTGAACCCGGTCGATGTCGATGCCTCGCCGGCTTTCAAGATCAACAACGTGGTCGCGTGGGCGTCCGGTGAGGTTCCCGGGCTCAAGCGCCGGCTCGCGCTCGCGCAGGCCATCGAGGCGCAGGGCAAGACGCAGCTGGGCGTCGTCCAGATCGACGAGAGCATGATCTCGAACCTGACGCCGGCCCAGGCGGCCGCGCAGGCCAAGGCCGACTCCGACGCGCTCAAGAAGACGAACGGCAACGTCGACCCGAAGGTCGTCGCCGACATCACGGCCAATCAGAACGACCCCTACTTCGCGGCCGCCTTCGCCAAGGACATCACGCCCCAGCAGCTCGCCGACGTCGTCCTGGCCGAATCGCGCTACCACCAGGAGGAAGAACAGGACGGCGCGTACGACCCCGATCGCAACAAGGCCTGGCAGAGCACCTACCAGTCGTTGTTGTCCGCGTGCGGGACGACCATCGCCACCGCGACGCGCGGCACCGACGATCTCGCGCTGCCGAGCGACTACGCCCAGCAGTGGCAATCCACGATCACCGGCACCACCGACTCCGACGGCCGCCCCGTCCAGCCGGGGACCGGCGCCGCCGCGGCCCTGCTGCTGAAGTACGGCGACTACGACACGAACTTCCTCGACACGATCAGCAGCGGCGTCTACAACTACGAGCGGCAGACCAACCAGGACGGCATGTGGCTCAAGCGTTCCCAGGACGTCGAGGGCAACTACGAAGGACCCGTCTACCCCGACGGAACGAACGCACCCGATCCGCTCGCCGACATCATGTCGGCCCTGGGGCACAATCCGCAGGCCGCGCAGGACTTCTTCGATGTCGGCAACCCGAACGCGTCCACCGTCAAGATGACCATCGACGGTCAGTCGATGCTCGTGAACGCCCGCCTGAAGTACCTGATCGACGACCGGACCTGGAAGTACGACGACGGAACCGGCATCGGCGGCGCGCTGCAGGCCGCGACCACGTTCTGGCGCGACCAGAGTTCCAACGGACAGATCTCGGCGACCATCGCATCGCAGGCATTGGCGCTCATCGGCGATCACACCGGATCCGGAGCATCCGACGGAAGCTGGTTCTTCGGCCTCGGTAGCCACCAGGGCTGGAAGATGTGGGACGGCATGCGCACGAACGTCGCGAACATCGTGGCCAGCTACGCGCCGGATCTGATCCGGGCCGTCGGCGTCCCGAACCAGAGTTCGGTGCCGTTCGACGGCAACTGGGTGCTGCCCGACGATCCGAACAACACGCTGTTCCCGCCCGGAGGCCCGCCGTCGGCGTGGCTGGACTCGAAGATGATGGCGAAGCTGCTCGGCACCCTCGGCGAGGACCCGAAGACCCTCGACATCGTGAATGCCGGCGTGACCGCGGCGGGTCAGGTCATGCTGTCCTACGCGGCCGACCGAGGGCTCAAGATCGACCCGGCCGCCGCGCAGCACATGATCACCGGAGGACAGAGCGTCCCGTCCCTGACCGGCGCCACGAACGCGCTCGCCCTCACCCTGAGCTACGTGATCAGCAGCGGCTACCACGGGGACAAGAGCAAGGAGGCGTTCGACCAGGCCCGGGCCGAGGACGTCTCCAAGCTGCTGAGCGTCGCGCTGAGCATCCCGACGCTCGACGTTCCCGAGGGACACGAGTGGACGGGCTGGCTGGTCGACCAGGCGAAGGACCAGATCGTCGACAAGCTCGGCGAGGGTCCCGAGGGCACCGCGACCGAGACCTACAACGACACGTCGAGTGACTACCAGTCGCAACTGCAAGACCTGGCCCTGAACACCCTGTTGCAGAAGGGTTACTTCACCGACAGCCAGTACGCCGGCGCCAACAGCCCGACCGCGCCGGGTGAGTACACCCCGCCGCCCGCCGACGCGATCACCACCGGCCCGGACGGCAAGCCGGTGTTCAACTTCGACTCGCAGGGCTTCCATGACTGGTTCCAGGGCGGCCAGGCGCTCAATACCTGGATCGGCAACAACGTCGTCGGCCCGTTCCGCCAGAACCTCGACTCCTACAACTGAATCGTGAATCCGATCACCTTCAATGCGTCACGCCGGTCTCGGCCGGTGCGGCTGGCCATGCTCACGGGCCTGCTCCTCGTCGGCGTCACGGCCTGCACGTCATCGACGGCGCCGAAGCCGAACGACACACCGCTGCGCGCAACCGCGCCGGCCGGCGCGCAGATCTGCGGTTTCGTATCCAAGGCCAGCGCCGACGCGGTGCTCGCGAGCGCGATCACCGCGACCTCCGGTTCGCCGGACTACGAGCCCGAGCTGTCCGGCACCCCGCCGAGCTCGAAACTGATTCAAGCGGTCTGCACCGCCGCCACGTCCACCAAGGTGCCACCGACGGCAAGCCTGAGTATCGGAGTCTTCGGGATCGGCGAGTTCAACGCTCAAGAGGCGCAGGTGATCTCGGCCGTCCGGGGCGGCCACCCCACCGATCTGCTCCCGGCAGCTGACGGCATCGGCTACGCCCGGACGGTGCCGACCCACGACACGAACGCCAAGCACCGGGCCGGGCAGGCCGACGCCTTGTGGGGCAACTACTACCTGACCGTCTACATCGGCGACTCCCCAGCCGGACGGGATCCCGCGAAGGACGCGCTCGCGCTGCTGCAGCAGATCGCCACGACGTTGAAGCTGTCACGCACGGCGACCGTCGCCTACCCCACCCCCGCGCCCAGCTCCAGCTGACCTCGCCGCGAAGCCGGGCGGGCGTTGGCCCGATACGGTGGTGACGTCCGATATCCCGGCGTTGGGAGGCCTTGGTGCGACTGCTGCTCACCGCGGTCCCCGGTGCCGGCGAGCCCGTCGACCTGGTCGTCGACTGCGACGACGACGCCACGATCGGCGACCTCGGACGGGCCCTCGGACGCGAGCTCGCGATCGTCGCCGCGGCGCCGGGCGAACCGCACCTGCGGGTCGTGCGCGATGCCGGGTTGGACGGTCCGGCTCCACTCGTCCCGCTCTGGTGGCGGGGTCACCTGCTCGATCCGGCCACCCCGCTGGCGGCCAGCGTGCTGCGGCACGGCGCGATCGTCGGAGTCGGCACGAGCGTTCCGGACGCGCTGGACGAGCCGTTCGGCGTTGTCGAGCTGCGGATCACCGGCGGACCCGGGGCGGGACGAGTGCGCCGGCTGGCGCCGGGCAGCTATCAGGTCGGCGCCGGCCCGTCGTCCGCGATCCGCCTGGCCGACCCGCGCCTGCCCGCCGTCGCGTTCGAGGTCGAAGTGGATGCGCACGGCACGGTCTCGGTCCGCCCCGATGCGACGCTCGCCGCGGCGACCGAACCGGCTCCGTACCGGGCGCGGCCGCTCGACGGCCCGATCGTGGTGCGCCGGGCCGATCCACCGACGATCTCGACCGAATCCCGGCGCGGGCGGCGCCGAAAGCGGGGCCTGCTCGACCTCGTGTCGGCGCACGACAGCATCGACCCGCAGGCCGACGTCCCGGTCGTCCACCTCGATCGGCAGCCGCTGGCCGGCGCGCGACGCGTGGGAGCCGGGGGCGGTGCTGGCCGTCGGGGAATCGCTGTTCGAGATCGGGCCGGTCACCGCGCCGGACGCATCGCTGTCGCTGACACCCGCGGGCGCCTCGCTCGACTACAACCGGCCGCCCGCGGCTGCTGCCGCCGCCGCGGGCGTCGGAGTTCACGATGCCGGCCGAACCCAAGAAGCCGGACAAGGGGTCGATCCCGTGGGCGATGGTGGTCGCACCGATCGCCATGTCGGGCGGCATGTACCTCTACACGCACAGCCCGCTACACGCTGATGTTCGCGGGCCTCACGCCGATCATGGCGCTGTCGAACGTGACGTCAGTCGCGTCGCGACGCCAAGAAGACCTTCCGCCAGCAGATCGCGGACTACACAGCGCGCAAGGCGCGTGTCGAGCGGGACGCGTACGAGGCCCTGGTGTCCGAACGCGAGGTGCGCCGGCGCGGGTTCGCCGACCCGGCGACGCTGCTCGTGACGGCGACCGGCCCGCGGGTGCGGCTCTGGGAGCGCCGCCCGACCGATCCGGACTGGTTGATGGCCCGGGTCGGCACCGCCGACGTGCCCAGCGAGGTGACCGTCCGCGAACCGGCTCGGGAACAGCACGAGGGCCCGCTGCTGTGGACCGCGCCGGACGTCCCGGTCACCGTGCCGCTGGCCGAGGTCGGGGTCACCGGCGTGGCCGGACCGGACGGGATCCGCCGAGCCATCGGGCGCTGGATCGTCGCGCAGCTCGCCGTACTGCACTCGCCGGCCGAGCTCGGCCTGGTCGTGCTGTGCCGACCGAGGCAGCGCGCCCGACTGGTCGTGGGTGCGGTGGTTGCCGCATTGCCGGCCGGACGACGAGCGCGGCCCGCTCGTCCGTGCCGCCACCGACGACGAGATGGCCGCGGCGCTCATCCGCGAACTGCTCTCGACCCTGCAGGCCCGGCAGGCCGTGGCGGGACGGGACGCGCGGTTCGCGCCGATCGCTCGTGGTGCTCGACGGCGCGCGACGGTTGCGGCTGCTGCCCGGCGTTGTGTCGTTGCTGCAGGACGGCCCCCGTGTCGGCATCTACTTCCTCTGCCTCGATGCCGACCAGCGTCAGCTGCCCGAGGAGTGCCGGGCGGTCGTCTCGGCGCTCGACGAACGACGGCTGCGGGTCGCGATCACCGGCCGTGCCGACATCGACGCCGTCCGTCCGGACCTCGTCGACCTGGCCTGGTGCGAGCGGGTCGCCCGCGCGCTGGCGCCGATCCGCGACGTGAGCTCCGAGGACCTCGCCGGCGCCCTGCCCGGCTCGTCCCGGCTGCTGTCGCGTGCTGGGGCTGGAAGCCCCGACCGCCGAGGCGCTCGCCCGCCGCTGGGCCGGCGGCGGGCGCACGACGCGCGCCGTCGTCGGCGAAGGGCTCGACGGACCGTTCGAGATCGACCTGCGCCGCGACGGGCCGCACGGCCTGGTCGCGGGCACCACCGGCTCAGGCAAGTCCGAGCTGCTGCAGACGATCATCGCGTCGCTCGCCGTCGGCAACCGGCCGGACGAGATGACGTTCGTGCTGATCGACTACAAGGGCGGCGCCGCGTTCAAGGACTGCGACCACCTGCCGCACACGGTCGGCATGGTGACCGACCTGGACGGCCACCTGACGACCCGGGCCCTCGAGAGCCTGGCCGCCGAGCTGCGCCGGCGCGAGCACCAGCTGGCCGGCGGCCGGCGCCAAGGACATCGAGGACTACCAGGCCGGCCGTCGGACCGGCGACGCGCCCGATGCCCCGCCTGCTGATCGTCATCGACGAGTTCGCGGCGATGGTCGCCGAGCTGCCCGACTTCGTCACCGGCCTGGTCGACATCGCCCGGCGCGGCCGCTCGCTCGGCGTCCACCTGATCCTGGCCACCCAGCGGCCGGCCGGCGTCGTCAGCGCCGAGATCAAGTCCGAACACCAACCTGCGCATCGCGCTGCGGGTGACCGACGCCAACGACAGCCAGGACGTCATCGAGTCCGCGCGACGCGGCGACGATCTCGAAGTCGACGCCCGGGCGGGCCTACGCCCGGCTGGGCCACTCGAGCCTGATCCCGTTCCAGTCGGCCCGCGTCGGGGGCCGGCCCCGCGGCGGCCGGGTCGACCGCGGCCGTCCGTCCGCGTCGGAGACTGGCCTGGTCGACCGCGCCCGCGCGCAACCGTGGCGGTCGCCGAGGACGACGACGTCTCGATCGCCACCGACCTG
Source organism: uncultured Actinomycetes bacterium (assembly GCA_963737785.1). Taxonomy (GTDB): domain Bacteria; phylum Actinomycetota; class Actinomycetes; order Mycobacteriales; family Jatrophihabitantaceae; genus CAVTTS01. Next base: position 241,334 of record CAVTTS010000010.1, read on the forward strand.
GCCACCCTGGTCGCGACGATCGGTGACGCCTGCGAGCTGGTCGGCGTCGAGGCGCCGCCGAGCCCGTGGCTGCCACCGTTGCCGGAGCTGATCACCCTGGCCGACGCGGTCGGTGGCCCGGCCGCGGGCCCGTCGGATCCGGGGGCCGATCACGACATCGCGCCGCTGACCTTCGGCCTGGTCGACCTCCCGTCCGAGCAGGCGCGCCAGCCCGCGACCTATGACATCACCGCGTCCAGCCATCTGTGTCGTCGTGGGCGCCGCCCGCAGCGGCCGCTCGACGGCCTTGCGAGCGCTGGCCGGCGCGATCGCGGCGACGATCTCACCGCGCGACGTGCACCTGTACGGAGTCGACTGCGGCAACAACGCGCTGCTGCCCCTGGTCTCGTTGCCGCACACGGGCGCCGTCGTCACGCGCGATCAGCCCGACCGCCTGGCCCGGCTGACCGCCCGGCTCATCCAGACGATCTCGGCGACGACAGCAGCAGCTGGCCGAGGGCGGGTTCGCCGACCTGCGCGAGCAGCGGGCCAACTCCGCGGCCGCCGACCGGCTGCCCTACCTCGTCGTCCTGTTCGACCGGTGGGAAGGCTTCATGGCCGCGTTCGAGAACTTCGACGCCGGCCGGCTGATGGACGACTGGCTGCAGATCATGCAGGAAGGCGCCGGCGTCGGGCTGAAGATCGTGGCGACCTGCGACCGCAGTGCGTTGGTCGGCCGGCTCTCGACGCTGATCGACGACAAGCTCGTGCTGCGCCTGACCGACCCGAGCGACTTCGCGGCGATCGGGTTGCCGGCCAAGCAGGTGCCCGACTCGCTGCCGCCCGGGTCGCGGCTTCCGCTCGGACGGCATCCGCGAGACCCAGGTCGCCCTGCTCAGCGCCGACCCGGCCGGCTCGGCGCAGGTCGCCGCGCTGCACGAACTCGGCCGGGCAGCCGCGGCGAAGGCCGCGACGGAGACGGCGACGATGGCGCCGGCCCAGCGGCCGTTCCGGGTCGATCCGCTGCCGATGCGGATCGCCTGGGCCGACGCCGCGCCGATGCTCGAACGGCCGCTCGACGCCGAGGAACTTCCCGTCGGAGTCGGCGGCGACACGCTCACCGTCAGCGCGGTCGACGCGCTCGATCACGGCCCCGGCTTCCTCGTCGCAGGCGCGCGTCGAACCGGGCGCAGCACGACGCTGCGACTGCTGGCGAGCTGCGCCCTCGAACGCGCGTGGCGGGTGGTCGTCATCGCCCCGCGGCAGAGCCCGTTGCGCAACCTCGACCGGCCGGCATTCACCCTCGACTCGGAGCGTGACGAGGTGACGGCGGCGATCAACGCGCTGCGGGACGACGGACCGTCGTTGCTGGTGATCGACGACCTCGAGATGCTCGGCCTGGACGGGTGGCTGGTCGACCTGATCACCACGTACGCCGGGCAGATCCGCGACCAGCCGGCGTTGATCGCGGCCGGCGGGTTGCTCGAGGAGATGGCCGGCTACCGCGGCCTCCCGCCGCTGTTGAAGAAGTCGCGCTCGGGCCTGCTGCTCGCACCGCAAGTGCCCGGCGACGGCGACCTGTTCGGCGTGCGGGTACCGCGCGCGGCGCTCGGCTCCGCCGTCCCGCCCGGCCGGGGGTTGCTCGTGCTGGGCGGGGCGATGCAACCGGTTCAGGCGATCACGGAGTGAGTCGCCGCAGAGCACCAGCGATCACGGAGTGAGTCGCCGCAGAGCACCAGCGATCACGGAGTGAGTCGCCGCAGAGCACCAGCGATCACGGAGTGAGCCGCGAGGCTTAGGCCGTGCGCGGAGCCGCGTGCGGGTCGTAGCCGGGCGCCACCTGGGCGACGAGCGCGTCGGTGGCGGGCTCGGGACGGACCCGGTGGACGGCCAGCGTCGTGTACATCTCGCGGGCGACGGCGGCACCCGTGCCCGGTCCACCGCGGCCGGCGAGCGCGAGCAGGTCGCGCCACAACAGCTCGGACGTCGGCACGAGCGTGAGCCCGCTGCGCAGGGCCGCCGTCGCGTCGTCGATGCGCCCGGCCCGGGCGGCCAGTTCCGCGGCTCGCCGGGCGACCGTCGTCGCCACCGTCCGGGCGTCGCGGGCCGACTTGCCGAACGCGAACCAGCTGTAGCGACCGGCCGTCGCCGAGAACGCCTCGCCGCGGATCAGGCCGAGCGCCCGCCGCAGGGCCACCTCTTCGGACGGCCCGGCGGCGGAGCCGCCAGGATCCGCAGCTCGTCCCAGTCGGAGCGGACGTCGGGCGCCAGCCGCCACTGTCCGTCGCGTGGCCCGATCCAGGCGCGATCGGCCGTCCGGACCGGTGCCGAGCCAGCGCTGCACATCGGCGACGGTGGCGGCGAACACGTCGTCCGGAACGCCGCGCGGCCAGATCTCGGCGCGCAGCACGGCGTCGTGCAGACCGGTCGGGCGCAGCGACGCGGCGACGACGATCTCCGTCGCCAGGGCGCGTCGGGCCGGCTCGATGTCGCCGGGCGCCTCGACCTCGACCGGCCCGAGCAGCCGCACCGACACGGCCGGCGGCACCGCCAGCGCCGCGCCGTCGGGCGCCCAGTCCGGGTCGCTGGGGCCGCCGGCGGTCTCGACGCTCGTATACGCGGCGTTCGCGGGTGACAGCTCGCGCAGGGCGGCCTCGTCCCGCGGCCCGCCGGGCTTGGACCGAGCGGACGATCTCGACGAGCTCGCCGGTGCTCTCGGCGGTGAGGCGGTATGCATGGGCGGACGCGCCGAGCACGCCCATGCCGAGCTGCCCCGTCGCGTCGACGGCGAAGCGCCACCGAGCGTCGTGCGAGTCGCCGACGGCCAGGGCCACCACGGATGTCCGGCCGTTGGCGGTGAGGGCCTGCAGGCGCAATGCCTCGTCCGCGCTGGGGGCGGCCGACAGGACGATCAGTTGCGGACGCCAGGCGTCGCCGCGATGGCGAATGCGGCCGGTGAGCACGCCATCGACGCCCAGCTGACGCTGCAGATTTCCCAGCGCGGCGACATCGGCCTCGACGGCCGCGAGCACGTCGTCGAGCCCGCTCGAGGCGGTGACGAACTGCGGGGCGAGCTCGGCCAGCGCGGCGCCGTCGCCGAACCCGACCAGGTGCACCCGGACGCCGTCGCTCCAGATGCTGGTCGCGGCCTGCAGGGCGATAGCGATGACCACCTCGCGGGCCCGCTCGAGGTCGCCGCCGACGCTGATCAGTCCGGGCGCCTGCTCGAAGTCCACGAACAGCTCGAAGCCGTGCGCGCGTCCCACCGAGATCAGGCCCGGGAACGGCGCCGGCCGGTCGAGCCGTTCGGCCGGCCGGGCTTCGACGGCGAGCGTCCAGGACCGGCCGTCGTCGCCGCTCGTCCACGGAGCCGGCGGGTCGTCGGTGTCGGCGCCCGAGACCTGCAGCACGATCCGTTCGGAAGACACGTACGCGACGGTCGGCTGGGGCAGCGGCCGGCACTGCGCGGTCGCGCGCCGCCGCCAGCCGGCGCAGCTCGGCGTCGAACATCCAGGCGAGGTCGGGATCGCCGCCCGCCGACAACACGTCCTCTTCGGCGGATGGCGCGACGTACGGACCGCGCCGGGTCGACACCGCGAGGGCCAGGCCCGCGAGCAGCAGCCCGCCGCCGAGCGCCAGCTGGCGTGGAGTCGATGGTCGGCACCGTCGTGGCCGCCGATCCGGATCCACCGACGAGGGCGGTGGCCGAGTGCGCGACCGCGTCCGGACTCGGCGTGCCGGAGACGGGCCCGGGCGTCGCGGGCATCGCCGGTGCCGGGACCGATGCCGGCGCCACGACCTGCACGCCCGGCCCGGCCGCGTCGGCCGGCAGCACCAACTGCCAGCCGGGACGGATGAGGTTCGCATCGCTGAGCCGACGGCCGTCGCCTTGCAGCCGATCCTTGTTGAGCGCGAAAATTTCCTTGTAACGCAGGGGATCGCCCAACGTGCGCTGGGCGATGTCCCAGAGCGAGTCGTAGCGGCGGCCCTCGGGCGGCCGGACGACGTAGTACTTCTCGGGCGCAACAGTGGTCAGCGACGTCGCCGCGGTGGCCGCGGGCGACGACGTTTCGCCGGCCACCGCCGTGCTGACGACGGCGTGCGTCGCACCGGCCGATCCGCCACTCGCGGTGCGCGTCACCGGTCCGGACCCGCCGCCGTGCGGGACGAGCGCCGCCGTACCGGCGAGCAGCAGCGCGGCCGCGACCAGGCGACGGGCCAGGAACTGGCTGCCGCCGCCGAGCGGCACCGAACCGGGCAGCCGACCACGGCGGATCGCCCGCCATTCGGCCACGATGCAGATGGTGAAGTGCGCCCAGACCAGCCACACGACGCAGGCCAACACTTTGATGATCAAAGAAGCGGTGATGCTCGTAGTGAGCCACGCGTGCGACGGCGCCGATGTGGGCAGCGGGTACCCGACGAAGACGGCCAGCAGCACCGGAATGCCGACCACGAGCGCGGTCAGTCCGAGCGCGGCGAGCACGCCGATGCGAACCTCGTGATTGCGATCGATGCGGACGTCCGTGCGCGGCAGTCGATTCGCAGGCAGCGCGGGCAGCCGCACCGGCGAAGGCGGGACGGGCGCGCCCTTTCGGCCGGAGCCGGGCTTGGTCACCGTGGGCATCGAGCGTCTCCTCCGGTCACGTCGGACTCTAGGTCGAGGCTAACGGCCGACCCCGCAAACCGTCCAACCCGACGATACCGACAAGTCATAGCGACGGGCCGGGCGTCAATTCTGGTCGGGCGTCGTGACGCCTTCCTGCGGCTCGGCCGAGGCGTCCGCGCTGGCGCTGAACGAGTTGGCCCCGACGATGTCGAGCATCCAGGTGTTGATGCGCACCTCGATGTGGGCGTGGACGACGAGCGGGTTACCGAGTGCCGTGTCGGTGATCATCGGGTTGGCCGGCTCGCACGTCGTGACGAGGACATCGGAGGTGTTCGTCCGCAACGCGGCGCTGGTGATCTGTTGGCAGAAGTCGACGATCGCGGTCCGGACCGCGGTCGGATCCAGCTCGAGGTCCGGCGCCGTCACGTCGATCTGCATCGCCCCGGCCCGCGCGGCCTCTTCGGCATAGCCCTCGGCAACCGAGCGCGCGTCCAGGTACCGGGAACCGTCGACGACCAGCCCGGTCAGAGCGAAGAGCGGGACGAGCAGGATCGCCACCGCCGGCGCCAGCGCACCGCGGTCGTTGCCGTCGCGTCCGGCCCGGCTGCGCAGCGCGAACCGCGCCACGACCCGCCGCACGACCGTCCGGCCCCGACGCCCCGGCCTCAGCACGTCTCTTGTCCGTCCGGGCAGAGACCCCGGTTGACGTCGAGCTCGCTGGTGAACGTCGACTGCGGGTGCAGGGTGATCTTGATCGCGCCGATGCGGATCGGGTACTGACACGACGCGACGACGACGACCGGCGTCCCCGGCTGGAACGCGTCCTCGTTCCCACCGTCCACCGTCACCGTGAGCGACTTCCCACAATCGGACGACGCACCGACCGCGGCCTGAACGGCGCTGAGCGCGGCGTCGTGCGCGTCCTGGTAGTTGCGGGCCTGAGTGGCGATCCGCGCTCCGTCGCGCGTGGCGGAGTCGAGCGAACTGTCGGCCTGCACCTTCAAGCCGAGCGCGAAGATCAAACCGAACAACGCGAACAACATCGGCAGGATGATCACGAATTCGACGACCATCGCGCCTCGGTCGTCGTCGGACTTCGGCCGGCGTGCTCGGATCACGACGGGTTGAACTTCTCGACCTGGCCCGACGCCTTCTCGGACACCGTCAACGTCAGGAACGGCAGCAGGCTGACCGCGTTGCCGCGAACAGTCACCGACACCTGGTTCGCCTGGCAGTCGGGCAGGTCCATCGACGGACCGATCAACGCGCCGCGACCGACGTTCTGGGCGAACTGCTCGACGTGCGCCTGCACCTGGGCGGCATCGTTCACACAGTCGGCCTGCGACGTCTGTGAGGCGCAGCTGCGAGACGCCCTCCCGGGCGGCGTCGAGCGCCACCTGCCGGCCGTAGAACCACAAGCCGGCCTGGATCAGCAGGAAGATCGTGAAGAGGAACGGCCCGGCCAGGATCGCGAACTCGAGCGCGCTGGCGCCGCGATCGTCATCGCGCAACCGCCTGAGCCGATCCATGGGTGTCGGGACGGCTAGCAGGTTCCACCGGGCTGCGCGTTGGCCGCCTGGCAGTTCTGCAGCTTGGTCGAGTTCTGATCGACGATCCGGTAGACGATGGCGCCGATCGCGATCGCGGCCACCACGGTGATCGCGGCGATGATCGCCCACTCGATGGCCGACGCGCCCCGCTCGCGTGAGTCGTCGGCACGGAGTGCCCGGGCGCGGGTGATCGCGGTCTGGATGAGCAGTACCGGATAGAAGAGCATCCTGGCGTCCCTCTCGTGTAGATCGTCCCCGTGCACATCATGCCTGGTATCGGCACCCGTCGCGCGTTCACGCCGTGAGCGCTGACACCGCCGGATAAGCAAGAAATACCAGGAAAGCCATGCAAATTACCAACTGAGCGACCAGCATCGACTGCGAGCGCTCGCCCGCATCACCCTCCGAGTCGGCCAGCTCACGACGCCGCAACGTCGCCGCCCGGGCGGAGAGTGACTGGCGGATCTTCGCGCCGTCGTCGGCCGCCAGCAGCAGCGCCGCCGACAGGTCGCGCAGCTCCTCGACGTCGACCTCGCGGCCGAGATCGCCGAGTGCCGCCCACGGCGTCGTGCCGAAGAGCCGGGCGTTGGCGAGCGCCTGCCGGATGCGGACGAGCGTCCACTGCTCGCTGATGGTCGACGCCGACAGCAGCGCCTCGGGCAGGCCACGGCCGCCGGCCAGGTTCATCGCGACCAGGTCCAGGAAGATCCCGACGACGCGCCGGAAGTCGCGGCGGCGCTGGGCCGCCTCCCCGCGCAGGGCGAGATCCGGCAGGAAGAACGCGCCGGCGCCGAACACGACCGCGGCCAGGGCCGGGATCACCGGAGCGAGTGGGAGGCCGGCCAGGCGCATCACCGACCACAACGCCGGCGCCAGCAGGAAGAACAGGATCGCGAAGACGACCTTGGTCGCGAGGAACGACCCGAGTGTTCGGCTCATGATCGCGAGGTCGGCGCGTACCCGGCCCAGTCGCCAGCCGCGGTCGGCGGCCAGCACCTCGAGGCGGTCGCCCAACCGGTCGACGGCGCGCTGGATGCCGCCGGCCGACCCCTTCTCGACCTCGAGCGCGGTGGCCGTTCGGGTGTGCATCGAGCGCGATCCCGCATCGATGCGCGCGATCATCGTCGCGACCCCGGGCTGCGGACGCAGCCAGACCCGGATCAGCGCGTAGATGCCGATGCCGACGATCGCGCCCCAGAACATCGCCCAGATCATCGCGGTCGCTCCGTCATCGCGGCACCGCAGCGGGGTCGACCGGACCGGCCACGAGGAATCGCTCGGTCCGCGCCGGTGACGCCAACCCGCGCAGCCACATGAGTCCGCCGGCCAGCATCGCCACCACGATGAGCAGGACGCACTGGCCGACCAACGTCCCGTACGGCTGGACGTAATGGTGGTTGAAGACGGCCAGGAAGCCCATCACCCCCAGCACGATGAACAGCACGATGCGCACACTGCTGCGGATGCTCTTGCGGCTGGCCTCGATGCGCCGCCGCATGTCGAGCTCCTCGCGGGCCGAGACCGCCAGCGCGGTCAGGACGTCGCGCAGGCCCGGGCCACGCAGCCGCGCGTTCAGCACCAGGGCGGCACAGATGACGTCGGCGCTCGGATCGTCGATGTCCTCGGCGAACGCGAGCAACGCGTCGGGCAGCGGTTCGCGGATGCGCAGCCGGTCGACCAGCAGGTTCAGCGACGGGCGGATCGCGGTGCTGGCATTGGCGGCGGTGGCCGGGATGGCCTGCTCGAGGCCGATCGCGCCGGCGATGGTGTCGCGCAGTGACTCCGTCCAGGACGCCATCGCCTCGAGCCGCGCGATTCCGACCCGCTCGGCCGCGGCGTTGCCGGCGATCCGGTCCCAGTACGCCGCGAGCAGCGCGATCGCGACCCCGGCGACCACCCACCGGGTGGCGAACAGGGTGAGGCCGCCGGCCACGATGCCGCGCACCAACATCCAGGTGCGCTGGTTCGCAGACATCCGTCGGCGGCGCGACCGGGACGGCTTGCCGACCGGGCGGTCGGGCAGTCCTACGAAGGCGAGGACGAGCACGAACAGACCGAGCCCGACGACCGCACCGGCGGCGATCACGAGCAGGCTGTCGTTCACGACCAGCGTCCCGTGATCTGCGGCGCGTAGCCGTACGGCTCGAGCGCGTCGATGCGCGCGATCGGCGCATGCGCGACGGCCCGCCCGTCGGGCGACAGGGCGAACACCTCGCTCGACAGCACGCGCCCGTCGATGCCGGTGACCTCGCGGACGCTCTCGATGCAGCGCACCAGGCTGCCGCCGCTCTCGTAGTCGTTGCGCTTGCGCAGGAAGACGACGAAGTTGATCGACCCGGCGATGAGCATGTGCGACGCCTCGACGGGCAGGTTCTCGGCCGACTGCAGGGCGTAGGTCGAGATGCGGTTGAAGACCTCGATGGACGAGTTGGCGTGGATGGTCGACAGCGAACCGTCGTTGCCCTGGCTCATGGCGTTGAGCATCGTCACGATCTCGTCGCCGAGGACCTCGCCGACGATCACCCGACTGGGGTTCATGCGCAGGGAGCGGCGGACCAGCTCGGCCATCGTCACGCCGCCGACGCCCTCGGAGTTCGGCAGCCGCTCCTCGAAGGCGACGACGTTGGGGTGCAGGTCGGCGAAGGCGTCGAGCCCGAGCTCGAGCGCGCGCTCGACGGTGACCAGCCGCTCGTTGGCCGGGATCTCGTTGGCCAGCGCGCGCAGCAGCGTGGTCTTGCCCGAGTTCGTCGAGCCGGCGATCATCAGGTTCATGCGGGCCAGCACGGCCGCGCGCAGGAACGTCGCCAGCTCGACCGACATCGTCCCGTTGCCGACGAGATCCTCGAGGCTGACCTTGCCCAGTCGCGACCGGCGGATGCTGACGGACGGGCGCGCACAGACGCCCATGACCGCCGACAGGCGCGAGCCGTCGGGCAGGCGCAGGTCGAGTTGCGGGTTGGCCGAGTCGAACGGGCGGCTGGTCAGCCCGACGTTCGCGGCCAGCACCTGGATGAGCTCGACGAGCTCGTCGTCGGTCTCGGCGACCGGGTCATGCAGCTCCTCGCGACCGTCCGCGTAGCCGACGAAGACGCGGTCGCAGCCGTTGATGTCGACGTTCTCGACGTCGGGGTTGTCGAGCAGTGGCTGCAGCCGTCCGACTCCGAACAGGGCCGCATGGATCGCGGCCGCCGTGGCCTCCTCCAGGTCGGGAGCCATCGGAGCCCGGCCATCGCTGATCTCGGCCCGGGCGTGGTCCTCGAGCACCTGGACGATCAGCGACCGCGCGAACTGCCGCTCGTCCTCGGTGCTCATCGGCACCCGTCCGGCGATCTCGTCGCCGCGGCGCTGGATGTTCAGCCGATCGGCGACGCTCGCGCGCAGCCGGCGGATCAGGACCTGATCGGTGGGGGCGGTCATCGGGCATCCTGGCCGTGGCGGCCCCGCGGGGTGGCGGCCGCGGCCCGCTGTTGGCGGCGCTGCTCACGCCGCGACGGTGTGGGCGGCCCGGGTTCCGGCAGCGCCGGCAGCGGCGAGTAGGGGCCGGCCGGGACGGGTTCGGGCGCGGGCGCATAGCCGGCCGGCGCGTAGGCGACGGGGACCGGCGGCCGGACGAAGTTCGCCAGGGTCGCGACCATCGACTGGCCCGACCGCACGAGCAGCGTGCGCTCCGGACGGCTGACCGGACGCCCGTCGAAGATGCCCGCCCCGACGCGGTCGGTCGCGAGGTGGCCCAGGAACTCGGCTCCGGGCACGTCCTCGCGGATCGTGGCCACCGCCCCCGCGACGTCGCGGCTGTTCGGTGGCGCCTGGACGGCCATGCCGAGCAACGGGGCGCGGCCGCTCGTCCCGACGACGGCCGGAGCGAGATTGTGCAGGCGCGAACGCGTGCTCACGACACTCGACACGCTCGTCCCGAGCACGCAGACGGCGACGTCCGAGGCCTGGACGATCGGCATCAGCGGCGAGCGCGAATCGACCCGCCCGACATCGACGATGACGTCGTAGCCCTCGAGGTTGCGGAACGCGTCGGCCAGAACGCTCCAGAGCTGGCCGCCGGCGTGGCTCTGTTCCGGACCGGAGAGGCCGACGATGACCTCGCCACCGCCGGCGACGCTCTGGGCGTGCTCGAGCAGGACGTTCGGGTGCAGTGTCCGGCGGGCCAGCGGCAGCAAGGTGAGCATCCCGCGGGTCAGGTCGAGCGGCTGGCCGTACGGGTTCGACAGGCGCAACCCGACGTCGCCGCCGACCGGGTCGCAGTCGACGAGCAGCGCCCGCCCCGGCCACAGCGACGCCGCCAGCATCGCCGCCGTGGTGGTGCCCGGGGCGCCCTTCGCCGAGAAGAAGCAGACAACGCTCACGCGATCATCGCCTAGTTGGTCGCGTAGTCGATCGACAGGTGCGTGTCGACGGGCAGCTCGCCGATAGCGACGGAGTCAGCGGTGGCGTACGGCACCAGGGCCTGCGCATCAGCGGTGGTGAGCAGCAGCGAGACGCTGACCGTGCCACTCGACGAGGTGGCACCGACGACGACGTCGACCACCCGCGCGGACGAGACGATGACGTAGCCGACGGGCAACTGCGGCGCCGTCGAACTGCCGGTGCTGCCGGTGGTGGTGCCCGTGCCCGTGGTCGATCCGTTCGAGTGCGGGCCGTAGAACACCCGCACGATGTCGCCGGGCGCGATCTGCTTCGCCGGCCGCTGGTCGATCGACAGGGTCACTCCGAGGACGACGGAGTCGGCCGGCACGACCTGCTTGATGCGGAACATCTGCGCGTTGATCAGAGTCCCGGACGGGATGCTCGTCGTCGCGTAACTGCCGATGAAGTTCGCCTCCGCGTCGGCGTCGACGACGTTCGCGCCGTCGGAGGCGACCCGCGTCGTGGTGAAGTCGTTCGCGCTGACCTTCTGGCCGGCGGGGATGGCATGCGACGCGACCAGCACATCGACCCGATTGCCGGTGCGGTAGACGACGATCGCGGCGCTGAGGGCACCGACGACGATCAGCAGCACAGCGAGCACCGCCAGCAGACCGCGCCGATCGCGCGCGGGCGTCGGCAAGCGATTACGCGACTGCTGTGGGCTGACCAACTAAACCTCCGTCATACAAGGCTGGCCTGGTCAGGTTACCCAGTCCCCCCGAGGCCCGCCGATCGGGGCATATCGGGCGACGCCACTCGTCCGGTCTCTGGCCCGCCACTCGTTGGATCTGTGGCCCGCCACTCGTTCGGTCAGTGGTAGGTGAACGTGTATTTGAGCGACGCCGCGAAGTTCCCGGCCTGGCCGGGTGTGACGTCGAGTTTCATCGTCACGTCGTAGGCGGCGGTACTGGTGCCGGCGAGTGTCTTCGTGACTCGCTGGCCCGCGGGGGCCGCGAAGATCGACTGGACAGCGACCGGATCGACGCCGAGCAGCGGGGCCGCGGCGAGGGCGTCCCGCTCGACGGCGGCCACACTCGAATCCGCGACGGAGAAGACCGTGCTGACCGGCGCGGCGCTGTCGGCCGCACTGTCGTCGGCCGACCGGGCCGAGGTCGACGCGGCGGAGGTCAGCGGCTGTTCGAGGGAGCCGCCCGGCAGGGTCAGCGCGAACGTCAGGGTCTGCCCCCAGGGCGGCTGGATGTAGGAATCCGAGTAGCCGTCGAGCATCCCGACGTCCGCTCGGTCAGGACGCCGGGTCAGGTCGAGCGCGAACCTGCCGTCGCTGACGACCTTGTCGATCGCCGCGTTGTGGAAGTAATCGATCTGGATCACGTACTGCGCGGTGACATCCCCGTTGTCGCCGTCGGACAGTTCGACATCGAGCGACAGCCAGTCGTCGACCAGGCCGTGCAGCACCCGCTGCTGCGGAACGACGACCCCGGTGCCGACCTGGGGCAGCACCTGCTCGATCTCGGCCGCGGACAGGCCGAGGATCGAGGCGTCGGCCAGCAGGCTCGTCCGGGCGCTCTCGGCGTCGTCGAACGTGCGGGAGATGTCGAACCACTTCGGGGTGTGCGTGTAGTTCTTGTCCTGCGCGCCGCCGGCGGCGTCGCTCGCGGCGGTCACGTCGAACGCCGGAATGACGATGGTCCCGCCCGGCAACACCGCCTTCGTCTGCAGCATCGGTCCACTGCGTTGGTAGGAGCGGTAGTTCCGATCGGCGGCGAAGCCGAAACTCGCCCGGGTCGGACGGGTCGTGAAGTCGAGCGTCAGCGCGTTGCCGTGGACGATCGAAGCCGGCTGGTTGTCGGTGTTGCGGCCCTGCGTCATGCACCCTCCGAGCAGAGATATGGCGGCCACCACGACGAGGGCCGAGACCGCGCGAACAACACTCGCCCGGTTCTCACGGGAAGCCAATACTTACGCCCCCGCCGACGCTGATGTTCCAGTCCTCCAACAGGTTCTTGACCAGCTGCGGCCAGCGGTTGGCCAGCCGCTGCTGCTCGATGCGGGAGTCGACCGACGAGGCGACGATCTGGCGGACCTCGTCCGGGTTGTCGGCCAGCAGCTTCTGGTAGGCGGGCAGCGTGTCGTTGGTGACATAGTCCCAGCGGGCGTTCTTGTCGGTGATGTTGAAGTCGGGCAGGGGCAGCGAGAGCGAGCCGTCGACCGTCTCGTGCACGAACGGGAACGGCTCGACGGTCACCGACGCCGAGATCGTCAGCGGCGAGTACTGGGCCGGCGTCTTGGTGCCCGGGATCGACGCCGACCCGATGACGGTCATGAGGTAGGTCATGCCCTCGCCGATCGGCCCGTCGTGGTTGCGCATGTCGTCGTACTGCTTGTTGATGATCTGGTTCTGCTCGCGCGACAACAGCAGCTTGTTGCCGGCCGCGACGTTGGCCGGCGTGCCTGAGTCGATCAGCTGCCAGGCCTGATCGGCGGGGCCGTCGATGAGCCCGGCGGCGTACATCTCGTCGATCGCCGCCGTTCCGCCATTCACGTAGGCTTCGTGCATCGACGCCTGGTCGAAGAAGATGTGCTTCTGCATGGCCAGGAACTTCTGCTCGAACCACTGGAACTCGGCGGCGCTCATGTTGCTGACTGCACCCATCGCCTGCAGCTCGGGCGGCAACGCGCCCCGCAGCCAGCTCGGCACCTTGTTCAGCTGGCCGCCCAGCGCGCCGGCGAGGTCCTTGAACATGTTGATGTCGAGAAACCCGGCCGCGAACGACGGGCCGATCATGTTCGCCATGCCCGCCCAGGTCAGGTTCGGGTTGTTCAGGAACAGCTGCCCGTAGAAGGTGTAGACCGCCGAGATCGTCGCGCGGTTACCGTCCGTCCCGGCCGCGGGATCCCAGCCGTTGAGGTCGATGCCGGCCGCGACCGCTGCTTTGACCGCCCAGTACTGTGCGAGCAGCGCCGAGTAGCGGACGGGCGGAATGCCGTCGGCCCGCGCGTCGTCGAGCAGGGCCTGCAGGATCGCGGGATCGGTCGTCAGCGTGGTCACCGGCCCGCCCGGCAGCTCGCCGTCCTTGTTGTCCTCGACGATGTCGAGGATCTTCTCGGCGGCCGCCATCGCCGGCGCCATCATCGACCACGCCTGGGCCGTGGTCAGCGTGCCCGCGGCGGCCTGGCCCTGCAGCCCGATAACTCCGTACGCGGCGTCGACCCGGCGGCCGATCTCGTCGAGCGGCACGCTCGAACCACCGGGCAGGATGCTGTCGGTCTCGGCGTCGATGGCGGCGGCCAGCTTCGATCCGAGCGAGTTCAGCGACGACTTGGCCAGCAGCGCCTCGTTGACGAGCAGCCCCTGCTGCCGGGCCGCGTGCTGGTAGATCGTGTCCTGTTGGTCGGACTGCGTCGGCGGCAGCGACCGGGCCAGCGCGTCGGCGTTCTGCTCGATCGAGTCGTATTGCCGTTTGAGCCCGGCGAGCGTCTCGCAGGTACTGGTGAACTGCTTGGCGTACGCCGAGAGCAGCTGCGACACCGTCCCGCTCGCCGAGATGACCGCTTCGAGCTCGACCTGGATGCCGAACGAGGCGGTTTGGAAGTCCGTCGAACGAGTGCCGTGCCAGAGCGCGACAGCGGTCGCGATCGCCGACTTCACGGTGCCGGCGTCGGTCGTCATCTGGGCGGACGTGGTGCCGAACGTCCGCGCCGCGCCGGCCAGCGCGCCCGCATCGCCCGAGGGCGGGTCGAAGACGTCGCTCATCCACGTCCTCGCTGCGCTGCGGGCGCGGTCGAGGCTTCTCGCGCGCTGCACCGATGATTCGCTCGCTCGGCGCTCGCTCATTCGGCGCGCATCCGTCCGCCCCCGGCGACCGCGAGGTCGGTGCCGCCGTTGGCGGCCAGCGTCCCGACGGCTTGCAGCTGCGTTTCGATGTCACTGGCCGACCGGGCGGCCACCGCCCCGAATCGGGCCAGCGCCGCGGCCGCGGCGGCGGATCCCACGGATCCCGAGCCCGTCGACCCCGCGGAGCTCAGGGCGCTGGACGCGCTGCCGACCGTCGCGCCGGCCGAACGCAGCGGACCCGCGACGCCGCGGATCGCATCCGGATCACCGCCGACCGGGCTGCCCATGGACACAGGCTACCCGCGAATCTTGATGCGTATGCGTCGCTATAGCGGAGTATGCGTATCGGCGTCCGGACGCTGATACGCCGAAGGGCCGGCCCCCGCTGGTGCGGGAGCCGGCCCTTCGAGCGATCTGCGATCAGCGGTAGTCGTCGTACCCGTAGTCGTCGAGCGGGACGGCCGGGCCGAGCGTGCCACCGGCGGTGGCGAACCCGTAGTAGTCCGACTCGTCGTAACCGGCCATCGAGAACGCCGCGGCGCGGGCCTCTTCGGTCGGGTTGACCTCGACGTTGCGGTACCGCGAGATACCGGTACCGGCCGGGATCAGCTTGCCGATGATGACGTTCTCCTTCAGGCCCAGCAGCGAGTCGCTCTTGGCCGAGATGGCGGCGTCGGTGAGGACGCGCGTCGTCTCCTGGAAGGAGGCCGCCGACAGCCACGACTCGGTGGCCAGCGACGCCTTCGTGATGCCCATGAGCACCGGACGGCCGGACGCGGGCTCGAGGCCCTCGGAGACCACTCGGCGGTTCTCGGACTCGAAGATCGACCGCTCGACGAGCGAACCGGGCAGGAACTCGGTCGCACCCGACTCGATCACCGTGATGCGCTTGAGCATCTGTCGGACGATCACCTCGATGTGCTTGTCGTGGATCGCGACACCCTGGCTGCGGTAGACCTCCTGGACCTCGCGCACCAGGTGCAGCTGCACCTCGCGCGGGCCCATGATCCGCAGCACATCGTGCGGGTTCACGGCGCCGGCGATGAGCTGCTGGCCGACCTCGACCCGCTGGCCCTCGCCGATCAGCAGACGGGCGCGGCGGGTGATCGGGTACTCGATCTCGTCCGTGCCGTCGTCGGGGGTGACCACGATGCGCCGGGTGCTGCCCTTGGTGCCGTCCGACTCCTCGACGCGCACCTTGCCGACCGCCTCGCTGATCGGCGCGACGCCCTTCGGGACGCGGGCCTCGAAGAGCTCGGCCACACGGGGCAGACCGTGCGTGATGTCCTCACCGGCGATACCACCGGTGTGGAACGTCCGCATCGTCAGCTGAGTGCCGGGCTCACCGATCGACTGGGCGGCGATGATGCCGACCGCCTCGCCGACGTCGACGAGCTTGCCGGTGGCCAGCGACCGGCCGTAGCAGGTGGCGCAGGTGCCCAGGCCCGACTCGCAGGTGAGCACCGACCGCACCCGGACCTCGGCCACGCCGCGTCCGATGAGCTCGTCGATGAGCACGTCACCGAGGTCGGCGCCCGCCGTTGCAACCGTGACCCCGTTGATCTCGACGTCCTCGGCGAGGACGCGCGCGTACACGCTCGTCTCGGCGTGGGCGTCCTTGATCAGCGTGCCGTCGGCCGCCGCGGTGGCGATGACCAGCGTGACGCCGCGCTCGGTGCCGCAGTCCTCCTCGCGGATGATGACGTCCTGCGACACGTCCACCAGACGACGGGTCAGGTAACCCGAGTCGGCGGTACGCAGCGCGGTGTCGGCCAGACCCTTGCGGGCACCGTGGGTGGAGATGAAGTACTCGAGCACCGACAGGCCCTCGCGGAAGTTGGCCTTGATCGGACGAGGGATGATCTCGCCCTTCGGGTTGGCCACCAGACCACGCATGCCGGCGATCTGCCGCATCTGCATCATGTTTCCGCGCGCACCGGAGTTGATCATGATGTACACCGAGTTGGTCTTCGGGAAGTTGGCTTCCATCTCCTTGGCGACCTCGCTGGTCGCCTTGGTCCAGACCTCGACGAGCTCCTGACGGCGCTCCTCCTCGGTGATCACGCCGCGCAGGTACTGCTTCTCGATCTTCTCCGCGTCCTTCTCGTAGCGGTCGAGGATCTCGGCCTTGTTCGGCGGCGTCACGACGTCGTCGATCGCGATGGTGATACCCGAGCGGGTCGCCCAGTGGAAACCGGCCGACTTGAGCGCGTCGAGGGTCTGCGCGACCTCGACCTTGGGGTACCGCTCGGCCAGGTCGTTGACGATCTGGCCGAGTTCCTTCTTGACGACCGGGTAGTTGACGAACCGGTAGTTGGTCGGCAGGGCCTCGTTGAACAGCACGCGACCGAGCGTCGTGTCGACGAGCAGCGGCTCGCCGACCGTCCAGCCCTCGGGCGCCACCCACGGCTCGGCACCGATGCCGTTGTCGATCGACTGCACGCCGTGCAGGCGGATGCGAACCGGAGCCTGCAGGTGCAGGGTCTTCGAGTCGCGCGCCATGATCGCCTCGGAGTCGGACGAGAAGACCCGCCCGTTGCCGAGACCGTCGGGCAGCTTGGCGGTCAGGTGGTACAGACCCAGGATCATGTCCTGCGTCGGCATGGTCACCGGACGACCGTCGGCGGGCTTGAGAATGTTGTTCGTCGAGAGCATCAGCACCCGGGCCTCGGCCTGGGCCTCGGCGGACAGGGGCAGGTGGACGGCCATCTGGTCACCGTCGAAGTCCGCGTTGAACGCGGTGCAGACGAGCGGGTGGATCTGGATGGCCTTGCCCTCGACCAGCTGCGGCTCGAAGGCCTGGATGCCCAGGCGGTGCAGCGTCGGTGCGCGGTTGAGCAGCACCGGGTGCTCGCTGATGACCTCTTCGAGGACGTCCCAGACGACCGGACGCGCGCGCTCGACCATCCGCTTGGCGGACTTGATGTTCTGCGCGTGGCTGAGGTCGACGAGGCGCTTCATGACGAACGGCTTGAACAGCTCGAGCGCCATGCCCTTCGGCAGGCCGCACTGGTGCAGCTTGAGCTGCGGGCCGACGATGATGACCGACCGGCCCGAGTAGTCGACGCGCTTGCCGAGCAGGTTCTGGCGGAACCGGCCCTGCTTGCCCTTGAGCAGATCCGACAGCGACTTCAGCGGCCGGTTGCCCGGGCCCGTCACCGGACGGCCACGACGACCGTTGTCGAACAGGGCGTCAACCGACTCCTGCAGCATCCGCTTCTCGTTGTTGACGATGATCTCGGGAGCGCCGAGGTCGATCAGTCGCTTGAGACGGTTGTTGCGGTTGATCACGCGGCGGTACAGGTCGTTGAGGTCGGACGTCGCGAAACGTCCGCCGTCGAGCTGCACCATCGGACGGAGGTCCGGCGGGATGACCGGGACGCAGTCGAGCACCATGCCCAGCGGCGAGTTGGTCGTGGCCAGGAACGAGGCAACGACCTTCAGGCGCTTGAGGGCGCGGATCTTCTTCTGGCCCTTGCCACTGCGGATCGTCTCGCGCAGCGAGTCGGCCTCGGCGGCGAGGTCGAAGTTCTTCAGCAGGGTCTGCAGGGACTCGGCGCCCATGCCGCCCTCGAAGTAGTCGCCGAAGCGGTCGCGCAGCTCGCGGTAGAGCAGCTCGTCACTGATGAGCTGCTTGACGTCCAGCTTGCGGAACGTGTCGAGCACCTCGTCGAGGCGGTCGATCTCGCGCTGGGCGCGGTCGCGCAGCTGGCGCATCTCGCGCTCGCCGCCCTCACGAACCTTGCGGCGGACATCGCTCTTGGCGCCCTCGGCCTCGAGCTCGGCCAGATCGGTCTCGAGCTTCTTGGCCCGGGTGTCGATGTCGGAGTCGCGGCGCTTCTCGAGCGTCGACTTCTCGGCGCTGATCTCGGCCTCGAGCGTCGGCAGGTCGCGGTGGCGATCGTCGACGTTGACGCTGGTGATCAGGTAGGCCGCGAAGTAGATGATCTTCTCGAGGTCCTTCGGGGCCAGGTCGAGCAGGTAGCCCAACCGGGACGGGACGCCCTTGAAGTACCAGATGTGCGTGACCGGCGCGGCGAGCTCGATGTGGCCCATCCGCTCACGGCGCACCTTCGCGCGAGTGACCTCGACGCCACAGCGCTCGCAGATGATGCCCTTGAAGCGCACGCGCTTGTACTTGCCGCAGTAGCACTCCCAGTCCCGGGTCGGACCGAAGATCTTCTCGCAGAACAGACCGTCCTTTTCCGGCTTCAGGGTCCGGTAGTTGATGGTCTCGGGCTTCTTCACCTCGCCGTGGCTCCACCGGCGGATGTCGTCGGCGTTGGCCAGGCCGATACGGAGCTCGTCGAAGACGTTGACGTCGAGCAAGGTTCCTACCTTCTTTTGGTCGTGCTTTGTACTTCGGGGCGGCTCCGGCCGGCGATGGCGTGATGCAGGTTTCGCACCACTCCGCCGCCGGCCATCGCCTTAAACTTCTTCGACGCTCGAGGGCTCGAACCGGCGCGACAGGTCGATACCGAGTTCCTCGGCAGCGCGATAGACGTCATCGTCGGTGTCGCGCATCTCGACGGCCAGGCCGTCGGACGAGAGCACCTCGACGTTCAGGCACAGCGACTGAAGTTCCTTCAGCAGCACCTTGAACGACTCCGGAATGCCCGGCTCGGGGATGTTCTCGCCCTTCACGATCGCCTCGTACACCTTGACGCGGCCGAGGATGTCGTCGGACTTGATGGTGAGCAGTTCCTGCAGCGCGTATGCCGCGCCGTAGGCCTGCATCGCCCAGCACTCCATCTCTCCGAAACGCTGGCCACCGAACTGCGCCTTACCACCCAGCGGCTGCTGCGTGATCATCGAGTACGGGCCCGTCGAGCGCGCGTGGATCTTGTCGTCGACGAGGTGCAGGAGCTTCAGGATGTAGATGTAACCGACACTCACCGGGTCCGGGAACGGCTCGCCCGAACGGCCGTCGAGCAGCCGGGCCTTACCGGTCCGTCCGATCAGCTGGTCGCCGTCGCGAGTCGGCAGGGTCGAGTCGAGCAGGCCGGTGATCTCGTCTTCCTTCGCACCGTCGAACACCGGGGTGGCCACGTTCGTGCCCGGCTCACCGGTACGGACGTCCTCGGGCAGGCGCGCGGCCCACTCGGGAGTGCCGTCGATGTTCCAGCCGGTCTTGGCGACCCAGCCGAGGTGCGTCTCGAGGACCTGGCCGACGTTCATGCGGCTGGGCACACCGAGCGGGTTGAGGACGACGTCGACCGGGGTCCCGTCGGTGAGGAACGGCATGTCCTCGGGCGGCAGGATCTTGGCGATGACGCCCTTGTTGCCGTGACGTCCGGCGAGCTTGTCACCGTCCTGGATCTTGCGCTTCTGGGCGATGTAGACGCGGACGAGTTCGTTGACGCCAGGCGCCAGCTCGTCGCCGTCCTCACGCGAGAAGACCCGGACGCCGATGACCTTGCCGGCCTCGCCGTGCGGAACCTTCAGCGACGTGTCACGAACCTCGCGAGCCTTCTCACCGAAGATCGCGCGCAGCAGGCGCTCCTCGGGGGTGAGCTCGGTCTCGCCCTTCGGCGTGACCTTGCCGACCAGCACGTCACCCGGGACGACGTCGGCGCCGATGCGCACGATGCCGCGCTCGTCGAGGTCGGCGAGGACCTCTTCGGAGACGTTCGGGATGTCGCGAGTGATCTCTTCCGCGCCCAGCTTGGTGTCGCGGGCGTCGACCTCGTGCTCCTCGATGTGGATCGAGGTGAGGACGTCGTCCTGGACGAGCCGCTGGTTGAGGATGATCGCGTCCTCGTAGTTGTGGCCCTCCCACGGCATGAACGCCACGAGCAGGTTCTTGCCCAGCGCCATCTCGGCGTTGTCGGTGGACGGTCCGTCGGCGATGACCTGGCCGGCCTCGACGCGGTCGCCCTCGTTGACGATCGGCTTCTGGTTGAAGCTCGTGCCCTGGTTGGAGCGCGCGAACTTCGCCAGCCGGTACGTGTTGCGGGTGCCGTCGTCAGCCATGACGGTGATGTAGTCGGCGGACAGTTCCTCGACCACACCGGGCTTGTCGGCGACCACCACGTCGGCGGCGTCGACCGCCGCGCGAAGCTCCATGCCGGTTCCCACCAGCGGCGCTTCGCTGCGCAGCAGCGGAACGGCCTGGCGCTGCATGTTCGCGCCCATCAGGGCCCGGTTCGCGTCGTCGTGCTCGAGGAACGGGATCATCGCCGTCGCGACCGACACCATCTGGCGCGGCGAAACGTCCATGTAGTCGACCTCGGACGGGTCGAGCAGGTCGACCTCGCCGCCCTTCTTCCGGACGAGCACCTTCGCCTCGGTGAAGTTGCCCTGGGCGTCGATGACCGCGTTCGCCTGGGCGATCGTGTAGCGGTCCTCTTCGTCGGCCGAGAGGTAGTCGATCTGGTCGGTGACCCGGCCCGCGGTGACCTTGCGGTACGGCGTCTCGATGAAGCCGAACGCGTTGACCCGACCGTACGAGGCAAGCGAACCGATCAGGCCGATGTTCGGCCCTTCCGGCGTCTCGATCGGGCACATCCGGCCGTAGTGCGACGGGTGCACGTCACGGACGTCCATGCCGGCACGGTCACGCGACAGACCACCCGGGCCCAGCGCGGACAGGCGGCGCTTGTGGGTCAGGCCCGCGAGCGGGTTGGTCTGGTCCATGAACTGCGACAGCTGCGACGTGCCGAAGAACTCCTTGATCGACGCCACGACCGGGCGAATGTTGATCAAGGTCTGCGGCGTGATCGCCTCGACGTCCTGCGTGGTCATGCGCTCGCGGACGACCCGCTCCATGCGCGACAGGCCGACCCGGATCTGGTTCTGGATCAGCTCGCCCACGGTGCGCAGCCGGCGGTTGCCGAAGTGGTCGATGTCGTCGAGCTCGTAACCGGCCTCGCCGTCCTGCAGACGGATGAGGTACTCGATCGTCTTGACGATGTCCTCTTCGGTCAGCGTCCCGGTGTGCACCGAGGTGTCGAGCTCGAGCTTCTTGTTGACCTTGTAGCGGCCGACCCGGGCGAGGTCGTAACGCTTCGGGTTGAAGAAGAGGTTCTCGAGCAGCGCCTGCGCGGACTCGCGCGTCGGCGGCTCGCCCGGACGCAGCTTGCGGTAGATGTCGAGCAGCGCCTCGTCCGGCGTCGCGATGTGGTCCTTCTCGAGCGTCGCGAGCAGCGTCTGCGACCACGAGAAGTGCTCGCGGATGCGGTCGTTGCTCCAGCCCAGGGCCTTCAGCAGGACGGTGACCGGCTGGCGGCGCTTGCGGTCGATGCGTACACCGACCGTCGAGCGCTTGTCGACGTCGAACTCGAGCCACGCGCCGCGACCCGGGATGACCTTGACGCTGTAGACGTCGACGTCCGAGGCCTTGTCGAGGGTGCGGTCGAAGTAGACGCCCGGCGAGCGGACGAGCTGGCTGACCACGACGCGCTCGGTGCCGTTGATGATGAACGTGCCCTTGCGGGTCATCACCGGGAAGTCACCCATGAACACCGTCTGGCTCTTGATCTCGCCAGTCGTGTTGTTGATGAACTCGGCCGTGACGAACAGCGGGGCCGCGTACGTCATGTCCTTGTCCTTGCATTCCTCGATGGACGCCTTGACGTCCTCGAAGCGCGGGTTGGAGAAGGACAGGCTCATCGAGCCGGAGAAGTCCTCGATCGGGGAGATCTCACCGAGAATCTCTTCGAGTCCGGACGTGTCACGGACGGCGGCGACACCGTCGGCATTCGCGAGGCGGGTACGCCAGGCGTCGTTACCGACCAGCCAGTCGAAGGATTCAGTTTGCAGCGCGAGAAGGTTGGGCACCTCCAACGGCTCGCGGATCTTGGCGAAAGACGTACGGGGCGGGGAACCCGGGATGCCGAACGGCTTGCCTGTTTCGGAACTTGCCTTACCGGAGCGAGAGACTGCCAAGATGCGTCCTTCCAAGGACTACTGAGCGGGCCGATCCGCTGCCTTGGGCACCACGAAGCAGACCCTTTACGGGCCGCGGGGTGTCGGAGGGCAGCGCAACACAGCAGTCTAGCCATCTTGGGCAGGGCGACGCAAGGCCACCCCCTGTAGGCGCATGAAAAGGGTGGCTCACATACCCGCCGACGTCAAGCACCGCGGCTCAAAGTCTTGCGGACGTGTCCGGTCCAATCAGTACAAAATGGCGCATCCGGTGGCCCGTGTCGGGCTTTGGCGGCGCTACGGCTGGGGTTCGCGATCCGGTGCGACGCCTGGTTGTTCGCTCGCAGCGAGCACGTAGAGCCACGGCTCGCGCGCTCCGTCGACGTGGTCCAGGCTCAATAAAGTCCACGGCGAGCCGTCGATCACCGCCCGTAGCTCCGGCGCGCGCCAGTAGGTGAAGTGGCGCGCGACGTCGAGGCGCTCGGTCGTCCAGCCGTCTCCGTCGCCCTCTTTCACGGTGAACGCCAGGATGCCGCCGGGGCGCGTAGCCGCGGCGGCTTTGCTCAGCGCGTCGCGCAGCTCGTCGCGGGTGAGATGCAGCAGGACGGCGAAGGCCACCACCGCGTCGTACGGGCCGCCGAAATCGTCCGTCACGAGATCGAGCCGATCGGCAGCCTGGCCGCTCGCGCGCATCAGATCGACGAAGGCCTGCGTGCCATCGGTGCGACGGACGTGCAGTCCGCGCTGCTCGAGGGCGGTGGCATCGCGGCCCGTCCCGCTGCCCAGTTCGAGGACGTGTGCGCCGGGTGGTGTGCGCGCGGCGACCTCGTCGAGCAGGGCCGCCATCGCCGGGGTCGGATGGGTGGACGTCAGGTCGGCGTAGGTCTGCGCAGCCCGTTCGTAGGAGGCGATCGTGGCGCGGTTGGTGTTTTCCGTCGGCGCCGGGTCGTGGCCGTCAGTCACCGCCCCAGCGTCCCAGATGGTGGCAGGCCTGCGCGCGGACCGGTCGGACCCGGGCCTGGTCCGAGATGCCGCTGGACCCTGATATTCATGCGTCGTCATGGCGGCGCATAGGTATCAGCGTCCCGGTGTGGCGGCGGCGCGGAGTGGATCTTGATACGTATGCGTCGTCATGACGTCGCATAGGTATCAGGGTCCGACTCGTGGCCGCGGGCGCGAAGTGGATCTTGATATCTATGCGTCGTCATGGCGGCGCATGGGTATCAGCGTCCCGCTCCCGCCAAGCACCGAAGTGGATCTCGATACGCATGCGTCGTCATGACGTCGGTTCGGTATCAGCGTCACGGTGTGGCGGCCGCGCGAAGTGGTCTCGATACGCATGCCTCGCCATGACGGCGCATAGCTATCAGCGTCCCGGTGTGGCGGCGGCGCGGAGTGGATCTTGATATCTATGCGTCGTCGTGGCGGCGTATCGGTATCAGCGTTCCGCGGTCTGCCGTGTCGGTGGGCGATGGATGATCTTCGCAGCGCGTATCGGGGTTATCCACAGGCGCGGGTGGGGGCTTTGCAGGGATTCGTGAGTGTGCCAGGGTAGCCAGATGGCCCGGTCGATCCTGTCTGTGTTGATCTTGGGCATGATCATGGTTTTGTCAGGGTGTGGGGGTAGCCCGAAGCAGGTGCCGTTCACTCCGTCCACGACCTACGACCCGCCGCCCGGCCCGTCCACGTCAGGCAACCCCGGTTCATCACCGGCGCCCACGGGCCCGGCGTCCGCAGCGACCGGAATCCCCGCCGACGTGCCGACGGTCGCGACGAACCCCACCGTCGCCGGCGAGAGACCTCCTGTGCCACCGCCGATGGTCCACACCCAAACCGGCGCCATCACCTTCGCCGAGTTCTTCATGAAGACCGTGGATTGGGAGATCGCAACCGACGACAACCACTACGTCAAGCACTACTTCGCGTCGACGTGCGCCCAGTGCATCGCGATCGCCGCGGTCGCAGACAACCACGCCCGCGACGGTCTTCACTCTGAGGGCGGTCGCTCCACGCTCGTACGCGCCGCGATGGGGTCTCGCAAGGATCTGTTCGGTGCGGAGTTGACCGTCGACGTGTACGTCGCCACGTCCGCTTTGGCCGTGGTAAACGCGTCGGGCACCGTGGTCTCCGGCGATCCGGCGTATCCGGACTATCACGAGCAGCTTCTGTTGAAATGGGGTGACGCCGGATGGGTGGTCGTCGCAGCGCAGGGTACGACAGACGGCAATTGAGCCCCCGCCCAACGCGACGCGCGCTCGTCGTCGCGTTCATGACTCTCATCGATTTCCTTATCCCCTGGGCGGCACCGCCAACTGCCGTCGCAGTGTCGATGACCGCCGCCGCGGGCTCGAACGCGACCTGCAACGCGTCCGCGTCCCAAACCGTGTATGGGGGGAACTCGGGCTACTTGGAAAACGGGACGTGTGACGCTCCGGCGCCGGATACGTCGGTGCCGGGGTTGCCGTCGCGGGTGGTCGATTGCGGGTACGGGACACCGGCCGAGAACGGGGCGCAGAAGCTGTGCGGATCGGGGCTACCGGACTGCCCACCCACACTGACCGACCCGACACCCCACCTGTTCCTGAGCCAGATCCAGATCGGTACCGGCTGGGTCACCACCAGCGCCTGGTGTCCCGGCGACCCCCAACCCATACCGCTCGCCGACTCCCTGCGAGCCGAAGCCCTGAAACTCCTGACCCCCGTCGCGATCGGCACCACCGCCGGCGGCCACGGACTGGTCAACCTCGAACAACTCTTCTGGGCCCAAACCACCACCACCGTCACCCTCGGCACCGTCACCCTCCTGGGCATCCCCATCACCCTGCGCGTCACCTTCACCTCCGCCACCTGGAACTTCGGCGACAACCACACCGACCGCACCACCACCCCCGGCCGCCCCTACCAACCCGGCATCTGCCACACCAACCAATGCCCCATGTTCTACGGCCACACCTACACCACCACCGGACCCCACACCGTCACCCTCACCATCACCTGGACCGGCCAATTCCACCTCACCACCGGCCCCTGGACCCCCATCCCCGGCGCCCTACCCGGACCCACCGCCACCACCACCGTCCACCTCTGCCAAGCCCGCGCCGTCCTCCTCCCACCCACCGGACCCATCCCCACCAACCCCACCACCACCCCCACCAACTGCTGAGGGATCCCGGATATGCATGCGTCGCCCCGGCGCCGGCTGGATATCAGCGTCCAACGACGATCCACGCAGACACGCACAGGCGTGGGGCCGCGAGTGGATCGTGATATCCATTCGACGCCATGGCGTCGGATCGGTATCAGCCGGCGGCGCGCCCGGGGCCAATCCCCGGCGCACACGAAAGGGCGGCCCCGCAGATGCGGGACCGCCCATCGTCGAACCAGCTAGCAACCGGATCGCGCCGTAGGGCGCGATCGGTCGGCCTTACTTGACCGTGACGCTGGCGCCGGCACCCTCGAGGGCCGCCTTCGCCTTCTCGGCAGCTTCCTTGTTGACCTTCTCCAAGACGGTCTTCGGGGCACCGTCAACGAGGTCCTTGGCCTCCTTGAGACCGAGGTTCGTGAGGGTGCGCACCTCCTTGATGACCTGGATCTTCTTCTCGCCGGCACCCTCGAGGATGACGTCGAACTCGTCCTTCTCCTCCTCGGCCTCGGCCGGGGCGGCCGGGCCCGCGGGACCGGCAGCGGCAGCCGCGACCGGCGCGGCGGCGGTGACGTCGAAGGTCTCCTCGAACTGCTTCACGAACTCCGACAGCTCGAGCAGCGTCATTTCCTTGAACGCGTCGAGCAGGTCGTCAGTGGACATCTTCGCCATGGTTGGCGTCCTTTCTTCGATTTCTTGCTGGCCTGGAAGCCGGCAGGTGTTGGTTGTTACTCCGCCGGCTCGGCGGGAGTTTCGGACGATTCGGCGTCGGTGGCCACGGCCTCCGGTGCCTCGGAAGTGCCGGCCTCGGCGTCAGCCGGGGCCTCATCGGCAACCGGAGCGTCTTCGGCGCCCGCGTCGACAACGGGAGCGTCGTCGGCGGCCGCGTCGACAACCGGAGCGTCGTCGGCAACCGCATCAGCGGCGTCCGCGTCGACAGCCGGTGCTGCCGCAGCGGGTTCCGCGGCGACAGCGACAGCCGGCTTCTTCTCTTCGAGGGCCTTGGCCAGACGTGCCATCTGCGACAGCGGCGCCTGGAACAACCCGGCCGCGCGGGACGGGAGCGCCTTGAGGGCTCCAGCCAGCTTGGCGAGCAGGACCTCACGGGACTCGAGGTCGGCGATCTTGGCAACCTCGGCGGCGGTCAGCGACTTGCCGTCGAGGACACCGCCCTTGATCACCAGGAGCGGGTTGCCCCGCGCGAACTCGCGCAGGCCCTTCGCGGCCTCGACCGGGTCGCCCTTGACGAACGCGATCGCGGTCGGCCCGACGAGCAGGCTGTCGGCGATCGTCACTCCGGCCTCGGCGGCTGCCCGCTTGGTCAACGTGTTCTTGACGACGGCGTAGGTCGTGTCGCGTCCGAGGGCCCGGCGAAGCTGGGTGACCTGCTTGACCGACAGTCCGCGGTACTCGGTGATAACCGCGGCGGACGACGTGGCGAAGTGATCCGTGATCTCGGCGACCGCGGTGATCTTCTCTGTGCTCGGCATGTATCCTCCTCTCACATGGTCGGCGCTGGCCGATCGAGCGAGTTCGGAACAACAAAAAACGCCCCGGCGCAGGGCGCACGGGGCGGCAAGCATCACGCATACCGAACCGTCCAACCTGCGCGGGTCGTTCCGGCGCTCCGGAATCATTCGGTCACGTGTGCGCACGTGACGGCCAGCGGTCTTCGGTGGATCGCTGACAAGGTTACGCACCCGTCGGCGACCGAGCCAAATCGCCGCCACCCGAGTCACTTTTGGCGGCGCAACCTCATATGCACTGCGCTGCCGCCCCACGCGATGGGTCAGGCGTCAGCGGCGAGGTCGGTCGCGTAGGTCAGGCCGGCCGTCGACGAATACGGCTCAGCCCGCAGGGCGCTCGCAAACACGTCGAACGCCGTGGCCGGGTCCATGCTGACGCAGCCGGACGTCGGGCTCAGGCAGGCCGCCTGCGAGGTGAGCACGCCGGCGAAATCGATGTGATCGGACGCAGTCGCACCGGCCTGGTCGATCGCGGCCCACTGACCGGCCTGGACGGGCAGGTAGATCTGCGGCAGCGCGATGATCCGCGTCGGCGCCAGCCCGTGGGCCAGGTCGTAGTAGTTCTGCTGCGTCCAGGTCTTCGAGGCCTGGTTGTCGTCGAGCACGGTGTCGCAGTTGGCCGCGGTCGAGGTCGGGCAGCCATCCGCCGATCCGTTCTCGACCAGCCGGGCCGGCGTCGACGCGAGGTAGCTCGTCACCCACTGCTCGGCCTGCGCTTCGCTGCTGCTGAAGCCGGCCTCGATATCGGCCGCACCGACCACCTCGAGCCGCGACGATCCGTGCGCCCGAGCCGGCCCGACGACCTGCGTCGCCCAGTCGGCGCCGCGCTGCGGGGCCGGGTAACTGGAGAAGTCGCCGTCGTTGTTGGTGCCCAAAGCGATCACGGCCGTCGCGGTCGCCGGTTGGCAGGACGAGTAGCCGTCGAGGTACGCGTCGATCGCGGCCACCAGCTGCGCGTAGGTCAAGCGAGTGGCCGTCCCGCTCAGCAACACCCCGGGCGTCGTCGCCGACAGCGGCGCCCGGACCGTCTGCGCTCCGACGTCGAGCAGCACGATCGAGTCGCCGGCCGGACCGCCGATGCCGGCATCGGACGTTGCATCGCTGCAGCCGAGGCGATTCATCGCAGGCGCGTCGGCCGCCGTTCCCTGCAACGCGCGCAGGTAGTGGCTGGTCGATCGACGGGGGGCCGAACGGCTGAGCACGTAGCCGACCACGTCGATGGTGATCGTCGCGGTGTCGGCCGATCCGTTGAGCACGCTGAGTTCGCCGTCGGCGCTGACCGGGACCATCACGAGGCTCTGCGTCGTGACGCCCGGTGAGTACTGGACGCTGGCTGTCTCCGGCGGCGAACCGGCCCCGGCGTACAGGCTCAGGTAGCCGCCGCTCACGCCTGCGGTCACCGTCACATCGGCGAGGACGGCGGCCACATCGGTGCTGGGTAGCGCGCCGACCCCGAGGACGTGGGCGGACGTCGCGCCCAGCGGCGCGACCGCTGACGTCAGGGCGCGCGCGGCCGGGACCGCCACGACGCTGCCCGCGGCGGTCGCGGTTCCAGCCGACGTGTAGCCCGTGACGACCACCGCGACATCGACCGGCGCGGTGGAGTCGGTGGCGATGACGATCCGCCCGTCCGGGCCGAGCGGGACGAGTGCGGAATTCGACGCCGACTGGCCGGCATCGAAGTGGACGGCCGATCCGCTGGGATGAGCGCCGCTTGCGTAGCCGCTCAGGTCACCGGCCGCGGACGGGTTGAGCGCGGTCAACTCGATCGAGACCGCACCACCGGCGGGAATCCCGTCGACGCCGGCGAGCTGGATCGCTCGGGGCGTGGCGCTGGTGATCGGCCCGGAGCCGTCGATGGCCGTATCGAGCACGGTGTCGCGCGCGACCGGCGCGAAGCCGCCGTTCGGCAAGTCGGTCGCGCCCGCAGCGGCGCTGGACGCCATCGATCCGCCCGCGAAGTAGCCGGTGACGTCCGCGTACACGTGGGTCGCGGCCGGCGACCCGTTGTGGACGTCGACCAGTCCGTCCGCCCCGATCGCGACGATCACGAGTCCGGACACGCGGGCCGGGTTCGGTCCGAGTTCGGCCGGCGTCAATGTCGTCACGGGATCCGCGGCATTCGGATCGTCGGCCGAGAACACGACCGCGCCGGCCGCGGCACTGTTCGTGACGGCGACGGAGAGGACCACCGCCGAAGCGCCGGTGCGCGGGACACCCGCGACGCCGGCCACCGCGAAGGAGGCGTACGCGCCCGCCGAGATCGGCCCCTGGGCGCCGACATCGACTCGAGTATCGAGCACGGATGTCGGCGGCAACGACGTGAAGCTGCCGGGCAGTAATGCCGTAGTGGCGCCGGGGCTCGAACCGGTCGTCACGCTGTCCACGGTCGCGGCGTTCGACGACGATCCGCGCGGGCCGACAACGCCGGAACCGGCGGCACCGGCCGTACCGGCCGCACTCGCCACCGAGTCGACGGCCGCGATCACGACGAGGGCGGCCAGCATCGACGACGCGAACGCGCGCAGCCGTCGCCTCCCGGGCCCCGATCCCATGTGTGCAGAATACTCCTACACGTCAACTTTGCACTTCACGAAACGGACAGAATTTATACGCCGAACGTGACGAATGGCGTGGGTTCGTCGACCGACGACACCGCCTCGGCAAGGGCCTCCGCCGAGTCGCGACCCACGGCGAGGCGCCGGTGGTAGCCGAGCATCGCCTCGGACGCGGCATCGTCTCCGACTCGCGCGACCCCGCTCACGACGGTGCGCGAACCGAGGTGAAGCAGGACGCTGGTCAGCCCCAAAGCCTCATCGCCGGGACGAATCGTCGCCATCCCCAGCTCGCACGCGGACAACACGACGTGTGGCGCCGCGTGGTCGAGTTCGTGCGCGAACATCGGCCCGTCCGCCATCCGGATCGAGCTGAACAGCGGGTTCTCCGTCTGGTGCTGACCGTGGGCGGCCACGTGCACGGTCGCGGCCGTCGCCATCGCGGCCGCGAGTTCGGCCCGAGTCGCGCCGGCCGACACCGTCGCGCCGAGTCGGATGCGGCCGATCTCGGCTACCTCGTGATCCGCGCGGCGCAGGTCGGGACCGGCGAGCGCGATCAGCTCGCCACCGGCCGACCCGGCGGCGCGCGCCGTCACCCAGGCCGTCGCGGAGGGAGTGACGACGACCGGTTCGCCGCGCCGCGACGGGATCGACGTCCAGGGCAGGGCAGCCAGCAGGCCGGTCGGCACGACGACGAGCCGGTGGCCGCCCGCGCGCAGCGGGCGCACCAACAGCTCGTCGAGCCTCACCAGCGACCGGGAGAGTGATGCCGACGCCGCCCCGCGGATCGCGGCCGGCAGCCGCTCGTAGGCGAGCACGTCGAGGTCGGCGCGAGCTCGCCGGACCAAGGCATCGACGTCGTCGGCGTCCCCGAGCTCGTGCAGAGTCACGCGTCGCGCATCGAGTCGCAGCCCGTGCAGACGTCCACCGACCCGGACGTACGCCACCAGGACGGCGTCGGCGTCCGCGACCGCGGCCCGGATCGCGGCCGACGATGCCGGTTGCTGCACGTGACCGCCGCCGGGCAGCGTCCAACTACGGCCTTTGATCTGTCGCTCCAACTCGGCCCGCCGCGGCTGCAAGGTGGGCGCCTGGCTGGCATCGGCCCGGACGGTCTCGACGAGCTGGCGCAGTTCGGCCAGCAGATCGGCCGTCTGCGGATCGGCCGGCGGCCGGATCGCCGACAAGCGGCTCGAGACGGCCCGGCCACGCTCGATTGCGGCCAGCACGGCCGTCGGCGACCCGCCGTCGACCGCCATCGAGACGTCCAGCTCGGCGAGCCGCGAGCCGTGCGCGGCACTCGCGGTGCGCAGGTCCATACCGCCAAAGCTGGCCTGGTAGGTCGCCAGCTCGTCGAGACCGGCGCGGACATGTCGGCGCGCCGAATCCCGCCGGCCGGCCGTCTCGTCGAGCCGGGCGCGTACGTACCGATCGTGCAACCGGACCGAGATCGGATCACCGGCCGCCGGCGGGTCGGCGACGAGCTCGGCCGCCGCGTCGAGCTGACCGACGGCCAGCAGGCACTCGGCGGCGACCAACGCGGCCGTTCGGGCGCGGCCCGACAATCCCTGCGTGCGAAGCTCGGCCGCAGCCGCAGCGCCACCGGCGCGAG
The DNA here is from genome assembly GCA_963737785.1 of uncultured Actinomycetes bacterium. GTDB lineage: Bacteria > Actinomycetota > Actinomycetes > Mycobacteriales > Jatrophihabitantaceae > CAVTTS01. The sequence goes on from CAVTTS010000010.1 coordinate 272,388, forward strand.
CCGCGCGGGCGGACGACCGGTCGACAGATCGCCTTGGAGCAGGACCAGCTCGGCGTCTCGCGCCAGCGATCGTTGCCGCGCCGCCGGAATCGATCGCGGGCCCGGCCGGCGAACCGGCGAGCGGCCGCGACGTCGCCGGCCAGCAACGCGCACTCGGCTCGGGCCAGTTCGGTCTCGGCAACGTCCTGGGCCAGCCGCTCTTCGCGAAGATGGCGCCGGCGCGGGCCAGGGCGTTGTCGGCGTCGCGGGCCAAGCCGGCATCGAGCAGGACACGCGCCCGATCGAGCAGCGGAATGCCCTCGGAAACCCCCTCGCCGTACACCAGGGCCTCGTCCATGACGGCCAGCGCGCGGGCAGATCGCCAGCGACGAACTCGGCGTACCCGAGGTTGTGCAGCGCCTTGAACCGCCACATGTTGACGCCGCGGTCGGCGGCGAAGTCGGCGGCCCGCGTGAACATCTCGCGGGCCGGTAGCACTTCGCCGCGCAGCAGTCGGATGTAGCCCGCGTTCAGCAGGATCGAGTAGTGGTCGTTGTCGTCGGCGGATCCGATGATCGCGATCGCGGCGTCGCTGCTGTCCTGCGCCGACGCGAGGTCACCGCTGCGGAAGGCGATCAACGCGTGCTGGCTGTGCGCTCGGACCGTCAGAGCTCGGGTCGTCGAGGTGGGACGAGATGCCGTTTCGCCTCGGTCAGCGTGACCAGACCGCGCTCGGCACCGAAGACCTCAGCCTCGGAATAGGCGCGACTGATCAGAATGGCCGCCAGGACCCCTTCGACCGCCGATGGCTCGGCCTCGCCCGGGCTCGGCGTGATCAGGGCCTGGGCCCGGCGCAGTATCGAGAGCGCGCGGATCGGATGCCCGTGGTTGTGCTCAGCGACCGCGCGGGTCTGCAGCTCGATGGCCCGATCGAGCAGAGCCGTCGCAGAACCACGGGTCATGGCGTCAGGTTGTCATACTCGCGCGGCGTCAGAGTTCGAGCGACGGCGTGATCACCGGCGGACGCCCGCTGTCGTCGGGCGCTCGCAGCACGAACTGGGCCAGTCCGCGGGGCACGTCCTCGAAGACGAACCGGCCGTCGGCGTCCGCGACCGCGTGCAGGACGCCGCCGACGATGCGCAACTCGACCTCGAGCCCCGCACCGGGCGCGGCCCAGCCGTCGAGCCGGACGCGCTCGGCGCCGGCCGCGGTGATCGTCACCATCGTCGTGAGACTCGGGCTCGTGAACGTGACGGTCTGCACCTCCGTCGCACCGAGCTCACCGCCGCGCGCTCCGAGCAACTCGGACTCCAGTCGCTGCAGCTTCGCGATCTCGGCGTGCAGCGCGTCGAGGGTGATCCCGAACTGGATGCGCTCGATGAGCCCGTCCGGGACCGGATCGGCCAGGTCGTACAGCGCCGCCACACGACGCAGCGTTGCGACGTCGTCGGCGTCGAGCTGGCCGGACGCGAGAGTCTCCACGCTCGGACGGTCGTTGTCGGACATCAGGCCTCCCATTGAGGATCGTCGATCAGTCGAGCACGGAGTTTGGCCAGGCATCGGCCGCGGGTCGGGCCGATGCTGCCCACCGGCATACCCAATGCCGCCGCCAGCGTCCCGTAATCGGGTCGGTCGGAGAACGCGATGACGCGCAGGAGTTCGCGACACCGGACCGAGAGCGTCGAGATGTGTTCCCAGAGACGCGATTGCTCGGACTCGCGCAGCACCGTGGGTTCGGGGGACGCCTCCAAGGAGGCCACCAGGTCGTCGGGCGCGAAGTCGTGCGGGTCGGCCCGCTTGTCGACCCGGGCGACCCGCCACGCCTCGCGGCGCGCGGTCACGATGAGCCACTGCAGAACCGCCCGCGAGTCGCTGATCGATTCGCTGTTGCGCACCAGCGCGAGCCAGGCCGCCTGGACGACGTCTTCGGCCGAGCCCTGGGAGATGTTCTGCGCCCGAACGGTGTGCCACATGATCGGCGTCAGGAGCGCGACGAGCTCGCCCATCTTCGCCTCGTCCCCGGCGCGGAAGCCGGCGAACAGCGCGCCCGCGCGGGCGGCCAGGGTGTCCGGGAGCGGTTCGGCGATCATGCCGGACGCACCATCGTGGGCACCTGCGCGCTGACGGCCGTCCAGGCCCGGTTCACGCAACTGGCCGGGTCGATCGCGTCGAGACCGCCCGCTTCGAGGATTGCCTCGACGATCTGGCCGGCCAGGATGGGCGCCGAGAACGAGGTTCCGCTCCAGGTGCCGAATCCGCTCGCGAAGTTGTCGGGGTCGATCGTCGAACGAACGCCTTCGCCGGGCAGGTAGAGCCGCTCGCTCGCCTGGTCGGCACCGTTCATGGTGATCGGGAAGGTGCTCACGATCGCGGACCCCATGCGATGGCAGCTGACCCACTCGCCGGCGTTGCTGAATAGGGCGATCGTCTGGCCGTCCGGGTTGAGGGCGGCGACGCTCATGATCGGAACCTCGTCCTTGCGCGGAGTCTTGACCAGGCCATCGGCCCACGGCGTGAACGCCGCCGGATACATGCAGCGGAACGTCGCGTCATTCCCGGCCGCGACGACGATCGCGACACCGCGCTGGGCCAGCGCTTCGAGCGGGGCCAGCAGCAGATGATCGAAGAGCGAATCCTCGGGCTGTTCGTGGTAGTACCCGAACGACATCGAGACGACGTCGATCAGTTCCTCGGGACGGCCGAGCTGCTGGGCTTCGGTCTGGCGGATGAGCAGCGCGTACGCGGCGTGCATCAGGTCGGATTCGGCGATGACACCGTCGGCCCCCATGATGCGAACGGCCAGGATGTTGGCATCCGGGCAGAGCTGCCGGATCAAACCGGCGATGAAGGTGCCGTGTCCCGAGTCGGTGTCGAGCTCGCCGAGCAACGGGCTGTCGACCACGCCCGTTCCTTCGGAGTTGCCGGCCGCACCGGCGATGCCCATGGGTTCCCCCGCAGCGGTCGGAGTGCGGTCGACGATCCCGTCGGGGAGCCACGGGTGCTCGCCGGCGCCGGTGTCGAGAACCGCGACGACCGGACGCCGCATGCCCAGATCGTGGCGACGGTGCGGCTCGCGGCCGATCCACGCCACCGGCTCGCGACCGCCGTGGCCGGGGGCGCCGTACTCGACGACGCCCGAGCCGTTCGCAAACGGAGACCCGTTCGCGAAGGGCGAGCCGTTCGCGAACGGCGAGCCGTTCGCGAACGGAGCCGCGAACATCAGGTGGTCCAGACCGACTTCCTGAACGCTGGCCGACGGCGAGTCACGCACGATGCTGCGGAATGTCTGCAGAACCGGCCACGAATCGATCGGCGGGGCCGGCTCGTTCGACACCGCGACCAGTCGAACGCGGTTGACCGGGGTCGGATATTGCTCGATCGAGTTCGTCCGCGCGTACTCGTGGATCTTGCCGTGTTCCTCGTCGACCTCGAGGCGAAGGCCGTGCTTCTCGGCGGCCGACTTCAGCGCGTTGTAGCTGTCGCCGCCCGGCACCGCGCCACGCACGAGCAGCTGGTCGGCCACATAGACCGTCGAACGAGGCTTGGGATCGCCGGGGATCTGCACGGCGGTGAGCGGATCGAGGACGCGAGCGTTGTATTTGACGAGGACGTCGTAGGGCGGCGAGATCACCACGACATCGTTCAGCGGCTCCGGGCGTTGGCAACCGTCGGTCGGCGGGTTGACGTCGGGCATGGTGACCTCGTTACTCGGGGATGCGGCAGGTGCGTCTGGGAGCGTAGGGCCGTTCGGTCCCGCGCCACCAGGGTCGTGTGTGCTCATCGTCCGTAATGAGCGCACTGTCGGCGCCCTGATACACGCGCCCGCCGATGTATCACCGCAAACGCCGGCCGCTCCTCCAAACGTGCGGCGTTCGCGTCGCACACCATTCGCGAGAAGGTCACGGCGACCCGGCAGTCGCCTCGACCTGGGCGGCTGGGCTCGGGCGCGGTTTCGGAATCGGGGGGTTCCGTCCGCAAGGGGGCTCGACCCGGCCGCAGCGTCTGGGACCGGCCGCCCGACGGGGGTCGCCCGCGCAATCGGGCGTGGCGCATCGAGCGCCCGGAGCGGCCGGCTCCCGGACGAACCAGCGCGGAGAACGACGAGGCCGCCTCGGGGTTGTCCCGAGGCGGCCTCGTCGTTTCTGTCCAGCGAGTGACTACGCCGTCGGCGCGTCCTCGAGCATGTTGCGCGTGCGGTTCGGGTCGACCGGGATGCCGGGGCCCATCGTCGTGGAGAACGTGACCTTCTTCAGGTACTTGCCCTTGGACGAGGACGGCTTGGCCCGCACGACCTCGTCGAGCGCCGCCGCGTAGTTCTCGACGAGCTGCTGCTCGCTGAAGGAGGCCTTGCCGATGACCAGGTGCAGGTTGGACTGCTTGTCGACGCGGAAGCTGATCTTGCCGCCCTTGATGTCGGCGACGGCCTTCGCGACGTCCGGCGTGACCGTGCCGGTCTTCGGGTTCGGCATCAGACCGCGCGGACCGAGGACGCGCGCGATGCGGCCGACCTTGGCCATCTGGTCGGGCGTGGCGATCGCGGCGTCGAAGTCCAGGTAGCCCGCCTGGATCTCGGCGATCAGATCGTCGCTGCCGACGCGGTCGGCGCCGGCGGCCTCGGCCTCGGCGGCCTTGTCGCCGGTCGCGAAGACGATCACACGCGCGGTTTTGCCCGTGCCGTGCGGCAGGCTGACCGTGCCGCGGACCATCTGGTCGGCCTTGCGCGGGTCGACGCCCAGGCGCAGGGCGGCCTCGACGGTGCCGTCGAACTTGGTGGGCGAGGTTTGCTTGGCCAGGTTCGCGGCCTCGAGCGGCGAGTAGATGCGCTCGGCCTCGATCAGTTCGGCGACCTTGCGGTAGCCCTTGCTCGGCTTGCTCATGGGGTGCTCCTCATACATCCAGTGGTGTTAGCGGACGCCGACCATCGGCGTCCTCCCACGCTTTCGGTAGTGCCGTCGCGACGGTGAGTCGGCGACGGATCGATGCGTGTCGCTCAGTCGGCGACGGTGATGCCCATCGAGCGGGCGGTGCCGGCGATGATCCGGGCCGCGTGCTCGACGTCGTTGGCGTTCAGGTCTTCCATCTTGGCCTCGGCGATCTCGCGCAGCTGGGCCTGGGTCACCTTCGCGACCTTGGTCTTGTGCGGTTCGCCGCTGCCCTTTTCGATGCCGACCGCGGCGAGCAGCAGACGCGCTGCCGGCGGGGTCTTGGTGACGAAGGTGAACGAGCGGTCTTCGTAAACGGAGATCTCGACCGGGACGATCTGCCCACGCTGCGACTCGGTCGCCGCGTTGTACTGCTTGCAGAACTCCATGATGTTGACGCCGTGCTGGCCGAGCGCGGGGCCGACCGGCGGGGCCGGGTTGGCCAGGCCCGCCTTGATCTGCAGCTTGATGACTGCGGCGAGCTTCTTCTTGGGAGGCATGACTTCTCTTCTTCTCTACTGGTTGGGCTAGATCTTGGAAACTTGACTGAACGAGAGTTCGACCGGCGTTTCGCGGCCGAAGATCGACACGAGCACCTGCAGCTTCTGGTGCAGCGGATCGATCTCGCTGATGGTGGCCGGCAGGGTGGCGAACGGGCCGTCCATGACGGTGACGGACTCACCCACCTGGTAGTCGACCAGCTCGATCTTCGGCTTCTCACCGGCACCGACGCCCCTGCCGGAACCGACGGCCGCGGCCTTGCGGCTGGCCGGGGCGAGGATCTTGACGACCTCGTCCAGGCTCAGCGGGGACGGGCGCGACGTGGCCCCGACGAAGCCGGTGACGCCCGGGGTGTTGCGGACGGCGCCCCACGACTCGTCGTTGAGGTCCATGCGCACCAGGATGTAGCCCGGGAACACCTTGCGCTGGACCTGCTGGCGCTTGCCGTTCTTGATCTCGATGACTTCTTCGGTCGGCACCTCGACCTGGAAGATGTAGTCCTCCATGTCGAGGGAGGAGATGCGGCTCTCGAGGTTGGTCTTCACCTTGTTCTCGTAGCCCGCGTACGAGTGCACGACGTACCAGTCGCCGAACTCCGTGCGCAGCTTGTGACGAAGCGCCTCGACCGGGTCCTCGTCATCGTCACCGTCACCCTCGGATTCGCCGGCTTCCACCGCGGCCAGGCCGGCCTCGACGAACTCGGCGTCGGCGGCATCGGTGGCGTTGCTCCCCGAGATCAGGGCGGCCCGGAAATCGGCGTCCTCGTCAACGGTCGGAGTGGTCGGGCCGAGGTCGTCGATGCTGACCTCGTCGTCGGCGAGCGAGGACGGCTCGTTGTCGTCGGCACCGAGCATGCGGGCGGCCGAGGCGAAGTCAGTGGGATCGTCGCTGTCGGCGGGGCGCGCGTCTTCGGCGGGGTCGAAGTCGGACACAGGCTCTCTTCCTAGCTAGTTCTCAACAGGTCACAGGGGAATCGACGGCCGGGCACGCAGGGCGCCCAACGGCCGAGCGGGCTCAGCCGAAGAGCCAGAGCACCAGCTTGGCGAAGCCGATGTCCAACCCCGCGACGAGCGACACCATGATCACGACGAAGACGATCACAACCGCGGTATAGGTGCCGAGTTCCTTGCGCGACGGCCAGAGGACCTTGCGCATTTCGGAGATGACTTCGCGCACGAACCGTCCGATGCGCCCGCCGCGTCCGCTTCCGGACGGTCGTGAGGCCGCAGTCTCGGTGCGAGTCGCAGTCACTCTGTCTCCTCTCGATACGCGCCAGTCGCCCGAGCGGGCGACACGTCGCGTGACAACACGTTCCGATCAGGCCTTCGCCTGACAACACGTTCCGATCAGGCTGCGCATGCCTGGCTGGCATGCGCTACTGGCGCAGGGGCGACAGGACTCGAACCTGCAACCGCCGGTTTTGGAGACCGGTGCTCTACCAATTGAGCCACGCCCCTGTGATCCGGCGACTGCCTGCACACATGCGGTCGCAAGTACTGCGCGCATGCTGACGCAAGGCCGTCTTGGACCCCGAAGCGAGTGTACGGGCCGTGACCCCGCGCCTCCAACCCGAACAATCGCGCGCACCCTTGGCGGCGCCACCTCATATGCGCTGCAGCGCCGCCAAGAGCGAACTGTCGTCAGCTGGATTCGAGCTCGCCGGGCTTCTTGGCGTCCAGCTGCGGGGCGTCGTGAACCGGTGGGTGCGCCGTCGAGGTCTTGAGGGTGTCGAAGATCGCCAGGCCCTGACCGATCAGTCCGGCGAACAACTCATTCACCCCGGTCGTGCCGTTCAGGACAGTCAGGTTCGAGCCGGCGATGCCGCGCGCTGCCGCCTCGACCATCGCCGGCAGGACCTCGATCAGGTGCTGGGCGGCGATCAGTTCCTGCGCGCCGTCACGCAGCGACTTGGCCCGGACCTCGTTCGCTTCTGCGTCCGCGTCCGCCTGGAGCTGGATCGCCTTGGCGGACGCCTCGGCGAGGGTCGTCGTCCGGAAGGCATCGGCCGACGCGCTGGCTTCGGCCTGCACCTTGACCGCCTTGGCGTTCGCATCGGCGACGGCGGTGGTGCGGTAGGCCTCGGTGTCGGCGTCGGCGCGCACCTTCACCTGGACGGCCTTGGCGTTCGCGTCGGCAAGCGTCGTCGTCCGGTAGGCCTCCGCCTCGGACTCGAAGCGGGCCTTGTCGCGGCCGGCCTCGGCAAGCGTGCGCTGCTTGTACGCCTCGGCGTCGGCCGGCCGCCGGACCTCCGCCTCGAGGCGCTGGGCGGCGAGGTCGGCCTGCCGTTGGGCGAGCGCGGTCTGCTGCTCGATGACCTCCTGGGAGGCCTTCGCCTCGGCGAGCGGACCGGCCTGCGCGGCGAGCGCATGGGCCTGCTCGGTCTCGGCGTTGAAGCCGGCCATCTTGATCGCCGCGTCGCGCGCGTACTGCGCCTTGTTGGCGACGGCCTCCTGCTCGCGTTCGGCGGCCTCCTGGTCGGCCTTGGCGGCGGCGATACGCGCCTGGCTCGCGACGGCGGCGGCGTGCGGCGCCGCGAGGTTCTGGATGTAGCCGGTCGCGTCGACGATCTCCTGGATCTGCAGGGCGTCGACGACGATGCCGAGCTTCTCCATCTCGCCGTGGCTGCCGTCCTTCACCTCCTGCGCGACGCGGTCGCGTTCCCGGATCAGCTCCTCGACGGTCAAAGCGCCGACGATCGAGCGCAGGTGGCCGGCGAAGATCCGGCCGACCAGCTCCTCGAGCCGGTTCTGCTCGGCAAGGAAGCGCCGGGCCGCGTTGGCGATCGACTGCGGGTCGTCGCCGACCTTGAAGGCCGCGACCGCCTGGACGGTCAGCTTGATGCCCTGCGCGGTCACGCAGTCCTCGACGATCTCGGATTCGCGCAGGGCCAGCGACAGCAGGCGCGCCTTCTGCTTGACCGGCATCACGAAACAGCCGTGGCCGGTGACGATGCGGAATTGGGTGTCGCCCGACTTCGACTTGGACCCGGAGATCAGCAGGGCCTCGTTCGGTGCCGGGACGTGCCAGAAGAACATCGGTGGTGCTCCTTGCTGCCGCGATCGCGGCGCTCGACTCGCCGGCCCTCGGCCGGAGGGCCGATCCGGAGGTAAACCGGCGACGACTTAAGGGAACGGCTCGACCTGGACGGAGCGGCCCGAGAGCTGCTCGATGACGAGCACTCTCGTGTGCTTGTCGACCGGGTCCTTCGACCAGGCCGCGAACGCCTCGGTCCCCCCTCGGACGGGGAGCAGGACTTCGCCGGGACCGCCGGCGGGAATCGGGACGGTGACCCGCCCGATCGTCCCTATGAGGTTGTCGTCCGTGGACACGAAACGGGACATTAGACCTACTCGCCGACGTGTAAATACCCGCGTCTGTTCGGACACATATCTCGCGGATCACAACCTCCCCGCCGCTTCGGCGGCGCGACCTCGTATGCGCCGCGGCGCCGCCAAAAGCGACGGGTACCGGCGGTGCCGGCGAAAGCACTCGCGCGGGTCTGGGATCATTTGACGCATGGGAGCTCGCGTATCCGACCGTATTGCCGCCATCGCCGAATCGGCCACCCTGGCCGTCGACGCCAAGGCCAAGGCCCTCAAGGCCGCCGGGCGTCCGGTGATCGGATTCGGGGCTGGTGAGCCGGACTTCCCGACCCCGGCCTACATCGTCGAGGCCGCCGATCGCGGCGGCCCGCGACCCCAAGTACCACCGATACACGCCGGTGCCGGGCCTGCCCGAACTGCGCGAGGCGATCGCGGTCAAGACGCTGCGCGACACGAACTACGCCGTCGACGCCGCCCAGGTGCTCGTCACCAACGGCGGCAAGCAGGCCGTCTACAACACGTTCGCCAGCCCTGCTCGACCCGGGCGACGAGGTGCTGCTCGTCGCGCCGTACTGGACGACCTACCCCGAGGCGATCAAGCTGGCCGGCGGCGTGCCGGTCGAGGTCGTCACCGACGAGACGACCGGCTACATGGCGTCGGTCGAGCAGCTCGAGGCCGCGCGTACGTCGCGCACGAAGGTGCTGCTGTTCGTCTCGCCGTCGAACCCGACCGGCGCCGTCTACTCCCCCGACGCAGGTCGCGCGCGATCGGGGCCTGGGCAGCCGGAACACGACCTCTGGACCGTCACGGACGAGATCTACGAGCACCTCGTCTACGGCGGACGCGGTCAACGCCTCGATCGCGCTGCAGCGCCGGCGAGAAGGTCGTCGTCCTCAACGGCGTCGCCAAGACCTACGCGATGACGGGCTGGCGGGTCGGCTGGATGATCGGCCCGACCGACGTGATCAAGGCGGCGTCGAACCTGCAGTCGCACGCCACGTCCAACGTCTCGAACGTCGCCCAGGTCGCGGCCCTGGCCGCCGTCAGCGGCGACCTGTCGGCCGTCGCCGAGATGCGCACGGCTTTCGACCGGCGCCGCAAGACGATCGTCGGCCTGCTGTCCGAGATCCCCGGCATCGTCTGCCCCGAGCCCGAAGGCGCGTTCTACGTGTACCCGTCGGTGAAGGGCCTGCTCGGTAAGTCGCTGCGCGGACGGGTCTCGACGACGTCGGCCGAGCTGGCCGCGACGATCCTCGACGAGGCCGAGGTCGCCGTCGTCCCCGGTGAGGCGTTCGGGACCCCGGGTTACGCGCGCCTGTCTTACGCGCTCGGGCGACGAAGATCTTGCCGAAGGCATCGGACGAATCGCCAAGCTGGTCGCCGACGCCGACTGAGCCGCCCCGACCGAGAACGAACGGCCCGCCGCGATCGCTCGCGACGGGCCGTTCGTTGGTGGGGCCGGACGGTCCGCCTAGGGGCTACTCGGCCATGAAGTTGATCTGGTGCGCGTCGCGCTCGATCGCGGCATCGACATCGGCCTGCTTCATGACGCAGGCGAGCGCCCAGTAGTAGATCGCGATCGAGAAGAGGACGATCACCAGCAGGTCCCACGACGACGGCAGGAAGTCGTGGTTGCGCGACAACCAGTTGTGACCGTCGACGTCCTTCGGCCCCCAGGCCCCGTAGCGGCCCATCGAGCTGAGGATGGTGAGGCCGATCAGCCACGGCGCGATCCACACGGCGTGCGCCATCTTGGTGAGCGCATCGGTCTTCTTCACGGCCGCGCCGATGAAGAAGAGGATGAATCCGACGATGATCATCACGTCGAGCTTCCACATGAAGTCCCAGCCGGTCCAGTAGATCAGCAGGTCGGCGAAGGCGAAGCCCGCCGGCAGCAGGACCTTCGGCAGCGGCATCCGGTACGGCCGGTCCCGGTCGGCTGGTCGTGGATCTGCAAGGACCCCAAAGCAACCGGCGCGAACGCGTACATCACCGCGGTGGTGTCGGTGACGATGGAGACGATGGAGGACCAGCTCTTGAACGGGCCGAACGCGAGGATGCCGACGACGGCCGCCACGATCAGCGAGACGTACGGAACGCCGCGCGAGTCGGTCTTCGTCAGCGCGGTCGGCATCTCGGGCTCGGTACCGATGGCGTAGGAGATGCGGGCGGTCGTGCCGAGGTAGACCAGGCCGGTGCCGCCGGGCGAGATCACCGAGTCGATGATCAGGATCGTGCCCAACCAACCGGCGCCGACGGCCAGGGCCAGGGTGTACCACGCTCCGTAGTCGCCGGCTCCCGAACCGCCGAGCGGGTTCGACCAGCCGTGGGCGATGTTCTTCGGGTCGATCGCGCCCACGAAGACGACCTCGAGCAGCAGGTAGATCGACGCGCCGATCGCCATCGCCGTGAGGATCGCCCGCGAGATGTCCTTCTTCGGGTTGTAGGCCTCACCGGCCAGCTGGGCGGCCTGCTCGAAACCTTGCAGGGCGAACACGACGCCCACAGGTAGCGCGGCGAAGATGCCGTGGATACCCGCCGGAGCGAAGCCGCCGCCCGCGCCGTGGTCGGTGCCGGTGTGGAAGTTCGCGCCGTGGAAGGACAGGAAGACGATGACGACGATCGTCAGGACCGGCACGATCGTTTTCCAGATCACGATGCCGGAGTTGCTCTCGGCCATCAGCTTCGCGCCGGCCAGGTTCAACGCGGTGAACGCGACCATCGCGATGAGCGCGACGATCAGGCCACGGTCGTTCAGCAGACCGGACGGCCGGACCATGCTGAAGTGCTTGTTGACCCAGTGGACCGACGACAAGTACGTCAGCGCCGCGATGACCTCGACCGGGGCGATGAACACCGCCTGCAGCCACGAGGTCCAGCCGGACAGGAAGCCGGCCACCGGTCCGTGGGAGAAGTAGGCGAACCGGGCCGTGCCGCCGGCCACCGGGTAGGTGGCGCCGAGCTCGGCGTAGATCAGCGCCAGCGTCGACAGCATGATCGCGCCGATGATCCAGGAGACGATGCCGGACGGGCCGGCCTCTTTCGCGACGTTCAGAGCACCGAGCAACCAGCCGGAGCCGATGATCGAGCCGAGCGACACGAACATCAGGCCCCAGAAGCCGACCGATCGATTCAGCTCGGTGTGCACACTCGAGTCTGGTGTGGCTGTCGCCATTGACTACCTCCCGTAACCGATGTTCGTGATGAGCGTCGGGGGGATGTTGCCCGCACCACACCGCCCGCGTCAATGGACACGACGGACGATGCGTTAATCCTTCCGTCACCGTTACGTCACCGAAACGTCCCGCCCAAATCCGGGCGTAATACCTACGTATGGACGAGGTCTGCGTACTCAGGATTCCGGCGAATGAAAGTGATCATGAACGGGCAGATCGGCACGACGGTCGACCCCTGTTTGCGCAGGTCATCGAGCGCGCCCCGGGCCAGCACGCTGCCGAGTCCCTGCCCGTTCAGGTCCGAGCGGACCTCGACGTGCGGCAGCAGAACGCCGGCATCGGTCCGGCGATAGGTGCAGACGCCGACCGACTCGCCATCGACGAGCAGCTCGTAACGCGACGCGTCCGGACGGTCGACGACCTCGATCATGACAACCAGCCTCTCACGACAGGGCATCCGCCTGTTTGAGCACGGCGATCGCCGCCGGCAGTCCCGACAACGCGGTCGCCAGATCCTCGGGATTCGCGATCCGCCAGGCGTTGGCGTTCACATAGCATCGGATCGCCGCGTCGAAGGCGGCCGGTCCGGCGGCCGCTCGGGCGGCGTGCAACGCGGCCGCGCCTTTGTCGTACGTGACGGAGTAGTAGTCGTCCTCGTCCGCGCCATACGAGGCGGTCGGGCGGTCGACCTCGCCGAACTCGGTCAGAGCGGACGCCGGCGGGGGATCGTCGTCGACCAGTTGCTCGGCGTACGACGCGAACGCCTCGTCGAGCCAGGCGTGCAGGGCCTGCGAATCGCCGACCATCGCGTAGAACCACTGGTGGGCGGTTTCGTGGACGGCGACCAGCCGCGAACCGTCGAGCATCAGGATCGAACTCGGGTACTCGATCCCGCCGCCCTCGGCCGGCACCCGGGCGACCGACAGCGACGGGAACGGGAACGGGCCGAACCGCGCCGACAACTGCTGGATCGCCCGCGTGAATTCCGGGACGAGCTGATCGCGGATCGCCGACGAGTACGCGCCGAGCCGCAGGTGCACGCCGTCGACCACGGTGTCCGACACCGAAAACGGGCCGACCGCGACGCTGACGTCCCGGGCCGCGGCGATCGTCGAGTGCCAGGTGCTGTCGCCGTTGGCCCCTGGCGTCCCGGTCGCCGGATCACCCGACATGATCACCGTGTCGGCGGTCGGCGCAGTGACCGTGAGATCGGTGTCCATCGCCTCGCTCGTGGCGCTCTCGGCGGTGAACTGGATCATGGGCTCGTCGTGCCACCCGAAGCCGCGCTCCCACGCGAGCAGCGGCTGGGCGGATGCGAACCAGGCGAAGCCGCCGGTGCGACCGAAGCGGTCGAACGACTCGGCCCCCAACGTCAGGCTGAACGCGATGTCGGCGGTGACCGTCGTGCCGGCCGGGATCGTCGAGGGGAACGGGATGCGGAGCAGACCGCCCTGCCCGGACGCGTTGTCAGGGCTGAACGTCGGCGCGCCGGCCGCCGTGGTCGGCCCGCGCCGAGTCGACGTGAATGCTGTTGCCCTCGGCGACGGTTGGCGTGGTGTTGGCGGTCAAGCGGAACACCAGTTCGGTTATGGGCAGGTCGGGCGTGAACGAGATGTGCTCGGTGCCCGTCACACTCGCCAGGTCGTTGCTCACGACGAACGCAAGGGCGACGACGGGTCGGTGTGGATCGGGCGCCGCGTAGGTCGTCGGGCAGGCGGTCGAGGACGAGCTCGGCGCCGTCGACGAGGTCGTGGCCGACGATGCACTCGTGCGTCGGGCGACCGCAGCCGTCCCGCGCCCGTGCGTCGCGGTCGTACAGCCGCTCAGCAGCGTGGCCGCGCAGACCGCCGCGACGAAGGCCCGGGTGCCGGCCTTCGGCCGGGCGGTCAGGCGCGGTGCTCGGCCAGCCATGTGCGTCCGAGATCTTGCTCGAGCTCGACGGCCTTGACGATCACCGGCTCGGTCGCCGACTCGATCCGCCCGCCGAACAACGGTATGCCGGCGCGCAGGTCGCCACGCAGCTCGCCTCCTGTGCCAGAACCGTCCGGTCGCAGTTGGAACGTGCCGGTCATCTTCAGCGGTTGGCCCACGAAACTCACCACGACGTCGGCCGACCGCGCATCGTTCGGTTCCGCGGCCGCCCAGGTGTAGGTCTCCTCGACGGTGATGCCGTCGCGAACCATCGCCCGCACGAAGTCCGGGAGCCCGTCGCTCGGCAGCTTGCGTACGGTCCGGACGATCGGCTGGTCGGCGGTCCCCCCGATGTCGACCGAGTAGCTCAACGCGCCGGACGCGGCGCACTTCTGCTCCTGGAACGTTCTGTCGATCATCATCGCGAAGACGGCGGCGGGGTCGTCGTCCGGCTGCGACAGCGTGGCGGTCACCTTCACGGGCGGCGCACCTTCAGCCTTCGCCCGCGCGAGGACGGTCTGGCCGAGCGAGGTCGCCGTCAGGTCGATACCGACGAGATGATCGTCGCCGAGGGACGTGACCTGCCCCGACCTCGAGCACGGCCCCCTCGGGATCCGGGACCACGACTGGACGGGTGAAGCGGACGCCGTAGTCGACGATCGCCCCGGAGTCGCCGACCCAATCGGTGACCGCACGGCAGCCAGCGCCATCGTCAACATGCCGTGGGCGATGACGTCCGGCAGCCCGACGTCGAGCGCGAAACGTCTGGTTCCAGTGGATCGGATTGAAGTCCAGCGACGCGCCGCGAGTACTGGACGAGGTCCTCGCGGACGATCGGGATCGACAGGCGCGGCAGTTCGTCGCCGACCAGAGCGATGCGAAGTCGATCATGCGGCGTCACCGGCCGCGGCGCGCTCGATGACCAGTCCGTAGGCGGTCACGACCCGCTCGCCCTCGTCGGTCGAGACTTCGGCCTTGATCGAGACCATGTCGTTGCCGGCCGCCGAACGGATCGAATCGACCGAGACGACGACCTGCAGCCGATCGCCGGCGTGCACCGGCCGGTCGTAGACGAAGCGCTGCTCGCCGTGGACGACGCGCGAGTAGTCGATGCCGAGAGCCGGGTCCTTGGTGATCTGCTGCCGGCCGGCAACGTCAGCAGGATCGGGAACGTCGGGGCGCGATCACGTCCGGATAGCCGAGCGCCCGGCCGCATCCGCGTCGCGGTAGACCGGGTTCTGGTCGCCGATCGCGTCGGCGAACTCGCGGATCTTCTCTCGCCCGACCTCGTACGTGCGCGGTCGGCGGGTACACGCGTCCGACGAAGGACTCGTCCAGGGCCATGGCGAACGACTCCTCGTGAGCGGCTGCTCATGACCCTGAACCGGCGACCTCGTCGGCCGCCCGCCACTCCGTGAGCGCCCGTGCCGACGTCAAACGGGCCGCGGCGGTCGACGACCCGACGATGGACGTGTGCAGCGGCAAGAGCCCCGCCCGGACGATGCCGGACGGGCTCCTGAACGGTCGGCGCACCGACCAGTCGGCGCCGAGGGGCTCAGCGGGTTTCGCGGTGCTCGGTGTGCTTGCCGCAGTTCGGGCAGAACTTCTTCATCGCCAGCCGGTCGGGGTCGTTGCGCCGGTTCTTCTTGGTGATGTAGTTGCGGTGCTTGCACTCCTGGCACGCCAAGGTGATCTTCGGTCGGACGTCGGTGGCTGCCACGGGTAGTGCCTCTCGTTGTGATATTCGGATACAGCTTGGTGACGCTCGTAGAACGCGGCGGAACCGTTGAGTGTTCCTCGCCGAGCCGCGCGGTCGTAGCGAGGGCCGGATTTGAACCGGCGACACAGCGATTATGAGCCGCTTGCTCTGCCAGACTGAGCTACCCCGCCCTGGACTCGAGCTGGGCGACCCAGAGCCCCCTTACGGAATCGAACCGTAGACCTTCTCCTTACCATGGAGACGCTCTGCCGTCTGAGCTAAGGGGGCGAGCTGCCACGCCGCTGCCGCCGAGATCGACGCCCGCGGCAGTCAGCGCCGACCGCACGAGCTTACACGACCACAGGCCGTCCGATCTGCACCGGTAAGTGAGCGCCCCGCAGCCTCGGCCGACATCATGCGCGCGAACAGACTGCTTGGCATCGCCGCCTGTCCGGGGTGTCAGGCTACGTGACGCGACGCGAGCGGCTGAAAGGTGCCATGACGTCGCATACAATCGTGAGAGCATCTGAGTGGAGGCGAGCCGATGACCGCGGTCAAGAGCAGGCCGATGACCGGCACGGCCGCCCCCGGACGGGCGCAGATCTCCGCGCGGACGCTGCGCACCGACCGCTGGTGGCAGGCCCCGCTCATCACCTTCGTGCTGCTCAGCACCTGGGTGCATCTACGCGATGCTGCGCACCGCCAGCCAGCGGGCCTACTTCGTCGACGAAGTACCACTACCTGTCGCCGTTCACCTCGCCGTGCGTCACCGCGTCGCTGCCCTCGAGGCGCCCGCGACTTCGGCACCTGGTTCGGCCACTTCCCGCCGTTCATCCCGCTGGCGATCATCGGTGCTGCCGTTCCTGCTCGGCTTCCGGCTGACCTGCTACTACTACCGCAGGGCCTACTACCGCGCGTTCTGGCAGTCGCCGCCGGCCTGCGCGGTCGCCGAGCCGCACGCGCAAGTACACCGGCGAGACCCGCTTCCCGCTGATCCTGCAGAACCTGCACCGCTACTTCTTCTACTTCGCGCTGCTGATCTCGCTGATCAACACCTACGACGCGATCCGCGCCTTCCGCGGCCGCACGGCGGCTTCGGCCATCGGGCTGGGCACGCTGGTCATGGTCGATCAACGTCGTGCTGATCTGGGCGTACACGCTGTCGTGCCACTCCTGCCGGCACATCATCGGCGGCCGGCTCAAGCACTTCTCCAAGCACCCGGTGCGCTACCGGGCCTGGACGATCGTGTCGAAGCTGAACGCCCGGCACATGCAGCTGGCCTGGACGATCGCTGGTCACGGCTGGTGCTCACCGACTTCTACATCGCCCTGCGTGGCCTCGCGGCGCGTTCAGCGACCCGCGCATCATCGAGCTGATCACAGGAGCTGACCAGCTCGAGTGACCGAGATCGAGAAGCACGACTACGACGTCGTCGATCATCGGCGCCGGCGGCGCCGGCCTGCGCGCGGCGATCGCGGCCCGCGAGGCGGGCATGCGCGTCGGCGATCATCTGCAAGTCGCTGTTCGGCAAGGCCCACACCGTGATGGCCGAGGGCGGCATCGCCGCCTCGATGGGCAACGTCAACAGCAACGACAACTGGCAGGTCCACTTCCGCGACACCATGCGCGGCGGCAAGTTCCTCAACAACTGGCGGATGGCCGAGCTGCACGCCAAGGAGGCGCCGGAGCGGGTCTGGGAGCTGGAGACCTACGGCGCGCTGTTCGACCGCACCCCCGACGGCAAGATCAGCCAGCGCAACTTCGGCGGCCACGAGTACCCGCGGCTGGCGCACGTCGGCGACCGCACCGGCCTCGAGCTGATCCGCACCCTGCAGCAGAAGATCGTCTCGCTGCAGCAGGACGACGCGCAGGCGACCGGCCAGACCGGAGCGTACGACGGCAAGCTGAAGGTGTTCGCCGAGTGCACCGATCACCGAGCTGCTGCAGCGACGACGACGGCGCGATCGCCGGCGCGTTCGGCTACTGGCGCGAGACCGGGCGAGTTCGTGCTGTTCCAGGCGCCGGCCGTGGTGCTGGCCACCGGCGGCATCGGCAAGTCGTTCAAGGTCACCTCGAACTCCTGGGAGTACACCGGCGACGGCCACGCGCTGGCGCTGCGGGCCGGCTCGACCCTGCTGAACATGGAGTTCGTCCAGTTCCACCCGACCGGCATGGTCTGGCCGCCGTCGGTCAAGGGCATCCTGGTCACCGAGTCGGTGCGCGGCGACGGCGGCGTGCTGCGCAACTCCGAGGGCAAGCGCTTCATGTTCGACTACGTCCCCGACGTGTTCCGCGAGCAGTACGCCGAGACCGAGGAGGAGGCCGACCGCTGGTACACCGACCCGGACAACAACCGGCGCCCGCCGGAGCTGCTGCCGCGCGACGAGGTGGCCCGCGCGATCAACTCCGAGGTCAAGGCCGGCCGCGGCTCACCGCACGGCGGCGTCTTCCTCGACATCGCCACGCCGGCGCCGCCCGAGGAGATCCTCAAGCGGCTGCCGTCGATGCACCACCAGTTCAAGGAACTGGCCGACGTCGACATCACCGCCGAGCCGATGGAGGTCGGCCCGACCTGCCACTACGTGATGGGCGGCGTCGAGGTCGATCCGGACACCGCGGCCGCCGCAGACGTCCCCGGCCTGTTCGCGGCCGGCGAGGTCGGCCGGCGGCATGCACGGCTCGAACCGGCTCGGCGGCAACTCGCTGTCCGACCTGCTGGTCTTCGGCCGGCGGGCCGGCGTCGGCGCCGCCGAGTACGTCGCGGCGCTGGGCGGCACGTACCCGGCGGTCGACCGAGGCCGCAGCTCGACGCCGCGGCCGCGAGCCGCGCTCGCGCCGTTCGACGCGGCCGACGGCGCGGCGAGAACCCGTACACCCTGCACCAGGAACTGCAGCAGACGATGAACGACCTGGTCGGCATCATCCGCAAGGCCGAGGAGATCGAGCAGGCGCTGGAGCGAGCTCGCAGGCGCTCAAGGCGCGGGCGCGCCAAGGTCGGCGTCGAGGGGCACCGGCAGTTCAACCCGGGCTGGCACCTGGCCCTCGACCTGCGCAACATGCTGGTGGTCAGCGAGTGCGTGGCCCGGGCGGCGCTGCATCCGCGAGGAGCGCCGCGGCGGGCACACCCGCGACGACTTCCCGGCGATGAGTCCCGAGTGGCGCCAGGTGAACCTGATCTGCTCGGTCGCACGGCGACGGCGACGGCGTCGAGGTCGTCGAGCAGCCGATGTCGCCGATGCGCGACGGACCTGCTCGCGCTGTTCGAGCGCGACGAGCTGCGCAAGTACCTGACCGACGCCGAACTGGCGGCCGCCCGTCCCGAGGAGGAGCAGAGCATGAGCTACGACGCGCAAGTTCCGGGTGTGGCGCGGCGACGCCGACGGCGGCGACCTCGCCGACTTCACCGTCGAGGTGAACGAGGGCGAGGTCGTGCTCGACATCATCCACCGGCTGCAGGCCACCCAGGCCGGCGACCTGGCCGTCCGCTGGAACTGCAAGGCCGGCAAGTGCGGCTCGTGCAGCGCCGAGATCAACGGCCGGCCGCGGCTGCTGTGCATGACCCGGATGTCGACCTTCACCGAGGACGAGACGATCACCGTCACCCCGATGCGGGCCTTCCCGGTGATCCGGGACCTGGTCACCGACGTGTCGTTCAACTACAAGAAGGCCCGCGAGGTGCCGGCCTTCGCGCCGCCGGCCGGACCTGGCGCCCGGCGAGTACCGGATGGAGCAGGTGGACGTCGAGCGCTCGCAGGAGTTCCGCAAGTGCATCGAGTGCTTCCTGTGCCAGGACACCTGCCACGTGGTGCGCGACCACGAGGAGAACAAGGAGGCCTTCGCCGGGCCGCGCTTCCTGATGCGGATCGCCGAGCTGGACATGCACCCGCTGGACGCGCCGCGACCGGCAGGCACGCGGCGCAGGAGGAGCACGGCCTGGGCTATGTGCAACATCACCAAGTGCTGCACCGAGGTCTGCCCCGAGCACATCAAGATCACCGACAACGCGCTGATCCCGATGAAGGAGCGCGTGGCCGACCGCAAGTACGACCCGCTGGTCTGGCTCGGCAGCAAGATCGGCCGCCGCCCGTCCAGCTGACGCCGCGCTCGATTCGGCCATCGCGAACCCTCACGGGGCAGCCCAAAGCCCAGGTGATCGCACGGGGGAACGATCACCTGGGCCACCGCCGAGTATGCACGGGCGGTAGCGAGCGTGCAACCCGTGGTGAGAACTTATGAGTCTGGTGAGTGAAACCCGACAACGGCCGGTTCAGGAGTTGGTGTCGCGCGGGCGCCGGTAGCGGTTGAGTGGCATGTCGTATGTGGACCCGGGCCCGAGGCCTCGGATGCTGGTGGCGGGTGTTGGGTTCGAACCAACGTAGGCTGAGCCGGCGGTTTTACAGACCGCTCCCTTTGACCACTCGGGCAACCCGCCGTGCGCTGTGCCGAGCTGTCGCCGGCGATACCGGCAACAGCGCAAGAGACTACACGGCACACGCGTCCGCCTCCGCATCGGTTTGCCCCCTCCGCTAACGTCGAGGCCGAGCTCGATACGTCGGGCGAGCACGCCCGCGTCGGGCGTCACGATCAGGAGGTAGTGCGAACGATGGCCGATCCGTCTTTCGATGTCGTCAGCAAGATCGATCGAGCAGGAGGTCGACAACGCGCTGAACCAGGCGTCGAAGGAAGTCGCCCAGCGTTTCGACTTCCGCGGGACCAACACCTCGATCGTCGCGAGCCGGCGAGCTCAGCGTCACGATCAAGTCCGACACGGAGGAGCGGGCCGCCGCGGCGCTCGACGTGTTCAAGGAGAAGCTCGTCAAGCGTTCGATCTCGCTGAAGTCGCTGGACGCGGGCGAGCCGAAGCAGTCGGGCAAGCAGTACGTCATCACCTGCTCGCTGCAGCAGGGCATCGACCAGGAGAAGGCCAAGAAGATCGCGAAGCTGATCCGGGACGAGGGCCCGAAGGGCGTGCAGGCGCAGATCCAGGGCGACCAGCTGCGGGTGTCGGCGAAGAAGAAGGACGATCTGCAGACCGTGATCGCATTGCTCAAGGGCGCGGACGTCGGCGTCGCCCTGCAGTTCACGAACTATCGTGAGCTGACCGTGAAGGGCATCGTGCTGGCCGGCGGCTCCGGCACGCGGCTGCACCCGATCACGCGGGCAGTCAGCAAGCAGCTGCTGCCGGTCTACGACAAGCCGATGATCTATTACCCGATGTCGACGCTGATGCTGGCCGGTATCCGCGACATCTTGATCATCACCACTCCGCACGACCAGGATCAGTTCGTCCGGCTGCTCGGCGACGGTAGCGATCTGGGCCTGAACCTCACCTACGCGGCGCAGCCCGCGCCGAACGGGCTCGCCGAGGCGTTCATCATCGGACGCGAGCACGTCGGCACCGACACCGCGGCCCTCGTGCTCGGCGACAACATCTTCTACGGGCACGGCCTCGGCGGGCTGCTCGGCGCCGGAGCGGCGTTGACCAGCGGGTGCCTGCTCTTCGGGTACCAGGTCAGCGACCCGCAGCGGTACGGCGTCGCCGAAGCCGACCCGTCCGGCCGACTGATTTCGATTGTCGAGAAGCCGGCCGCGCCGCGCTCGAACATCGCGGTGACCGGCCTCTATTTCTACGACAACGATGTCATCGAGATCGCCGCCGGGCTCGCGCCGTCCGCGCGCGGCGAGCTGGAGATCACCGACCTCAACAACGTCTACGTGGAACGCGGCGACGCGCGGCTCGTCGACCTCGGGCGCGGCACAGCGTGGCTCGACACGGGCACGCACGACTCGCTGCTCGAGGCCGGCCAGTTCGTCCAGGTGCTCGAGCATCGCCAAGGTGTCCGCATCGCCTGTCTCGAAGAGATCGCCCTCGGGCAGGGCTTCATCGATGCGGCGCAGGCCTACCGCCTGGGCGAGGCGTTGGCGAAGTCCGGCTACGGCCAGTACGTGATGGCGGTCGCAGCGGCGCATCGCGACCGCTGACTTTCTACTTCCAGTACCGCGGGTCTTCCTCGGCCAGGCGCTGTAGGCGGGCGATCCGCTGATCCATCGGCGGGTGCGTCGAGAACAGGTTCGTCACGCCCTGCCCGCGGAACGGGTTCGCGATCATCATGTGACTGGCCGAAACGAGCCCGGGCGCCTGCTGCAGCGGCATCGCCGCGGTGCCGGCCTGCAACTTGCGCAGCGCGCTGGCCAGCGCGAGCGGGTCGTTGGACAGCTTCGCGCCGGATTCGTCGGCCTGGTATTCGCGGGACCGGCTGATCGCGAGCTGGATCAGTCCGGCGGCGAGCGGTCCGAGGAACAGCATCAGCAGTTCGGCCGCCGGGTTGCGATCACGGTCGTCGGAGCCCCCGAAGAAGATCGCGAAGTTCGCTACGTACGTGATGCAGGACGCGATCGCGCCGGCGACCGAGGAGATGAGGATGTCGCGGTTGTAGACGTGAGACAGCTCGTGACCCAGGACGGCCCGCAGCTCGCGGCGATCGAGGATCTGCAGGATGCCCTCGGTGCAGCACACCGCCGCGTGGCGCGGGTTGCGGCCGGTGGCGAACGCGTTCGGCTGCATCGTCGGCGCGACGAACAGGCGCGGCATCGGCTGGTGGGCGTCCGTGGCCAGCTCGCGGACGATCGCGTAGATGACGGGTTGCTCGGCCTCGCTGACCGGCCGCGCCCGCATCGACGCGAGCGCGATCCGGTCGGACGCGAAGTAGCTGAAGCCGTTGATGGCGAGCGCGAGAACCAGCCCGATCAGCAGGCCGTTGCGGCCCGCGATCAGGCCGCCGCCGCCGATGAGCAGTGCGGCGAGCGCGCCGAGGAGCACGGCGGTCTTGAGTCCATTGGTGGTCGAATGCACGTGAAGCCAACGCTCGAACAGGCCCGAGACGTTCCCAGGCCAGCACCCGGGAGACGCTGCGCTTCAATTCGGCAGGCGACTATTGGCGCAGAGAAACATGATGAGCGCCGAATGGGCGAATTGGTCGAGCTGACGGGATCACCGAAATAATTGCTTCAGCTATCGAAAGAAAGCGCTATGCGGCCCACCGGAACGAGCGCATCAATGCATCGATGCGCCGCTCGGCCTCGGCCTCGACCCGCCCGGACACGCGGAACTCGGCCAGGACGGCAAGCTGTCCGTCGGGCGCCGGGAGCAGGAAGCGCGACGTGTCGACCTCCGGCTCGAGGTCGAGGATCTCGGCAGCGACGCATCCGGCGCCGGCCGAGATGGCCGGCGGGCTGTCGGCGTCGACGAGGCCGAGCGTCAGGATCGCGGTGATCGATCCCAAGCCCTCGCCGTCGACGATGGCCGAGCACAGCATGGCCAACATCGGAGCGTCATCGAATTCAGCCGGAAACCCCGCTTCCTCGGGTCGCACTACGACCCAATCGCGGCAATCCAGCTCAAATGCGGGAAGCACAGTATCCCCTTTCATCGACCCCTCCTCTGTCGACAAAATTCATCGGCCAAGCCGACGGATCTCGGAGTCTTTCTTACCGAGTGAATCGTCATTCATCACCTCGGAACTCGAAACTCGCCTCACAATTGCTGACGATCCGGACGCTTGACTCGTCAACCGTTCCGCTCCGCGATCTAATCGGGGGCGGTGCGGCCGATCCGAGCGCTCCCGCGAGACATCGGCCACCGCAACGAAACATGTCGGCAACGACTCCGTACCATTGATCGCTGCGGAGCCTCGCAGCCAGCTCGCGCCCGGACGGCCCATCTCGAAGCCCGGACGGCGCGGCGGCGCGGCCCCGCTCCAACGACGACTCGCCGTCCGCGGCGAGGCCAGAACGGGAAGCCGGAGGCGGCCGAGCGCATGTCCAAGAACGTCGAGCAGCTTGATCGGGTCGTCATCCGAATCGCCGGCGACTCCGGCGACGGCATGCAGCTGACCGGTGACCGCTTCACCCAGGAGACGGCCAACTTCGGCAACGACCTCTTCACCTTCCCGGCCTTCCCGGCCGAGATCCGGGCGCCCGCCGGCACGCTGGCCGGAGTCTCGTCCTTCCAGCTGCACTTCGCCGACCACGACATCCTGACGCCGGGCGACCGGCCGGACGTGCTCGTCGCGATGAACCCGGCGGCGCTGAAGGCGAACCTCGACGATCGTGCCCGAGGGCGGCACCGTCATCGTCGACACCCACGACTTCACCGACCGGGCGCTGGCGCGCATCGGCTGGAACTCGAACCCGATCGAGGACGGCACGCTGGACAAGTTCACCGTCCACGCGATCGACCTCACCCAGCTGACCCTGGACGCGCTCGCCGGCACCGAGCTCTCGCGCAAGGACGCCGGCCGGAGCAAGAACATGTTCGCGCTCGGCCTGCTGTCGTGGATGTACTCCGCGCCCGACCGAGGGCACGCTCGACTTCCTGCGCAAGAAGTTCGCCAACAAGCCGGACATCGCCGACGCGAACATCGCGGCGTTCAAGGCCGGCTGGAACTACGGCGAGACGACCGAGAGCCTTCGCCGTCTCCTACGAGGTGAAGCCGGCCATCCTGGCCGCCGGCACGTACCGCAACATCATGGGCAACACGGCGCTGTCCTACGGGCTGATCGCGGCGGCGCGAGCGGGCCGGCCTGCCGCTGTTCCTCGGCGCGTACCCGATCACCCCGGCGTCCGACATCCTGCACGAGCTGTCGAAGCACAAGCGCTTCGGCGTTCGAACGTTCCAGGCCGAGGACGAGATCGCCGGCATCGGCGCGGCGCTGGGCGCGGCCTTCGGCGGGGCGCTCGGCGTGACGACGTCGTCCGGCCCGGGCATCGCGCTCAAGGGCGAGACGATCGGGCTGGCGGTGTCGCTCGAGATGCCGCTGGTGATCTGCGACATCCAGCGCGGCGGTCCGTCGACCGGGCTGCCGACGAAGACCGAGCAGTCCGACCTGCTGCAGGCGATGTACGGACGCAACGGCGAGGCGCCGGTGCCGGTCGATCGCCGCCCAGTCGCCCGGCGACTGCTTCGATGCCGCCGTCGAGGCGGCTCGGATCGCGCTCACCTACCGCACGCCGGTGTTCCTGCTGTCCGACGGCTACCTGGCCAACGGCTCCGAGCCGTGGCGGATCCCGGAATTGGACGAGCTGCCCGACCTGCAGGTCGAGTTCGCCACCGAGCCGAACGGACCGGACGGCGAGTTCCTGCCGTACCTGCGCGACCCCGAGACGCTCGCCCGCCCGTGGGCGGTCCCCGGCACGCCCGGCCTCGAACACCGCGTCGGCGGCATCGAGAAGGCCGACAAGACCGGCAACATCAGCTACGACCCCGACAACCACGACTTCATGGTCCGCACCCGGCAGGCCAAGGTCGACGGCATCGCACGCTCGATCCCGCCGCTCGCGGTCGACGACCCGCGACGGCGACGCCGCGTGCTCGTCCTCGGCTGGGGCTCGACCTACGGCCCGATCGGCGCGGCGTGCCGCGAGCTGCGGCGCGCCGGCGGCTCGATCGCGCAGGCCCACCTGCGCCACCTCAACCCGTTCCCGGCCAACCTCGGCGAGGTGCTCGCGCGCTACGACAAGGTCGTCATCCCCGAGATGAACCTCGGCCAGCTGGCGCTGCTGATCCGCGCGAGGTACCTCGTCGACGCGATCAGCGTGACCCAGGTGCGCGGGCATGCCGTTCAAGGCCGACCGAGCTCGCCGAGATGCTGCAAGGAGTGATCGACAATGTCTGACGACGTGACCTCCAACGGCCGGACGCCGACTCGGCGCTCAAGGCCAAGGACTTCAAGACCGACCAGGAGGTCCGCTGGTGCCCCGGCTGCGGCGACTACGCCATCCTCGCCGCCGTCCAGGGCTTCATGCCCGAGCTCGGCATCCCCCGCGAGAACATCGTGTTCATCTCGGGCATCGGCTGCTCGTCGCGGTTCCCGTACTACATGAACACCTACGGCATGCACTCGATCCACGGCCGCGCGCCGGCGATCGCGACCGGCCTGTCGACCTCGCGTCCGGACCTCTCGGTGTGGGTCGTCACCGGTGACGGCGACGCGCTGTCGATCGGCGGCAACCACCTCATCCACGCGCTGCGCCGCAACGTGAACCTGAAGATCCTGCTGTTCAACAACCGGATCTACGGCCTGACCAAGGGGCAGTACTCCCCCACCTCCGAGCTCGGCAAGATCACCAAGTCGACGCCGATCGGTTCGCTGGACACCCCGTTCAACCCGGTCTCGCTCGCGCTCGGCGCCGAGGCGACGTTCGTCGCCCGCACGCTCGACTCCGACCGCAAGCACCTCACGTCGGTGCTGCGCGCGGCGGCCGAGCACCAGGGCACCGCGCTCGTCGAGATCTACCAGAACTGCAACATCTTCAACGACGGCGCCTTCGACCTGCTCAAGGACGCCGACACCCGCGACGACTGGACGATCCGGATGGAGCACGGCCAGCCGCTGCGCTTCGGTTCGGACGGGTCCAAGGCGGTCGTGCGCAGCGCGTCGGGCGGCCTCGAGAGTCGCCGACGACGTCGCCGATGACGACCCCCGCGTCGTCATCCACGATGCGCACGTCGACGACCCGGCCCTAGGCGTTCGCGCTGTCGCGGCTGCACGTCGTCCGACATCCGGCTCGCGCCGATGGGCGTGTTCCGCGACGTCAACCGGCCCACGTACGACGGGCTGATGAGCGCCCAGCTCGCAACCGCCGTCGCCAGCCAGCCGGTCGGCGACGACGCGTTGACGGGCCTGCTGCACGGTGCCGACACCTGGACCGTTCTGTAGCGGTGTTCGAACTCACCGGGCCGGACGGGCTCGTCCTGTCCGACGACCGCGCGCGGCTGGACGTCGATCTCATCTGCGCCTGGCTGGCCACGTCGTACTGGGCGAACGAACGCGATCGGGCCACCATCGAACGCTCGATCGCCAATTCGCAGAGCTTCGGCGTGTACGAACCCGACGGCGCCCAAGTGGCGCTGACGCGGGTCACCACCGACCTGGCGTCCTTCGCGTGGATCGGCGACGTCTTCGTCGACGAGCGCGTGCGCGGACGGGGCATCGGCAGCTGGATGGTCGGCGCGGTCGTCGAGTCACTGCGGGCGGCGGGGGTCCCCCGCTTCATCCTCGCGACCCGTGACGCCCACGAGGTGTACCGGCGGCTGGGCTTCGACGCACTGCGCGTGCCGGCGACGTTCATGGAGATCGACAACCGTCCCAACCGACCCAGTCTCACCGACGTCCGGCTGCGCGCGGAGCCCGGCCCGCAATGACCCGCCGCCGCGTCGCGGCCGGCCTGACGTGTGCCGGTCTCGCGCTCATGGTGGTCGGGACCTTCCTTCCGTGGGTCCGCTCCGGGTCGGTCGGACGAAGCAGTTACAGCGCGACCGGCCTGCTTCGCCGACTGCTCGACGCGTCCGGCGCGCTGGCATTCGCCCTCGATGCCTGGGCGTTCCTGGGGCTGGCCGCGGCGCTGGCTGTCGTGGCCGTTGTGGCCGGCTTCCGCCGCACGGGGGCCGGGCTGGCCGCGCTACTGGCGCTCGTGACCGGTGCCGTCGCCGTCGCGACCTTTCGAGCGCCGGGTGGTGGTGAGATCGCCGCGGATCGCGTCGGGCCGACCGTCGCCCTCGTCGGGGGGGCAATTTCCTTAATTGGCGCTATGCTTCTTCTCACTTCACGCGAAAATTACGTACCGCCATACGGGAGTTAATCATGACGCAGCCCCCCACGACCCCCGGAACGGGTCCGCTGGACCCGACGCCGGCCGCGTGGACGGCCGACCAGCCGGCCAACGGTCACGGCTATCAGCCGCCGGCCGGTCAGCAGTATCAACCCCCGCAGCCATACCAGCCGGCGCAGCCATACCAGCCGGCGCAGCCATACCAGCCGGCGCAGCCATACCAGCCGGCGCAGCCATACCAGCTGGCGCAACCCAGCCGACGTACGCGCCGAATCCCTACCAGGTCGGCGCCGGCTACGCACCGGGGATGCCGACCTACCAGCCCGCGCCGCCGTACCCGCCGCAGCAGTCCGGTGGCGGTTATCCGCCGGCCGGGGCGCCGATGTACCAGCCGCAGCAGCCGACCGGCTCGTGGGACTACCTCGGCGCCGTGCAGCCGACCTGGACACCGCCCCGCAAGCGTCGCGGGCCGGCGCTGCTCGCGGCCGCGGTCGCGGTCGTGCTCGTCGGCGGTGGCACGGCGACCTACGTCGCCGTTTCGCAGCAGTCCGGCGGTGGCGGCAGCAGCCCGCAGGCCGCCGTCAAGACGTTCGTCGGCGACCTGAACAAGTCGGACCTTCTCGGCGTGCTCGACGACCTGGCCCCCGGCGAGCGGGACGCGCTGCTCAATCCGTTCGAGGACGAGATCACCCAGGAGAAGCGGCTGCACGTGCTGAGGTCGAACGCCGACGCGTCGAACGTGACCGCATTCAACGTCTCGGCGACCGGGCTGACGTTCCAGAGCCAGGACCAGGTCGTGAACGACCACGTGCGCGTCGTCCGGTTGACCGGCGGAACGATCACGGTCAACACCGACCTGTCGAAGCTGCCGCTCACCGACGAATTCGTCAAGGCGCTGTTCCCGCACGGCCTGCCACCGGCCAGCGGACCGGCGACGGTCGATCTCGCCCAAGTGGTACGCATGACCGGCGAGCCGATCCAGATCGCGACGCAGAAGGTCGGATCGTCCTGGTACCCGAGCATCCTCTACACGGTCGCGTCGTACGACATGGTTGCCGGCGGCGGGGCGCCGACCGCGAGCGACTACATCGGCGCGGCCGGGGCCGCGTCCGCGCAGGATGCGGTCACCCAGTTCATCGACGCCCTCGCGGCGGGCAACGGCCAGAAGGCCGTCGAACTGACCTCTCCCGACGAGATGGCCGTGCTCCACGACTACGGCACCGAGGTCGCGAGCGCGCTCGGCAACAGCAGCAGCGGCTTCGGTTCGGCCGTCAAGATCAGCAATCTGCAGCTCACGACGACCGACATCACCGGCGGCAAGCGAGTGCTCTTCCACAGCGCGACCGTCACCGAAGACGGTCAGTCGGTGACGATCACGCTCGACAGCGACTGCATCCAGATCGACGCGTCGGGGACGACCAAGAAGTACTGCGGCAACGATCTGGTCAACGAGCTCGAGTCGTCGGGTGCGTTCTCGCAGAAGCTGACGCCCGAGCAGGTCACCGCGTTCGAGCATCTCGCCCAGGGACTGCCGAACATCGGCGTCGACACCAGCGAGTCGGCCGGCAAGTGGTACGTGAACCCGCTTCGATCGATCATGGACACCTCGACCGAGTTGTACAGCGGCCTGCAGAACGACGACCTGATCGTCCTGCTGAAGCTCGCCCAGCAAATCCACTAGCCGACCAGTCCGGCGGTCACTGATCGGCTCGGTGACCGCGGGCCGGGCGCGGCTAGAGTGAGTCGTCGTGGCCGAGCGCTCAGTGGGAGCGGCCGCGGGACGCGACGACATCGGCGCGGGACGCGAAAACATTGGCGCGGGACGCGACGACGTCGGCGTGGGACGCGACGACATGGCGCGGGACGCGACGACATCCGCCGCGGCCTGCTCTACGGGACGAGCGCCTATTTCCTGTGGGGGCTGTTCCCGCTCTACTGGCCGTGGCTGAAGCCGGCCGGCGCGGTCGAGATCCTCGCCATGCGGATGATCTGGTCGTTGGTCTTCGTGGCCCTGCTGTTGTGGCGGACGAACAGCTGGGGCGCGACGCGAGCGGTCATCGCCGACCGTCGCAAACGCTGGCTGCTGTCGCTCGCCGCGGTGCTTCGTGACGGTCAACTGGGGCGTCTACATCTGGGGCGTCAACGCCGGCCACGTCGTCGAGACCAGCCTCGGCTACTTCATCAACCCGCTGTTCACGATCCTGCTGGGCGTGGTGGTGCTGCATGAGCGGCTGCGTCGGCGTCCAGTGGGCGGCGGTCGGCATCGCGTCGTCGGCGATCGTCGTCCTGACCATCGACTACGGCCGGCTGCCCTGGATCGCGCTGACGCTGGCCGCGTCGTTCGGTCTGTACGGCTTCGTGAAGAAGCGGGTCGTCGGCCGGCGCGCTCGAGTCGCTCGCGATCGAGACCGGGACGATGGCGTGCCCGCACTGATCACGATCGGCGTCATCGCCGCGAACGGGTCACTGGTGTTCGGACGTCACGGCGTCGGCAACACGGCGCTGCTCGTAGGCACCGGCGTCGTCACGGCGATCCCGTTGCTGTTCTTCGGCGCGGCGACCCGCCGGTTGCCGCTGTCGGCGATGGGCATGCTGCAGTACCTGACCCCGATCCTGCAGTTCGGGGTCGGCATCGGAATCGATCACGAGAAGATGCCGCTCGCGCGGTGGGCCGGCTTCGGTCTGGTCTGGATCGCGCTGGTCGTCCTCACCGTCGACGGCGTCCGGGCATCCCGCCGTCCGGCCGAAGAACCCGCGGGCGCACCGGGCTGAGTCGACCCCGGCCGCTTCCGTTGACTTCAGCATTGACGTATACCGTTATCGGCATATGATTGCGCCATGGCTCGAGCGGCGACAACAACCGACGCGTTCAACGCTGTCGCGGAACCGCGCCGCCGCGAGATCCTCGAGCGGTTGTCTGGCGGCGAACGACCCGTCAACGACCTCGTCGACGAGCTGGGGCTGGCCCAACCGGTCGTGTCGAAGCACCTGCGGGTCCTGCGCGAGGTCGGGCTGGTCGACGTGCGTGACGCGGGCCGCCGCCGCTTCTACCGGCTCAACAGCGAACCGTTGCGCGCCATCCATGACTGGGTCGGGACCTTCGCGAGCACCTGGACCGAGCGTTTCGACCGACTCGACGCGGTACTCGACGAACTGGTGCTGGACGAGCTGGCGACGACGACAACTGATGGAGAGGCAAACGAATGACGAGCACCGGCACGGCCGTGGTGACTCTCCCGGCCGACGACCAGATCATGATCACCCGCGAATTCGACGCTCCGCGGCACCTGGTCTACCGGGCCTGGACCACGCCCGAGCTGATCAAGCGCTGGTGGGCCGGGCAACGCGGGGTCGTCACTCTCGTCGACGTCGATCTGCGCGTCGGGGGTCGGTGGCGATACGTGATGACCGCCAATGGCGGCTTCGTGGTCGCGTTCCACGGTGAGTATCGCGAGGTCGTGACGGACGAACGGATCGTCAGCACCGAGGTCTTCGAGACGATTCCCGACGAACAGGCGCTCAACACCGTCACGTTCGAGTCGACGGGCGGCCGGACGACGCTGCGCCTGCTCGTCGAGCATTCGTCGCAGCAGTGGCGAGATCTGCACGTCGACTCCGGCATGGAAGGCGGCGTCCAGGAGGGTTTCGATCTGCTCGAGCAGCTCGCAGCGTCGCTCGCCTGAACGGGGCGACCCTCATAGCGAGCGCACGCAAAAGCGGGCGATGCGTATCAACGTCGGGTGGTGAGAGCGGATCTCAACCGGTGCGGACGATCACCAGGTCGGTGAGGGCGCCGAGTGCGGCGCGGGCCGGCACGTCCGGCAGCTGTCCGAGCATCTCGCGGGCGGCGTCGGCGTAACTCTGCAGCGTCTTGCGGGCCTCGGCGAGCGCGTCGGACTCGCGCAGGAGCGTCAGGGCCTCGACGTGATCGGCGTCGTCGGGCAGCGGCCGCGCGACAAGCTCGCGCAGGCGCGCGCCGGCCGGGTCGTCGGACCGCAGTGCGTACAGCGCCGGCAGGGTGAGGATGCCCTCGCGCAGATCGGTACCCGTCGTCTTGCCCGACTCCGTCGATGCCGAGGTGATGTCGATGATGTCGTCGGACAGCTGGAAGGCGACGCCGATCTGTTCCCCGAAGCGGCGCAGGGTGTCGACGTCGTCCGCGCCGACCCCGGCGAACATCGATCCGAACTCCGCGGCCGTCGCGATCAACGATCCGGTCTTGTCAGCGAGCACGGCCAGATAGTGCTCGATGGGGTCGGCGTCCTCGGCGGCCCCGACCGTCTCGTGGATCTGGCCGGTGACCAGCCGGCCGAACGTGCGGGCCTGGATCCGCACGGCGTTCGGCCCGAGGTCGGCGAGGATGTCCGACGCCCGCGAGAACAGGAAGTCGCCGGTCAGGATCGCGATCGTGTTCGTCCACCGGGTGTTCGCCGACAGGGCGCCGCGCCGCACGGCCGCCTCGTCCATCACGTCGTCGTGGTACAGCGTGGCGAGGTGCGTCAATTCGACGACGACCGCGGCCTGGGTGACCGCCGGTTCGTCCGCATCGCCGAAGTGCGCGGCCAACACGCTGACCATCGGGCGGAACCGCTTGCCCCCGGCATCGACGAGGTGACGAGCCACGCCGGCGACGAACGCGTCGTCGGAGCGCACCGCCTCGGCCAGGGCGGACTCGATCGCCGCGAGACCGCCGCGGACGGATGCCTCGAACGACGGGTCGTCGAAATCGAGGCCCAGCGGATTAGCGGTCACCCGACCAGTGTGGCCGCATGTCCGGCGAGGTCGAGCAGCGGCTGGGGCGCGATGCCCAGCAGGATGGTCAGACCGGTGGCCACGGACAGCGACACCCCGGTGAAGACGCCCGGGATCGAGACCGTCGGACCGTTCTCCGGGGGCTCGGCGAAGTACATGAGGACGATGATGCGCAGGTAGAAGAAGGCCGTGATGGCCGACGAGACCAGCGCGATCACGACCAGCGGCGCGGCCTCGTGATAGGCGGCCCGGAACACGTAGAACTTGCCGATGAACCCGGACGTCAGCGGGATGCCGGCCATCGACAGCAGCAACAGCGTCACCACCGCGGCGAGCGTCTTGCTCTTCCGGGCCAGGCCCGACCACTGCGACAGATGCGTGGCTTCGCCGTCCGCGTCGCGCACGAGCGTCACCACGCCGAAGGCGGCGACCGTGGTGAAGCCCGTAGGTGGCGAGGTAGAACAGCGTGCTCGACAGGCCGTCCTTGGTCGAGCGACAACAGGCCGACCAGGATGAAGCCGGCGTGCGCGATCGACGAATACGCCAGCACCCGCTTGATGTCGGTCTGGGTCAGGCCGAAGATCGCGCCGACGGCCATGGACGCGATCGCCACGGCCCAGATCATCGGGCGCCAGTCCCAGCGCGTGGTTGAGAAGCCGACGTACAGCACCCGCGCGATAGCACCGAACGCGGCGACCTTGGTGCACGAGGCCATGAACGCCGTGACGGCGGTCGGCGAACCCTGGTAGACGTCCGGCGTCCAGCTGTGGAACGGGGCGATGCCCGCCTTGAACAGCAGACCGACGATCAGCAGGGCCAGCCCCGCGTAGAGCAGCACGTCGGGCTTGTTCGAGTTCGACGCGGCGGCCAGGATCTGCGGCAGATCGACGGAGTTGGCGTAGCCGTACAGCAGCGCCAGGCCGTACAGGAAGAACGCCGAGGCGAACGCACCGAGCAGGAAGTACTTGACCGCGGCTTCCTGCGACAGCAGGCGCCGCCGGCGAGCCAGGCCGGCCATCAGGTAGAGCGGCAGCGACAGCACCTCGAGCGCGATGAACATCAGCAGCAGGTTGTTCGCCACCGGGAAGATCAACATGCCGCCGACCGCGAAGAGCGACAGCGGGAAGACCTCGGTCTGCACCCGCTCGCTCGTCGCCAGCTGGCGGTCGCGCGGTGAGCCGACGACGACCGCGGCCTGCGCCACGATCGGGCCGCCGACCTCGACGCGTGCGCTCGGCGATCAGCAGCACCGACAGGATCGCCAGGACGAGGATCGTGCCCTGGATGAACAGTCCCGCGCCGTCGATCGCGATCGCGTCCTTGGCCGTGACCAGGCTGTGCCGTGACGGATGAACGCGAGGTCGACCAAGGCGGCCAGCAGGCCGCCGATGGTGATCGCGACCTGGGTCGGGAAGCGCAGCTCGCGCGGCGACGAACGCCTCGGCGAGCACGCCGAGCAGCGCCGCGCCGAGAACGATGAAGATCGGCATCACCGCGTGCGTAGGCCAGCCCCGGGTACTGGATCGTGGGCAGCGATGCGGCGGCCAGCGGCGGCGCTCACTTCGATTCCTCCAGCGGCCGTGCCGGACTTCGGTAGTCGGATCGGTCTTGCCGACGTCGTGCAGCGTGTACTTGATCGCCGGGTTGATCATGTCGAGTGATCGGCTTCGGGTAGACCCCGAGGAAGACGATCAACGCGATCAGCGGTCCGACGGCCAGGCCTTCGCGCAGCGTGAGGTCGCGGAACTTCTTGACCTTCTCACTGACGGTGCCCTGCATCGTGCGCTGATAGAGGATCAGCACGTACAGCGCGGCCAGGATGATGCCGGTGGTCGCCAGGATCGCCAGGCCCTTGTGCCGGGTGAAGGTGCCGACCAGCACGAGGAACTCGCTGATGAACGTGCTCATGCCCGGCAGCGCGAGCGCCGACAGTCCGGCCAGCAGGAACACGCCGGCCGAGCAACGGCGTCACCTTGGCGGCGCCGCCGTAGTCGCGACACGAGTCGGCTCTTGCCGCGCGAGATCAGCATGCCGACGACGAGGAAGAGCAGGCCGGTCGAGAGACCGTGGTTGACCATGTAGAGCACCGCGCCCTGCCGCCCTGCGTCGTGAAGGCGAAGATGCCGATGCCGATGAAGCCGAAGTGCGCGATCGACGTGTACGCGACCAGCCGCTTCATGTCGCGCTGGCCGATCGCGAGCAACGCGGCGTAGAGGATGCCGATCACCGACAGGATCAGGATCGTCGGCGCGAAGTATCGCGACGCCTGCGGGAACAGCGGCAGGCAGTAGCGCAGGAAGCCGAAGGTGCCGACCTTGTCGAGCACGCCGACGAGCAGCGCCGCGCCGCCGGCGGGCGCCTCGGCGCCGGCGTCCGGCAGCCAGGTGTGGAACGGGACGAGCGGCGCCTTGATCGCGAAGGCGATGAAGAAGCCGAGGAACAGCCAGCTTCTGCGTGGTGCCGCTCGGAACGCTGCCGATGAGGTCGGCTGAATCGCGAAGGTGCTCTTGCCGGACGTGATGTAGAGCCCGATCACCGACGCGAGCATGAGCAGGCCGCCGACGAGCGAGTACAGGAAGAACTTCATCGCGGCGTACTGGCGGCGCGGGCCGCCGAAGCTGCCGATGATGAAGTACATCGGGACGAGCATCGCCTCGAAGAACACGTAGAACAGGAACACGTCGGTCGCGGTGAACACGCCGACCATGAAGAACTCGAGCAGCAGGATCAGCCCGAAGAAGGCCGGCGACATTGCGCTCCGGTGCATCGGCCTCCTCGGCCCCGTCCGCGCTGTCGAAGGTGTTCCAGGACGCGAGGATCACGCACGGGACGAGCACGACCGCCATCGCGACGAGGACCAGCGCGATGCCGTCGACCCCGAAGGAGATGTGCACGCCGAACGCCTTGATCCACGATCCAGCTGCGCGTTGAACTGGAAGCGCGGCGCCCGGTCGGTCGTCGAACTTGAGCCGCGACGATGATCGCGTACACCAACGTGGCCAGCGAGAAGGCGAGCGCGAGCTGCTTGGCCAGTTCGGCCTGCGCCTGCGGAAGCGCGAACGTGATCACCGACGCAGCGACGACGCCGACCAGCGGCAGGCTCAGGCACGTCAGTGCCGCGCAGCGACGCACGTCGATGACGGCTGTCGTGCTCATGAGAACCGCACCGCCAGCAGCACCGCGAGGACGGCGACGGATCCGCCGAGCATCGACAGCGCGTAGCTGCGGACGAAGCCGGTCTGCGTTCGCCGCAACCGGCCCGATCCGCCGCCGAGGCCGGCGGCCAGGCCGTTGACCGTGCCGTCCACGCCCTTGTTGTCGAAGAAGACCAGCGCCCGCGTGAGCCACTGGCCGGGACGCATCAGCACCGCCTCGTTGAAGGCGTCGGCGTAGAGGTTCTTGCGGGCGGCGGTGGTGACGACCGAGACGCCCACCGGCTGGACTGGCCGGCACCGGTCGCTGGCCGAACACGACGTAGGCGACCGCCGACGCCGAGCGCGACGACCGCCAGCGTGATCGAGCCGAGCACCACTTGTTGAGCGGGTGCGCGGCCTTCGGTCGCCGCGCCGACCGACGGCGCCAGCCAGTGCGCGACGCCACCGTTGACGACGAGCAGGTACCCGCCGACCAGCGAGCCGCGACGGCCAGGATCGCCATCGGGATCGTCATGATCTTCGGCGACTCGTGCGGGTGCACGTCCTCCTCCCAGCGCTTCTCGCCGAAGAACGTCATGAACAGCGCGCGGGTCATGTAGAACGCGGTCAGGCCGGCGCCGAGCAAGCGCGACGATGCCGAGGATCCAGCCGGACGTGCCGCCCTTGTCGAAGCGCATCCTCGATGATCTTGTCCTTCGTCCAGAAGCCGGTCAGCAGCGGGAAGCCGATGATCGCCAGGTAGCCGCAGAGGAAGACGACGAACGTGATCGGCATGACTGTTCGCAGGCCGCCGAACCGGCGCATGTCGATCTTGTCGTTCATCGCGTGCATGACCGAACCGGCCGAGAGGAACAGGGCGGCCTTGAAGAAGCCGTGGCCGAGCAGGTGGATGATGCCGATCGCGTACATGCCGGGGCCGAGGCCGACGGCGAGGAACATGTAGCCGATCTGGCTGACCGTCGAATAGGCCAGCACCTTCTTGAGGTCGTCCTGGGCGCAGCCGCAGATGCAGCCGTAGCAGCAGCGTGATCGCACCGATGATGGTGACGACCGTGCGGGCCGCCTGCGAGGCGTTGAAGATCGGCGACGAGCGGGCGATGAGGTAGACGCCGGCGGTGACCATCGTCGCGGCGTGGATCAGGGCCGAGACCGGGGTCGGGCCCTCCATGGCGTCGGGCAACCAGGTCTGCAGCGGGAACTGGCCGGACTTGCCGCAGGCGCCGAGCAGCAGCATCAGCCCGATCGCGGCGGCGACGCCCTTGCTCGCGTTGCCGCCGGCGCCGAAGTGCGCGAAGACGCCGCTGAAGCGAGGTCGTGCCGAAGTAGGCGAACATCATCATGATCGCGATCGACAGGCCGACGTCACCGACGCGGTTGGCGATGAACGCCTTCTTGCGCGGCGGTGGCCGCGACGGACGGTCGTAGTAGAAGCCGATGAGCAGGTAGGACGCGAGGCCCACGCCTTCCCAGCCGACGTAGAGCAGCAGGTAGTTGTTGGCCAGCACGAGCAGCAGCATCGCCGCGACGAACAGGTTGAAGTAGCCGAAGAAGCGGCGCCGGCCCGGGTCGTGCGCCATATAGCCGACCGCATAGATGTGGATCAGCGAGCCGACCCCGGTGATCAGCAGGACGAAGATCAGCGACAACGGGTCGATGCAGCAAGCCGACGTCGACCTTGAAGCTGCCGACCGGCGACCCAGGCGAACAGGTGCCGGTTGATCTCGCGGTTGCCCGTGCCGCCCCTTGACCGAGAAGAACAGAGACAGGCTGTAGATGAACAGCGCGACCGGGACGAGCGGCGCCGACGCAGGTGCCCCACTTGTCGGTGCGCTTGCCGACCGATCAGCAGAACCGCGGCCGAGAGCGCGGGAAGCGCGACCAGCAGCCAGGCGTGCGATCTGCACGCCGTGAGCGGCAGTCGACGATCATCGAGCTGGGCTCCTCAGTACTTGAGCAGGTTGGCATCGTCGACCGATGCCGACCGCCGGGTGCGGAAGATGGACATGATGATCGCGAGGCCGACGACGACCTCGGCGGCGGCCACGACCATGACGAAGAACGCGATGATCTGGCCGTCGAGGAGCCGTTGATGCGCGAGAACGTGACCAGCGTCAGGTTCACGGCGTTGAGCATCAGCTCGACGCACATGAACACGACGATCGCGTTGCGGCGCACGAGCACGCCGACCGCGCCGATCGTGAACAGGGCGCGCCGAGAGCACCAGGTAGTAGGTCGGGGTCATCGTCCAGACCTCCCGGCGAGCTCGCGGATCGCCGGGCGTCGAGGCCGATGCACCGACTCCTCGGACGAGCGTGCCGTCGGGCAGCAGCGCCGGCGTTCCGATCGAGTTGCCGGAGGACAGCACGCCGGGGCCGGGCAACGGCTGCGGGCGGCCCGACCGGATGCGCTCGCGGGCGGCCTGCTTCTGCGTGGGCTTGGGCCGTCGCGCTCGACGTGCGCGAGCACCATGGCGCCGACCGCGGCGACGATGAGCAGCGCCGAGGTCGAGCTCGAACGCGAACAGGTACTTGGTGAAGATCGAGCGCGGCGAGCGAGTTGCACGTTGGTGCCGCCGGCGTTCTGGCCGTCGAGGTTGACCGGCTTGATGTCCTTGAACGCCCGGCCGACGGCCGAGCGTCGACCAGCAGCGCGAACGCCGAGCCCGAACAGCGCGGCGGCCCACCGTTGGCCGCGCAGCGATTCGACGATCGAGTCGGAGGAATCGCGGCCGACCAGCATCAGCACGAACAGGAACAGGATCATGATCGCGCCGGTGTAGACGATGATCTGCACGAAGCCGATGAACGGCCCCTGCTCGACCATGTACATCGCGCCGAGGCACATCATCGTGGCGGCGAGCGACAGCGCCGAATGGACGGCGTTGCGGAAGAGCACCATGCCGAGTCCGCCGGCGAGGGCGATCGGGCCGAGGATCCAGAACGACACGGCCTCACCGAGCGGCACGTCCCCGTGCATCAGCGGCGCGGCCGCGAGAGTCGCGCTCATCCGTGGTGCCTTCCGACCTCGATGGCGCGGCCGGTGATCGGCTTGCCGGCCACATTCGCAGTGCTCTGCGGCTCGCCCTGCTGCAGCGGGGCCTGCGAGGCGATGGTGTAGTAGTCCTTCTCGTCGTCGCCCAGGCGCATCGGGTGCGGCGGGGCCTCCATGCCGGGAAGCAGCGGAGCCATCAGCTGATCCTTGGTGTAGATCAGGTCCTGCCGGTTGTCCAAAGCCAGCTCGTACTCGTTGCTCATCGTGAGCGAACGGGTCGGGCAGGCCTCGATGCACAGGCCGCAGAAGATGCAGCGCAGGTAGTTGATCTGGTAGACCGCGCCGTAGCGCTCGCCGGGTGAGTAGCGCTCGGTCGTCGGTGTTGTCGCCACCCTCGACGTAGATCGCGTCGGCCGGGCAGGCCCAGGCGCACAGCTCGCAGCCGACGCACTTCTCGAGGCCGTCCGGGTGCCGGTTGAGCACGTGCCGACCGTGATAGCGCGGCGCGGTCGGATAGATGTCGAACGGGTACTGCTCGGTGAAGACCTTCTTGAACATGGTCGTGAAGGTCAACCCGAAGCCCTTGGCAAAGCCGAGGACGTTGGGCGCCGGCGGTGTTGTCAGGCATCGTCATCGCCTTCGTCCTGGACCACGGTCGGCCCGTCGTTGAGCTCGCGGCAGCGACGCCCGGGCGCGCGTGACCCGCGCGACCTTCGGCGTCTTCGGGATCACCAGGTTCATCGGCGGGGTCGGGAACGTCGGGCCGAGGCGGGCCTCGATCTCTTCGTCGTCGAGCGTCGTTCGCTTCGCGACGCTGACGCGCACCCTCGGACGAGAACGACCCACGACGCCCCGATGACCACGACGGGTATACCGATGGCGAACGCCGTCTCGTACCAGGGCCAGCCGCGGTCTGCGGAATACGTGGACAGCCGACACGAGCATGATCCACACCAGGTTGAGCGGGATCAGCACCTTCCAGCCCAGGTGCATGAACTGGTCGTAGCGCATACGCGGCAACGTGCCGCGCAGCCAGACGAAAACGAAGATGATGATGACGACCTTGATGACGAACCAGATCATCGGGTACCAGCCGGAGTTGCAGCCCGACCAGATGGCGTGCAGGCCCCACGGCGCGTGCCAGCCGCCGAGGAACAGCGTCGTGGCCAGCGCCGAGACGGTGACCATGTTGATGTACTCGGCGAGGAAGAACATCGCGAACTTGAACGACGAGTACTCGGTGTGGAAGCCGCCGACCAGCTCGGACTCGGCCTCGGGCAGGTCGAACGGGGCCCGGTTGGTCTCACCGACGATCGCGATCGCGTAGATGCAGAACGAGATGAACAGCGGCGACGTCACGTACCAGCGATGATCCTGACGCGGCGACGATGCCGGAGGTCGACATCGTGCCCGGACCAGACGAAGACCGCCGCGATCGACAGGCCCATCGCGACCTCGTAGGAGATCATCTGCGCGGCCGAGCGCAGACCACCGAGCAGCGGGTAGGTCGAGCCGGACGCCCAGCCCGACAGCACGATGCCGTAGACCCCGAGCGACGAGCAGGCGAAGACGAGCAGCACGCCGACCGGCAGGTCGGTCAGCTGCAGCGGCGGTGTGGTGGCCGAAGATCGAGACCGTCGGGCCGAACGGGATCACCGAGAAGGCCACGAAGGCCGGCACCGCCGAGAGGATCGGCGCCAGGAAGTACACCGGCTTGTCGGCCAGCAGCGGGATGATCTCTTCTTTGAAGGCCAGCTTCACGCCGTCGGCCAGCGACTGCAGGATGCCCCACGGGCCGACCCGGTTCGGGCCGATGCGGTTCTGCATCCGGCCGACGACCTTGCGCTCGAACACGATCGAGAACAGCGTCATGACGACGAGGAACACGAAGACGCCGAGGACCTTGATCAGGATGAGCCAGAGCGGCTGGTCGCCGAAGCCCGGGACGACATCCGAGGTCGTGACGGCGGCGGCGACGCTCATGCCGGCACCTCCGGACAGTCCGACGACCGGTGGCGCGTCGGCGCGCGCGATGGTGACGATCGCGCCGGCCGTGACGCCGAGCGGCGACGCGGACCGCGCAGCCGCGGGCGTTGGTCGGCAGCCAGACGACTCCGTCGGCGACCGCGCCGATGACGCCGGGACGGTGATCGACGCCGTGCTGGTGCTGACGCGTGAGCTGGTCGCCGTCGGCGACTCCGAGCCGCGGCCGCGGTGGCTGCCGACAGGATCGCGCGGGCCGGCTTGGCGGTGCCGGCCAGGTTCTCGTCGCCGTCCGACATCCGGCCGGCGTCGATGCAGTTCGTGCCAGGTGGCCAGCACGGCCTGCCCGGACGCGGGCGCCGCGGCCGCCGCGGCCGCCACCGCCGGGGCGCTGACCCGGGCCGTGCCCGGACCCGAGCGCGCAGCAGCTCGTGCGCGGGCGACGTCGACGTCGGCAGGCCGAGGTCGACATCGAGCTCCTCGGCGAGCGAATCGAGCACGCGGCGCGTCGGTCAGCGCGCCGGTGCTGGTGAGCGTCAGGTCGAACGGACGGCGGCGACCCTCCCACGTCACGAAGCGG
Organism: uncultured Actinomycetes bacterium; assembly: GCA_963737785.1. Taxonomy (GTDB): domain Bacteria; phylum Actinomycetota; class Actinomycetes; order Mycobacteriales; family Jatrophihabitantaceae; genus CAVTTS01. The sequence continues at coordinate 312,973 of CAVTTS010000010.1, forward strand.
CCGGCCTTCTCGGCGGCCGGCGCGACCGGCAGGACGACGTCGGCGTGCTCGGTCACCGCGCTCGCGCGGATCTCGAGGCTGACGACGAAGCCGACCCGCTCGAGCGCTTCAAGCGCGCCGGCCGGGTCGGCCAGGTCGGCCGGGTCGAGGCCGCCGATGACCAGCGCCGACAGCGAGCCGTCGCGGGCCGCGGCGATGATCGCGTCGACGTCGCGGCCGGCGCCGATCGGGACGCTGGCGTTCCAGACCCGCTCGACCTCGACGCGCGCGGCGTCGTTCGTGACCGGACGGCCACCGGGCAGCAGGCGTCGGCAGGGCGCCGGCGTCGATCGCGCCGACCTCGCCGGCCCGTCGGGGGACCCAGGCCAGCTTCGCGCCGGTCGAGTCGGCCAGGGCCGCGGCGGCCGTCAGCGCACCGGGCGACGAAGCGAGCCGCTCACCGACGAGGATCGACCGCGCCGTCGGCCGAGAGCGCGTCGATCACCGCGCTGTCGAGCGCGTCGATCGCAGTGGCCTCCTGACGCCGGAACGGTCGGGAGCAGCGTGCCGCTCGAGCTTGGCGAGTCCATCCGAAGCGACAGCGGCGACCGACCAGACCGTCATCCGGCCGCTTGCTGGTCGACTTGTGCAGTCGCAGGAAGACGATCGGCGATTCCTCTTCGGGCTCGAACCCGACCAGCAGCACGGCCGGCGCCGCCTCGAGCGTCGCGTAGGACACATGCTCGGGCGTCACTCCGGCGACGTTCGCCCCGAGGAACGCGAGCTCCTCGTCGCTGGCCGGACGGGCCCGGAAGTCGATGTCGTTGGTCGACGAGGGCCAGCCGGGCGAACTTGGCGTAGGCGTAGGCGTCTTCTTCGGTGAGCCGGCCGCCGGGCAGCACGCCGACCCCGCCGTGGTCGACCGCTTCGCGCAGGCCGCTCGCGGCCCGCTCGAACGCCTCGGTCCAGCTGGCCGGGACGAGCTGGCCGGCCTCGTTGCGGATCAGCGGCGTCTGCAGCCGGTCGGTCTGGGTGGCGTAGTGGAACGCCCAACGGCCCTTGTCGCAGTTCCATTCGGCGTTGACGTCGGCGTCGTCGCCGGCCAGCCGACGGGTGATCTTGCCCCGCCGCCAGTCGGCCCGCATCGAGCAACCGGACGCGCAGTGTTCGCAGGTCGAGTCGGTGCTCATGCAGGTCGAACGGCCGGGCCCGGAAGCGGTAGGACGCGCCGGTCAGCGCGCCGACCGGGCAGATCTGCACGGTGTTGCCGGAGAAGTAGGAGTGGAACGGCGTGTCTTCGGACGTGCCGATCTGCTGCTGCGCGCCCCGTTCGAGCAGGTCGATGAACGGGTCGCCGGCGATCTCGTTCGAGAAGCGCGTGCAGCGCTGACACAGCACGCACCGCTCGCGATCGAGCAGCACGTTGGACGAGATCGCGATCGGCTTGGCGAAGGTGCGCTTCACGTCGTGGAAGCGGCTCTCGGCGCGCCCGTTGCTCATGGCCTGGTTCTGCAGCGGGCACTCGCCGCCCTTGTCGCAGACCGGGCAGTCGAGCGGGTGGTTGATGAGCAGCAGTTCCATGACGCCCTGCTGAGCCTTGTCGGCGACCGGCGACGTCAGCTGCGTCTTGACGACCATGCCGGGCATCACGGTCTGCGTGCAGGACGCGGCCGGCTTGGGCATGCCGCGGCCGTTGCCCATGTCGGTGACCTCGACCAGACACTGCCGACAGGCCCCGGCCGGGGCGAGCAGCGGGTGGTCGCAGAACCGCGGGATCTGGATGCCGATCTGTTCGGCGGCCCGGATCAGCAGTGTGCCCTTGGGCACCGAGACCTCGAACCCGTCGATCGTGACGGTGACCAGATCTTCCTTGCGGGCTGTACCGAGGTCATCAGTGCGCCGCTCCCGCCAGGACCCGGGTGCCGAACGGGCACGCCTGCTGTTCGATGTGCTGCCACGTACTCTTCGCGGAAGTACTTCATCGACGACATCACCGGGCTGACCGCGCCGTCACCGAGCGCGCAGAACGACCGGCCCAGGACGTTGTCGCACGTGTCGAGCAGCGTCTCGAGGTCCTCGGTCGTGCCGTGACCGTGCTCGATCCGTTCGAGGACCTGCGCCATCCAGTAGTTGCCCTCACGGCAGGGCGTGCACTTGCCGCACGACTCGTGCTCGTAGAACTCGATCCACTTCAAGGTGGCCCGCACGACGCAGTCGGAGTCGTCGAAGATCATGACCGCCGACGTGCCGTTCATCGAGCCGGCCTTGACGGCCGCGTCGAAGTCGAGCGGGGTGTCGAGATGCTCCTGGGTGAACATCGGGGTCGACGATCCGCCGGGCGTCCAGAACTTCAGCTCGTGGCCTTCGCGGCATTCCGCCGCACAACTCGAGCAGTTCGCGCAGGGTCGTCCCCATCGGCGCTTCGTACTGACCGGGACGGTGATCCGGCCCGACAGCGAGTACATACACGGGCCGGGCGAGCCTTCGGGACCCATCTTCTTGAACCAGTCGGCGCCGCCCAGAACGATGTACGGGACGCTGGCCAAGGTGCCGACGTTGTTCACGACGGTCGGCGCGTCGTACAGGCCGTTGGTCGCGGGGAACGGCGGCTTCAGCCGAGGCTGGCCGCGCTTGCCCTCGAGCGAGTCGAGCAACGCCGTCTCTTCGCCGCAGATGTAGGCGCCGGCGCCACCGTGGACGGTGATGTCCACGCCGACGCCCGAGCCCAATACGTCCTCGCCGAGATAGCCCTTTGCGTAGGCCTCTTTCACGGCCTGGGTGACTCGACGGATCGCGTGGACGGCCTCGCCGCGGATGTAGACGAACGCATGGCGGGCCCGCACCGCGTAGCAGGCGATGATGATCCCCTCGATCATCGAGTGCGGGTCGTTCATCATCAGCGGCAGGTCGCGGCAGGTGCCCGGCTCGCCCTCGTCGGCGTTGATCACGACGTAGTGCGGCTTGCCGTCGTTCTGCGGGATGAACTGCCACTTCATGCCGGTCGGGAAGCCGGCGCCGCCGCGGCCGCGCAGGTTCGAATCCTTGACCAGCGCGATGAGCGCGTCGGGCTCCATCGTGATCGCCTTGCGCAATCCGCTGTAACCGTCGAGCTGTTCGTAGTTGTCGATCAACCAGGGCTGGTTCGTGCCGAACCGCTTGGTGAGAACCGGCGTGAGGGTCACGCTTTTCCTCCCGACGAATCGGCCGCATGGAGGGGGCGGTGTCGCCACGCTCGATGGCGAGCTTGACGCCCCGCTCGGTCGGGATGCCGCTGCCCGGTGCGTCGAGCGCGGCGGTCTCGTCGTCGAAGAACCCGGCGATCTGCCGTTCGATCTGCTTGAACGAGCAGAGCGGCGCACCGCGTGTCGGTAGTGGACGTTCGCCGGCTCGCAGGGCGTCGACGATGTCGCCGGCCGACTCGACGGTCTGGTTGTCGAAGAACTCGTAGTTGACCGTGACGATCGGCGCGTAGTCGCAGGCCGCGAGGCACTCGGCGTGCTCGAGCGTGATCTTGCCGTCGGCCGTGGTCTCGTTCATGCCGATGCCGAGCGCGTCCGACAACGCCGCGTAGATCTCGTCCCCGCCGAGCATCCCGCAGAGGGTGTTGCGGCAGACGCTGACGAGGTACTCGCCGGTCGGCTTGCGCTTGTACATCGTGTAGAACGTCGCGACCGCGGCGACCTGCGCCTTGGTGATGGCGAGGGTGTCGGCGCAGAAGGCGATGCCGTCGGGCGTCACGTAGCCCTGCTCGGACTGCACGAGGTGCAGCATCGGCAGCAGCGCCGACCGCGACTGACCATCCGGGTAGCGCGCGATGATCGCCTGCGCGTCGGCCCGGACGCTCGCACCGAACACCGACGGGTCCCCGGGACGGTCGAGCTGCATCAGGGTCGTGCGAAAGTTCTCGCGACCGGCGTGACCGGTCTCGCCCGTCTGGATCTCAATCGTCATCGGTCGCACCCTCCCATTACCGGGTCGATCGACGCGACGGACGCGATCACGTCGGCCACCAGGCCGCCAATCGACAGCGCCGCCGTCGACTGCAGGTTGATGAAGCTCGGCTCGCGGAAGTGCACACGGTACGGCCGGGTCGACCGTCGCTCACGACGTGCGCGCCGAGCTCGCCGCGGGGCGACTCGATCGCGGTGTAGACCTGGCCGGCCGGCACTCGGAATCCCTCGGTCACCAGCTTGAAGTGGTGGATCAGCGATTCCATCGAGGTGTTCATGATCTTCTGGACGTGCGCCAGCGAGTTGCCCATGCCGTCCGGTCCGAGCGACAACTGGGCCGGCCAGCCGATCTTCGGGTCGTCGACCATCACCCGGCCGGGCTCGAGGCGCTTGAGCACCTGCTCGACGATCTTCAGCGACTCCCACATCTCGGCGACCTTGACCACGAACCGCGACCAGCAGTCGCCCTTGTCGTCGGTCGGCACCTCGAAGTCGAACGTCTCATAGCCCATGTAGGGCTCCGTCTTGCGCAGATCCCAGGGCAGGCCGGCGGCCCGCAGGATCGGGCCGGTGACGCCCAGCGCCAGGCAGCCCTCGACGCCGATCCAGCCGACGTCCTTGAGCCGGTCGACCCAGATCGCCTGCCCGCGCAGCAGTTTGTCGACGCCGGCGAGCTCCTTCTTGGTCTCCTTGACGAGGTCCTGGACCTTCTCGATAGTTCCGTCCGGCAGATCTTGGGCGATACCGCCCGGCCGGATGAACGCGTGATTCATGCGCAGTCCGGTGATCAGCTCGAAGACGTCGAGGATCCGCTCGCGGGCGCGGAAGCCGTTGGTCATGGCCGTGAGGGCACCGAGTTCCATGCCGCCGGTGGCCAGCCACACCCAATGCGACGAGATGCGGTTGAGCTCCATCAACAGCACTCGGATGAGGGTCGCGCGCTCGGGGACCTCGATGCCGAGCAGCTTCTCGACGCCCAGGCAGTAGACCGTCTCGTTGAAGAACGGCGCGAGGTAGTCGGCACGGGTCAGGAACGTGACGCCCTGCGTCCAGGTGCGGAACTCGGTGTTCTTCTCGATGCCGGTGTGCAGGTAACCGACGACGACGCGGGCATCAGTGACGGTCTCGCCCTCGAGTTCGAGCACCAGCCGCAGCACGCCGTGCGTGGACGGGTGCTGCGGACCCATGTTGAGCACGATGCGCTCTTCGCCGATCGGGTCGCCGCCCATGACGGCGTCCCAGTCGCCACCGGTGACGGTGTAGACGCGCCCCTCGGTCGTCGACCGGGACGGGCTGAACGTGTCCTTGGCCATCAGCGGTAGGCCCTCCTCTCGTCCGGAGGTGGAATCGTGGCGCCCTTGTACTGCACCGGGATGCCGCCGAGCGGGTAGTCCTTGCGCTGCGGGAAGCCTTCCCAGTCGTCCGGCATCAGGATCCGGGTGAGGGCCGGATGGCCGTCGAAGATGATCCCGAACATGTCGTAGGTCTCGCGCTCCTGCCAGTCGGCCGTGGGGTAGATCGGCGTGACGGACGGGACATGCGGATCTTCGACGGTCACCGCGACCTCGAGGCGAACCCGGCGGCGGTAGGTCATCGACGTCAGGTGGTAGACGGCGTGCAGCCGCTTCTCGGTGCCGAGGTAGTCGACGCCGCTCACGCTGGACAGCAGCTCGAAGCGCAGCGCCGCGTTGTCGCGCAGCGCCCGGGCGACCCGGGCGATGTGCTCGCGCTCGATGTAGAGGGTCAGCTCGCCGCGGTCGATCACGACGACGAGCGAATCGGCGACCTGCGGGTAGGCGGTCAGCAGCGAGTCGACCAGCTCGTCGAAGTACCCGCCGTAGGGCTTGGTCGCCGCGCGCGCCGCCCAAGGCTCGCGCACCAGGCCGCCGAAGCCGGACGTGTCGCCCGAGCCGGTGACACCGAACATGCCGTGGCGCTCACCGCCGAACGACTCGACGGGACCACCGGCCGACGTCGTGACCGGCTCGGCCTCGGCGGCCGGCTGGTCGACCGGGCCGGTGGGCAGGTTGTCGGAGCGAGGGGGCGTCGTCATACGCGCACCGCCGCGGTCGGGCGCTGGCTCATCGGGCGAACCGCTGGCTGGACGGGATGAGCTCGACTTTCTGGTCGGCGAGCTTCGCGGCGCGCTTCGGGCCGAGCGGCTCGTTCATGATCTTGTGGTGCAGCTTGAGCACGGCGTCGATCAACATCTCGGGACGCGGCGGGCAGCCGGGCAGGTACATGTCGACGGGCACGACGTGGTCGACGCCCTGCACGATCGCGTAGTTGTTGAACATCCCGCCGGAACTGGCGCACACGCCCATCGCGATGACCCACTTGGGCTCGGGCATCTGGTCGTAGATCTGGCGCAGCACCGGGGCCATCTTCTGGCTGACCCGACCGGCGACGATCATCAGGTCGGCCTGCCGCGGCGACGGACGGAAGACCTCCATGCCGAAGCGCGCCGAGTCGTAGCGGGGCGCGCCGAACGTCATCATCTCGATCGCGCAGCAGGCCAGGCCGAACGTGGCCGGCCACAGCGACGACTTGCGGGTCCAGTTGACCAGCTTCTCGATGCTGGCCAGCAGCACGCCGTCCGGCAACTTCTCTTCTAGTCCCATGTCAGATCAGTCCCAATCCAGGCCGCCGCGCCGCCACACGTAGGCGTACGCGACGAACACCGTGCCGACGAACAGCAGCATCTCGACCAAGCCGAACAGCGACAGCTGCTTGTTCGCGACGGCATAGGGATACATGAAGATGATTTCGATGTCGAAAACGATGAAGAGCATCGCCGTCAGGAAGTACTTGATCGGGAACCGGTTCGGCCCGACGGGCGTCGGCGTCGGCTCGATGCCGCACTCGTAGAAGTCCAGCTTGGCCCGGTTGAAACGCTTCGGACCGGTGAAGGGGGCAATCGCGACCGAGAACGTCGCGAACCCGAACGCGAGGACGAACAGAAGCACGATCGGCAGGTACGGCGCGAGCACGCGATGCGCTCCTTCCTAAGGTCTTGTGCGATTGCAGGCTAGACGGTGGACGGGGTCGGGCCCTCGGTTAGGTATGCCTAACGAACGGCCGGGGTGAGTCGGGTGAGCACGGAGATGATGCGATCGGAGACGTCGCCGTCGTGCGGATCGGACAGGTTGGCCAGCAGTTTGAGGACGAACCGCATCAATGCGGGGTGCGGCAGACCGTGCCGGGTGCAGGCGCGCATCACCTTCGGGTTGCCGATCAGCTTCACGAACGCGCCGCCGAGCCGGTAGTAGGCGCCCCACTCGTCGGCCATCCGGGCCGGATACGCGGCGAACGCCCGATCGCGTTGCGGGCCGGCCGGACGGGCCAGAGCCTGGACGACGGCCTCGGCCGCGAACTTGCCGGACTCCATCGCGTAGGGGATGCCCTCACCGTTGAACGGATTGACCGACCCCCCGGTGTCGCCGATCAACATCATCCCGCGGGTGTAGTGCGGGGTGCGGTTGAAGCCCATCGGCAGCCCGGCGCCGCGGGTCGGTCCGGTGGCGTTCTCTTCGCGCAGCCCCCAACCCTCCGGCGTGTTGTCGAGCCAGCGCGTCAGCAGCCCGCGGTAGTCGGTCTTCTGGAAGCCGGCGGAGGAGTTGAGCACGCCGAGCCCGACGTTCACCGTCCCGTCGCCCATACCGAAGATCCAGCCGTAGCCGGGTAGCAGCTGGGCATCGTCCGCGCCGGGCGGGCCGTCCCAGAGTTCCAGCCAGCTCTCGAGATAGTCGTCGTGCGTCCGCGGGCTGGTGTAGTAACGACGGACGGCGACGCCCATCGGACGCTTGTCGTTGCGGTGCAGGCCGAGGCGCTGGGCGAGCTTGCCGCTCACGCCGTCGGCGCTCAGCACGACGGGCGCGCGGTATTCGACCGGTTGCTTGCCGGCCCCGGCGACGGCGTTGACGCCGACAACCCGGCCGGCCTTGTCGAAGATCGGCTCACCGACGTTGGTCTGCTCGTGCAGGACGGCGCCCGCCGACACGGCCCGGTTGGCCAGCAGCGCGTCGAGGTCGGCGCGCGGGCGCACCAGACCGTACGACGGAAAGCTCGTGAGCTCGGGCCAGTCGAGATGCAGGCGCAGGCCGCCGCCGACCACGCGCAGACCCTTGTTGTGCAACCAACCGGCTTCTTCGCTGACGTCGATGCCCATGTCGACGAGTGCCCGGGTGCCGCGCGGGGTCAGCCCGTCGCCGCAGACCTTCTCGCGGGGGAACGTCGTCTTCTCGAGCAACAGCACGTCAAGACCGGCCGTGGCCAGCCAGTACGCGGCGCTGCTACCCGACGGCCCGGCCCCGACGACGATCACGTCGGCGTCGTAGTGGGCGTCGCGGTCGGACGGCTGCGTTCGAACGTCGGACTGGAGGTCGGACGTCACGGTCACGTCGCTCTCCCATCCCGATTCCGGCTGGCATCGAAGTTTGTGAACGGCTTCACGAGCTGTTCGAAACGAGTGTATGCGCTGGCTGAGAGGCGCCCAGCCATCGCCCGGCCGGGCGCCGGTCATCGCCCGGCCGGACGTGAACGGGCCCGCTCCACTAGCGTGGCGGGCGATGAGCATTGCCGTGCACGCCGCCCCGATCCGCGCCATCGATCCGCTGATTCTCTATGCCCTCCTGAAGCTGCGCGTCGACGTGTTCGTGGTCGAACAGGACTGCGTTTATCCCGAGCTGGACGGCCGCGACGTCGAACCCGATGCCGTGCAGTTCTGGGCAACCGACGGCGACGATGTCGTCGGCACCCTGCGGTTGCTGGACGACGGCGCCGAGGCCCGGATCGGCCGGGTCGCGACGGCGCCGTCCGCGCGCTCGGCGGGCGTCGCCCGGCTGCTCATGCAGGCGGCCATCGACGCGGCGGCCGGGCGCGTCATCGTGCTCGACGCACAGGCCCCGCTCGAAGGTTGGTACGCGCGGTTCGGCTTCGACCGCGACGGCGCCGACTTCGTCGAGGACGGCATCCCGCACGTACCCATGCGCCGCGCGCTACCGACGCACCCCACCCCTGAGGAGAACCAGTGAGCGATCCGCGTCTGATGCTGATCATCGCCAGCACCCGTCCCGGCCGGATCGGGCTGCCGGTCGCGGAATGGATGATCCGCGAGGTCGAGGAGCACGGCGGATTCGACCTGGAGGTCGCCGACCTTGCCCAGGAAGGCCTGCCGCTGCTGGACGAACCGCACCATCCGCGCCTGCAGGACTACGTCCACGACCACACGAAACGGTGGAGCGCCAAGGTCGCGGCCGCCGACGCGTTCGTGTTCGTCATGCCCGAATACAACTTCAGCTACAACGCCGCGCTGAAGAATGCGCTCGACTTCGTGATGCACGAGTGGGCGCACAAGCCGGTCGGGCTCTGCAGCTACGGCGGCGTGTCGGCCGGCACCCGGGCGGCCGCGGCGATCCGCCCGACCCTCGGCGCGCTGCGTCTCGTCCCGGTCGGCATGGCGGTCTCGATCCCGTTCGTCGCCCAGTTCCTGAAGGACGGCGTGATCGAGCCGAACGAGCTGATGCACGAGTCGGCGTCCGCGATGCTGACCGAGATCCGGACGATGGCGGTGGCCCTGGCGGGTATCCGCGGCCGGACCGGACTCGAGTAACCCGATGGCCATGGACGCGGACGCGATCGTCGTCGGGGCCGGGCTCGCCGGCCTGGTTGCCACGGCCGAACTGGTCGACGCGGGGAAGCGGGTCATCCTCGTCGACCAGGAACCCGAGCAATCCATGGGCGGTCAGGCGTTCTGGTCGTTCGGCGGGCTGTTCTTTGTCGACTCCCCGGAGCAGCGCCGGTTCGGCGTCCACGATTCGGTCGAGCTCGCCCGCCAGGACTGGGCGGGCACCGCCGGCTTCGACCGGCCCGAGGACGATTGGCCCCGTCGATGGGCAGAGGCGTACGTCGACTTCGCGGCCGGCGAGAAGCGACCGTGGCTGCACGCGCAGGGCATGCGCTGGTTCCCGGTGGTCGGCTGGGCCGAACGGGGTGGCTACCTGGCGACCGGACCCGGCAACTCCGTCCCCCGATTCCACATCACGTGGGGCACCGGCCCCGGCGTCGTCGCGCCGTTCGAACGGCGGGTGCGCGACGGGGCCGACCGCGGCCTGGTCGCCTTCGCCTTCCGCCACCGCGTCGACGAACTCACCGTGACCGCCGGGGTCGTCGACGGCGTCCGCGGGCGCACCCTCGCCTACAGCAACGTGCCGCGCGGGACGCGCAGTTCACGCGACGAAACCGGCGACTTCGAGCTGCGCGCGCAGGCGGTGATCGTCACGTCCGGTGGGATCGGCGGCAACCCCGAGTTGGTCCGGGCGAACTGGCCGGCGCGCCTGGGGACGGCCCCGCGGAAGTTGATCGCCGGGGTCCCCGAGCACGTCGACGGCCGGATGCTGGCGATCACCGAGGCGGCCGGCGGAAACCTCATCAACCGTGACCGGATGTGGCACTACACCGAGGGCATCCACAACCACTCGCCGATCTGGCGCGACCATGGCATCCGCATCCTGCCCGGGCCGTCGTCGGTCTGGTTGGACGCCGTGGGGAATCGGTTGCCGGTGCCGCTGTTCCCCGGGTTCGACACGCTCGGCACGCTCGAGCACATCATGCGGACCGGCCACGAACACACGTGGTTCGTGCTGAACCGCCGGATCATCGGCAAGGAGTTCGCGCTGTCCGGGTCGGAACAGAACCCCGACCTGACCGGCAAGGACGTCCGCAAGGTCATCGAGCGGGCGCGCACCGATGTCCCGGCGCCCGTCCAGGCGTTCCTCGACCGGGGCGTCGACTTCGTCCAGGCACCGACCCTCGCCGAGTTGATCGACAAGATGAACGGCCTTACCGAACAGGCACTTCTCGACCCGGTCACCGTCGAGCGCGAGATCGTCGCCCGCGACCGCGAGATCGACAACCCGTTCACGAAGGACCTGCAGATCGCGGCAGTGCGGCAGGCCCGCGCCTACCGCGGCGACAAGCTCGTCCGGGTCGCGAGCCCGCACAAGATCCTCGATCCCAAGGCCGGTCCGCTGATCGCCGTCCGGCTCAACATCCTGACCCGCAAGACCCTCGGCGGCCTCGAGACCGACCTGGACGCTCGGGTGTTGGGCGCCGACGCAGCGCCGGTCGCCGGCCTGTACGCCGCTGGAGAGGTCGCCGGGTTCGGGGGCGGCGGAATGCACGGCTACCGCTCGCTCGAGGGCACCTTCCTGGGCGGGTGCATCTTCTCGGGCCGGGTCGCCGGACGAGCCGCAGCGGCCGCCATCGCATGACCGATCGGCGCACTCGCTAACCTGCGACGAGACCCGACGAGCAAACCCCGCAATCCTTGGAGCGATGCATGGCCGACGTGCGATCCCTGACCGTGGCGATCCTGGGCGGGACGGGCGGCCAGGGCCAAGGGCTCGCCTTCCGGTTCGCCCAGGCGGGCCTCACCGTCCTGATCGGATCACGCGACGCCGCCCGCGCGGCCGAGTCCGCGAAGGAGCTCGCGGCGAAGGTGCACGACGGCACGATCGAGGGTGTCGCGAATTCCGAAGCGGCCACCCGGGCCGACGTGGTGATCGTCGCGGTGCCGTGGGAGGCGCACGCCGCGACGCTAGGGTCGCTGACCGCGGAGTTGGCCGGCAAGATCGTCGTCGACTGCGTGAACCCGATCGCGTTCGACGAGCGGGGGCCGTCGCGGATCGCCGTCGACGAGGGCAGCGCTGCCGAGCAGGCCCGCGAACTGCTGCCCGACTCACGGGTCGTGGCCGCGTTCCACAACGTCAGCGCGGTGGTCCTGTCGAACCCGAGCATCGACGATCTCGATCAGGACGTGCTGGTGCTCGGCGACGACCGCGAGGCGACCAACCTGGTCGGGGAACTGGCCGAACTGTTGCCCGGCGTTCGCGGGATCTACGGTGGCCGGTTGCGACTCGCCGGTCAGATCGAGGCGTTGACCGCCAACCTCATCGCGATCAACCGCCGGTACAAGACCCACGCCGGCATCAAGATCACCGGCCTCTAGCGCCTGGCAACGCCCCCCAGATCCCGTGACCAACCGCCGGATCCCGTGATCAAGAGGGAGTAGATGTCGCCCTGGCGACAGCTACTCCGTAGTGATCACGGGTCGGGGGCGGACGACTCCGGGACGACCAGCGCTACGAATCCGGGCCAGAAATGCAGAAGCGCCCCGTGGCCGCCTGAGCGGACCACCGAGCGCTTCGCGCGTCAGTCGGCAAGCTGTCTGCCCCCGGTTAATGGACTCGCTAACCCCCGAAAGCGAATGTCCTCGGTGCCTCCTGACAAGTACAACCTTAACACGGAAAGTATTTCACCACAAGATCCAAAGGCGCCCGCCGTGGCGGCGGTGACCGGCGACGGCGAAAGGCGTCCTGCCACCGCGGATGGCAGGACGCCTCGCCGTCAGCCGGCAAGCTATCTGCCCCGCCTGTCGTGGCCGAGGTGCCCCGCTTTGGTGGGCGAGCAAACCCCCGTGTCGCGCCCACCGAGCCAACTGACTGCGCAGGAGCTAACCACCGAACTGTTACGCGCCGACACTCTGTACGTATCGGCGGCGTGTCGACGCGAGCGGCCTCCGCCTACCGACCGATCTCCGTGTCGTAGACGACGAAGGTGAAGGTCGAGTCGCCGATCCGCAGTTCCTGCCCGTTCGTTATCTCGGTGGGCCCGGCGATCCGCCGGCCGTCGACCCACGTGCCGTTCAACGAGCCGGTGTCGCTCACGACGAACCCGTCATTGATTTCGACGACCACCGCGTGGCGACGGCTCACCTTGTCGTCGGCGAGCACGAGGTCGTTGTCGGGCACTCGTCCGACCTGCAGGCGGCCGGCTTCGATGTGGTGCACGGTTCCGTCCGCGCGCCGCAAACCCGCGCGGCGAACCGCGGCCTGTGAATCTCGGACGGTTCGCTCGTGCAAGACGTCGGGCGATGCCGGTGTCGCGACGATGCCGGGCAGCTCGTCGTTGCGCAGGATCGCCTGCTCGAGTCGCAGCACCTCGGGGCTTGCGTCGAGTCCGAGCTCTTCGCGCAGCCGCTTCTTGACCAGCGCGCACGCCGCGAGCGCCTCGTACTGGCGACCGGACAGATACAAGGCCGAGATCAGCTGGATCCAGAATCCTTGCCGATCCGGATATTCGGACGTGAGCGACACGAGCTCGGGCACGACCTCGGCGTAGTGGTGGCGACGTAGTTCGAGCTGCACGCGCGCATGGATGACGGCGAGGCGTTCCTCCTCGACCGACACGGCGAACGCGTCGGCGAAACGCAGCCCGCGCAGATCGGCGAGGACGGGACCGACCCATTCGGCGAGGCCCCGGTCGTACGCGCTCACCGCGTCGGCCGGCGCTGCCGCGGCCCGACGCTCACCGTCCAGGCGGGCCTGGCGGAAGCGGGCCAGGTCGTAGCTGCTCTGGTCGAGCGTGAGCCGGTAGCCCGGCGACATCGTGTGCAGGCAGTCGGCGACCCCGCTGGCCATCAGCGTCTTGCGCAGCGCCGAGATGTGCACCTGCACGGCCGCGACGGCGGTCGGCGGTGGGTCCTCCTCCCACACCGCGTCGATGATCGCGGCGGTCGAGACGACGCGATTCGGTGTGGTCGCGAGCGCGCCGAGGACGGCTCGTTGCCGGGCGCCGCCGAGGTGCAGGTCGACTCCGTCGACGAGGACGCGAAGCGGTCCGAGGACCCGAAGATCGATCGAGGGCCGCGGTCCGTCCGGGGCACCCGTCGGCTCCGGTCCGGGTGCGGCCACGGGCATTGGCCGAGAATAGTCGAGGCCGGGGTCCGGTTCCGGCCGACGACGCAACTCATGTCGCTGACCGTGGCCAGCAGAACGCCTTGGTCGGGCAAGCGCCGCGTTGCTGCCGCTCGGCGGGATGGCCCAATCCGTTCACCCGAAGACATCTGGCTGATCGTCCAGGACCTACGGGGTCGGGACGGACGCTGCGCGGCAGGACCGCGCGCTTCGTCCGGCGGTGAACAGGTGCCATCCACCATTAGCCGAGATTTAGCGGCCGTTTAGACCGTCGGCGCAACGTACTGATCGCCGGAGCTCGCCACAACGACGACGCGGCACGCGGCATTCGGGCCCCAGGGCGAGGTAGCCACAGCGCCGTGACGGGGCACGACCAATCAATGGAGGCTTTCGATGGAATCAGTAAAGCGAGCAGCGTTCGTCGTGGGCGGCGCGGGTGCCCTGGTCATCCTGTCGGCGTTCCTGCCCTGGGTGAGCGCCCTGGGAATCGTGTCGGCGCACTTGCCCGGCTACGGCGTCCTCACCGTCCTCATCCTCGGTGGAGCACTGCTGGGCCTGGCCAGCACCGCGTTCAAGGGACAGGTGAACGTCGCCGTTCTCGTTCTCCTCTGGCTGGTGGCGGTGATCGATTCCCTCGTGCTGCTCGGGTTGTTCGCCGCCGTGAAGGACATCGACGACCTCGATGACGGCACCGGGGCGGTCTCGCCGGCAATCGGTTTCTGGCTCGCCCTGATCGGACTGATCGCCAGCATCGTCGGCACGATCATGCTGCAGGTGGCGAAGGCCCGCTTCCGGCGCGCCGCCGGTGCCGCGTACGCAGCGCCGCGCCCGGTTACGCCGTGGCACCGGGCTACGCCGTGGCACCCGGCTACGCCGTGGCACCGGGCTACGCCGCCGCGGCTACCGCCTACCCGCCGGCGGGTGCGACGCGTTCCCCGGACGGCTTCTACTGGTGGGACGGCGCGTACTGGCAGCCCATTCCCCAAGGGGCATAGCTCGCGCTCGAAGCTTCCGCGCCGGATGTTCCCGGCCTTTACTGAAGCTTCAGTCGTCCGTTGGTGGCACACGGCACGGTTCAGACATCGACAGCAGCCGCCGTCGACAGCGTCTGAACCGGGCCGTGACGCAGTTCGCGGCCCGATCCGAAACGGAGACCATCATGACCGCACCATGCGTCCCCCACTCGACGATCGCCGCACCCGCCGCCAACGCTTCGTGGCGGATGCCGCAGGGCGGCTTCACCCGCGGCGCCCAGCTCGCGAAGCTTCCGCTCGGTATCGCCGGGCGGGCCGTCCGCGGGGCCGGGCAGCGCATGACGGGACTGTCGGCCGAGCGGGTGCAGGCCGAACTCGCAGAGCAGACGGCCGAGCAGCTCTTCGCGGTTCTGGGCCGGCTGAAGGGCGGCGCGATGAAGTTCGGCCAGGCCCTGTCGGTGTTCGAGGCGGCCCTGCCCGAGTCGCTCGCGGCGCCGTACCGCGAGTCGCTCACGAAGCTGCAGGACGGCGCGCCCGCGATGCCGACCGATGTGGTCCACCGCGTGCTCGCCGAGCAGTTCGGGCGCGACTGGCGCGGCCGCTTCCTCGGCTTCGACGACGCGCCACGGGCGGCCGCCTCGATCGGGCAGGTGCACCACGCGGTGTGGCAGGACGGTCGCGAGGTGGCCGTCAAGGTTCAGTACCCCGGCGCCGGACCGGCTCTGCTTGCGGACTTCAAGCAGCTCGCCTTCTTCGCCCGCCTGATCGGCGGCTTGTTCCCGGCTCTGGAGCTGAAGCCGCTACTCGCCGAACTGCGTCGAGGTATCGAGCTGGAGCTCGACTACAGCCGCGAGGCCAGCGCCCAGCGCGTCTTCGCCGCGGCCTACCGCGACGACCCGAACATCGTCGTGCCCCGAGTGCTGGCCAGCGCGCCGAAGGTGCTGGTCTCGGAGTGGATCGAGGGCCGCAGCCTGGCCACCGTCATCGCGTCGGGCACGGCGGCCGACCGCGACCGGGCCGGCCGGCTGTTGGCGCTGCTGCAGTTCTCGTCACCCGCCCGGGCCGGGCTGCTGCACGCCGACCCGCACCCGGGTAACTTCCGCCTCCTGCCCGACGGTCGTCTGGGCGTGCTCGATTTCGGGGCCGCCGTCCGTCTCCCCGACGGGATGCCGTCGGCGCTCGGGCGGTTCACCCGCCTGATCCTCACCGGCGACGCCGCCGCGGTCGAGACGGCGATGCGCGCCGAAGGGTTCGTCCGCCCGGGCTCGGCGGTCGACGTCGCGCTCGTCATCGACTTCCTGCGGCCGGTCGTCGAACCGCTCGGCGCCGACGACTTCACCTTCAGCCGGGAGTGGCTGCGCGGCCACGTCAACCGGATCGGGGCCGACGCCGGGCGGGTCTGCCGCATGCTCAACCTGCCGCCGGAATACCTGATGCTGCACCGCGTCACGCTGGGCACGCTCGGCATCCTCTGCCAGCTCGGCGCGACCGCCCCTTACCGCCAGCTCGCCGAAGAGTGGCAGCCGGGCTTCGACGCGGCGTGACGCCGGACCGTACGCCTGATCCGAACGTCTCCGATCGGACCGGGAGGTCGGCCGTACGCGATGCCGGCCTGCTTGATCTGATCCGAACCTGCACCGAATCAGCGACGCACAGCCGCCGCCTACTTCTTATCTCGTCCATCCCGCGTCCGCCGCTACCGGCGGATCAACGAAAGGTCGAGTCAATGTCCGTGAGAACCGCAACCCTGATCGCGGGCGGCATCGCCGCCGCCGCCGTGACCGCGATCGTGCTGATACCCAGCGCCGCCAACGCCGCAGCTGGCGACGCAACCGCGTCGTCGTCACCCGCGCCGTCCGCCGCGGCCGCCGCCTGCGACCGCGGCCCGTGGGGCCTGCGCGTCGAAGGAGCCCCGAAGGACTTCAGCGCCGGCGACCGCGGTGGCGACTACCTCTGGCACGACACCAGCGGATTCCACCTACGTGTCACCCACAAGAACGACAACCGCGTCGTCTACACCGGCGACATCACCAGCCCGACCCCGATGCGCATCGATCCCGTCAAACTCGAGAAGGGCGATGTCGCGCAACTGTCGGCCGACCACCGCACCCTCACCTTCGCGTTCGCCGACTACGGACACATCGACGGCGTCGACTTCCACACCGACTGCGCCCCGACCCTCACCGTCACCGACCTCGACGCCGGCAACGACCGGCTGACCCCCGACCGCGTCTACCTCGGCCGCTACGAACTCCACCCCGCCACCATCCCGTTCACCGTCCACCGACTCGACGCCCGCTGAGCCGGCCGCCCCGAACCGATGGGTGGCCGCCCGCCGGCGGCCACCCATCCCCGCGGAGCACCTACTGTCGGTGGAGTGACTCTATGTTTGGTGACCGGCGCGTCCGGCTACGTCGGCTCGCGACTGGTCGCGGCGTTGGCCGAGGCCGGTCGGCAAGTGGTGGCGACCGGGCGGGACGAGGCCAAACTGGCCGCCTTCGATTGGCCGGCGACCGTCAACCGGGCCGCGTTGGATGTCACCGACCCCGACTCGATCCGCAAGGCTTTCGAGGGCGCGGGGGGCGTGGACGTGGCGTACTTCCTGGTCCACTCGATCGGGGAGGGGGACTTCGCGCAGGCCGACCTCGACAGCGCCCGCCACTTCGCCGCCGCGGCCGCCGAGGCCGGCGTCCCGAGAATCGTCTATCTCGGCGGATTCGTCCCGGACGGGGAACGTCTGTCGGAGCATCTCGAGAGCCGAGCGGACGTAGGCGACGCGCTGGGTGAGGTGGCCGGGGTGGAGTTGGTGTGGCTGCGGGCCGCGATCATTCTCGGAGCCGGGTCGACCTCGTTCGAGCTGATCCGGCACATCGGCGACCGCTTTCCCGTGATCGCGTTGCCGAGTTGGATGAACCGGCCGGTGGCGCCGATCGCGATCGACGACGTCCTGTACTACCTGAACGCGGCCGCCGACCCGGCATTGCTGCCGGCCGGGGCGTACGACATCTCCAACGGCGAGCAACCCACCTACGCGCAGCTGCTGAAGGCCTACGCGTCTGCGCGGGGGCTGTTCCGGGTGTGGTTGCCGTTCCCGGGCGTGCCGCCGGGCGTGGTCGCGGCCATCGCCTCCCGGCTCACCCCGCTGCCTCGGGAGTTGGTGGCGGATCTGATCATGAGCTTGTCCAACACGATGAGCAGCGCCGACCACCGTATCCGCGTCCTGGTGCCCGATCCGCCCGGCGGATTCACCAGCATCGCCGAGGCCCTACGCCGCACCGAGCCTGCACCCGAACCGCCCGCCGGCGTGAGCCGCTCGGGTGACGCTTTGCGACTGACTGACACCGATCCGGACTGGGCCGGCGCGTAGCCTGATGAGCCACATGGGGAGGCTGACGAGACGAGGGCCAGGGCTTGTCGAGCGGCTCCCGGCCTGGCTCACGCAGAAGGTGCCGCGCGACCATCACGAGTCGGACGCCGCGTTCGCGCACCGTCGGCGAGTGGTCGCCACGACGTCGGTGGCCGGCTCCGTCCTGCTGGGCGCGGCGCTGTCCACGAAGCCGGACTCCACGGCCTTCTACGCCTCGACGTTCGCCGTCGCCGCGACCTGGACGGCCGGGGCGTTCGCGTCCGGGCCGCTGCACCTGGGCTCCATGTACTCCCGCCACCAGGAGTTGGAGCGGCCGGTGATCGCGCCCGCCGCGGCCGGGGTCGCCGCGTTCGGATTCTTCTACGCCGGGGCGCTCGTCGCCCGCCGGATCCCGGTGCTGGACGACGCTCTGCGGCACGTACTCCGGTTCGCCGACCAGGGCACGACCCCGCTGGTCGTCACCACGACAATCCTCAACGGCGTGGCCGAGGAACTGTTCTTCCGCGGCGCCCTGTTCGCCGCGATCGGCGAGAAGTACCCGGTCGCGACCTCGACCGGCATCTACATGCTGGCCACCTGCGCCACCCGTAACCCGGCCCTCGTCCTGGCCGCCGGCGCGATGGGCGCTCTGTTCGGGTTGCAACGCCGCGCGACCGGCGGCGTCCAAGCGCCGATCATCACCCATGCCACGTGGTCCGCGCTGATGCTGCGCCACCTACCCCCGCTCTTCCGCGACGAAGCGAGGGGCGCGACGGCGCAGCCCCGGTGACCAGCGCTCCGGTCGCCACCGGCGATCGGCGGCGCGGTGGACTCTGGCGGTGACCACGGTCGGATGAGCGGCACGCTGGTCCTTCGGTGCGCTGCCGGTGGGGATCGGACGCACAGGTCGCTGCGCCGACATCGCCACGTTCACTGCGCCGACGCCGGCGGTACGGCCTCACCCGTCTGACCGAATGGCACACCGCCGACGGCCACGCCCTGATCGAGGTCGCCGTCGACGTGGTCGGGCTGTCCTGCCGAATCGGTGATGTGCGGCCGTGTCCACCGATCGGTGGACCCGGTGTTCACCTGGTCTATCCGCCAACCGTCGGACCGGGCGAACCCGAGTGGCCGCACATGCTGATCAGGACGAAAGAAACCGTCACGACCACAGGGAAACGAGGACATCATGAAGATCGTCACGAAGAAGCTCGCAATGCGGAGCGGCGCGACTGCGGCGCTCGTAAGCGCAGTACTCGCGTCCGGCTGCGCGACCAGCTTTGCCGCCACACCAGCTGCGACACCGTCACCTAGTTCACCGGCCTCGCTGACCTGGTCGCAGGGTTTCAACATGACCAACGACAGCGCCGAGACCTACGACTTCGTTCGGGTAACCGGCAAACTGCCAGCGCCCAACACGGCGCCGCTGCTGCCTGGGGCGACCGACAACTTCGAGATCCCGGTGAAGGTCGGGACGCATCAGCACGGATCGGCCTACTTCAACGTGATGGCACCGGGCGGCGCCGCCCAGATCGGCACGCTGGAGGTTGACCTCAACACCGACGGCGCGTGGAACGTGGAGTACTTCGACATGTCGGGCAACCGCAGCCTCGACATCATCCCATCCAACGACTACGCCAACACTCACTTCTCACTGTTGGATGAGCCAGGATCAGCGGCCACGAACCAGACCTACACCGCTGGCTCGGCGGCCGAGGAGACCGCGCTGCAGCAGGTGTG
Organism: uncultured Actinomycetes bacterium; assembly: GCA_963737785.1. Lineage (GTDB taxonomy): Bacteria > Actinomycetota > Actinomycetes > Mycobacteriales > Jatrophihabitantaceae > CAVTTS01. The sequence continues at coordinate 332,717 of CAVTTS010000010.1, forward strand.
CGCGACCAACGTCACACAGTGCACGTTCACCACCACCAGCGAAACGCAGGGCTACTCCTCGCAGAAGTTGCTGGCCGAAGCGTATAACTCCGCTGGCGCCAGCAGCCCGTCGTCACTGACGGCGAACAACGGCTACTCCGATGCCACGACTACCCAGTGGGGCGGTAGCGCCACGGTCGGCGGCTCCATCATGGGGATCGTCGACGCCGAGGTCTCGGCAAATTACAGCCATTCGGTCGAGGACACCACCGACTTCAGCACCAGCTACCAAATCCCGGTTCCGGCGGGCGAGACCGGCTACATCTGGGCGCAGATCCCGCAATACATCGACAGCGGCACCTTCACCGTTCACCTCGGCAACACCACCTGGACGATGCCCGGGGTGCAGTTCATCAACGGCGACACCAAGGGCGTCATCTCCTACAGCGACAGCTTCGCCCAAGGCAACGTCCCGCTGCCGATCGATGACGGCGTCAGTGCGGCCATCGCACTGCACCACCAGCACTGACCACCGCCCGAACAGCGCCGGTCGCCCAACGGTGACCGGCGCTCCGTCGCGTCGCTCAATCGTTCTCGACGATGAAGTCCCAGCCGACGATCGGCGCGCCGCCGGTAGGTGACCAGTACAAGCGTCCTTCACCCGTCGGCATGACGGCGTCGACCTGGAAGTCGACCGTGGCGCCGTCGGCCACCGACGACGGCGGGGGCGCCTCCCCCAAGACCAGGGTGGGGGCGAATGTGCGGCCGAGTTGATCAGTGATTGTGAAGTCGCCGAGTCGGATCGGAATGGTGCCCGTGACGTGGGTGATCAGGATGTCGAAGGTCGCCGTGACGCTCTCGGGCGGCGGGGCCACGAAGGGCGGTACGCGCGGGCCGGTGACGGTGGCCAGCCCCATTCCGGTAGGCAGCTCGATCTGTACACCGACCCCCTGCACGGCCAGCTGCGCGTGAGCCGCCGATGCCGTGACAACCCCGTCGACCGGAGTCGCCGAGGAAGGCAGGAAGGACGGCAGGCTGCGGAAGCCGAGCGGCTTGTTGCTCGACGTCGACGAGCTGCACCCGCTCAGCGCAGTGACGACGAGCAGCCACGACGCGACGATCGTCAGCGATGGGCGCGAGCGCCAGCTGATGCGACGTTGCGCAGTCAACGGGCCGGGTCGTGCGGATCGACACACAAGCGAATTCCTTAGGTGGTTACAGGCACTCGTGGGCCGAACCCTGAGGCTCGGCCCACGAGTATTGCCTACACCGCCGCGACGCAACTGCTGCCGCGGGTGCTACCTGTCCGAGTGACTACCGATGGTGTCTCGGGACATTGTTGAACACGTCGCCACCGAAGGTCCGCAGGTCCGGCTGAGCCGCGAAGCCCAGGTGGCCCTGGCCATCGAGGCCCTGCGAGACGGAGCCCACGCCACCGCTGATGGTCGCGGTCTGGTGGCCCTTGCTGACCTGGAAGAGGTCCTCCATCGTCCGAAGCCAGCTGTAGTGGTTGTAGTAGACCTTCGACACCGTTCCCGGCTTGATCAGCGGGCTGATCAGAATGCTGCCGGTGTCACCGCCTCCGGGCGTCGCGATCGTCGAGGAGAACAACGGGTCGGTTGCGTTGGTCTCGGCGGCAAAGGTCACGCTCGTCACCGAACCCGATAGCGGCTCGATCGCGTTGCTTGTGCAATCGACGACCTGGAACGTGCCGATGTAGGCCTTGTTCGCCGGGTTCGTGGCCGGCTTCGTCGCCGCCGCGCTGCTCGCGGTGTCGAACCGGGGTCCGGCGTCAGTCACCGGTCCGACACACGCATTCGCCGGAATCCCGGCGCCCGAGATGGGTCGTCCCGCATCGGGCGCCGTGACCGCGGGATCCGTGATGACGTCACTGCCGATCGATCCACCCACACCATTGCTGTCGGTACGAGCTCCCGGGGTCAGGTTGCCCCCGCCGATGATGTAGTTCGGATCGTTCGTCGCGTCGCCGCTGAGCGTGGCGGGCCGATCGATGAAGGCACTGTCGCCCGGACCCGGGTACACCTGGTTGCCGTTCGCGTCGGCCAGCAGGGGCGTGTTCGGACCGGTGGGCTCGATCGGCTTGTTGACGATGCCGTGCTTGGTGTTGAAGCTTTCCCCAGCGAGGTCGGACTGGGCGTAGCCCGTGGCGGTCGCCGGAGTGCTGACCCCGGCGGTGCTTCCCGGGTTGTTGGCGTCGTTGAAGCTGGAGTTGGCGAACGGCGGGTTCGCCTCGTCGAACGTCACGTCGATCAGTCCGCCGTCCTTGAACGCCGCCGACTGCTCGATCAAGGGGATGTAGTACTTGAGGAACAGGTCCGACGCGTAGAGCCCACCCGTGTAGTTGGTCGGTGTCGTGGCCTCGGGCTGGTAGGGCGCCAGCCCCGACGGCTTGTACACCGGCTTACCGGAGGCGTCGAAAGCGCCCGAGAGGTTGTTCCCCGCGCAGATCGCGTCGTGGGCGTCCGAGCAGTTGTCCGGCGTGATCCAGCTGAAGGCCGGCGTCGTCTTCGCGCTCTGCAGGTCGTGAACCAGACCGTTGCTGGTGCTGTCCAGGTTCGCGATCTGGGACGAGGTGCAGTCCGCCGGGTTCGACAGAAGCGATTCGAACCACGGGAACGGGAAGTGCTTGGGCACGTACTGGTCCGTGGCGTTCGCCGAACCAGGGTTCGTCACGCCGACGCCGGACGGGCTGCCCGGTCCGCCGCACTTGTTGACGTCGTGCGTCGGTCCGGTCGCGTCCGCGTTGCCGAGATCCTGGGCGTATCCCTTCCAGCTGACGCCGGCCGCGTCGAACTGGTTGAAGAGGGTGGGCACGCTGGCCGGGTACACACAGCCGGTGCCGCCGTGCGCACCTTCAGCCGCGCCGCCGGCGACCGGGTTCGCGTACGGCGCACCGGTCTCGGCCAGCTGGCCGCGATCGGTCGTCGGTCCGTCCTTGGTGGCGGAGCTGGTCACGACCGAACCCTGCTGGTCCGCGTAGACCGGGCAGTCGTTCTGGTCGGCGGGCGCGGGGCCCTGTCCGCTCACCATCGACGTGTAGTTGTCCAGCGAGAAGTGACCCGTGCCGTAGTAGTTCTTCAGCAGCACGCCCTGCGAGGGCAAGGTCTTCCACAGGTAGCTGTTCTGGTTCAGCCCGGTGAAGGTCGCGTCGTAGGACTTGTTCTCGAGGATGATCAGCCACACGTGCTTGACCGCGCCCACGGGGGTTCCGCTTGCAGTCAGTGTGATGCTGTTCGCCTGCGACGAGTCCGTTCCGGACGCCGCGGCCGGGAGACTGACCGCGACGGAACCCGCCACGGCCAGACCGAGGAGGCCCACCAGTGTCTTGGCGCCGTAGCGGCGCTTTCGCAGAGTATTCACAGCTGGGATCGTAAGTCTGCCTAACGAAGCGGTAGGTGAACAGCGAGCGACGATCGCGCCAATTCCTCGAGCAACCGGGCGCCTGGCCGGCGCGAGAGCGAGCAACCGCACCAGGGATTGGGCCAGCAGCAGGGACCCGGATGTGCTGGGGCTGATGGAGCCGCCTCGGAGAATCGAACTCCGGACCTTCTCATTACGAGTGAGACGCTCTGCCGACTGAGCTAAGGCGGCCTGTACCCCGGTGGAGCAAGGCACGTAAGTGTAACGGGCGAGCCGTCCGCGGCGAAAACCCGATCCGGAGCCGGGTCAGTCGCGCGTCGGTTGCTCTTCGCGCGAGTCGTAGGCCTTGCGGGACGAGCAGACCGACGCGAGCGCGCACTTGCTGGTGCGGCCGTCGGCACTCATGCGGACGACGACCTTCTCGTCCGGAACGCTGTGCCCGACGACGGTGCCGGGGCCGTCCGGCGTCTCGACGTCCTCACCGACGGCCGGCGCGTTCTCGGCGAAGTCCTGGTAGAGCGGGTGCTCGTACTTCAGGCAGCACATGAGCTTGCCGCAGGCCCCCGAGATCCGCAGCGGATTCAGCGGCAGGTCCTGGTCCTTGGCCATGCGCACCGACACCGGCTCGAAGTCGACGAGGAATGTCGAGCAGCACAGCTCGCGCCCGCAGGATCCGATGCCGCCGGTCAACCGGGCCTCGTCGCGCGACGACAGTTGCCGCAGCTCGACGCGCCCGTGCAGGGTGGCGGACAGGTCGCGGACGAGCCCGCGGAAGTCGACCCGGTGCGGCGCGCTGAAGTAGATCGTCGTGCGACTCTCGGCCTCGACCCAGTCGACGCCGCTGACCTTCATGGGCAGGTCGTGCTCGCGGATCAGCCGGCGGGCGGCGACTCGCGCGGCGGCCCGCTTGCGCCGAGAGGTCCGCGCGCGCTCGACATCGTCTTCCGTGGCCGGCCCGGCGAGGACCGGCAGCCCGTCGATGTCGTCGGCCACCCACTCGGGCGCCCAGACGACCTGGGCGATCTCGGGCCCGTCGTCGGTGGGGAAGAGCACCTGGTCGCCGACGGCGGGCGTCAGCTCACCGGGGTCGGCGTAGTAGAGCCGGCCCTGGTGCTGGAACGTCACCGCGCACACCATGCCCACCGGGCGAGCTTAGCCATCTGCCAAATCGTGGACAGTTATGACGGAATATCGACCATAACTGTCCACGATTTCTGCTCAGTCCGGCAGCCGCAGCGCGGCGGTCATCGCCTGCACGGCAATGATCGGCTTGACGTTCTGCTCGACCGCCAGCCGGCAGGCCAGGACGGCGTCGAGCCGGCCGCAGCGTGCGCGCCGGCGTGATCCGAGCGGCCACGGCCCTGACGTCGTCGGTGAAGTCGGGATGCGCGAACGGCCCGCTCGATCCGGACTGGACGAGCAGCACGTCGCGATAGAACGCGGCGATGTCGACCAGGGCTCGATCGAGCGCGTCGCGCTGGGTGCGCGTCGCCCGCGACCGCTGACGCCGCTCGAGGTCCTTGATCGCCCCGGCCATCCCCCGGACGGCGGTCGCGGTGCCCTTGCCGGTGGCGCCGGCGCCCAAGGCCGTCTGCAGTGCCTCGGTCTCGTCCGAATCGAGGGTCGAACTCAGTCCGGCAGCCTCGGCCTCGGCGGACGACACGAGCTGATCGGCGGCATCGACACAGGCTTTCAGCGACGTGAGCGATGCCGGGATGGCGAGGACGGCCGCCCGACGATCGCGCGCCTCGGGGTCGCGGGCCAGCCGCCGGGCCCGCCCGACGTGTCCCTGCGACGCGGCGGCCGCCCAGCCGGCGATGTCGGCCGGCACGCCGTCGCGGGTCAGGACGGCCGCGACCGCCTCGACCGGCGGAGTGCGCAACGGCACGACCCGGCACCGCGAGCGGATGGTCACGGCCACGTCGTCCGGGTGGGTGGACGGCGCGCAGAGCAGGAACACCGTCCGCGACGGCGGTTCCTCGATCACCTTGAGCAACGCGTTGAACGCGCCCTCGGTGAGGCGGTCGGCATCCTCGATCACCATCACCTGCCACCGGCCGAGCGACGGGCGCCGCGACGCGCTGGCGACCAGCGCCCGCATCTCGCCCACCGAGATCGACAACCCTTCCGGGACGACCAGCCGGACGTCGGGGTGGCTGCCGGCCCGGACGGTGTGACAGGCGGAGCAGTGGCCGCAGCCCAGGTCGTCCGCGGTCGTGCACTGCAGAGCCGCCGCAAGAGCTCGCGCGGCCACGGATCGGCCCGACCCGGCCGGGCCGGTGAACAGCCAGGCATGCGTCATCGCGCCGGGCTGGGCCGGACGGCCCTCGGCGGTCGCGGCCGCGGCGTCGGCGGCCGCGCGCAGCACCGCGACGGTGTCGGCCTGCCCGATCAGGTCGTCCCACACGGAAGTGACGACCGCGGTCATGTCTGGGCCTCCCGGGCGACGACCCGCGGAGCCGGACGAGCGGGGCGAGCGCTCGTCGCTCATCAACCGGTCGACGGTCGCCCGAATCTCGGCGGCCTGCTCCTCCGGCGGCGTCCGGGCATCGAGCACGAGGTAGCGCGCCGGGGCGGACTCGGCCAGGCCTCGATAGGCGGCCCGCACCCGCTCGTGGAACTCGATCGACTCGCGCTCGAGCCGATCCGCGGCACTGCGGCGGCTGGCCCGGCTCAGGCCGACCTCGGCCGGCACGTCCAGCAGCACGGTGAGGTCGGGCGTCAATCCTCCGGTCGCCCAGCGCGACAGCCGGCGCACGTCCTCGACCGTGAGGTCGCGCCCGGCGCCCTGGTAGGCGAGCGAGGAGTCGACGTAGCGATCGGTGAGCACGATGTCGCCCGCCGCGAGTGCGGGCTCGATGACGGTCGTGACGTGATGCGCGCGATCGGCGGCGAACAGCAGCGCCTCGGCGCGCGGGGCGATCGCCTGGTCGGTGTCGAGCAGGACGCGGCGGATCTGGGCCCCGACCTCGGTCGCGCCGGGCTCGCGCGTGACCGTGACCGCGATGCCGCGCGAGCGCAGCGAGTCGGCAAGCGCCTCGATCTGCGTCGACTTGCCCGACCCTTCGCCGCCTTCGAACGCGATGAGGACCCCGCCGCCGGACAAACGCCGACGGGCGATGGAATCGCCGCGCAGCGACGAGCGGACGTCGTCCCAGATCCCGACGGTCTGCTTGTCGTCCATCTTGCGGTAGGCCAGCAGACCGAGAGCGACCGCAACCAGCCCGAACCCGACCAGGACGAACCGCGTGCCGTCGACCGTCGCGTGCCACGAGCCGATCGACAGCGTCCGCCGCCCGACCTGGGCGACGATGAAGTTGACGACGGCCAGGGCGAGGATCAGAACGACCCGGATCAACGACTGGAGCAGCGCGAACACCCGCCCGCGCATGACGTCGTCGACCTCGGTGCCCATGAGCGTGACGCCCGACAGGTAGGCCAGGCCCGCGCCGAAGCCGACCCCGAGGACGAAGAACATCGCCAACGCGACCTGAGGCATCACACCGGTCAGGGCGAGGCAGATGCCACCGAAGACGATCGACAGCCCGAACAGCCGACGTCGCGAGAGCTCCCGCGCGACCCGGGGCCCGAGCGCCATGCCGAGCCCGAGCCCGACGAAGACCGCGCCGAACAGCACGCCGTACGCCGCGTTGCCACCGCCGAGACTGCCGACGAAGGTGTGCCCGGCCCCGATGACCGCGCCGCCGGCCGGGAACGCGCCGACGAGCCCGAGGATCAGTCCACCGATGAGTTCGGACGAGCGCACGAAGCTCGCGCCCTCGCGGATCAGCGCGAAGAGGCCGGCCTGCTCACCGGTCGGCCGCGACGAGCGGGATCCACTGATCTCGCGGATGAACAGGACGACGAGCGCCCCGAACAGGAACGTCCCGGCGTTGAAGTAGAGCGCGAGGTTGGTCGGGTTGGTGCGGAAGAACGACAGGTGCCGGGCCAGGCCGGTCGTGATCAACGACAGCACCGAGAACAACGCCGCCCCGAGGACCGGCGTCACTCCGTACGTCGTGATCAGGCTGAGTTGGTTGGCCGATTCGAGCTGGTCCCGGCGGACGAGGTTCGGCACCGACGGCGTCCTTGGCCGGCAACCAGAACAGGCTGACGCACTCGATCAGGAAGCTGGCGACATAGAGCCAGGCCAACGTCTTGTGGCTGTCGACGACCAGGTGCGCCAGCGGAATCGTCAGGAACAGCCCGAACCGGATCGCGTCGGAGATCACCATCGTCCAGCGGCGATCGAAGCGGTCGGCGAACGCGCCCGCGAGCGGCCCGAGCAGCATCGCCGGCAGCAGGCGGACGACCAGCACCCCGCCCAGCGCATAGCTCTGCGCCTTGTAGCCGGACGTCAGCGAGGCCGCGAGGGCGGTGGTGGCGAGCAGTCCGAGCCAGTCGCCGAGGCTCGACAGCGCGGTGGCGTACCAGAGCCGGCGGAACGCGCTCACCCGCAGAACGCCGCGGATCTGCTGGATCGCGTTCACGCTGCCCGGCGCCGTCGACGGTCGGCGGCGGCGGTCGCGGCCGGCGGTCGCGGCGCCGGCGCGGCCGCCGCTCAGGCGGCATTTCAGGCAGGCCCGGGCCACCGGCGTCGTTCGGCCGGTCTGCGGTCGGGCTGCCGTCGACGGTGATGCGATCCCCCTTGTCCCGATGTCAGGGTAACTGCGCAGTCCGACGTCTCGGGGCACACACGGCGGCAGCGGACGGAGCGAAGATCAGGCCGGCGAGTCGGTCAGCAACTCGCGCAGCAGGGCGGCCAGCCGATCGCGCTTCGGGGCGGCCAGCCGGCGGACGAGTTCCTGCTCGGACTCGACGAGCGCGACGAACGCGGCGTCGACGCGCTTGCGGCCGGCGGCCGTCAGGCGGGCGCGCACGAGCCGCCCGTCCTCGGCGTCGGGTCGGCGGACGACGAGCTTGCGGGCGACGAGCCGGTCGAGCCGGCTGGTCATCGTGCCCGACGTGACGTGCGTGGCCACACTGAGCTCGCCGGCCGTCATCTCGAACGGGTCGCCGGCCCGCCGCAGGGCGGCCAGCACGTCGAACTCGTGGGCCTGCAGCCCGTGCTCGACGAACGCCTGGGCCCGCCGGTCGTCGACCAGCGCCGAGAGGCGCCCGATCCGCGACAGGATCTGCAACGGTTCGACGTCGAGATCGGGCCGCTCGCGTCGCCAGGCGGCGACCAGCTCGTCGACCTCGTCCGTCATGGCGATCATCATAGCGATCTATCTTGGAATCAAGAGAGGTTCTGGCTGGCGACGCATCGCGTCAGATATCTTGACATCAAGAGATACTCTCTTGATGTCGAAAGGAAGTGCCATGAGGTGGGATCCGCACCAGTACGCCCGCTACGCGGACGAACGCAGCCGACCATTCTTCGATCTCGTCGAGAGAATCAGTCCGGACGACCCGCCCCACCGCGTGATCGATCTCGGCTGCGGGCCGGGGACGCTGACCGCGACGCTCGCGGAACGCTGGCCGTCCGCGTCGATCGAAGGGGTGGACTCGTCCCCCGAGATGATCGAACGCGCCTCGGCTCTGGGCAGCCCGGTGACGTTCACGCTGGCCGGCATCGGGACCTGGCAACCGCCCGGCGATGCCGACATCGTGGTCAGCAACGCCGCGTTGCAATGGGTGGACGGTCATCCGGCACTGCTGCGGTCATGGCTGGCCGCGCTGCCGTCCGGAGCCTGGATGGCCTGGCAGGTGCCCGGCAACTTCGGCTCGCCGTCGCACCTGCAGATGCGCGCGCTGGCCGGAGAGCCGCGCTGGCGGCCCTTGCTCGGCGACATCCTGCGGCATCACGATTCCGTGCTCGAACCCGAGGGCTACGCGCGGCTGCTGCACGACGCCGGCTGGACGGCCGACGTCTGGGAAACCACCTACCTGCACGTGTTGCCCGGGCCCGACCCGGTCGTCGAGTGGGTCCGCGGCACGGGCCTGCGACCGTGCTGGGCGCCCTCTCGCCCGACGACGGTGCCGAATTCACGGCGCAGTACGCCGCGCTCATGCGGGCGGCGTACCCGCCCGGCCCGGCCGGGACGGTGTTCCCCTTCCGTCGGATCTTCGCCGTCGGCCGCAGCGAGAGCCGTGATCGTCGGCTATCGACCACGTCCAGGTCGCGATCCCAGCAGGCGGCGAGGCCGCCGCGCGCGCCTTCTACGGCGACCTGCTCGGGATGCGCGAGCTGCCCAAACCCGCCGTGCTGGCCGTGCGCGGCGGCTGCTGGTTCTCGTCCGGGCGGGCGATGCTGCATCTCGGTGTCGAGGACCCGTTCACGCCGGCTCGCAAGGCGCATCCGGCGTTCGTCGTCGACGACCTCGACGGGCTGCGCGCTGGGTTGGAGGCGGCCGGTCACCGCTGCCTGGCGCGGACGGCGAGATCCCCGGCGTGCGCCGATTCCACATCGACCGACCCGTTCGGCAACCGCCTCGAGTTCCAGTCCGCCTGAGCGATCGCGGATCTGCCGGCGTTTTCGGGGTGCAGGACCCCGAAAACGCAGCAAGATCCACGCGGGTACGGCGTAAGCGGATCGGGTCACGTCACGCGTCTTAGTGGTGTACTCGCCCCATCGCCAGGAGACCCGTGACCTTCGAGAGCTACGCGATCGCTCGACTGCCGACGCTGCTCGCCACCGCGCGCGCGATCTGCGGCGACCCCGCGTTGGCCGAGGATGTCGTCCAGGACGTCCTGATCAAGGTCCACCGGAAGTGGGACTCGATCGAGGCGCTGGCCGCCCGGGACGCGTACGTCCGACGGATGCTGGTGAACGAAGTCGTCTCGTGGCACCGCAAGTGGGGACGGCAGATCCCGCAGGCGGATCCGCCCGCCCAACCGGCCGGCGCGCGATCCCGCCACGACGCACGCCGACCACGACGCACTCATCACCGAGCTTCGCCGGCTCCCCCGCCGTCAGCAAGTGGTCATCGGCCTGCGCTACTTCAGCGACCTGACCGACGCCCAGATCGCGGACGCCCTCGGATGTGCCGAGAGCACGGTGCGAGTGCACGCCTCGCGAGCGCTCGCCACCCTGCGCGTCAACTCCCGGACTCAACTCTCCCGATCGGATCTCTGAACCATGCACACACGCACCGAGGACGACCTGCGCACCGCGCTGGAAACGACCCCCGACGCCGGGTCGATGGCCCGGTTGACCGAGTTGATCGAGCAACTCTCGACCCCCGGTGCCGTCGCCAAGCCGAAGCCGCACGGCACCCGTCCTCGCGGCGGCGGCGGTCGCGGCGGTTACCGCGATCACCGTGGTGGCCGGTCACCTGGCCGGCGCCCCGAAACGGCACACGGTGTCGGTACCGACCGCGGCCCCGCCGATCTCGTCGACGGCCCCGGCGATCAGCTCGCCCGCAACCATGGCACCGGCCGAGTTGCCCGCCCGTCAGACGATGTTCGCGCTGGCGGCGGACTCCGGCTACACGCTGGCACCCAGCGGCGAGAACTTCACCGACAGCCAGACTCGCGATGTCGACAAGGACGGCCTGGACGCCGGCGTCCAGGTCGAGATCTGGGCGGCCGGCGCGGGGCGGCCGGCCTTCGACCCGACCGCCGCGTCGGTCGACCTCAACGGGGTCGCCGCGCGATGGGCGACGGTGGGGGGCGGTGCGACGACGGCGACATCGCTCGTCTTCGCGTACGCGACGGGCGGGTGGATCGCGGTGTCGCCGACGGGAACGCCCGACCCGACGATCACAATCGCGGTCGCTCGCGCCGTCCGACCGCTGCAGCCGACCGCGATCTCCGTTCCGGTCACGGTCACCTACGTCCCCGCCGGCCTGGTGCTGCAGGGGGTGGTGTCGTCCACCGTGACCCGCGACGGTGTCGGCGGTGCGGCCGGCATCGACTGCCTGATCGACTTCGCCCGTCCGGGTGGCGACACCGCGCTCACGATCGACGTCAGCGGGCTGGCCCTGGCCGGTCCACCGGGGTCGAGGTCCGTCGTGATCGGCGGACGTTCGTGGTCGCTGAACCAGACCTCGGACATGTTGATGACGATCGCCGCCGATCACGTCGTCCACGTCAGCGCTGTGAGCGGCAGCGGGGCCACAGTGTCACTCGCCGAGCTCAAGCAGGTCGCCGCGGGCCTACAGATGGCGCCGGACTTCAGCGACCGCACGACCTGGTTCGCCGCCCAGACCGCGTTGCCGTAGGCCGCCGCCGGACCTGCGTGCGTTCGCGGGGCGTGGACCCCGAAAACGCAGCAAGATCCAGCGGGATGACGCCTCAGGCGGACGGAGCGCCCGCGGTCGCCTTCTTGGCCGGCGCCTTCTTGGCGGCCGCCTTGGGGGCCGTGGCCCCCGTCTTCGCCGTGGCCTTCTTGGTCGCAGCCGCCTTCTTGGCCGGTGTCTTCTTCGCCGGCGTCTTCTTGGCCGCGGCCTTGCGGGCCGGCGTCTTCTTGGCGACCGGTCCGCGCGCCCGGCGGTCGGCGAGCAGTTCGGCCGCCCGGTCGATGGTGATCTCTTCGACGGAGTCACCGCGCCGCAGCGAGGCATTGGTCTCGCCGTCGGTGACGTAGGGGCCGAACCGTCCGTCCTTCACGACCACCGGCTTGCCGGAGACCGGATCGACGCCGACCTCCTTCAGCGGCGGGGCGGCGGCGCCGCGGCGACCGCGCAGCTTCGGCTGGGCGAACAGCGCCTGGGCCTGCTCGAGCGTGACGTCGAACAGCTGCTCTTCGGTCTCGAGCGATCGGGAGTCCGTGCCGCGCTTGACGTACGGCCCGTACCGTCCGTTCTGGGCGGTGACCTCTTCGCCCTCGAGCACGCCGAGCACGCGCGGCAACGTGAGCAACTGAGCGGCGTCCGCGAGCGTGATCGTCTCGATCGACATCGACTTGAACAGCGACGCCGACTTCTCGCCGTCGGTGACGTACGGCCCGTACCGGCCGGTCTTCGCGGTGACCTCGCGCTCGTCGACGGCGCCCAGCACGCGATCGTTGGACGGCGCGTTGAGCAGCTCCTCGACCCGTTCCGGCGTCAGCTCGTCCGGGGCGAGGTCGTCGGGCAGCGACGCGCGCTCGTCACCGCGCTGCAGGTAGGGGCCGTACCGCCCGACCCGCACGACGACATCGTCGAACAGCGGGATCGAGTTGACCCCGCGCGCGTCGATCTCCGACAGCCGCTGGTCGATCAGGCGCTTGAGGCCGCCCTGCGCCGAGATGCGGGCCGCGCCGTCCTTGTCGGACGGCACGGAGTGAGGGGCGCGCCGCCGCCTGTCTCGTCCGTCCCGAAGTAGAACCGGCGCAACCAGTCGACGCGCGACGCTTCGCCCGAGGCGATCGAGTCGAGGTCGTTCTCGACGGACGCCGTGAAGCCGTAATCGACGAGGCGGCCGAAGTAGGACTCCAACAGCCCGACCACCGCGAACGCGGTCCACGACGGGACGAGCGCCGGGCCCTTCTTAAGACGTAACCGCGGTCCTGGATGGTCTGCATGATCGACGAATACGTGGACGGGCGCCCGACGCCGAGCTCTTCGAGGGCCTTGACCAGCGACGGCTCGGTGTAGCGGGCCGGCGGGTTGGTGCTGTGTCCCTCGGCCTCGAACGAACGCGCCGCCGCCCCGTCCCCGCGGGCCAGCTGCGGGAGGCGCTTCTCGGCGTCGTCCTTCTCGGCCGACTCGTCGGTGTCCTCGACATACGCGCGCAGGAACCCGGGGAAGGTGATCGTCCGTCCCGAGGTGGCGAACTCGGCCCGCTCACCCGCGAGTGAGTCGCCGGCCAGCCGGATGGACACGGACGTGCCGACGGCGTCGGACATCTGCGACGCGAGCGTGCGCTGCCAGACCAGCTCGTAGAGCCGGAACTCGTCGGACGACAGCTGCGAGGCGACCTGTCCAGGCGTCCGGAACGAGTCGCCGGCCGGCCGGATCGCCTCGTGCGCCTCCTGGGCGTTCTTGACCTTGCGGGTGTAGACCCGCGGCTCGGCCGGCACGTATGCGTCGCCGTACAGCTCGCGCGCCTGCGTCCGCGCGGCGGTCAGGGCGGTCGTCGACAGGTTCGTCGAGTCGGTACGCATATAGGTGATGAAGCCGTTCTCGTACAGCCGCTGGGCGACTCGCATGACCGTCGCGGACGACCAGCGCATCTTGCGACCGGCTTCCTGCTGGAGGGTCGACGTCATGAACGGCGGGTACGGGCGCCGGCGGTAGGGCTTCTCTTCGACGCTCTTGACGGTGAACGGCCGGCCCTCGAGCCGGGCGGCCAGCCCGCGGGCGCCGCCCTCGTCCAGGTGCAGGACGCTCGCGGGCGCGAGGCCGGTCGCCGGGTCGAAGTCGCGACCGGCGGCGATGCGGACGTCGTCCAGGGCGACCAACGTGGCCGTGAACGTCTCGGGATCACCCGGCTTCGGCTCGGACTGCGCGAACGTGCCCTCGACGTCCCAGTATTCGGCGGTCCGGAAGCGCATCCGCGCGCGCTCACGCTCGACGATGATCCGCGTCGCGACGGACTGGACGCGGCCCGCCGACAGCCCCGGCAGCACCTTCTTCCAGAGCACCGGGCTGACGCCGTAGCCGTAGAGGCGGTCGAGGATTCGGCGCGTCTCCTGGGCGTCGACGAGCTTGTCGTCGATCTCGCGCGGCGACGCGACGGCGGCGGCGATGGCGGCCGGCGTGATCTCGTGGAACACCATGCGCCGGACCGGGATCTTCGGGTTCAGCGTCTCGACCAGGTGCCAGGCGATGGCCTCGCCCTCGCGGTCCTCGTCTGTCGCGAGGTAGAGCTCGTCGGCGTCCTTGACCAGGGCCTTGAGTTTGGTGACCTGCTGACGGCGGTCGGCGCTCACGACGTACAGCGGCTCGAAGTCGTGCTCGGTGTCGACGCCGAGGCTCGCCCACGACTCGCCCTTGTACTTGGCGGGGACGTCGGCAGCGTTGCGCGGCAGGTCGCGGATGTGCCCGACGGACGCCTCGACCGTGTAGCCCGCGCCGAGATAGCCGCCGATGGTCTTGGCCTTCGCCGGCGACTCGACGATCACCAGCTTGTTGCCGGTGCCCGCCTTATTGGATGCCACATCTGCTCCCTGCTCAGTGCTACCGGTTGCGACCGGCACCGGACTCGTCGTCACGGCACCCTGGCGGACGGTACCCCACGGGCGTGTCGGTTCGGCTCACGCTGGTCCTACCGCTGGTGATGCAGTAGTGACAACGACGGGCGCCGAATTAGTCCGGGGCGTCGCCGTTACCGGTCACCAGATAGGCCAACATACCGACCGCGACGAACGCGGCGACCCACTTCGATGTCGGATAGTGGACGTTGTAATGGAAGCGGTCGAGGGCCATGTCGGCCAACGTGACCAGCACCACCCATCCGATCGTCACGGTTGACAGCTGCCCGATCCGCAGGCTCAGGCCGTACAGCCAGAACAGCCCTAGATACACGGCGCAGCCGAAGGCGAAGATGGTCCACGAGCCGCCGATCGACCACGATTTGGCGAGCACCCCACCGACGACGTCGATCGCGGCCAGCACGACCATCATCACCAGGACCGCAACCGAGGACGGCAGCCGGGTGGCCAGCGCACCCCCGCCGATCAGCCCGGCGAACAGGCTGGTCGAGACGACGCGGTCGCGGCGGACGTGCGTTCGCTCGATCCGGGCGGAGTCGACCTCGAGCAGGCCGGCACCGACCTCGAACAGGTCGGCGTCGTCCTCGGTCAGGCTGTGCGCGCCCATGCGGTACCCCCATCGCCGCTCCTTCAGAGCGCGGGCGGCCCGTTGTGATACATCCGAGCGGCTCGGATCAGCCCGGCCAGTCGGTCGCGCCGGCCGGGGGTTCGCCGAGCAGCTCGGCGAGCCGCCGCAGCCGTTTCGCCGACACGATCCGCCACCCGGCCGCTCCCCGCCCGATCGATGCAGCGGCCAGCCCCATGCGGGCCAGCTGGGCGCCGGCGACGCGGTGGATCGCATCGTCCGGATCGTCCGTCCCGAGCAGGTAGCCCAGCCCGTCCGCCGTGCCGCTCGCGATCGCCCAGAGCCGCAGCCCCCCGGCGGTCAACACGAACGAGCTGGGTGGACCCTCGTTCGCCCCGCGGGTCCAGGCCTCGGCGTACGGGACGAGCTCGGCACGGAAGTCGGTGCGGGCGGCGAACCCGTCGTCGATCGTGATCGCCTCGCCACCGACCGCCCGCTCGGCGAACGCGGCGGCCAGAGCCTCCGCGCGCCACCGGTCGGCCACGACGACCGACAGTCGGGCCGCGGTGTGCGTCGGGTTGGAGCCGGGCGCCCGCACCCAGTGACCGCCCGCGAGCAACACGCCCTCGACATCAGCGAGGGTCGGCCCGAGAGCGGCGGCACCGAAGAGCGAGAACTGCACCCCGCAGTTCTACTCTGTCGAGCGCACTTTCGAGTCGTCCGGCGCTAGCTGATGGCCGACGTGCCGATCGGCTCGACGCCCGCGGCGGGCATGTCACCCATCGAGACCCGACGCCGCTTCGACACGATGACGGCCGCGGCGATGATCGCGAAGGCGACGACCGCGATCGCGATCCGCCCGAAGGTCGAGGCGTTCGAGCCGACGGTCAGCTTGACGACTGCGGGCGCCACGAGCACGGCGACCAGGTTCATGACCTTGATCAGCGGGTTGATGGCCGGGCCGGCGGTGTCCTTGAACGGGTCACCGACGGTGTCGCCGATGACTGTCGCGGCGTGCGCCTCACTGCCCTTGCCGCCGTGGACGCCGTCCTCGACCATCTTCTTCGCGTTGTCCCACGCGCCACCCGAGTTGGCCAGGAAGATCGCCATCAGGACGCCGGCGCCGATCGCGCCCGCGAGGTAGCCGGCCAGTGGGCCGATGCCGAGCAGGAAGCCGATCGAGATCGGGGCGAAGATCGCCAGCAGGCCGGGCGTCGCGAGCTCGCGCAGCGAGTCCTTGGTGCAGATGTCGACGACGCGTCCGTAGTCGGGCTTCTCGGAGAAGTCCATGATCCCGGGGTGCGTGCGGAACTGCTCGCGCACCTCGAACACCACTCGCCCGGCCGCGCGGCCGACCGCGCTGATCGCCAGACCGCTGAAGAAGAACACGACCGCGGCACCGATGATCACGCCGACCAGGTTGTTCGGCTGCGAGAGATCGAGGTTGAACGAGAGCGTCGTCAGCTTGCCGGCGACGATGTTGCCGTTGCTGTCGAGCGCGCCCTTCGCCGACGCGAGCGCGTCCCCGAAGGCCTTGTTGAACGAGCCGAACAGGGCGGTCGCGGCCAGGACGGCGGTCGCGATCGCGATTCCCTTGGTGATCGCCTTCGTGGTGTTGCCGACCGCGTCGAGATCGGTCAGCACGCGGGCGCCGGCCTCGTCGATGTCGCCGCTCATCTCGGCGATGCCCTGCGCGTTGTCGCTGACCGGGCCGAAGGTGTCCATCGAGACGATGACGCCGGCGGTGGTCAGCAGGCCGCAGCCGGCCAGGGCAACGGCGTACAGCGAGACGAACACGACGCCGCCGCCGAGCAGGAACGCGCCGTACACGGCCGCGGCGATCAGGATCGCCGAGTAGACCGCCGACTCGAGTCCGAGCGAGATGCCGGACAGGATCACGGTCGCGGGACCGGTCAGCGAGGTGCTCGCGACGTCCTTGACGGGGCGACGAATCGTGTCCGTGAAGTAGCCGGTCAGCTGCTGGATCAGGACCGCCAGCACGATGCCGATCAGCACCGCGACGAAGGCGATCAGCGCCGGGTTGCCGGTGGCGCCGTCCTCGTGGTCGGGGAGCTTGTTGAAGTTGCTCGGCAGGAACGTGAACGCGGCGATCGCGACGAGCACCAGCGAAACGGCGGCGGAGATGAAGAAGCCGCGGTTGATCGGGACGAGACCGTTGCGGTCACTGGGGCGCAGCTTCGTGGTCAGGATGCCGACGACCGAGCTGACGATGCCGATCGCGCCGATGATCAGCGGGAGCAGGAGGCCCTTCGCGCCGAAGGCGGTCTGGCCGAGGATCAGCGCCGCAACCAACGTCACCGCGTAAGACTCGAACAGGTCGGCGGCCATACCGGCGCAGTCACCCACGTTGTCGCCGACGTTGTCGGCGATCGTCGCGGCGTTGCGCGGGTCATCCTCGGGGATGCCGGCCTCGACCTTGCCGACGAGGTCGGCGCCGACGTCCGCGGCCTTGGTGAAGATGCCGCCGCCGACCCGCATGAACATCGCGAGCAGGGCACCGCCGAAGCCGAAGCCCTCGAGAACGGTCGGGGCGTTGCGG
The DNA here is from genome assembly GCA_963737785.1 of uncultured Actinomycetes bacterium. GTDB lineage: Bacteria > Actinomycetota > Actinomycetes > Mycobacteriales > Jatrophihabitantaceae > CAVTTS01. The sequence continues at coordinate 350,282 of CAVTTS010000010.1, forward strand.
TTGTAGATGAAGAGCACGACGCTGGCGCCGAGCAGACCCAGGCCGACGGTGAGCATTCCGCAGATGCCACCCGTGCGAAACGCGATGTGGAAGCCGCGCTCACGGCCGCCACCGCGCGCCGCCGCGGCGACCCGGACGTTCGCCTCGGTCGCGAGGGTCATGCCGATGTAGCCGACGAGAGCCGAGAAGCCGGCGCCCACGATGAAGAACAGCGCTCGCCCGAACTGGACGGAGAATCCGCCGTTGTTGACGGGGAGCACGAGCAGCAGGACGAAGACGATCACGGCGAAGATGCCGAGGGTCTTGAACTGCCGGTTGAGGAACGCGCGGGCGCCTTCCTGCACAGCCGCCGCGATCTCCTGCATCTTGGGCGTGCCTTGATCTGCCTTACGCACCTCGATGACCAGCACGTACGCAAAGACGAGCGCGGCGATCGCCAGCAGGCCGATGACCGCGACGACACCTCGTTCCCCACTGCTGATGCCGGGCGCGGCAGCGATCATGTGCAGGCGGGCCATGCAGACTCCTTCGTCAACGACCGTGAATGCTCATGCCCCGTAGAGGGTGCCGGCCCGAAACGGAGCGGCGGGGGGAGCTTGGCGGCAGTGTAACCGGATGTTGTCGCGGTGCCACTGCTCTCGGCCCGGGTGATCGACCAACACTCGGCCCGCCCGCCGAATTAAACGCTTACGGGGGTGGCCGATGGACCATGAAGGTGGTCCAGGTCACTCTGCGGAGGTTTCGCGCGGCACCCCGCCGGGACCTCAATCGGCCGCGACGGCCGAATCGACGTTCGGGAAGATCGTGAAGACGCCATCGAGACCGGTGATCCGGAACAGCTTGAGAATGCGGTCCTGATCGCAGGCCAGGCTCAGTTCGCCGCCTACGTCGACCACGTGGTTCAGCCCGGCGACCAGAATCCCGATGCCGGTGGAGTCGAGGAACGTCACACCGGAGAGGTCGACGACGACCCGATGGGCGCCCGAGTCGACCAGGTCGGTGAGCCGATCCCGCAACTCCGGTGCTGAATAGACGTCGACCTCGCCGGCAACCGCCAGGACCGCGCGTTCACCGACTGTCGACGTGCTCAGCGACAGGTCCATCAGTGGCTCCTCGGAACGGTCGGCGTCCGCACAACGGGTCGGTGTCTTCTGCATCGTGCCACAAGCTCGCGGATCGCTGTCGCGGACGGCACCGCAAAGTCCGATCATGGCCGCCGGCCACCGCGGCGTCGTGTCACGGCGCGACCGGAACCGGCGGATCGCGCCCGGCCCGAGCCGACGCCCGCACCGACACGAAACCGGCGAGCGGCAACCGAGCGCGCACCTCGATTCCGACGGTCACCGCGCCCGACCGTCCGTCCGCGCTGACCGTCGCCGCGCACTGCTCCAGGCGGGCGCCGCTCGCGATCGCGGTGCTCATGGCAACCGGACACATCGCTCCGCCCGTCCCGATCTGCGCGGCGGCGGCGAGCGCCACCTCGTCAGCCACCGCCTCGGCTCGATGCCTGATGTCGACGGCGAGCGCGCGCACCGCCACGGCACCGACGAACAGCGCGATCAACGCCGTCGCCGAGACCAGCCACATGGTCGCCGATCCCCGGTCCTGGTCGGCGCCCCGCTTCAGCAGCATCAACCACCGCCGTCTAGGGATGGGCCGCTCGCCTCGTCGGGTGCGGCCGCCCGGCCGCTCACGGTGTAACTGCCCACCGATCCGCCGAGCGGACGCACGTCGAGCCGCACGGTCGCCACGTCGAGCGGGCCGGCCCGCGACACCGTCAGGGTCGCGCCAGGGGCCAGTTGTGCCACCAACTGCCCGGCCGCTGACGGATCGCCGCGCGCGACCGCTCGGGCCGCCTCGGTCGCCGCGTCCTGTACGCGGACCCGGGCGGCCACCGTCGTCACGACGGCCAGGCACATCGCGAGTACGGCGACGAGAGCCGGCAGCCCGACGGCCAGCTCGGCGGTCACCATTCCGTCGTCGGCCCGCGCACGCCCGATCAGTCGTCCGCGTCTCACAGCTGCACGCTCAGCGCGTTGCGAATGAGACCGGACAGCATCGCCTCGACCTCCGGACTGCGAACCACTTTGTAGAGCACCACCGCGAAGGCGACGGCGGCGATGGTGCCGACCGCGTACTCGGCAGTCGTCATTCCGGCGTCGATCGAGGCCCGCAGGTTCCGGGCCCGTCGCGCGATTCGGCTCACGAAGTTCATGCGCCCAGCCAAGCGGCTTCGACGGTCCGGCGGGGCCCGCCATCGCGATCTGTGGACAGCCACCAGCGGTGTGGAAAACCTCGGCGCGTCGACATTACTGCGGCGTTACCGCGCGCTGGTTGCCTACGGCCCAGACCGACCGGGAACGGCGAGGGGACACCATGAAGACCAGAGCACTCACCATCAGCCTCGTAGCGACCGCGTTGGTCGCGGCCGGCTGCTCGAGCGGCGGCACGTCGATCTTCGCGGCCAAGGGCTCGACGGCGGGCGGCGCGCCGGCCGCGGGGAGCGTCACCAGCGGTGCAGCGACGAGCTCGGCGGCGAACTCTTCCGCGGCGAAGAGCTCCGCGGCGCACTCGTCCTCAGCGCCGGCGGCGAAGTCCGGCAGCACGGTCGACGTGTGCTCGCTGCTATCGGCCACCCAGGCTTCGACGATCAACAACGTCCCCTACAGCGGCGCAACCCCGCAGCACATCCAGGCCGGCTATGACAGCTGCACGTACAAGAACGCGGGCTCGGCCCCGGACCCGATCGACATCCAGAACCTCACCGTGACGTTGATCGCCATCGGGGGCTGCTGGACCGGGCTGCAGTCGGCCGACGGTCCCGGCACGCCGGTCACCGGCATTGGCGACGCTGCCTTCGGCTACATGATCGGGATCGACGTCAAGCTCGGTGACCGTTGCCTGGAGGTCTCCGGGCTCACGCACGCCGAGTTCAACGACAATTACGGGCCGGACGTGCAGATGGCGACGATCATCGTCGGCGGCCTGCACTAGTGGTTGGTCAGCGTGGATCGCGTTGCTTATTCGGTGCGCGAGGCCCGAAAACGCATCAAGATCCACCCATGGCCGCGACTCAGGCGACAACCCGCCAGGCGTCCGCGATCGCGCCGTAGCTGTCACGGCGTCGCGCCCGGGCCAGGCTCGGCGTGACGATCACGATCTCGTCGACCTCGGCCTCGCGCTTGAGCTCCAGCAGCCGCTCGGCGACGACCTTCGCCTCGCCGGTGACCATGCGGTCGGAGTACGACGTTCGCCGGAAGTCGTCGGACCGGGCGAAGTCGCGGACCTCTTCCGGACGCAGTGGTCGTCGGATGCCCCGACGGATGTTGTTGATCGTCAGCGTCCAACCGGCCTCGAACTCGGCGACCGCCTCGTCGTCGTCGCTCGCGAACGCCAGCACCGACATCGCCGAATACGGCTCGTCGCCCTCGAGGCGCGGGCTGAACTCGCGGCGGTACTCGCGCAGCAGCTCGACGGCGGGCTCCGGGCTCATGTGGTGGGCGAAGACGGCGCTGAGGCCGTTGACCGCGGCGAATCGCGGGCCGTAGGCGCTCGAACCGAGCATGAACAACTGCGGACGCTCGTCGACGATCGGCGCGACCAACACGTGCTCGTACGGATGACCGGCCGGGAAGCCCTCGCCAAGGAACGCCAACAACTCGCCGACCTGCGTCGGGAACTCGGCGGCCGCGTCCGCGTTGACGCCGCGCCGCAACAGGTGCGCCGTGAGCGGATCGGTCCCGGGTGCGCGTCCGAGGGCCAGATCGATGCGGCCGGGATACATCGCCAGGAGGGTCCGGAACATCTCGGCGACCTTCAACGACGCGTGATTCGGCAACATGATGCCGGCGGCGCCGATGCGAATGCGCTCGGTCCGGGCGCCGACGTGCGCGGTCAGCAACTCCGGCGAACTGCAGGCGAGGTTGGCCATATTGTGGTGCTCGGAGAACCAGTAGCGGCGATAGCCGGCCGCCTCGACGGCCCGGGCGATGCCGACGGCGCCCTCGATCGAACTGTGCGCGTCCTCGCCGTACTCGATTCCGACGAAGTCGAGGACGGCCAACGGCAATGAACCCTCGTGTTCTTCCACGTTTGCACAATGCCCTGGCGGCGTTCGGCATTCCGCAGTCGGCGACCATCGGGGGCGACGGGCTCGTCCGCGGCGCGCGACCCGGGGTCGCCTACGCTGCGACCGGAAGTGCGGAAGCGATCAGAACGGAGCGCTCATGAGTACGGAACTTGACCGGATCGGCGTCGTCGGCTGCGGGCTGATGGGCTCGGGCATCGCCGAGGTGTGCGCCCGGGCCGGTCTGGACGTCGTGGTCGACCGAGTCGTACGAAGCCGCCCTCGAGCGCGGCCGACAGCGCGTCGACCGCGTCGTTCGACCGCGCGGTCCGCAACGGCAAGCTCGACGCGGCGGACCGCGACGCCGCGCTGGCCCGGCTGACCTTCACGACCGAACTCGCGACCTTCGCCGACCGGGATCTGGTGATCGAGGCGGTCGCCGAGGACGAGGCGATCAAGGTCGACGTGTTCACCGCACTCGACGCGATCGTCGACCAACCCGGACGCGATCCTGGCGTCCAACACGTCGTCGATCCCGATCATGAAGCTGGCCATGGCGACGAAGCGGCCCGAGCACGTCATCGGCATCCACTTCTTCAACCCGGTGCCGGTCCTCGACGCTGGTCGAGCTGGTCGAGTCGTTGCTGACGAGCTCCGACGACCGCCACGCGCGCCGACGAGTTCCTCACCGGAACGCTCGCGCAAGCAGGTGATCCGCGCGCAGGACCGGGCCGGCTTCATCGTCAACGCGCTGCTCGTCCCGTACCTGCTGTCGGCGATGCGGATGCTCGAGTCCGGCTTCGCGTCGGCCGAAGACATCGACAACGGCATGGTCCTGGGCTGCGCCCATCCGATGGGCCCGCTGCGCCTGCTCGACCTGATCGGTCTCGACACCGCGCGGGCCATCGCCGACTCGCTCTACGAGCGAGTTCAAGGAGCCGCTGTACGCGTCGCCGCCGCTACTGCTGCGGATGGTCGATGCCGGGCTGCTCGGCAAGAAGAGCGGCCGCGGGTTCTACGTCTACTGATTCTGCGAATCAGCCGGCGGCCTGGCGACCCGGCTCGTCACGCAGACGCGTGCGGGCCGCGTCGATCGAGACGACCGCCGCTGGACGGACACCCGAAAGCATCAGTTCGAGCGCGGCGTCGAGTGCGACCGGCCGCGACCAGAAGTAGCCCTGGCCGAGCGAGCAGTCGGCGTCGGCCAGCCACTCGGCCTGCGCCGGCTGCTCGACGCCCTCGGCCACGGTGGCGAGGTTCATCGTCTGGCTCATCGCGATGATCGCCTTGGCCAGACGACGCGTCCTGCTCGTCGTTGGTGACGCGGTCGACGAACGACTTGTCGATCTTCAGGACGTCGACGGGCAGCTGGCTGAGGTAGGCCAGCGAGCTGTAGCCGGTGCCGAAGTCGTCGATCGCGATCCGGACGCCGAGCTCGCGCAGCGCCGCGCAGCTTCGGGGCGATCAGCGTCGAGGTCCTTGAGCACGACGCTCTCGGTGATCTCGAGCACGAGCCGATCGGACGGCAGGCCGGTCGTCGCGCAGCGCCGCCACGACCTCGCCGACGAAGTCCGGCCGGGCCAGCTGCTTGGCCGCGACGTTCACCGACATCGACGGACGCGACCGCGACGACTGCATGAGGGCCGCCGCCCGGCAGGCCTCGCGCAGCACCCAGCTGCCGAGCGGCACGATCAGCCCCGACTCCTCGGCCGCCGGGATGAACTGCGGACGGCGGGACAAGCCCGCGCTCCGGGTGCTTCCAGCGAACCAGCGCCTCGAAGCCGGCGATCTGGTTCGTCCGCAGGTTGATCGTCGGCTGGTAGTGCAGGACGAGCTCGCCGTTGCGCAGGGCCCGCTGCAGCTCGGACCGCAGCTGCAGCCGCTCAGGGCCAGTTCGTGCAGATCGCCGCCTCGTAGCGGGCGATGCTGCCCTTGCCGCGCCCTTTGGCGAGGTACATCGCGACGTCGGCGTTGCGCAGCAGCTCCTCGGCGGTCCATCTCACCGGGCGTCGCCTGGGCCAGGCCGATGCTGCGCGGAGACGGTCAGCACCCGGCCGTCGACCGTCCATCGGCTCGCAGATGGCCGCCTGCAGCCGTTGCGCGGCCTCGGCGGCGTACTCGAGATCGGTCGACCTCCATCAGCACCGCGAACTCGTCGCCGCCCAGCCGCGCGGCGGTGTCGCCCGCACGGACAAGACGGCGCAGCCGCTCGCCGACGACGCCGATGCACCTGGTCGCCCGCGCCGTGGCCCAGGCTGTCGTTGACGTTCTTGAAGTCGTCGAGATCGCAGAACAGGACGACCAGCGGCGCACCTTCGGTGCGTTCGACGCTCGAGCGCGTGCGCGAGCCGGTCGGAGAACAGGTGGCGGTTGGCCAGCGAGGTCAGCGAGTCGTGGAAGGCCTGGTGCGTCAGCCGCTCCTCGAGCTCGAAGCGGGCCGTCACGTCGCGGACGGTGACCACGATGCCGCCGACCTGGGCGTCGTCGAGCAGGTTGGTCAGCGTGCCGTCGAAGCGCAGCACCCGCCCGTCCGCGTGCGGCATCCGGAACGCGACCGCCACGTCGTCGAACTGGTTGTCGGCGAGCAACTGCACGAACAGGCGGACGTCATCGTGGTGGATGAAGTCGGTGAAGGGGCGGCCGGTGACCGAGTCCGGTTCGAAGCCGAGCACCTCGACGACGGCGGGCGTCACGAACGTGACGGTGGAGTCGACGTCGCAGACCGCGATGACGTCGGAGGACTTGCGGACCAGGGAGGCGAGCCGCTGCTCGCCCTGCGCGCGGGCCTGTTGCTCGGTGAGCCGGCTCTGCAGCGAGCGGTGCCGCGCGACGAGGCGGCGGAACCAGATCATCCAGCCGATCGAGACGACGATCAGCAGGCTCGCGTAGATCAGGTCGGCCTGGTGGTCAAGGCTTTCCTTGTCGTCCTGCAGGACGGTGTCCAGGTGCGTCGCGGCGGCGCGTAGCGCGTCGAGGCGGCCGGAGTCAGCCGGGGCGGCGGCCAGCGCGAGCGCCGTGGCACGGATCGTGACCAGGTCGGATGCCGACGTGCCGGCCCGCTCGATCGACTTCTCGAACGAGGGGACGAGGGCGGCGAGTCGGGCGGCGGCGGAGCCGGGTTCGGCCAGGCGGGCCGACCCCGCGAACGCGGACGCGAGCACTCGTTGCTGCTGGACCGGCTGCACGCGGTTGTACACGGAAGCGAGCAGCACGAACTCACCGCACACGACGAGCACAGTCGCAACAAGCGTGATCAATACACGCCCGAGATTGCGCTCACGGCGGGGGTTTGCGATCTGTCGGTGCCTGGTGGACACGCCGTTCTCCGTCCGTGGATGTCTTCAAGATCGACAACCACAAGGACGGGTTGAGGGTTTGCGCCGTGAGATGTGTCGAAAGCCCGGGACGCCGGAGTTCGAGGCTCAGGGGCCGAGATCGCCCAGCAAGGGTCGCGCGACCCCGATCACGACTGGAACGACCCCGAGGCAGACGAAGGCCGGCAGGAAGCACAGACCCAGCGGCGCGACGGCCCAGACTCCGACTCGCTGGGCCCGCCGCTGCCGGCTGAGCCGGTCGTCGGCCCGAATCTCGGCGGCGACGCGGCGGAACGCGGCGGCCAGGGCCACGCCGCTGTCGGCGCTGCGAACGGCAACCAGCGCAAGGGGCCGAACGCTCGGCTCGTCGGACAGCGGACCCCAGGCCTCACCGGCCGGCGCGCCGAGACGGAGCAGGCCACTGACCCGCCTCAACCGGCCGCCGAGTTCCGGGCCCGCGCACGCGGCCGCGCCTTCGACCGCCGCGGCAACGGGTAACCCGGCGTCGAGCAGGACGGCCGCCAACTCGATCACGATCGGCGCCCGCGACACCTCGGCGGGCGGAAGCGGGCGCTTGACCGCGGCCAGCCGTCGTCGCGCTATCACCAGCACCAGCGGGCCGGCCGCCAGCGCGGCGAAGATCCCGACCGCCGACGGCGACATCACCAGGCAGAGGGTGGCCACCGTGGCCGCCGCCGCGGTAGCGAGCCACCGTTGGCGGCTCAGCGAACGCGCCGAGTCCGACGACTCGAGGGCGGCCGTCGGCGAGCCGTCGGCTCGATCCCACGGCGCGAACGCCGCGAACCGCGAGGCCGCTCATCGTGCCGCAGTGAAACGCGACGCCGGGCATCGCGCGGGCGTTGCCGCCGCCGTCCGAGAAGCAGCAACGCCGCGAGGCCGAGCAGGGCCGCGGTCACGGCGGCCGCCCGGTCGCTCGTCGCGCCAACGCGGCGATCCAGCCGACGCCGAGCGCGTCGCACGCGATTCCGGCACACAGCAACTGCGGACCCGGTGCCGAGCCCAGCAACACCGCCAGCGGATGGGCGTCGAGGGCGAAGCCCAGGCCGAGGCCGAGGACGGGCAGCACCGCCAACATGAAACCTGACGCTCGCGGCCCGGCGACCGCGACCTCGATCGTCCGGGCGGTGTCGCGGGCGGCCGCACGGTCGTCGCGCAGCGCGGCAATCACCCGGCTGATCGGGGCCCCGGTCGTCTCGGCGACCTGCCAGGCGGTGCGCACCATCGACCGGTCCGCGGCCTGACCGAGTCCGTCGGTCAAGTTCGCGGCCGCGGCAGCCGCGGTCCAGGCCGCTGGTGCGGCCGTCCCGGCGTCGAGTTCGGCGACGAGCAGTCCGACGAACACATCGACCGCCTGGTCCGCCCTCCGTTCGCAGCGCCGCCGCGCCGCACCGATCGACTGCGACAACCCGACCGCCGCGCCGATCCCGGTAGCCCCGGCCAACGCCACGACGTCAGCGGTTGTCCACTGGCGTTCCGATGACCCGGACGCGAGCCCGATCGACGTCACTACCGATACCGTCCCGCCGAACGCCAGGGCGATGAGCGCCGGTCGACGCGCCATCGGCGCTGTCCACCCGCCGGCGCTCCGGCGGGCGGCGGCCCGCCATCGCGCGGTGCGACGTCGGCCAACGGACGGCGGCCCGGCGAGGCGGCGGGTGCGCATCAACGTCCTCAGCCGAAGGGCGGCCGACCCCGACGGCGCCACGAGGAGCACCGCGGCCGCGACGGCGAGGACGGAACTCATCGAAGCCACCCCGGCGCCCGGATGCCTCGCGCCTCGAGGCGTCGGGCCAGTTCGCCGGCGTCGGGTCCGGGGCCGCTCAGTGTCCAGGCCGAACCGACCTTCGCCCGCTCGGCGTCGGACCCGACCACCCCGATCTCGGCGACGACGCGACGACCGGCGCGACCGCGCCGCAGGTGGACGATGCAGTCGATCCCGCTGGCCAGTTGGGCGTCGACCGCCGCCCGCCCGAAGCCGGCGAGTGCACCGAGGGCGGCCAGTCGAGCAGGAACATCGGCGGACGAGTTCGCGTGCAGCGTCGCCGCGCCACCCTCATGGCCGGTGTTGAGCGCGGCGAGCAGCTGCATCATCTCGGCCCCGCGAAACTCCCCGACCACGATCCGATCCGGTCGCATCCGTAACGCCTGGCGGACGAGCTCACCGAGGTCGACCGCCCCGGCGCCCTCGACATTCGCAGCGCGGGCGGTCAGCGAGACGACGTGCGGGTGTTGGGCGGCGATCTCGCGCGAATCCTCGATGACCACGACGCGTTCGGACGGATCGAGCCGTCCGAGCAGGGCAGCGAGCAACGTCGTCTTGCCGGTGCCGGTGCCGCCCGAGACGATGAACGCAAGCCGGGCCGCGACGATCGCCGTGAGGAGTTCGGCGAGGTCGGCCGAGACCGAGCCTGAGGCGACGAGGTCGTCGAGGGTGAATCGCCGCCGGGTCAGCACCCGCAGCGATAGCGTCGGGCGCTCGGAGATCGGCGGCAGCACGGCATGCAGCCGCGTCCCGTCCGCCAGGGTCACGTCGACGAACGGGGACGCGTCGTCGAGGCGGCGCCCGGCGGCCACCGTCAGGCGCTGGGCCAGCCGGCGCAGGGCGTCGTCGTCGGCGAACCGGACCGCCGTCAGCTCCATCCCGTCGCCGCGATCGATCCACACCTCGTCGGCACCGTTGACAAGGACGTCGGTCACGCCGTCGCGGTCGAGCAGCTCTTCGAGCGGGCCGGCACCGAGCAGCTCAGCCGACACATCGCGCGCGAGTCGAGCCAGGATCCGGTCGTCGGCCACGACGCCTGATTCGATCCGGACGGCGCTCCCGAGGTCGGCATCCCCCGCCGCGAGCCGTTGCCGCACCCGGTCGACGAGCTGATCACTCATGGCGTCCCGCCGCGAGGGCGTCGACCAGGCCCCGGGCGACGATCCGCGCGGCCCGTGGCAGCGTCGAGACGGAGTGCGGACCGCGGCTGCGGACGCCCCGCGGAGGCAGCCGACCGAGTTGCGGCAGCCCGACCGCCCCGGCGGATCGGCGCGCGGCCCCCTGCGTTGCCGAGCGCACGACGAGGCCGGCTGGAATCAGGTCAGGCCCGTCGGCCGCGGTCGGGGCGGATTCCCGTTTCGGTTGCGCAGCAACGAGCCCGATCCCGAGGGCGGAACGACGCGCCGACACCAAGGCCGGCACGTCCGGCGCCGCCAGCAGGACGACGATCCCGCACAGGCGAGCGGCGGCGAGCTGTCCGGCCGTCGTCGCCCGGCCGAGATCGAGGACGACCGGCCAGCTCCGCCGGGCCGAACCGACGACCTGTTCGACGGCACCGGGGGCCGGCTCGATGTCGGCGACCAGCACCGCCGCGGGACCCCAACGCGGCAACGCGGACCGAAGGTCGCCCGCATCGAGGCGCCCACCGTCCAATCGCAGGCCCGACCACCGCGCCCCCGACGCGCTCTCGATCCCGAGCAGCGTGTCGAGCGCGCCGGCCGGATCGAGGTCGAGCAACAGGGCGCCGGCGGTGACGGCGACAACCGCGGCGAACACGCTCGCACCGATTCCGCCCACCGCACCGACGACCCCGATCACAGGCCACGCAGCGGCAGCGCTCGTCCGAGCCGGTTCGTCGACCTCCATGGCGAAAGCCAACCGCGCGACGCCGGGCTGCCGCACCGTCAGCGGGCGAACTGTGGACAACTACCCGCCTGTGGACGGCGAACTTGACGGCGGACGTGGCGGCGCCCGCGCGTCCGTACGCTGGAGGACGTGTCCACGCCCACGGCCGCGTTCTTCGATCTCGACAAGACGATCATCGCCAAGTCGAGCACGCTCGCGTTCGGCCGGCCGTTCTACCAGAGCGGGCTGATCAACCGTCGGGCCGTCGTGCGCAGCGCCTACGCCCAGTTCGTGTTCGCGCTCGCCGGCGCCGACGAGGACCAGATGGAGCGCATGCGCGCGTTCATCACCGCGATGTGCGCCGGCTGGGACGTCGCGCAGATCCGCGACATCGTCAACGAGACGCTGCACGAGATCATCGATCCGATCGTGTACGGCGAGGCGGTCGAGCTGATCGACGAGCACAAGGCAGCCGGGCGCGACGTCGTGATCGTCTCGACGCTCGGGCGAGGAGGTCGTCGCGCCGATCGGAGCGATGGTCGGCGCCGACCAGGTCGTCGCGACCCAGATGGTCGTCGAGGACGGCCGGTACACCGGCGAGATCGCCTTCTACGCCTACGGGCCCGACAAGGCGGAGGCGATCGCGAGCTGGCCGCGGAACCGGGGCTACGACCTGGCCGAGTGCTACGCCTACTCCGACTCGATCACCGACCTGCCGATGCTCGAGGCGGTCGGGCATCCGTCGGCGGTCAATCCCGATCGCGCCCTGCGCAAGATCGCGATCGAACGCGGCTGGCCCGATCCTGATGTTCACGAACGCCGTGCCACTGCGCGAACGAATCGCGGGCCTGCGCGAGCCCCGCGCGCTCGCCACGATCGGGGCGGCCGGCGCCGCGACCGTCGGCGCGGAGTCGCGTGGTATCTCGTCCGCCGTCGCGGGGCCAGGGTTTGACGGGCTGTAACCGCTTAGCGACGCCCCGCCTCGCACGATTCCCCTGAAATCACTCAGGAATTACATGCGTGCGCGCCCCTTGTGCGCCCGGGATTCGAGGCGTCCAATGTTCACAACGGACGAGGTTCGCCATGGCGGTCCAGCCCCCAGTGGGCCTCGTCCGGGCACAGTTACCCAGGCACCCACGCGGCGTTCCACCACGTCGAAGGTGAGTCGCCGCGGAACCTCTCGAGGCCCGCGTGTCGACAGGACAACAGGTGCACGCTTGGTCACCTGGGTAACTGGCCTTAGGCGGCGCCGTGGTTCACCGCGGCGCCGCCGTCCACGTCGGACCCGTTGCCGACGGCGCCGCTTGACCGACGCCGCCGCTTGACGGACGCCGCCGCTTGACGGACGCAGCCTCAGCCGCGGCCGAGCGCCTCGCAGATCGCGATCCCCTCGCGCGCACCCGCCACGACCGCGTCGCGCACAGTGCCGCACCCATGCGGCGACACCCGCGGGCGTGCCCGTCCGATAGGCGTCGAGCGCCGCACCGTACTCGTCGACCAATTCGCGATGCCCCACCTCGACAACGACCAGCGAGCGCGGATCGAGACCCCGGTCGATCAAGGTCAGCCGGACGGCCGCGCGGGCCACGACGCCGGACGCCGGCGCGAACGCGTCGAGCGACAGGATCTCGCCGTGGACGATCGCGGCCACCACCACGGCCGGAGCGGTAGTCATGGACAGCACAGCCGCGAGCGCGTCGAGCCGCTCCCCGGTACCCACAGCGGGACGGCCGAGGTGATCGCGGTCGTCGACGAGGTCGGCCCCGGCGAGCGCGTGCAGCCGGGCCAGGGCCTGACGGGGCGCGCGCGTCCACACATCGGCCAGGACCGCCACCTGCGACTGCACCCGCAACGCGCCCTGGACGACGGGATCGGCGAGTGCATCAGCCGTCCCGGACCGCACGTCGTCGAGTGAGAACCGCGCGCCGGACAACCAGGCCGACGCCCACGCCCCGCGCAGGGACGACTCGGCCGAGACGTCGGGGGCCCGGCGCCGCAGGGCCCGGTTCGACAGCAGCCCGTCCACGGCGGTGCGGGTGGCGTCGACGCCGTCCTGGACGCCGGGCAGCTCGAGCAGGCCCTGCAGCGGATCGGTCACGGGACGCCACGCTACCCGGCGGTTCCGCCGCTTCGAATGCGACGGCTACGGTGCCGGAAGAGGCAAGAACCAGAACGCGACCGGAGGCACTCGGTGTCCGACAGCTCTGAAACCCTGTCCAACCTGCTGCGCGAGGAGCGTCATTTCATCCGCCGCCCGAGTTCGCCGCGCATGCGAACGTCACCGGCCGACGCCTACGACGAGGCCGGCGCCGACCGGCTGGCGTTCTGGGAGACGCAGGCGCGCCGGCTCGACTGGGCCACGCCGCTGGGACACGGTGCTGAAGTGGGACCCGCCGTTCGCGAAGTGGTTCGTCGGCGGCAAGCTGAACGCGAGCGTGAACTGCGTCGACCGCCACGTCGCGGCCGGCCACGGCGATCAGGTCGCGATCCACTTGGAGGGCGAGCCCGGCGATACCCGCACGATCACGTACGCGCAACTGCTCGAGGACGGTGTGCCGAGCCGCGAACGCGATGACCGCACTGGGCGTCGAGAAGGGCGACCGCGTCGCGATCTACCTGCCGATGATTCCCGAGGCGGTCGTCGCGATGCTGGCGTGCGCCCGCATCGGCGCGCCGCACAGCGTCGGTCTTCGGCGGCTTCTCGCGCCAGGCGCTCTACGACCGGGTGGTCGACGCCGACGCGAAGCTGGTGATCACCGCCGACGGCGGCTACCGGCGCGGCGCGGCGGCGGCACTCAAGCCGGCCGTGGACGAGGCGCTGGCCAAGGGCGACACCAGCGTCGCGCACGTCCTCGTCGTCAAGCGCGGCGGGCAACGAGGTCGACGTGGGCCGACGACCGCGACGTCTGGTGGCACGACGCTCGTCGCGGCGCAGCCGACCACTCACGAGGCCGCAGCCGCACGACGCCGAGCACCCGCTGTTCATCCTCTACACGTCGGGCACCACCGGGAAACCGAAGGGCATCCTGCACACGACCGGCGGCTACCTGACCCAGGTCAGCTACACCCACACGCGGTGTTCGACCTCAAGCCCGACACCGACGTGTACTGGTGCGCGGCCGACATCGGCTGGGTCACCGGCCACAGCTACATCGTCTACGGGCCGCTGTCCAACCGGCCACCGATCGTCATGTACGAGGGCACGCCCGACACCCCGCACCGCGGCCGTGGTGGGAGATCGTCGAGAAGTACAAGGTGACGATCCTCTACACGCGCCCCGACCGCGATCCGCACCTTCATGAAGTGGGGCGAGGAAATCCCTGCCGAGCACGACCTGTCGTCGCTGCGGGTGCTCGGTCAGTGTCGGCGAGCCGATCAACCCCGAGGCGTGGATGTGGTACCGCAGGGTCATCGGCGGCGACCGCTCCCCGATCGTCGACACGTGGTGGCAGACCGAGACCGGCGCGATCATGATCAGCCCGCTGCCCGGGGTCACCGCGACCAAGCCGGGCTCGGCCACCCGGGCGTTGCCCGGGATCGGGGCCGAGGTCGTGGACAACGACGGGCAAGCCGGTGCCGAACGGCGGCGGCGGGTTGCTCGTGCTCACCGAGCCGTGGCCGTCGATGCTGCGCGGCATCTGGGGCGACGCCGAGCGTACAAGGAGACGTACTGGTCGCGGTTCGCCGAGCAGGGCTACTACTTCGCCGGCGACGGCGCCAAGAAGGACGACGACGGCGACCTGTGGTTGCTGGGCCGGGTCGACGACGTCATGAACGTGTCGGGGCACCGCATCTCGACGACCGAGGTCGAGTCGGCACTCGTCTCGCATCCGTCGGTGGCCGAAGCGGCCGTCGTCGGCGCGAACGATCCGACGACCGGCCAGGGCATCGTCGCGTTCGTGATCCTGCGCGGCGAGGTCGCGGCCGACGAGTCCGCCGAGGGCGGTGAGGCGCTGGTCCAGGAACTGCGCGATCACGTCGCGACAGGAGATCGGCGCGATCGCCAAGCCGCGGCAGATCATGATCGTGCCCGAGTTGCCGAAGACCCGCTCGGGCAAGATCATGCGGCGGCTCCTGCGCGATGTCGCCGAGAACCGCCAACTCGGCGACGTCACCACGCTCGCCGATTCGTCGGTGATGGACCTGATCCAGGACAAGTTGCCCGACGCCCCGTCCGAGGACTGATCGGGCTCGACCGGGCCCCGATCAGCAGCCGGATGCACCGAGCGGATCGCAACTGCAATGATCGGAGAGAGCACGTTCGCCTGAATTCGAAGGAGCCCGCCCGATGACGCTCAACGGCGCCCCAGCGGCCCGCCCGGTGGCCGACGACAGCGAGCCGTCGCTGGGCCAGATCGTCAAGGACGTCTCGACCCACCTCTCGACGGTCGTCCACGGCGAGATCGAGCTCGCGAAGATCGAACTGAAGTCGTCGGTGAAGAAGGTCGGCGTCGGTGCCGCCCTGCTGGTCGTCGTCGCGGTGGTCCTGCTGTACGCGCTGACGTTCTTCTTCATCGCGGTCGCCGAATACCTCAGCTGGCAGTTCCACTTCTGGCGCTGGGCGTCGTTCCTCACCGTGTTCGGCGGGATGATCCTGCTCATCTGCCTGCCGCTCACCCTGCTCGGCATCCGCAGTCTGAAGAAGGTCCGGGCGCCGGAGCGGACGATCGCGACCACGAAGAGCACGGTCGAAGCGCTGCGGCATCGCGGCAACAGCGACACCGCATAGGACATGGCGGGACGGCCGAGCGCGGACGAATCGATCGTCCGCATCGATGGGCCGTGGACGCACCGCACGGTCCGCGCGAACGGCATCGCCCTGCACGTCGCCGAAGCTCGGCTCCGGGCCGCTCGTCCTGCTGTTGCACGGGTTCCCGCAGTTCTGGTGGACGTGGCACCAGCAGCTCGTCGACCTCGCCGAGGCCGGCTTCCGTGCGGTTGCAGTGGATCTGCGAGGGTACGGCGCCAGCGACAAGCCGCCGCGGGGCTACGACGCGACGACCCTGGCGGCCGACGTCGCCCAGCTCGTGACCGCGATCGGCGAACGCGACGCGATGATCGTCGGCAATGATCTAGGCGGCCTGCTGGCCTGGAGCGTCGCGGCCCAGCAGCCGCGGGTCGTCCGGCGTCTTGTGGTGATCGGCGCCGCTCATCCGCTGCGGCTGCGGCAGGCGCTGACGAACGATCCTCGCGGTCAGGGCCGGGCGTCGGCGTACGCGCTGACGACGTTCCAGGTCCCCCGCCGTCCCGAAGCCCGACTCACCCGCGACAGCACGTACGTCCGCGAGCTGTTCGACCTGTGGACGGGGCCCCGCTGGCGCGGCACGCCCGGCTACGTCGCCGACGTCGAGCGGTACGCCGAGGCGCTGCGCATCCACCCGTCCGCCCACTGCGCGCTGGAGTACTTCCGCTGGCTGGCCCGCTCACAACTGCGTCCGGACGGGCGGCGCTACGTCGCCAGCCTGCGCGAACCGGTCGGCGTCCCCGTCCTGCAGCTGCACGGCAGCCTGGACGGATGCGTGCTGCCGAGCACCGCGCAGGGATCGTCGCGGTACGTGCTCGGCGAGTACGAGTGGCGACTGCTCACCGGCGTCGGGCACTACCCCCAGAACGAGGTGCCGGAGCTCGTCAGCGAGGCACTCATCCGCTGGGCGAAGCGCGGCTGAGCGGCGGCCGATCCGACTGCGATTTCGGGCTATCACGCCGGAAACGCAGCAAGATCCACTACGTGCAGCCCTCGGTACTGACCGGCGGGACGGCCGCCGTCCCGGTCGGCGTCGGACTGGATCTCCTTGTCGCTCAGGACGAAGCCGGTGTCGGACGAGTCGAGCGCCGTGGCGAACACCATGCCGAGCACGCTGCCGTCCGGCGTGATCAGCGGGCCGCCGGAGTTGCCACTGCGGACCATCGAGCGGATCGCATAGATCTCGCGGTCGACGTGCCCTGGCCGTAGATGTCGGCCCGGTGATCGTCGCCGAGGTCGCGCACCCGGGCCGGCGCACGTCGAACGGGCCGTCCTCGGGGTAGCCGAGCACGATCGCGCTGGCGTCCGTCGCGGCCGGCGTCGGCGCGAACGGCAGCGGCGCGCGCCTTCAGCCCCGGCACGTCGAGCACCGCGACGTCGCGCTCGGGATCGAACAGCACGACCTTGGCCGTCAGCGAGCCCGCGACGACGTCTGGACCCTGACCGTTGGCGACCGGCCACCACGTGCGCGTTGGTCAGACATCCGCTGCGGCGCATAGACGAAACCCGATCCCTCGATGCCCCGGTCGCACGACGGCGCGTCGCTGACGACTTGAGGACCGAGGCGTGGGCGGGCGCCACCGCGGCCGAGTTGACAGCGCCGGGTCGGCCGGCCCGACATCCACGATGCGGGTCGCCTGCAGGGCGCCGAACACCTGGGGGAACCCGCTGCGGTCGATGAAGGCTGCGAGCGAGGAGTAGAGTTGCGACGCCGGAGGGCATCACGTCGTCGACGCCGCCCGACGATCACTGTCGACGCCGGCCGGCGCCAGCGTCGGGTAGGGCGAGGAGGCCAGCGGCACCGCGATCATCCAGGCCACCAGCAGTACCGACAGGACACCGAGGACCGCGCCGATGCCCGCGTCGACGGCCGGGCCGGCTGCCAGATGACGGCCGGCGCGACTGTCCGCCGATCCAGACGGCGATCACCTGACCGATGGCCGCGAAGAGCAGCACGCAGACGATCGCCACGGCACCTGGGAGTGCCGCCGGCGAGGTGCGAGCCGAGCGGCCGGGCCAGTTGGGCACCGAGCCGGCGCCGCCGAAGAAGCCCGCGCAGCGAGAACGCGCCGAGCAGGGCCCCATTGCGGTAGCCGCCGATGGCATAGGCGATCGCGGCCAGGATGATCACCAGGTCGACGAGGTTCACAAGATCCCTAGTTCGGCAGCACGATGAGCTGCCCGTCTGGCCCTGCGCGACGTGAATGGTGCAGACGAACTTACGGCCCGGCGCCGGCGCCATGAAGGTCGCCGACACGGTCGTGACCGCCCGACAGGCCGGGACGAAGTCGGCCGGGAACCCGACGACCGCGAAGTCGTGCGGCGCGCCGGTGCCCTGGTGAACCAAGGTCACCTTCACCAGCCCGGGTGGACGGTGATCGTGTCGGGGTCAAAGCGGTAGTTGTCGGCGACGTCGATGGTCATCTGCTGCTCGCCGTTCACGCTCGACGCGGTGAGGTGCCGAATGCGCGGCCGTTGCGGCGGCCGGCCGGCTGGCGCAGCCCGCGACGAGCAGCAGCAGGCTCGCCCGGACGCGGGCGGCCGTTCGGCGCCCGTCATGCGCCGACGGTACCCAGCGGATTTGCGGGCGGGCGACCGGTGCCGTCGGCCCCGGGCGGACCCGCTCTCATCCCAGGGCGCGACCAGCCGCCGACGCGCAGCAGGTGGGCCAGGATCCCGGCGGTGAATCCCCAGATGAACAGCCCGCGACCTCGAATCCCGGGCCGATCCGCCCCGACGAGTGCGCGACGGTGAAGCGATTGGCCGGATCGGCGAGGTCGGCCAAGGCGACGACCTCCACCCGGGCGACCTCGCGTGGGTCGACCAGCCCGACCTCGTGCGGCGGGCCCACCAGGCCAGCACCGGCGTGACGAGAAATCCGGACGGCGGCAGGAACAACGGCGCCAGGGTGGCCAGCACGTCGACGCCGGCCGGATCGAGGCCGACCTCTTCGGTGGCCTCGCGAACAGCCGTGGCCACCGGCGACTCGTCATCGGGATCGGTGGCTCCGCCGGGGAAGGCGACCTGCCCGGCGTGCGTACGCATGTCGGCGGCCCGTCGATCAGCAGGACCCCCGGGCCGCGGCCCGCGCGTCCAGTCGCCGAGCGCGATCAGTACCGCCGACGGCCGGCCGGAACCGTCCTCGGGGACCGGGATGAGCGACGCGGGTCCGGCGGTACTCAGCCGGGTCGCGAGGGTCGTCAGCCAGTCCGGCGGCGTGTCACTCACTCGCGACCTGGCGACCGGACTTGACGAGCGCGGCGGCGACGACGGGATCGGTGGGACCCTCGCCGTACGACGGGCACAGTCGGGCGATCGGGCAGACCCCGCAGGCCGGCTTGCGCGCGTGACACACCCGCCGACCATGCCAGATGACGCGGTGCGACAGCATCGTCCACTCGCTCTTGGGGATGAGCACCAGACGTCGTGCTCGACTTTGACCGGGTCGGTGTCGGTCGTCCAAGCCCAACGACGGACCAACCGTCCGAAGTGGGTGTCGACGGTGATGCCGGGGATCCCGAACGCGTTGCCCAGCACGACGTTGGCCGTCTTGCGTCCGAATCCGGGCAGCGTGACCAGGTCGGCCAGCCGCGGCGGCACCTCGCCGTCGAACCGCTCGACCAGCGCCTGCCCGAGCCCGATGAGGGAGTTCGTCTTGTTGCGGAAGAAGCCCGTCGTGCGGACCAGCTCTTCCAGTTCGGCCCGGTCGGCGCCCGCGTAGTCGGCGGCCGTCCGGTACCGGGCGAAGAGCGTGGGCGTCACCTCATTGACCCGCTTGTCGGTGCACTGCGCCGACAAGATCGTGGCGACCGACAGCTCGAGGGCATTGGTGAAGTCGAGCTCGCAGTGCGCGTCGGGATAGGTGTCGGCGAGGTCGCGGTTGATCCGGCGGGCGCGACGGGTCAGGGCGAGCGGCGTTTCGGGCGAGGCAGTCGGCACGAGCCACAACAGTACGAGGCCGCCCGGACAACGCAGCGGGTGATGTCGACCGAGCGAGCGAAGCGCAGCGACCCATATCGACGGAGCGAGCGAAGCGCAGCGACCCATGTCGACGGAGCGAGCGAAGCGCAGCGACCCATGTCGACGGAGCGAGCGCAGCGCAGCGACTCATGTCGTAAGCGCTGCCGAGGGCGGGCGTGAGGCAGAATGGACGGGATGGCCGGACTGCTCGTTCTTCTCTTCCCGGTGCTGCTGCTCGGCTTCATGTTGTTCATGGGACGGGTCGAGCGGCCGTTGACGCGTGTCGCCGTCGAACGCGAGATCGAGCAGTTCCTGGACGACGCGAACCCCGACGAGCTCGACACGTTCGTCCGCGAAGGAACCGAGTCGGCGCTGACGCGGTTCCGGCAGCGGCTGTCGCTTCGCCGGCTGCTGCCGTCAGCGGGCCGCAAGCGGCCGTGATCCGGACGGTAGACCGAACGGCTGTACCCCGCTCCGTACGCATAGAATCCAGCTCGACCGGTAGCCGACCCACTTTTTCGGGCGGCTCGATGATGGAGGATGGCGTGGACGACGCGCTCCGTAAGGCTGGACTGTTCCAAGGTGTCGACGCCGCGGACGTCGAAGCGTTGGGCGGCGAGTTCGAGATCCTCGAGACGACCCGCGGGCAGGTGCTGTTCCACGAGGGCGAGCCCGGTGACAGCCTCTACATCATCTTGTCCGGCAAGGTGAAGCTCGGACGACGCGCGTCGGACGGTCGGGAGAACCTGGTCGCCGTGATGGGACCGTCCGATCAGTTCGGTGAGCTGTCGATGTTCGACCCCGGGCCGCGGACGGCGACGGCGGTCGTGGTCACCGACGGACGGTCGCGCGGCTGTCGAAGACTTCGCTGCAGAAGTGGGTGCAGGAGCGTCCGCAGATCGCGATGCAGCTGCTGCGGGTCGTCGCCCGGCGACTGCGGCGCACCAACACGATGCTGGCCGATCTGATCTTCGTCGACGTCCCCGGGCGGGTGGCCAAGCAGTTGCTGCAGCTGGCCCAGCGCTTCGGCTCGGTCGACGGCGGCCAGTTGCGGGTGACGCACGACCTCACCCAGGAGGAGCTCGCCCAGCTGTCGGCGCTCCCGCGAGACCGTCAACAAGGCGCTGGCCGACTTCGCCGCCCGGGGCTGGTTGCGCCTGGAGGGCAAGAGCGTCGTGATCCTCGATCGCGAACGGCTGTCCCGTCGCGCGCGCTGAGGTTTCAGCCGGGCTGACGAACGGGATTCAGCCGCCGAGATAGGCGAGCTGGGCCCGCACCGACTGCCGGGCCGCGGGCCAGAGCGCGTGATCGACGTCGTGGTAGACCCGTTCGACGACCGCTTGCGGGACCGCGGGGGCTCGAGTTCGGGATCGAGCTCGGCCAGCGCCCGTCGCACCTGGTCCAACCGCTCTTCACGGTGATCGAGGTAGGTGGTGGCTGCCGCGCCGGCGGCGGCGAGCTCAGGTCCGTGGCCGGGCAGGACGGTGATGTCGCCGAGTTCGCGCAACGGCGTAGCGACGCGAGGTAATCGCCCAGGTTGCCGTCGGGATAGGCGACGACCGTGGTGCCCCGTCCGAGGATGGTGTCGCCGGTGAGCACCGCCTCGTCATCGATGAGGAACGACAGTGAATCGGCCGTGTGGCCTGGCGTCCGCCAGACGCGTACGTCGACTCCCGCCGCCGTGACGACCTCCCCGTCCCGCAGGCCTTCCGTGCCGAAATGGTCACCGGGATCGAGGACTCGGATAGGTGCGCGCGTCCGATGGGCCAGCCGCATCGCGCCGGCGCTGTGGTCGTGATGGTGGTGGGTGAGCAGGATCGCGGCGACATCGCCGGCCGCAGCGACCACGGCGTCGAGGTGCACGTCGTGGTCGGGTCCCGGATCGACGACGATGGCGCGATCGTTGCCGGGCGCGCGCAGGATCCAGGTGTTCGTGCCGTCGAGCGTCATCATGCCGGGATTGCGGGCCAGCACCACCGATGCGCTGGCGGTGACGGCGCGCGTCGTCTCGTAGGCAAGGGTCACGGCATCCGCCGCAGCGTGAAGGTCCGTCCATCGGGCAGGACGGCCAGCAGGCGGTCGCCGTCGCGTCGGAACGTCGGCTGGACCGCCGCGAGCGTTCGGCTCGCGGCGGCGGCGAGGACGTCGGCGACCGATCCGTGGTGGGCCATCGACATCAGTGTGTCGACGGTGGGCGGCAGCATCGGTCGCTCGTCTCTTCGTACTGCGCCAGCGCGTCCCGAACGAGTACCCAGGTGGCGATCGACGACTCGCTGGTCAGGTCTTCGGCGACCGCACCGGCGGGTAGGGCGGCGACGAAGAACCGGGTGTCGTAGCGGCGATCCTCCCGCGGGGGTGATCCAGTGCCCCCAGGCCCGGACGGCCGGCGTCGATGGCGAGCCCATGCTCGTCCAGTACGTCGCCGAACCTGACCCGGCCGGCCTCGACATCGGGCTGGCTCGGCCTGCGCCGCGGAGGGCACGGTGAGCAGGACGCCGGTCTCCTCAACATCTCGCGGACGGCGGCGCCGACCAGCGAGCGCGCCAGCTCCACGTAGCAGCCGAAGGCGTCGGCAACCGCTCGGGCGCGCGCCCGGCCCAGGGCAGGGCGACGTCGCCGGGATCGGCAGCCCGCCCGGAAACACGGACATCCCCGGCGCGAAGGCCATCCGGGCCACCCGGGTCAGCAGCCAGGCCTCGACGCCGTCCGCGCCGTCGCGAAGCAATACGACGGTCGCGGCGTCGCGGACGGCGGCGGTCACTCGAACTCGACGAGAGCTCGACCTCGACCGGGGAGTCGAGGGGCAGCACCGCGACGCCGACGGCGGACCGCGCGTGCGTGCCCGCTTCGCCGAAGATCTCGCCGAGCAGCTCGCTCGCGCCGTTGATCACGCCGGGCTGGCCGGTGAAGGCGGGCGCGGATGCGACGAAGCCGACAACCTTGACGACCCGCATCACGCGTCCAGCCCGATCACGCGTGCACCGCGGCCAGTGCATTGAGCGCGCAGGTCGGGCCAGCGTAGGGCCACCTCTGGGGTGACCTCCGCGCCGACCTTGCCGGTCGTCGCCAGCCGGCCGTCGACCATCGGCACTTGTCCGGACGTGTACACGAACGAACCGCTGCGGACCGCCGGGATGTATGCTGCCACCGGAGGATTCACCGGCGGCAGTTCGATCCCGAGTTCCGTCAGTCGAGCAAGATGCGACGACATACGATTACTCCATCCACCCACCCCCACTGCCCTGTGACGACGTTTCCCCAACTCCCGTGACTACGTTCCCGCAACTCCCGTGATCAACGTCCCCACCGCCCGTGATCAACACGGACTTGTGGTCGCCAGGACGACATCTACCCCCTGTTGATCACGGGAGTCGGGCGCGGCCAGTCGTCTGAACCGGGCGACGGTGGCGAGGCGGGCTGCGGAGTTGTCAACGCTGGCGGGATGGGAGCCGACGACGAGCTGGTGGCCGGCATCTCGCGGTCGGCACGCCTGCACGTCGTGACCGGCAAGGGCGGGACGGGCAAGACGACCGCCGCCGGATCACTGGCTGTCGCCCTCGCTCGCGGCGGTCGCCGGGTCCTGTTGATCGAGGTCGAGGGACGACAGGCCCTGTCGCAGCTGTTCGACGTCCGGCGCTGCCCTACGCGGATCAGCACCTCGCGGCGGCGCCCGGGGGCGGCGAGATCGTCGGGCTGTCGATCGACCCCGAACAGGCGCTCATCGAGTACCTCGAACTGTTCTACAACCTCAAGCGGTCCGCCCGGCTGATGCAACGCATGGGCGCCGTCGACTTCGTGACGACGCTGGCGCCGGGACTGCGCGACGTGCTGCTGACCGGCAAGGTCAAGGAGCGCGCGGGCCTCGTGCACCGCGACGGGTCCGCGATGTACGACGCCGTCGTCCTCGACGCGCCGCCGACCGGCCGGATCCGGCAGTTCCTCGACGCGACGAAAGAGGTCGCGAGCCTCACCAAGATCGGGCCGATAAACCGACAGAGCAAGGGAGTCATCGAGCTCCTGCACGACGGACGTACGCAGGTGCACATCGTCACGCTGCTCGAAGAGAGCCCGTCCAAGAGACCATCGACGCCGCGGCCGACCTGATGGCCGGCGACTTCACCCTCGGCGCGCTGATCGTCAATCGCACGCGTCCCGAGTTCGTTCGGCCCTGGGCAGGTCGAGCACGAGCAACTCGATGTCGCCGCCCTCAGGCGGGGACTGAAGACCGCCGGGGTCGACGTCGAACTCACCGAGCCGCTCGCGCGCCAGACGATCGAGTACGCGGCGCGCCAGGACGTCCAGCGCGTCAACCTCGCGAAGCTGGACGCCATCGGGCTGCCGCGCATCGAATTCCCGGAGCTGACGCCGCCGGTCGGTGCCGGCGAACTCAACGAGCTGGCCGACCACTTCTTCGCAACCGACGACGCCGTTGCGGATGACCCGTCCGGCGAAGTTCGGGCCGTCGCTGGACGGGCCGAATGACCCGTCCCCGTCGCGTGATTCCCCTCGACATCGACGAGCTCATCGGCGATCCGGGCACGCGCATCATCGTGACGTGCGGGTCCGGCGGAGTCGGCAAGACGACGACGGCCGCGGCCCTCGCACTGCGGGCCGCGGAGGCCGGTCGGCGCACCGTCGTCCTCACCATCGACCCGGCCCGTCGCCTGGCCCAGTCCATGGGGCTCGACCGAACTCGACAACACCCCGCGCCTCGTTCCCGGCGCGGGGGACGGACGCCTGTTCGCGATGATGCTCGACATGAAGCGGACCTTCGACGAGGTCGTGTCGGCGCATTCGACTCCGGAGCGGGCCGAGCAGATCTTCGCGAATCCCTTCTAC
>CAVTTS010000011.1:0-69295 GCA_963737785.1 uncultured Actinomycetes bacterium
ACACTTTGAGGTCGAGGACCGTTCGGTACATCCGAACGGTCCTCGACTTTTTTGTTTGCGAAGGAGTTCATAGATATGCCAGCACCATCGCGCCGCCCGTTCGGCGACGGAGCCGGTCGCGAAGCTCGCCCGACGGCGGTCACGCCGGCCGCGGTGTGTCCGCAGGCCGGGGCAGATCGACTGGTGCGAGCCGCACGGGTGACGCGTCTGGTCGTCCTTCCCGTGACAGTGCGTCCGGTCGTCCTTCCCGTGACAGGCGTCCGGTCGCCCTTCCCGTGACAGTGCGTCTGGTCGCCCTTCCCGTGACGGTGCGTCCGGTCGCCCTTCCCGTGACGGTGCGTCTGGTCGCCCTTCCCGTGACAGTGCGTCCGGTCGCCCTTCCCGTGACAGCGGTCGCACGGTGCGTCTGGTCGCCCTTCCCGTGACAGTGCGTCTGGTCGCCCTTCCCGTGACAGGTCGCGTCCGGTCGCCCTTCCCGTGACGGCGCGTCCGGTCGCCCGAGCGGCCCCCGCCGATCTGATGAAACCCGAGGTTCGTCGCGCGCCGGCGCGCCCGGTCGTGGGGCCGACCGCCCCGAGCGCGCTGGTTCGACGCGGTCAGGCTCTTCCGAGGCGCGGGGGCGACCGTACGAATCGTCCGGCCGTCCTACCCGCGGTGCGAGCACCGGATCGAGCGGTTCACGCGGCTCCGGGTCCGACCGACGGCCGGCCCGTCCGCGAACCGACAGCGACCGTGGCTATGAGCGCCCGACGGGCAGCCGACCGGATCGTCCGTACGGTTCCGACGATCGTCGCACCGACCGACCGGAGCGTGCCACGAGGGGCTCTGCCCCCCGTGGTTCGGATCGCTCTGCCTCCCGATCGTTCCCGGCCGGCGGCGGGCGCGGCGCCCGACCCGCGAACGGGGAGCGTTCGTACGGACCGCCAACACGCGGTCGACGAACGGCCGACGATTCCGAGTTCCGCGCTGAGCGGACCCAGCGCGTCGACGAGCCGTCGATCCCCGACAACGTCGATGCCCGGATGCTGGAGCCGAGTGTTCGCGCTGAATTGCGCAGTCTCGCCAAGCTCAACGCCGACATCGTCGGCGCGCATCTGGTGATGGCTGGTCAGCTGCTCGACACCGATCCACGCGCGGCTCTCACGCATGCCCGCGCGGCCCGGCAGCGGGCGGCCCGAATCGGTGTCGTACGAGAAGCGGTCGGGCTCGCCGCGTACCACGCGCAAGAGTGGGCCGAAGCGCTGAGCGAACTGCGCGCCGCCCGCCGGATCAGCGGGGATCCGTCGAACATCCCCGTCATGGCCGATTGCGAGCGGGCGCTCGGACGACCGCAGCAGGCACTGCGAGCCCTGACCGATCCCGACGTAAGGCGGCTGGATCCGGCGACCCGCACCGAGCTGTTCATCGTGTGCGCGGGAGCCCGCCGCGACCTCGGCCAACCCGACGCGGCACTCGCGGTACTCGCAAAAGGCGGTCTCGACCGTTCCCGGCCCGGCCCAGGCTCGGCCCGGCTCTGGTACGTCTACGCGGACGTGCTGGCCGGATTGGGCCGGCGCGAGGAAGCCGCGCAGTGGTTTGCCGCCTCAGCCGCGCTGGATGTGACCGGCGAGACCGACGCCGCCGACCGGGCCGGCGACCTGCTCTAACGCCGGCGGCTCGTAGCACC
The DNA here is from genome assembly GCA_963737785.1 of uncultured Actinomycetes bacterium. Classification (GTDB taxonomy): domain Bacteria; phylum Actinomycetota; class Actinomycetes; order Mycobacteriales; family Jatrophihabitantaceae; genus CAVTTS01. The sequence continues at coordinate 1,667 of CAVTTS010000011.1, forward strand.
ACGAGCCGACAGTTCTTCACTGCAAGTCCACAGCGTCGCCGGCCGTCCACAACCGCCCGAAAGCACTGTCTCGCGGGCGTGGGACGCCCGACGATCAGGACATGACTGCAGCAACCAGCGAAGTCCAACCGGACGACGAACACATCAACGAGGTGCGTCTACGAGGCGTCCTCGCGGCCGCGCCGGTGCCACGGTCGTTGCCGAGCGGCGACGAGCTGACCGCGTTCAGGATCACGGTCCGCCGTCCGCCCGACGAACGCGGTCATGTCGACAGCATCGACTGCGCCACCACAACGACGACTGTCCGCCGCCGGCTCGAACGGTGTGCCGTCGGCGACGTCGTCGAGCTGACGGGCACCCTTCGGCGCCGATTTTGGCGCAACGCCGGGGGAATCGGCAGTCGCTACGAGGTCAACGTCGCGGCGATACGGGTCAGCCGGAGACCTCGTCGGCGAAACGCCGGATGACCAGCCCCGACGCGGGCTTGGGGGTGAACAGCGTCGACTTCCTCGGCATCCGCCCACCTTGGGCGGCCACGGCCGCGACGGCGTCGACCGGGGTCGGGCGCAGCAGCACGGCCGTTCCGTTCGTGTGCATCGCGACGGACAGCGCCTCCTCGACCGAGTGCGCATACCGAACCGATTCGACATCGTCGGTCAGTCCCCACACCGGCCCGACGAGCCCGCGATGCAGCACCGTCACGTCGAGTTCGGCCATCGCGGCCGGTTCACCCTCGACGATCGCCGCCGACCGGATCGAGTCGGCCACGTGCGTGACCAGTACGTGGGATCGGCCGTCGCTCAAGACCGCGGCGAACCCGGGCTCCGCGGCCGCGCGCTCGAGACCGGCGGCGATATCGGGGACAGCGTCGACGTGCGCGACCGGCTCGATGAGCGCGAGCGCCGCGGGTAGCGCCAGACTGGCGAGCACTCGATGAATCGCGTGAACCTGCGGGCCGTACGCGGTCGAGTCGACGAGCAGGGTCAGGCCGCGGTCCCACGGGCCCGGACCGCGCTCGGCCCGTCGTCGCCGCTGCAGTTCCAGATACGTGGCGTAGCGATGGTGTCCGTCGGCGATCAGGGCTCGTCGGCTGCGGAGATCGGCGTCGACAGCTGCATGGATCCGCGGGTCAACCAGCGCCCACAATCGATGCACGATTCCATCCGGCGTCGTCGCAACCGCGATCGGTCGGGTTGCGTCAACGCCGGCCACGACATCGGACGCGGTCCCGCCGCCGTCGTAGACGAGGTAGATCGGTTCGAGGTCGGCGTCCGTCGCCGACATCAACGCCAACCGGTCGGCAACCGGGCCCGCCATCGTGTTCTCGTGCGGGAGGATCACGCCATCGGTCGATTCGCGAAGTTCGACGGCGCCTACCAGCCCGCGTGTTCGCGCGCCGTCGGGCGTGGCCATCTCGTACACGTAGAGCGTCGGCGCGTCGTCGACACCGAGCAGGCCACTGTCGATCATTGCGTCGAGTCGGGCCGCGGCGTGGTCGTACGCCGGACCGGTCCCATCGCCCATCGCTGCGATGATCGATACGGCGTTGTCGGCGTCGGCGGTGAGCAGTCTCGCGCGTTCGTCGTCGTCGATCACGTCGTAGGGAGGGCACAGCAGCCGACCCAGTCGTGCGTCGTCCACCCGGTATCGGCGGGCCCGAAAGGCGGCGAGCGACAAGCCGTCCCGCTGGCTCATGCCGGCCATCGCGAGTCGACGTCGCTCGAGTTCGAGTGGTTCGCCGCCCGGCCCGGACGGAGCGGTCGATACCGTGCCCCGGCCACGGTGGACCGTACGCGCCGGCGAACGCAGATAGGCTCGGCCATAAGCCCGGATCGTACGCACCCGACGCATGGTCCGGTTCGCGGACGCGGCTCGGTGCGGCCCGCACGACCGCACGGATCGACGGTGGGAGTGGTATCGGTGCTGCGCGAGTCGACCGATGCGTTGTGCCGCAGCTACGACGTCGCGATGCTCGATCTCGACGGAGTGCTGTACATCGGCGTCGACGCCGTGCCCGGAGCCGCGGCAGCGCTCGATCAGGCGCGCGTGCAAGGCATGCGGCTCGCGTTCGTCACCAATAATGCCGCCCGTCCGCCGGCTGTCGTCGCCACGCACCTCACCGAGCTCGGCATGCCGGCCGACGTCGACGACGTGATTTCGTCGGCGCAGGTTGCCGCGCACTACCTCGCCGATCGGTTGCCGGCCGGCGCACCCGTCCTGGTCATCGGCACCGTCGGGCTCGTCGACGCTCTGCAGGTCCGAGGACTTCGCCCGGTGTACAGCGCGGACGCGGATCCGTTGGCCGTCGTCCAGGGCTTCTCGCCGACACTGGACTGGGCCCAGCTGGCCGAGGGCGCTATCGCGATCCGCCGCGGCCGGCCTTGGGTCGCGACGAATCTCGACGAGACAGTTCCATCGGCGCGCGGACCGCTGCCGGGGAACGGATCGATGGTCGCGGCCCTGCGAATCGCGACGGGCGCGAATCCGGTCGCGACGGGAAAGCCTGCCCCTACGATGCACCAAGAGACGGTCGAGCGCACCGGGGCCCAACGCCCCCTGGTGGTCGGCGATCGCTTGGACACCGACATCGAAGGGGCCAACGCGGTCGGCTGTGACAGCTTGCTCGTCCTGTCGGGAGTCACAACCGCTCGGGATCTCTTGATCGCGACCGAGCGGCTCCGGCCGACGTATCTCGCTCGCGATGTGGCCGGTCTGCTCGAGCGCCACCCGCCGGTCTCAACGACTGACTCCGGATACGAATGCGGTGGATGGACGGCCACGGCGAGCCTGGGCCTTCGGCGATCCGACCGTCGGCTGCCCGGTGAATCGAGCGACGTCGACCTCGACGGGGACCTGGACGCGCTGCGAGCACTGTGCGTCGCGCGCTGGGCCCGGCCGGCCGACAGTCAGCGGGGCGACGAGCAGCCGAACGCGCTGGACGCGGCCGCGGCCGCGGCGCTCACCCGGCTTCACCTGTCGGCCTGACCTCAGACGGTAATGAACCGGCGCGGCCGACTCGAGCAGCAATTCGGCGGGGCCGACTCGAGCAGCAATTCGGCGGGGCCGACTCGAGCAGCATTGTGAGAGGCTGGATCCTGCCGCCACTGCACGCCCGAAACTGTCGAACGATCGAAGGAGACGACCGAGGTGACTACGGACGAGCAGTCCTCCGCTGCCGGCGACGACGTCGCGGCGTCCCGAGCATCGGAGGTCGTCGAGGTCTCCGCGCCCGATCAGGGGTCGACGGCTCACGCGGAGGTCGACCGCATCACGGCGCTCGGTGCTGCGTCGGTCGAACTCGGCCCGGCGACGACCGTCGACGAACTGGCTTCCCACGTCGAGACATACCAACGCCTGCACGCGGAGCTCCGCGATGCCATGGCCGACATCGACTCGGCCTGAATCGCCGGGCATGGCTGGACGAGTGACCCGGCTCGACGCGGAATTGGTGCGCCGCGGCCTGGCCCGCTCGCGTGATCACGCTCGCGAGCTGATCGTCGGGGGCCGCGTCGAGGTCCGCGGGGTCGTCGCCGAGAAGCCGGCAAGCGGCGTGGCGGCCGAAACGCCCGTGCGGGTCGTCGATGACGACGGTCCCAATTACGCGTCTCGGGGCGGCGTGAAACTGGCCGGCGCGTTGGCGCGTTTTACCGGGTTGGTCGTCGCCGAACGGCGTTGCCTCGACGCCGGTGCCTCGACCGGCGGATTCACCGACGTCCTGTTGCGGGCCGGGGCTCGTGAGGTTGTGGCCGTCGATGTCGGCTACGGCCAGTTGGCCTGGCAGTTGCGAACCGACCCCCGAGTGACGGTGATCGACCGTACGAACGTGCGAGCCATCACGCCGACGGCCGTCGGTGGGCCGGCCGAACTCACCGTCGCCGATCTGTCGTTCATCCCGCTAGCGGTGGTGTTGCCGGCACTCAGCGCCTGTACGACCGACGACCTCGTCCCGATGGTCAAGCCGCAGTTCGAGGTCGGACGCGAACGTCTGGGCAGCGGCGGAGTGGTCCGCGATCCGCGCCAACGGGCCGATGCGGTCGTGGGCGTCGCCGAAGCGGCCGCCACGCTCGGCTGGGGAGTCGTTGACGTCGCGACCAGCCCGCTGCCGGGACCATCGGGCAACGTGGAATTCTTCTTGTGGCTGCGGCGGGACGCGCTTCGCCCGGACCGGTCCGTCGACCGGAGTTCGATCGACCGCATCGTGCTGGAGGCCGGATGAGATCCGTGCTGATCGTCGCGCATACCGCCCGTCCACAGATCACCCGGATGGCGGCATCGGCGGCTGCGCAGCTGATTGCCGCCGACTTCCAGGTTCGAATGCTCCCGGCGGACGCGGCCGACTGCGCGCTGCCGCCGGAGGTCGTCGTCGCTGAGCATTCCGTTGCAGCCAAGGATGCCGAAATCGTGCTGGTCTTCGGCGGGGACGGAACGTTCCTGCGCGCGGCCGAGGTCGCCCGGCCGGCCGGAGTGCCCATGCTCGGCGTCAACTTCGGGCGGGTCGGCTTCCTGGCCGAGGCCGAACCCGATGCGCTCGCGGCGACGGTCGTCGCAATCGTCGAGCGGCGATATGTCATCGAGGAACGGGTCAGCATCGACGCCGATGTCATCGAGGACGGCGAGATCGTGGCCCGGGCCTGGGCACTGAACGAAGCGTCGCTCGAACGAACCAACCGCGAGCGCATGCTCGAAGTTGCCGTGGCGGTCGACCATCGCCCGTTGTTGCGCTTCGGCTGCGACGGCGTCTTGTGCGCCACTCCGACCGGTTCGACGGCCTACGCCTTCTCGGCCGGCGGACCGATCGTCTGGCCGAACGTGAACGCGCTCATCGTCGTCCCCAACGCCGCGCACGCGCTGTTCGCCCGCCCGATCGTGGTCGCCCCCGAGTCGCAGGTCGACATCGATCTCGAGCGGGGCGATCACGCCGCGGTGCTCAGCTGCGACGGGCGCCGCTCGGTGAGCGTGCCGCCCGGTGCCCGGGTGACCGTACGGCGCGGTGAGTTTCCGGTGCGCATCGTCCGCCTGTCCGATCGCACGTTCGCCGAACGCCTGGTGGCCAAGTTCCAGTTACCGGTCCACGGGTTCCGCGGTGGTTCGCGCGATTCGGCCGGTGGCTACGACTCCGGACTCGATTCGAGCAGCCCGAACCTCGACGGACTCGGCCAAGAAGTGGCCGAGTAGTGCTCGAAGAGTTGCGTATCGGAGGCCTCGGCGTCATCGACGAAGCCGTCCTGCCCCTGGGTCCCGGCCTCACCGTCCTCACCGGCGAGACCGGCGTCGGCAAGACGATGTTGGTGACAGCGCTGCTCCTGTTGTTCGGTGGACGAGCCGATGCCGCCCGCATCCGCACCGGCGCGCCGCAGGCCACGGTCGACGGCCTCATTCGACTGCCGGCCGACCGCCTTGCCGAACAGCGCGTTCGCGACGCGGGCGGCGAGGTCGACGACGGTCTGCTGACGCTGCGACGGCAGGTGTCGGCCGCCGGACGATCGCGCGCCTTCGTGGGCGGCGCACCCGCGCCCGTCGGGGTGCTGGCCGAACTGGCGCAGCGGCTGGTGGTCGTCCACGGACAGGCCGACCAACAGCGACTCGCGCGGCCGGCCCAACAGCGGGCCGCCCTCGACCGTTACGCCGGACTGGCGGCTGCCGACTACGCGGCCGCCTTCCAGCGATGGCGCACCGCCGAGGAACGGTTCGCGCAGCGCACCGCCCAGGCCCGCGAATTGCGTCGGGAGGCTGATGTTCTCTCCCGAGGCATCGCCGAGATCCGGGCGGCCGCCCCGCAGCCGGACGAGGACCGGGAACTCGCGCGGGTCGCGCGGCGGCTCGCCGACGTGGATTCGCTGCGTACGGCAGTACGCGCGGCGCACGATGCGCTGCTCGGCGATCCGGACGATCCGGCCGGCGACACCCCGGATGTCGGGCGCCTCGTCGGCACGGCCCGGCGAGCGCTCGGTCAGGTTCAGGACGCCGACCTCGACGCGCTCACCGCCCGGCTCGACGAACTCGCTCGTCTGGTTGCCGACATCGGAGCCGATCTGGCCGACTACCGCGACGCGCTCGATGCCGATCCGGAGCGACTGGCCCAGATCGAGCAGCGCCGCAGTGTGTTGGGGGCGCTCACCCGTCGGTACGGGGACGACATAGCGGCCGTGCTGGCCTGGGCCGACGAGAGCGAACAGCGGTTGCTCGACCTCGATGTCTCCGATGAAGCGCTCGCTGCGCTCGCCGCCGACCGCGACCGGACGCGCCGCGACGCCGCGTCGGCCGCCGCCCAGCTGACGACGGGCCGGCGCGAGGGCGCCGTTCGGCTCTCAGACGCGATCACCGCCGAGCTCTCCGGTCTGGCGATGGGCTCGGCTCGGCTCGAGATCGCCGTGCGACCCCGTCCCGTCGTGACCGGTCAGCCCGTGCTCGACGTGGACGGAATCGCGTGCGGCGCCGGCCCGGATGGCGTGGACGAGATCGAATTCCTGCTCCGGGCCCATTCGGACGCTCCGCCGGTGGCGTTGGGTCGCGGCGCGTCCGGGGGCGAACTCTCGAGGGTGATGCTGGCCGTCGAGGTGTGTCTGGCCGGTACCGATCCGGTCCCGACGATGGTGTTCGACGAGGTCGATGCCGGCGTCGGCGGCCGCGCCGCCGTCGAGGTGGGGCGCCGGCTGGCCCGGCTGGCCGAGGACCACCAGGTCATTGTCGTCACCCACTTGGCGCAGGTTGCGGCATTCGCGGCCCACCATCTCGTCGTCGACCGGGCGACGGAGACGGCGACCGCGACCGAGGTCCGCGAGGTCTCCGGGTCGGACCGTGAGCGTGAGCTGGCTCGGATGCTGGCCGGGTCGGACTCCGAAACCGCTCGCCAGCATGCCGCCGAACTCATCGCATCGACCGAAGCAGAGCGCGACGGAGCACAATCGAGGCGGACCGGCGCGGTCGGGACCCGACGTTCCGGACCGAGGTCGCAGGCCACGCAGAGGTCGAAAACCGCCCGCTGAGCGCGTGGCGGACCCGAGTAGGGGGAGCGAGCGATGGCAAGATGGGCTGCCATGAAGCTCGCACCGCTGCGTCGTGGTCGCGGCGATGCTCTGCCCGGAATCGCAGGCGTCGCCCGGCTCGATCGGCGTACCAAACGCCTCGTCGGGCGCCTGAATCCGGGCGACATCGCCGTCATCGATCACGTCGACCTCGACCGGGTCGCCGCCGATTCGCTGGTCGCCGCCAAGGTCTCGGTAGTCGTCAATGCGCAGCCGAGCATCTCGGGTCGGTATCCGAACCTCGGGCCGGAGCTGCTGATCAACAACGGCATCGTCCTGCTCGACAACGTCGGCAGCGAGGTGTTCGCCGCCGTCAAGGAGGGCGTTCGCATCCGCGTCGACGGCGACACCGTCTACCTGGGCGAGCAACCGGTCGCCAAAGGCACCCTGCAGGATGCCGACACCCTCGCCGAGCTGATGGCCGAGGCCAAGTCGGGTCTGTCGACCCAGCTCGAGGCGTTCGCCGCCAACACCATGGAGTACATGAAGCGCGAGCGCGCGCTGCTGCTCGACGGGGTGGGCGTGCCCGACGTCCGGACGAAATTCGAGGGACGGCACGTCCTCGTCGTCGTCCGCGGCTACGACTACAAGGCCGATCTCGCCGCCCTGCGGCCCTACATTCGCGAATACCGACCGGTGCTGGTCGGCGTCGACGGCGGTGCCGACGCACTGCGCGATGCCGGCTACCGCCCGGACGTGATCGTCGGCGACATGGACTCCGTGTCGGACGAGGTGCTCAAGGGCGGCGCCGAGGTCGTCGTCCATGCCTACCCCGACGGACGGGCTCCCGGCCTCGCGCGGGTGCAGGACCTCGGAATCGACCCGGTGACTTTCCCGGCGATGGGCACCAGCGAGGACATCGCGATGCTCTTGGCCGACGAGAAGGGCGCGTCGCTCATCGTCGCCGTCGGCACGCACGCGACGCTCGTCGAGTTCTTGGACAAGGGTCGCGGCGGTATGGCGTCGACCTTCCTGACCCGGCTGCGTCTGGGCGGCAAGCTCGTCGACGCCAAGGGCGTGAGCCGGCTGTACCGCAGCCGGATCTCCGCCGGCGCGCTGTTGCTCCTCGTCCTGGCTGCGTTCATCGCGATCGGCGCGGCGCTCGCGGTCTCACAGGCGGGGCGCACCTACCTCGACCTGCTCGGTGACAAGTGGGACCGTTTCGTCCACTGGCTGGAGAACCTTTTCTCGTGATCTCTTTCCGTTACCACGTCGTCTCGATCGTGGCGGTGTTCCTCGCGCTCGCCCTCGGTGTTGTCGTCGGCACGACCGCGCTGAACGGCCCGATCACCACGAACCTGCGCAACCAGGTCGACTCGCTGAAGAAGGACCGCAGCTCGTTGGCGACCCAGAACCAGCAGCTGCAGAACCAAGCCAGCAACGCCGACGCGTTCGCGAACAACTACGGCGCCCAGGTCGTCAAGGGTCAACTGTCCAATCAGGACGTGATCGTCATCAGCATGCCCGGGGCCAAGGGCTCCGTGAAGGACGGCGTCGAGAAGGAGATCACCGCGGCGGGCGCGACGATCACCGGACGGATCCAGCTCACCAGCGACTACACCGACCCGAAGTCCGCGAGCACGATCCGGTCGATCGTGGCCGGGTCGAGTGGTCTGCAGCCGGTCGGCCTGACCTTGCCGAGCACCGACGACGCCGGAACGTTGGCGGGAGCGCTGCTCGCTTACGTCTTGTCCGGACAGGGCGAACAGAGTGACATCGTGGCCACGATGACGGCGTTCACGACCAATCAGATGCTCAAGGTCGAGAGCGGCGACAACGTGAAGCCGGCCAAGTCGATCGTGGTTATCGGGACCGGCACGATGACCACGACCGATCTCAACGGGCAGAATCAACTTGCGCTGGTCAGTCAGCTGCAGCTGGCCAGTGTGCACACACTGGTGGTGGGCGATTCGGCGAGCGCGACGGCCGGAGGGCTGGTCGCCCTGGTGCGCAACAGCGACGCCGACAAGTCGACGGTCTCGACGGTCGACGACGGCGACACATCGATGGGCTGGGTGACCGCGGCCATTGCGCTCGCCCAGGTCACCACGGGCAAGACCGGCGCGTACGGGACGGGCAGCGGAGCGAGCACGCTCTTCCCGCCGATCACGAAGTAGTCGATGCCGCCGTATCGGCGCGCCGGCGCTGCCGCACTGGTCGGTGCGGCGACGGCCGTGGGTGTCGGCCGGCTGCCCGAGCCGAGCATCGGTCAGTGGCGGCGCACCAACTTTCGCGGCCGGACGGTGTCGCTCTCCGGGGGACTGGCCGCGGCGGCCGGGGCCATCACCGCCGCCGGTACGTCCCGATCCCTCGGGCCGCCGGCGTTGATCGCCGCTGGTAGCGCATTCGTCGCCGGGGCGTACGACGATCTCGTCGCGCCCCGCGGGGAGACGAGCGCGGACAAAGGGTTTCGCGGGCATCTCGCGGCACTGCGCGCCGGCCGGGTGAGTGGTGGGCTGGTCAAGATCGGCATCGTCGGCGCGGGAGCGCTCGCGGCGTCAGCACTCCTCGAACGAGGCCGAGGTCCGGGCCGTCTGATCGACATCGGCGTGGGAGCCGGACTCATCGCCGGGACGGCGAACCTGGTGAACCTGCTCGATCTACGGCCGGGGCGCGCGCTGAAGGTCACCACGATGGCGTCGGTAGCCGCGATGGGCGCCGGAGCCGACCCGACGATCGCGGCCGGCGTCCTTGGTGCCAGCCTCGCCGGCATCGCCGGCGATCTCGCCGAGCGGACGATGCTCGGCGACCTCGGGGCGAATCCGCTCGGCGCCCTGCTCGGGCTCGAGCTGGCGACGGGTGCCCGTCGCACGCGTTGGCTCACGCTGGGTGTGGTGGCCGCATTGACCGCCGCGAGCGAACGAGTGAGTTTCAGCGCGGTCATCGACAAGACGCCGGCGCTTCGCCGGCTCGATGCGCTCGGCCGCGCGCGGTGACCGCACCGTCATCAGGGCGGATCGGGCTCGCCCACGCGGCGGCCTTGATCGCCGGCATCACCGTTGTCGCTCGAGTCGCCGGGTTCGCGCGCACAGCGGTGTTCGGCCGGGCCGTCGGGGCCGACTGCGTCGGGTCGGTCTATCAGACCGTCAACACAGTCCCCAACATCGTCTTCGACATCGTCGCCGGCGGACTTCTGTCGGCTCTCGTCGTCCCGATTCTTGCGCCGGCCCTGCACCGCGCCGACCGGCCGACCGCCTCGCGCATCGTGTCGGCCCTGCTGACCTGGGCGCTGCTCATCCTGGCCGCGGCGGCCACGGTGATCGCCGTGCTCGCCGGCCCGATCACCCGCGCGCTGCTGGGGGCCCATCAGTGCGCCGGCGCGGATTCACTGGGGATTCGCATGCTTGTCGTGTTCGCGCCGCAGCTGCTCTTCTACGGTGTGGGCGTCATCCTCGGCGGCGCGCTGCAGGCCGCCGAACGGTTCACTTGGCCGGCGCTGGCCCCGCTCTTGTCGAGCCTCGTCGTCGTCGCGGCCTATCTGACGTACGGAGCGCTCAGCGGGCCGTCGGTGTCGCCGGCGAAGCTGCCGCGATCGAGCGAGCTCGTGCTCAGCGTCGGGACGACCCTCGGGGTCGTGGTGCTGGGCGCGTGTCAACTGCCGGCCGCCCTGCGTCTCGGACTTCGGATCCGTCCGAGCCTGCGGTTCCCGGCCGGCGTGGCCGGTCCGGTTCGGCGCGCGGCCGCGGCCGGGGCGGCGGCGCTCGCCGCGCAGCAGGTCGCGACCATCGTGATGCTGCGACTCGCGAACTCGGGCACAGTGGCCGGGACGGTCGTCGTGATGACCCTGGCCCAGGCCGTCTACCTCTTGCCGTGGGCGGTGCTTGCTGTTCCAGTAGCCACGTCGGTGTTTCCGCGCCTGTCGGCGGCCTGGGACGGCGATCGGTTCGATGAGGCCCGCGGCCTCGGTCACCGCTCGATGAAGGCGGTCTGCGCGCTCGCGGCGATCGGCACGGCGAGCCTCGTATCGTCCGCCAGCGGCATCGCCGATCTGCTTCTGGACCGTCACGCCGCGGCCCGGTCGCAGTTCGCGCCGGCCATCGCGGCCTTCGCCGTCGGGCTGATCGGCTGGTCGCTCGTCGCCCTCCTGGCCCGCACGCTCTACGCGACCCGGCACGTTCGCACGGCCGGTGCCGCGCAGGTGCTCGGCTGGCTGGTGGCGATCGGCGCCGCGATCGCGCTGTCCGCCGCGCTGCCGACCGCGCACCGGGCGGTCGCGCTCGCGCTCGGCAATGCGATCGGCGTATCGGTGGCGGCGGCCGCGCTGTTCGTGGGCTGCCTGCGGATCGACGTGTTGCGGCTCTCGTCACTGGCCGACGTGGCTCGGGCGATCGTGGCCGCCGCGCTTGGCAGCGTCGCCGGGTGGAGCGTGCGGGGGCTCGTGGCAGGCGACGGGACCGCCGCCGCCCTCGTCCGTACGGTCCTGACCGGGGTCGTCGGCTTCCTCGTCGCCGCGGTCGTCGTGACCGCGCTCGACCGGACGATCATGGCGACCGTCCGGCAACTGCGGCGTCCGGCGAGCGTTGCCGCGTGAACACCCGCACCATCGCGTTGGTCCTCGGGACGGCGACCGGCGGTCTCGGCGAGCACGTCGCCGCCCTCGCCGAAGGCTTGGTCGGACGCGGTTGGCCGGTGCGCGTCTGCGGCCCCGCGAGTACCGAGGCGCTATTCGGCTTCACCGCCCGGGGCGCCGGCTTCGTCCCGGTGCCGATCGGCACGGCCGGGTCCGAGGTGCGAGCCGTTCGCCCGTTGCGGCGGGGGCTCGCGGGGAGTGCACTCGTCCACGCGCACGGGTTGCGCGCCGCGACGGTGGCGGCGATGACCGGCCATCGTCCGCTGGTCGTCACGCTTCACAACGCCGTCCTGCGCGGTCGTGGGCCGACTCGAGCGGTGCTCGCGGCCGGCGAGCGGGTGGTCGCGCGTTCGGCAACGGTCACTCTCGCGGCATCGGAGGATCTCGCGGTCAGGTCCCGGGAGCTCGGTGCCCGTGACGTTCGCTTCGCCCCGGTCGCCCTGCCCGTTCGCCGCGCGAATCGCGCGGCGAACGACGTCCGGGCCGAGTTCGGCATTGCCGCCGGGCAACCCCTGATCGTCGCCGTCGGCCGGCTGCACCCGCAGAAGGCGCACGACATCCTCATCGCGGCCGCGACGCGCTGGCGCGACCAACGGGCGGTCGTCCTCGTCGTCGGTGATGGACCGCAGCGCGCCGAATTGCAGCGACAGATCGACCGCGCTGGCGTGCCGGTTCGCCTGGTCGGCCGCCGAAGCGACGTCCCAGAGCTGCTCGCCGCCGCGGACGTCGTCGTGCTGGCCTCGCGCTGGGAAGCTCGAGCGCTCGTCGCGCAGGAGGCACTCCTGGCCGGCCGCCCGCTCGTCGCGACGGCCGTCGGCGGCCTGCCCAGCCTCCTCGGCGACGCCGCGCTGCTCGTACCGCCCGACGATTCCGAGGCGCTGTCGGCGGCGGTGCTCGGGTTGCTGGACTCGCCGGATCGACGGGCCGATCTGGGCCGGCGCGGGGCGCACCGCGCTGCGGGTTGGCCGACGAGCGACGACACGCTCGATCAGGTCGAGGCGGTGTACCGGGAGTTGCTCGGGATTTCGGATTCGTCCGGCGTGGCGTAGCTGGGCGCGACCGAGTGGTCGCGCTGGGAGGTATGGTTGTGTTCCGTGGATCGCGAGATCCGACGAGTCGCACAATCGATCTGACCATCGACCCCGTCTAGCCATTGACGGCGTGCGGACCCGATCGGCCCTCGAGGCCCGCACGCCTGTTCGCCACGCGAGCCACGGGAGACGCCTCGGTGCAGAATCACCGGATCACCAAGCACGTTTTCGTCACCGGAGGCGTCGCCTCCTCACTCGGCAAGGGCCTCACCGCCAGCAGCCTCGGCAGCCTGTTGAAGGCTCGCGGTCTGCGGGTCACGATGCAGAAGCTCGATCCGTACCTGAACGTCGATCCCGGAACGATGAACCCGTTCCAGCACGGCGAGGTGTTCGTCACCGAGGATGGCGCCGAGACCGACCTCGACATCGGCCACTACGAACGCTTCCTAGACACCGATCTGGTCGGCTCGGCCAATGTGACGACCGGACAGATCTATTCGTCGGTGATCGCGAAGGAGCGCCGGGGCGAGTACCTCGGCGACACCGTGCAGGTGATCCCGCACATCACCAATGAGATCAAGTCACGGATCCGGGCGATGGCCGCCCCCGACAGCGACGGCAACACTCCGCACATCGTGATCACCGAGATCGGCGGCACCGTCGGCGACATCGAATCGCTGCCGTTCCTGGAGGCCGCGCGGCAGGTCCGCCACGATGTCGGACGCGAGAACTGCCTGTTCCTGCACGTCTCGCTCGTGCCGTACCTTGCGCCGTCCGGCGAGTTGAAGACCAAGCCGACCCAGCACTCGGTGGCCGCGCTGCGGAGCATCGGCATCGCGCCGGACGCGATCGTCTGCCGCAGCGACCGCGAGTTGCCCGACAACGTCAAGCGCAAGATCTCGTTGATGTGCGACGTCGACGCCGAGGCCGTCGTCGCGGCAACCGACGCCCCGAGCATCTACGAGATCCCGCGGGTGCTGCACAGCGAGGGGCTCGACGCCTACGTCGTCCGCCGCCTCGGCCTGCCGTTCCGGGACGTCGACTGGACGGTGTGGGGCGATCTGCTCGACCGGGTCCACAGTCCGCGCCACGAGGTCACGATCGCGCTGGTCGGCAAGTACGTCGATCTGCCCGACGCCTATCTGTCGGTCACCGAAGCGTTGCGGGCCGGCGCCTTCGCCCGGCGCGCGAAGGTCAACATCAAGTGGGTGCCGGCCGACACCTGCGAAACACCGGCTGGTGCTGCAGTAGCGCTGGCCGGCGTCGACGGCGTCGTGATCCCAGGCGGGTTCGGCGTCCGCGGCATCGAAGGGAAGATCGGCGCGGCCCGGTTCGCCCGGGAGAACTCGATTCCGACGCTCGGACTCTGCCTCGGCCTGCAGTGCATGGTGATCGAGACGGCCCGCCACCTCGCCGGCATCGAGCAGGCCAACTCCGCCGAGTTCGATCCCGAAACGCCCGACGCCGTGATCTCGACGATGGCCGACCAGGTCGACATCGTCGCCGGCAATGCGGATCTCGGTGGGACGATGCGCCTCGGCGCATACCCGGCGACACTGCGACCGGGGTCGATCGTCGCCGAGGCCTATGGTTCGACCGAGGTGTCGGAGCGGCACCGTCATCGCTACGAAGTCAGTAACGCCTACCGCGATCGTCTCGAGGCGGCCGGCCTGGTGATCTCGGGAACTTCACCGGACGGGCGGCTCGTCGAGTTCATCGAGCTCGACCGCTCCGTCCATCCGTACTTCGTCGCGACACAGGCGCACCCGGAGCTGAAGTCGCGCCCGACTCGCGCGCATCCGCTGTTTCGCGAGTTCATCGCCGCCGCGTTGGCCTACAACGCCGCCTCGCGCCTGCTCGAGATCCCCGACTCGCCGGAGGAGATGATCGACGTCGAGCCGTCCCGCAACGGGACGAGCCAGCCGGCTGCCGTCACGTCGTGACTGATGGTCGAGGTCACGTCGTGACTGGTCGACGTCACGTCGTGACTGGTCGCCGAACAGTCGGGGCCGATGACTATCCCGTCGTCTCCTCGAAGTCGATCTTCTCCGGCCGGGTCGTGAGCCTGCGCGTCGACGAGGTCCGCATGAGCGACGGCACGGTGTCGCGTCGCGAAGTCGTTCGTCATCCCGGCGCAGTCGGCATCCTCGCGTTGGACGACCAGAACCGGGTCGTGATCGTCAACCAGTACCGCCATCCGGTGCGGGCCTTCCTCGATGAGCTGCCGGCCGGACTGCTCGATGTGGCGGGGGAGTCCCCGCTGAATGGCGCGAAGCGCGAGCTGTTCGAGGAGGCGGCCCTGGTCGCCGACGAATGGCACACCCTCATCGACCTGCATACGAGCCCGGGCATGACCGATGAGGCGATCCGCATCTTTCTGGCCCGTGGACTCTCCGCCGCGTCCGGCGAACAGTTCGTCCCGGAGGGCGAAGAAATCACGATGACGGTCGAGCGCGTCGATCTCGACGAACTGGTCCGGCGGGCGTTCGCGGGCGAGCTGACGAACGCGGCGGCGGTCGCCGGCGTGCTCGCGGCGGCGAGCGCCCGGGCGGACGGCTGGCGGACTCTCCGCCCGGCGGACGCCGACTGGACCGGGGTCCGAGGAACGTGACGGCGATCCAGCTGACCGCGACGAGCCCGGTCCGCGTGGTGAAGTCGTTCCTCGACCATTTGGCGGTCGAGCGCGGCTCGGCGGCGAATACGCTCGCGTCCTACCGTCGTGACCTCGATCGCTACCTCGGCTATCTCGACGTCCACGGCACGACCTCGCTGCCGGACGTGACGACGGGCACGATCAGCGGATTCCTCGCCTATCTTCGCGAGGGCGACGCCGACCATCCGGCGTTGTCATCGACGTCGGCGGCGCGGGCGGTGGTGGCCGTTCGTGGCCTGCACCGTTTCGCGTTGCGCGAGGGGATCGTCGAGACGGATGTCGCTCATGACGTCCGTCCTCCGGCGGCGCCGCGCCGGCTGCCGAAGGCGATCAGCGTCGAGGACGTCGAGCGCCTGATCGAGGCGGCCGGCATCGATCAGACCCCGCTCGCGATTCGCGATCGGGCCCTGCTCGAGATCCTGTACGGCACCGGGGCGCGGATCAGCGAATCCGTGGGCCTCGCGGTCGACGACGTCGATCTCGAGGACAAGACCGTCCTGCTGAGGGGCAAAGGCGGCAAGCAGCGGCGCGTTCCGCTGGGCAGCTACGCCGCCAAGGCGGTCAGCGCCTACCTAGTCCGGGTCCGGCCCGCGCTCGCCGCGAACGGCTGCGGTTCCTCGGTGCTGCTGCTCAACGCGCGCGGCGGTCCGCTCTCGCGGCAGTCGGCTTGGACGGTCCTTCGGCAGTGTGCCGACAAGGCCGGTCTGGTGAGCGGAATCTCACCGCACACCCTGCGACATTCGTTTGCGACGCACCTGCTCGAGGGGGGTGCCGATGTGCGCGTTGTACAGGAATTGTTGGGGCATTCCTCGGTCACGACGACGCAGATTTACACACTTGTCACAGTCGATCAGCTGCGCGAGGTCTATGCGGCGGCCCATCCGCGGGCGCGCGCGACGCGCCGTTGAGCTGACCCGGATCGGGCCGGGCGGGTCGTCCACCAAGTGAGGTAGCCTCGGGCCGCAACCGCCAGCAATCAAGAACTTGGAGGATTCAGCGGTTCATGGCTATGTCGACAAACGGGGATGGCGACGACGGTCTGTTCAAGGCTGACGTCGCCGCGGCTCAGGCGATCAAATCCCAAGATCCTGCCGTAGCCCGCAAGAAGCGCCCGATCGTGGAACCCGCGCCGCTCGAGCGACACGGTCCGGCTCGCATCATCGCCCTGTGCAACCAGAAGGGTGGTGTCGGCAAGACGACGTCCACGATCAACCTCGGTGCCGCGCTGGCCGAGGTGGGTCGGCGGGTGTTGCTCGTGGACTTCGACCCGCAGGGTGCGTTGTCGGTCGGCCTGGGCGTGCAGCCCCACCAGCTCGACCGCACCGCCTACAACCTCCTGATGGAACGCAACGTCAGTGTCGACGACGTGCTCCTCAAGACCGGTGTTCCGGGCATGGACCTGCTGCCGAGCAACATCGACTTGTCGGCCGCCGAGGTCCAGCTCGTGGGCGAGGTCGCGCGCGAGCAAACTCTCGGACGGGTGCTGCGGCCGGTGGTCGACGATTATGACTTCGTCCTCATCGACTGCCAGCCGTCGCTGGGCCTGTTGACGGTCAACGCGCTCACCGCGGCCGACGGCGTCATCATCCCGCTGGAGTGTGAGTTCTTCAGCTTGCGCGGAGTGGCGCTCTTGATCGACACGATCGAGAAGGTCCGAGAGCGGTTGAACCCGGCGCTGCACCTCGACGGCATTCTGGCCACGATGTACGACGGCCGCACGCTGCACGGTCGCGAGGTGTACGCGCGCGTCCTCGAGGCGTTCGGCGACAAGGTCTTCGACACCGTGATTTCTCGGACCGTCCGCTTCCCGAGACAACGGTGGCCGGCGAGCCGATCACCACCTGGGCGTCGTCCTCGGCCGGGGCGACCGCCTATCGCAATCTGGCCCGAGAGGTGTTGTCCCGATGAGCCGCCGAACCAGTTTGCCCGGCGCCGCCGAACTGTTCCGGGCCACCTCGACCGCGCCCCAGGACCCGCAATCCGACGAGGGCCGGCACCACCCGGGCCTCGGCGCCGTGCTCACTCCGGCTCCGGCGCCCGCCCCGGAGCTCGATGACGACTTCGGCACTGCGCCGGTTCCGGTCGTGCGCGCCGCGCCGCCGGTCGCCGCGAACCCCGCGCCGACGGGGACACGGGCGGTCCGGAGCACTCGACGGATCAGTCCGGCCGCGGATCGGTCGCCGACCGGCCGTGAGCGGCACGAGGAGAAGATCACGGTCTACTGCTCGCCCGAGGAGTTGCTCGACCTCGAACGGG
The DNA here is from genome assembly GCA_963737785.1 of uncultured Actinomycetes bacterium. Classification (GTDB taxonomy): domain Bacteria; phylum Actinomycetota; class Actinomycetes; order Mycobacteriales; family Jatrophihabitantaceae; genus CAVTTS01. Next base: position 19,202 of record CAVTTS010000011.1, read on the forward strand.
CGCGACTGCACCTGCGCGGCGAGCACGGCCTGGCGGTCGATCGCGGTCGGATCGTCCGCGAGGCGCTCGCCGTCGTGCTGGCCGATCTCGAGGCGAAGGGTGAGTCGTCGATTCTGGTCCGACGGCTGCGCGAGGCGTGAATCTCTCCGCCCACGACGCCGTTGCCATCGAGTCTTTCGCGATCGAGCCCGAACCCGGTGCAGCCGTGTCCACCGCGCCCGGCTTCCACGTCCGGCTCGAGAACTTCGAGGGGCCGTTCGATCTGCTGCTGAGCCTGATCGGCCGCCGGCAACTCGACGTCACAGAGGTCTCGCTGTCTCAGGTGACCGACGAGTTCCTGACCTACCTCAACGAGGTCGTGCAGTGGGATCTGGGTCAGGCGACCGAGTTCCTCGTGGTCGCCGCGACCTTGCTCGATCTGAAGGCCGCTCGACTCCTGCCGGCCGCCGAGGTGGAGGACGACGAGGATCTCGCCCTGCTCGAGGCCCGCGATCTGCTGTTCGCCCGGCTGCTGCAATACCGCGCCTACAAGTTGGCGGCGGCCTATCTGGCGGAACTCGAGCGCGGTCAATCGCGACGGCACGGCCGGTCGGTCGATCTCGAGCCCTACTTCACCGCGCTGTTGCCCGAGGTCGTCATCGGGGTCTCGCCGCTGCGGTTCGCGGCGATCGCGGCCGCCGCCCTGGCTCCGAAGCCGATTCCCGTCGTGGGGACGGCGCACATCCACAACGTCCAGGTCAGCGTCCGAGAACACATCTCGATCATGCGTGAACGCCTTCGCCGGCACGGGGCGGCCACGTTCCGCTCGCTCGTGTCCGATTGTGCGTCGACGCTCGAGGTCGTCGCGCGCTTCCTCGGCTTGCTGGAGCTCTATCGCGATGGAGATGTCGGCTTCGATCAGGCCGATGCGCTCGCGGAACTGCGGGTGCGCTGGATCGGCGGCGATACTCGCCCGGACGATGTCGAACCCGACAAAGATGTCGATGAGGAGTACGGGTGAACCAACTGGACGACGAAGTCGCGGCGGGCGAAGCGGCTGATCAGCCGGAGGCAGACATTCAGCCTACGACACTCGGCGACGAGCTGGGCGACGGCGCGAGCGACGATCCGGAGCTGATCGGGCTGGAGGATCCCGGCCGATTGCGCGCCGCAGTCGAGGCGGTGTTGTTCGTGGTGGAGGCGCCCGTGTCGATCGAGCAGCTGTCGTCAGCGCTGAACCGCCCGGTCACCGAAATCGCGTCCGCGCTCGCGGCGCTGCGCGAGTCGTATGACGACGGGACGCGGGGGATCGAACTCCGGTCGGTCGCGGACGGCGTCCGTATCTACACTCGGCCCGAGCTGTCCGGAGTCGTCGAGGCGTTTCTGCTCGACGGTCAGCGCACCCGCCTCTCCCAAGCGGCGCTCGAGACGTTGGCGGTGGTCGCGTATCGCCAACCGGTTACTCGGGCGCGGATCTCGGCCATCCGAGGGGTCAATGTGGACGGAGTGGTGCGAACGCTGGTCAGTCGGGGCCTGATCGTCGAGGTCGGCACCGAACCGGACTCCGGCGCCGGGTTGTATCGAACGACCGAGGTGTTTCTCGAGAAGCTCGGGCTGCAGTCACTCGACGAACTTCCGTCTCTGGCTCCACTTCTACCTGAGTTGGATACGTTCGATGCCGATGAACTCTGAACATGAGGTCGAGACTGAATCGAACGAGAATGCCCAGCTCATCAGACTTCAGAAGGTGTTGGCCGCGGCCGGTGTCGGATCGAGGCGGGCCAGCGAAAATCTGATCGCCGCCGGACGGGTGAGTGTCGACGGTGTCGTGGTGTCCGAATTGGGACGTCGCGTCGATCCACGCCACGCGATCGTGCGGGTCGACGGACGCCGGATCGAGGTGCGGGACGACGTCACCTATCTCGCGGTGAACAAGCCGCGGGGCATGTTGAGCGCAATGTCCGATGATCGAGGTCGAGAGACAGTGGCCGACTTGGTCGCGGATCGCCCCGAGCGGCTGTTTCACGTCGGGCGCCTGGATGCCGATAGCGAAGGGCTCCTGCTGCTGACCAACGACGGTGACTTCGCCCATCGGTTGATGCACCCGTCCTTCGGCGTACCGAAGACCTATCTCGCGGAGGTGCCGGGCCCGGTCGAGCGTGCGCTCGGTGCCCGCCTGCGGGCCGGCCTCGAGCTCGACGACGGGCCGGCGCGCGCGGACGGGTTCCGGGTCGTCCAGGCCCAGGGTTCGAGAGTGCTGGTCGAGGTCATCCTGCACGAGGGGCGCAAGCACATCGTCCGCAGACTGCTGGCCGCCGCCGGCTATCCGGTCTCGCGGCTGGTGCGGACGGCCATCGGGCCCGTCCAGCTGGGACATCAACGCCCGGGGACGGTACGCGAGCTGTCACGCGACGAGGTGACCACACTGTTGAGTGCTATCGACAAAGACGTAAAATGACTAGTCGCTGGGACGGTAAAAGTCTAAGCACGTAAGTCGTTGTAAGGCTTCAGACGTGAAAGCGCTTAGCGTACAGCCGATCTATTTATGTGTGGATAGAGGTAGCGGCGTGCTCGTACGGAAGTTCAGTAGACAGCTTTATCGCTAAATCGCTTTTACGGTGGCTCTGCGGGCAGGCTGCGCGCTGCGTGCTGCGTGCTGGTGCTCTCCATCGCTGTCGTGCCGCGGACCGAGCTGCCGTCGGGCGATCGCGCCGCCGGCGACTCCGATCCCGAAAGCGGCCAATCCGCCGGCGAGGCGGTTTAGCAAGCTCTAGACACATCGACAAAGATACGTATTGACACACCCTGCAGTTACCAAAACGTTTTAAGCTTTTATGGCGAAAACTGTTAGCCGTGAAACCTACATCTCTGCTTACCGGTGTAATAATGAGTTTGTATAACATTGTGTCGACATATTAATAGAGAGGTTCGAGGGTTGTTGCGTCTCCCGTCGGGCCGGTCACCCTGTATCTCGGTCACTGGACGAGTCGCGCGTTCTGGGTGGTCGCGCTGCTGATCAGCGCGAGGCAAGCGCCCCCGATCGACGCGACTCCGGATGGGTAGACAACCGGGCCACCTCAGCAGAGGAGCGACTCTGGCGTTGGGCGCGGCTGCGGACCGAGCTGGCACTCGGATAGAACAGTGCATCGGGCCCCAGTCGACCGAGCGCGTGATCCGGTGCTGATCGCCGAAGCCGGTAGCGGCGTGATCTGGGGGCTGTTGCCGCCGGTTATCAGGCGTGAGGACCCCGCTGGCCGCCTACGCGCCCTGGCGCCAGTGCTGCCACGACCTGACATAACGAATCGGATGTTCGGGGCGCCGTGCGGCGATTCGATGCGATCCGTCGACCTGGCCGCCGTGAACGGCCTCGGATCACGACCAGCCGAAATGGCCCCGAGCAGGAGTCAGCTCGACAAGAGATCGCGACGTGAATTGCGTATTGGCCTGATCGTGAGGTGGACGGTGAGACCGATGTCTACGCGCATGCGCACCCGCCGACGCGCGTCGATGACCCCTGGTGTGCCTGAGCCGACCGGATCGACGATGGCGATGGATCGCGCCGCGGTCCGTATCCTGTGCGGTGACCTCCGTAGCACCTGTCGCGAGGCAACCCGGCCGGTGAGGAAGGCGATGATGACGTCGAGCAACGGGCGTTCGAGCGCGCCGGCTGACGCATCCGCCGAGCGCGGGTCGGGCTTCGACGGCGTGGTTGCCCTCGATGGACCGTCCGGAACCGGCAAATCGACCGTGGCGAAGCGGTTGGCCGAACGCCTCGGGCTTCGTTACCTCGACACGGGCGCGATGTACCGGGCCGCGACCGTCGCCGTACTACGCGCGGGCCTCCCGCTGGACGATCCGCGCGCCATCGCTGGGTGCGTGGACGCGGCCGACATCGTGATCTCGACGGACCCTCTGGCGGTGACGGTGACTCTGAACCACGCAGCGGTTGACGAGGTCATCCGGTCGATGCAGGTCACGGCGGCAGTGAGCGCCGTATCGGCCGTTCCGGCGGTGCGCACCAAACTCGTCGCAGCCCAGCGGGAACTCATCGGCGCCGGGTCGATCGTCGTCGAGGGTCGCGACATCGGCACCGTCGTGTGGCCGGACGCCGAGGTGAAGGTGTTCGTGACCGCGCGATCCGAGGTACGGGCGCAGCGGCGCGCCGCGCAGGTCGGGGCTCGCGATATCGACGAGGTCGAACGATCTCTGGCCCGTCGCGACGGCCTGGACAGCTCGAGGGCCGCCAGCCCGCTGCAGCAGGCCGCCGACGCAGTCGAGCTCGACACCACCGATCTATCCATTGATGAAGCCGTCAACCGACTTGTCGACATGACGACTGAGGCGATGGCCGCTCGTGATCAGTGAACCAACGATCGAGACGCGCGTGGCATCGTCGCCGCGACTGCGCCGACTCCAGCGCGGCGCGCGAATGGTGATCGGCGTACTCGGCCGAATCGAGGCGGGCGGTCTCGATAACGTCCCCAGTGCGGGACCGGTCATCCTGGCGATGAACCATCGGGCCCTCATGGATGGGCCGCTCATCTTCGGGGTCTTCGACCGGCCCGTCGCGTGCCTGGTGAAGCGGGAGGCGTTCGTGCCGGTCGTTCGATCCGTGTTGGTGGCCGCCGGCCAGCTGAGCGTGCGGCGCGGTGCGATCGATCCCGCGCCGGTTCGAGCGAGCCTGCAAATCTTGCGAGCCGGCGGTGTTGTCGGCGTCTTCCCCGAGGGGGCGCGTGGCGATGGACGGGTGGCGCGGGCTTATCCGGGCGTCGGTTACCTGGCCGTCCGCACCGGGGCAACCGTAGTCCCGGTGGCGTGCCACGGCAGTGAGACCTTGTTGCGCAGCGTCCAACGGCGCGCGGTGCGGCTGGTTGTCGGCGCGCCGATCCCGTTCGAGGCGGCGCCTGAGCGCGTGCCACTGAATCGCCGGGTCAGTGCTGGCGCGACCGAACAGATTCGGGCCGCGCTCGCTGCTCTCGTCGCCGGAACGGCGCTGGTGGCGGCATGAGTCGCCGGAACGGCGCTGGTGGCGGCATGAGTCGCCGGAACGGCGCTGGTGGCGGCATGAGTCGCTCCCACGTTGAGACCATTCAGAAGTGATCGAAGGGCAACTATGAACACCGAAGAGACCGCCACCGACGAGCCGACGCAGTCGGTTCCCGTTGTCGCGGTCGTCGGACGACCCAACGTCGGTAAGTCGACATTGGTGAATCGCATCCTGGGCCGGCGCGAAGCGGTGGTGCAAGACGTCCCGGGGGTCACGCGGGACCGCATTGCATACGACGCGCTGTGGGCCGGCCGCCGGTTCACCCTCGTCGACACCGGTGGCTGGGAGCCGGATGCGCAGGGTCTGCAGGCTCGGGTGTCCGCGCAGGCCGAGCGGGCAGTCGCGACCGCCGACCTCGTGCTCTTCGTCATCGACGGGATGACCGGCGCCACCGAGACCGATCTGACCGTGGCTCGCACGCTGCGTCGGTCGAAGCGGCCGGTCGTCCTTGCGGTGACGAAGGTGGACGACGAGCGGGCTGAGGCCGACGTCGCGGAGCTCTGGTCGCTCGGTCTCGGCGAGCCCTATGCCGTGAGCGGGCTGCACGGGCGGGGTAGCGGCGATCTGCTCGACGTCCTGCTGGCCGCGCTACCGGATGCTCCCGCCGAGACCGACGTCGAGGACGGTCCGCGGCGGGTCGCACTGATCGGGCGACCGAACGTGGGCAAGTCCAGCCTCCTCAATCGGCTGACCGGCGAGGAACGCTCGGTCGTCGACGCGGTGGCCGGTACGACCATCGATCCGGTCGACAGCCTGGTCGAACTCGATTCAGAGATATGGCGGTTTGTCGACACGGCGGGCCTCCGGCGTCGGGTGAATCAGGCCGCCGGCATGGAGTACTACGCCAGCCTGCGCACGGCGAGCGCGATCGAGTCGGCCGAGGTTGCGGTCGTGCTGCTCGACGCCTCCGACGTGCTTTCGGAACAGGATCAGCGCGTCATCGCGGCGGTCGTCGAGGCCGGGCGCGCGCTCGTGATCGCGTTCAACAAATGGGACCTGTTGGACGAGGATCGTCGGCTCACGCTCGAGCGCGAGATAGAACGCGATCTGGCCCGCGTCCAGTGGGCCCCGCGCGTCAACGTGTCGGCCAAGACCGGCCGCAGCGTCGAGAAGCTGGCCGGGGCGCTGCGGACGAGCCTCGAGTCGTGGGATCGGCGCATCTCCACCGGCCGACTCAATGCGTGGCTCACCGAGGTGGTCGCCGCGACGCCCCCGCCGCCGCGAGGCGGTAAGGCGCCGCGTGTGCTCTTCGCCACCCAGGCCGACGTGCGTCCGCCGCGCTTCGTCCTCTTCACATCGGGATTCCTCGAGGCCGGCTACCGACGGTTCATCGAGCGACGTCTACGCGAGGACTTCGACTTCACGGGAACGCCGATCGAGATCTCGGTGCGCGTGCGCGAGAAGCGCAGTCGCTGAGTCCGTCGGTCGCTGAGTTCCCGGGCCGCGGTGCGCTAGTGTTCACGTCGGCCGCGCACCGCTCCGGCCGCACGACCGGGACGTAGCGCAGCTTGGTAGCGCACCTGACTGGGGGTCAGGGGGTCGTGGGTTCGAATCCCGCCGTCCCGACATCTGCAGTTCCGTCGCCCTGAGCGCGGAACGTGATCGGCCGCATCGCCGCGGAGAGCGAGACAACTGGGACAGGAAGGCGCCCGGATGACGCTGTACCGCGCGATGGTCGTCGACACGCCCATCGATCCGTTCACCGGGTCGCCGGTCGACTGCCTGCGCGTCGACGAGGACGGCGGGCTGCTCGTCCGTGACGGCGTCATCGTCGCGCGCGGGACGTATGCGACGCTGCGCGCGACCCACGCCGACGACCCGGTGGTCGAGCTGTCCGGCGGACTGCTGGTGCCGGGCTTCGTGGACACGCACGTCCACTACCCCCAGGTCCGCGCGATCGGTGGACTCGGCCGGCCGCTGCTCGAGTGGCTCGAGACGTGCGCGTTGCCCGAGGAGAGCCGGCTGGTCGACCCGGCGTACGCGGCCGAGGTCGCGACCGAGTTCCTGGACGGCCTGGTCCGCAGCGGTACGACGTCCGCGCTCGTGTTCGGGTCGCACTTCACCGAGGCGATGGACGGGTTTTTCGGGCTCGCCGACCAGAGCGGGCTCAACATCAGCGCCGGCCTCGTCGTCAGCGACCGGGTGCTGCGCGCGGACCTGTTGTGCTCGCCCGAAGACGCGTACGCCAACAGTCGCGCGCTCATCGAACGGTGGCACGGTCGCGGCCGGCTGCGCTACGCGGTCACCCCGCGCTTCTCGTTGTCGACCTCGGACGAGGTGCTCGCGATCTGCGGCGAGCTGATGACGACCGACGGGGTCTGGTTCACGTCGCACATCAACGAGAACCTGGCCGAAGTCGCGACCGTGGCCGGGCTCTTCCCGACCGCGCGCGACTATCTGGACAGCTATGACCGCCACGGTCTCGTCACCGATCGGAGTGTGTTCGCGCACAACGTCCACGCCACCGCTCCCGAACTCGACCGGATGGCTGACGCGGGCGCCTGGGCCGCGCACTGTCCGACGAGCAACTCGGCGCTGGGCAGCGGACTGTTCCCATTGCGCCGGCACGTCGAACACGGAGTCGGGGTCGCGCTCGGCACCGACGTCGGGGCCGGAACCGGGTTCTTCCTGCCTAAGGAGGCCCTGCAGGCCTACTTCATTCAACAACTGCTCGCCGCTGACGGATTGCCACTCACGCCGACTCACCTGCTGTACCTCGCGACCCGCGCCGGGGCGTTGGCGCTCGGCCTCGGCGATCGCGTCGGCGACTTCGAGCCCGGTAAGGACTTCGACGCGGTCTGGTTGTGCCCGGAGGCTGGGAGCACTCTGGCCGCGAATCTGGCCAACGCCGCGGACGCGTCGGACCGGCTCGCCCGGATCTTCGCCCTGGGCACGCCCGCGGACGTCGCCGGCGTCTGGGCCGCGGGACGCCAAGTGATCGGCCGCGACGGGAAGTCGTAGGCGGCCGCGACGGGAAGTCGTAGTCGGCCGGCGCCGGAGAACTGACCGAACTGACCGCTTTGTGGGCGCTGCGTCCGGCATGGCGGTCGGACGTCCACCGTGACCTCTGCGACGATGGGGCATCGTGAAAGGGCGGATGGTGACGGCGGACGACGAGGCTGCGGCGTCGGCGACACCCGGTGGTACCGGGTCGGTCACGGCCACCGACCCAACGGCGCCGACCGACCGCATCGTCACGATCCCGAACGCGCTCTCGGTGCTGCGGCTGCTCGGTGTCCCGCTCTTCCTGTGGCTGCTGCTGGGGCCGCACGACGACCTTGCGGCGCTACTCGTGCTGGGTGTCTCCGGCTTCACTGACTGGCTCGACGGCGTTCTCGCGCGCAAGCTCAACCAGACCAGTCGCCTCGGAACCCTGCTCGACCCGTTCGCGGACCGGCTGTACATCCTCGCGTCGCTCGTCGGGTTGCTACTGCGGCACGTCATCCCGTGGTGGTTGGTTGCGATCATCGTGGCCCGCGACATCGTCCTGCTGACGACGGTCCCGAGCCTGCGTCGGCGCGGCTACCTCGCGCTGCCCGTCCATTATCTGGGCAAGGCCGCCACGTTCTGCCTGCTCTACGCGTTCCCGCTGCTGGTCTGGGGCACCTATCGCGGCACCGCCGCCGACATCGCCCGGCCGATCGCCTGGGCGTTCACGATCTGGGGCACGGCGCTCTACGTCTGGGCCGGCGCGATCTATCTGCTGCAGTGGCGCCGGATCGTGCGCGCATGAGTCGACCGGTGCGGCGCGACCAGTCGTCCGCCCTGCTCATCGACCTGGTCACGAACACGCTCGACCCGGGCTACGCGGCGGCGGCTAAGCGTCGCGCGGGGGCCAGGACGCGCCCGTCCGACCGCGTAGCGCTGGTGGTGGGCTGTGTGCTCGTAGGGTTTCTCGTCGTGGTCGCTTACATAGCCGCGCACCGGGCGGCGCCGGACGAGGCCAAGATCCATGCCGATCTCGTGGCCCGGGTGCGCGCGGCCGAGTCGGCGGACAACAAGCTGGACGCCACGGCCCAACAGCTCTCGAGTCGGGTCAACACCCTGCGAAACCAGGCCCTACCGTCATCCGGCGCGCTGCGCGACGAACTGCAACGCGAGCAGTTGGCGGCCGGTGCGACCGCGGCCCGGGGCAGTGGCCTACAGGTTCGTCTCGTCGACCCGCCGGCGGTCAGTTCCACTCCGACGCCCGGCCGGAAGGGCACCACGCCGATCACCGCCACCCGCGTGCTCACCGACCGCGACGTCCGCAGCGTCGTCAATCAGTTGTGGCTCAACGGTGCCGAGGCGATCGCGGTCAACGGCGTGCGGCTCACGCCGACCTCGGCGATCCGATTCGCCGGTGAGGCGGTGCTCGTCGATTTCCGTCCGATCAGCTCGCCGTACGTGATCCAGGCGATCGGCGACCCGGCCGCGCTCGACACCGGCTTCGCCGCGAGCGCGGTCGCGAGTCGCTATCAGACACTCGCGGCCGCCGACGGGATCGGGTTCAGCTTCGACGAGCAGAAGTCGCTGGACCTGCCGGCCGCCGCGGCGATCGCACCGCGGTACGCATCCGCAGCGAACAGCTCGCCGACCTCGACGAGTACCCCGTCGCCGACCGCCCGCCCGAGCGGGTCGCCGACCCCGACGAGCGGAAGCACCCGATGATCCCGGCCCTGGCTCTCGCGATCGGCGTCGTGGCCGGCCTGCTGCTGCACCCCACCGTGCCGACCTGGCTGGAGCCCTATTTGCCGATCGCCGTCGTCGCGGCCCTCGATGCGGTGTTCGGCGGCGCGCGCGCCTGGTTGGACAAGATCTTCGACGCGAAGGTGTTCGTCGTGTCATTCGTGTCGAACGTGCTGGTCGCGGCCCTGATCGTGTTCCTCGGCGACAAGCTCGGCGTCGGCGGGCAACTGTCGACCGCGGTCGTGGTCGTTCTCGGGATCCGGATCTTCGGCAACGCGGCCGCGATCCGCCGACACGTGTTCCGCGCATGACCGAGGAAGCAGGGATGGACCCGACGGACGAAGGGATGTCCACCGACGAGCCGGCCACCGACGAGCCGGCCACCGACGAGCCGGCCACCGCCCCGTCTCCGCGCCACCACCTGCGGCTCGCCGGCGCGCTGATCGGAGTCCTCATCGCGTTGCTGGGATTCGGCATCGCCGTCCAAGTGCACTCGAACTCGTCCTCCGACAGTCTCAGTAGCGCCCGTGAGGACGACCTGATCCGGATTCTCGACGACCAGGACTCGCGCGCCGATCGACTTCGCCAGCAGATCAGCGCCCTGCAGACGACCGTCCAGCAGCTGACCGTCAGCGGCGGTCGCGACGCGGTGGCCCAGCAACAGGCCCAGCAGGAGTCGCAGGCGCTGGCCGTCCTGCTCGGGACGGTCCCGGCCACCGGGCCCGGCGTCGAGGTCACGATCACCGACCCCAAGCACGGGCTCAAGGCCGAGGATCTGCTCGACGTCATCGAGGAACTGCGCGGTGCCGGGGCCGAAGCGATCGAATTCGCCGGCGTGCGCGTCGGTACCTCGACGGCGTTCCAGGACGGGCCGAACGGATCTGTCGAGATCGACGGGACGAAGGTGCAGGCGCCGTATGACGTCCTGGCGATCGGTGATCCGCAGACGCTCGAGACCGCGCTGGAAATCCCGGGCGGCGTCGCGGCGACGGCCCGGGCGGCCGGTGGCGACGCCGTCGTCCAGCAAATGGCGAAGATCGATATCGAGGCCGTCCGCTCGGTGCCGAACCCTCGCTATGCGAAGCCCGCGACGAAGTAGGTATCGTCTGGCCGTTGGTCCCGATCCCCGAGCTCGAGAGGCCGGTTGATGGCTGCCGTTCCGGATGACCTGAAATACACCGCCGAGCACGAGTGGGCGCGCGTCGACGCGGCCGGGACATCGATCCGGATCGGCATCACCGACTTCGCCCAGCAATCGCTCGGCGACGTCGTCTACGTCTCACTGCCGGCGATCGGAACGGCGGTGGCGATCGGCGAGGCATTCGGCGAGGTCGAGTCGACGAAGAGCGTTTCGGACCTCTACGCCCCGGTCAGCGGCACCGTCACCGGCCGCAACGGTGATCTCGACGACCGACCGGAACTCATCAACGCCGATCCGTACGGTGGCGGCTGGATCGTCGAGATCGAGCTGTCGGACGCCGACCAGCTGGCCGACCTGCTGGACCCGGCGACGTACGGCACACTGTCAGGTTGACGTTTAGCGTACGAGATTCACCCGCAAAAATAAGCACGTTTGTCGGTAGCAGAGTATCGATCTCCACCTTCGATTGACCCTCGCGCGCGCGGCAAACTAGGCTCGCGGAACTACGGCGGGTTACGGCGCGACGAGTTTCGGACGACGGTTTCGCGTTCGGCGACCGAGCAGCAACAGTGAAAGGGCGTGGCGAGTGTTCTGCACCGCGTGTGGCACCGAGAATCCGGCGGGTAACCGGTACTGCGCGAACTGCGGTACGGCGTTGCCCGAGTCGGGGCCATCCGGTGAGTCCGGCTACGCGGCCGGAGTCGACACAACGAGCGTGATCTCGGCCGGACCGGTATCGGACGCCGAGGGTGAGTTCTCGACCGAAGCGCACCAAGGCGCGCTCGACGCGCTCGCGCCGGGATCGGCGCTGCTGGTCGTCAAGCGCGGCCCGAATGCGGGCAGTCGCTTCCTGCTCGATCAGGACGTCACGACCGCCGGCCGGCACCCCGACAGCGACATCTTCCTCGACGACGTGACCGTGTCGCGTCGGCACGCTGAGTTCCGTCGCGACGGTGGCGGATACGCCGTCCATGACGTCGGATCGTTGAACGGCACGTATGTCAACCGCGAACGGATCGAGGCGTCGCTCTGGCCGGGGGCGACGAGGTTCAGATCGGCAAGTTCCGCCTCGTCTACCTCACGTCGGCCCGAGTGAGTTCGGAGGCCACGGCTCAGTGACGGCGGTCAGCGGCCGGCGAGAGCCGCTCCCGCGGCGGAGTGTCGATCGGCGAGGTGCTGACCCAGCTTCGCCCCGACTTCCCGGACATCACGATCAGCAAGATCCGGTTTCTCGAGACCGAAGGTCTCGTCGCCCCGGAGCGGACCCCGTCCGGATACCGGAAGTTCTCCAGCGCGGACATCGCGCGGTTGAAGTACGTCCTGGCCCAGCAGCGTGACAACTATCTGCCGTTGCGAGTGATCAAGGACCAGCTCGACGCGATCGACCGCGGTCTGGTTCCGGCCGGGACAGGTGCGATGCCTCGCGTGGCCCACCTTGCGGTCACCGTCGGGGCACCCACCGCCGATCAGTTCCAGCCGGCGCCGGCCTCGTTGCGGATGTCGCGCGAGGAGCTGCTCAATGCGACCGGGCTGCGCCCGAACAGCTCAACGAACTGCGAGCAGTTCGGCCTGGTCACGCCACGCAGCCGGCGGCCAGTACGACGACGACGCGCTGATGTGGGCAAGGTCGTCGTCGAGTTGGCGCATTTCGGGCTCGAAGGGCGTCATCTGCGGGCGTTCCGGGCCGCCGCCGACCGTGAGATCGGGCTTTTCACCCAGCTCGTGGGTCCGATGGCCGTCAGCGTGGGCCGGATGCGAGGGCGCGGGCCGCAGGAGACGGCACGCGACCTGGCAGGCACTTTCAGAACAACTGCATGCCGCCTTGGTACGGACCGGTCTGCGGGACCACCGGACCGTGAACCGGTCCGGGCGGCGTGCCGCCCCGATGGGATACGGACGCGACGTGACGTGTAGCGTCGAGGCATCACTGCGAGCCGTGCGAAGTGGCGCCGTAGGCGAGCGGAGGTCGGACGTGCATCCGCTGAGCGTTGTCGGGGTCCGGGTCGAGCTGCCGGCGAACCAGCCCGTCCTGTTGCTGCGCGAAGAGGACGGCGTGCGGTATCTGCCGATCTGGATCGGTGCCGTCGAGGCGTCCGCGATCGCGTACCACCAGCAGGGGTGAAACCGCCCGGCCGCTGACCCACGATCTGTTGCGCGACATCGTGTCGGCGCTCGGGCGCCGCTCAAGGCTGTTCAGATCACCGAGCTCAATGAAAACATCTTCTACGCCGAGCTGCGCTTCTCCGGCGGCGTCAGCGTGAGCGCCCGCCCCTCCGACGCCATCGCGCTGGCGCTGCGGTGTGGCGTCGCCATCCGGGCGCCGACTAGGTGCTGACCGGCCGGGATCGAGATTCCGGACGAGCAGGAGGACGAGGTCGAGAAGTTCCGGGAGTTCCTCGACCAGGTCCGGCCCGAGGATTTCGCGCGGACGAATGAGCTGATCCACCTGACCATCAAGTTTAGGTCGAGGGTGTAGAGACGGCGCTCGCGTTGACCGGCTGAGCTCCTCTTTCGTCGCGGCGTTCGTGGATTACCTCCCTGTTTCGGCGGTGACTGCACGAAATCCGCGGTCCGTGGAGTCCGGGGGAAGCGGGTCGCGCGGCGGAGAGGAGAGGTACGAGTCGAGTACGCACGACACCCGAGCAGGGTGCGCTGTTCGACGACCCCACTCCGCGCGACGACGACCAGATCGGCTACCGCGGACCGACGGCGTGCTCGGCCGCCGGGATCACCTACCGCCAGCTCGACTACTGGGCCCGCACCGACCTGGTCGTCCCGTCCGTTCGCTCGGCGACCGGCTCCGGCACTCAGCGGCTCTACTCGTTCAAGGACATCCTGGTTCTGAAGGTCGTCAAGCGACTACTCGACACCGGTGTCTCGCTGCACAACATCCGCTCGGCCGTCGACGCGCTTCGCGCCCGTGGCGTCGAGGATCTTGCTCGCATCACGCTGCTCTCCGACGGCACAACGGTGTACGAGTGCACGTCCTCCGAAGAAGTCGTCGATCTGCTGCGCGGCGGGCAGGGCGTCTTCGGCATTGCGGTCAGTGGAGCGCTGCGCGAGTTGGTCGGTTCGCTCGCCCACCTGCCCGGCGAACGGGCCGACGACGGCGAACCGACCGTGGCGATGCCGGCCGCGACCGACGAGTTGACCCGCCGCCGCGAACGGCGCTCCGCGACCGCCTGACCGTCCGATCAGCGCATCGCCGACGTTCGTCCGATCGCGTGGCGCCCGCCCGTAAGTCGTCGAAGACACACCGCGCCAAGCCAGGTCGCGCGTGCGTGGCTGGTACCGTTTTTGGTGGCCGCATAACTCGCGCGGGAGAGTTCGACGTCAGCGACGACGTCGACGCCGAAGGGGCAACATCCCCGGAACCTCTCAGGCACCCAGACCGCGCGAGCAGGTCGCTCTGGAAGGCATCCGCCTGACAGAGGGGGAGCCGGGCGTCGCCACGCTCGGTGGCACCCTCGACCCGGAGCAGCCCTCATGACGTCGCTCAGCGATCTCGAGAACGACCGTCCGTTCGCCAGCCGACACATCGGCGTCGTGGACGGGCCGGACCGACAGCGCATGCTCGATGCGCTCGGCTACGACTCGATGGACGCGCTGCTCACGGACGCGATCCCGGCCAGCATCCGCGAGAAGCTGACGCTGGCGTTGCCCCCGGCCGCGTCCGAAGCCGAGGTCGCGGCCGAGCTGGCGGTGCTCGCCGGCCGCAACCGGGTCGTCACGTCGATGATCGGGCTGGGGTACTACGACACCCTCACTCCGCCGGTGATCCGCCGCAACGTCCTGGAGAGTCCCGCCTGGTACACGGCGTACACGCCCTACCAGCCGGAGATCAGTCAGGGGCGGCTCGAGGCGCTCATCAATTTCCAGACGATGGTCGAGGACCTCACCGCGCTGCCGGTCGCCGGCGCGTCCCTGCTCGATGAGGGAACCGCGGCCGCGGAGGCGATGGCCTTGTCTCATCGCGCGGCCCGGGCCGGGTCGACCTACGTCGTCGACGCCGACGTGCTCCCGCAGACGCTGGACGTGCTTCGCACCCGTGCCACGCCGACCGGCATCACGATCGTCGTCCACGACCTGTCCGAATCCCTGCCCGAGGGGGATGTTTTCGGCGTGCTCGTCCAGTACCCGGGAGCGTCCGGACGGGTCCGCGACCTCGAGCCGCTGGTGACCGCCGCCCATGAGCGCGGTGCGCTCGTCACCGTCGCCGCCGACCTGCTCGCGCTGACGTTGCTGCGCCCACCCGGCGAGGCCGGTGCCGACATCGCGGTCGGCACCACGCAGCGTTTCGGGGTTCCGCTCGGGATGGGCGGGCCGCACGCCGGTTACCTGTCGATCCGCGCCGGCCTCGAGCGTCAGCTGCCCGGGCGGCTCGTCGGGGTGTCCCTGGACGCCGCCGGCAACCCCGCGTACCGGTTGGCCCTGCAGACCCGTGAGCAGCACATCCGTCGCGAGAAGGCGACCAGCAACGTCTGCACCGCGCAGGTGCTGCTGGCCGTCATCGCCAGCATGTACGCGGTGTACCACGGGCCCGAGGGTGTGCGGGCGATCGCGGCCCGCGTCCATCGTCTGGCCGAGATCCTGCGGGCCGGGCTCACCGGGGCCGGCGTCGCGGTCGGCGACGATCCGATCTTCGACACGGTGACGGCGACCGTGCCCGGTCGGGCCGACGAGATCGTCGCGGCGGCTCTCGCCGGTGGCGTCAACCTGCGTCGCGTCGACGCGGACACCATCGGCATCGCGTGCGACGAGGTCACGACGCGCACCGAGATCGTGGCCGTCTGGCGAGCATTCGGTCTCGATCTCGACTCGAGCTCGGTAGCCGCACTGGACGATGCGTACGCGCTGCCGGTCGAACTGGCCCGCACCTCGCCGTTCCTGACCCATCCGGTGTTCGGGACGCACCACTCCGAGACGTCGATGCTGCGCTACCTGCGCCGACTGTCCGATCGCGACTACGCGCTCGACCGGGGCATGATCCCGCTCGGCTCGTGCACGATGAAGCTCAACGCCACCACCGAGATGGAGCCGATCAGCCTGCCGGGCTTCGCCCGCATCCACCCGTTCGCGCCCGCCGACCAGTTCGAGGGTTACCGGTCGCTGTTCGCGGATCTCGAGTCGTGGCTGGCCGAGATCACCGGCTACGACGCCGTCTCGCTGCAGCCGAACGCGGGATCCCAGGGCGAGTTCGCCGGGCTACTGGCCATCGCCAACTACCACCGGGCGAACGGCCAGTCGCACCGCGACGTCTGCCTGATCCCGGCGAGCGCCCACGGGACGAACGCCGCGAGCGCGGTGATGGCCGGGCTGCGCGTCGTCGTGGTCAAGACCGGTGGTGTGCAGGGGGAGGTCGACCTCGACGATCTGAAAGCCAAGATCGCCGCGCATGCCGATTCCCTGGCCGCGATCATGGTCACCTACCCGTCGACCCACGGTGTGTTCGAAGAACACATCGCCGAGGTGTGCTCGCTGGTGCACGACGCGGGTGGTCAGGTGTACATCGACGGAGCCAACCTCAACGCGATGGTCGGAGTCGCTCGTCCCGGCCGGTTCGGTTCGGACGTCTCGCATCTGAACCTGCACAAGACGTTCTGCATCCCGCACGGTGGCGGCGGCCCCGGGGTCGGCCCGATCGGCGTTCGAGCGCACCTCGCGCCGTACCTGCCCAACCATCCGTTGCAGCCTGATGCCGGACCGTCGACCGGAAGCGGCGCGATCTCGGCGGCACCGTGGGGGTCGGCCTCGATCCTGCCGATCAGCTGGGCCTATCTGCGGCTGATGGGGCCGGACGGGTTGGTTGACGCGACCGGCGCGGCGATCCTGGCGGCCAACTATCTGGCCCGACGGTTGGCGCCGCACTATCCGGTGCTCTACACCGGGACGAGCGGGCTCGTCGCCCACGAGTGCATCCTCGATCTGCGTCCGCTCACGGCGGCGACGGGGGTGTCGGTGGACGACGTCGCGAAGCGGCTGATCGATTACGGCTTCCATGCGCCGACGATGTCGTTCCCGGTCGCTGGGACGTTGATGGTCGAGCCGACGGAGTCCGAGGACCTGAGCGAGCTCGATCGCTTCGCCGACGCGATGATCGCGATCAAGGCCGAGGTCGAGCTGGTGGGGTCGGGTGCGCTGCCCCTGGACGACAACCCGCTGTCCAACGCGCCGCACACGTCGGCGATGGTGACGGGGGAGTGGAAGCACCCGTACACGCGCGAGGTCGCCGCGTTCCCGTCCGGTGTGGATCCGGCTACGAAGTACTGGCCGCCGGTGCGGCGGATCGATCAGGCTTACGGTGACCGGAATCTGATCTGTTCGTGCCCGCCGGTCAGTGAATACGCCTAGGGCGCGACCGGCGCCGAGCCGGCGGGGACGCGTCGTCCTCGCCGGGGCGGGCTACTTGCGGTGCGCGGCGCAGGTCAGCAGCTCGCGGCGACGGGCCGCAATGCTCTGACCGTCAGGCAGGATCTCGCCGGTGTCCTCGAAGAGGACGACACCGTTGCACAGCAGGCTCCAGCCCTGTTCGGGGTGGGCCACCAGCACGTGCGCGGCGTCGCGATCGAAGTCGAAAGCGTCCGGGCACTGCGGCGAGTGCGTGCAGACGCGGTTCTGGCTGTTCGGTTCAGCAGTGGTAATCATCATGTCTTCCTGAGAGCGTTTCCAACCCGACTGTAATCGCTTGCTGGTGTCTACGCCAGAAGTATGCTCCGTGTTTAGTTTTGAAGCCAGCCAAACGCTCAACTAAATATTGGGTGTGTCGTTACAATCGTGCTGTATCGGATTAAAGGGAGCCAAAAATGTGCCGATACAGGCGGTAAGTCGGAAAGATTTTTGTGATCTAAGACCGTCCGGAACGATCTTGAGCCTCGCGCAATGTGAGGCCGCGGGGCACCCAGTCGGCTAGGGCGGCCGGAAAACCGGCTGCGCGAGCCGTCTCGACCACCTCGTCGTCGTCATCGACAAATGCGGCGACACCACGGCGGCGCAAGCTCCGCAAGACGGCCAATTTGTAGAGACGCGCCGGTCGGCGGTCGGCGTTGGGCCGCATGTGGAGCTCGGCGATCGGTAGGCCCTGGGCGGCGAGCCAGTCGCTGGTGACGGTGCGCAGCCAGGCCGGTCGCCCGGTGAGCCAGACGATGTCGTGTGACTGAGCCAGGTCATGGACCAGCGCGATCCCCTCGGCAAGCGGCTGATCGCGATCGGCGGACCGGAAGAAGCCGGCCCAATCCTTGCGGCCGCCCTCCAGATAGTGGACGCGATGCCGCACGTCCGCGACGACTCCGTCTATGTCGAAGACGGCGATGGTCACGATCCGAGCCTACGGATTCGGTCCGGACGTCCTCGAGCGCACCGGTAGGATGACGTACTCGTGCGCTTCCTCAATTCCGAGCCTTCGTTCGAACTGACCTACGACGACGTGTTCATGGTCCCGTCGTGCTCCGAGATCAACTCGCGTTTCGACGTCGACCTGTCGACTTCGGACGGCAGCGGCGCGACGATCCCCTTGGTCGTGTCGAACATGACCGCCGTCGCCGGCCGTCGCATGGCTGAGACCGTTGCCCGGCGCGGCGGCCTGACCGTCCTGCCGCAGGACATTCCGCTGGACGTCGTGCGCGAGGTCATCGGCTGGGTCAAACAGCGCTCGCTCGTCTACGACACCGCACTCACGCTCGGTCCGTCCGGCACGGTCGGCGACGCGCTGGCTCTGCTCTACAAGCGCGCCCACGGCGCGGTCATCGTCGTCGATGCCGGTCGACCGGTCGGCGTCGTGACCGAGGACGACTGCGCGAGTGCCGACCGTTTCACCCAACTGCACCGCGTGATGTCGGCACCGGTTTTCACCGTCGACGACAGCACGGACCCGCGCACGGCGTTCGGGGAACTCGAAGCGGCGCGGCGCCGTCTCGCCGCCGTCGTGGACCGCGACGGTGGGCTGGTCGGGGTTCTCACCCGGACGGCTGCGCTGCGCGCGACCCTGTACCAACCCGCGATCGACCTCTCGGGTCGGCTGCGGATCGCGGCGGCGATCGGCGTCAACGGCGATGTCCGCGGCAAGGCCGCCGCGCTCCTCGACGCCGGCGTCGACGTCCTCGTCATCGACACCGCGCACGGCCACCAACGCCGGATGCTCGACGCGCTGACCGCGGTGCGGTCGTTGTCGCCTTCGGTACCGGTGGTGGCCGGCAACGTCGTTTCGGCCGCCGGCGCCCGCGATCTGATCGGCGCCGGTGCCGACATCGTGAAGGTCGGTGTCGGTCCGGGGGCGATGTGCACCACGCGGATGATGACCGGCGTCGGCCGTCCCCAGTTCTCGGCCGTGCTCGAATGCGCGGCCGCCGCGGCCGAGCTCGGCAAGCACGTGTGGGCGGACGGCGGCGTGCGGCACCCGCGCGACGTCGCGCTGGCTCTGGCGGCGGGTGCGTCCGCGGTCATGATCGGGTCCTGGTTCGCCGGTACGTACGAGTCGCCCGGCGACCTGCACCATGCGCCGGACGGCCGCCAGTACAAGGACAGCTTCGGCATGGCCTCGGCCCGGGCGGTCGCGAATCGCACGTCCGGTGAGGACAGCTTCGAGCGGGCCCGCAAGGCGTTGTTCGAGGAGGGCATCTCGAGCGGCCGGATGTTCATCGACCCGCAGCGGCCGGGCGTCGAGGACCTCATCGACCAGATCGTGGCCGGGGTCCGGTCGTCGTGTACGTACGCCGGGGCGGCGTCTCTGACCGAATTCGCCGAGCGGGCCGTCGTCGGGATCCAGAGCAGCTCCGGCTACGCGGAGGGACGGGCGCTGCCCACCAGCTGGTAGTCCCGCTCATGGCGGCGCAGCAGCGCATGAGGTCGCGCCGCCAGAGGCGAGCAGGGTGGGGCTTATCCTGAACATATGAGCAGCTATTCAGATGGCGTCGCGGACTGGCCGTCCGACGACGCCATCAGCGACACGGCCGACATCTTCGGGCTGCTCGCCGATCCGGGTCGGTTGCGATTGTTGGTCGTGCTGCGCGGCGGCGAGGCCACGGTCGGTGGGCTGGCTCGCGAGGCCGGGCTGAGCGAATCCGGAGCCTCGCACGCCCTGCGATTGTTGCGGGCCCATCGGGTTGTCCAGGCCCGGCGCGACGGGCGCATGGTGCGCTATCGACTCGCCGACGACCACGTCCGCCAACTCCTCGACGTCGCGCTCGTCCACATCGAGCACAGCTCGCTCGTCCATCCCGAGGTCAAGCTCGGTCGGGGGAGCACGGGATGAGCGATCACGGGCACGGACATTCGCACACACCGGCGATCGGTGACGGCGCCGACGTGCGGTGGCTCGCCGGCGCGCTCGCGCTGCTGATCGCCTTCATGGTCGGTGAAGTCGCCGCGGGTCTGGTCGGGCATTCGCTTGCCCTGCTCACCGACGCCGGACACCTGCTCACAGACGCGGCCTCGCTCGTCGTCGCGATCGTCGCCGTTCGCGTAGCCGCTCGTCCGGCGAAGGGGGCCTACACGTACGGGTTCGCCCGCGTCGATGCGCTCGCCGGCCAGGCGAACGGGATCACGCTACTGCTGCTGGCCGGGTGGTTCGCGGCGCTGGCGATCCGGCACCTCAACCATCCACCGCCGACCGCGGGTGGGCTCATGACGGTCGTGGCCGTGATCGGCGTGGCCGTGAACATCGCCGCCACGACGCTCGTCAGTCGGGCCGATCGTCGTCGGCTGAGTGTGCAAGGGGCATTCGCGCACATGCTCAACGACGTCTGGGCGTTCGTCGCGACGGCAGCGGCCGGGGTGATCATCCTGGTCACCGGGTGGACCCGCGCCGACGCGCTGGCGTCGCTGGTCGTGGCGGTCCTGATGGGGGTCGCCGGCGTCGGGCTGCTGCGATCGTCGGCGCGGGTATTTCTCGAGGCGGCGCCGGCCGGGCTCGACATGGACGCGCTCGGCGGCGAGCTGGCCGAGATCGACGGGGTGGCCCAGGTGCACGACCTGCACGTCTGGCAGATCGGACCGGCGGAGCCCGCGGTATCGGCGCACGTGCTCGTCCGCCCGAACTACGACTGCCACGGCGTGGGGGCGACGCTGCGGACCTACCTCGACGAGCGCCACGGTTTGCGGCACGCGACGCTGCAACTCGACCATGCGGCGAACCTCGGTGCCGACCCGCACTGCGCCGAGGCGCACGGCCCCGTTCACTCCGGGCTCGGATAGGACCGTCGAGCCGGACCGCGCCGAGTGGGCGCAGCGGCCCTCGTCCGAGCGGAACGCGATCACAGCCCGGGGATAAGGCCCTTCAGCTTCTCGGCCGCACCCTCGATCTGGTCGTCGTGGCCGTCGACGTGGTCCTTGGCGAACTCCTCGGCCTTACCGATGCCGGCTTCGACCTGGTCGTGATGCTGGGCGGCGAGGCTCTCGGCCTTGTCCTTGAGCTCTTCGAAGTCCATGGTTCCTCCAGATCGATTGGCACCTGTCGCGAACGACGTGACCATAGACGACACTGGAACCGGTCGCGACCGACGGCCGATCGGCAACCCGCGGAAGGGGCGAGCGTGCTCGTACCGATGGCGCCCACCGATTCGGTGTTCTTGATCGCCGAGTCGCGCGAGCATCCGATGCAGGTCGGCGGATTGCAGTTGTTCACCCCGCCGGACGGTGCGTCGGCGCGCGATGTGCGCGACCTGTTCGACGCCTCGATCGAGACGGGCGAGGTGGCGACTCGATTCCAGAAACGGCCGCGCCGCTCCATAACGTCGCTGGGCCAGTGGGGTTGGGAACACGACGACGACTTCGACATCGAGCACCACGTGCGACGCAACGCGCTGCCGGCCCCCGGACGTGTGCTCGAGCTCTTGGCGCTGTGCTCGCGACTGCACTCGACCCTGCTCGACCGGCACCGGCCCCTGTGGGAGGCGCACCTCATCGAGGGGCTCGACGACGGGCGCTACGCGGTCTACTACAAGATCCACCATTCACTGGTCGACGGCGTCACGGCCCAGCGGCTGCTGCAACGCGCGCTCAGCGCCGACCCCGACGTCCGGGACCTTCCCGCACCGTGGTGTCTGCGCGAGCCGCGGGATCAGACCGTGACGTCGCCCCCAGCGACCTCGTCTCCGCTTCGGATGGCCCTCGACACGTTCGGCGAGGTGGCCGGGTTGCCGGCCGCGCTTGCTCGCACGGTCGGCCGGGCCATGCGGCAACAGAGCGCGTCGCTGTCGTTCGCCGCGCCGCGGTCGATGTTCAACGTGCCGATCACCGGCGCGCGTCGTTTTGCTGCCCAATCGTGGCCGCTCAGCCGGTTCAAGGCGGTGGCCAAGCCGTCCGGCGCGACCGTCAACGACGTCGTACTCGCCATGTGTTCCGGCGCCCTGCGGGCGTACATGCTCAGCCTCGATGCGCTGCCCGACGCACCGCTCATCGCGATGGTTCCGGTGTCGCTACACACGGCCAACGACTCGGCGTCGAACGCGGTCGGCGCCGTGATGTGCAATCTCGGCACCGATCTCGATGATCCGGCTCTGCGGCTGGGAACGGTAATCCAGTCGATGTCCGACGGCAAACAGGCGCTGGCGGCCATGACGCCCCTGCAAACACTGGCGATGAGCGCGATCGGCTTGAGCCCGTTGCTGCTGCCGATGCTCGGTCTGAACGGCATCGGCCGGCCGCCGTTCAACATCATGATCTCGAACGTGCCGGGGTCCCGTCGGCCGCTGTACTGGAACGGCGCCCGCCTGGACGGCCTGTATCCGCTGTCCGTACCGCTCGACGGCCAAGCCCTGAACATCACGGTCACCAGTTACGCGGGGTCGATCGCGTTCGGCCTGACCGGTTGCCGCCGCAGCGTGCCGCATCTGCAGCGGCTGCTCGGCCATCTCGAGGACGAACTGACGGCCCTCGAGCTGGCCGTCGCCTGACGATGCGGACCGGTTCCTAGGCCGGGCTCGCGGCGGGCTCGCCGCGCAGTTGGACGGTGGCGAAGGCGAACACGAAGAGCGCGTAGATGACGAGCGACACCTGGGGTGCCACGAACGACAACGCCACGGCAGGCAGGTAGCTGATCGTGGCGATGGCCGACCGTTTCATGTGCAGCGCGATCACGTCCTGGCGGGCCCACTGCGGCCGGATCGCGGGGCAGCGGTAGACGTGGAGCCAGAGCGCGGTGAACGCCAATGCGAGCGCGAACATCGCGAGGCCGTAGAAGCTGACGGCGGCTCGCATGTTGCTCGCGCCCTCGCCATGGACGTATTCGGACAGGATCGCCGTGGGGAACGGCAGGAAGCACACGATCCCGAGCAGCAGCAGGTTGCGGTACATGAGGGCGTGATCGACCGTGTTCACGAAGGTCATGAGGTTGTGATGGTTGACCCACATCACGCCGATCGTCAGGAAGCTGATGGCGTACGCCGCGTAGTGAAAGCTCAGCGTCCCCAACTCGTGCCAGAGCCGGCCGCGTTCGGCATGGTGATCGAGCGCGATGTCGAGCACGAGCAATGTGATCGCCACCGCGAACACCCCGTCGCTGAAGGCCTCGAGGCGGCCTTTCGAGGGGCCGGTCGCTTCGCCCTTCTCGAACTCCCGCGCACTGTCGTCCATGTCTGGTCAGTCGCCTCGACACCCGTTGTAGCCACCCGGGCCGGAGTCGACCTTCCGGTCGCGCCGGGACACCGATCGACGGCTGCGCATCTGCATCCCGGTCTCGACGAATCTCACGCGCCGGAGCGTACCGGGCAGTCGCGGGATCGAACGGTTGACGTGCGGCAGGATCGAGGCGGGCCGACCTGAGGGAGTAGCGATGAGCGAACTGCGCGAGGTGTTGCAGCGTCACGTCGACGCGGGTCGGGTCGCCGGCGCGGTCGGACTCGTCGCCCGTGATGGCCGACGAACCGTCGAAGCCGTCGGCACGCAGGACGCCGTGGGCGACGTTGCGATGACGTCTGGTTCGATCTTTCGCATCGCGTCCGTGACCAAGCTCGTCACCGCGGCCGCCGTCATGATGCTGATCGACGATCGCCTTGTCGGATTGGATGATCCGATAAGCCGCTGGCTCCCGGAGCTGTCCGACCCGGTCGTCGTGCGCACCCCGTCCAGCCCTATCGATGACGTCGTGCCTGCGGCCCGCTCGATCACCGTGTATGACGTGCTGACCTCCCGGGCCGGGTGGGGTTTCCCGTCCGACTTCTCGCTGCCGGCCCTGACCGCGCTGTTCGAGCGGCTGAAGTCGGGCCCGATGTCGGCGGCGGTTCCACCGCCCGACGACTGGTTGGCGATACTCGCGCAGATTCCGATGTTGGCCCAACCGGGGGAGGCCTGGCTGTACAACGTCTGCTCCGACATCCAGGGCGTGCTCGTCGCTCGCGTGTCGGGCACGGCGCTACCGGAGTTCCTCGAAGAGCGGATCTTCGCCCCGCTGGGCATGAGCGACACCGGCTTTGCCGTCCCGCCGTCGAAGGTCGAGAGATTCACCAGCTATTACCGGACGAATCCTGACGGTGGGCTGGAGCTCATCGACGCCCCGGGCGGTGAGTGGAGCTCGATGCCGGCGTTCGCGTCGGGTGCGGGTGGGCTCGTATCGACCATCGATGATCTCTACGAGTTCGCGGCTCTGCTGCGCGACCAGGGTGGCCAGTTGCTGTCGACCGAGGCGGTGCGGCAGATGTCGACCGATCATCTGACCGGTGAGCAACGCGCCGCCGGGGCCCTCTTCCTGGAGGGGCAGGGTTGGGGCTTCGGAGGATCCGTCGATGTGGCTGCGATCGATCCCTGGAACGTTCCCGGTCGCTACGGATGGGTCGGCGGTACGCAGACCGCGCTGCACGTCGAGCCGGTATCCGGCCGCGTCACGATCGTGCTCAGCCAGCTGGCGCTGGAAGGTCCGACTCCACCCGCGTTGTTGCGAGATTTCTGGCGGTCCGCACGGGATTACTGATACGGGGATTGGTGGTAGTTGTCGACGGGTAGCAATGGCCACAGAGAGGCACGCGATGACCAGCCATTCAGTTCGGCGGAAAGTGCTCGGTCCGTGGTCGCTGACGACCTGCCGCGAATTCTGGGAGGGATTCGCTCCCGCGTCCCTGTCCGACCAGACCGTTGGCTCGGAGTTGCGAACGGTGTTTCGCGTCGAGACCGACTGGTCGCGAGCGACGACGCGGGTGACCCAGGCGGGCGAGACCGCGCGAATCGAGGTGTCGGGTCAGGGTGATCTCGAAGCGGCCGCCGAGCAGGTCGCGCGGTTTCTCTCGCTGGACGTGGATGCCCGTCGCTGGCCCGATGTCGGCAAGCGGGACGCGGTCATCGCGGACGCGCAGGGCCAGTTGCCCGGTCTTCGGCCCTGCGGATTCCACTCGCCCTACGAAGCGGCCATATGGGCCGTCCTGTCGCAACGCATTCGGATCACCCAGGCGGCCAAGCTCCGGGAGACGCTCATCCGAGATCGCGGCGATCACGGCGCAGTGCCGGCCCCGAAAGAACTCGCCGGACTCGACCTCGACCTGCCGGGTCGCAAGACCGAGTACCTGCGCGCCGTCGCGGAAGCCGCGCTCGACGGACAGCTCGACAGCGTGACGCTCCGCTCGCTCGATCCCGTTCACGCCATCGAGAACGTCCAGCAAATCAAGGGACTTGGACCATTCGGAGCCGAACTCGTCGTCCTGCGCGGAGCGAACGCGCCGGATGTCCTCCGCAGTCACGACCAACGTCTGAACGCCGAGATCGTCGAGCGATACGGCCCCGGTCACGACGTCGAGGAGATCGCGCAGCAGTGGCGGCCGTTCCGCACCTGGGCGACGGTGTACCTGCGGGCCCTGCACGAACGGCGCGCGGCTAGCTCGTGAGTATGACGAGTTGTCGGGTCGCTCGGGTCATCGCGACGTAGCGGTCCACCGCTCCCTCGATGCCGTCGCCGAAGCGATCCGGATCGACGAGCACAACGAGGTCGAACTCCAGTCCCTTCGCCAGTGTGGGAGTCAGCGATCGAACGCGGGGCACGGCCTCGAACGTGGGATCTCCGATGACACAGGCGATGCCTTCGCCGTGAGCGGCCAGCCAGCTGGTGAGGATCGGGTCGAGTTCCGCAACGGCCCCGTAGACGACCGGGATTCCGCTGCTGCGTATCGAGATCGGAACGTTGGCATCCGGCAACGCCGCGCGGATGACCGGCGCCGCCACGTCCATGACCTCTTCGGGGGTGCGGTAGTTGATGTTCAGTGTGGCCAGCTCGATCTGTTCGAGCCCGATGCGCACGAGCCGCTCGCGCCAGGATTCGGTGAATCCGTGTCGGGCCTGCGCGCGATCGCCGACAATGGTGAAGCTGCGGGACGGGCAGCGCAGTAACAGCATCTGCCATTCGGCGTCGGTGAGTTCCTGCGCTTCGTCCACGACGATGTGGGCGAACGGACCCGCAAGCAAGTCGGGGTCCGTGGCCCCCGATGGGCTGTCGTCGACGAGGACGGATTGGGCATCATCGCCGCGCAGCATCGACATGACCAGCAGCTCGGAGTCGTCGCCGGCGATCAAGTCGTCGACGACGCGGTCCATGACCTCGCGATCAGCGGCGGCCTGGGCTTGTTGTCGACGTCGGCGGGCGGACGCCTCGGGGTCGCCGAGTCGATGGCGCGCGGCATCCAGCAGTGGCAGATCCGACACCGTCCAGGCTCGCGGGTCGTCGCGGTGCAGGCGGCGGACGTCGTCCGGTTGCAACCAGGGGGCGCACAAGCGCAGGTAGGCCGGAACCGACCACAGGTCTCCGACCAGATCGGCCGGGTCGAGCAGTGGCCAGGCGCGGTTGACAGTGGCGACGAGGTCGCGGTTGTGTCGCAGCGACGATCGCAGCTTGTCGGCGACGGCGTCCGCGTCGTCGTCGTCCGTACCGTATTTGTCGATCAGGATGGTGCCGAGCTCGTCCCAGATCAGCTCCCGTCCCTCGTTGTGCGGAGTGCCGCCGTCCGCTGCTTCGAAGGCCTCGATCCAGTCGTCAGTGGTGATCCGCAGTTGCGCGCCGTCCGTCGTGATCGTCATTGCTTCAGTGGGGGGCTGCTCGTAGAACCGGGCGGCCGCCTCGATCGCGCGCACCATGTCGGCGCTCGACTTCAGCCGGGCGGTCTCGGCGTCGGTCTCGATCGGGGCGGTCGCGCCCTCGACCAGCAGATCGCGCAGGGTGCAGGTGCGCACGCCCTCCTCGCCGAGACCGGGCAGCACATCCGCGACGTAGTCGAGGTAGGGCTGGTGCGGGCCGACGAACAGCACGCCGCCGCGCCGCCGGTGCGCGAGGCGCGGGTCGGAGTAGAGCAGGTACGCGGCCCGGTGCAGCGCTACGACGGTCTTGCCGGTGCCGGGTCCACCGTCGACGACGAGCGCACCCTGCGATCCGGCCCGGATGATGGCGTCCTGGTCGGCCTGGATGGTGCCGAGCACATCGCGCATCCGGGGCGATCGGTCGCTGCCGAGGCTGGCAATGAAAGCCGACTGGTCGTCGAGGGCGGCCGCATGACCGGCGAAGCCTTCCGGCGTGAAGACCTCGTCCCAGTAGTCGGTGATGCGGCCGCCCGTCCAGCGATAACGGCGCCGGCTCGACAGGCCGGCCGGATGGGCATGCGTCGCGGCGAAGAACGGTTCGGCGGCGGGTGATCGCCAATCGATCAACAGCCGCTCGCCGTTGCTGTCGGTCAGGCCGAGCCGGCCGATGTACACAGGAGCCGGGTCATCGACGCCCACGATGTGCCCGAGACAGAGATCCAGGCCGAAGCGGCGCAGAGTCCGTAGCCGCGCGGTCAGCCGATGGACTTCCTGGTCGCGGTCCAACGCCTTCTGGCCGATGCCGCCCGGCGCATGAAGTGCGACGTCGAGCCGCTGCGAGAGATCGGCAACCGTCTCGGCGAGGCTGTGCGCGATCGCCGCGAAGTGTCGTTCATCGTCGGCGATCAGCCGCGGATCGGCCTTGGCGGCGAGCCGGTCAGGCAGATCGAATGCGCTGGTACTCAAGGGATCCACGTCATCCGTCCGCTTCGGTTTCTGGGTACGGCTGGCGATTCTTCGTCATGACCAGGGCCTTGCCGCAAGCCCCCCGGCACGCTATACGTTAAGGTGGGGGAGGGTGCGCGCCCGTCCGGATCAGCGGCGGCGAGCTGGCGACCACATGGGAAATCGCCCTATTATGTGAGAGTTATTCCGTTTTCGTCAGCGGTCAGTCGGAGGGCGTCCGGACCGAAGAAGTCCAGCGCGGCACGCCGGTCGAAGAGGTCACCCGGAAGACGATCGCGTTGCTCGACGGTCTGCAGATTTAGTGGTCGGTCGGTGGACAGCACTTCGACATGCTCAAGAGCTTCGACGTGGACGTCGATGCGCAGAGGCGCCTGTGGCAATTGCTCACGAATCGTGGAGGTAGCGATGAGGGTCGTGTTCGTGCACGGGGCTTGCGTGCGGGACGGATCGTGGTGGTGGCATCGCACGGCCGCGCTGCTGCTGCAACAGGGAGTGGCGAGCGTGACGCCGGCGCTGCCGAGCTGCGGCGAGACCGGTGTGCCGGGCGGCGCGGACGGCGCCGGGCTGAGCGAGGACGTGGCCGCGGTGCGAGCCGTCCTGCTCGACGGTGACGAGCCGACCGTGCTCGTCGCGCACAGCTACGGCGGAATCGTCGGCGCGGAGGCGGCCGCTGGGATCGGTTCGGTGCGCCACCTGGTACTGATCTCCAGTTATCTGCCCGAGGTCGGACAGAGCCTGTCGGACTTCGGCGACGGCGCTCCGGCGCCGTTCCTGGACGTCGACCTGGACGCCGGGACCTTCGGCGTTCGCCCGGAACTGCTCGTCGACACGTTCCTGCACGACTGCGATACCGAAGTACAGTCGCAGGCGCTCGATCACCTCGCGTGGCAGAGCGTGCGGGTGACGGGGGAGCCGGTGGCCGCGGCGGCCTGGCAACACACGCCCTCGACGTACCTCGTCTGCGGTCAGGACCGAGGCACGCCGGCCCGCCTCCAGCGTGAGTTCGCCCGCCGGGCCGGCGCGGTCATCGAGCTCGACGCCGGTCACCATCCATTCCTCTCGCAGCCCGAAGCCGTCCGGGATGTGATCCTCGACGTGCGACTTGACCCGTCCGCTTCTTAGTCGGATAAATCATCTAATTCATCCCAGTAAAGATGGCCCACCGACGAGAGTCGCTTCTGAGCTGGTAAGCCGCGACGATCACCCGCGGCGATGGATCGACCGCTACGGCCAGGGGCGCGCGGCCGCTGGAGGAGGAGTTCTCTGCTCACCAGGCGGGGCGTAGTCGCCCGGGTCGGGCCAGCGCTTCGAGCGCCTGGTGGAAGCCGGCGAGGGCTGGCCCGCCGAGGTCGTGGCGCCAGCCGTCGACGACCTCGCGGGCGGCGTGTTCGGCGGCAGTTGTGCAGGCGCGTCCACGCTCGGTCAGCACAAGCAATTGCGCACGTCCGTCGTGGGGATCGGCTCGACGCGTCACGTAACCGTGGGACGCGAGGTGATCAACCATTTGGGCAGCGGCTTGTTTCGAGATCCCGAGCGATACGGCGAGACCGGCCGTCGTCGTGCTGTCGCCGCTGATCGCGGCGAACGCAAATCCGTGCGCCGGCCGCACGTCGGTGAATCCTCTGGTCGCGAGGCCGGACTGGATGCCGTCGACGAGTTGGGCGGCTAGGCGCAGGGTCGCTTGGGCGATCTGCCAATCGGATTCGGCCATCGGGCGATTCTTCCATAGATAGACAAGTCAGTTGCCTATATAGTCAACTCACTTGTCTAGTAGGGAGCGCATCAATGCCTGTATTCAGTCCCGCCGACTCCACCGACTATGAGACTCACGGCGCCACCTTCGCCGCGTACGTCAACCCCGGCCGCGGTAGCACTGAACTGTGTGCCTGGCGGCTCAGCATTCCCGCCAACACGGCCGGTACGGCCCACCGCCCGAGTCGGGAGGAGGTCCTGCTTGTCCTGGACGGGTTGATGCGCGTCACGATCGACGATCAGTCCAACGACCTCGGCCCCGGCGATGTCGCCCACATCCCGGCCGGAGCGGAGTTACGCATCGACACGCGGTCGGACGGCGCCAGCGCCTGGGTCACGACGAGCCGGGGCCTGACCGCAACAACGTCGGACGGTTCCGTCATCGCACCACCCTGGGCGCAGTAGGCGCCAGGTGATCGTTCGCTCGATAGCGCGAGACGTTCGCGGGCGGTCTCGGCACGGCGTCACACTCGAACTACTGACGGTCCGCCGGCTTCCTCGATGGCGTCGAAGTCTTCGTCGTGAGTGACAATGTCCATGCCGTTGGCCTTCGCAACGGCCGCGATCCACAGGTCGTTGATCTTCGCCCGATGACCCTGTTCCGCTAGCCGGACCCGCAACTCCGCCCACCGGCGGGCGGCCTCGGCGGTGATCGGCAGCGGCTCGACCGCGGAAGCAGCTTCGAGCGTCGATAAGCGGCGAGCTCTGGTGACGGTGTCGGGAGCGGCGAGCACTCCGGTGTGCAACTCTGCGATCGTCACCACGCTGACCGCGGTGTGGGCCGGCAGCGCGTGAGTGTTCAGGTGGCGGCCCGACTCGCGGGCGATCAGGACACTCGTGTCGAGCAGGCCGGGGCGCGTGCTCACGGCGCGTCGAGATCGTCGGTGGTGTCGCCGGCCAGCAGCTGCAGATCGCTCGAGAGCCCGGGATCGGCCTGGTGGTGTGCTACGAGATCGATGAGCTCGGCCCGGGTGAAGAACTGCGGCCGGGTTGTGCGTACCGGCCGGATCTCTGCGACGGGCGTGCCGTTGACGGTGATCGTGACCCGGGTGCCATCAGAAACCTGTCGCAGGACCTCCGCGGTGTGATTCCGGAGGTCACGCGAAGCGATCGTGGTCATGTGCGCAATCGTGGCACTTTTGCCACACCGCTGACCTTTCGCTGGCTGTGCTTGCACCTCACACGGTGTCAGGACCTACCGTCACTCGCATGTCGGCATCGCTGTCACCGTCACCGTCGTGGACGGTCGGTGAGCTGTCCGGTGCCACGGGCCTGTCGGTGCGCGTGCTGCACCACTGGGAACAGCTCGGTCTGATCGCTGCGACCCGCACGGCGAGTGGACACCGGCGATACGGCGCGGAGGAGATCACCCGCATCTACCGGGCGATGGCCTTGCGTAGGACCGGGCTCAGCCTTCGCCGGATCGGCGCATTGCTTGCCGACGACGATCCGGATCCCGCCGCGACGCTGCGGGCCCACCTCGAGGAGATCGAGCAGGATCTGCGCCGCCGCACCCAACTTCGCGATCGGCTCGTAGCCGTCCTGTCCGACGCGACCGTCGGCGGCGGTTCGTCGCACCTGCAGGCCGACCCCCACTTGCTGATGAAGGTGATCGAGACCATGACCATGTTCGAGCAGTACGTCCACGGGTACCGCGACGAGGAGAACGTTCGACTGCATGACCAGGCCGGGACCCTGGCTGACCTAATCCATGCTGGCGTCACGTTCCCGGCCGGTAGCACCGTCCTGGAAGCCGGCTGCGGCGTGGGCGCGCAGACGGTTGCATTGGCTCAGGGGAGCCCGGGCGCCCGCATCACGAGTGTGGATGTGTCGCCGGCCTCCCTGGCGCTCGCCGAACGCCGCACGGCCGCGGCGGGCATCAGCAACGTCAATTTCGCCGTGGCGGATGTGAACGATCTGCCGCACGCGGCCGGAGATCTGGCCGCGGGCACGTTCGACCACGTCTTCGTATGCTTCCTGCTCGAACACCTGCCCCGTCCGGTCGAGGCGTTGCGACGGTTGGGCGAGATGCTCAAACCCGGTGGCACGCTCACCGTCATCGAGGGTGACCACGGATCGACCTACTTCCACCCCGACAGTGATGCCGCCCGCGACGCTATCGCCTGTCAGGTGACCCTCCAGGCACACGCCGGTGGCGACGCTCTGATCGGCCGGCAGCTGTACCCGCTACTTTCGGAGGCCGGGTTCGGCGCCGTCCAGGTCGAGCCAAGAGTGGTCTACGTCGACGCGACTCGTCCCGACCTCGTCGACGGATTCACTCGGAAGACCTTCACCGCCATGATCGCCGGAGTGCGGGAGCCGGCCGTCGCCGCCGGCCTGATCACGCCCGATCGCTTCGATCAGGGCGTGGCCGACCTCGAGCGAACCACGCAACCGGACGGCGTCTTCTGCTACACCTTCTTCCGAGCGGTCGCGCAAGGTGCAGTCTGCTGATCGCGGTCGGACGTCGGGCTCGACCGCATTTCTCTGAGTTGACATAATGTCGATTATCGGCGAACTTAGCTAGGCCACAGACGGTGCGAGCTCGAGGCGGTCGGGCCTTGACCTCGGTGGTGAAGTCGCGGCCGCGATCGTCCATGTAGGCGTCGACCAGCAGTCGAACTTGTCGCCATGCCGTGTCCTCGTCTGATGTTCTCAACGCGACAACGGCCGACACCAGAAGCCCGGCGACCATCGGCACAATGCTGTCCAACTGCGGTGCGTGCCGGTCGGGCCTGCTGCGCATCGCCGGGTCGAGGCCAGCTGCGATGCGTGCGGCCTGAACGACCGTCCAGAGTGGATCAAGGGCGGCCCGCTCGCGTCGGCTCGCCGAGGACGGCACGATCAACCTCAGCCATTTCCCGACGGCATACAGGTAGATCTCTCCGGCCCGTGCGATTGCATCCTCAGCTGACATAACGTGCATCGACCTCAGGGCGTCGCCTCGGACCTCGGCCTCGACGCGCTGCACCGGGTCGCCGCGACGCACAGTCCGGCATCGCCGTACAGGCCGAGCAGGTAGTCGCCTTTGCCGGTGGCTTTGACCTCGGCGAGCTTGTCATAGACCCGGACCATGACCTCGCCGCCCTTTCCCCAATACAGCGTCTGCAACGCGCCGTCGCTGAACTCGACCGACTCTCGACCCGACCGGCACACGAACGCCGACCGATCACCGTCGCTGATGCCGAGCCCGGCGAAGTCGGCATGCACGTCCAAGGCCGCGACGCCATCAACAGAGCCGGACCACCGGTCAAGGACTCGATGACGTGCTGCCAGAACCCGACCAGCGCCGGGGCGCCCTCCACGTGCAGCGCCTCCGCCGACAGGCTGACCCGCCAGGCCGGGCGGTTGGCCGACCCCCTACCGCCAACTGACCGAAACGGTGTTCGAGCCGGAACGGCCACCAGGACACCCATGCCCGTCGCCGCGACCCGGAACACGTCATCCCCGACCGTGAATGGCACCGACTCACGCGGTCGCTCCCCCGCCTCCACCTTCAACGCAGCTAGATCGATCAGCAACGTACGGGGGGCCGGAGACCGGCAGGTCAGGTCCGGGTGTCGATGCCAGACAGCAACTCGCGGGGCATCCCGACACCGGGACGGTCACCTACCTGCCGACCCACGTCCCCGTTCTCACGGATGGGACGCGACGGCATGCAGTCAAACTAGTAGTAATTCCCAAATTTGAGAATGAAATGGTCCCTGCGCGTCTCGTTATCGAGGCAGTTTGGCGGGGCCGGTGCGACGGTGGGCGAGCACTTTGCGCATGTCGGAAGCGTCCACACCGGCAGGCAGTCCGAACGACTTGAGGTAGTTCTCCGGGTCGGCGGTCAGGCCGGGGAAGGCGAACACGTCCGGATGCACACCGAAGGACTCGCGGAACAGGTTGACCTTGCGATAGATGGTCGACTTGGGCATACCGAGCCTTTCTAAACCAGCGGATCCGCCCTCCAACTGCCACAGCGCCCAGAACCCGATCAGCTCCTGGACGTCGCCCAGGGCGAAGCGCCGAAGCGGCGGCTCCATTGGGATCGCCGCCTTCAACGCCAGCTTCTCAACCGCCGCTTTCCAGCCGACCTCAGCTACACCCCGGCCATCGCCAACCGTCTCGGGCACCGCGTCACCCTGCACCGTGTCAGTCATAAAAATGAGAATAGGGCCGTCCTACGACTGAGACCGTGAGCTGATCGCGGAGGCGTGGCAATATTCAGCCATGCCCGACTCCCGCAGAGGGCGCACGCTGGACGGTCTGGCTCGGCGCCGCCGCCGTTGCGCTAGGTCTAGGTGGAATGGTCGCGTCGTTCCCGTTCATTGCTGGTGACCCAGGACCAGGGCGTCCAGCTACTGACCCGAGTTGGTTCCGCCCGGTTGGCTTCGTCTGCGTGACAGCGATCGCCATCGGAGCGGTGCTGCTGGTCTCCGGTCTGGTCGCGAGTCGGCGAGCGCGTAGGTAGTCCAGGTGGTGTTGCACCCCCGTGCTACAGAGACGGGGGTGGTGGACCTGGCCGATGCCTCGGTTGGTCGGTGCTTGCTGAAGGTGCGCTTTCGTCGAACACTTGCGTCATGAGGTCCTACCCGATCGCGGCTGTCGCCGGGGTAGTCGCCGCGCTGACACTGAGTGCCTGCGCTGGGTCGAATCGTGGGCACGCGTCGGCTGCTGCCTCTCGACCGTTGGCGACCGCGCCGACAAGCGTCACTGCGCCGGGCGAGCTCGTCATGTCGCCGATCTACTCCGGCCTGTCCGTGCAACATCCCGCCTCGTGGCGGTTCGTGCCCATTGAAATGGTCGGCGCCGGGCCCTCCGGGCCGGTGGCGTACCTGACCGATCAGCACACAACGCCCCAGTGCGTCACGACCTCAAGCGCCGCCGAGATCACGTCGACGTGTGGTCCGCCAGTGAAGGTCCTTCGACCTGACGGGGTCTTCATCACGTTCACCGGCTATTTCCAGGTACTGCATCCACCGACGTCGCACAACCGCGTTCTGGACGGTCACCTTGCCACGGTGCAGGCGACGACGATAGACGCCAGCAACTGTCCCAGCGGAGCGACTGGGGTAACGCAGATGACCGTCTTCATTCCCAACCCTGCTGGCGCGACCCCCGTCGACAGCGGGCAAACCGTGACCATGTCGGCGTGCTACGCCGGGCCGGACTCGACGGCCATTACGCAGAAGATCAACACGCTGATCGACTCCGTCACGTTCGACTAAGTCCGCTCCGCACAACAGCCGCAGCTCGGCGAGGGCCCGCTCCCGCCCTTCGGGGCTCGGCGGCGGCGTACCAGCTCCCATCACTCGACCTCGACCCAGTCGAGTGTGCGCTGAATCGCCTTGTGCCACTGCGCGTATCCGGCGCGACGGTCGTCTTCGCTCGACGTCGGCGTCCAGCGCTTTGACTCGTTCCAGTTCGCCCGCAGCTCGTCGGTCGTACTCCAGAAGCCGACGGCCAGGCCCGGCGGCGTACGCCGCGCCGAGCGCGGTCGTCTCGGCGACGACCGGCCGGCTCACCGGCACGCCGAGGACGTCGGCCTGGAACTGCATGCAGAGGTCGTTCGCGGTCACCCCGCCGTCGACCTTGAGCACGTCGAGGTGCACGCCGGAGTCCGGCGCCATCGCGTCGACGACGTCGCGGGTCTGGTAGCAGATCGACTCCAGCGTGGCCCGGGCCAGATGGGCCTTGGTGTTGAAGCGCGACAGGCCGACGATCGCGCCGCGGGCATCGCTTCGCCAGTACGGCGCGAACAGACCGGAGAAGGCCGGGACGAAGTAGCACGCCGCCGTTGTCGGCGACCTGCGCGGCGAGCGTCTCGATCTCGGCCGCGCCGGAGATGATGCCGAGCTGGTCGCGCAGCCACTGCACGGCCGAGCCGGTGACGGCGATCGAGCCTTCCAGCGCGTAGACCGCGGGCGGCGTCGCCGAACTGGTAGCAGACCGTGGTCAGCAGCCCGTGCTTGCTGCGGACCAGCTCGGTGCCGGTGTTGAGCAGCAGGAAGTTGCCGGTGCCGTAGGTGTTCTTGGCCTCGCCGGGCGCGAAGCAGACCTGGCCGAACATGGCGGCCTGCTGGTCGCCGAGGTCGCCGGTGAGCGGAACGCCCGCGAGCGCGCCGGGCCGCGGACCTCGCCGTAGTGCTTCGGGTCGGACGACGGCCGGATCGTCGGGCAGCATCGCCCGCGGGATGTCGAAGAAGCCGAGCAGCTCGTCGTCCCAGTCGAGCGTCTCGAGGTTCATCAGCATCGTCCGGCTGGCGTTGGTGACGTCGGTGACGTGCACCCCGCCGTCGACGCCGCCGGTCAGGTTCCAGATGCAGCCAGCTGTCGATGGTGCCGAACATGGCGTCGCCGCGCTCGGCGTCGGCCCGCGACGCCGGGCGACGTTCTCGAGGATCCACTGGATCTTGCCGCCCGAGAAGTACGTGGCCGGCGGCAGCCCGGCCTTGTCCCGGATCACGTCGCCGCGCCCGTCGCGGTCGAGGGCCGCGGCGATCCGGTCGGTCCGGGTGTCCTGCCAGACGATCGCGTTGTAGTAGGGACGGCCGGTGCGCTTGTTCCACACCACGGTCGTCTCGCGCTGGTTGGTGATGCCGAGCGCGGCGAGGTCGGCCGGCGTGCAGGCCCTGGCCGTTCAGGGCGGTCTGCATGACGGCGCTGGTGCGTTCCCAGATCTCGACGGGATCGTGCTCGACCCACCCGGCCTCGGGCAGTATCTGATCGTGTTCGAGCTGATGCTTGCCCTGCTCGGACCCCGAGTGATCGAAGAGCATGAATCGGGTGCTGGTCGTGCCCTGGTCGACACTGCCTACGAAGTCAGCCACTGCGTGCTCCCTAGTCGGATTGCTCGGTTGGCGGTGTCGTCGTGTCCCGTTCGGAACGACCACACCGGGCGGACGGTCAGTGGGTTACGGGCACGCGGCCGCGACCGCCAGCGGTAGGCCGGTCAGCACGGACTGATCACGACCGTTGCCTACGCGGCCGCCGGCGAGCCGGCGACGTACGCCCTCGAGGGCTCGATCGCGGTACCGAATCGCTCGTGCAGTGGTTTCGCGACAGCCTGGCAAGAATCACCACCGCGCCGGAGATCGAGACGTTGGCTCGAACCGTCGATGACAACGGGGGATGCTACATCCGTCCCCGCGTTCTCGGGACTGTTCGCACCGCATTGGCATCCGGAGGCTCGCGGCATCATCACCGGGTTGACGTCGTACATCACGAAGGGCCACCCAGCTCGAGCCGTCCTGGAGGCGACCGGCTGGCCGACCCGCGAAGTGATCGACACGACCATTGAACGACCGATCGTCGCCGAGACCGTGTCACTGGGCGCCGCCTACGCGGCCGGCCTGTCGGTCGGCTACTGGCCGGATCTGGCCGCCCTGCGCCGCAACTGGCACCGGGCCGCCCGCTGGACGCCGACGATGGAACCGTCTGACCGCGAGACCGAGTGCGGGAACTGGAAGCGAGCCGTGCAGCGACAACTTCAGCGCGACTCAGACGACGCGCGTGCTCAACCTCGCCGCTTGGCTGCCGTAGCGCGCGCCCGCGGGCGCGCGGTGGACACGTAGGCGGCCAGGTGGTCACCGGTGAGCGTCGATCGGGCGGCCACCAGTTCGGCGGGCGGCCCTTCGAATACGAGCTGGCCGCCGTCATGACCGGCTCCGGGTCCGAGGTCGATGATCCAGTCGGCGTGGGCCATGACCGCCTGATGATGCTCGATCACGATCACCGACTTGCCGGAGTCGACGAGTCGGTCGAGCAGGCCGAGCAGCCGCTCGACGTCGGCCAGGTGCAGGCCGGACGTCGGCTCGTCGAGAACGTAGACCGTGCCCTTCTCGCCCATGTGAGTCGCGAGCTTGAGCCGCTGACGTTCGCCCCCGGACAGGGTCGGCAACGGCTGGCCGAGGCTGATGTAGCCGAGGCCGACGTCGGCGAGCCGCTCGAGGATCACCGACGCGGCCGGGGTGTGCGCGTCGCCGGCTCCGAAGAACACGGTGGCGTCGGCGACCGGCATCGCCAGCACCTCGCTGATGGTGCGTCCGCCGAGTCGGTAGTCGAGCACGGCGGCTTGGAATCGTTGCCCCTCGCAGACCTCGCAGGTCGTGGCGACGCTCGCCATGATGCCGAGGTCGGTATAGATGACGCCGGCGCCGTTGCAGTTCGGACAGGCCCCTTCGGAGTTCGCGCTGAACAGGGCCGGCTTGACGCCGTTGGCCTTGGCGAACGCCTTGCGGATCGGTTCGAGTAGGCCGGTGTAGGTCGCCGGGTTGCTGCGGCGAGAGCCGCGGATCGCGGTCTGGTCGACCGTGACCACGCCGTCGCGTCCCGATACTGAGCCATGGATGAGCGAGCTCTTGCCGGAGCCCGCGACACCTGTCACCACGACGAGCACGCCGAGCGGAATGTCGACGTTCACGTCCCGCAGATTGTGCTCGGATGCCCCGCGCACCTCGAGCGTCCCGGACGGCGCCCGAACCGACGATTTGAGTGACGCCCGGTCGTCCAGATGGCGTCCGGTGATCGTGCCGCTCGTCCGCAGGCCTTCGACCGGGCCCTCGAACATCACCGCGCCGCCCGCGCGGCCCGCGTCCGGACCGAGATCGATGACGTGGTCGGCGATCGCGATCGTCTCGGGCTTGTGCTCGACGACGAGCACCGTGTTGCCCTTGTCGCGCAGCTGCAGCAGTAGCTGATTCATCCGCTGGATGTCGTGCGGATGCAGCCCGATCGTTGGTTCGTCGAAGACGTAGGTGACGTCGGTGAGCGACGACCCCAACTGACGGATCATCTTGACCCGCTGGGCCTCGCCGCCGGATAGCGTGCCGGACGGGCGATCGAGCGACAGGTAGCCGAGCCCGATGGTGACGAACGATTCGAGCGTCTGCGTCAACGCCTCCAGCAAGGGGGCGACCGACTTTTCGCCGATCCCGCGTACCCAGCCGACGAGATCACTGATCTGCATCGCGCACACATCCGCGATGTTCGTGCCCTTGATCTTGGACGAGCGGGCCTGCGCGCTGAGCCGGGTGCCGAGGCATTCGGGGCAGGTCGCGAACGTCACGGCCCGCTCGACAAAGGCGCGGACGTGCGGCTGCATCGAGTCGACATCTTTCGACAGCATCGATTTCTGGATCCGTGGGATCAACCCCTCGTAGGTCAGGTTGATGCCGTCGACCTTGATGCGGGTCGGTTCTTTGTAGAGCAGGTCGTTGAGCTCGCGCTTGGAGAACTTGCTGATCGGTTTGTCGGCATCGAAGTAGCCGCAGCCGCGGAAGATCCGTCCGAACCAGCCGTCGACGCTATAGCCGGGGATCTTGAGCGCGCCCGCGTTGATCGAGAGCGTCGCGTCGTACACCTGGGTGAGGTCCATGTCGTTGACGGCCCCCCGCCCCTCGCAGCGTGAGCACATCCCGCCCAGGACGCTGAAGCTGCGCCGCTCCTTCGTGGTTCGGCCGGCGCGCTCGAATGTGACGGCGCCCGCTCCGCTGACCGAGGCGACATTGAACGAGAAGGCCTGCGGCGAGCCGATGTGTGGTTTGCCCAGGCGGCTGAAGAGGATTCGCAGCATGGCGTTCGCGTCGGTCGCGGTGCCGACCGTCGAACGCGGGTCGGTTCCGATGCGTTCCTGATCGACGATGATCGCCGTGGTCAGGCCGTCGAGTACATCGACGTCGGGTCGGGCGAGCGTCGGCATGAAGCCCTGGACGAAGGTGCTGTACGTCTCGTTGATCAAGCGTTGTGATTCCGCGGCGATGGTGCCGAATACCAACGAACTCTTGCCCGATCCCGACACGCCGGTGAACGCGGTCAGTCGCCGCTTGGGGATCTCGACGCTGATGTCCTTCAGATTGTTGACCCGCGCACCGTGCACGCGGATGACGTCGTGATTGTCAGCCGCGCGGGTCAGGATCGCACCTCGTTGATGCGCAGGAGGTTTCCGGCCGGATCGCGGAAGGCGCAATCGCGGATGCCGTACGGCTGCTCGATGGGCTCCTGGACGACTTCGGCGCCGGCGGCCTGCAGTCGCAGGAACGTCGCGTCCAGATCATCGGTGGCAAAGGTCATGATCGCGTACGTGCCCTTGGCCATCATCTCGGCGATCGTGCGTCGCTCGTCGTCGGTGATGCCAGGATTGGCCGCCGGTGGATAGAGGACGATCGATGTGCCTGGCTGCGCGTCCGACCCGATCGTGATCCAGCGCATGCCGCCGTAGCCGACATCGTTGCGCACCTCGTAACCGAGGGTGTCGCGGTAGAAGGCCAGCGATGCATCGGGATCGTCGTGCGGCAGGAAGGTCGAATGAATCGTGAGGTCCATGTGCTTCACGCTACGTGCGACTCGCCGGCCGCCGCTTCTCGATTCCTGACCGGTCTGGTCACCTGCTTGGCCACGCAGGGTGGCAGGCCGGCCGTCGCCCGGGTCGCCTCGCGGCGGTACGTGCTCGGAGATACGCCGACGAGTTCGCGAAAGCGCGTGCTGAACGTGCCGAGTGATGAGCAACCCACTGCGAAGCAGATCTCGGTGACGCTGAGTTCGCCGCATCGCAGCAGCGCCATTGCGCGCTCGATGCGACGGGTCATCAAGTAGCCGTAGGGCGATTCGCCGTACGCGAGCCGGAACTCACGACTGAGGTGGCCGGCCGACATGTGCGCGCCGCGAGCCAGCGCTTCGACGTCGAGCGGCTGCGCGTATTCGCGATCGATGCGATCACGAACTCGGCGCAGCCGCGCGAGATCGCGGAGGCGATCCTCCGGTGCGGTCCGGGTGGTCACGATCCGATGGTGCCATGCCGGCTCCCCTACCCGGCGAGGGCGGTGGCTCGTTCGCGCTCGGCGACCGGGACCGAGCGGCGCCGCGCCAGGGGGCCCGGCCACCACACGGCCCGACCGAACACGATCATCAGGGCCGGCAGGATGATCACTCGTACGACCAGCGCGTCGACGAGCACCGCGGTCGCGAGCCCGACTCCGAGTTCCTTCATCTCCACCATGTGCAGCGACGCGAAGATCGAGAAGACGGACACCATCACGATGGCCGCGCTGGTGACCGTGCCGGCCGACCCGACGATTCCCTGGCGCACCGCCGCCCGCACCGACAGCCCATCGGCGGCCGCTTCGCGGATCCGGCCGACGACGAACACGTGATAGTCCATCGAGAGCCCGAACAGGACGGCGAAGGTGAACAGCGGAATCCAGGTGATCACCGTCCCGGTCGAATGGAAGTCGAGCAGCCCTTCGGCCCACGTGTGCTGGAAGGTGAGGACCAGGACGCCGAAGGCGGCACCCGCGGACAGGAGATTGACGAACGCCGTGATGAGCGCCAGCACGATCGATCGGAACGTGATCGCCATCATCAGCATTGTCAGCACGACGACGAAACCGATCACCCACGGCAGCCGTTCGGACAGGTGTCGGTCGTAGTCGATGCTCACGGCCGCGTCGCCGCCGACGGCCCAGGTCGATCCGGGCACGTCGGCGACCGACCGCGCGGCCGCACCCGACCGCAGCCAGACCACCGCCTGCTTCGCTTGGCTGGATCCGGCGTCGGCGTCGACGTCTACGGACAGTTCGTGGACGGAGCCGTCCGCCGACGCGCGCACGGTCGCCGTAGCGCGATCGAACAGCGCCGGGTCGAGCTGACCCGCGAGCGACTGCAACCCGGCCCGGACGGACGCAGCCTGCGCCGGCGACGAACGGACAACGACGAGCGTCGTCGACGCCGAGCTCGGGAATGTGGCCGTCAACCGGTCGTAGGTCTGGACGGTGGGTATCGACCGCGGCAACGACGCCGGGGAACCCGAATGCAGCGACAGGCCGAGCGCCGGCAGGGCGAGCAGGACCATGGCGCCCACCGAGCACGCCAGAGTCCGGGCCGGGTGCGTGAGGGCCGGCCTCAGCAGGATCGGCCACAGGCGCGCCTCCCGGGTGCTCATCGACAGTCGCCACAGCACCGGGATGCGGGGCCGGTCGATCAGGCGACCGAGCTTCGCAAGCACGGCCGGCAGGACGGTCAGCGAGCCGAGAACGGCAACGGTGACGACGAGAATCGAGCCGGCCGCCAACGACGAGAACACTGCGTCCTGAGCGATGAAAAGTCCGAGCATCGAGACGATGACCGCGACGCCCGACACGATCACCGAATGTCCCGACGTCCGCGCCGCCAGTTCGATCGCGTCGAGATGGGCCACGCCCCGAGCGCGCTCCTCACGGGCGCGCTTCACGTAGAACAGCGAATAGTCGACGCCGACGGCCATGCCCATCAGCAGGATCATGCTGGACGTCGTTCCCGAATCGGGGATCAAGTGGGATGCGATCGTTGACAGGCCCGTGGCCGACGCCACCGCCGAAAGGGCGAGCAGCACCGGCACACCGGCCGCGATGATCGCGCCGAACGCCACGAGCATGATCGCCAAAGTGATCGGCAGGCTCACGTCGGCGGCCGTCGACAGGTCGGAGCCGACCTGCGAGTTGACGGCGGAACTGAGCGAGGCGTTACCGGCCTGTTCGATCCGCAGTTGCGGGTTCTGCTGCTGAACCGCCCGCGTCGCCGCGACCAATGCCGCTACTCGATCGGTCGCGGTGTCCGGGTCGCCGCGCATCGTCACGGCGACGAGAACGGCCTGACCGTCGGCCGAAGTCTGCGGCGCCGCCACCGAGGCGACGTCGGCGAGGCTGGTCATCCGGTGGGTCACTTCGGCCGCGGCGGTGCCGGCGGCGGCCGCGTCGAAAGGCCCGGTCCGCGCCGTGATCAGGACGTCCTCGACGTCCGGGTCGTCCAACCCGGCGGAGTGCAGCCAGCGCGCGGCCATGCCCGATTGACCGACGGCCTGATCGCGATCGGTGACGGTGTTGAGATGGACGCCCATCCCGAGCGCGAGGCAGCCGATGACGAACACCAGCCAGAGTGAGATCGCCCGCCCGGGATGAGTGGCGCTCCACCGCGCGAGACGGACGGAGCCTGATCGGACGGAGCCGGATCGGACGGAGCCGGATCGGACGGAGCCGGATCGGCCGCTGTCGGCCAGTGAATTGGTCATGGTTCCACCGTGTCGGGATGTGTCCCGTCCGGCACGGGTGTTGGGTCCCCGACCGCAGGGGACCTAACTCCCCCACGCAGGACGAATCCGTGCGTCAGGATGGTGCTGAATCCCGACGCTGACGACGAGGAGGTTGCGATGGTTCCCCGATTGCGACTGTTCGGCGTCGCGCTGCTGATGGCCGTACTGGCCGCGCTCGGCCTGGTGCTGCTCGTGGTTTTGATCGTCGGCTCGGTGCTGGTGACGGTCTGGATCGGGCTGCCGATCCTGCTGGCCGGGGTGTTCGTCCTGCGGCAGCTCGCGGGCGTCCACCGGCGCCTGCACGAGATGCTGCTCGACGAGACGATCCCGTCGCCGTATCTGCAGCCGGCCGGAGGGAACCTCTTCAACCGCCTGCGCGGGCTGGTCCGTGATCCCGCGACGTGGCGCGATCTCATCTGGCTGGTCGTGAACAGCACGGCCGGCCTGGTGATTTCGCTCGTAGCTGTCGTCGAAGGGTTGCTCGACGTAGTGTTCTGGTGGCTGCCGACCGCCGTCCTACTTCGCACGAATGCCCTTATCGGACAAGCACTTCTGTCGCCGAGTCGCAAGAGCGAGCTGGCCCTGCGCGTGCAGGAGCTGACGCGGTCACGGGCCGAGACGGTCGACACCCAGGCGGCCGAGATCCGCCGCATCGAACGCGACCTGCACGACGGCGCCCAGGCCCGGCTCGTGTCGCTCGGTATGACACTCGGCCTCGCCGAGGAGCTCGTCGCATCCGATCCCGATCGGGCTCGTCAGCTGATTGCCGAGGCTCAGACGTCCAATCGCCAGGCCCTGGTCGAGCTGCGCGACCTGGTACGCGGTATCCATCCGCCGGTGCTCGCCGATCGTGGCCTGCGCGGGGCCGCCGAGGCGCTGGCCCTGACCACTCCGCTGCCGCTCGACCTGGTGATCGATCTGCCCGATCGGCTGCCCGCACCGGTCGAGTCGGCCGCGTACTTCGCGCTCGCCGAGTCGGTCGCCAACGTGATCAAGCACAGTGCGGCGACGTCGGGCCGCATCGGGATCTGGCTCGAGAACGGCCTACTCCGTATGGAGATCCGCGATAACGGGCACGGAGGCGCCCGTCTCGAAGGCGGGACGGGTCTGCGCGGGGTCCAGCAGCGGCTGTCTGCCTTCGATGGCAAGCTGGCCCTGTCGAGCCCGTCGGGTGGTCCGACCGTCGTGACCATGGAGCTGCCGTGCGTGTCGTCCTCGCCGAGGATCTTGCCCTCCTCCGGGACGGGCTGATCCGGCTGCTCGAGGCGCACGACTTCGAGGTCGTGCAGGCGGTCGACAACGGACCGGAGCTGTTACGCGCGCTCACGACCCACCGTCCCGACGTCGCCGTCGTGGACGTGCGCCTGCCGCCCACCTTCACCGACGAGGGGCTGCGGGCGGCGATCGACGCCCGGGCGGTCGTCCCCGGTCTGCCCGTCCTGGTCTTGTCGCAGTACGTCGAGCAGCTGTACGCCCGCGAGCTGCTGGCCGACCGCAGTGGCGGCGTCGGCTACCTGCTCAAGGACCGCGTCGCGAACGTGCGCCAGTTCATCGACGCGGTGCGACAGGTCGCCGCCGGCGGCACCGCGATGGACCCGGAGGTGGTCGCCCAGTTGCTCATCCGGCGCGGCTCCGACTCACCCGTCGCAACGCTCACCCCGCGCGAACGCGAGGTGCTGGGCTTGATGGCCGAGGGACGGTCGAACGCCGCGATCGCCGCCCGCATGTTCGTCACCGAGAAGGCCGTGAGCAAGCACACGAACAACATCTTCGCCCGATTGGGTCTGCCGCAGTCCGAGGACGACAACCGGCGAGTGCTCGCCGTC
Source organism: uncultured Actinomycetes bacterium (assembly GCA_963737785.1). Lineage (GTDB taxonomy): Bacteria > Actinomycetota > Actinomycetes > Mycobacteriales > Jatrophihabitantaceae > CAVTTS01. The sequence continues at coordinate 63,613 of CAVTTS010000011.1, forward strand.
CTCGCCTACCTCAACGGCTGAGGCGATCGTGCAGGGCTGAGCGCGGACAGCCGGTTCGCGCTCGTTTCGCAGGATTTGCCGAGTGACTTCGTCACGCTGTCGCGCGAATTAAATGAGGTGGTCGCGTATTTGATCGAGATGGTGACACTCTTCTGCTAGGACGAATGCGTACAGCCCGTTCTCAGCCACCGGCTGACCAGCCGGACCGACCAGGAGTGATGGAACGTGACCGATCCGGGACAGGGCAACCCAGGCCAGTGGGGTCAGAATCCCTATGGCCAGCAGCCTGATCAGCCCCAATACGGGCAGCAGCCACCGAACTACGGCCAACCGGCCCCGAACTACGGCCAGCAGCCGCCGGCCTACGGGTCACCCCAGCCGCCCGACTACGGCCAGCAGCCCGGATATGCGCCGGGCCAGCCGCCGACGTACGGCGCCCCGCAGCCCGAGTACGGTCAGCCCGCCGCGTACGGTCAGCAACCCGCCTACGGTGCACCCGGTCAGCAACCGCCGACCGGATACGGTCCGCCGCCGGCGGCGGCCGGGGCGGGCGGCGGTGGAAAGAAGCCGCTGCTGATCGGCGGCGTCGTGGTCGCGATCCTCGTCGTCGTCGGGCTCGTCCTGTACTTCACCCTCGGTGGCAGCAGCAGCAGCTCGACTCCGCAGGCGGCCGCCAAGACGTTTGCCGAGGCCGCCAAAGCCGGCAACGAGAGCGCAGTGCTCAACTCGATGTGCGCGCAGGACAAGGCGCTGTTCAGCGCGGCGTTCAAGGCCGACCCGCACGTCATCGACGACGTCAAGATCAAGTCGTACACGATCGGCAAGACGACGACGAAGGACTCGACGCACGCGAGTGTCAGCGTGACCGCCGTGACGACCGACAACCAGTCCGACACCGAGGACCTGCCGGTTGTGAAGGAGAGCGGCAACTGGAAGGTCTGCGTCGATCTCGGCTCGCTGGCCGATCTCGGCGGGCTCGGAAGTAGCTCCAGCGGATCGGGATCGGCGTCGGCACCCGGCGCCTCGAGCTTCCCGAGCGACTCGGCCGGCCCGGGTGCGTCGAGCGTCCCGACCGACTCCGGCGTGCCCACCGACTCGGGAGTGCCGACCGACGGCGGTCTGCCGACCGACATCAGTGGACTGGCCTGCGACACGAGTGACCCGAGCCAGGTCGCCCAGGAATACATCTCGTTCGCCGAGCTGTCCCAGGCGAGCACTGCCCAGTCGTGCGTGTATCAGAACTCCGTCGACCCGTCGGTGGCCTCGAAGCTGTCCGGGAAGCTCTTCATCCCGGGCACCACGAGCGGTTCGACGTACACGTTCACCTCGGTGACGGGCTCGTCGACCACAGTCGCGATCACCGTCACGAAGGAAAGTGACAACAAGTACTACGTCACCAAGGTCGCCGTCAGCTGACGACCGCACGGAGCCGGCGGCCCGACCAAGTGTCGGGCTCGCCGGCTCTCGCGTGTTCGGGCAGGCTAGCCTGAGCCCTTTCGCGCGGCGAACGGGAGAACGCCATGAGCAGTCGCCGACCGGTGGGCGCGTTGGCCTCGGTCCCGGCGTCCGGCAATCGGCGACGCATCCCGATGCCGGCTCGGCTGTCCTTCTATCTACGGCCCGATGGACTGCGGCAAGTCGACCCTCGCCCTGCAGATCGACCACAACCAGGCGCGCCAGGGCCGTAAGGGACTTCTGCTGACCCGCTACGACCGTTCGGGTGCCGCGCAGATCACGACGCGGGTCGGGCTGGCGCAGCGCGGCGGTCGAGGTCGAGGACGAGACCGACGTCGGCGCAGCTCGTACGCGCTCAGTGGTCGGCCGGCCGCGAGCTGGACTACCTGATCGTGGACGAGGCGGGCTTCCTCGTCGCCGCGACACGTCGACCAGCTCGCCGAACTCGTCGACGACTGGCACGTCGACGTGTACTGCTTCGGCCTGGCCACCGACTTCCGCAGCCGGCTGCTTGCCGGGCGCCAAGCGGCTGTTCGAGCTGGCCGACGACCTCGTCCGGGTCCACGTCGAGGTGCTCTGCTGGTGCGGGCGGCCCGGGCAGCTGAACGCCCGGGTCGTCGAAGGCGGGTCGTTCGCGAAGGCGAGACCGTCGTCGTCGCCGACACCGACCAGTCCGGCGAGGTGCGTGCACTATCAGGTGCTGTGCCGCATGCACTACCGCCGCGGCCAGCTCAGCGACGCGACCGTCATGCCGTCCGATCAGCTGCGCCCTGGACGTCTGAGGACCGTGCAGCTGCTCGCCTGCACCCGGCGCGGCGCCCGTGCGATCGACGCGAGCGCGACCGCCGTGCCGCCACCGCAGCGGCGACACCGCGGCGGCCGGCAGGGTCGCCACTCGCTTCTGTGTCGCCGCGATGCCGATCACCGTCGCGTCGACCGTGTCGCAGGCCGCGCCCGCGACCAGCCAGGGCGAGCTGCCCCGTCCGATCGACGCGGTGGCGACAGTGCCGGCGCCCAGCGCGGCATCGCGCGCCGCGGTCATCCGGGCCAGCCAGTCGAGCCGAGCCGCGGTCGCGGAGTCGACGCCGAGGAACCGAACCGACTCGATCGGCTTGACGAGGAACACGAGCCGACTGTCGATGCGACCGGCGCCGATCGCCAACGGCACGATCCGGCGGGATCGATCGGCGGTTACGTGGGATTTGCCGGCATCATGATGGCGACCAGTCGGTCGGGGAAGCGAACACGACCCGCCTTTCTGGACGTCTTAGCTGTGAGAGCGCTGGCGACGACACTGCGCGCAGGTTAGCGTTCGGCCACCTGGGAATCCGGACCTGGCCGTCGTTCGTTACGCCTTGCGACATACGACTGTTAATGGAGAGGGGTGCCCACATGGCAGATCGCACACTGCGGGGCAGCCGGTTGGGTGCCGTCAGCTACGAAACCGAATACGGTGCCGAGCCGGCGCCACGCAACATCGCTGCGTACCGCTGCCCGAACGGGCACGAGTTCCGGGTGCCGTTCTCCGAAGAGGCCGAGATTCCGGCCACCTGGGAGTGCCGCATCGACGGCAGCGCGGCTCGTCTGATCGACGGTCCGGAGCCCGAGGCCAAGAAGGTCAAGCCGCCGCGCACGCACTGGGACATGCTGATGGAGCGCCGCACGGTCGCCGACCTCGAAGAGGTGCTGGCCGAGCGGCTCGACGTGCTGCGGGCCCGGCGCGGCACCAAGAGCGCCTGACGTCACCGCACCGAGCGACCGCACGACATCGCGGCCGTCGGCCCGATCGGGCGGTACGGCTGATCAGCGGTTGGCGCCGCTGAGCAGCCTGCGCAGCTGGTCGGCGCGGTGCTCGAGCCCCCACTGCGGTCACCTCGCAGCAGCGCTTCGCGCACGATCGAGCCGCTCATCTTGCTCTCGCCCCGCTCGCGCTCGGCGAAGGTGATCGGCACCTCGACGACGCGGAAGCCGGCCCGCACGGCCCGCCAGGCCAGATCGACCTGGAAGCAGTAGCCCTGCGACGCGACGGCGCGCGTAGTCGATGCGTCTCGAGCACCTCGCGGCGGTAGGCGCGGTAGCCGCCGGTGGCGTCGCGCAGGTCGATGCCCAGCGCCAGTCGGGCGTAGAGGTTGCCGCCCCGCGAGAGCAGCTCGCGCGACTTGGGCCAGTTGACCACCGAGCCGCCCGGCACCCAGCGCGAGCCGAGCACGAGGTCGGCCCGTGCGCAGCGCGGTCGAGCAGCGACGGCAACTGTTCCGGGCGATGCGAGCCGTCGGCGTCCATCTCGACGAGCACGTCGTAGCCGGCGCTCGAGCCCCCAGTCGAAGCCGGCGATGTAGGCCGCGCCCAGCCCGGCCTTCTCGTGCGGTGCAGGACGTGGATTCGCGGCTCGCCGTCGGCCAGCTCGTCGGCGATCTCGCCGGTGCCGTCGGGGCTGCCGTCGTCGACGACCAGCACATGGGCCGACGGTGTCGCCGCGAGCACGCGGGTGATGATCGGCTCGATGTTCTCCCGCTCGTTGTACGTCGGGATGATCACCAGCACACGCGGCTGGTCGTGCGCGTCGCTCATCGTAGTGAATCGCTCACCTCGGCATCGTCCTCGGTTGCCGCGGGCGCCGGCCGTCGCGTGGACCGCCGCCGACGTTCGCAGGCCCGACGCGATCCCGGCCAGCAGGGCGACCAGCGCCACCGCCGGCGAGTACGTACTCGGGGACGGGCCCGAGCCGGGTCGCCAGGGTGGTCGTCGGTCCGCAGCGGCACGCGTCGCGTCGAGGATCGCCGGGGTGAACAGCGCGCCCGACGCTGCGCGGATCGCGCCGTCGGGCCCGATGATGGCCGACATGCCCGTCGTCGCCACCTGGACCACCGTCCGGCCGGTCTCGACCGCGCGCAGCTGGCTCATCGCCAGCTGCTGATAGGTCTCGGCGGTGTGGCCGAAGGTGGCGTTGTTGGTCTGGACGACCAGCAGCTGGGCGCCGGCCTGCGACCGACGAGCGCACCAGGTCGTCGTAGGCGACCTCGAAGCAGATCACGTCGCCGATCGGGAACGGGCCGCCGGTGACCAGGCCGTTGCCGGTGCCGGCGACCATGTCCTGCGTGCACCAGGTTGACGTCGGAGCTGACCATCTCGGCGATCGCTGCGCAGCGGGATGTACTCGGCGAAGGGCACCGGGTGCCGCTTGACGTACTCGGCGCCCGGCCCGGTCGTGGGTGACCACAGGATGCCGACGTTGCGGCGATGGTTCGGGCCCGGGCCCGTGCAGGATCGCGCCGACCAGGATCGGCACGCCGACCGCCTGCACGGCGCGAGTCGATCTCGGCGTACGCCGACGGGTCGGCGAACGGGTCGATGTCGGAGGAGTTCTCGGGCCAGAGGACGAGGCTCGGCCGGGCGACGCGTGCCGGCCTTGATCTCGGCGGCGAGCTTCAGCGTCTGCGTGGACGTGGTTGTCGAGCACCTGGCGCGGCCGGTCCTCGAACTCCAGGCCGCAGGTCGGGCACGCTGCCCTGGACGAGGGCGATCGTCGTCGTGGCGCCCGTCTCGAGTCCGGCGCCGGCCGCAGCGGCCAGGCCAGCGCGGCACCGAGCAGCCACGAGCACGGCCGCGAGCGCCGACCGCGGACGGGCAGCCCGCCGACCGGACCGCCGGCCAGCCCGGACGGGCCGCGACGCGCGAGCGCCGCCGCCGGCGACGGCCACCGACGAAGCTGACCAGCGGCGCGCCGCCGAGCGGCGGCGAACCAGCGCAGCGGCGACTCGGCCTGGCTGAAGGCCAGCCGTCCCCACGGGAATCCGCCGAACGGCAGCCGGTCGCGGAGCGCCTCCTGCAGTACCCAGGCGGCGCCGATCCAGACCGGGGCGCCGCGCAGTCGTTGCAGCAGCGGCCAGGACCGCGCCCAGCGCGGCGAAGAACACCGCCTCGGCGCAGGCGAGGATCAGCCACGGGACCGGGCCGACGTAGACGCCCGTCCAGACAGCAGCGGGACCGAAGAACGCCAGCCCGTAGAGCAACCCGAGCCACGCGGCGGTGCGCGCGCGCCGGCCGTCGACGGCGATGCTGAAGCAGCGGCCACGCTCACGATCGCCAGCGGCCAGATCCCGAAGCGGGGAAACGCCGCCACGCCGAGGAGGCCGGCCGCGATCACCAGGAGCGCCGCCCAACGGGCTCGGAAACGAGTCCCGCCGGGCGCTGCCATCAGCACAGTATCCATTCCCTCGCGATTCGT
>CAVTTS010000012.1:0-179023 GCA_963737785.1 uncultured Actinomycetes bacterium
ATCCCGTCGATATGGACTCTTGGGGAAGATCAGCCTGTTATCCCCGGGGTACCTTTTATCCGTTGAGCGACACCGCTTCCACTTGCCGGTGCCGGATCACTAGTCCCAGCTTTCGCTCCTGCTCGACATGTCTGTCTCACAGTCAAGCTCCCTTGTGCACTTGCACTCAACACCTGATTGCCAACCAGGCTGAGGGAACCTTTGGGCGCCTCCGTTACATTTTGGGAGGCAACCGCCCCAGTTAAACTACCCACCAGACACTGTCCCTGATCCGGATTACGGACCGAGGTTAGACACCCAATTCGACCAGAGTGGTATTTCAACGTTGACTCCACCAATACTGGCGTACCAGCTTCACAGTCTCCCACCTATGCTACACAAGCCGAACCGAGCACCAATATCAAGCTATAGTAAAGGTCCCGGGGTCTTTCCGTCCTGCCGCGCGTAACGAGCATCTTTACTCGTAGTGCAATTTCGCCGAGCCTATGGTTGAGACAGTCGAGAAGTCGTTACGCCATTCGTGCAGGTCGGAACTTACCCGACAAGGAATTTCGCTACCTTAGGATGGTTATAGTTACCACCGCCGTTTACTGGCGCTTAAGTTCTGAGCTTCGCCCCTAAGAGCTAACCCGTCCCCTTAACGTTCCAGCACCGGGCAGGCGTCAGTCCGTATACATCGTTTTGCAACTTCGCACGGACCTGTGTTTTTAGTAAACAGTCGCTTCTCGCTAGTCTCTGCGGCCGGCCAACGCTCAGGGAGCAAGTCCCATCACGTCATCCGGCCCCCCTTCTCCCGAAGTTACGGGGGCATTTTGCCGAGTTCCTTAACCATAGTTCGCTCGATCGCCTTGGTATTCTCTACCTGACCACCTGTGTCGGTTTGGGGTACGGGCCGCTAAGAGCTCGCTAGAGATTTTTCTTGGCAGCATAGGATCATCGAATTCGCCTCAATCGGCTATGCATCAGGTCTCAGGCTATGTGCGGTGCGGATTTGCCTACACCACGCCCTACACCCTTACTCCGGAAATCCAATAACCGGTACGACTACCTTCCTGCGTCATCCCATCGCTTATCTACTACCGGTTCGGTTCGCACGCTCCGCCGATCAGCCCGAAGGCTTCACGGTTTCAGGTACTTAGCATTACCGGGTTCGATATGGGCGCTCTTTTGCGGGTACGGGAATATCAACCCGTTGTCCATCGACTACGCCTGTCGGCCTCGCCTTAGGTCCCGACTTACCCTGGGCGGATTAGCCTGGCCCAGGAACCCTTGGTCATTCGGCGGGGGAGTTTCTCACTCCCCTTTCGCTACTCATGCCTGCATTCTCACTCGTATGCCGTCCACGGCTGGGTTACCCCGCCGCTTCTTCCGGCATACGACGCTCCCCTACCCATCAACGCACCTGGCCACTCACTCAAGGTGAGCGGCGGGTTATTGCGTCAATGCCTCAGCTTCGGTGGTGTACTTGAGCCCCGTTACATTGTCGGCGCAGAATCACTTGACCAGTGAGCTATTACGCACTCTTTAAAGGGTGGCTGCTTCTAAGCCAACCTCCTGGTTGTCTGTGCGACTCCACATCCTTTCCCACTTAGTACACGCTTGGGGACCTTAGCTGGAGATCTGGGTTGTTTCCCTCTCGACCATGGAGCTTATCCCCCACAGTCTCACTGCCGCGCTCTCACTTACCGGCATTCGGAGTTTGGCTGATTTCGGTAAGCTTGTAGGCCCCCTAGACCATCCAGTAGCTCTACCTCCGGTAAGAAACACGCGACGCTGCACCTAAATGCATTTCGGGGAGAACCAGCTATCACGAAGTTTGATTGGCCTTTCACCCCTACCCACAGCTCATCCCCCAGGTTTTCAACCCTGGTGGGTTCGGTCCTCCACGCGGTCTTACCCGCGCTTCAACCTGGCCATGGGTAGATCACTTCGCTTCGGGTCTAGATCACGCGACTAACTCGCCCTATTCAGACTCGCTTTCGCTACGGCTACCCCTCAACGGGTTAACCTCGCCACGTAACGCTAACTCGCAGGCTCATTCTTCAAAAGGCACGCTGTCACGACTACACGCAAGGTATAGCGACGCTCCAACGGCTTGTAGGCGCGCGGTTTCAGGTACTATTTCACTCCCCTCTCGGGGTACTTTTCACCTTTCCCTCACGGTACTTGTCCGCTATCGGTCACCAGGGAGTATTTAGGCTTAGCGGGTGGTCCCGCCGGATTCACAGCGAATTTCACGGGCTCGCTGCTACTTGGGGTGACGTTAAGGAGGCATCGTGTTTTCGTCTACGGGGGTATCACCCTCTATGCCGGACCTTCCCAGGTCCTTCGACTAACAACGACGCTTTTTGACTCCTCGCTGAATCGGCAGAATCAGCTAAACGGCCCCACAACCCCGCATACGCAACGCCTGCCGGCTATCACGCGTATGTGGTTTGGCCTCTTCCGCTTTCGCTCGCCACTACTCACGGAATCGCGGTTGCTTTCTCTTCCTGTGGGTACTGAGATGTTTCACTTCCCCACGTTCCCTCCGCTCACCCTATGTGTTCAGGTGAGGGTGACAGGACATGACTCCTGCCGGGTTTCCCCATTCGGAAATCCTCGGATCAATGCTCGGTCGGCAGCTCCCCGAGGCTTATCGCAGCCCCCTACGTCCTTCTTCGGCTCCTGGTGCCAAGGCATCCACCGTGCGCCCTTATTAACTTGGCCACAAAGATGCTCGCGTCCACTGTGCAGTTCTCAAGGTACGGGTAATCCCCACGAAGCTTCACCGCGTCTCCCGAGATCGGGTCGTTCGGTGTTCGTGAGGATTGGGCTGACTGCTTGCGCGGCCCAAGGGCCAACACAAGAAGTCCTGACGAAGCGGTTACCCACTCCCTCAGGACTCAACAGCGTGCCTACGCTTTCGCCCGATCACCATCGAGGTTCCGTGCGACGAGATCACCGAAGTGATCACGAAGCCGTACTGACGATGCCGACTCGAGGTCAAGCGAACTAGTTAGTGTTCCACCCTTGAGCAACCTCCTCGGAACGTTCGTCCGAGGCAGGCGCCTGGATGCCGGCGAACCGGCACCAGATGCTCCTTAGAAAGGAGGTGATCCAGCCGCACCTTCCGGTACGGCTACCTTGTTACGACTTCGTCCCAATCGCCGATCCCACCTTCGACGGCTCCCTCCACAAGGGTTGGGCCACCGGCTTCGGGTGTTACCGACTTTCGTGACGTGACGGGCGGTGTGTACAAGGCCCGGGAACGTATTCACCGCAGCGTTGCTGATCTGCGATTACTAGCGACTCCGACTTCATGGGGTCGAGTTGCAGACCCCAATCCGAACTGAGACCGGCTTTATGAGATTCGCTCCACCTTGCGGTATCGCAGCTCTTTGTACCGGCCATTGTAGCATGTGTGCAGCCCTGGACATAAGGGGCATGATGACTTGACGTCATCCCCACCTTCCTCCGAGTTGACCCCGGCAGTCTCCTATGAGTCCCCGACATTACTCGCTGGCAACATAGGACGAGGGTTGCGCTCGTTGCGGGACTTAACCCAACATCTCACGACACGAGCTGACGACAGCCATGCACCACCTGTGCAAGGCCCTTACGGACCCCGTATCTCTACGAGATTTCCCTGCATGTCAAGCCCAGGTAAGGTTCTTCGCGTTGCATCGAATTAAGCCACATGCTCCGCCGCTTGTGCGGGCCCCCGTCAATTCCTTTGAGTTTTAGCCTTGCGGCCGTACTCCCCAGGCGGGGCGCTTAATGCGTTAGCTGCGGCACAGACCACGTGGAATGTGGCCCACACCTAGCGCCCAACGTTTACGGCGTGGACTACCAGGGTATCTAATCCTGTTCGCTCCCCACGCTTTCGCTCCTCAGCGTCAATATCGGCCCAGAGACCCGCCTTCGCCACCGGTGTTCCTCCTGATATCTGCGCATTTCACCGCTACACCAGGAATTCCAGTCTCCCCTACCGAATTCTAGTTTGCCCGTATCGGCTGCAGGCCCGGGGTTGAGCCCCAGGTTTTCACAGCCGACGCGACAAACCGCCTACGAGCTCTTTACGCCCAATAATTCCGGACAACGCTTGCACCCTACGTATTACCGCGGCTGCTGGCACGTAGTTGGCCGGTGCTTCTTCTGCAGGTACCGTCACTTGCGCTTCGTCCCTGCTGAAAGAGGTTTACAACCCGAAGGCCGTCATCCCTCACGCGGCGTCGCTGCATCAGGCTTTCGCCCATTGTGCAATATTCCCCACTGCTGCCTCCCGTAGGAGTCTGGGCCGTGTCTCAGTCCCAGTGTGGCCGGTCGCCCTCTCAGGCCGGCTACCCGTCGTCGCCTTGGTAGGCCGTTACCCCACCAACAAGCTGATAGGCCGCGGGCCCATCCCTAGCCAGAATCCTTTACACCAACGAAGATGCCTTCGAAGGTCATATCCGGTATTAGCCCCGGTTTCCCGGAGTTATCCCAGTGCTAGGGGCAGGTTGCCCACGTGTTACTCACCCGTTCGCCGCTAGGGCACCTCTCCGAAGAGAGGGCCTCGCTCGACTTGCATGTGTTAAGCACGCCGCCAGCGTTCGTCCTGAGCCAGGATCAAACTCTCCGTGAATGTCTATATGACTACCCGGCCGAGGCCGGAGTGTCGACTTGGAAAGTTCCCGCCCTGCGGCGGTTCAATCACTGGTTCATACGAGCTGTTTGTTGCTCGATGTACCAAAGGAATCTCTTCACGAGCCAGCTGAGCCGGCTCGTTGACGAGAGTTAAAAAATGGCACTAACTTTCGGCACGCTGTTGAGTTCTCAAGGAGCGGACGCGCACCGTCGACATCCTCTCGGACGCCTTCGGGGCAACCTATGAAACACTACTCGGTCGGCTTCGCCCGGTCAAACTCCGTCCGGAGCTAACTGGCACCGCCCGCTTCCCGCTTGGTCGCCGACGCGGTAATACCCGCGCGTCGCGCTTGGGGGATGTTCGACCGACGCGTCCCGCAACGACCTTGCGGCCCTCGCGGCGTTCGTACTGCCGAACAACGACGACTCTACGGACGCGGCAATCGGCAGTCAAATCCGGGGGCACCCAGCGTGTCGATCGATCGCCGAATCACAGTTTGCCCTTACTGGGCAAGGTGAAACTCGCAGCGTCAGGTGCGGTGGGGCGCGCCGCGGTCGATCGGAACGGCGACACCGACGGCTCACCGGGCGTCCAGAACCGCCAGGGTCGTTCGGTCGCGGCGCTGATCCCCACTCGCGGTCCCGTGGCGAAGGCTCCCATCACCTCCGGTAGCGACTCGAGCCGGACCGTCGCCGTCGGGTCGCAGAGATCGACGCCGTTCTGGTCCCGACCGAGGGCGAGGCAGGTTGCCAGCCGCGCCGGGCCGCGAGCCAGATCCCGCTCCTGTCGGGATGCGGGCCGGCGCCGTTGAGCGACGGCGAGTCCGTCGACGACTTGGCCGGCGCGCAGCAGCACCGCCGCCGCGCTGCCCTCGACACCGCACACAATATTCGCGCACCAGTGCATTCCGTACGTGAAGTAGCAGTACAAATGGCCGGCTTCCTCGAACATCACCGCGGTGCGCGGAGTCGGGCCACGGAACGCGTGCGACGCCGGGTCGTCGGATCCCGCGTAGGCCTCGACCTCGGTCAACCGGATCCGCACCGTCTCGCCGCCCACGTCGGATGCGATGACGGCTCCCAGCAGGCGCGGGGCAAGCTCGAGCGACGAGAGGGCGAGGCGAGACCGATCGACCGCCTTACTGCGCGGCACGCGCGATCCGCAGCCGATCGAGCTGTTCGACGACCCGACGCGGCGCGGTGCCGCCCTTGGAGTCACGCGACGCCAAGGAGCCGGCCACGGTGAGCACCGGGCGGACCCCGGCGGTCAGATGGGGCGATATCGTGGCGAATTCGTCGTCGGTCAGCTCGTCGAGCTCCACCCCGCGCTGCTCCGCGAGCGCGCACGCAGGCCCCCGCGATTTCGTGGGCGACCCGGAAGGCGACGCCCTCTCGCACCAGCCACTCGGCGATGTCGGTCGCCAATGAATAGCCCTGCGGCGCGAGCGCCTCGAGACGGGCCGTGTCGAAGGTCAAAGTCGCGATCATGCCGGTCATCGCGGGCAGCAGGAGGTGAAGGCTGTCGATCGCGTCGAACACCGGCTCCTTGTCCTCCTGCAGGTCGCGGTTGTACGCGAGCGGCAAGCCCTTCAACGTCGCCAACAGGCCGGTGTGATCGCCGATCAATCGTCCGGCCTTACCGCGCGCGAGCTCAGCGATGTCGGGGTTCTTCTTCTGCGGCATGATCGACGACCCGGTCGAGTACGCGTCGTCCAGAGTCACGAACGAGAACTCCTTCGTGGCCCAGATGATGACCTCTTCGGCCAACCGGGACAGGTCGACCGCGATCATCGTGGTCACGAACGAGAACTCCGCGACCACGTCGCGGGCCGAGGTCGCGTCGATCGAGTTCTCCGCGGCGGCGGCGAATCCGAGGTCGGCGGCGACCGCCTCGGGATCGAGTCCGAGCGACGAGCCCGCGAGCGCGCCCGAACCGTACGGGCTGATCGCGGCCCGCACGTCCCAGTCGTGGAGGCGGTCGATGTCGCGCAGGAGCGCCCAGCTATGCGCCAGCAGGTGATGCGACAGCAAGACGGGCTGGGCGTGCTGCATGTGCGTGCGGCCCGGCATTGCCACGCCGAGATGCACCTCCGCCTGTGCGGCCAGGGCATCGATCAGCGCGCCGACCTCGGCGGCCAGCGAGCCGGCCTCGTCGCGCAGGTACATCCGGATCAGGGTGGCGATCTGGTCGTTGCGCGATCGACCCGCTCGCAGTCGTCCGCCGAGATCCACCCCGACCCGGGCGACCAGGCCGCGCTCGAGGGCGGTGTGGACGTCCTCGTCGGCCGGATCGGCCGCGAACGAGCCGGACGGACGTCGTCGTCGAGCGCGTCGAGCCCGCCAGCATCGCCGGCCAGCTCGCCGTCGGAGAGCAGTCCGGCCGAATGCAGCACCCGAGCGTGCGCCCGTGAGCCGGCGATGTCGTAGCGGGCCAGGCGCCAGTCGAAGTGCGTCGAGACCGACAGCGCCGCCAGCGCGTCGGCGGGCCCGCCGGCGAACCGGCCGCCCCACAGATTGATGGGGCCGGCGGCTGGTCAGTCAACTGCCGAATTCCATCGCCGCACTGTCGAGGACCGTCTCGTCGGCACCGACGGTCCCATCGCCGGCGGGGTTCGCGGCGATCTGATCGGCTCGTCCCTCGTCGAGGCCGGCGGCTTCCAACTCGCCGAACAGGTGAGTGCGCGCGAGGAGCACCTCGGACTTCGCGGCGTACTGCTCGAGCTTCGAACGCGAGTCGGCGATGTCGAGATTGCGCATCGTCAGCTGGCCGATCCGGTCGACCGGGCCGAAGGCGGCATTCTCGGTACGTTCCATCGAGAGCTTGTCGGGGTGATAGGACAGCGACGGACCCCGGGTGTCGAGCACCGAGTAGTCATCACCGCGGCGCAGCCGCAGGGTGACTTCGCCGGTGACGAGTGACGCCACCCACCGCTGGATCGACTCGCGCAGCATGAGCGACTGGGGGTCGAGCCAGCGGCCTTCGTACAGCAGGCGGCCCGAGCCGGCGGCCGGCGTCGTGGTAGTTGGCGATCGTGTCCTCGTTGTGGATCGCGTTGAGCAACCGCTCATAGCCGATCCAGAGCAGGGCCATCCCGGGTGCTTCGTAGATCCCCCGCGACTTCGCCTCGATGATCCGGTTCTCGATCTGGTCGGACATGCCGAGCCCGTGCCGCCCGCCGATCGTGTTCGCTTCGTGGGTCAGCGCGACCGGGTCGTCGAAGTCGACGCCGTTGATGGCGACGGGCCGGCCGCTGTCGAAGCGCAGGGTGACGACCTCGGACTCGACGACGACGGCCGGGTCCCAGAAACGGACACCCATGATCGGCTCGACGATTTCGAGCGAGACATCAAGATGCTCGAGCGTCTTGGCCTCGTGCGTCGCGCCCCAGATGTTCGCGTCGGTCGAGTAGGCCTTCTCCTTGCTGTCGCGGTACGGCAGGTCGTTCTCGACGAGCCACTGGCTCATCTCGGCCCGGCCACCGAGCTCGCCGACGAAGTCCGCGTCCAGCCACGGCTTGTAGATCCGCAGACTCGGGTTGGCGAGCAATCCGTAGCGATAGAACCGCTCGATGTCGTTGCCCTTGAACGTCGATCCGTCTCCCCAGATGTGGACGTCGTCGGTCTGCATTGCCCGCACCAACATCGTGCCCGTCACCGCTCGACCCAGCGGCGTCGTGTTGAAGTAGGCCCGGCCGGCCGACCGGACGTGGAACGCTCCGCAGGCCAGCGCGGCGAACCCTTCCTCGACGAGCTCGCGGCGGCAGTCGACCGCCCGGGCGACCTCGGCGCCGTACTGCCGGGCCCGGTCGGGCACGCCGGAGATATCCGGCTCGTCGTACTGGCCGATGTCGGCCGTGTAGGCGCACGGAATCGCGCCCTTCGACCGCATCCAGGCGACGGCGACCGAGGTATCGAGGCCCCCGGAGAAGGCGATGCCCACGCGCTCGCCGATAGGCAGGGACGTTAGAACCTTGCTCACAGCGTGACGTCTCCCAGCTTCTGGTCGTGCGGCTTCTGGTCGTGATGTGGCCAGGCGAGGAATCGTCGCACGAGGTCGTCGGCACCCTTCGGGTCGCGGGCGACGACCAGGATGGTGTCGTCGCCTGCAATCGTGCCGAGTACCTCGGGAAGTCCGGCGCGGTCGATGGCCGAGGCGAGGTAGTGCGCCGCGCCCGGCGGAGTGCGGAGCACGGCGAGGTTGGCGCTCCCCTCGGCCGATACGAGCAGCTCGGCGATCAGCCGGGCCAGGCGTTGCGGCGGGGCGTCCTGGGCGACCCGCGAGGTCAGCGGCGCGCCGTCCTCGGGCACGACGTACATCGGAAGTCCACCGTCAGGTGTACGCAGCTTCACCGCGCCGAGCTCGTCGAGGTCTCGCGACAGCGTCGCCTGGGTGACGGCGAAGCCGGCGTCGCGCAGGGCGGCGGCCAGCTCGGCCTGGCTGCGGATCGGGGCGGCCGCGAGCGTCGAGATGATGCGGGCGTGCCGCGCGGCCTTGCTGTTCAGCTCGTGGACGGGCGCGGGCGGCCGGTCGGACTTGGGCGCCGTCCGGATCGCCATCAGGATCGCTCGATCAGCCAGGTCAGCAATGCCTTCTGGGCGTGCAGCCGATTCTCGGCCTCGTCCCAGACGACACTCTGCGGACCGTCGATGACCGCGGCGGCGATCTCCTTGCCCCGATACGCAGGAAGACAATGCAGGACGACCGCGTCATCAGCAGCAAGCGCGAGAGCGTCTTGATCCACGGCGTACGGCACGAACGGACGGCTGCGCTCGGCGTAGTCGTCCTCCTGGCCCATCGAGACCCACGTGTCGGTGGCAATGACGTCGGCTCCCTCGAACGCGATTTCGGGCCGGTCGGTGACCATGACGGACCCACCCGTTCCGGCCGCGATCTTCTGCGCGTCGGCGACGATCTCCGGATCCGGTTGGTAGGCCGACGGTCCGGCGACCCGGACGTTCAGGCCCGCGAGCGCGCCGCCCAACAGGTAGGAGTGGGACATGTTGTTCGCCGCGTCGCCGACGTAGGCAAGCGTGAGTCCGGCGAGTTTGCCCTTGTGTTCGCGAACGGTCTGCAGATCAGCAAGGACCTGGCACGGGTGGAACGAATCGGTGAGCGCGTTGACGACCGGCACGCTGCTCGCCTCGGCCATGGCCTCGATGCGGTCCTGCCCGAACGTCCGCCAGACGATCGCGGCCACCTGCCGCGACAGCACTCGCGCGGTGTCGGCGATCGGCTCACCGCGACCGAGCTGGCTGGTCGCGCCGTCGATGACGAGCGGATAACCGCCCAGCTCGGCAATGCCCACGCTGAACGATGCCCGGGTGCGCGTCGACGGCTTGTCGAAGATCACGGCCACCGACTTCGGACCGAGCAGCGGCTGGTTCGCGTAGCGATCGACCTTGAGCCGGTCGGCCAGATCGAGAACATCGATCAGCTCCGACGGGGTGAGGTCGTCGTCGCGCAGGAAGTGGCGGGTCATGAGCCGACCTCGTCGATCGCGGCCCGCAGCAACGGCAGCGCCTCGTCGACGTCGGCGAGCGACAGGATCAGCGGCGGAGCCAGCCGCAGAACGTCCGGACGGACGGCGTTCACAAGTAGCCCGTTCGCGCGCGCCGCCGACTCGATAGCGGCGGCGTGATCGCCGCGCAGGACGAGCGCGCGCCATAGTCCGCTACCCCGCGTCCCCTCGACCAACGGGCTGTCGATCTTCGCAAGCTCATCGGCGAGGTGTTCGCCGACGACCTTGACGTTGTCGAGCAGGTGCTCGTCGGCGATCGTCGACAACACCGCGAGCGCGGCCGAGCACGAGACGGGATTGCCGCCGAACGTGCTGCCGTGGTCGCCCGGCGCGAACAGTTCGCCGTTGGCGCCGAGAGCCAGGCACGCGCCGATCGGAAGTCCACCGCCGAGGCCCTTGGCAAGGGTGATGATGTCGGGCCGAACGCCCTCCGCGGTGGCGGCGAACCAGTGGCCGGTGCGGCCGATGCCGCTCTGCACCTCGTCCAGTACGAGCAGGGCTCCGGTCGCGTCACAGATTCGCCTTACCTGCGCGAGGAATCCCGGCGGTGGCGGGACGACGCCGGCCTCACCGAGCGTCGGCTCGACGAAGACGGCGGCAGTCCGATCGGTCACGGCTGCCCGCAACGCCTCGATGTCTCCATAGTCGACGAAGTCGACCGGGCCGGGTAGCGGCTCGAACGGAATGCGCTTCGCCGGGTTGCCGGTGATCGACAGCGCGCCCATCGTCCGTCCGTGGAAGCTGGCGTTGCAGGACACCACATGCGTACGTCCGGTCGCGCTTCCGTACTTGCGGGTGAGTTTGAGCGCGCACTCGTTCGCCTCCGCGCCGCTGTTGGCGAAGAAGACCCGGGCCGGCACGCCGAGCAATTCGACGAGCCGCTCGGCCAATCGCACGCCGGGTTCGTGAATCGCCAGATTAGACGTGTGGGCCAGCCGGGCCACCTGCGCACTGACCGCCGCGACGATGGCCGGATGCGCGTGACCGAGCGCCGACACGGCGATTCCCCCGACGAAATCGAGGTATTCGCGTCCGTCCACGTCCCACACCCGGACGCCCTGCCCGTGATCGAGCGAGATCGGCGGAGTGCCGTAATTCGGCATCATCACCGCGTCCCACCGTTGTGACAGCGTCATGACAACTCCTTGGACGGCAGCACCATGGTGCCGATTCCCTCGCTGGTGAAGATCTCGAGCAGCAACGCATGGGGCAGCCGCCCGTCGAGAATGTGCGCGCGGCGCACGCCGCCGTCGACCGCCCGCAGGCAGGCCTCCATCTTCGGGATCATTCCGCTCGACAGGGTCGGCAGGATCTCGGCCAGTTCGTCGGATCGGATCGAGCTGATCACTTCGGAACTGGCCGGCCAGTCGGCGTACAGCCCCTCGACGTCGGTGAGGACGACCAGCTTCTCGGCGTCGAGACCGACGGCGATGGCGGCCGCGGCGGTGTCGGCATTGACGTTGTAGGACAACCCGTCCGCACCTCGTCCGACCGTCGCGATCACCGGGATCCGGCCGACGTCGAGCAGCGCCGTCAGAGTCGACGAGTCGACACCGGTGACGTCACCGACCTGACCGATGTCGACCAGCTCGCCGTCGATGAGCGCGCCGCGACGCTCGACGGTGAGCATGCCGGCGTCTTCGCCCGACAGTCCGACGGCGAACGGGCCGTGCGCGTTGATGAGGTTGACGACGTCCCCGTTCACCTGGCCGACGAGCACCATGCGGACGACCGTCATAGCCTCCGGCGTCGTCACCCGCAGGCCGCCCCGAAATTCGCTCTCGATGCCCAGCCGAGCCAGATGCTCGGTGATCTGTGGGCCGCCGCCGTGGACGACGACCGGCTTCAGCCCGGCGTACCGCAGGAACACGACGTCTTCGGCGAAGCTGCGCTGCAGCTCGGGCGAGGTCATCGCGTTGCCGCCGTACTTCACGACGACGACCTTGCCGTGGAACTGCTCGAGCCACGGCAGGGCGTCGACGAGTGTCTCGGCCTTCGCGAGCGCCTGGGCGCGGTCGCGGGTCATGACGAGTACGCCGAGTTCTCTTCGACGTAGGCGTGCGAGAGGTCGTTGGTCCAGATCGTCGCCGCGCAGGACCCGGCGTCGAGATCGATCAGGATCGTCACATCCCGACCGGTCAGGTCGACGCCGTTGCGGTCGTCACCCGCCGCTCCCCCGCGACAGACCTGGACGCCGTTGATCGCCACGTCGACCGCGTCGGGATCGAAGGCGGCGGCGGTGGTGCCGAGCGCGGCCAGGACGCGACCCCAGTTCGGGTCATTGCCGAACAACGCGCACTTGAGCAAGTTGTTGCGCGCGACCGCGCGACCGACCTCGACGGCATCGGCCTCGGACGCGGCCCCGGTGACCTCGATCGCGACGAGCTTGGTGGCGCCCTCGGCATCGGCGAGCAGCTGCCCGGCCAGATCGAGACAGATATCGCGCAGCGCGTCGGTGAAGTAGGTCGCGTCGGGCGTGATGCCCGACGCGCCGCTGGACATCAGCAGCACGGTGTCGTTCGTCGACATGCAGCCGTCGGCGTCCAACCGGTCGAAGCTGACCCGCGTCGCTGCGCGCAGCGCCGCGTCGAGCGTGGCCGCGTCGACGACCGCGTCGGTGGTGATCACGCACAGCATCGTCGCCAGGCTCGGCGCGAGCATGCCGGCGCCCTTGGCCATCCCGCCGATGGTCCAGCCGTCGGACCGGCGACGGTCGCGAGCTTGGGGACGGTGTCGGTGGTGCGGATCGCGTCGGCGGCGTCGCGCCCCGCCGGTGGTCGAAGGCCACCGGCCGCGGCGTCGACGCCGGCGAGCAGCGAGGTCCATCGGCAGCCGTTCGCCGATCAGTCCGGTCGAGCAGACGACGACGTCGCCGGCCCCGGCGTCGAGCAGCGCCGCCACGTGCTCGGCGGTGCGATGGGTGTCCTGGAAGCCGGCCGGCCCGGTGCACGCGTTGGCGCCGCCGGCAGTTCAGGACGACGGCTCGCACCCGTCCGTCGGACGAGGACCTGTTCGGACCACCGCACCGGCGCGGCCTTGACCCGGTTCGCGGTGAACACCGCCGCGGCGGCGTCCTTCGGGCCGTCGTTCACGACCAGCGCGACGTCACGCCCGCCGCTGGCCTTGATGCCGGCCGCGACGCCGGCGGCCCGGAAACCCGCGCGCCGCGGTGACGCTCACGGAGCCACCCCGTCGGCGCAGAGCCCGGCGGTCTCGGGCGAGTCCGAGCATCATGTTGGCGTTCTGCAGGGCCTGCCCGGCGGCGCCTTTGCCGAGGTTGTCGATCGCGCTCGTCACGATCACCCGTCCGGAATCGATGTCGACGTCGCCTGCAGGTGAGCGGAGTTGGAGCCGAAGGTCGCCGCCGTGTGCGGACCTCGACGCCGGCGGGCGAGACGTGGACGAATGGCTCGCCCGCGTAGGCCCGTTCGAGCTCGGCGCGCACGACATCGGCCGTGGTCGCGCGGTCGACAGGGCGAGCGGTGACGGTCGCGAGGATGCCCCGCGGCATCGGCGCCAGGATCGGCGTCATCGACAGGCTGGTCGCCCCGGTCGCCTGCTTGATCTCGGGGACGTGCTGATGCGCGCCGATCTTGTAGCGCGGACAGGTCGCCCATGACCTCGCTGGCCAGCAGGTGCACCTTGGCCGCGCGGCCCGCGCCGGACGTCCCGCTGGCGGCGACGACCACGACGTCGTCGGGCTCGACCAAGCCGGCCGCGATGAGCGGCGCGAGCGCCAGAATCGTCGCGACCGCGTAGCAGCCGGTGTTGGCGACCCGATCGGCGGCCGCGATCAGCGACCGCTGCCCGGGCAGTTCCGGCAGGCCGTACGTCCAGTGACCGTGATGCGTCGTGCCGTAGTAGCGCTCGTAGACGCCCGCGTCGGTCAGCCGGTGGTCGGCGCCGAAGTCGACGATCTTGACCGCCGCCGGCAGCACGCTGCGCGAACTGCGCCGGACGCGCCGTGCGGCAGCGCCAGGAACACGAGGTCGAGGTCGGCGAACGCGTCCGGGGTCGTCTCGATCAGCGGCAGGTCGCGCGAGGCTGCGCAGCCCGGGATGGACGACGCCGAGCGGCTGCCCGGCGTTGGCGTTGGCCGTGACCGCCACCACGTCGAGGTCGGGATGCGCGGCGAGCAGCCGCAGCAGCTCACCGCCGGCGTAACCGCTCGCGCCCGCTACTCCAACCCGATAACCCATGTGAAGGATTATGCACGAGTACGCAAGTTCATACAGTCGACGTCGGTCAATCCGCGCAGACGCGCGCCGCACTCGGCAGCGGCCCGAGCGACGGCGGCGTCGCGCGCTGCAGTCGCCTCGTCGACGGTGAGCGTGCGGTCGGGGGCGCGGAACCGCAGCGCGAACGCCAGGGACTTGTGCGCCGGCCCCGAGCGGGCTTCGTCGGCGTAGACGTCGAACAGGCGGACCGACTCGAGCAGCTCGCCTGCTCCCGCTCGCACGGCCGCCTGGACGTCCGACGGCCGCGACCGATGCGGGAACGACGAGCGCGATGTCGAGCAGGACCGGCGGGAACGGCGAGATCGACCGGCGCCGGCGCCGGCGCCGGCGGCGCGAAAGCGTCGAGGTCGAGTTCCATGGCGCAGGTGCGCGGCGGCAGGTCCAACGCCGCGACCACCCGCGGATGCAGCTCGCCGGCGTGACCGACGACCCGCTCGCCAAGCACCAGTTCGGCGCAGCGACCGGGGTGCCACGGTGCCTCGACAGCGGGCCGGACGGTCAGCTCGGCGCGGGCCGCGCGACGCGACGACGCGGGCCGCCTCGACAGCGTCGGACCAGGTCGCGGCCCGTCCACCGCCCCACCAGCCGGGACGGTCGAGCTCGCCGGTCAGAACGACCGCGACATGCCGGGGCTGATCGGGCAGCGCTGCGTCGAGACCGGCCAACTCCTCGTCGGAGGGCCGGTGCGCGATGCCGGGACGGGGCATCGGCGGCTGCGCCGGCCGCGGCAGGAAGACCTGTCCGACCTCGTACAACGCGACGTCGCGCGACCCGCGACCGACATTGCGGGTCAGCATCGACAGCAGCCCGGGCAGCAGTGAGGTGCGCAGCTCGGGTTCAGCCTCCGACAGCGGATTGACGACGCGAGCGGCGCGTCGGCGTGGGTCGTCGGCCGCCAGACCGAACGCGTCGTGCACCGTCGGCGAGACGAACGGATAGCCGAACACTTCAGTGAAGCCGGCCGCGCCGAGGGCCCGGGAAGTGGCCCGCCGCAGCAGCTGGCGGGCGGTCAGTCCCGTCCCGGGTGGCGGAGTCGGCAGGCTCGACGGGACGTTGCCGTAGCCCTCGAGTCGCAGCACTTCTTCGACGAGGTCGGCCGGCCCGGTGAGGTCGGGTCGCCACGAGGGCGGCCGGACGACCAGGATCTCGTCACCCTCGACCCGGCAACCCACCGCGACCAGATGTTCGACGACCCGCTCCCGCGAGAGGAACAGGCCACCGAGCTCGGTCGGGCGAGTCGGCCGCCATCGTGATCGCGGCCGCAGCGATCGCCTCGCCGACGACGGTGTAGCCCGCCCCGGCCGTGGCGCCACCGAATTCACAAAGCAGGTCGACGCACCGCTGCAGCGCGGCCGCGGCGATCTCGGGATCGACACCCCGCTCGAAGCGCTTGGCGGCCTCGCTGGGCAGCCGGTGTCGGCGGACGGCCCGGGCGATCGCGGAAGGATCCCAGTGGGCGGCCTCGAGCAGCGACCTCGGTCGTCGAGTCGCTGATCTCGGTGGACGCCCCGCCCATCACGCCGGCCAGCGCGATCGGGCCGGTGTCGTCGGTGACCAGCAGGTCCTCCGGATGCAGCTCGCGGACCGTGTCGTCGAGGGTGCGCAGCTTCTCGCCCGGATGCGCGCGACGGACCCGGATCGGGCCCGACAGCCGCCCACGATCGAAGGCGTGCAGCGGCTGGCCGGTCTCGAGCATGACGTAGTTGGTCACGTCGACTGCCAGCGAGATCGAGCGCATGCCGGCCGCGCGCAGCCGGTGGCGCATCCACGACGGGCTCGGCGGCGGCGGGATCGAGTCCGGTGACGTAGCGAGCCGAGAAACGGTCGCAACCGATCGGGTCGTCGACGATGACGTCGTAGGCCGCGCCGTCGGCGGGTGGCACCGTCACGGCGTCGGCGACGTCGCGGTAGCCGACGCCGAGCGCGCCGGCCGCCTCGCGAGCCAGCCCGCGCATCGACAGGCAGTAGCCGCGGTCGGGCGTCACCGCGATTTCGAGGATCGCCTCATCGAGGCCGAGGACGCCGATCGCCGCGTCGCCCGGCGACGCCGAATCGGCCGGCAGGATCAGGATGCCGGCGTGGTCGTCGCCGATCCCGAGCTCGCGGACCGAGCAGATCATTCCGTCCGAGACGTGTCCGTAGGTCTTGCGCGCCGTGATCGCGAAGCCGCCGGGCAGCACGGCGCCCGGCAGCGACACCACGACAAGATCGCCGATGGCGAAGTTGTGGGCCCCGCAGACGATGCCGCGCGGCTCCGCTTCGCCGACGTCGACCTGACACCACCGGATCGTCTTGCCGTTCTTCTGCGGCTCGTCGGCGAAGTCGACGACCCGGCCGACGACGATCGGACCGTCGAGCGCCTCGCCGGGCGCGTCGATTCGTTCGACCTCGAGCCCGACCCGGACGAGCGCGTCGGCCGAGATCCGCGACGCTCAGCCCCTCGGGCAGCTGCGACGAACTCGGCCAGCCAATCGACCGGCGCATGAACGACTCCACCGCCGGGCACGTCAGCTCTCCATTCCGAAGGCCTGGGTGAAGCGCACATCGCCCTCGACCATGTCGCGCATGTCGGCGAGCGCTGTTGCGGAACATCAACGTCCGCTCGATCCCCATGCCGAACGCGAACCCGCTGTACCGCTCGGGGTCGATGCCACACGCGACCAGCACCCGCGGGTTGACCATGCCGCAGCCGCCCCACTCGATCCAGCCGGTACTGCCGCACGTCCGGCAGGGCCGATCGGGGTTACCGACAGAGTCCCCGCGGCAGACGAAGCACACGCAGATCCGGCTCGGCGCTCGGCTCGGTGAACGGGAAGTAGGACGGGCGCAGCCGGGTCACGATGCCGGGGCCGAACATCGCAGCGGCGAGGTGGTCGAGCGTGCCCTTGAGGTGCGCCATCGTGATGCCCTCGTCGATGACGAGCCCCTCGACCTGGTGGAAGACCGGGGTGTGCGTGGCGTCGAGCTCGTCGGTGCGGAACGACTTGCCCGGGCAGATGACGTAGATCGGCGGCTTGCGCGTGAGCATCGTGCGGGTCTGGACCGGCGAGGTGTGGGTACGCAGCACCAGGCCGGAGTCCTCGGATCCGACGAAGAAGGTGTCCATCATCGAGCGGGCCGGGTGGTCGGGGCCCATGTTGAGCGCGTCGAAGTTGTACCACTCGGCCTCGAGCTCGGGCCCCTCGGCGACGGAGTAACCCATCGCCACGAACACGTCCTCGATGCGTTCCTGGATCGTGGTGAGCGGATGGCGCGCGCCCGTCAACCGGCGGTCGGTCGGCAGCGTCACGTCGACGCGCTCGGCGTCCAACACCTGCTCGTCGCGACGTCGCTCGAGCTCGCTCTGACGCGCCGCGATCGCGTTCTGCACGTCCTTGCGCGCGGCCCCGAGCCGCAGGCCGGCCGCCTTCTTGGCGGCCGGTGGCAGCGCTCCGATCTCGCGATTCGCGAGCGCGAGCGGCGAGCGGTCGCCGTCGTGGGCGAGCCGCGCCGCCTTCAGTTCGTCCAAGGACGTCGCCGCGGCGATGGCGGCGTGGGCCGCCTTGACCTCGAGTTCGAGGACGTCCGACGACAGCGAACTCGACCTCGACCGGATCGAAGTTCGAACTGGCGGCAGGCATGCGGATTCCTCGGAAGTCGACGGGCGCGGGCTGTCCGTTGAGTCTAGGAGGCCGACCGTTGCGATGTGGCCGCCCGCTCGACGCGGACGGCCACAGCCACAACACTGCTCAGGCTTCGGAGCGGACTTCCTCCATCGGCGAGTCCATGCCGCCGTTGGCGGCGGCGAGCTTGGCGGCCCGCTCGGCCCGACGGCGGTTGACCTCGAGCTGGGCGGCGTCGATGAGCTCGGCGCTGATCGGCAGGCTGTCGACCTTCGACACCGCGTTCTTCGCGTCGAGGTACGCGCCCAGCTCGGGGCCGCACTCCCACGAGGTGATCAGGCAGTACCGCGGTTCGACGCCCGGGTGCCAGACGGCGTGCCAGAGGCGCTGGGTGTCGATGATCGACTGGGTGCCGGCCGGCAGCGGGATACGGGTCTCGGTGGCCGGGTCGTCCCGGTCCTCGCGCAGGATCATGACCGAGTCGGGGTTGTCGGTGAGGTTGAAGAAGCCGCGCACGATCCAACCGGTGCCCTCGGGGTTGAGCCGATTGTTGTCGTCACGATGCAGGTTGTAGATGCAGTCGGCGTAGCTGTTGGGCTGGAGCTCGATCACCCGGCAGCGGCCGATGTTGGCACCCGGCTCCTCGGCGCGGGCCTTCAGCCGCGGCGCCACCGCGATGTTCTGCTCGACCCACACACCGTCCTTGTCGGTCTTGGCGGGCGTGTGGTTCCAGAAACCGTTGCACTCGAGGTCGCCGTAGGCACTGGCGAGCGGCGCGAAGCGCGTGTCGCCCGAGGACTTCCAGTCGACATAGGTGATGTCGAGCCATTCCTGCGGATCCTGCGACTGGTCGTAGGGGTCGAGGACGACGTAGCCGGTCGCGTCGAACGCCGGCAGGGTGATGTAGCTCATGGCAGTACGGCAGCCTTTCGCGCAGGCATCGGGATCAGGATTTACGCGAAGTTACCACGGAGATCGGACGGCTCCGGGGTGCAACGCAGGGGGCTCTCAGCGCCTTCCGGGCCGTTGCGCCCGGGCGCTCGCATACAGGCAGACGGCCGCCGCGGCGGCCAGATTCAGGCTCTCGGCGGCGCCGTAGATCGGCACGCGCACGACGCGGTCGGCGCGCTCGAGGACCGAGTCGGGTAGCCCGTGCGCTTCGTTGCCGAACACCCACACCGAAGGGCGCGCGAGGGTGTCGTCGTCGATCAGCTCGTCCAGGGTGCGGTCGCCGCGTCCGCTGGTCGCCAGCACGGTGACTCCGGCCGCCGTCGCTGCGGCGAACCAGTCCTCGGCGGCGCACTCGGCCACCGCGATGTGGAAGATGCTGCCGACACTGGCCCGCACGGCCTTGCCGCCGAACGGATCGGACCCACCGTCGACGATCACGGCGTCGGCCCCCGCGGCGTCGGCGGTGCGGATGATCGCGCCGACGTTGGCCGGGTCGTTCGGCTCGACGAGGACGACGGACAGTCGCGGTGACCGGGCGAGGACGTCGTCACCGGTGATCCCAGGACGCCGGCACACGGCCACGAGGCCCTGTGGGGTCACCGTCTCGGACAGAGCGGCGGCGGCCTTCGCGCTGATCTCGGACACCTCGACGCCGTCGAGCAGGGCGGCATTGCGGTCGAGTGCCTCGGCAGTCACGAAGACCTCGACGACCTGGTCGGGGTTCCGCAGCGCCTCGCGGACGGCCTGGACGCCCTCAGCGAGAAAACGCCCGGTCTCGCGACGCTCTCGACGGCTGGTGAGCCGTCGGGCGGAAGCGAGCCGGGCGTTTGTGTCGCTCAGCAACGGAGAACGATCAGGCGGCGGACGTCTGCGCGACGGCTCCGCCGGTCCCGACCTCGGCCACGGCCGCGCGGGCGACCTCGACGAGCTTGGCGAATGCGGCCTCATCGGTGACGGCCAGGTCGGCCAGCACCTTGCGGTCGACGGTGACGCCGGCCAGGCGCAAGCCCTGGATGAGCCGGTTGTACGTCATGTCGTTCGCGCGGGCGGCCGCGTTGATCCGCGTGATCCAGAGCTGGCGGAAGTCGCCCTTCTTGGCCTTACGGTCGCGATAGGCGTAGGTGGCCGAGTGGAGCAGCTGCTCCTTGGCCTTGCGGTAGAGCCGCGAGCGCTGGCCGCGGTAGCCGGAGGCGGCTTCGAGAGTCGAACGGCGCTTCTTCTGGGCATTCACTGCCCGCTTGACGCGTGCCACGGTGGTTCCTCAGGTTGTTCAGGCCGCGCGATGCGGCAGTGGATAGGGGTGGGTGCGGACGCGTCAGCGACCGAGCATCTTCTTCACACGCGGGGCGTCGGCGTCGGCGATCTCGGTGGTGCCGGTGAGTCGACGGGTGAGACGCGACGGCTTGCGCTCGAGCAGGTGGCGCTTGCCGGCGCGCTCGAACAGCAACTTGCCGCTGCCGGTGACCTTGATGCGCTTCTTGATCCCGCTGTGGGTCTTGTTCTTGGGCATGTGTTCGTCCTCTATCGAAGCCCTCGCGGGCTGGTGCAGTCGTTTCGGTGGTTCGACGTTCGGTTATTCGGCCTGGACCGCGTCCACCCCGGCGTCGACCACGAGCGTGTCGGTGACGAGCGCGTCGGCTTCGCGAGGCAGCCGGGTCGCCTTGCCGCCACCACCACGGTGCGGCGCGACGACCATGATCATGTTGCGGCCGTCCTGCTTGGGTGACGATTCGACGAATCCGAGTTCCTGGATGTCCTCGGCGAGGCGCTGCAGCAGCCGGAAGCCCAACTCGGGCCGGGACTGCTCGCGTCCGCGGAACATGATCGTGACCTTGACCTTGTCGCCGGCCTTGAGGAACCGCTCGACGTGACCCTTCTTGGTCTCGTAGTCGTGCGAGTCGATCTTCGGGCGGAGCTTCATCTCTTTGATGACGGTCAGGGCCTGATTGCGCCGGGCCTCTCGCGCCTTCTGCGCGCTCTCGTACTTGAACTTGCCGTAGTCCATGAGCTTGCAGACGGGCGGACGCGCCATCGGTGCGACCTCGACCAGATCCAGGTCTGCTTCGGCGGCGAGCTCGAGGGCTTTGCCGATCGGCACGATGCCGACCTGCTCGCCCTCGGGGCCGACGAGTCGGACCTCGGGGACACGGATCCTGTCGTTGATCCTCGGTTCGGAGCTAATGGGACCTCCTTGGGTCGTCTGGGTGGTTCACGGGGCCGGCCGAGAAACGCGGCGGCCCCGCTGCGCCGGTGCGCACGGGGCCATGAACCGACCAGTCCGAACGCGCCCTGGGCAGGGCACTCCCGGCGCGGCTGCGCCAGGCCTGGTCACGGCGCGAGGCCGGACCCGGATCGGACCGGAACCCGGCACGCCGAATGCTGCTGGCGGCTCGGGTGGGAGGCTCGGTGGCTTCCGCTTGCACACCCCCGCGTGAAACGGAGGCTGGTCGCAATGACAGGGTAGCAGCGTGTCCGACGGAAACTTAATCGACGAAGCACCGTCCGCCGCCGACGCGAGCGCCGCGACCCCGGCCGAACCGGGCGTTCCGGGCAGCGCGTCGCAGCCGCACCCGGTCGACGGCATCCCGTTGCCGGCCCACGGTTTCGAGCGCCTCGACGACCTGCCGGTCCGCGAGCTGGCCGACATCCCGGCCGTCGAGGTCATCAGCCGGGCGGCGGTCATGCTGATGAGCGCGTCCGCCGAGAAGCTGGGTCTGGCGTCCGGCGGCGAGCCGAACATCGATCTGGACGAGGCCCGGCGGCTGATCACGTCGCTCGCCGGGCTCGTGGCGGCCTCCCAGGATTTCCTCGGCATCCACCGCCAGCCGTTGCGCGACGGCGTCCGGACCCTGCAGCAGGCCTTCCGCGAAGCATCCTCCTACCCGGACGAGGCCGGCGAAGGTCCGGGCGAGAAGTACCTGCGCTGATCAGCCCGCGCGCTCGGTGGCGGTCGCCCGCCGGACGATGATCCGCGTCCAGGCCCCCAGGTAGATCCGCTCGTCGTCGGCGAGATCGTGCGCCGACCTCGGCGGGAGTGCCTGAGCCGGCAGGTCGGCACCGGGCCGCCCGACGTACGTGCCATTGGTGGATCCCAGATCGCGCACCGACCACTGATCCCCCGTCCGGGCCAGCTCGGCGTGGTTGTGTGAGATCGCGCCGTCCGAACTGCAGTCGATCTCGGGGTTCAGGTTGCGGCTGCGTGAGCGTCGCCCGATCAACGCCGTGCTCCCTCGCAACGCGACGACCGTCGGCGCGCCGCTCGTCGGGCAACCACCTTCGGCGCCCTCGTGCGCGAACCAGTCCGGATCGACCCAGATCTCGGCGACCCAGTCGACGTCCGCGAGCGACGGCGGCGCCGGGGTGGCCGCGTTCGGTGCGCCATCGGGGTCGGTGGTGAGTGGAGGGGGCAGCTGGCCGGTCGCGAAGTCGTAACCGCAGTCCTCGCAGAACAGCGAGTCCGCCGAGTTGGCCGTCCCGCAGTTCGGGCAGGGTTTGGTGTGAGCCGGCGCCGCCGAGGGCGGTGTTTCTGGAGCACGACGGAGCTTCTGGAGACGACGGAGCTTCTGGAAGCGACGGAGCTTCTGGAGACGAGGGCAGCGCCGCGGCTGCCGAGGGCGGCGCAGCATTGGACGACGACCCGGCGACACCGGGCGCGGTGATCGGCGCGCCGCAGACGTCGCAGAAGTCGTCCGTCGCCGACTGGTGCCCGTTCGGGCATTGGTAGGTCATGAGGGCCGCACGCGGGTGGTTTTCGTCGAGCTCGTGTCGAGCGCCATCTCGTCGAGCTTGGCGACGTCTCGCTTGAGGCGAACGGTTCCCGTCTCGGCATCGTCGATGTCGACGACCTTCTTCAACTTGTTGGTCGCGTCCTCGTTGCCGGTGTCAGCGGCGAGTTTGGCGGCGCGGCCGAGCTTGAAGGTGGCCGTCGCCTCGTCACCGACCGCCTTGGCGGCCAGGCCCTCCTGGATCGCGGCCGCGAGCTCGGCCTGGCCGGTGTAGTGCGCGACGGCCGGATTGATGCGCGTGGTCAGCGCTGCGTCGCTCGACCAGAGCGCCTTGACCAGGCCCTGCGCGACCACGGCACCGCCGACCTCCAGCTGGACCCGGCCGGCCAACTGCTCGGCGCCGATCGGCTTCGCCGCGACCCGTACGGCGACGTGATAGTCGCGCGACTCGTCGCCCCAGGCACCGGTCGGGAACGACGAAATCAACGGCGACAGGACCGTGCGGCGATCGGTCAGGTCCTCGATGGAGGGGGCGACCTGCCGGACGAAGAGCACCTCGGCGCCCTGCGGGGCCCAGACCTTGAGGGTGGCGTCCGCGACACCGCGGCCCATCGCCACCCGCATCATGTCGCGGAAGTCGTCGGCCATGTCCGCCGGATTCGCGATCAGGCCGACCGATCCCAGCAGGGCGGTCGAGATACCGCGCAGCTCGTTCACGTCCCAGTCGGCGCCGACGCCTCGGCAATCGCACTGGAACTTGCCGGTGACCCGCGTGACCGCGTCCTGAAACGTGTCGCGGGATTCGCCCTCGTTCTTGCCGTCGGTGAGCAGGATCGCGTGGCGCTGCCGAGCCGGTGACTGCTCGAACAGGGCATCGGCCGCGAGCAGCCAGTGGCCCAAGGCGGTGCCGCCGTTGGGCTCGAGTTGGGCGACCGCCTGCGCCGCTTCGGCCCGGGTCCGCGGACCGGCCTGGACCATGCCCGAGTACGGGTAGACCTGCTGCGGCAGACCCAATCCGGCGATCACGCCGAACCACGTGCCGTCGGCGATCTCGTTGATGGCGACGGTGGCGGCCTGCCGAGCGGCGGTGATCTTCGTGCGCGGATTCATCATCGAGCCCGAGCAGTCGATGACGATCACCTCGCCGGCCGCGATGCCGCTGCTACCGGCCTGCCCCGAATTCGCGCACGTCACCGTCACGATCGCGTGGACGTCGGTCGCGCCATCGGGCAGGTACTCGTTCTGGAACACCTCGGCGGTCCAGTTGGCCATCGTGTCGACTCCCTCGAGCGGTTCGGTCAGGTCACCGGGTGGTCATGTGGCGGGGCGTTCACGCGGCGGGATGTCAAACGGCTCTGCGGTCGGGACGAGCCGAGCCAGGGCCACCGTCACATTGTCGTGGCCGCCTTGTGTGTTCGCCCAGGCGACCAGCGCTTCGGCGAGCGCGAGTGGCTCGCTCTCTCGTCGGTCGGCCAC
The DNA here is from genome assembly GCA_963737785.1 of uncultured Actinomycetes bacterium. GTDB lineage: Bacteria > Actinomycetota > Actinomycetes > Mycobacteriales > Jatrophihabitantaceae > CAVTTS01. The sequence goes on from CAVTTS010000012.1 coordinate 24,120, forward strand.
GATCACGGCGAGCTCGTCAGCCGTCGAACAGTAGTTCCAGAGCCCGTCACTGCAGACGAGCAACCAGCCGGCGCCGGTCGCCGTCGTCGTCGCGATCGACGCGGTCGACGTCGGGGCTGTCGGCGCCCAGCCATTTCGTGATCGCGTGGGCGCGCGGGCCCGCCTCGGCAACGGCCCGGTCGACGCCCGCCGCGATCTGGGCCGACGCCCACGAGTCGTCGACCGACAGTTGTTGCGCCGGGCCGCCGTCCGGCAGCCAGTACGCCCGGCTGTCGCCCACCCAGCCGCAGACGACCACGTCGTCGTCGACGACCGCCGCGACGAACGTGCAGGACGGGGGGTTGTCGACGGTGCCGCCGGCCGCGGCGTCGGCGGCGGCATCGGCCGAGCGCGCGGCGGCGCTGAGCTGATCGGCCCAGTGATCGATTCGGACGGCCGGTGATGACGCCGGGGCGGCCGGGGCCGCCGACAGGACGGCGATGGCGGCGCGGACGGCGGCGTCGGCCGCGACGTCGCTGTCGGTCGCGGTCGTCACGCCGTCGCAGACGACCAGGGCCGCCCAGCCGGGGCGTGCGTCCAGGGCCAAAGCGTCCTCATTGCGCGCATGGACAACTCCGATATCGCTGACGCCCGCGACCCACGGCAGTGGCTGGGCGACGACGTGCTCGCGTCCGTTCGAGCCCCGGGCGCCGCACACCGTGCACCAACCATCGGCCCCGACCGCGCCGCCGCACTGCGCGCACACGGCCGGCGGCTCGATCGGCTGCGTAGGCTCACTCGGCTCGGGCGACGGCGGCGCGATGAGGTGCGTGCCGACCGAGTGATCGGCCGGTGGACGGGGCGCCGGCGTGGGGTCGGCGCCGCCGAGTGGCTGCCCGCAGCTCTCGCAGAACGCGTCCTGCGACGTCACGGCAACGCCGCACGACGGGCAGGTCCGGCCGGCGGTCATGCGAGTGTCCGCGGTCGGATCGAGTTCGCGGCGTCGACGAGGCGGATCCGCTCATCGAGGTCGGGCGTCAGGGCGGCCAGCCGGCGATAGGCGTCTTCGGCGGCCCCTCGCAGGGCCCGCTCGGTGGCCGGCACGCCAGCAAATGACCACTTTCGGCTCGGCGTGAACCGGCGCGTACGGCGTCGACGGCCGAGGTGAACACACGGACGTTGAGCCGTTCGCGCTCGCGCGGATCGATCGGGACCCGCTCGATCGAACCGAGCGCTTGCGCCAGGCCTGACAACCCCAGGCCCGCGTCGACGAGGATCTCGGCCCGGGTCTGCCGGGCGGTCGACGTAAGCCCCGCTCGTCGGGCCGATCAGGTCGAGCGCGGCCAGGGCGGCTGGCACATCGTGCCCGATCAGCGCCGTGCCGGGCCAGACCGAACGCGGCCGGCGCGACGTAGTTCGCGTCGACCCTGGCGCACGTCCGATAGAGCTCCTGCGAGACGGAGGTCTGCGCCGTCAACTCGCAGGCCAGCCGCCAGGGCGAGCTTCGGCGCCAACTCCCCCGGCACCTGGCCGAGGACGGTGTTGAAGGCCTGGGTCGCGCACCGGGCCGTCGTGTCGGGCGAGCGCGGCCAGACCCGGCGGTCCACACCGCGCGCCATTCCCACGGATCGTCGCCGAGCATGCGGTCGATGGCCGTGGTCACCGAGATCGAATCGGCCGACCTCGATCGCGGCCCGGCGCCGGGCCAGGTGGACCTCGACGGTGTCGATCGGCGCGTTGTCGAGCGCGGCCAGCCGCTGCAGCGGGTCGTCGATCGAGACGCTGGCCAGCCAGGCCGTCGCCGGGATCGGCCGCGATCGACCCGCAGCGGCGGGAGCTCGGCCAGTCGAGTGGTCGCGCCCGTCGCGGCCGGCGAGCCGAAAGCGCCGACGGCGTCGACTGCCGGCCGGCCGGCGCGCCGGCGGTCGGCGGCCACGATCTCGCGCAGCACGCCGAGCAGCTGGTCGCGCATCTCGTCGGCGGACTGGAAGCGGTCGTTCGGGTTGGCTGGCGGTGGCCTTCAGCAGGACCCGGTAGAGCGAGTCGTAGCGCTGGAACAGCGGGGTGTCGGCGACGGCGGCAGGGTGGTCGACGTAGGTCGACTGGTAGCCGCGGAAGTCCATGACCAGCACCGCCAGCGTGCGGCCGATGGTGTAGATGTCGACTGGCGACCGACGGCCCGACCGTCGGCGACCTCGGGGGCCTGGAAGCCGACGGTGCCGTAGATCGCGCTCTGGTCGGTCGTCGACGCGGCGCACGCCGCCGAGGTCGATGAGCTTCACGGCGTCGCCGGTCTGGATGACGTTGTCGGGCTTGAAGTCGCAGTAGATCAGGCCCTGGCGGTGCAGGTAGCCGAACGCGGGCAGGATCTCGATGACGTAGGCGATGGCCTGGTCGAGCGGGAGCGGGTCGTGCGGCCGCCGTTGGCCGCGCGGCGCTGCTTCGAGGATCTGCTTCAGCGACGGCCGCCGACGTACTCCATGACGATGTAGCCGGCGCCGTCGTGCTGGGCGAAGTTGTAGATCTCGACGATGAGCGGGTGCTGCGACCTCGGCCAGGAACTGGCGCTCGGCCACCGCCGCGGCGTACGGCGTCGGCGTCGCCGGTGTTGAGCAGGCCCTTGAGCACGACCCAGCGGTCGGAGACGTTGCGGTCCCGGGCCAGGTAGATCCAGCCCAGGCCGCCGTGGGCGAGCGCGCCGACGACCTCGTACTGCCCGCCGACGAGGTCGCCGGCGACGAGCTTCGGGCGCGAAGGAGAACGCGGTGCGGCACTTCGCGGCAGAATCCCTCGGTGCGGCCGGGCTGATCCGTCGCGACCGCGCCCGACCGGTGCGCCGCACGACGGCGCAGAACCGTTTGTCCTCCGGACATCTGCGGATCGGCCAGGATCACGCTGCGCGGGTCGGCGACCGGCGTGGACGGCACCGTCGTGAGACCTGCGCCCAGGTCGGTGACGTCGGCCGCGTCGACGTGATGCGACGGGTCGGACGGGTCGCCCCCGCGCGCGCGGAACCGATCGCCGCGGTCGCCAGCATCGACGAACCGCCGCCGGTCGCTCCCGCCGTCGCCCGGCTCGGGGCCGTGACGCGCGATCCGGTCGGGCCGGACGGCGCTCCGCAGACGTGGCAGTAGCCGTCCTCGATCGTCGCCGTACAGCCGGGCTGCGCGCAGTGCGAGGCATCGATGTGGGTCACCGCCGCCGGCATCCCGCAGACGTTGCAGTAGCCGTCCTCGATGATTCCGCCGCACCGGGTTGCGTGCACACGATGGCGGTACTCATGCGGTGTCCCGTTCGATGCCCGCGACCCGGTCACCGCGCACCGACGGGGTAGTCCGTCCCATCCGCTGCTGCACGAGGCGGACGTAGGTGTCGACGAGCGGACGGGCGGCGGCGAGATCGCAGGGGGCGCGCCACAACATCGCGCGGACGGCGGCGAACGATTCGCTGAGCTGGGGGTCCTCGGCGAGACCGGCCGCGGCGGCCTTCGCCGCATACGCCTCGGTCAGGCCGCGCAGTTCGGCTCGATCCGCCAAGGGTGCCTCGTACCGGCGCTTGGCCTCGGCCAGACTGGCCGCCACCAGGTCGAGCCGGGCTGCGTAGCGCATCGAGCGCGGTACGGGCGGCGGCCCAATCAGCCGGGGCGTCGCCGCGCTTCGGCAACGCCGGGACCGCGCCGAGCACCGAGACCTCGGCGATGCCCAGCCGCGGCGGCCGCATCACCTTGTCGGCGCACTGGGTCGCCTGCGCACGCACCTCGACCTCGAGCGCGGTCAGTTCGGCCACGCGCGTGGTGAGCTTCGCGGCCAGCGCTTCGGTTCTCGATCGCACGGATGCGTGCTTGATCAGGTCGGTTTCGAGCCGGTCGGCGGCATCGGCGATTCGGCTGATCTCAGCGTCCGAGCGCCGCATGGTTCAGCGAGCCGGTCACTGCCGCGTCGAGGTCGGCCAGCAACGAGTCGGCATCGGTGGCCGGCTGGCCGAGAGTGGCCGCCAACGCCTGGCAGCGGTTCAACCCGTCACGCGGCGGGCTGGACCCGCGCGGCGGCCCCGGAGCCGGCAATCGAGTCGGTGTCCAGGCGCGACGCGAGCCGCGCCTCGAGAGCGGCGGCCAGGGTGGTCGCTTCGGCGAGCGAGAACGCGGACGCGTTGCCGAGCGCATCCGGGAGTCGCCCGAACATGAGCACGGCGATCGCGGCGAGTTCGCGGGGACCGACCCGCCCGCTGTCCCAGGCCGCGACGAGCTCCGCGGTGCGCCGGTCGATCGATTGCCACAGCGACATCGCGAGGGTCAGATCGCCTGTGAATCCGGCCGGATTCGTCGCGACCTGAGCGCGGCGGTCGAGCGCGTCGAGCGCGGCGCGGAGTTGATCGCGCCAGCGCCCCAGTGCGTCGAGGTAGGCCAGAACGGATCCGGGTCCGGCCGGAGCCGTCAGCGAGCCCGGTGGATCGGGCGGCATCGCCAGGACGTTCTCAGCCACGGCCGTACACCGCCACCGGGGGCGTCGGAACGGACCCGGTCAGCCAGGTCGAGTAGATCCTCGCCCACGTGCCGTCCGTCCGCATCTGCTCGAGCACGGCGTTGACGAACCGGACGAAGTCGGTGTTCTGCTTGGGGATGCCCAGCCCGTACGGCTCACTGGTGATCTGCGGCCCGACGACCCGGGCGTACGGGTCCTGGGCCGCGAATCCCGCGACGACCGTGTTGTCGGACATGATCGCGTCGACACTGCCCTGCTGGAACAACACCATGCAATCGCTGATGTCGGCAACCAGCACGGCGTCGACCTTCGGGTAGCTGCTCTTCAGCTTCTCGCTGCTCGTGGATCCCGTCGCGGTGCACACCTTCTTGCCGTTCAGGTCGCCGATGCCGGTGATCGTGGAATCGCGCCGAGCCAGCACCTGCTGGCCGGCGTGGAAGTACTCGGTCGAGAACGCGATCTGGGCCCACCGGGCGCAGTTGATGGTCATGATGTCGGCGACGAGGTCGACCTGCCCGGAGGTCAGTGCCGGGATGCGCTGGCTGAAGCTCACGACGACGTACTGCACGTGGCCGGTGGCGGTGCCGAAGATCGCCTTCGCGACCGCACTCACCATGTCGATGTCGAAGCCTTCGAGATTGCCACTCAACGGGTCGCGGTAGCCGAACAGCAGGTTGTCGGCCGAGACGCCGGCGATCAGCCGCCCGCGCTTCTTGATCGCGTCGACGGTCGTCCCGCTCATCAGCTGCGCGACGGAGCCGCCCGGCGCGTACGACTCCACCCGGGTCGAGTCGTTGTCGTTGCAGCCCGCGAGCGGGGCGACGGAAGCCGCCGCGGACGGGCTCGCCGACGGACTCGCGGCGACGGTCGGCAACGGGGGCGTCGATCCGGCCGAGCAGGCGCTCAGCGTCATGGCCGCAGCAGCGACGACGGCCAGCCAGCGGGCCGTCATCGGTACTCCCGAAGCCGCTGTCCGACGCCGGCTCCGGCCGCCGCCGCCGCGAGCACGCCGACGAGCAGCCCGACCCAGGCGACGAGTGGCAGCGACGACCGGGCGGCACCGAGTCGGCTGTTCAGGGTGCCCGCCTGCGCGGTCAACGCCGAGGACGACGCCGAGTCGAACGCGGCGAATCTCACGTTGGCACCGGCTGATCCCGAGGTCGCCAGCGCGACCGCGTCGTCCCAGCTGCCGCCGTCGTCGAGGCTGCGGATCTGCTTGTGGACGAGGAGATAGTCCGCGAACGCCTGGGCCGAGCCGTCGATGCCGTCGCGCCGAGCAGCGTCGTCGAGGATCGCCGTCGCGTTCGCGGCGAGCGTCTGGAAGCTCGCTTCGTACGTCTGGCCGGAGCCCCGGGCGATCAGCGTCAGGCTCTCGTTGCTCTTGGCGTCGAACGCGTCGATCCGAGCGGTCGCCAGTTCGACCGTCGCGAAGTACGCGCCGTGGCGGACGGTGTTCGCCTTGCTCTGACCGACCGCCATGACGAGCGCCGTGATCGCCCCGACGACGATCACGGCGAGCGTGGCCACGACGAGCGGAATGTTCAGCACTCGCCGGGTGCGGCCGGCCAGCCAGATCTGGACGCCGACGAGGCCGCCGATGCCCGAGGACGATCGCGGCGGCCAGCACGTACGCTGCCCGCGCGCTCGTCGAATAGGCGTTCTCGACGCGCGACCGTTCGGTGGTGAGCAACTTCTGCAAGGGCGGCAACGCGTCGCTGCGCAGCAGATCGGTGGCCTGCCGCAGGTACGCCGCACCGATCGGGTAGCCGAGTCGATTGTTGGCCCGGGCCGACTCGACGAGCCCGGTGTAGCGGGATGATCGCGTCGTCGACCGCGGCCAGGACCGCCGCATCGCCGGAGTTGACGCCGGCCGCGGTGGCCAGGGTCTCCGAGGCCTCGGAGATGCCGCTCGCGTACGCGGTCCGCGCGGCGGCCGGCTCCGATCCGCCGACGAGGAAGGCGTTGGTGAGATTTGCGTCGGCGGACAGCAGGCTCGTTTCGATCGCCTGGATGCGGACGAGTTGCTCGGCATCGGCCCGGGCGTCGCTCAGGGCGGACGCGCGGCTATTGGTCGCGACGAACGCCAGCCCCCCGAAGAGCAGGCAGGCGATCACCGCTGTGGCACCGGCGATGCGCAACCGTCCGGGCGTGCCCTCGAGGAACCGGCCGAGGCGGCTGCGGCGGCGCGCCACCGCGGGGACCGCCGCAGCCGGGAGCGTCGAGCTGATCGTCACTGGGCTGGCTCGGGCGTGGTCGCGGCTGGCTCGGGCGTCGGTCGCGGCTGGCTCGGGCGCGGTGAGGGGTTCGGGTTCGTCGCCGAGATCGTCGGCGGTCAGCTCACGCAACTGCGCCACGGTCGGACTGCTCTGGTCGCGAAGTCGCCACGCCTGCCGAACGACGGCCGATTCGAATAGGTTCCGGACGAAGCGCGCATTGCCGAAGCCTTGGTCGCGGGGCGTAACGAGCAGGATGCGGCGCAACCGGCCGACGCAGTCCTCGGTCGGTGAGTAGTCGGATCCGGCGGCCAGTTTGCCGAAGATCGACACGAGTTCGTCGTCGGCGTAGTCGACGAAATCCAGGGTCAACCGGAATCGACTCGCGAGGCCCGGATTGGAATGGACGAACTCCTGCATCGGTTCCGGGTAGCCGGCCACGATGACGACCAGGTCGTCGCGGTGGTCTTCCATCTGCTTGACGAGCGTGTCGATCGCCTCGCGGCCGAAGTCGTCCCCGGCCAACGCGTACGCCTCGTCGATGAAGAGCACTCCCCCGAGCGCCGACGTCGCGATCTCGGCGGTCTTGATCGCGGTCTGTCCGACGTAGCCGGCCACCAGCGTCGAGCGATCGGACTCGACGAGCTGGCCCGGATTCGAGCACGCCGAGGGCGCGGTAGATGCCGCCGACCAACCGGGCGACCGTCGTCTTGCCCGTGCCGGGATTGCCGACGAACACCAGGTGGCGGCTCAGGGCCGGCGACCTGAGATGGCTGTCGGCGCGTAGCTTCGCGACCCGGATCACCTCGGCCTGGTGCCGCACCTCCGTTTTCACCGAGTCGAGCCCGACCAGGCTGTCGAGCTCGTCGAGGAGCTCGGCCAGCGTTTTCTGCGGTACGGCGGACGCGGCGGCAGCGGTCGGCCCCGCGCCGCATCGACTGCGTCGACGGACGCCGCCGGATCGGGCCCGGCCGGCCCAGTGCTCGTCGGCGCGGTCGGCCCGGCTGGGCGAGGTCGGAGTCGGCGTCCGCACCGTGATGGGCGAGGGCAGCGGGATCCTGCCCGAATCGGGTCGCACCGCGCGCAGCTGGGCCGCGGCGATCACGGAGGCGCGAGTCAGGCTCCGGAGGCTCGGCTCGCCCAAGGAACAGGCGGCCGACGCCAGCTCGGCCAGCGCGGTCGCGTAGTCGGATGCCGCCGGTGCGGTCGCGGCCGCCAGCCCGGCCAGCACGGGCGTCGGACGATCGGCGAACGACGATCCGGCCCGGGCGGCGGCGTCGAATCCGGTCGGGTGGGCGCCGAACTCGTCGGCCCAAGCCGGCGGCGCGCCGGTCACCCCGTCCGCCGCCGCCGCGGCCAGGGCGGCCGCCTCGGCCCGGACGGTCGCCTCGGTGACCCCGGCCTCGGCGCCCACCCGCAGCAGACGATCGACGGCCGCGGCGAACGCGGAGGTCACCGCAGCCCCGGGTCGAGCGCGAGCGAGCCGGACCCGAACTTCTCGGCCAGGAACCGACCGTGCGCGACCAGCGCATCGGCGTCGGCCCGATTGACCGCATCGGAGACATCGTTCATCTTCGCGGCGAGCAGATCGAGCTGGTCGCACAGGACGGCGAGGGACGTCTTGCCGCCCGACACCGGACGATGGTCGGCGTAGTTGCGGGGCAGCCGCAGGTAGGCCCCGACGGCCTCGGGCAGGTAGCTCGTCGCGGTCCGCAGCACGTCGTGCGCCTGGCCGGCTGCCCGGCCCGAGGTTCGACAGCCGCGGAACCGTCTCGCGCACGATGCCGGCGATCCGATCGATGCGCGCCCCGACCATGTCCGGCACCCGTCCGTTCGCGGCGGTCTGCAGCCGGTCGAGCGACAGGATGATCTCGTCCTGGTCGGACGGCCGGGCCGGTGCGACCGGGGCCCGCTTTCCGCGCAGCGCCGTCCAGGCATCGCGCAAACGCCCCATGCCGTACTCGTCCAGTGCCGACGGGTCAGCGAGCCGACGGGGGGTCGAGGTCGAGCGAACCGGTCTCGACGTCCGACGGGCCGGCGGCGTGGACGCGGGTGAGGTAGGACTGGGCCTTGTCGATCTCGGTCTGCAGGCTGGTCACCGTCTTGGCCATCGAGTCGAGCGCCTGGATCTTGAACGTGTCGATCGCGTCCATCGAGGTGTAGATCGTGGCGAACGCGCGCTCGAGCGACTCGACGCTGACCGTCGCGTCGGCCGACTGCTTCTGGATGGCGACGCCCTGGGTGGCCAGCATCGTCGATGTCGTCTCGATCAGGCTCGACGTCGTCGCGTTCAACGCGGTGATCTGGTCGAGGACGAGCTTCTGGTTGGCCAGCGCCTGAGCAACGATGACGGCGGTGCGCAGGGCGGCCACGGTGGTCGTGCTCGCCCGGTCGACGCCCTTGATCAATTCGAGGTTGTTCTTGCGCACCAGGTCGATCGCGAGGTAGCCCTGGATCGAGACCGCGAGCTGGGTCAGCAGGTCCTGATGCTTCTGCCGCACCGAGAAGAGCACGTCTTCGCGCAGGGTCTTCGCCTTGTCGGCGTCGGTCGCCTCGATCTCGGCGATCTTCGCGACGAGCGCGGCGTCGAGGTGCTCGGCGACATACGCGTACTGCGCGAGCCGCTGCATCGTGTCCCAGAGGTGGACCTTCTCCTGTTCGAGGGCGGCATTGTCCTTGCGCAACTCGTCCTGCCCGTCGAGCAGCGCCTTCAGGATCGCGTTGAGGTGGTCCTGGGCGCTCTCGTACTTGTGGAAGTAGTCGCGCAGCTTGTCGCCGAACGGGATCATCCCGAGCAATCGCTTGACGCCGGTCGCCTGCTTCGGGTCGAGATCCTCGATCGTCTTGCGCAGGTCCAGCAGGGACTCCGCGACCTTGCCGCCCTCGCTGATCGGGCCCTTCTGCATCGCGCGCACCGGCGCGTTCAACAGCTTGTTGGACGTCTCGGCCGACGCGCGGATCTCGTCGTCGCCCATTGCCCGGACATCGTCGGCCTTGGCCGTGAAGGCCGGCGAGTGGACGTCGAGCGCCAGGATCGAATCGACGTAGCTGTCGACCTTGGCGTCGAGGCCGGGCAGGGCGGCCGCCGGGATCGGCACCATTCCCCCGGCCTTCTGCGGCGCCACCTCGGCAACCGGGGCCGGCGGGGTCAGCGTGAGCTCGCTGGGCGGCGTCAGGGCGGTGGCGGCGGCCTCGGTCATGCGAACTCCTTGTACGGAATGGACGTCAGCGCCGTCTTTCTACCAGAACGGCGCTCGAATCAGCGGGCGTTGACCTCGGCGTGCAGCGCCCGCAGTTGGCGCATGACGGTGACGGCGTGCTGCCGGTCGGCGCGCTGCACGGCGTACAGCGCCAGGATCTCGTCGCCGGGCAGGACCAGCCGAGCGAACCGCGCGTTGCTCGGGAACTCGACCGACACGATCGCGTCCCACGGAATCGTCCGGAAATCACCGGCATACGAGCGGGTTCGGACGGCGGTCGCGTCGGCGTAGAGACGCGGCCGCGTGATCATCAGGATCGTCAGCGCGATGATGATTCCGACGACGACCGTCGCGACCTGATCCTTGTCGCTGAAGCGCGCGCCCGCGTTGTCGCGCTTCATGACGATGGCGACGATGACGAACAGGATCACGACCGCCGCGGCCGTCGCTTGCGCGATCTTCGTCGCCCGGATGGGCCGCGACTCGACGACGGTGCCGGACACGGCGGTCACAACCGGCACGCGTGGATGTCGGTGACGAGGATGCCGCGCGCGCCGACGTCCCAGAGCTCGTCCATGATCCGGTTGGTGTCCTTGCGCGGCACCATCGAGCGGACGGCCGACCAGCCGCGCTCGTGCAGTGGCGACACCGTCGGCGACTCGATGCCGGGCGTGATCGCCACCGCCTGCTCGACGAGCTCGTCCTGGATGTCGTAGTCCATCAATACATACTGCCTCGCGATGATCACGCCCTGCAGCCGCCGGACGAGCTGATCGATCCGCGTCGAGGGTTCGGCGCTGCGGCGACGAACCAGCACGGCCTGGCTCTCGAGCAACGGCTCGCCGAAGATCTCGAGGCCGGCGTTGCGCAGCGTCGTGCCGGTCGACACGACGTCGGCGATCGCATCGGCCACGCCGAGCCGGACGGCGGTCTCGACCGCGCCATCGAGGCGGATCACCTCGGCCGCGACCCCGTGGCGGACGAGGTAGGCCTCGACCACCCCCGGGTAGGCGGTGGCGATCCGTCCGCCGGCCAGATCGCTCACCTGCTTCGCCTGTCCGGGCAGGCCCGCGAAGCGGAAGGTCGAACGGGCGAAGGCCAGCGGCAGGATCGACTCGGCGTTCGCGCCGGAATCGAGCAGGAGGTCTTCGCCGGTGATACCGACGTCCAGCCGTCCGGACCCGACGTAGATCGCGATGTCGCGCGGGCGCAGGAAGAAGAACTCGGTGTCGTTGTCGGAGTCGATCAGGACGAGCTCGCGGCTGTCGGAGCGCTGGCGGTAGCCGGCTTCGCGGAGCATTTCGCTCGCCGGTTCGGCGAGCGAACCCTTGTTCGGAACGGCAATTCTGATTACTTCAGGCATCTACGGAGAACCCAATCGTGAGTCGGGACGAGTCTCGAACGGCCCCTACAGATGTCGGTAGACGTCTTCGAGCGCCAGTCCCGTGCCCAGCATGATCACCTGGATGCGGTACAGAAGTTGGCTGATCTCCTCGGCGGTGCGGTCGGCGCCTTCGTGCTCGGCGGCCATCCAGACCTCGGCCGCCTCTTCGACGATCTTCTTGCCCTGCGCGTGGACGCCCGCGTCCAGCGCCTCGACGGTTGCCGAGCCGCTCGGGCGCGTGAGCTGGCGTTCGCGCAGTTCGCCGAACAGCTCGTCGAAGGTCTTCATGGCGCCGCCGAGCCTACTTGAGTGACCCCACGCCTAATGCGGTCGCGTTCAGCGCCGATACAGAGCGGTGAGGCCGGTGGCCGGCCTCGGACGTTCGAGGCTGGCGGGACGATTCGATGAGAGATGATCTAGGCAAGCAGATCACCGACACGGTGCTGCTCGACCGCATTCAGTTGATCGGTGCGGCGCTCGTCCACCGCGGCCCCGTCGAGCGCTTCCCGTACGGGACCTGGCGCACGCACCTGCGTCGCGCCGCCTACGCCCGGGGCCTGCGCCTGGCGATCCACCAGCTCGACGACGTGTCGGTGCTCATCACCAATCCCGACCACGTGCCGGCCGAGCGACGCGTGGCGCCGGTGCGGCAGCTGCGCCTCGTCGGCGGCACCACGACCTCCGAGTCGGCCGTCGCGGTCGGCGCGGTCGCGCAAACCGCCTCCTGAATCAGCCGATCCACCGGGCCAGGTCGGCCGGCGTGTCGAGATCGGCCGGGTCACCCGTGCAAGCCACTTCGGTGACCAGTTCCGGGTGGGCCCGCAGGAACGGCCCCGCGCCCCGATCACCGGTCGCCGCGGCGGCCACGTCGGACCAGATCTCGCGCGCGAAGGCGACCGGATGGCCGCGCCTCCCGCCGTACGTGGCGATCGCCGCCGGCGCCTGAACAGCCAGCACGGCCCGGACGGCGTCGGCGCGCACCCCTGGCAGGTCGACGAGCAGGACGACCGCGACGTCGCCCCTCGCCGCCGCCAACCCCAGCTGCAGCGACGAGCCCATCCCCCGGTCAGGATCGGCGTTCTCGATCACGCGGGCCGAGGACGCGGTTGTCCCCGCTCGCACCACCGCGACGACGTCGGCGCAGCCACCGGCCCGCAGGGTCGCGATGGCCCGGTCGAGCAGTCGTTCGCCGCCGAGGTCCAGTTCCGCCTTGGGCGCCCCCATCCGCGATCCGGAGCCGGCGGCCAGCACGATGCCGCAGGCCCGCGCCGCTCGTGCGGTCATCGCGACGTCAGCTGTACGCGGCGAGGGCGACGGCGGTCGCAAGCGCCGCGCTCGCGGCCTCGTAGCCCTTGTCCTCGGACGATCCGGGCAGGCCGGCCCGATCGAGCGCCTGCGCCTCGTCGTCGCAGGTCAAGACACCGAATCCGACCGGGACGCCGGTCGACTGCGCGACCAGGGTCAGGCCGGTCGTCGCGGCGTCGCAGACGTACTCGAAGTGCGGCGTGCCGCCCTTGATCACCACGCCGAGCGCGACGACGGCATCGAAGCCGGACGCGGCCAGGCGGCGCGCCGCGACCGTCAGTTCGAACGCCCCTGGGACCCGCACGATCGTCGGTTCGGCGACGTCGGAATCGGCAAGCGCGCGCGCCGCGCCGGCGAGCAGACCGTCCATGACCTCGGTGTGCCACAGCGACGCGACGACCGCGACCCGGAGGTGCGCGGCCCCTTCGACGCGGGCCAGCGGGGGTGCGCCGTGACCGCTCACTGCGCGGTCCCGATGTCGTCGAGGGTCAGGTCGTGCCCGGCGCGATCGCGCTTGGTCTCGAGGTAGCGCCGGTTGTGCGGGTTGGCGTGGGTGGGCAACGGGACCTGGCCCAGGATCCGCAGCCCGTAGCCCTCGAGCCCGGCCCGCTTCGCCGGATTGTTCGACAGCAACCGCATGGTGTGCACGCCGAGATCGACGAGGATCTGGGCGCCGGTGCCGTAGTCGCGCGCATCGGCGGGCAGGCCCAGCGCCAGGTTCGCCTCGAACGTGTCGGCGCCGGCGTCCTGCAGCTGGTAGGCCTGCAGCTTGTGCAGCAGCCCGATCCCGCGGCCTTCATGGCCACGGATGTAGAGCACGACACCGCGACCCTCGCGGGCGATCGCCGCGAGCGCGGCGTCCAGCTGCGGACCGCAGTCGCAGCGCAGCGATCCGAACACGTCACCGGTCAGGCACTCGGAATGCACCCGGACCAGGACGTCCTCGCCGTCGCCGATGTCGCCGTAGACGAAGGCGACGTGCTCGCGCGAGTCGTAGGAACTGGAGTAGCCGACCGCGGTGTATTCGCCGTAGCGCAGCGGCACGCGCGCCTCGGCGACCCGCTCGACGAGCTTGTCGAACTTGCGCCGATGCGCGATCAGATCGGCGATCGAGATCATCGCCAGCCCGTGCTCGTCGGCGAATACCCGCAGCTCCTCGGCCTTCGCCATGCCGGCCGGATCCTTCTCGGAGACGATCTCGCAGAGCACACCCGCCGGGCGCAGCCCGGCCAGCGCGGCCAGGTCGACGGCCGCCTCGGTGTGGCCGGGGCGGCGTAAGACGCCGCCATCGCGCGCTCGCAGCGGCACGACGTGGCCGGGACGCGACAGGTCGGCGGAGGTGGTGTCGGCGTTGGCGAGCAGCCGGATCGTGTGGGCCCGGTCGGACGCGGAGATCCCCGTGCCGATGCCTTCGCGGGCGTCGACGGTCACGGTGTATGCCGTGCCGCGCCGGTCCTGATTCACCCGGTACATCGGGGGCAGCTCGAGCCGGTCGGCGTCGGCCTCGGTCAACGGGACGCAGATGTACCCGGACGTGTAGCGCACCATGAACGCGATCAGTTCGGGCGTCGCCAGCTCGGCGGCGAAGATCAGATCGCCTTCGTTCTCGCGGTCCTCGTCGTCGATCACCACTACGGCCTTGCCGTCCTTGAAGTCGGCGATGGCCCTTTCGATCGGATCCAGTTCTACGGTCACGATCCGATTCTCCCCTGATGATTGAGCAGGCGCTCGGCATAGCGGGCCAGCACGTCGGTCTCGAGGTTCACCGGATCACCGGGTTGCTTCGTTCCGAGCGTCGTCGATCGGAGCGTTTCGGGGATCAGCCCGACCTCGAACCAATCGTCGCCCACGGCCGTGACGGTGAGCGAGACCCCGTCGACCGCGATCGAGCCCTTCTCGGCTACGTAACGGGCCAGGTCGACCGGCACGCTGAAGCGCACGGCCTCCCAGCCGTCGCCGGGCCGTCGGGCGACGAGCACGCCGGTGCCGTCGACGTGACCCTGCACGATGTGCCCGTCCAGCCGCGAGTCGGCGCGAACGGCCCGCTCCAGGTTGACCCGTTCGCCCGGTGCGAAGGTGCCGACGACCGACCGTTTGAGGGTCTCGGCCATCACGTCGAAGTCGAGGCGCCGGTGGCCGGTGGCATCCGGTTCGTCGCCCACGACCGTGAGGCAGACGCCGTTGACGGCGATCGACGCACCGTGCGTGACATCGGCGCCGACGGTCGCGGCGCGCACCGTCAGGACCGCCGAATCCCCGTGCGAGCGCAGCTCGACCACCTCGCCGAGCTCCTCGACTATCCCGGTGAACACCGACTACTCCGTCTCCGGCCAGATCGGCCGCGCAGTGATCTTCAGGTCGGGTCCCATCCACTCGACCGCCTCTATCTCCAGTGTGAGCGCTTCGGCGATCGTGGAGATTCCCGCGTCGGCCAGAGCGGCCCGTCCGGCCCCGAGAAGCTTGGGGGCGACGTAGGCGACGACCTCGTCGACGCACTGCCCCTCGACGAAGGCGCCGGCCAGCGTCGGACCACCTTCGAGCAGGACGTGGCGCACCCCCCGGTCGTGCAGGGCCTTCAACGCGAATCGCGGCACGGCGGTGTCGAGGACGAGGGTTTCGGCGGCGTTGTCGAGCACCTGCGCGTGCTGGGGAACGCGGTGACGCCGATCGAGGACCACCCGCAGCGGCTGGAACACCGCTGGTTCCCCGTCGGCATTGCGGACGGTGAGCCGGGGATCGTCGGCGAGCACGGTTCCGCTGCCGACCACGATGGCGTCGACCTGGCTGCGCAGGATGTGGGTGTCGGCGCGGGACGCTGTCGACGAGATCCACTGTGACGTGCCGTCTGCAGCCGCCACCCGTCCGTCCAGGGTGCTGGCGAGCTTCCAGGTGACGAACGGCCGCCCGGTGCCGAGCGCGAACAGCCACGGGCGCAGGGCGCCGGCCGCGGCCGTCTCGGCGGCGACCCCTGCGACCACCTCGATGCCGGCGTCACGCAGGACATTCCCGCCGCCGGCGGCGACCGGGTTGGGATCGTCCACGGCGTACACGACCCGCCGGACGCCCGCCGCGAGCAGCGCGGTGGTGCAGGGACCCGTCCGACCGGTGTGCGCGCACGGCTCGAGGGTGACCACGGCGGTCGCGTCGCGAGCCAGCGCACCGGCTTCGCGCAGCGCCACGATCTCGGCGTGGGGACCGCCGGCCGGCTGGGTCGCTCCCTCGCCGACGATCCGACCGCTCCGATCGATCAGCACGGCGCCGACGGACGGATTCGGACTGGTCCGCCCGCGGACGGCGTCGGCGATGGCCAAGGCCCGATGCATCGCCGAGAGCTCGGCGTCGCTCGCGTCCGTCAGTTCGTCACGTTCGTCACTTGTCGGGGCGCCGCGGTCAGATCGACATGGCCGAACGAGCGCGGGCGCGCAGGGCGTCGACCGCCCGGGCCGGATCGTCGGCGCCGTAGACGGACGAGCCGGCCACGAAGACGTCGGCGCCCGCCTCGGCGGCGGCGATGATCGTCGTTTCGTCGATGCCGCCGTCGACCTCGACGAACAGGCGTAGATGCCCGGCGCGGACGTGCTCGCGCGCGGTCCGGACCTTCGGCAGCACCTCGGCCATGAACGCCTGCCCGCCGAAGCCCGGCTCGACGGTCATCACCAGCAGCGTGTCGAACTCGCGCAGGATCTCGAGGTACGGCTCGAGCGGGGTTCCCGGTTTCACGGACAGGCCGGCCAGCGCTCCGGCCGACCGGATCGCCCGCGCCGTCCGAACGGGGTCGGCCGCGGCCTCGACGTGGAAGGTCACGTTCGCGGCGCCGGCCTCGGCGTAGTGGGGCGCCCAGCGATCGGGATCGTCGATCATCAGGTGGCAGTCGAGCGGCAGATCGGTCGATCGGTAGAGCGACTTCACGACGGGCAGCCCGAGCGTCAGGTTGGGGACGAAGTGGGCGTCCATCACGTCGACGTGCAGCCAATCGGCGTTCGACACGGCCTCGGCCTCGTCGCCCAGGCGCGCGAAATCGGCCGAAAGGATGCTCGGCGCGATCATCGGCTCGGGTCGTCCGGGCTGCGGGGCTGACGTCACGCCGGGAGTCTAGGACGGGTCGGCGGGCGGCCGGCGCAACAGTGCGAAGAACATCGCGTCGGTGCCGTGCCGGTGCGGCCAGAGCTGGATGGTCGGGCCGGGCCCGAGGTCGGGGATGCCGGCGAAGCAGCCCCGGGCGTCGACGAGCTCGGGACGGGAGCCGACGATGTCGAGTGTCTCGGTGAGCAGCGGCGAGCAGGTGACGTACGCCACGAGGCCACCGGGCCGGACAAGGCGCAGCGCGGCGTCCAGCAGTTCCCGTTGCAGCTCGGCAAGTGCGGCCACGTCGTCGGGCTGCCGTCGCCAACGGACTTCGGGTCGGCGGCGCAGCGCGCCGAGACCGGTGCACGGCGCGTCGAGCAGCACGCGGTCGTAGTCGCCACCGGTCAGCTCGCGGGCGTCCCCCACCTGGACGTCGACACTCCATCGCGCGGTGGCCTTCGCCACCAGTTCGGCGCGGTGCGGATGCAGTTCGTTGGCGGTGAGGTGGGCCCCGCGTTCGTCGGCCAGTGCGGCGAGCAGCGCGGCCTTGCCGCCCGGGCCGGCGCAGAGATCGAGCCACCGCGCGTCCGGTCCGTCGAGCGGGGCGGCAGCCAGGGCGATCGCGCAGAGCTGGCTGCCCTCGTCCTGGACGGCGGCCCGCCCGACGCGGATGTCGGCCAACTGCCCGGGGTCGCCGCCGGTCAACCGCACGGCGTACGGCGACCACGGTCCGGGCTCGCCGCCCGAGTCGATGATCAACTGGTCGCGGTCGAGTACTCCGGGCCACGCCACGAGGTGGGTGCGGGGTCGCTGTTCGTCCGCGACGAGCGCCGCGTCCGTCTCGGTGAGCTCGGCGGCCGGCGTGAAGTCGTCGGCCGACTCGCCGAGCGCGTCGGCGAAGGCGGCGGCGATCCAGCGGGGGTGGGCGGTGCGGAGTGCGATCGCGTCCAGCGGTGGGCGGCCGACGGCGAGCCGATCGACCCAACCGTCCCAATCGTCGACAACTACCTTGCGCAGCACGGCATTGAGCAAGCCGCCGGCTCGTCCATTGCCGGTCGCGTGCGCAAGATCGACGGTGGTCGCGACGGTCGCGTGGGCCGGAATGCGCGTGCGCAGGCCTTGGTACGCGCCGAGCCGGAGCAGGTCGAGGACGGGCGGGTCGAGCTCGGCGAGCGGACGGTCGACGCAGTGAGACAAGACGACGTCCAGGACGCCGCTCGCGCGCAGCGTGCCGTAGCCGAGCTCGGTGGCGAGCGCTGCGTCGCGCCCGTCCAGCCTGTGTTCGTCGATCAGCTTGGGCAGCAACAGGTTGGCGTAGGCGCTGTCATCGGTGACCGCGCGCAGCAGCTGGTAGGCAACCAGCCGGGCGGCGTCCGGCGGCCCGCGTCGCGCGGTGGGCTTCGCCGAGCCGGGGCGAGGCCGCGGGCGCACTCCGGCGGGCGGGCGGCGGCCGGCCGGTCGGTCAGCCAAGACGCGCGCCCGACTCGAGCCGCGCTCCGCGCGCCCAATCCGGTGCCGGAGTCGGCCGCTTGCCCGGCGGTTGGACCCAGTCGAGCTCGACCGGATCCGTAGCCGTTCCCACCGTGACGCGGTGCTTCTCGATCCGCAGTTCGCCCGGCTCGAGGGCCGGGTCGGAGGTCAGCCGCACCGGCCCGAGCTTGAGCCGTGCGCCCATCGCGGTCGTCCATGCGCCCGGGTCGGGTGTGCACGCGCGCATCAGCCGGTCGACGTGCCGCGCGGGCGCGGTCCAGTCGACGGCCGAGTCGGACGGGGTGAGCTTGCCCGCGATCGATACCCCGTCGGCGGGTTGGGGCCGCGGTACGAGCACGCCGTCCTCGAGACCGTCGAGCGTCCCGACGAGTAGCTCGGCCCCGCTGCGCGCCAGCCGGTCGAGCAGCTCTCCGGTGGTGTCGGTCGGCCGGATGGATTCGGTGACGACGCCGAACACCGGGCCGGTGTCGAGGCCGGTTTCGATCTGGAACGTGGACGCGCCGGTGACGTCGTCCCCGTGCAGGATCGCGTGTTGGACGGGTGCGGCTCCGCGCCAGGCCGGCAGCAGCGAGAAGTGCAGATTCACCCATCCGAAGCGGGGAATCGTCAACGCTCGGCCGGGAATCAACGCACCGTAGGCGACGACCGGACAGCAGTCGGGTTCCAGCGCTTGCAGCCGCTCGAGGAACTCCGGGTCGGACGGGCGGTCCGGGGTGAGCACCGGGATACCGGCCTCGCCGGCGAGGTCGGCGACGGGCGACGTCGCCAGGGTGCGCCCACGCCCCGAGGGCGCAGCCGGCCGGGTGACGACGGCCACGACCTCGTGCCGCGGTGAATCGAGCAACGCGCGCAGGCTCGGGACGGCCGTCGCGGGCGTGCCCGCGAAGACGAGCCGCATCAGCCGGTCACGCCATCCAGTCCAGAC
This sequence comes from uncultured Actinomycetes bacterium, assembly GCA_963737785.1. GTDB lineage: Bacteria > Actinomycetota > Actinomycetes > Mycobacteriales > Jatrophihabitantaceae > CAVTTS01. The sequence goes on from CAVTTS010000012.1 coordinate 43,163, forward strand.
CGCGCCCTACCGACGCGTGGGGGCTGACCTTCACGACCGGAGCCGACAGCCCCGACCACTCGGCCTCGCGGATCGCGCGCATCGCCAGCTTCTTGGTCTCGGGATCCAACTTGTCGACGAAGAGCACACCGTCGAGGTGGTCGGTCTCGTGCTGGATGCAGCGCGCGAGCAGGGCCGTGCCCTCGACGGTGATCGGGTCGCCGTACATGTTCTGCCCGTGCGCGACGACATGCTCTCGCCGTCGACAATCGAACGTGAGGCCCGGGATCGACAGGCAACCTTCCGGTCCGTCCTGATCTTCGTCGTTCGGAAAGTGCAGCACCGGGTTGATGAGGTGCCCGGCCTGTTCGTCGTCGACGTGGAACGTGAAGACGCGCAACCCGACGCCGATCTGCGGCGCCGCCAGGCCGACGCCGGGGGCATCGATCATCGTCTCGGTGAGGTCGGCGACGAGCGTGCGGATCTCCTTGTCGAAGTCGCGGACCGGTTCGGCCGCCGTGCGCAGCACCGGATCGCCGAACAAACGAATGAGCTGCACGGTCACGCGTCGATCCTAGTGAAATGCCCCACGCCACGGCGGCTCGCCTGGTGATCACATGTGGATTTCGTTAGCATGGCTAACGAAAGAAAGGTTTCGAGCTCGTGAATCACACCCTCGCTCACGACCGCCGCGTCGCCCTCATCGTGACCACCGTCGGCGTGCTCGCCGCGACCCTCAATTCGTCGATCCTGCTGATCTCGCTGCCCGCCATCTTCAACGGCCTGGGCCTGGACCCGTTGGCGCCGCAGAACATCTCGTACCTGCTGTGGATGTTGATGGGCTACCTGCTCGTGACCGCCGTGCTGGTCGTCACGTTCGGGCGACTCGGTGACCAGTACGGTCGCGCGCGCTTGTTCAACCTGGGATTCCTGATCTTCGCCGTCGGATCGATCGCGTGTGCCCTCGTGCCCAACACCGGGTCGGCCGGCGCGCTGGAGATCATCGCGATGCGCATCGTGCAGGGCGTCGGCGGCGCGATGTTGACCGCCAACTCGACGGCGATCATCACCGACGCGTTCCCGGCCGAGCGACGCGGATTCGCACTCGGCGTGAACCAGGTCGCCGCGCTGGCCGGCTCCTTCGCCGGCCTCGTGATCGGCGGCGTGCTGTCGGAGTGGGACTGGCGCGCGGTGTTCTGGGTCAGCGTCCCCGTCGGTGTCTGGGGCACGTGGATCGGCTACCGCACGCTGCACGACAAGCCGCGGGAGTCGACCGAGCGGATCCGCATCGACTGGTGGGGCAATCTCACGTTCGCGCGTCGGCCTGATCGCGATCCTCGTCGCGATCACCTACGGCCTGCAGCCCTACGGCGGTCACACGATGGGCTGGACGTCGCCCGGGGTGCTGAGCGGGCTCATCGGCGGTCGTGGCGCTGCTGGTGGTGTTCGGTGCCATCGAGACCCACATCGAGAACCCGATGGTCGATCTGCGGCTGTTCCGCATCCGGGCCTTCGCGGCCGGGCAATCCGTCAACCTGCTCGCGGCGATGTCGCGCGGTGGCCTGCAGTTCATGCTGATCATCTGGCTGCAGGGAATCTGGCTGCCGCTGCACGGCTACAAGTTCGCCGACACGCCGCTGTGGGCGGGCATCTACATGCTGCCGCTCACGATCGGTTTCTTGATCGCCGGTCCGGCGTCCGGGGCGCTGTCGGACCGCTTCGGCGCGCGGACCTTCGCCACTGGCGGGTTGCTGCTGAGCGCGGCCAGCTTCGGTGGCCTGATCCTGATCCCGGCCGACTTCAACTACGTCGAGTTCGCGGCGCTGCTCGCGCTCAACGGGATCGGCATGGGGTTGATGGCGGCGCCGAACTCGGCGGCCATCATGAACGCCGTCCCGGCCGCCCAGCGGGGCGCGGCGTCGGGCGTGCGCGCGACCGGCATGAACGCCGGCATGGTGCTGTCGATGGGCGGGTTCTTCACGCTCATGGCCATCGGTCTGGCGAGTCGCCTCCCGGCGTCGATGTACAGCGGCCTGACCAAGCTCGGCGTGGATCCCGCGTCGGCGCACACGATCTCGCACGTCCCGCCCGTCGGCACGCTGTTCGCGGCGTTCCTCGGCGACAACCCGATCCAGCAGCTGATGAAGCAGGTCGACCCGGCCCAGCTCAAGCCGGGCTCCGGTGTGGACGTCACGACACTGACGGGCCAGGAGTTCTTCCCGCGGCTGATCTCCAGCGCGTTCATGCACGGACTGGCGATCGCGTTCGGCGCATCGATCGTGATGCTGCTTCTCGCCGCGGTCGCGTCGCTGATGCGAGGCGAGCGGTTCGTGCACGACGAACACGCCGCGCCCGACTCGTCCCCGGTGACCGCTCTCGCACGCGAAGGCGCCGCCCTTCAGGTTCCCGCCGCCCCCGGCGAGGACATCGCGTACGAGGACGCGCTCGCCGGCAGTCGATCGGCGAGCTCCGGAGCGCCCGACTGACCGTCCCGCCCGTTCTTGAGGCGACGTGACCGTCCCGCCGTCTTCTTTGCACCCAAGTTGTGGGCTACAGCGGGCGGATTTCCCGGAATCGGCCCACATCCTGGGTGCAAAGTCGAGGGCGAACGACGGTCGCGCCGGTTGGCGGCGTCAGAACAGCTCGACCGGGTCCAGAACGATCTTGACGGGGTCGGCGGCCTTGCGCGCCGAACGACCGGCCGCCGCTCGGTGCAGCGCCGTCGCCAGCGCGCCGCCGCCCTCACGGGCGACCCGCAGGAGCATCCGCTCCTGGCCACCCGCGAGGGCGACCGGACCGCTGACGTCGGCCCCTGGAGGCAGCTCGGTCGTGGCGAGCAGCTCGGCGACGGCCGCGGGTGCGCCGGACACGGCCGCCATGCGGGTCGCCGGCGGGAACCCCAGCTCGGCACGGTCGGCGAGTTCGCGTGCCGCCGCACCGGCGAAGTCCCACCGGATCAAGGCTTGGACGGCCGGGACGCCGGCGTCGGCCGACACGATCACCGGCCCGCCCGGACGAACGAGCGCGGCGGCGTTCGCCCATCGACGCAATGCCTCCTCGGAGGCGCGCAGATCGGGGCGGGCGAGCAGCGACCACGCGTCGAGTAGCAGCGCTGCGCCGTACCCGCCGGCCGCCACCGGTTCGGCGCCGGGAGTGGCGATCACGAGCGCCGGTTCGTCGGCGACCTCGGCGAGCACCGAGTCGCCACCCGACACCCGCACGACCGCTCCCGGGAACGCGCGGCCGAGCTCCTCGGCCGTGCGTTGCGATCCGACGACGGCGGCGCGCAGCCGCCGGCCACCGCACGTGGGGCAGACCCAGTCGCCGGCCGGCCGGCCGCACCATCGACAGCTCGCGATCGCCCGATCGGCGGATGTCGCCAACGGACCGCCACAGTGCCCGCACCGGGCCGGCGTCCGGTCGCGGGCGCAGGCCAACGACGGGACGTATCCCGCCCGCGGCACCTGGACGAGCACCGGCCGGCCCTGCTCGAGGGAGGCGCCGGCGGCCCGCCAGGCCACCGACGGGAGCCGGGCGGCTCGGGCGGCCGGATCCCGCAGCTGCTCGAAGTCGTCGCCGGTGGCCGCGACGCGCGGCACGACGGCGCGCAGCCGCGCGCGGTCCGGGGCGATCTCGTGCGCCCACCCGCTCTCGACGAGTTGCTGGGCCTCAGCCGTCCGGGCGTAGCCCGCCATGAGCAGCGCGGCGCCGCTTGCGGCCGACCGGATCAGCAGCACGTCACGGCCGTCCGGATACGGCGCGCGCGGTTCACGATGGAGGTCGTCGCCGTCGTCCCAGATCACCAGCAGGCCGACGTCGTCGACCGGTGCGTACAGCGCGGCCCGGGTGCCGACCACGGCCCGCACGCTGCCGCGCCGGGCCGCGAGCCAGCGGCGGTAGCGCACCGTCGGCCCGAGTTCGGCCGAGAGCGCCACGTGGCGGCCGGCGCCGAGCTCGGCGGTCAGCGCAGCATCGAGCCGGGCAAGATCTCGCACGTCCGGCACCACCGCGACCGCGCCGCGCCCACCGGTGAGGGTCGCGTGCATCGCCTCCGCGATCCGGCGCGGCCAATCCTCCCCCGGCAGCGCCGACCACACCGCCCGGGCCGGGCGACCGGCCCCGAGCGCGGCGAGGTAGGCCGGTCCGGCCGGGTAGTCCGACCAGCCCGTCGACGGCGGCAGCGGGTCGATCGGCAGCGGCTCGTCCACCGGCTCGGCCTCGACGGTGGCGCGCCGGGGTGGAACAGCCAGCCGGGCGACATCGACGAAGCTGCCCGCGTAGCGCTCGGCGACGGATCGGCACAGCCGGGCGATCTCGGCGCTCAACACCGGCTCGGCGCCGACGACCCGCTCGATCGTCGCCAGTCGCCGCCCGCCGTCCGGACTAACGCGTTCGAGGACGTAGCCGTCGACCAGGCGCCCTGAGAAGCGCACCCGGACTCGGACACCGGGCCGCACCGCCGCGTCGAGCTCCGGCGGAATCAGGTAGTCGAACGGTCGGTCGAGATGCGGCAGCGCGACGTCGACCATCACCCGGGCGGCCCACCGAGCCTCGTCCGGCGCGACGGGCACAGTCACGTCGACGGGCACCGCGACATGCGACCGGGGCACGGCGACATCGACGGGCACCGCCGCGCGCTCGCCCACGATCACGTCCCCACTTCTACCAGTGGGTCGCGACAGTTCGCGTCGAGGAATCAGCCGTTCGCGAGTTTGGCGAGCTGCTCGGCGCGGTCGGTTCGCTCCCAGCTGAAGTCCGGCAGCTCGCGGCCGAAGTGGCCGTAGGCGGCGGTCTGCGCGTAGATCGGGCGCTTGAGGTCCAGATCGCGGATGATGGCCGCCGGGCGCAGGTCGAAGACCTCGCTGATCGCATCCGCGATCTTGTCGACGTCGACGGTCTCGGTGCCGAAGGTCTCGACGAACAGTCCGACGGGCTCCGCCTTGCCGATCGCGTACGCGACCTGCACCTCGACCTTGCTGGCCAGCTTCGCCGCGACGACGTTCTTCGCGACCCAGCGCAGGGCGTACGCGGCCGACCGGTCGACCTTGGACGGGTCCTTCCCGGAGAACGCGCCGCCGCCGTGCCGCGCGTAGCCGCCGTACGTGTCGACGATGATCTTGCGGCCGGTCAGGCCGGCGTCACCCATCGGGCCACCGATCTCGAAGCGGCCGGTCGGGTTCACGAAGAGGCGGTACCCGTCGGTGTCGATGCCGAATCTGGCGAGCACCGGGGCGACGACGTGCTCGGCGATGTCGGGCTTGAGCAGCGTCTCGAGGTCGATGTCGGCGGCGTGCTGGCTCGAGATGACGACCGTGTCGAGCCGCACCGGCTTGCCGTCGGCATATTCGATCGTGACCTGGGTCTTGCCGTCGGGACGCAGGTACGGAACGGTGCCGTCCTTGCGGACGGCCGACAGCCGCTCGGCGAGGCGGTGCGCGATGGCGATCGGCAACGGCATCAGTTCGGGTGTCTCGTCGCACGCGAAGCCGAACATCAGGCCCTGGTCGCCGGCGCCCTGTCGGTCGAGCGGGTCCTCGTCGCCCTCGACGCGCGCCTCGTAGGCGTCGTCGACGCCCTGGGCGATGTCGGGCGACTGGCTGCCGATCGCAATGTTCACGCCGCACGAGGCGCCGTCGAACCCCTTGCGGGACGAGTCGTACCCGATCTCGAGGATCCGTTCGCGAACGATCGTCGCGATGTCGGCGTAGGCGTCGGTGGTGACCTCGCCCGCGACGTGTACCTGACCCGTCGTGATCAGGGTCTCGACCGCGACCCGACTGGCCGGGTCCTGTGCGAGCAGCGCGTCGAGGATCGAATCACTGATCTGGTCGGCGATCTTGTCGGGGTGGCCTTCGGTGACGGATTCCGACGTAAACAGGCGGCGGCTCACACATACTCCAGCAATAGGTTGACGTTGGTGGGCGAGTCTACTTGCCCAGGCGTGATGCGACGGCATCGAGAACCGCCGCGGCGAGCACCGCCTTCGGCCCGGACGGGACGCCGACGTGCGAGCCGTCGGCGCCGAGAATGACGCCCGCGTTGTCGGCCCGACCGAATGCGCGCCCCGCGGCGACGTCGTTGACGACGATCAGGTCGCAGCCCTTTCGAGCCAGTTTGGCGCGACCGTGCGCGAGGACGTCGCCGGTGTCGTCACCGGTCTCGGCCGCGAATCCGACCAACACCTGGCCGGGACGGCGCTCGGCGACCAGTTGTCGCAGAACGTCGGTCGTCGGCGTGAGCCCGATCTCGCTCGGCGCGCCATCGCCTTTCTTGATCTTGAAGTCGGCCGGCGCGACGGGGCGGAAGTCGGCGACCGCCGCGGCCATGATCACGACCGTGGCCGATTCGGCGGCCTTCGCGACCGACTCGGCCAGGTCGGCGGCGGTGCGCACCCGCACCATCTCGACGCCGGCCGGATCGGGCTGGTCGACGTTGGCGGCGATGAGCGTGACGCGGGCCCCGCGCGAGGCGGCGACGCTCGCGAGGGCGTAGCCCTGCCGCCCGGACGAGGAGTTGCCCAGGAACCGGACCGGATCGATGGGTTCGCGGGTGCCGCCGGCGCTGATGACGACGTGGACGCCCTCGAAGTCACGCCGCAATGCGTCCGGACGGTGGAGCAGCAACTCAGCGAGCTGGGCGAGCTCGGCGGGCTCCGCCAATCGACCCTTGCCGGTGTCCGAGCCGGTCAGGCGGCCTTCGGCCGGGTCGAGGACGATCGCGCCCCGCCGGCGCAGGATCGCCACGTTGTCGACGGTGGCGGGGTGCTCCCACATCTCCGTGTGCATCGCCGGCGCGAACAGCACCGGGCAGCGCGCGGTGAGAAGCGTGTTGGTGAGCAGATCGTCGGCCAGGCCGTGCGCGGCCCGGGCCAGGAGATCCGCGGTGGCCGGCGCGACGACGACCAGGTCGGCGTCGCGCCCGAGCCGGACGTGCGGAACCTCGTCGGCGTGTGTCCACACATCGCTCGCTACGGGGTGGTGCGAGAGCGCCGACCAGGTCGCCGCGCCCACGAACTGCAGGGCCGACGCCGTCGGCACGACGGTGACGTCATCGCCGGCTTCGACGAGCTTGCGCAACAGATCGGCGCATTTGTACGCGGCGATCCCGCCGCCGACACCGAGAACGACTCGGCGGGACGGCGTCTGGCTCGGAGCGGACCGCCCCTCGCCGGACAGGTCAGGCCTCGGTGGGCTTGAACTCGATCAGGTCGGTGTTGATCTCACGCAGGGCGATGGAGAGGGCCTTCTCCTGCGGAGCGGTCTCGACGAGCGGTCCGACGTACTCGAGCAGACCCTCGCCGAGCTGGCTGTAGTACGCATTGATCTGGCGGGCCCGCTTGGCGGCGATGATCACGAGCGCGTACTTCGACTGCGTGCGGTCGAGCAGCTCGTCGATCGGCGGGTTCGTGATGCCCTCAGGCGTGAATGCGGTTCCGGGCACGTGTCAACCTTCTCGTCTCATCGCGAAGTGGATCGCCGGCACCGGCAGGTCACGTACCGCCGACCCACGATCGGGCTGGCTGCCGACCCTGAGGTTGGGCCGACTATGACGACGCCGGGCAGACGCGTTCGATCAATCCTACCAATTCCGCCGCCGCACGGGTCACATCGTCGTTCACGATGACCGCGTCGAAGTCGTCGCGAGCCGCCAGCTCGACCCGCGCCCGCTCCAGACGCCGGGCGATCACCTCGGGCGGCTCGGTGCCGCGCCCGGTGAGCCGTCGTTCGAGTTCGGCCCAGGACGGCGGGTCCAGGAACACCAGCTGGGCGTCCGGCAGCGACTCGCGCACCTGCCGGGCTCCCTGCAATTCGATCTCGAGCAGGGTCGGCCGATCGGCGGCCAGCCGCTCGTCGACCGGGGCCCGCGGGGTTCCGTAGAAATTGCCGGCGAACTCGGCGTGCTCGAGCAACTCGCCGGCCTCGATCATCCGCACGAACTCGTCCCGGTCGACGAAGCGGTACTCGACCCCGTCGCGCTCGCCGGGCCGTGGGTGCCGGGTGGTGTACGAGACCGAAACCCAGACGTGCGGGTAGAGCCGCCGCAGCGCGGCGACGACGGTGCCCTTGCCGACCCCCGACGGGCCGGACAGGACGGTGAGACGAGCCGGCACGAGCGCAACTTACCGCCGCGACGCCCGGCACGGTCAGCTCCCCGGGTGAGCGTCGGCACAGTTGCGTCGACGGCCCCCGCTCGACGGTCTAGATTTCGCGAGCCGGGGGATGGCAATGTTTCTGTCCCGACGCGAGTGTTCTGTCCCGACGCGAATGTTTCTGTCCCCGACCACGCGCATGTTTCTGTCCCGACGCGAGTGTTCCTGTGCCGACGCGACAGTGATGCGGCAGGATGACCCGGCGAACGATTGGAGTGCACGTGCTCATCGGAGTCAGCCGCGAGTCGCAGGCCCACGAGGCTCGAGTCGCCGCGACCCCGACGACGGTCGGCCAGTTGATCGGGCTGGGCTACGAGGTCGTGGTCGAACGGGGCGCGGGAGATCGGGCCCAGTTGGGCGACGACGCGTTCGCCGCCGCGGGCGCCCGCCTCGGTGGTTCCGAGGACGTGTGGACGGCCGACGTGGTCTTCGCCGTCAACGCGCCACCGCTGGAGAAGGTCGCGACCATGCGCGCCGGCGCGACCCTGGTGAGCCTGCTGAGCCCGGCGCTCAACCCCGAACTGATCGACGCGTTGGCCGCGTTCCCGATCACCGCCATGGCAATGGACGCGGTCCCCCGCATCTCGCGCGCCCAGTCGCTCGACGTACTGAGCTCGATGGCCAACATCTCGGGCTACCGGGCGGTCATCGAGGCGGCCCACACGTTCGGACGTTTCTTCACCGGCCAGGTCACCGCGGCCGGCAAGGTGCCACCGGCGAAGGTGCTCGTCGCCGGTGCCGGGGTCGCGGGGCTGGCCGCGATCGGTGCGGCCGGGAGCCTCGGCGCGATCGTGCGCGCGACCGATGCCCGGGCCGAGGTCGGTGAGCAGGTGCGGTCGATGGGCGCCGAATTCCTGGCCGTCGAGATCGGCGAGCAACAGACGAGTTCCGACGGGTACGCGCGGCAGACGTCCGAGGAATACGACCGCCGGGCCGCCGAGATCTACGCCGAGCAGGCGCGCGACGTCGACATCATCATCACCACGGCACTCATCCCGGGCCGGCCGGCGCCGCGACTCATCACCGAGGTGATGGTCGAGAGCATGCGACCCGGCAGTGTGATCGTCGACATGGCTGCCCAGAACGGCGGGAACGTCGCGGGCTCGGTAGCCGGCGAGGTCGTCGTCACGCCCAATCTCGTGACGATCATCGGCTACACCGACCTGGCCGGTCGGCTGCCCACCCAGGCGTCGCAGTTGTACGGCACGAACCTGGTCAACCTGATGAAGCTTCTGACACCTGGCAAAGACGGCGAACTCGTCCTCGATTTCGACGACGTCGTACAGCGTTCGATGACGGTCGTGCGCAACGGCGAGAAGACCTGGCCACCGCCACCCGTTCAGGTCTCGGCGGTTCCGGTCAGCGCCGCGGCCCCCGCCCGCATCGTGAAGCCCGAGAAGCTGCCGATGACCGCGACGCGCAAGTACACGATCGTCGGGATCGGGGTCGTCGCACTGTTCCTGCTCACGGCGTTCTCGCCGGCGCAACTCATCGGGAACTTCACGGTGTTCGTGCTGGCGATCGTCATCGGCTACTACGTCATCGGGCACGTCCACCACGCGCTGCACACCCCGCTGATGTCGATCACCAACGCGATCTCGGGAATCATCGTCGTCGGCGCCCTGCTGCAGATCGGCCATCACGACACGGTCATCAGCGTCTTGTCGTTCGTGGCGATCCTGCTGGCCAGTATCAACATCTTCGGCGGCTTCGCCGTAACGCGACGCATGCTCAGCATGTTCTCGAAGGGCTGACGCGTGCGCGATCGAATGCAGGGACGCGCGTGAGCGCCGAGACCGCCGCGCAGGCGGCCTACATCGTCGCCGCGCTGCTGTTCATCATGAGCCTCGCGGGCCTGTCGAAGCACGAGACGTCCCGATCCGGAATCGTCTTCGGCATCGGCGGTATGACGATCGCGCTCGTCGCGACGATAGGGCTGGCCTCGCGCAGCATTGCCGCCTCGGGAATCGCGCTCATCGTCGTGGCCATGGCGATCGGCGCGACGATCGGCATCCTGCGGGCGCGCAGTGTCGAGATGACCGGCATGCCGGAACTCATCGCGATGCTCCACAGCTTCGTCGGTCTGGCCGCGGTGTTGGTCGGCTGGGACGGCTACTACGCGGTCGAAGACAAGGGCAGCCACCAGACCGAGATCGCCCAGTCACTGCTGCGCATTCACCACGCCGAAGTGTTCATCGGGGTATTCATCGGCGCAGTGACGTTCACGGGCTCGATCGTCGCCTTCCTGAAGTTGTCGGCCCGGATCAAGTCTTCGCCGTTGATGCTGCCGGGCCGCAACTACCTGAACATCGCGGCGCTGGTCGCCTTCGTCGGGCTGACAATCGCGTTCGTCGTCCATCCGAACCTCGCCCTGCTGATTGCCGTGACGGCCGTCGCGCTGGCGTTGGGTTGGCATCTCGTCGCATCGATCGGCGGTGGCGACATGCCGGTCGTCGTCTCGATGCTGAACAGCTACTCCGGCTGGGCGGCGGCCGCGTCAGGCTTCCTGCTCGACAACAACCTGCTGATCGTCACCGGCGCGCTCGTCGGCTCGTCGGGTGCGTATCTCTCCTACATCATGTGCCAGGCGATGAACCGGTCGTTCATCTCGGTCATTGCCGGCGGTTTCGGCGTCGAGGCCGCGGCACCGAGTGACGCCGACTACGGCGACTTCCGCGAAGTCAGTGCCGAGGACACCGCGGACCTGCTCAAGGACGCGACGTCCGTGATCATCACGCCCGGCTACGGCATGGCGGTCGCCCAGGCCCAGTACCCGGTCGCCGACCTCACGCACAAACTGCGCGAACGCGGGATCGAGGTGCGCTTCGGGATCCATCCGGTGGCGGGACGGCTGCCCGGCCACATGAACGTGCTGCTCGCCGAGGCGAAGGTGCCCTACGACATCGTCCTCGAGATGGACGAGATCAACGACGACTTCGCGGCCACGTCAGTCGTGCTGGTCATCGGCGCCAACGACACGGTGAACCCGGCCGCGCTCGACGATCCGGGCAGCCCGATCGCCGGCATGCCCGTCCTGCACGTGTGGGAGGCGCAGAACGTCATCGTCTTCAAACGGTCGATGAACACCGGCTACGCGGGCGTCCAGAATCCGCTGTTCTTCCGCGAGAACAGCCAGATGCTGTTCGGCGATGCCAAGCAACGCGTCGAGGACATCCTGCGCGCGCTCTGACCGATGATCGATATCGTGGCGACATGGACTTTCGCCGGCTCGGCCGCTCCGGACTCACCGTCTCCGTCGTAGGACTCGGCACCAACAACTTCGGCATGAAGCTCGACCTCGACCAGAGCCGCGCGGTCGTCCACGCGGCCCTCGACGAGGGCATCACGCTTCTCGACACGTCCGACTCCTACGGCGACTCGGAGCAGCGGCTCGGCGAGATCCTCGAAGGCAACCGCGACGACGTCCTCATCGCGACCAAGTTCGGCAGCGACGTACGCCGCCTCGGTCAGGACAACGGCGAGGATTGGGGGGCGCGCGGATCGCGGCGCTACATCCACCGGGCCGCCGAGGCATCGCTGCGCCGACTGCGCACCGACTGGATCGACCTTTACCAGCTCCATCGTCCCGACCCGCTGACGCCGATCGACGAGACCCTCTCGGCTCTGGACGATCTCGTGACGGCCGGCAAGGTCCGCTACCTCGGCCACTCGAACTTCGCGGGCTGGCAGGTCGCCGACGCCGAGTGGACGGCCCGAACCCGCGGCTTCGAGAGATTCGTCAGCGCACAGAACGAGTACAGCTGGCTCGAGCGCGACATCGAGGACGACCTCGTCCCCGCGCTGGAGGAGTACGAGATCGGGCTGTTGCCGTTCTTCCCGCTCGCCAGCGGGTTGCTGACCGGTAAGTACCGACGCGGTGAGGCCCCGCCCGTGGGCTCGCGGCTGCAGGCCTGGGGGCGCGAGTCGGCGCTCACGTCGGAGGTGTTCGACGTGCTCGAGAAGCTCGAGGCGTTCGCGGCCGGCCGCGATGTCACGTTGCTCGACGTCGCGATCGGCGGTCTGGCGGCCCAACCCGCGGTGTCGAGTGTCATCGCCGGGGCGACCACACCGGAGCAGGTTCGGGCGAACGTCGCGGCCGGTGCCTGGCAGCCGTCGGCGGCCGACATCGCGGAACTCGACGACATCACGTCCTGAGATGCAGTTCGAAACGTTCGTCGTGGTCCGGCTGATCCAGCCCGACAACTACGTTGCGCTGCCGCCCGAGGAGGCCGCGCGCAACCAGGACGCCCACCTGGCCAATGTCCATCGAATGTGGGCGGCCGGCCAGCTGATCGGTGCCGGCCCCTCGATGGGATCGGACGAGCGCGTCCGCGGTTTCGGGCTCATGACCGTCGACCTCGACACGGCTCGCGCGCTGTGGGCCGATGACCCCGGTGTTCGGGCCGGGCGCTTCATCGCCGAGCTCTCGCCCTGGACGGTGCCGGCCGGCATGCTCGTCCCCGGTCCGACCGCTCCCCCGGCCTCGATCGCCGACGTCCGCGCCTGACGCCCGCCGAGCACACCGCCGGATCAGCCGCGCAGGAAGGCGAATTCCTCGTTCTGTCGCTGGGCTGCGGCGCGCAGCGCCCCGACGTCCGGACCGTGGCGAAGCACCTCCCGCGACACACTGGGCAGCACCCGGCGCAGTCCTGCGCCGAAGATCCGCCGCACGTCGTCGGCACCGCCGCCCTGGGCACCGATTCCGGGGACGAGCAGTGGTCCGTTGAGCTGCGACAGATCGGCGACGTTGTCGCCGATGGTGGCGCCGACGACGACCCCGAGCGACCCGAAGGGGTCGGCCCCGACGTTGCGTTCGGCGAGCTCGTCGACAATCGACTGGGCGACGGTGCGGCCGTCCGCGACTCGCGCGTGCTGCACCTGCGGGCCCTCGGGATTGGACGTCAGCGCCAGCACGAACGCGCCGGCGCCGTACTTCTCGACGGCGTCGAACGCAGGCTGCAGCGATCCGACGCCGAGGAATGGCGACAGCGTTATCGCATCGACCGCCATCGGGGCGGACGGATCGAGATAGGCGTGCGCGTACGCGGCCATCGTCGTGCCGATGTCGCCGCGCTTCACGTCGAGCACGATGAGCGCGCCGCGTCTCGCGCAGCGCGTGGATCGTCGTCTCGAGCACCCCGATCCCGCGCCGCGCCGAACGCTTCGAAGAAGGCCGACTGCGGCTTGACGACCGCCACGTCGCTCGCGAAGGCGCGAACACAGATGTCGGCGAAGCGGGCCAGCCCGTCGGCGTCGAACGGGCAGGTCCCAGGCATCGAGCAGGGCGGGGTGCGGGTCGATGCCGACGCAGAGCGAGCCGCGGGCGTCGAGCGCCGCGTCCAGTCGCGACCCGAACGGCGCCGTCACGCCGACACCGACATCCGGCGCTGACGCTCGTCGGCGCTGAGGTGCGCGAAGCCGACGGCGTCGGCGACCGACGCGAAACCCCGTTCATCCAGCGCCGCCTCGAGCTCGGCGAGCACCCGCATCGGCGCGTTCGGATCACCGAAGACGGCCGTGCCGACCGACACCGCGGCCGCGCCGGCCAGGATGAACTGCAATGCGTCCAGGCCGGTCTTGATGCCACCCATGCCGAGGATCGGTAGGTACGGGACGGCCTGGCGGACCTGCCAGACGCAGCGCACCGCGACCGGCCGGATCGCCGGGCCCGACAATCCGCCGGTGACCCCGCCGAGAGCGGGCGCCAGCGTGTCGGTGTCGATCACCAGCCCGAGCAGCGTGTTGATGAGCGAGACGCCATCGGCGCCCGAGTCGGCGCACGCCCGCGCGATCATTCCGATGTCGGTGACGTCGGGCGTGAGCTTCGCGAAGATCGGTACGCGCGGATCGGCGGCCCGGCGGACGGCGCTGATCACCCGCGAGGAAGCCGACACGTCACACGCGAAGACCTGGCCGCGGCTCTCGACATTCGGGCAGGAGATGTTCACCTCGAGCATCGAGACGGCCGGGTGGCCGTACAGCTTGCGGGCCACCTCGACGAACTCGTCGGTGTGCCCGCCGGCGATCGACACGACCGTTCGAGCGCCGTGGGCGGCCAGCCACGCGAGGTCGTTCTCAATGAAGGAGTCGATGCCCGGGCCCTGCAGGCCGATCGAATTCAGCATGCCGCTCGGGGTCTCGGCCATCCGCGGCGTCGGGCGGCCCGACCGGGCGTACGGCATGATCGATTTCGTCACGACGGCCCCGAGCTCGGCGACGTCGAAGAACTGACCGAGCTCGCGCCCGGCGGCCGCGCAACCCGATGCGGTGAGCACCGGGTTCGGCAGCTCGAAGGAGCTCAACCGGGTCGACAGGTCAGCCATCAGCGGGTCCCCGTCCGGGCGAAGGTGGCGTTCGCGTGGTTCATTCCGCCGGCGCCGAACAGGTCGTCGGGCAGCTTGCCGACGTCCGACCAGCGCACGCGGTCGGCGAGGAACACCGGCCCGTCGACGCAGGAGCGGACGAAGCGCGACACCCCGTCGTCGCCGCGCACCGGCAGCACGCAGGTCATGCACACGCCGATGCCGCAGGCCATCGACTCCTCGACGGCGACCTGGGCCGGGATCGCGTGCGCGCGCGTCACCTCGCCGACCGCGCGCAACATGCCCATCGGCCCGCAGGCGTAGACGACCTGCGCGTTGATCCGCTTGATCAGCCCCGGCAACGGGGCGGTGACCAGCCCCCGCGTGCCGGCCGATCCGTCGTCGGTAGTGACCGTGACGTGGCCGACCGTCCGGCGCGCGACGAGCTCGCCGAACAGGCGACCCGCGGTGGCGGCGCCGATAACGATCTCGACCTCGCAACCTTGCTCGATCAGCTTGTGCGCAAGGGGAATCAACGGCGCCGTTCCGTACCCACCGCCCACCAGGACAGCCGGAACCGGATCGTTCGGGACCCGGAACGGCGTGCCGAGTGGACCTACGATGTCGAGCTTCGC
This sequence comes from uncultured Actinomycetes bacterium, assembly GCA_963737785.1. GTDB lineage: Bacteria > Actinomycetota > Actinomycetes > Mycobacteriales > Jatrophihabitantaceae > CAVTTS01. The sequence continues at coordinate 58,228 of CAVTTS010000012.1, forward strand.
GCCGACCGGTTGCTCGACCAGCCACTGCGTGCCGGGACCGTGCGCGGCGACCACGAACTGGATCGTGCCCGCGAACTCACCGCCCGGGGTGTTGTCATACAGCGCGAACGAACGCCGCAGCACCATCGACGTCTGCGGACCGCCCACGGCCACCGCGACGAACTGTCCCGGCTTGGCCCCGGCCGCAATTCCCGGCGCGATGACGGTGAACTGGACGTACTCGCCGATCCGCTGGACCGCGAAGATCTCGACGATCTCCTGAACGGGTCCCCCGGTCACGCGTCGGACCCGTCGCGCCAGGAAGCCAGCTGCGCATGCAGATCCTGCAGGGGACGCACGCCTACCTCACCGTTGACGAGTGCCTCGATGCCCTGGACGGCGGCCGCCGCGGCCTGCACCGTCGTGAGGCACGGAATGCCGGCCGACACCGCGGCGGTGCGGATCTCGTACCCGTCCAGGCGCGGACCGGAGTTGCCGGGCGACCCCCACGGGGTGTTCATCACCAGATCGATCTCGCCGGCCTGGATCCGTTCGACGATGTTGTCGCCGCCTTCGGAGAACTTGCCGACCACGTCGGTGTTCACGCCGTTGCGTCGCAGGACCTGGGCGGTGCCGGCCGTGGCCACGATCCGGAAGCCGAGATCGGACAGCCGCTTGATCGGGAAGATCGCGGCCCGCTTGTCGCGGTCGGCGACCGAGACGAAGACGGTGCCCTTCGTCGGCAGCGACCCGTACGCCGCCGCCTGGCTCTTGGCGAACGCCGTGCCGAAGACCGCGTCGAAACCCATCACCTCGCCCGTCGATTTCATCTCCGGACCCAGAATCGAATCGACCTGATCGCCGGCGGGCGTCCGGAAGCGCTGGAACGGCAGCACCGCTTCCTTGACGGCGATCGGCGCGTCGGAGGGCAGCGCACCGCCGTCGCTCGTGCGCGGCAACATTCCCTCGGCCCGCAACTGCGCGATGGTGGCCCCGAGGGCGATGCGGGCGGCCGCCTTGGCCAGCGGAACGGACGTCGCCTTCGAGACGAAGGGAACCGTGCGACTGGCCCGGGGGTTCGCCTCGAGGACGTAGAGGATGTCACCGACGAGCGCGTATTGAACGTTCAGCAGACCCCGCACGCCGACGCCCTGGGCGAGCGCGAGCGTCGACCGCCGGACCGTCTCGAGATCCTTCGCACCGAGCGTGATCGGGGGCAGCGCGCAGGCCGAATCCCCTGAATGGATGCCGGCTTCCTCGATGTGCTCCATGACGCCGCCGAGGTAAAGATCTTCGCCGTCGTACAGCGCGTCGACGTCGATCTCGATCGCGTCGTCGAGGAAGCGGTCGACGAGCACGGGATGGTCGGGCGTGATCTCGGTGGCCCGAGCGATGTAGTCGGCGAGGTGGTTGTCGTCGTACACGATCTCCATGCCCCGTCCGCCGAGCACGTAGGACGGCCGGACGAGGACGGGGTAACCGATCTCGTCGGCGACAGCCTTCGCGTCTTCGAACGACACCGCGGTGCCGTGCTTCGGCGCGGGCAGTCCGGCGGCGGCGAGCACTCGGCCGAACGCGCCGCGGTGCTCGGCGAGATCGATCGCCTCGGGCTGCGTGCCGAGCACCGCAACGCCGGCATCCTTCAAGCGTTGCGCGAGGCCCAGCGGCGTCTGGCCACCGAGCGTGCAGATGACACCGAGGACCTCGCCGGACTCGCGCTCGGCGTGCACGACCTCGAGCACGTCCTCGAAGGTCAGCGGTTCGAAGTACAGCCGGTCGGACGTGTCGTAGTCGGTCGACACCGTCTCGGGATTGCAGTTGATCATCACGGTTTCGTAGCCGGCGTCACGCAGCGCCATCACGGCGTGCACGCACGAGTAGTCGAACTCGATGCCCTGCCCGATGCGGTTGGGCCCGCTGCCCAGGATGATGACCTTGGGCCGGTCGGGCTGCGGCGCGACCTCGGTCTCTTCGTCGTAGGACGAGTAGTGATACGGCGTCGTGGCGGCGAACTCGGCCGCGCAGGTGTCGACCGTCTTGAACACCGGATGGATTCCGGCGCGCGACCGCAGCAGCCGGACACCGTCCTCACCGGCGAGTTCGGGGCGCAGCGCGGCGAGCTGCCGGTCGGAGAGGCCGTGCCGTTTCGCCTTACGCAGCAGGGGCGGCGTGAGCGCCGGCGCGTCGATGAGCTCAGCCCGCAGGTCGACGAGCAGGCTGATCTGGTCGAGGAACCACGGATCGATACCGCTGGCCGCCGCGACGTCGTCGACGCTGATGCCGGCCCGCAGGGCTTGCTCGACCCGGTAGAGCCGACCGTCGGTCGGTGTCGCGACCGCCTGCAACAACGCGGCCTGATCGTCGAACACCGGGTCGGGCGCCGTCCAGAACCCGGCCGGCTTCGTCTCCATCGACCGCAGCGCCTTGCCGAGCGCCTCGGTGAAGTTCCGCCCGATCGACATCGCCTCGCCGACGCTCTTCATGTGCGTCGTGAGCACCGGGTCGGCGCCCGGAAACTTCTCGAAGGCGAAGCGCGGAACCTTGACCACGACGTAGTCGAGCGACGGCTCGAAACAGGCCGGCGTCTTCTTCGTGATGTCGTTGCTGATCTCGTCGAGCGTGTAGCCGACGGCCAGCTTCGCCGCGATCTTCGCGATCGGGAACCCGGTCGCCTTCGACGCCAGTGCCGACGACCGCGACACCCGCGGGTTCATCTCGATGACGATCATCGCGCCATTCGCGGGATTCACCGCGAACTGGATGTTGCAACCACCCGTGTCGACACCGACCTCGCGCAGCACGGCGATCGCGACGTCGCGCATGCGCTGGTATTCGCGGTCGGTCAGCGTCATCGCCGGGGCGACCGTGATGGAGTCGCCGGTGTGCACACCCATCGGGTCGATGTTCTCGATCGAGCAGACGACCACGACATTGTCGTTGCGGTCGCGCATGAGCTCGAGTTCGTATTCCTTCCAACCCAGCACGCTCTGCTCGACCAGCACCTCGTGAACCGGGCTGGCCGCGAGCCCCCGCGCGACCATCGTCCGGACCTCGGCCGCATTCGCGGCCAGCCCCGAACCGAGGCCACCCATCGTGAACGACGGCCGGATGACGACCTTGTTGTCGACGGTCTGCGCGAACGCGATCGCCTCGTCGAGTGTTCGGCACACGACGGAGTCCGGGACATCCGCCCCGATCGAGCGGACGATCTCCTTGAACCGCTGGCGGTCCTCGCCGCGACCGATCGCCTCGATGTCCGCGCCGATGAGCTCGACACCGTACTGTTCCAGAACTCCCTTGTCGTGCAGCGCAACCGCCAGGTTCAAGGCCGTCTGGCCGCCGAGGGTCGCGAGCAGCGCGTCCGGCCGCTCGCGCTCGATAACCTTCTCGACGAACTCCGGCGTCAGCGGCTCGATGTAGGTGGCATCGGCGATCTCGGGGTCGGTCATGATCGTCGCCGGGTTCGAGTTGATCAGGCTGACGCGAAAGCCCTCGCTGCGCAGGACCCGGCAGGCCTGCGTTCCGGAATAGTCGAATTCGCAGGCCTGGCCGATCACGATCGGCCCCGACCCGATCACCAAGATGTGCTGGATGTCTGAACGCTTCGGCACTACTTCGCCCCTTCGAGTAGCTCGACGAACCGATCGAACAAGTAGGCCGCATCGTGCGGGCCGGCCGCGGCCTCCGGGTGGTACTGGACGCTGAAGGCGCGGGCGTCGCGGGCGACCAGGCCCTCGACGACGTTGTCGTTCAGGCTGATGTGGCTCACCTCGACGGCGCCGAACTCGGTGTCCCTCGTGCGGTCGAGCGGCGCGTCGACCGCAAACCCGTGGTTGTGCGCCGTGATCTCGACCTTGCCGGTGCGACGGTCCTGGACGGGCTGGTTGATGCCGCGGTGGCCGTAGCCGAGCTTGTAGGTGCCGAAGCCATACGCGCGGCCGAGGATCTGGTTGCCGAAGCAGATGCCGAAGATCGGCAGGTCGGCGCGCAACAGTTCGCGAACGGTCGCGACCGCATCGTCGGCGGTGGCCGGGTCGCCCGGGCCGTTGGCGAGGAAGACCGCATCGGCGTTCAGGGCCCGAATGGTCGCGGTGGACGCAGTGGCCGGCACGACATGGGTCGTGATTCCGCGTTCGGCCATGCGGTGCGGGGTCATCGACTTGATGCCGTAGTCGATCGCCACGACCGAGAAACGTTCGCCGCCGATCGCGTCGACCGTGTACGGCGCAGCCGTGCTCACCTGCACCGACAGATCCTGGCCGGCCATCTCGGGCGAGCGAAGGACCTTGTCCAACAACGCATCGGCGTCGAGGTCGGTCGACGAAACGCCGCATCGCATCGAACCGCGTTCGCGCAGGTGACGCGTCAGCGCGCGGGTGTCGATGCCGCTGATTCCGACGATCCCCTGCTGCTCGAGGTCGTCCTCGAGAGTGCGCAGAGCCCGCCAGCTGGACGGCCGGCGCGCCGGATCGCGCACCACATAGCCGGCCACCCAGATCCGACTCGACTCGGGGTCGTCGTCGTTGACACCGGTATTGCCGATGTGCGGAGCGGTCTGCACGACGACCTGACCGCAGTACGACGGATCGGTCAACGTCTCTTGATAGCCGGTCATGCCGGTGGCGAAGACCGCCTCGCCGAACGTCTCGCCCCGCGCCCCGTAGGCGTCGCCGGAGAACGTCCGACCGTCCTCGAGCACCAGGATCGCGGTCACGACGAGACTCCGACCAGCGCGTCGACGGCGCGCACCCAGTCCACATAGATCGACTTGTCGTCGGCGCGGAAGGCCGAGTCGATCTCGGCGTCGCCCAGGCGCCACCGCAGCACCAGCAACCCGCCGGCCCCGACGACCTTGCCGGCCAGACCTTCGGCCAGTCGGGCATCGATCAATGCATCGGTCGGGATGAACACCGCGGACTGCCCCTGTCGCTCGATCACGGCGCCGGACTCGTAGAGGGCGATCTCGCCGGCCGCGCGCAGCCCGAGCTCGCCGACGACCACGCGATCCTGCCAGCTGGTGGCGAACGCGCTGCCGATGTAGAGGCCGCTGGCCGCGCCTTGCCGGACGGTCCCGAGATTCGTCGGCACCTGGACGAGCGCCGGCAACGACGACTGGCGAGCGGCCCGATTCCGCCAGCCGATCCGCATCCCCAGCAATGCCAGGGCAAACACGATCAGCACGATCACGACCAGCAGCGCCCGGATCATGCCGGCACCGCGTCGACGATCCGTCCGCCCTTGGCGGTGACGCGGCCGCGCAGCACGGTCGCGACGACCTGTCCCGGCAGCGTCCGACCCGCGAACGGGGTGTTGCGCGACTTCGAGGCGAGCCCGGCGGCCGCGACCGTCCACGTCGTGTCGGGATCGATCAGGACCAGGTTGGCCGGTTCGCCGACCTCGACGGTTCGGCCGTGCCCGACCAGGCCACCGATGCGGGCGGGCGCCACACTCATGCGATCGGCGACGCCGCGCCAATCGAGCCGGCCGGCGGCGAGCATCGTCTCGATGACGATCGACAGCGCCGTCTGCAGGCCCAACATGCCCGGCGACGCGGCCCCCCATTCCGTTTCCTTGTCCTCCAGTGCGTGCGGCGCGTGGTCGGTCGCGACGCAGTCGATCGTCCCGTCGGCCAGGCCCGCACGCAGTGCCTCGATGTCGGCCGCCGTGCGCAGCGGCGGATTCACCTTGTAGACCGGGTCGTAGGTCTCGGCAAGGTCATCGGTGAGCAGCAGGTGGTGCGGGGTGACCTCAGCGGTCACCGCCCAGCCCTTGCCCTTCGCCCAACGGATCAACTCGACGGAGCCAGCCGTGGAGACATGGCAGATGTGCACCCGCGAGCCGACGTGCCCGGCTAACAGCGCGTCGCGGGCGATGATCGATTCCTCGGCGGCGGCCGGCCAACCCGGCAGGCCGAGCCGACCGGACACCACCCCCTCGTTCATCTGGGCGCCCTCGGTCAGCCGGGGATCTTCGGCGTGCTGGGCGATCACGCCGCCGAATGCCTTGACGTATTCGAGGGCACGACGCATCAGCGCCGGGTCGGACACGCACGACCCGTCGTCGCTGAACACCGTGACGCGCGCGGCCGAGTCGGCCATCGCCCCGAGTTCGGCGAGCTGGTGACCGGCCCGACCGACCGTGACGGCCCCGATGGGTTGCACATCGACCAACCCGGTCGCGCGACCGAGCCGCCACACCTGCTCGACGACGCCGGCGGTGTCGGCGACCGGGTCGGTGTTGGGCATCGCGAAGACCGCGGTGTAGCCACCCAGGGCCGCGGCCGCCGAACCGGACTCCACGGTCTCGGCATCCTCCCGGCCGGGTTCGCGCAGGTGGGTGTGCAGATCCACGAGACCGGGCAGGACGATCGCGCCCGCACCGTCCAGTGACCTCGTCCTCGGCACCGGGTGCGAGTCGGGCCGCGATCTCGGTGATGACACCGTCTGCGATCCGAAGGTCGACCGCGTCACCGCCATACGGGCGAACATCCTTGAGCAATAGGGTCATTCGCTCTCACCGCCTCCGAGCAACAGGTACAGGACGGCCATTCGTACGGATACTCCGTTCGTCACCTGCTCGACGATCGTCGAGCGCTTCGGGTCGTCGGCCACCTCGGCGGCGATCTCCATGCCGCGGTTCATCGGCCCGGGATGCATGACGATCGCGTCGCCCGGCAGCGCCGCCATCCGCGTCTGATCCAGACCGTAGCGCCGCGAGTATTCGCGCGCGCTCGGGAAGAACGAGGCGCCCATCCGCTCGCGCTGGACCCGCAGCATCATCACGACGTCCGACTCGGGCAGCACCGGATCGAGTGCGTAGCTGACCTCGACCGGCCACGTCGCCACGCCGACCGGCAGCAAGGTCGGCGGCGCGACGAGGGTGACGTGCGCACCGAGCGTCTTGAGCAGCAGGACGTTCGAGCGCGCGACCCGCGAGTGCAGGACGTCGCCGACGATCGCGACGCGCAGTCCGCTCAGATCGCCCTGACCGCCCCGCAGCCGGCGGCGCATGGTGAACGCGTCGAGCAGGGCCTGGGTCGGATGCTCGTGCGTGCCGTCGCCGGCGTTGATCACGCTGCCCTGCACCCATCCGCGCAGCCGATGCGCGGCCCCGGAGTACGAGTGCCGGATCACCACCGCATCGGCGCCCATCGCCTCGAGCGTCAGTGCCGTGTCCTTGAGCGACTCGCCCTTGGAGACGCTCGAACCCTTCGCGCGAGAAGTTCACGACGTCCGCCGACAACCGTTTCGCCGCGAGCTCGAACGAGGTACGCGTGCGCGTCGAGTCTTCGTAGAAGAGGTTGACGACCGTGCGGCCGCGCAGGGGCGGCAACTTCTTCACCTCCCGCCCGGACAGGGCCCGGTCGAGCTGCTCGGCGGTATCCAGGATCGCGAGGGCGTCGGTGCGGTCGAGATCGGCCGCGGAGAGAAGGTGCCGGATCATCGGGTGCTCCGATCGGCGACCTGGACGGAATCTTCTCCGTCGGTCTCGACGAGCGACACCCGGACGGTCTGGTCGCGGGAGGTCGGGAGGTTCTTGCCGACGTAGTCGGCGCGGATCGGTAGCTCGCGGTGGCCGCGATCGACCAGCGCGGCCAGCTGCACCGCCCGCGGGCGACCCAGGTCGTTGATTGCGTCGAGGGCCGCCCGGATCGTGCGGCCGCTGAAGAGTACGTCGTCGACCAAGATCACCAGCTTGCCGGTGACGCCACCGGGCGGCTCGACGGTCTCGGCGAGCGGACGGACGCCCCGCAGGCGCAGATCGTCGCGGTACAGGGTGCAATCGAGGGATCCGACCGGGATCGTCACCTTTTCGAACGCGCCGGCTCGGGCCGCCAAGCGATGGGCGAGCGGGACGCCGCGGGTCGGGATTCCGAGCAGCACCGCGTCCTGGGCGCCGTCGGTCTTCTCGAGGATCTGATGGGCGATTCGGTCGACGATGCGAGCCACATCGGCCGCCTCGAGGATCGTCACGGCCGGAACGCGCGCAGCACTGGTCATACGAGACCTCCTTGTCCGCCTCTCGGGACGGTCCGTTAAAGGATGTCGAGCACTGTCACACTAGCAGCGGCCGCGACCCGGATTCGCGGCGCCGGCGGCGACACGGTCAGCGACTCGGCCGCGCGGGCGCGTTGACGAAATGGTCACCAAGCGTTACCGTGAACACCTACAGTAAACTTGACTTCACATGGATCCGAGAAGAGGATGAAAAACCCGTGAGCCTCGATAACGCACCTGAGGACGAGGTCGACGAGGAGTCGTCGGCCAATCACGAGTACGCCAAGGCCCTCGGCGCGCGGCTGCGTTCGATCCGCGCCCAGCAGCACCTTTCGCTCCACGGCGTCGAGCGCAAGTCCGGCGGACGCTGGAAGGCTGTCGTCGTCGGCTCGTACGAGCGCGGCGACCGCGCGGTGTCCGTGCAGCGCCTCGCCGACCTCGCCGAGTTCTACGGCGTGCCGGTCAGCGAGCTGCTGCCGGCTGAGCGGGTCCCGGCCAGCAGCTCCCCCGGCCCGACCAAGATCGTCCTGAATCTCGAGCGACTGCAGAGTGTCCCGTCCGAGGACGCCGGGCCGCTGATCCGCTTCGCGGCCGCCATCCAGCGCCAGCGCGGCGACTACGGCAACCGGGTGCTCTCGATCCGCGCCGACGACCTGCGCTCGCTCGCGATCATGTACGACACGTCCGTCGAGATGCTGACCCAGACGCTGGTCAAGTGGCAGGTCCTCGCGGCCAGCTCCCTGATCCTCGACGGCGAGCTCTAGAGCAAACTCAGCCCGTCACGCCGTCAGGGCGGGCTGATCTCGTAGCACCCGGCCGAGCACCCCGTTGACGAAACGGGGTGACTCGTCGGTCGAGAGCGACTTCGCCAGTTCCACGGCCTCGTCGATCGCGACGGCGGCCGGCACATCGTCGCGCCAGAGAACCTCGTAGATCCCGATGCGCAACACGGCCCGATCGACGCCAGGCATGCGCTCGACGGTCCACCCGTCGGAGTAGTCCGCGAGGATCTGGTCGATCCGCTCCGAATGCTCGGCTACACCTTCGACGAGTTCGACGGTGTAGTCGTTGACCGGCGGCTCGCTCATCGCGACTCGCTCGGCCAGCGTCGACACCGCGTCGGTGCCACGCATGTCCGCCTCGTAGAGCAGGTCGACGGCCCGCTTGCGGGCTTTGCTGCGGGCCGACACGTCAGCCGCTGATGCGGCCGAGGTAGCGGCCGTCGCGCGTGTCGACCTTGACCTTCTCGCCGGTCGTGACGAACAGCGGGACCTGGATCTCGGCGCCGGTCTCGAGCGTCGCCGGCTTCGTGCCACCGGTCGAGCGATCGCCCTGCAGGCCGGGGTCGGTGTGCGAAATGATCAGCTCGACGCTGGTCGGCAGCTCGATGTAGAGCGCCACTCCCTCGTGCACGGCCACCACGGCTTCGGCGTTGTCGAGCAGGTAGTACGCGTTCTCACCGACCGTCGCCGCCGGAACCGGCAGCTGCTCGAAGGTCTCGCCGTCCATGAAGACGAACTCGTCGCCCTCCTTGTAGAGGAACGTCATCGCGCGCTTGTCGACGGTCGCGGTCTCGACCTTCGTCCCGGCGTTGAAGGTCCGGTCGACGACCTTGCCCGAGAGCACGTTCTTGAGCGTGGTGCGCACGAACGCGCCGCCCTTGCCGGGCTTGACGTGCTGGAACTCGATGACGGTCCAGAGCTGACCGTCGATGTTGAGCACCAAGCCGTTCTTCAGGTCGTTCGTCGTTGCCACTGGTGTGCGTCTCCTACTGCTGCCGGGTCGGGCTGGCCAAAATCCTCGCCAGTCTAGTTGCTCGCGGACGCGGCGACTGATAGCGGCGATCTCTATACTCGCGCCCCGAGGCGCACGGTCACTCGAGAACGGGGGCGGCCCATGATCAGCGACGATCACCCGCTGCCGCCATCCGGCACCGGGCCCGACGCGAGCCCAGCCGACGCCGGCCCCGTCGAGGTCGGCCCCGTAGAGGCCGGCACCGTCGAGGTACGACCGCTCGACGTCCACCAGCGGCAGGCGCTCAAGAACGGCCGACTGTCGACGCTCAACTATCTGAAGCTGGTTCCCGCGTTCGCCATCGGCGGTGAGGTCGGGCTGTGGATCGTCGTCATCTTCCGGGGCCGCAACTTTCCCGACCGCGGCGCGATGATCTTCCTGCCGGTGCTGGCCGTCATCCTGCTCACCGGCTACTTCGTGGTCGATCGGATCCGGGCCGGCGCCGACCTGCACCAGGGTCGGTACGCCCGCTACACCGGACCGATCCGGATCGACGCGGACGTTCGCAAGGAATCGAAAGGCCCGCACACCTACTACAAGCTCGTGCTCGGGACCTACAAAACCCTCGACCTCGACGCGAAGCACGCCCGGCCGCTCCAACCGCGGCTGACCGCGCGAGGTTCAGCCGATCTGGCCGAGCACACGCACCAGCTCCTGGAGATCCGCAATGATGAGGGCGTCACGATCTTCCGCAGTGATGCCCTGCGCAAGGCGATCGGCGACACCGCCGCGGGTTAGTCGGACGGGTCCGTGGTCGATGCGATCCACGACAACGCCAGGACGTAGCCCTCGATGCCGAGTCCGACGATCAAACCGGACGCGTGCGCCGACACGTAGCTGTGATGACGGAACGGCTCCCGCTTGTGGACGTTGCTGATGTGCACCTCGACCAACGGCGCGGTGAGCATCGCGCACGCGTCGCCGAGCGCGATGGACGTGTGCGACAACGCCCCGGCGTTCAGCACGACGGGCAGCTCGTCGTCGGCGGCACTGTGCAGCCACGTCAGCAGCTCGCCCTCGTGATCGGTCTGGTGGACCTCGACCGTCAGGCCGAGCTCGGCACCGCCTCGAACGCACAGCTCTTCGAGCTCGTCGTGCGTCGTCGTCCCGTAGATGTCCGGCTCACGAGTGCCGAGCCGACCCAGGTTCGGACCGTTCAACACCAGGACGCGACGTTTCGCGGCGGTCATCACGACACCTCCGAATAGGCGGCCACCAGCACCGCGGGGTCAGGATCGCTCACGGTCACCGGTCGCGCGAGTCCGTCGAGCACGACGAACCGCAGGTGGTTGCCGCGAGCCTTCTTGTCGACACGCATCGACTCGAGCAGGGTCGGGAACGCGTCGGGACGGTAGCGCGTCGGCAGACCCAGCGACTCGAGGACGCGCCGGTGCCGGTCGGCGGTCTCGTCGTCCAGCCGTCCGAGGGTTCGGCCGAGCGCGGCGGCGTACACGAGTCCGACCGAGACCGCGGCACCGTGACGCCATCGGTACCGTTCGGCCCGCTCGATCGCGTGGCCGAGCGTGTGACCGTAGTTGAGGATCTCGCGCAACCCCTGCTCGGTCAGATCCTCGCCGACGACGCGCGCCTTCACCCGCACCGATCGCTCGACGAGCTCGAACTCGCCAGGATTGCCGGGTCGAACCGCCGCGGCCGGATCGGCCTCGACGAGATCGAGGATCACCGGATCATCGATGAATCCACACTTCACGACCTCGGCGAGCCCGGCCACGTAGTCGTTGGGCGGCAACGTCTCGAGCACCGCGAGGTCGCAGATGACACCGGACGGTGGATGGAAGGCTCCGACGAGGTTCTTCCCGCGGTCGGTGTTGATGCCGGTCTTGCCGCCGATCGCCGCATCGACCATGCCGGCAAGCGTGGTCGGAACCTGAACGACCCGCACGCCGCGCAGCCAGGCCGCCGCGACCCAGCCGGCCAGATCGGTGGCGGCTCCCCCGCCCAGCCCGACGATCGCGTCCGACCGGGTGAAACCGACCTGCCCCAACACGTCCCAGCAGAAGCCCGCGACGGCGATCGTCTTGGCGTCCTCGCCGTCGGGCACCTCGATCGCGTGCGCCTCGAAACCGGCGGACACCAGGTCGTCGCGGACGGCTTCGGCGGTCACCCGCAACGTCGGTTGATGGATGATCGCGACGCGCGTCGCACCGTCGAGCAGGGGTGCAAGTTCGCCGAGCAGGTGCCGGCCGATCAGACGTCGTACGGTTTCTCACCCGCGACCGGGATGCGCACGGTCGTCATCGAGATGCCGCCGAGACACCGAGCAGCTGCACGATCTCGGCAGCGACCTGCGAACTGCTGCGCCGGTCGGTGTCGACGGTGAAGCGGGCCAGGTCGCGGTACACCGGCTCGCGCTCACGGGCCAGCGCCACCAGCCGCGCGCGGGGATCGTCGCTGAGCAGCGGGCGGGTGACGCCCGTCCCGACCCGCCGGGTGAGCGTCCGGATCGACGACCGCAGCAGGACGACCGTCGTCCGGGCGGCCTTGAGCGCGGCCCGGGTCGTGGGGTCATGACGGCCCCCCCGCCGAGCGCCAGCACACCGTCGAATCCGCCGAGCGCGTCGGCGATGACCGCCGCCTCGATGGCCCGGAACTCCGGCTCACCGTCGTCGGCGAAGATCTGCGCGACCGACCGACCGGTCTGCGCCTCGACCAGCGAATCCGAGTCGGCGAACGGCACCTTCAGGCGGGTTGCGAGCCGTTTGCCGGTGGTCGTCTTGCCCGCTCCCGGCAGCCCCACCAACACCACCCGCGGAGTCATCACAACTCCTGGCTCTTCGTGCGAGCGCCGATGCTCGCTCACGACGGCTCGGCTTGGGCGGCGTCCAAGCCCCGCTCGCGCAGCCGCGCGAGGTAGGACGCGACGTTGCGGCGGGTCTCGTCCAGCGAGTCGCCGCCGAACTTCTCGAGCACGGCCTCGGCCAGGACGATGGCCACCATCGCCTCGGCGACGATCCCCGCGGCCGGCACCGCACAGACGTCCGAACGCTGATTGATGGCGACCGCGGCCTCACCGGTGTCGGTGTCGACCGTCGCCAGCGCGCGCGGGATCGTCGAGATCGGCTTCATCGCGGCACGGACCCGCAGGACTTCGCCGGTCGTCATGCCGCCTTCGGTGCCGCCCGACCGACCGGACGTGCGCCGGATGACACCGTCGGTCGCGGACGATCTCGTCCTGCGCCTGCGAGCCGCGAACCCGAGCCAGCTCGAACCCGTCGCCCAGTTCGACGCCCTTGATCGCCTGGATGCCCATGAGGGCTCCGGCCAGGCGCGAATCGAGTCGGCGGTCACCGTGGACGTGACTGCCGAGACCGGGCGGCAAGCCGTAGGCCAGAACCTCGACGACGCCGCCGAGGGTGTCACCGGCGCGACGCGTGTCGTCGATCTCGGTCACCATGGCGTCGGAGGCTTCGATATCCAGACAGCGGACGGGCGAATCGTCGACGCGCTGCTCGTCGCCGGGCGCCGGCACGATCCCCACCGGGGCGCTGACGGAGCCGATCGAGACGACGTGACTGAGCACGTCGACGCCCAGCGCCTGCTTGAGGAAGGCCTTGGCGACGGCGCCGACCGCCACCCGGGCCGCGGTTTCGCGAGCGCTGGCCCGTTCGAGGACGGGCCGGGCGTCGTCGACGTCGTACTTCTGCATGCCGGCCAGGTCGGCGTGGCCCGGCCGCGGACGGGTGAGCGGCGCGTTGCGCGCCTGCTCGGCCAGCACATCGGCGTCGACCGGATCGGCCGACATCACGGTTTCCCACTTCGGCCATTCGGTGTTGCCGACGCGCACGGCGACCGGCCCGCCCATCGTCCGACCGTGCCGGACCCCACCGGTGAGTTCGACCTCGTCCTGCTCGAACTTCATCCGCGCGCCGCGCCCGTAACCGAGCCGGCGACGGGCCAGGTCGTCGCGCACGACCTCGGTCGTGACGAACACACCCGCGGGCAACCCGTCGATCACGGCGACCAGGGCGGGGCCGTGCGATTCGCCGGCGGTCATCCATCGCAACACGAGCTCAGTCTCCCAGATCACCGCGCCGGCATTGGTGTGAAAGCGGTCGCCGGCCGTCGGCGGATTCAGGCGAGCGCGGTCGGAACGAGTCGAAAAGCGCTGACCAGCAGCGCCCCGAAGATCAGCGCGGGCCCGAGCGGGATCGCCGTCTTCAGCGTGGCCCGGCGCAGGGCCATCAACGGCAGGGACGCGAGGCTCGCGATGACGAACCCGGCCACGATGCCGTAGAGCACGTACGCCCAGCCGAGGTACCCGAGCGCGCCAGCCAGGACCGCACCGAGCTTCACGTCGCCGTAGCCGAACGGCGCGACCAGCGCGAGCAGATAGAAGATCGCGAACACCGCGGCCGCCGCCTCGGCACCGCGCAGCGCGGAGGACCACTCCGTCCGCACGGCGGCCGCGCCGGCCAGCAGCCCGGCCACGGCGATCGCCGCCGGAAAGACGAGCCGATTGGGCAGCCGGTGGTGCTCGAAGTCGATGACCGCCAAGGGCGCGCAGAACAGGGCGAGCAGCACGAACGCCGGCAGCAACGCGGTCAGCCCGGCCGCCCGTCCGGCCAGCGCACCGAAGACGACCGCGAGCGTCGCCGTCGCGAGCCGGCCGCGCGAGCCGGCCGCCGCTCCCCACCACCAGGCAGCGGCCTCGCGATCGGGCACCGACACCGTGAGGCGGGCCAGGTGACCGGCGGCCACGAGTCCGGCGCCGGCCCCGATGACGGTCGCGACCAGCTGTCCGTGCGACATGAGCAGGCAGCCTACGGTGGAGTGATGCCGGCCGGGTTCGACGCCATCGTGTTGGCCGGCGGTGCGGCCCGACGGCTGGCCGGCGTCGACAAGCCGATGCTCGATGTCGGTGGTCGGCCGATCCTGCGCTCGGTTCTCGACGCGGTCTGTGACGCTCGCCGGCGCATCGTCGTCGGGGCGGTCAGGGACGCAATCGACGACGTGATCTGGTGCCGCGAAGATCCGCCCGGCGCCGGTCCCCGCGCGGCACTGGCCACGGCATTGCCGTTCGTCGAGAGCGACTACGTGATCCTGCTCGGTGCCGACCTGCCGGCCATCGCGCCGGCGATCGCGGTCCTGCTCGCGACGGTCCGGGACGAGCCCCTGATCGACGCGGCGGCACTCGTCGATGCCGACGGGCACGTCAACTTCGTGGCCGCCGCCTGGCGCACGGACGCCCTGCGCCGTGCGGGCGTGCTGGCCGAGGAATCCTTGTCGTTGCGGTCCGTCTACGCCGCGGCGACCGTCCACCCCGTCCCCGACCCGCACGGGTGGGGCGCGGACTGTGATACCCCCGAAGACCTGGAAGCAGCCCGACGAAAGGCGAGGACGTGCATGAGTGAGTTACAGGATTGGGTGGACGAGCTGGCGCGCACCCTCGACCTGGACGCGGCGGCGGTCGATGTCGCCCTGCTCCTCGACGTCGCCCGTGATGCGGCGCATCAGGTCGCGCGTCCGGCCGCACCGATCACGACGTTTCTCGTCGGGCTGGCCGCCGGTCGCGCCGGCGGCGATGCCGCGGCGATCCGGGCCGCGGCCGGCACGGCGACCCGCCTGGCCCTGGCGCGCGCAGTACCCGACTCAGGCGAGGACGGCTGAGCTGAGCCGGTCGGCGCCGGCGTAGACGTTCAGCCGCGCGCCGCGCAGCATGCCGGCGAGCAACACGTCGTAGCGCCGGCACAGGTCGACCGCGAGGCTCGACGGCGCCGAGACCGCGACGATCCCGGCCACTCCGGCCGCGACCGCCTTCTGCACGATCTCGAACGACACTCGCCCGCTCACGACGAGCAGATGATCCGTCGCCGGCAACCGACCATCGAGCAACGCGCGCCCGAAAACCTTGTCGACCGCGTTGTGTCGGCCGACGTCTTCGCGCACGATCAGCAACTCGCCGCCCGAGGTCGCCAGCGCGGCGGCGTGGACGGCGCCGGTGCGGTCGAACGTCCTTTGCTGCGCGCGCATCGCCGGCGGCAGTCCGATCAGCCGGTCGGGTGACACCGTCCAGCCGGGCGAATGCGGAGCGGCTGGTGGGAGAAGGTCGAGATCGAGCAGGTCGGCGCTGCACACGCCACAGGCCGCGGATGTGACGAAGGCCCGCGGGACCGGTGGACGGACACCTGCGCGCAGGGTGATGTGCACCCGGTCGGTGTCATCGTCGCGACATTCGCGCAGCACCGCGACGTCATCGGCAGTCGCCACGCCCGACTCGACGACCAGCCAACCGGCGGTCAGCTCGATGTCGTGCCCGGGCGTGCGCATGAGCGTGGCCAGGACATCGCCGTCGAGCGCCAACACGAGCGGTGACTCGACGGCCAGATCGTCCGGCGTCGAGGTCTGCTCGGAGCCCTCGATTCGTACGATCGCCCGCCGCGTCGTCATGATTCCCACGAGCTCAAGCCTACGCAGCAGGCCTAGAGTCGAGGACATGGCCGAACCGGGTGATCGCAGCGTCGAACCGGAGTCCGACGACCCGAAGGTCGGGACCCGCAAGCGCTCCGCGGTCGGCATCCCCGGGATCGCCCACACGATGCAGTACGCCCTCGAGGAGATGGGTCCGGTCCGTTCGGCGCGGACGCTGCTGACCATGAACCAGGTCGGCGGGTTCGACTGCCCGAGCTGCGCCTGGCCGGATCCGGATCACCGGCACACCGCCGAGTTCTGCGAGAACGGCGCCAAGGCCGTCGCGTGGGAGGCGACCCGCAAGCGCGTCGAGCCGAGTTTCTTCGCCGAGCACTCGGTCGCGTTCCTGCGCGAGCAGTCCGACCACTGGCTCGAAGCGAACGGACGGCTGACGGAACCGATGTACCTCGCGGCGGGCGCGACGCACTACGCGCCGATCAGCTGGGACGAGGCGCTGGCACTGACAGCCCGTGAATTGCGGGCGATGCCCGATCCGAATCGCGCGGCGTTCTACACGAGCGGACGGGCGAGCAACGAGGCCGCGTTCGTCTATCAGCTGCTGGCCCGCCGGCTGGGAACGAACAACCTGCCCGACTGCTCGAACATGTGCCACGAGTCGAGCGGGGCCGCGCTCAACCAGACCGTCGGAGTCGGCAAGGGGACCGTCAGCCTCGACGATCTGTCCGACCACGCCGACCTCATCGTCATCGTCGGCCAGAATCCCGGGACGAACCATCCGCGCATGCTCAGCTCACTCGAGGCGGCCAAACGGCGCGGCGCCCGCATCGTCGCGATCAATCCGCTCCCCGAGGCCGGACTGATCAAGTTCCGCAATCCGCAGAAGGCCCGCGGCCTCGCCGGCACCGGGCACGAAGATCGCCGATCAGCAACTTCCCGTGCGCGTGAACGGCGACCTTGCCCTGTTCAATGCGGTCAATCGGCTGCTCGTCGAACGCGACGCCGCGACGGCCGGAGCCGTCCTCGATCACGAGTTCATCGACACCTACACGCACGGCTTCGATGACGTCGTCGAGCAGTGGCAGAAACTCGACTGGTCGGAGCTGCTCGCGCAGGCCGGCCTGACCCGCCGTCAGCTCGACGACTTCGTCGACGAAGTCGTGCAGGCGAAGAGCATCGTCGTCTGCTGGGCGATGGGGCTCACCCAGCACCGCAACGCGGTGGCCACGATTCGCGAGATCGTCAATTTCCTTCTGCTGCGCGGCAACTTCGGCCGTCCCGGTGCGGGGGCCTGCCCGGTGCGCGGCCACAGCAACGTCCAGGGCGATCGAACGATGGGCATCTGGGAGAAGATGCCCGACACCTTCCTGGACGCACTGCGCGACGAGTTCCGTTTCGAGCCGCCCCGCGCGCACGGCTACGACACCGTCGACACGATCCGCGCGATGCGCGACGGCCAGATCGACGTCTTCGTCGGACTGGGCGGCAATTTCGTCGCGGCCACGCCCGACACGGCCGCGACGATGGCCGCGATGGAGAAGTGCCGCCTGACCGTCCACATCGCGACGAAGCTGAACCGCTCGCACCTGCACCATGGACGCGCCGCGCTGATCCTGCCGTGCCTGGGCCGCACCGAACGCGATGTGCAGAACGGCGTCGAACAGTTCGTCAGCGTCGAGGACTCGATGAGCATGGTGCACACATCGCGCGGACGCCTGCCGGCCGGCTCACCGCAGTTACGCAGCGAGGTCGCGATCGTCACCGGACTCGGGCACGAGCTCTGGGGCGACGATCTCGGCTGGCAGCGAATGGGCAGTGATTACCGAGTGATCCGTGCACATGTCGAACGGGTCGTCCCCGGCTTCCATGCCTACGAAGAGCGTCTGGCGCAACCGGGCGGTTTCCAGCTGCCGAACGGACCGCGCGATTCGCGGACGTTCGTGACCGACTCGGGCCGGGCGAACTTCACCGTCAATGCGCCGACCCAGATCGACGTTCCGGCCGGGCACCTACTGCTGCAGACCGTCCGCTCCCACGATCAGTTCAACACCACCGTGTACGGGCTGAACGACCGGTACCGCGGCATCAAGGGTGGCCGGCGGGTTGTGTTCATGAGCGCCGTCGACATCCGCGCGCTCGGTCATCGCGACGGTGAGGTCGTCGACCTCGTCAGTGTGAGCGCCGACGGCGAACGGCGGGCCGAGGCGTTCCGGATCGTCGAGTACGACACGCCGCCGGGCTGCGCAGCGGCGTACTTCCCGGAGGCCAATGTCCTGGTGGCGCTGGACGACACGGCCGAGACCAGCAACACCCCGGCGTCGAAGTCGATCGTGATCCGGGTCGAAGGGCGACCGAGCACCTGAGTCCCTGTCATGCCCTTGTGTCGATCATGCTCCGCGCGTAGAACGAGGAATATGACTATTGTGCGAATTCTCGGCCGGGTGGGCGTGCACAAGTGGGTCGTAGACCACGACGAGGACGGCGCGCCCTACCGGCGCTGTCGCTGGTGCGGGAAGGACGATGACGGACTGCGCGCGGTTCGCGGCGCACCCGGCCTCGACAGCGCCGCCTGGCCTCGCTAGGCCGGACGAGCGACCCGGCGCGTCACAGGCCGGCCGATGGGGCCGCGGCTCGCAACGCGTCGCGCATCGCGTCGATCGGTGCGGTCCGGCCGGTCATCAGCTCGACCTGCCGCACGGCCTGGTGCAACAGCATTGACGCGCCGCTGATCACGGTCGCGTCGCGCGCAGCGACGGACTCGACCAGCACCGTCGGCCACGGGTCGTACACCACGTCGAGAACGGCCTGGCCGGCCCGCCATTCGACGGCCGCGAAGGTGTCCGCCGCGCCCTTCGGCAGCGTCGAGATGACGAGGTCGGCCGTCAGTGCGGGCGAAGCGGAATCGAGCGCACCGAGGTCGACGATCGTGCCGATGCGGTCGGCCGTCGCGCGCAGGTCGACGGCTCGTGACTCGTCACGCACCAGAACAGCGCATCGGGCGACTCCGAGTTCGCGCGCGGCGGCGAGGGCGTTCTGAGCGGTCCCGCCCGCCCCGAGGATGGTGATCGACGCCGGCGCGACGGCTGCGGCGCGGATCGCGCCCACGATGCCCTCGACATCCGTCGTCAGCGCCCGCCAGCCGTCGCCGTCGCGGCACCAGCGTGTTAGCGGCGCCGACTGCCGCGGCCAGCTCATCGACCGAGTCGGCGACGTTCAACAGCATGCGTTTGAGCGGCATAGTGCACGAGTAGCCGACCCATTCGGGTCCGGCGTCGGCGAGCCGGCCGGCCAGTTCGTCCGCTCCGCAGTCGATCGCGTCGTAGCGCCAGTCGGACAGCCCGAGCGCCGCGTACGCGGCGCGATGCAACGAGGGTGAGAGCGAATGCCCGATCGGCCGCCCGAGGACGGCGGCTCGGATCACGTCCCGCAGCCCCAGTTGTTCGCGCGGCACTTCTGCACGGCCGCCTCGAAGTCCGTGTCGTTGTTGAAGAACGCAAGATCACCGTTGGCGTCGCCGTTGACGTAGTAGAGCCAGTCCCCCGCGGCCGGGGCGACCGCCGCCGCCAGCGCGGGCTGGCCCGGGCTGTTGATCGGAGTCGGCGGCAGGCCCGGGTGGGTGTAGCTGTTGTACGGCGAATCGATCGTCGCGTACACGACCTTGGCCGGGTCGAGGCCCTGCAGCTTGGCGGCGTACGCGCTCGTCGCGTCGATCTGCAGCGGCATGTTCGCGGCCAACCGATTGAGGATGACGCGGGCGACCTTGGGGGCGTCGGCATTCGACTTCACCTCGGACTGCGCGATCGAGGCGATGATCAGCGCGGAATAGGGGGTGATCCCCAGCTTCTTCGCGCCGTCGGCGAAGCCGTTCGACTTGTCCTGAGTCGTGAATTCCGAGGTCATCATCTGCAACGCGTCCGACGGGCTCATTCCGGGATCCAGCTGGTACGTGTCGGGATAGAGGAATCCCTCGGCGGACGTCAGCGGACCGCTCGCCGGGCTGTAACCGTCCGGCAGCCCGAGGTTGGCGATGTCGGACGCGGCCGACTGGACCTGCGACTCGGGCACGTTGAGTGCGGTCGCCAGCTTGGAGATGATGTCTTTCTCGATCGTTCCTTCGGGAATCGTGAACTTGTTGACGATGTGCGAGGACGAATCGAGCATCAGGTTCAGCGCCGACGTTCCGGACATGTGCCGGCGCAGACGGTAGAAACCCGGTTGAATCGAACTTGCCTTGCTGTTGGCGGCCGCCGCTGAGGTGAACGCGGCGCTCGAGCGCACGACGCCGTCGGTCACGAGCGTGTCGGCGATCGCGTCCGCCCCGTCGCCGCTGTGCACCTGGACGAGAACCGTGCCGGTGCCGTCGCCCGTCCAGTCCTTCGGCGCGTACAGCGCGTGGTAGGCGTAGATGCCGGAGACCGCGACGACGATGATCAGCAGTGCCGCGAGCAGGACTCCGAACTGGCGACGCCGGCGACGGCGGCGCCGCCGTTCGCCGCGTACCGGCCGAATGTCCGCTGCTCGCGGCTCGTCGAGAGGGTCGTGCTCGTCCAGGTCGTCGTGATCGTCACCGAACAACAACGCGTGCGGATCGTGGGTCTCGACCGACTCGTGGCCGTCGAAGCTCACCGGGAGGCACCCCATCCTTGATCATGGCCGCGCGGCCTGAACTCGCCGGGACGTTCGCTACGCCCGGTGGGAATCTAGCCAATGCTGGAGCACTGCTACTGCCGCCTCCTGATCGACGACGGCGCGCTGGGCCTTCCCCCGTAAGCCATGCTCGGCAAGCCTACGCTGCGCTAACACGGTCGTCATTCGTTCGTCCACGAATTCAAGGGCCGTGTCGCACCGTTGCGAGAGTTGCGCGGCATATGCCCGGGCCATCTCGGCCGAAGCACCTTCCCGTCCAGCGAGGGTACGCGGAAGTCCTATGACGACGCCCACCGCGCCGTATTCAGTGATCAACGCGACGAGCTCGTCCAGGTCGCGTCCGTGTGCGGCGTCGCGAGCCAGCGTCGCGACCGGTGTGGCCAGAATTCCGTCCGGATCGCTCTTCGCCACCCCGACGCGAACGGTTCCGACGTCGACGCCGATGCGGACTCCCCGGCGGCGGGGTTCGGTCACCGCTCGGTCAGGGCCGCGGCCACCGCGGCGAAGGCGTCGGCGAGCTTCGCCGCGTCGCCGCCCGCACCCTGCGCGAGATCGGCCTTGCCGCCGCCTCGGGCACCCAGTGCGGGGGCGAAGACTCCGACCAACGATCCGGCCGCGATCCCGGCGGCCTGACCGGGTTCGTTGACCGCCGCGACGAAGCTGACCCCGCCGTCCGCGGTCGGCGACGCAAGGATCACGACCACGGGACCGGCGGCGCCGAGCCGACCGCGGACGTCGAGCGCCAGCGCGCGCAGATCGCCGCCGGACACTCCGGCCGGCGCCTCGCCCAGGACCGCGCGGACGTCGCGAATCTGCTGCGCACCGGCCACGAAGTCTCCGGCCGTCGCGAGCACGGCCGCGCCGCGCAGCCGGTCGAGCTCCTTCTCGGCCAGCCGGAGCCGCTCGAGGATTCCGTTGATCCGCTCGGGTAGTTCCTCCGGGGGCGACTTGAACTCGCCGGCCAGCTGATGGACGAGGACGTGCTCACGAGCCAGGTACCGGAAAGCGTCGAGGCCGACGAGCGCCTCGACCCGACGGACCCCGGAGCCGATCGACGATTCGCCGAGCAACTTGACCATTCCGATCATTGCGCTGCGGTCGACGTGAGTGCCGCCGCAGAGCTCCCGGGAGTAGTCACCGATCTCGACGACGCGGACGCTGTCGCCGTACTTCTCGCCGAACATCGCGATCGCTCCGAGCCGGCGAGCCTCCTCCTGGTTGGTGACGAACCACCGGACCTCGAGGTCGCGCAGCAGCACGTCGTTGATCTCGTCCTCGATGTCGACGAGAACGCTCGCCGGCACGGCGCCCGGGGTGTTGAAGTCGAAACGCAGTCGACCGGGTGCGTTCAGCGAACCGGCCTGGGCCGCCGTCTCGCCGAGGTTGCGCCGCAGCGAGGTGTGCAGCAGGTGGGTCGCCGAGTGGCTGCGCGAGATCGCGCGACGTCGGCCGATGTCGACCTGGGCGAGGGCGTCGTCGCCGGGCCGGACCTCGCCGGACACGACGCGCACGCGGTGCGCGATCAGTCCCGGCAGCGGCGACTGGACGTCGATCACCTCGAGCTCGCCCTCGCGCCCCGCGGCGCTCACGGCGATGCGGCCGGTGTCGGGCTGCTGACCGCCGCCCTCGGCATAGAACGGCGTCGCGTCGAGCACGACGAGCACCTCGTCACCGACGCCCGCCGCGGGCAAGAGGCCGTCGTCGCCGATGATCGCGGTGACCCGTGCCTCGCGCGAGATCTCGCGGTAGCCGGTGAACTCGCTGCCACCGAGATCCAACGCCGACCGGAACGCCGACAGGTCGCCGTGGCCCGTCTTCTTCGCCTGCGCGTCGGCTTTGGCCCGCGAGCGCTGTTCGGCCATCAGCCGCCGGAAGCCCGCCTCGTCGACCTGGACGCCCTGTTCGGCCGCCATCTCGAGGGTGAGGTCGATCGGGAATCCGTGGGTGTCGTGCAGCCGAAACGCGAGGTCCCCCGACAGCACCGGGGTCGTCGCGGACGTCGTCCGCTTCGCGTCGTCGACGGCCACGTCGAAGATCGTCGTGCCGGCTCGCAGAGTGGCGCGGAACGCCTCTTCCTCGGCATACGCGTAGGTCGAGATGCGCTCGAAATCGGTAGCCAGCTCCGGATAGGACGGACTCATGCAGTCGCGCGCGACCGGCAGCAGCTCGGGCAGGGACGGATCGCCGTAGCCGAGCAGCCGCATCGAGCGCACCGCCCGGCGCAGGATCCGGCGCAGCACGTAGCCGCGGCCCTCGTTCGCGGGCGTCACGCCGTCGCCGATCAGCATCAACGCCGTCCGGACGTGGTCGGCGATCACTCGCAGCCGGACGTCGTCCGGGTGCGATTCGCTGGCCGCGTGGCCCGAGTGCGCACCGTAGACCTTGCCGGTCAGTTCCGCGGCCCGAGCCAGCACCGGCCGGGTCTCGTCGATCTCGTACAGGTTGTCGACGTTTTGCAACAGCGTGGCCATGCGCTCCATGCCCATGCCCGTGTCGATGTTCTTGGCCGGCAGCGGGCCGGCGATGTCGAAGTCCTCTTTGCTGCGGACGGCGGAGAGATCGTCCTGCATGAACACGAGGTTCCAGAACTCCATGTACCGGTCCTCGTCGACCTCCGGGCCGCCCTCGAGGCCGTAGTCCGATCCGCGGTCGTAGTAGAGCTCGCTGCAGGGGCCACCGGGTCCGGGTACGCCCATCTGCCAGTAGTTGTCCTTCTTGCCGCGGCGCACGATGCGGTCGAGCGGCACGCCGATCGTGTCGTGCCAGGCGTCCATCGCTTCGTCGTCGTCGAGGTAGACGGTGACCCAGATCCGCTCCGGGTCGAGGCCGAAGCCCCCCGCTTCGACCGGATTGGTCGACAGGGCCCAGGCCAGGTCGATCGCGCCGTGCTTGAAGTAGTCGCCGAAGCTGAAGTTGCCGTTCATCTGGAAGAACGTGCCGTGGCGGGTGGTCTTACCGACCTCTTCGATGTCCTGCGTCCGAATGCACTTCTGCACGCTCGTGGCCCGCGCGAACGGGGGCCGCTGCTGGCCGAGGAAGTACGGCTTGAACTGCACCATGCCGGCATTGACGAACAACAGGTTCGGGTCGTCGAACGGCAACGGCGCGCTCGGAACGACGCTGTGCCCGTTCGCCTCGAAGTGAGCCAGGAACCGCCGACGGACCTCGGCCGAGCGCACTATGCCTCCCGCGCCGTCGGCGCGTCGTCTCCGCGGCCCAGGGATCCGTCGAGGCCGGTGCCGTCGCGCAGCTCGGCCTCGCGCTCGGTCATCGCCGCGCGCACGTCCACCGAGAAATCCCGGATGCTCGCCGACAGGTCGGCCAGCCCGCTGCCGATGGTGTCGGCCAGACCCCGGGGCGTCAGGCGTTCGGCCGCCTGGGACAACTTGCGGACGACGAGCACGCCGATCGTGACGCCCATGACCAGCCAGAAGAGTCGCTTGATCACGACCGGCCCCGCTCTCCTCGCCGCGACGCGCGGTGGCGCCGCCGGCTCGACCGGACCGCCTCTTCGTCCCGACGAGCCTGGACGGTCTTGCGGACTCCGTACGAGAAGGCCGCGACCTTGATCAGCGGACTGCCGAGCGTGCTCGAGACGATCGATGTCAGCGCCGCCGCGTTCGTCGTCATGTTGCCGACGTCCTTGGTGATCCCGCCGACCTGATCGAGCTGACGGTTGACCTGCGTCACCGTCTCTTGCGCGGACGTCAGCAGCGGGGCCGCGCCGTCGGATGCCTTCCGGATCGCGATGGATGCCTCATCGAGGGTCCGGCCCAGTTTCACCAGGACCATGGCCAGCACCAGGACGAGGATCACGAACGCCCCCGCCGCGATGAGGGCCGCGATCGCTGCACCGGACACCAGACGCCTCCCTAGTTCTTCGTTCGCTCGTATCGCTCGCTTGGTCCAACGTAAACGCTCGGGCCAGACCTTATCTGGTCATCAGTGCGCGTCGCCGGGCTGATTACCCGTCGCGGGCGAGTTCGTACCCCGAACGGCGGCCCGCAACCGGGGCAGGCGCTCGGAGATGGCGCGCTCGGCCCCGCGTTCACTCGGCAGGTAGTAGTCACGTCCGATCAGTTCGTCGGGTGGGTACTGCTGGGCGACGATGCCTTCGGCGAGGTCGTGCGGGTACCGGTAGCGCTGCCCATGGCCGAGCTTGGCGGCCCCCGGATAGTGGCCGTCCCGCAGCGGTGACGGGACGGCGCCGGCCAGACCACCCCGGACGTCGGCGATCGCCGCGTCGATGGCTCGTACGACCGCGTTGGACTTCGGAGCCAGGGCGAGGTGCAGGGTGGCCTGGGCCAGGTTGATCCGGGCTTCGGGCATGCCGATCAACTGGACGGCCTGGGCCGCGGCGGTCGCGGCCAGCAATGCCCCGGGGTCGGCCAGCCCGACGTCCTCGCTGGCGTGCACGACGAGTCGGCGCGCGATGAAGCGCGCGTCCTCGCCGGCCTCGATCATCCGGGCGAGATAGTGCAGGGCGGCGTCCGGGTCCGAGCCGCGGATCGATTTGATGA
Source organism: uncultured Actinomycetes bacterium (assembly GCA_963737785.1). GTDB lineage: Bacteria > Actinomycetota > Actinomycetes > Mycobacteriales > Jatrophihabitantaceae > CAVTTS01. The sequence goes on from CAVTTS010000012.1 coordinate 83,552, forward strand.
ACGCGCTCGTCACGTCGTAGTGCTGATCGCCGTCACGGTCGTAGCGCAACGCGGCGGTGTCGACAGCCTGCTCGAGGGTGACGAGATCGATCTCGGGCCGGTTCCCGTCGTTGTCTGTCGCGGTGCTCGCGATGGCGCTGCCCGCGGCAGCCTCCAGGGCCGTGAGCGCTCGTCGGGCATCTCCGCCGGCCATGAGCAGCAGGTGGGCCCGGGCGTCCTCGCTCAACGTAACCGCGTCCGCGAGACCCCGCTCGTCGACGAGCGCGCGGTCGACCAGGCGGCCGATGTCGTCGTCGGTGAGCGGCGCCAGCGTGAGCAGCAGGCTGCGCGACAGCAACGGCGACACGATCGAGAAGAACGGGTTCTCGGTGGTCGCGGCCACGAGCGTGATCACGCGTGCCTCGACCGCGCCGAGCAGGGAGTCCTGCTGGGTCTTGGAGAAACGATGGATCTCGTCGATGAACAACACCGTCTGGCGTCCGGACAGGCCGAGATCGCGCCGGGCTTCCTCGATCACCGCGCGCACGTCCTTCACGCCGGCGTTGAGCGCCGAGAGCTGGACGAACCGGCGGTTGGTCGCCGACGCGACGATCAGCGCGAGCGACGTCTTGCCGGTGCCGGGCGGCCCGAACAGGAAGAGCGACATCGGCGCGTCGCCCTCGACCAGCCGGCGCAGGGGCGAGCCCGGCACGAGCAGGTGTTGCTGCCCGACGACCTCGTCCAGGGTCCGGGGCCGCATCCGGGCCGCGAGGGGCGCGTTCGCCGCCTGGGCGTGCGCCGCCGGAGCGTCGAACAGTGTCATCGCCCGTCCTCGATCGTCCCCATCAGAGCGAGGCTAGCGAACCGCGCCGACGGCGGTGGCCGGTGAGTGCCGATAATCGAGTCCATGATCTCGGTGGCGCTGGCCCGCAAGCTCCGCGACGGCGGCGTCCGTTGGACTCCCGAATCGGGCGACCGGTTCGTGATCGTCGACCGCGACATGGACGACGAGGTGTTCGTACTCGCCAATATGACCATCGAGTTGCACCGCCTGCCGGAGGGCGATCAGATCGGCTTCAACGGCACCACCGAGTGGGCCCTGGACTCGGTCGACCCGCGGGAGTCCGTCTGGCTTCCCAGCGAGACACAGCTGCGGGGACTGCTCGGGCGGGCCTTCACCGCCCTCGATCGGACGGACGAAGGCTGGCGGGTCAGCTACACCGTCGGCGAGCGCAGCGGCGCCATGACGCACGAGGACGCCTGCGAGGCGTACGCCCTCGTCCTGCTCCACCTCGTGACCGGCTAGTCGTTCCGCTCTGATCAACAGGGAGTAGACGTCGCCAGGGCGACACCTACTCCCTGTTGATCACGGCGATTGAGCGGGGTGGATCACGGCGATTGGGCGGGCGATTGCGCGGCCGGGGCGTTCAGGTGGTGCTCAGGCGGACGGCTTGACCGGGGCGTCGACCCCGGCCTCCTTGCGCTGCTCGGCGGTGATCGGGGCCGGGGCGCCGGTCAACGGGTCGAATCCGCCGCCGGTCTTCGGGAACGCAATGACGTCGCGGATCGAATCGGTGTGCGACAGCAGCGCGCACACCCGGTCCCAGCCGAACGCGATGCCTCCGTGCGGCGGTGCGCCGAATGCGAACGCGTCGAGCAGGAAGCCGAACTTCGACTGGGCCTGCTCGGCGTCGAGGCCCATGATGTCGAAGACCCGCTGCTGGATGTCGGCCCGATGGATACGGATCGACCCGCCGCCGATCTCGTTGCCGTTGCAGACGATGTCGTAGGCGTAAGCCAGTGCGCTGCCGGGGTCGGTGTCGAACGTGTCGAAGAACTCGGGCTTCGGGGACGTGAAGGCGTGGTGCACCGCCGTCCAGGCTCCCGATCCGACGGCGACGTCAGTCGTGTCGGCGACCGCCTCGAACAGCGGCGCGTCGACGATCCAGAGGAACGACCAGGCCGAGTCGTCGATGAGGTCCAGGCGTCGTCCGATCTCGACGCGCGCCGCACCGAGCAGTGCCTGGGACGGAGCGCGCCGACCGGCCGCGAAGAAGACGCAGTCGCCCGGCCCGGCGCCCACCGCGGCCGCGAGCCCGGCCCGCTCGTCGTCCGACAGGTTCTTGGCGACCGGGCCGCCGAGCTCGCCGTCGTCGCCGACCAGGACGTAGGCCAGGCCGCGCGCACCACGCTGCTTGGCCCATTCCTGCCAGGCGTCGAGCTGCTTGCGCGGTTGGGACGCGCCGCCCTTCATGACGACGCAGCCGACATAGTCAGCCTGGAACACGCGGAACGGTGTCTCGGCGAAGTACGACGTGAGCTCGTGGATCTCGAGGTCGAAGCGCAGGTCGGGTTTGTCGGAGCCGTAGCGGGCCATGGCGTCGGCGTACGTCATCCGCGGGATCGGCAGGCTGATCTCGTGGCCCGCCAGCTCACGCCACAGGGCGCGTGACGATCGCCTCGCCGACGGCGATCACGTCGTCCTGCCCGACGAAACTCATCTCGATGTCGAGCTGGGTGAACTCGGGCTGCCGGTCGGCGCGGAAGTCCTCGTCCCGGTAACAGCGGGCGATCTGGTAGTACCGCTCGAGGCCGCCGACCATCAGCAGCTGCTTGAACAGCTGCGGCGACTGGGGCAACGCATACCAACTGCCCGGCTGCAGTCGCGCCGGCACCAGGAAGTCGCGGGCACCTTCGGGCGTCGAGCGAGTCAGGGTCGGGGTCTCGACCTCGACGAAGTGCCGTTCGTGCAAGGCTGTTCGGGCGATCCGGTTCGCCTCACTGCGTAGCCGCATCGCGGCTGCGGGAGCCGGACGGCGCAGATCGAGATAGCGATAGCGCAGCCGCGCCTCCTCGCCGACGGTGCTCGTGTCGTCGATCGGGAACGGCAGGGGGGCGGCGGGGTTGAGCACGTCGAGCCGGGTCGCGACGACCTCGATGTCGCCGGTGGCCAGGCGCGGGTTGACGTTCTCGGCGCCGCGCGCGCGGACCTCGCCGGTCACCGCGACACACCACTCATTGCGCAGGTCGTGCGCGACTGAGTCGGCGAAGCTCGCGCCGGCGCTCTCGGCGTCGCCGCGGACGACGACCTGGACGATCCCGGACGCGTCGCGCAGGTCGATGAACGCGACCCCGCCGTGGTCGCGGCGGCTGGCCACCCAGCCGGCGAGGGTGATGGTCTGGCCGACGTCGGACACCCGCAGGGTGCCCGCGTCGTGAGTGCGGATCACAGAAATTTCTCCTTGAGTACGTGGACGAGCTGATCGAGGGGGACGGGGTGCTGGTCGCCGTCGCGCAGATCCTTCACCTGCGCCACGCCGGCCTCGATATCTCGCTCACCCAGCACGATGGCGTAGCGGGCGCCGGACCGATCGGCACCCTTCATGGCACCCTTCAGACCTCGCTGCCCGTAGGCGAGGTCGACCCGGACCCCGTCGGCGCGTAGCCGTCCGGCGGCCCGAACCGCGAGCGCCCGGGCGGCGTCGCCGATCGGCACGAAGTAGACCTCGACCCGCGGACGATCGCCGACGGTCAGCCCTTCGGCGGCGCAGGCCAGCATCGTCCGGTCGACGCCGAGCCCCCAGCCGATGCCGGACAGCTCCTGGCCGCCGAGCTCGGCCATCAGCCCGTCGTAGCGACCACCGCCGCCGATCGCCCGACTGCGCGCCCAGGCCGTCGTGGACGAACTCGAACGTCGTCTTCGTGTAGTAGTCGAGCCCGCGGACCAGCCGCGGGTTCAGGACGTAGGGCACCTCGAGCGCCTCGAGGTGGGCCCGCACCTCGGCGAAGTGCGCCGCGCACTCGTCGCAGAGGTGGTCGACGATCAGTGGGGCGTCGGCGAGCTGAGCCCGGACCGCCTCGCGCTTGTCGTCGAGTACGCGCAACGGGTTCAGCTTGGCCCGCTCGCGCGTCGCCTCGTCCAGATCGAGCCCGGCCAGGAAGTCGACCAGCAGTTCGCGGTAGGCCGGGCGGCACGTCGCGTCGCCCAGCGACGTCAGCTCGAGCCGGAACGCGGTCAGCCCCAGCGAGCGGAACCCCGCGTCGGCGATCGCGATCACCTCGGCGTCGACCGCCGGGTCATCGACGCCGATCGCCTCGACATCGACCTGTGAGAACTGGCGGCCGCGCCCGGCCTGCGGCCGCTCGGCGCGGAAGCACGGGCCGGACGTGTAGAGCTTCACGGGCAGCTGGCCGCGGTCGAGCCCGTGCTCGATGACGGCCCGCATCACGCCCGCCGTGAGCTCGGGGCGCAGTGAAAGAGATCGTCCGCCCCGGTCGTCGAATGTGTACATCTCCTTGCTGACGACGTCCGTCGATGCGCCGACGCCCCGCACGAACAGCTCGGTCGACTCGAAGACGGCCGACTCGATGTAGCTGTAGCCGGCCGCCACCGCCGGGGCGAACAGCGCCTCGCGGACGGCGAGGAACGTCTCGGACTGGGGCGGTAGGTACTCGAAGACGCCTTTCGGCGCCGACAACTTGCTCACTCGCGGGTGCTCACTCACTGAAGGGCCTGCAGGTACGGGTTGATCGCGCGCTCGCGCCCGATCGTGGTGGCCGGACCGTGCCCGGGACGGACGTCGACCCCGTCGTCCAGGGGCAGGACGACCCGCTTCAACGTATCGAGCATGTCGGCCATGGAGCCGCCGGGCAGATCGACGCGACCGATGGAGCCCGCGAACAGCACGTCGCCCGAGAACAGCAGCTCCTCGATCAGGAACACGACCGAGCCACCCGTGTGGCCGGGCGCGTGCTGCGCGGTGAAGGTCAGGCCGGCGAGCTCGACCACCGAGCCGTCCTCGAGCTCGCGGACATCGTCGGGTTCGGCGGCGGGGAGCGTCTCGAGACCCATGACCGGCGAGCCGTACGGCGCCCCGAGTCCTGACCACGGATCGGCAAGCTGCACCCGGTCGCCCGGGTGGATATAGGCGGGTATGTCACGCGCGTCGCACACCGGCACCACCGAGAACGTGTGGTCGATGTGGCCGTGGGTCAGCAGGACGGCGACCGGGTGCAGCCGGTGCTCGTCGATCACCGCGTCCAACCGCGGGCCGATGCCGATGCCCGGATCGATGATCACGCACTGTTCGCCGGCGGCGGGAGCCACGACCCAGCAATTGGTTGCGGTCAGCTGCGAGGGGAAGCCCACTGCGAGCACAGCCGAGTGTCACCCCTCGATCGCGAATTCGAACTCCGGACGACCCAGCCTAGGCGATCGGGGGGCGCCACCCCACCGAGTATCGCGGTCCGGCGGGAGCCGCCCGCCCGTCCGATGACGGGCACCGCGCGCATCTACATAAAGCTTCCGTACACTGCCGAAGACTCTGACCACCTGTCCAGGGCGAAGCGCCCGAGCCACACGCAACCACGTCCCAGTCCGGAAGGACCATTTCCCAGTGCCGACCAACAAGCAGCGCCGCGAGGCGGCTCGCCGTCACCTGGAACGCCAGCTCCAGCGCCGCCAGGAAGACACGCAGAAGCGCAAGCAGCGCAATCTCATCGTCACCATCGTCGGTGTGGTGGTCGTGCTGGTCGCACTCGTCCTGGTCGTCATCGTGGCAACGGGCAACTCGGGCAAGAAGAAGCCGGCCGCCTCGGCGAGCACGTCACCGACCGCACCCGCGAGCGACAGCACCGACGCGAGCAGTACCGCGCCAGCCGGCCCGACAGTCGAGACGAACGGCCCGTGCGGCTACACCAAGTCCGGCACCGCGACGAAGGACGTCGGCATTCCGCCCGACCCCAACCCGACGCCGACCACGAACCGCACGCTGAGCATCAACAGCACCCAGGGCGCGATCACCATTTCCCTCGACGCCTCCATCGCCCCCTGCACCGTCCAGAGCATCGCGTTCCTCGCCACCCAGAAGTACTACGACGGGACGAAGTGCCACCGCGTGACGGACGAGACCGGCTTGTACGTCCTGCAATGCGGCGACCCGGCGGGCGACGGCTCGGGTGGGCCGGGCTACGAGTCGAAGGACGAGAACCTGACCAAGGCCGACTACAGCGTCGTCGGCACCGTCGCGATGGCGAACGGTGGCCCGGGGACGGACGGCAGCCAGTTCTTCATCATCTGGAAGGACAGTTCGTCGCTGCCGAAGAGCTACACCGAGATCGGCCACGTCACCGCTGGTATGGATGTCGTCCAGAAGGTCGCCGCGGCCGGTAGCGACAACGCCAACGGCACCGGCGACGGCGCCCCGAAGCTGCCGATCACCTTCACGACGGTGACGGCGACGCCGCCGGTGACCGGCACGGGCACCGTAATCACGACCACCCCGACCCCGACGGCGTCCGGTTCGACGACCCCGTCCGCAGCCAGCAGCTAGCCAAGCGGGCGCCGACGCGGCTGGCGTCGGCGCTCAGTTGGCGTGGACGCGGTAGGCGTCGTACACGCCTTCGACGTTGCGGATTGCCCGCAACAGGTGGCCGAGGTGCTTGGCCTCGGCCAGTTCGAAGGTGAACTTGCTGACGGCGACGCGGTCGCGGTTGGTGCTGACCGACGCCGACAGGATGTTCACCCGCTCGTCGGAGAGCACCCGGCTGACGTCGGACAGGAGCCGATGACGATCGAGCGCCTCGACTTGGATCGAGACGACGAACACCGAATCGGCGGAGGGCGCCCATTCGACCTCGACGAGCCGATCCTTCTGCTCGAGCAGGGCGGTCGCGTTCGTACAGGCGCGCTGGTGGACGGACACTCCCCCGCCCCGCGTGACGAAGCCGAGGATCTCGTCACCGGGCACCGGCGTGCAGCAGCGGGCGAGCTTGACCCAGACGTCGGTGACGTCCTTGACCATGACGCCGGCGTCACCGCCGCGGCGGCGACTGGTCGCGTCCCGCGGCCGTTCCGTCGGGCGGGTCGCCTCGGCGAGATCCTCGATCGCGCCCTCGGGTCCGCCGAGCAGAGCGACGATCCGGTGGACGACGTTCTGCGCCGACACGTGGTTCTCGCCGATCGCGGCGTACAGCGCCGCGACGTCCGCGAGGTGGAGATCGCGCGAGATCGTGAGCAGCGTGTCACCGCCGAGCAGCCGCTGCAGCGGGAGTCCGGCCTTGCGAACGGCCCGGGTCAGCGCGGTCTTGCCGGACTCGATCGCGTCCTCGCGTCGTTCGCGGGCGAACCACTGGCGGATCTTCGTACGGGCCCGGGGGGATTTGACGAAGCCCATCCAGTCGCGGGACGGACCGGCGTTCTCGGCCTTCGACGTGAAGATCTCGATGACGTCGCCGTTGTCGAGCGTGCTCTCGAGGGCGACGAGCTTGCCGTTCACGCGCGCGCCGATGCACCGGTGCCCGACCTCGGTGTGGACGGCGTACGCGAAGTCGACGGGAGTGGAACCGGCCGGCAGGGCCTGCACGTCCCCCTTGGGCGTGAAGACGTAGACCTCGCCGCCGACCAGGTCGTAGCGCAACGAGTCCAGGAACTCGGCCGGTTCCTGGGTCTCGCGCTGCCAGTCGAGCAACTGCCGCAGCCAGCCCATCTCGTCCGACACCGCCGACGGCTCGGCCGAACCGGTCTTGGTCTCCTTGTACTTCCAATGCGCCGCGATGCCGTACTCGGCGGTGCGGTGCATCGCCTGGGTGCGGATCTGGAGTTCGACCGGTTTGCCGCCCGGGCCGATGACCGTCGTGTGCAACGACTGGTACATGTTGAACTTGGGCATCGCGATGTAGTCCTTGAACCGGCCCGGTACCGGCTGCCAGTTCGCGTGGATCAGACCCAAGGTCGCGTAGCAGTCCCGCTCGGACTCGACCAGGATGCGGATGCCGACCAGGTCGTAGATGTCGGTGAACTCGCGTCCGCGAACGATCATCTTCTGGTAGATCGAGTAGTAGTGCTTCGGCCGGCCGGTGACCGCCGCCTTGACACCGCCCTCGCGCAGGTCGGCGTTGATGCGGTCGATGACCTCGGTCAGGTACGTGTCCCGGGACGGCGCCCGCTCGGCGACGAGCCGCACGATCTCGTCGTAGCGCTTCGGGTAGAGCGTGCCGAACGCGAGATCCTCGAGCTCCCACTTGACGGTGTTCATGCCGAGGCGGTGGGCCAGTGGCGCGAGAACCTCGAGCGTTTCGCGGGCTTTGCGCTCCTGCTTGGCCGGCGGCAGGAACCGCAGCGTGCGCATGTTGTGCAAGCGGTCGGCGAGCTTGATGACGAGGACGCGGGGGTCGCGGGCCATCGCGACGACCATCTTGCGGATCGTCTCGGCCTCGGCCGCCTCACCGAACTTGACCTTGTCGAGCTTGGTGACGCCCTCGACGAGATGGGCGACCTCCGGGCCGAACTCGGCCTCGATGTCGGCCGTCGAAACGCCGGTGTCCTCGACCGTGTCGTGCAGCAGCGCCGCGACGAGGGTCGTCGTGTCCATGCCCAGCTCGGCGAGGATCGAGGCGACGGCCAGTGGATGGGTGATGTAGGGGTCGCCGCTCTTGCGCAACTGACCGCGGTGGGCGTGCTCGGCGACGTCGTAGCCGTGCTGCAGCAGTCGCGCGTCGACCTTCGGGTGGGCGCTGCGATGGATCGCGAGCAGCGGCTCGAGCACCGGCTTGATCGTCGGTTGCCGCGACGTCGTCGTCAGGCGGCGGGCCAGCCGGTCACGGACGCGGCGACGATGGGTCGCGGTGCCGACCGGAGCCGCCAGAACGTCCACGGCGGCCGGGGTCGGGGTCGGGAACTCGGAGCCGACCGATTCGAGACGAGGCGGTGCGGGCAGAACCGCGCTCGCGGCGGGCGGGGCACTTTCGACCGGCAGGTCGGACGGCGCGCCCGTCGGCGCGTCGGGGTACACGGCCTCGGTGGTCAGCTACGCCTCCCTCGCATCACCGTCCACGATCAGGTGGACGCTCCTGCACCGTCCAGTCTAGGCCGACGGCGTAGTTGATGAAGGTCGGGAGGCGTCGTTCTGTTCCCGGCTCAGACGCGCAGCAGCGATCGCACGTGCAGGTCGGCGACCCGCTCGGCTCCACCCAGAAACGCCAGCTCGAGCAGTACCCCGGTGAGCACGACGGTGCCACCGTCATCGGTGAGCAGCTCGGCCGCGGCGTGCAACGTGCCGCCGGTGGCCAGGACGTCGTCGACCAGGTAGATACGCCGTCCGGCCGCAACGCCCGTCGACACCTCGATCTCGGCGGTCCCGTACTCGAGGGCATAGGCCCGTCGGGTGGTGGGCGGCGGCAACTTGCCGGCCTTGCGGACGAGGATCAGCCCGGCGTCGAGCTCGCGGGCCAACGCGGCGGCGACGACGAACCCCCGCGCCTCGACGCCGGCCACGGCGTCGACCGGCCCGTCGACGAGCCCGGCCAGCGCGGCGATCGCCGCCGCGAACGCCCGCGGCTCGGCCAGCAGCGGGACGATGTCCTTGAACACGATCCCGGGCTGCGGGAAGTCCGACGACATCGCGCAGGTGGTCGGCGACCAGCTGGGCCACGTCCGGCCCGGCGTCGCCGGCGGCGGGACCGCCACGTCAGCGCTTGCGTTGCGGACGCGCACCCGGCCGAGGGGCGGGAGCGGGACCGGTCATCTTGCGGGCCGGCGCCGCAGCGACGAGCTCACCGGCTTCCGACGGCCGCGGCCGCCTTGGCCTCAGTGGCCCGCTTCGCGGCGACGCGCCGCGTGAGCGCCTTGTAGGCCGGGCTGCCGTTCGGTCAGGTCGCAGACGATCGGAGTGGCGAGGAACAGCGACGAGTAGGCCCCCGAGGCCAGACCGACGAACAGGATGAGCGCGAGGTCCTTGATCGTGCCGACACCGAGCAGCCCGGCGCCGACGAACAGCAACCCGGCGACCGGCAGCAGCGCGATCAGCGACGTGTTGATCGAACGCATCAGCGTCTGGTTCACGGCCAGGTTGGCCGCCTCGGAGAAGGTCATGCGCGAACCGGCCAGCAGTCCTTGGAGTTCTCGGCCACCTTGTCGTAGACGACGACGGTGTCATAGAGCGAGAAACCGAGGATCGTCAGCAGGCCGACGACCGTGGACGGCGTGACCTCGAAGCCGATGATCGAGTAGACGCCGGCGGCGATCAGCAGGTCGTGCAGCAGCGCGACGATGCCGCCGACCGCCATCCGCCACTGGAACCGGATCGAGATGTAGATCGACACGGCGATCAGGAAGATGATCAGACCCTGGACGGCCTTGACCGTGATGTCGTGACCCCATTCGGAGCTGACGGTGGTCGACGCTGAACTTGTTGGCCGGTAAGTCGAGCGTCTTCTCGACGGACGCGAGCACCTGCGTCTGACGAGCCGGCGACAGGTTCTCGGTCTTGATGACGATGGAGCGGTCCGAACCCGATCCGACCGACTGCGAGGAGTTCTCGCTCGGCAGGCCGGCGGCGGTGAACGCGTCGTTGACCTTCGTCGTGGTCAGGCTCGTTCCGGCCGCCTGGATCTGGAACTGCGAGCCGCCGGCGAACTCGATGCCGTAGTTGAAGCCCCGGAAGATGAAGCTGATCAGGCAGATCACGATGATGATCAGCGACGCCAGATACCAGCGGTAGCGCGACTTGATGAACTGGAAGCGGGTCTCGCCCCGGTACAGCGAACGGAACACGGACATCAGGAATCGCTCCCGTCGGTCTTGCCGCGTAGGCGAGCCCGGCGGGCCGCGGCCCGCTCGGCCGCCGACCCGGGCTCAGGGGTCGTGCGACGGCGCGGCGCCGGCGGCGGGGTGTCCGTCGGCTCGTTCCCCTCGGCGGCGGCGTCCTCGTCGGACGGCACGACGTCGGCCGCGTCCACAGTGTCGTGGATAGCGTCGTCATCGCTCCCGGCCTCGACGAGCGGGATGGCCTCGGTCGACTCGGACTCGTCGATCCGCTCAGCGTCGCCCGTGTCGTCGCCCTCGGACGGGCGGACATCCTCGCGATCGAGAACGGCCACGCTGGATTTCGGCTTGGGTTGGGTCGCGCGCGGGGCCGGCCGGCTCGCCGTCGAACGGCTGCGCCGCGGCGGTTGAGGTACGCGAACCGACTCGGTCACGACCGCGACGCCGCCCTCGCGCGCGGCGTTGAGGCCGCTGAACCGGGCCGAGCCGAACGACTTGCTCCGCGAGAGCAGCGAGATCAACGGGTGGGTGAACAGGAACACCACGACCAGGTCGAGGATCGTCGACAGGCCCAGCGTGAAGGCGAAGCCGCGAACGTCACCGGCCGCGAAGTAATACAGCACCGCGGCGGCGAGGAAGGACACCGTGTCGGCCGACAGGATCGTGCGGCGTGCGCGTACCCAGGCCCGCGGTACGGCGACCCGCATCGACCGTCCTTCGTGCACTTCGTCCTTTATTCGTTCGAAGAAGACGACGAACGAGTCGGCCGTGATGCCGACAGCGACGATGAAGCCGGCGATGCCGGCGAGGGTCAGCGTGAACCCGATCTCGCGACCCAGGATGACCAGGGAGGCGTAGGTCAGGCCACCCGAGACGAGCAGCGACGCGATCGTGACGATGCCGAGCGCCCGGTAGTACATCAGCGAGTAGATGACGACGAGGATCAGGCCGATGCCGCCGGCCAGCAGACCCGCCTTGAGCTGCCCGCTGCCGAGCGTGGCCGAGACCGTCATGGTGTTCAGCGTGTTGAAGCTCAGCGGCAGCGCACCGTAGTTGAGTTCCTGCGCCAGCTGCTTCGTCGAATCCTCGGTGAACCCGGACCCGCTGATCGTGGTGTCGCCGTTGATCGTCGATTCCGTGACCGGGGTGCTCACGACGACACCGTCGAGGGTGAAGGCCACGAAGTCCGAGCACGCGGTGGCGCCCGAGGAGTTGCAGGTGCTGATGTCGGCTGTCGTCGTGTCGGTCGAGCCGATGTTGTGTGCCTCGGTCCACTTCGCCCAGGCGGCCTGACCGCTCGACTTGAGACTCAGCGTGACCTGCCAGCCGACCTGGCCGAGCTGGCTGCCGGGCGCGACGGCACTCGCGCTGCTGATCTCGGTTCCCGGCACGATGATCGGGCCGAGCAACGTCACGGTCGAGGCGCTCTTGTCGACCGATGTGTCGCACGCGAGCAGGGTCTGGGCCTTCGCGTCATCGGCGGGTTTCGAGCTGCACTTGAACTGCGTCATCGCCGAGGACAGGGCCGATTGCTGGGCACTCGTCAGCGCCGTGTATTGGGCATCCGTCGTCGGAATCGTGAAGGCCTGCGCCTTCGCGACGGAGGCGAGCGGGTCCTCGCACGTGGGCAGCGTGCCGGTGTCGGCGACGGGCGGGCTGACGCAGTAGTTCATCGGCGTCGCTGTCGCGGTGGATGTGTCGGTCGGCGTGACGGCGGCGGTGCCGGTCGCAGTCACCGAGGCCGCCGGCGTGGTTGCCGCGGGTGTCGACGACGCGGCGGTCGCGGCCGGTGTCGTCGCCGCCGGAGCAGCGGCCAGCTGGTGGGCACGGTAGGCCTGCCCGCTCGCTGCCGAAGAACTCGCCGATGCGCTCGACGACCCGGCCGGGCCGGACGTGGCGCTGGCCGAGCTACTTCCCGTCGCTGAACCGGACGGTGTCGCCGAGCCGCTCGTGGTCGGCGTCGCGGTGGCAGCGGATGCGGCCGCGAGCGCGGCGACCGTGCCGACCGGCGGCGCGATCACCGGCCGGAAGTTCAGGACCGCCGCCGCGCCGATGTTCGAGATGTCGGCCTTGCCGGGGATCGAGATGACGATCTCGTCGCTGCCCTGGACGACGACTTCGGCGTTCGACACGCCGAAGCCGTTGACGCGCTGTTCCATGATGTCGCGCGCCTCGGACATCGAGGACTTCGACGGGGCCTTGCCGTTCGTCGTACGGGCCTGGAAGGTGACCTGCGTGCCGCCCTCGAGGTCGAGGCCGAGCTTCGGCGTGCGGCGGTGGCCGGGCAGGAAGACAAGACCGAACAACACGACGAAGATCGCCAACAGCGCGAGGAAGTAGCGGCCGACGCGCAGCGTTCCGGCAGGTGGTGCCACGGGGTGAATCTCCTCAACGTGTTGGGTCCGGCGCGGTCTCGCTGTTGTCCGGACTGACGGCGTCGCAGTCGACCCCGCCGAACAGTATGACTGATGCGGGCGTGACGCGAGAGCTAACGGGCATATTACGCCAGTGGGGGCTCGTCAGCCTGTGGATCGGCCGGCGGCTCGTCCGACCCGGTGATTCCGGACCGATAGCGGGCCGGAAGCGAGGCGGCGTCGCGCAGCGCGGCGGTCGCCCATTTGACCTCCACGCCGGGAGCGATGGCCAGCTGGACGGACTCGTCGTCGTTGATCCCGACCACCGTGCCGTACAGCCCGGAGGTCGTCATCACCTCGGTACCGAACGTGATCGATTCGAGCTGTTGCTCGGACTGGGCCTGGGCCCGTTGGCGGGCCCGGCGACCGAACCAGACGACGACGAGTAGGAGGGCGATGAAGACCAGCACCGGCAGGTACGTCACGACGGGGATTCCTTGTCCGAAGGGCGCCGGCTCGTCCGAACGTCCGGGTGTCGGCGACGACTGGCGAGTCTAGGCCCGCCGGCTCAGTGCCACCGATCGGCGTCCTGCACCGGCGCTCACGCACCGGCAGTCACGCTCCGAACAGCGTCGGCCCGGTCGCGCCGGGCGGCGTCAGGCCGAGGTGCGCCCAGGCGGCGGCCGTCGCGACCCGGCCCCGCGGGGTCCGGACGAGCATGCCGCTGCGGACGAGGAACGGCTCGGCGACGTCCTCGACGGTCTCGACCTCTTCCCCGACCGCCACCGCGAGCGTCCCGACCCCGACCGGGCCTCCCGCGAACCGCCGGACGAGGGCGTCGAGCACGGCCCGGTCGAGGCGGTCGAGGCCGAGCTCGTCGACGTCGTAGACCGCCAGCGCCGCATGGGCGATGGCCCGATCGATGACGCCGTCGGCCCGAACCTCGGCATAGTCACGGACCCGGCGCAGCAGCCGGTTGGCGATGCGGGGAGTCCCCCGGGACCGACTGGCGATCTCGGCCGCCCCGTCGTCGCGCAGGTCGACGCCGAGAAGGGTCGCCGAGCGGCGCAGGATCGTCTCGAGGTCGGTGTCGTCGTAGAAGTCGAGGTGGCCGGTGAAGCCGAACCGGTCGCGCAGCGGGCCGGTGAGCAGCCCGGCCCGGGTCGTGGCACCGACGAGCGTGAACGGCGCGAGTTCGAGCGGGATCGCCGTAGCCCCCGGCCCTTTGCCGACGATCACATCGACCCGGAAGTCCTCCATCGCCATGTAGAGCAACTCTTCGGCCGGACGGGCGATGCGGTGGATCTCGTCGATGAAGAGGACTTCGCCCTCGGACAGGCTGGTGAGCAGCGCCGCGAGGTCGCCGGCCCGCTCGATCGCCGGCCCGCTGGTGACCCGGATCGGCGCCCCCAGCTCGGTCGCGATGATCATCGCCAGGCTGGTCTTGCCGAGACCGGGCGGCCCGGACAGCAGGACGTGATCGGGCGGGCGTGATCGGCGCAACGCACTTTCGAGAACGAGTTCGAGCTGCTCACGCACTTTCGGCTGACCGGGGAACTCGGCCAGGTGCTTGGGGCGCAGGCTCGCCTCGACATCCCGCTCGTCGACGATCGGCAGTGGTGAGACGAGGTCGTCGATCGTCGGCGTCGCCGAAGTCCGGACCGTCGCTCATCGGGCCCGGCCGAGCAGCTGGATGCTGCGCCGCAGCAACGCCGACAGATCGGGCGCCGCGCCGCTCTCGGCGAGTTCGCCGGCGACGACGTCGACAGCATCGGTGGCTTCCTTGCCGGTGAAGCCGAGGCCCGCGAGTGCATGCCCGAGCTGGTCGCGCCACGGCGAGACGGCGGTGACGCCGCCCAGCACCGGGGAATCGGAGCCGTCGATCGACCCGATGCGGTCGCGCAGCTCGAGCACGATCCGCTCGGCGCCCTTGCGTCCGATGCCCGGCACCTGGATGAGCGCGGCGAGGTCGTTGGTTGCGATCGCGCGCCGCACTTCGCGGGGCGGGTGGACGGCAAGGATCGTCTGAGCGAGCTTCGGGCCGACTCCATTGGCGGTCTGCAGCAGCTCGAACAGCGAGCGCTCGTCGTCGTCGGCGAATCCGTAGAGCGTGAGTGAGTCCTCGCGGACGACCAGGCTGGTCGACAAACGGGCCGGCTCGCCGAGCCGCAGCCGGGCGAGTGTCCCCGGTGAGCACGAGACCGAGAGACCGACTCCACCGACCTCGACGACGGCGCCGTCGGGGCCCAACGCGGCCACCAGCCCATGGACGCTCGCGATCATCGGGCGGCCGCCCGGGTGGCCACCGGGGTCGCGCGCGCCACCGCGACCGCGTGCGCCAGCCGCGTCGTGGCGGTCCCGCGCCAGAGCTGGCAGATCGCCAGAGCGAGCGCATCGGACGCGTCGGCCGGCTTCGGCGCCTCGGCGAGTTTCAACAGTCGCATCACCATCGCGCCGACCTGGGCCTTGTCCGCCCGGCCCGACCCGGTGACCGCCGCCTTGACCTCGGTCGGGGTGTGCAACGCGACGGGGATGCCGAGACGGGTCGCGGCGACGATCGCGAAGCCGGCGGCCTGGGCGGTGCCCATCACCGTTCGGACGTTCTGCTGGCTGAAGACCCGCTCGACGGCGACGACGTCGGGACGGTGGCGCGCGATCGCCTCGCCCAGCGCATCGGCGATCGCGAGTAGTCGGTCACCGACGGCGTCCGTGGACGGCGTCCTGATCACGTCGACGTCGATCAACCGCAACGCCCGCCCGGGCGCCCCATCGACGACGCCGACGCCGCACCGAGTGATACCCGGGTCGACTCCCAGCACCCGCACACACGCCTCCGGCATCCCGACCCGCTCGAACTGACATTCGACAGGCTACGGCCGACCACCCACGTCGGACGGCTACGACACTCGCCAACGGGAGATCTCCACGACCTGCCCGTATCGTCGGCGCGATGTACGCCCAGCCCCGCCGTCCCCGTGGCGCCGTCCGTCCGAGCCCGATCTTTCTCGCGTTCGTCGGCGGGGCGATCGCCGGCGGCGCGCTCGCGTGGTCGGAGCCGAACCACACCGTCGCACGGCTCGGCGTGTTCGTGCTGGTGCTCGGCGGCTGGGTCGTGTCGCTGTGCCTGCACGAGTTCGGCCACGCGTACGCCGCCTACCGGGCCGGCGATCACAGCGTCGAGGCCGCGGGCTACCTGACCCTCAATCCGTTCAAGTACGCGCACCCGCTGATCTCGATCGTGCTGCCGCTCTTCTTCATCGCGCAGGGTGGCATCGGGCTGCCGGGTGGGGCGGTCTATCTGCATCCGCACGCGTTCCGCAGCCGGGCGATGCAGAGCGTCGCGGCGGCGGCCGGGCCGGCCAGCAACCTGATCTTCGCCGGCATCGTGCTCTCGATCGTCAAATCGTTCGGCAGCGACGGGAGCCACGTCGTCTTCTGGTCAGGGTTGGCGTTCCTCGGGTTCCTGCAGATCAGTGCGGCCGTCCTCAACCTGCTACCCATTCCGGGGCTGGACGGCTACGCGATCATCGAGCCGTACCTCGACCCGGCGACGGCGCAGCCGCTGGAGAAGGTGAAGCCCTGGGGAATGCTCGGCGTCTACGTGCTGCTGCAGGTCAACCAGGTCAACGCGCGGTTCTTCCAGCTCGTCGACAACCTGTACGGCGTCACCGGAGCGCCGCGCGCGCTGTGGCAGGTCGGCTACGAGTTGTTCCGGTTCTGGCGGACGATTCCCGGGTACTGACGGTTGATCGAGGCCCGACTCGATCGCCTTACTCGGCGTCGAGCGCTTCGAGTATCTCGTCGCTGACGTCGAAGTTGGCGTAGACGTTCTGCACGTCGTCGCTGTCCTCGAGCGCGTCGATCAACTTCATCACCTTGCGGGCGCCGACCTCGTCGAGCTCGACCTGAACCGTGGGCACGAACGGCGAGTCGGCCGAGTCGTAATCGATGCCGGCGTTCTGCAGCGCCGTCCGAACCGCGACCAGGTCGGTCGGTTCGCTCACGACCTCGAACGAGTCGCCGAGGTCGTTGACCTCCTCGGCACCGTCCTCGAGAACCGCCGACAGCACGTCGTCCTCGGACAGCTCGTTCTTCGGGACGATGACGACGCCCTTGCGGTTGAACAGGTACGCCACCGAACCCGGGTCGGCCATCGAGCCGCCGTTGCGGGTCATCGCGATGCGCACCTCACCGGCCGCGCGATTGCGGTTGTCGGTCAGGCACTCGATGAGCACCGCGACGCCGCTCGGGCCGTAACCCTCGTACATGATCGTCTGCCAGTCGGACCCGCCCGCCTCGGCGCCGGAACCACGCTTGACGGCCCGCTCGATGTTGTCGAGCGGGACGGACGTCTTGCGAGCCTTCTGGATCGCGTCGTACAGCGTCGGGTTGCCGTCCGGGTCACCGCCCCCCGTGCGGGCGGCGACCTCGATGTTCTTGATCAGCTTGGCGAACAGCTTGCCGCGTCTGGCGTCGATGACGGCCTTCTTGTGCTTGGTCGTCGCCCACTTGGAATGGCCGCTCATAGTCTCCGCTCTTCGCCCGCTCATCTCGCTGTGCTCCTCACGCTCACTCTGCCCTGCTCTCGTGCTCATCGCTGATGATCGCACCATCTCGCAGAAGTACGCGTGGATGCGCCCATCACCCGTCAGTTCCGGGTGGAAGGACGTGGCCAACAGATTGCGCTGGCGAACTACCACAATCGTACCGGCGAGTTCTCCGGTCCCGATCCGTCCGATGGGATCGGCGGCGGGACCCGCCGACTCTACCCAGGGCGCCCGGATGAACACGGCACGGACGGGCCGGCCCTCGATCCCCGCGACATCGACGTCGGCCTCGAACGAGTCGACCTGGCGTCCGAACGCGTTGCGCCGCACCGTGACGTCGATCCCGCCGAGGGTCTCTTGGTCGGCGGTGCCACCTTGGATCCGATCAGCCAGCAGGATCATGCCGGCGCATGACCCGTACACGGGCAAGCCGTCCCGGATCGCGTCACGCAGCGGATCGAGCAGCTCGAACGTCCGGGCCAGTTTGATCATCGTGGTCGATTCGCCGCCGGGCAGGACGAGACCGTCCACCGCGGCGAGCTCCGACGGCCGGCGGACCGTGACCGCATCGGCACCGGCGGCTCGCAGCGCTCCCAGATGTTCGCGGACGTCGCCCTGCAGCGCCAGCACGCCGACACGGACGCGCGCAACCCCGGACTCGGACACGATCGCTCAGAGTACGCAGGGCCGACGGGGGATCACTCGTCGACGCCGTTGCCCGGATGCCGCTCGGCCGCCGCCGCGACTACCGCGAGCCAGATGGCCGCCAGGAACATCAGCCACCATCCGCCCATCTGGACATCGAAACGATCCCCGCCGCCCAACCCGTCGCCCTGACGAGCCAACCGCCGACTTTGCACCCAAATTGTGGCCTATCGCGCGCCAATTCACCCGCGCCCACCTACAACTCAGGTGCAAAGAACGCGTGCGCGTGAACGAAGCAGTCAGCGCATCACGCAAGCGCGGGTCAGCTCCTCAGCTGCGCGTCGTGAGGTAGGCACCTGGCCGCGGACGAGGCGACCAACGAAGAACCGCTTGCGCCCAGAGCCAAGCCGCCCCGCGCGTCCTGCCGGGCGATCAAGTCGCGTTACCAGCCCCGTTCGGCCAGCCGATGCGGCTGCGGGATCTCCTCGACGTTGATGCCGACCATCGCCTCGCCGAGCCCGCGCGACACCTTGGCCAGGACGTCCGGATCGTCGAAGAACGTGGTCGCCTTCACGATTGCCTCAGCCCGCTGGGCGGGGTTGCCGGACTTGAAGATGCCCGATCCGACGAAGACGCCTTCGGCACCGAGTTGCATCATCATGGCGGCGTCAGCGGGAGTCGCGATGCCGCCGGCGGTGAAGAGGACGACGGGCAGCTTGCCGGCGCGCGCCACTTCGACGACGAGATCGTAGGGCGCCTGCAGTTCCTTGGCGGCGACGAACAGCTCGTCCTCGGGCAAAGACGTCAGGCGCTTGATCTCGCCGCGGATCTGCCGCATGTGCGTCGTGGCGTTCGACACGTCGCCCGTGCCGGCCTCACCCTTGGAACGGATCATCGCCGCGCCCTCGGTGATCCGGCGTAACGCCTCACCAAGGTTCGTGGCGCCGCAGACGAACGGCACGGTGAACTGCCACTTGTCGATGTGATTGGCGTAGTCGGCGGGGGTCAGCACCTCGGACTCGTCGATGTAGTCGACACCGAGAGCCTGCAGCACCTGTGCCTCGACGAAGTGACCGATGCGGGCCTTGGCCATGACGGGGATCGAGACGGACGCGATGATGCTGTCGATCATGTCGGGGTCGCTCATCCGCGATACGCCGCCCTGGGCACGGATGTCGGCGGGGACCCGCTCCAGGGCCATGACGGCCACGGCGCCGGCGTCTTCGGCGATCTTGGCCTGCTCGGCCGTGACGACGTCCATGATGACGCCGCCCTTGAGCATCTCGGCCATGCCGCGCTTGACCCGCGCGGTCCCGGTCGCGTGCGCGCCGGTGGGGTTGGTCGGTTCTGACATGGCAGTCATTCTACGATCGCCGCGCGCCGGCCGACGCCCGTCCGATCGACTATCGATGGCCTGGAGTCAGCTGGACGTGAGCGCGGTGCCGGCCGTGGCCAACACGACCCAGGTGTTGCCCGGCGCCAATGCGATCGGCGCACCGGTCGAGTCGGTCAGCGTCGTCCCGGCCGCGGTGGACGCCCGCGACCAGGTTCCGTCGATCCGGTGGCCGTTGCGGAACACCGACACCTTCCCGCTGCCGACCGAATGCGTGTACTGCGACGGGTTGCCGTCGACGTCGATGTCGCTGCGGTCGCTCGTCACCTGACAGAACTCGACGATCACGTTGGTCGCAGCCACCGTGGTGCCATCGGCCGCGTGCTGGATCGTGCCGTTGATCAGGCGGTCCCACTTGCCGGTGGTGGCGTCCGACTTGAACTGCACGACGGTGCCGCCGACCTTGGTCTGGAACGTGGTGGCGGCCGGATCGACGCCGAGCCCGCTGGTGTCGGCCGACCACGTGAACCCGATGCTCTTCGCGCCGCCGGCCTTGGGGTTCTTGGCGCTCATCGTCGCGAGATTCGCGGTCAGGTTGTACGGCGCATTGCGGTTGTTGTCGCGGTTGAATCCGACGTCGCCACGGTCGTCGATCATCGCGCTCAAACCGGAGCGGTACAGCGTCGGCAACGACTGCCCGCCACCACCGGACGCGACGAGGACGATCGGGCCGTACTGCAGCAGGAGTTCCGGATCGCTCGTCCGCGTGCTGCGGACCGGTTCCACGGTCGGCTTGTTGGTCGCGAAGACAGCGACCAGGCGGGAAAGGCCGCCTTCGGCCTGCTCGATGTACACGATGTCGGCGAGGTCGATCCCGCGCTGCGGGCGGCCGTTTCCGGTGTCGTCGATCTTGACCGCGACGACCGGGCCGGCCGGCACTCCAGGCAGGCCCGTCAGCGGATTGACGGCGACGGGGGTCGCACTGGGGGTCGGCGACGGAGTCGGTGTGTCCGACGGCACTGCTTCGGTGGACGGTGCCGAGGTCGACGGCGCGGTCGTCTGCTTCGGTTTGCTGGAGCCGCCGCAGGCGGTCAGGAGCAGGAGAAGGGCGACGCCGGCGGCCGCCCCCGAGACGATCGGATCATGCGATGCCTTCCTGCGTCGCCGCACCGTCGAAACGGGCGTCGGGGTCGTCGGTCGAGGAGGCCACGGGCGCGGCCGGAAGCGTTTCGTCGATGTCGAAGAATTGCGGCAGTTCACGATGTCCAGCCAGATGTAACACCCGCGGCATCCGCCGGGCCCGCAAGGAGCGCGTGTCGCGAACCGCGTCGTTGTAGAACCGTTTCGCGATCAACACCCGCACGGATGCCTCGTAGAGCTCCGCCTCGGCCGGGGCGGGGACGCCCCGAGCGGATAGCTCGGCGGCCGCTCGCCCGACCTCGTTCTCGGTCATCTGCCGGTCGCCGCCCTCCGCGGCCAGGGCCGCCTGCGAGACCTGCTCATAGCGCTGGCGCTCGTCCGGGCTGAGCGGCGACGCACCGGACTCGGCCGCGTGGCGCACAGCCGCGACGCGGCGAACCAGCTGCGCGTCCAGAGCGGCCTGGGCCGCGTCGACCCGCGCGTGCAGTCGGTCGAGCCGGGTGAGCGTGAACGTCACCCACATGGTGAGCAACATCGTGGCCAGGATGGCCGCGATGAGCCAGGCCGCCGACATGGGCGCTGAGCGTAGTGCGTCGAGATCAGCGCGGCCGATGCGCGGCCCGCCCGACCCGGCGAGTTCACAGCTAGGGGACGGCCCCGATCGCAGCTCGCCGCGCCCGAATTACAGCGCGGACGCCCCGGCGATGGCGAGTTCGTAGACGCGCATCACCTCGGCGGAGATGACCTCCCAGTCGTACGGTGCGACCGTTCGGGCGCCTTCGGCGGCCAGCTTGCGGCGCAGCCCGGCGTCGTCGAGCAGCGTCCCCAGCTCGACCGCGAGCCGGTCGGCGTCTCCGGGCGGGAACAGGCGGCCGGCCGAGCCGTCGCCGAGGACCCGCCGGAACGCGTCGAGGTCGCTGGCCACGATCGGCGCCCGGGCGGCCATCGCTTCGAGCAGGACGATGCCGAAGCTCTCCTGCCCGGTGTTCGGCGCGCAGAAGACATCGACGCTGCGCAGCAGGCTGGCCTTGTCGGGTTCGTCGACCTGGCCGAGCAGGATGATCCGCGCCCGGACGTCCGCGGGAAGGCTGTCCTCGAACTCCTCCCGGTCGCCGCGGCCGGCCACGAGCACCTGCAGGTTCGGTCTCGTCGGCACCAGCTGTTCGAGCGCCGCGACCAGAACGTCCATGCCCTTGCGGGCCTCGTCGTACCGACCGACGAAGCCGATCGTGCCGCCGTCGCGCGGGTACCCGGGCAGCGGACGGGCCTCGGCGAAGCGCGGCGACGGCGACGCCGTTCGGGATCACGACGGCATCCGCGCCCAGGTGCTCGACGATCACCTTGCGGGCCGCGGGGGAAACGGCGATGCGGCCGCTGAGCTTCTCGAGGAACGGCTGCAGGACGCTGTCGAACATCGAC
The DNA here is from genome assembly GCA_963737785.1 of uncultured Actinomycetes bacterium. Taxonomy (GTDB): domain Bacteria; phylum Actinomycetota; class Actinomycetes; order Mycobacteriales; family Jatrophihabitantaceae; genus CAVTTS01. Next base: position 105,512 of record CAVTTS010000012.1, read on the forward strand.
AGGAATCGCGACCGCGTGGTTGCGATGTGGAACGTCGCCGACGAGCGGACCGTCGTGGATCATGCAGGTGAGCAGCGACAGGCTCGGCGGCGCCGGCTCGTGTACGTGCACCACGTCGAACGCGCCGTCGCGCAGCCATCGTCGGACCCGGGCCGCCGAGACGACGCCGAACTGCAGGCGCGCGACCGAGCCGTTGTACGGGATCGGGACGGCCTTGCCGGCCGCGACCACGTAGCCGGCGGCCGGGCGCGTCGTCATCGCCGGGGGCGAGGACCGAGACCGTGATGCCCGAGCGCGATCAGCGTCTCGGCCAGATCGCGGACGTGCGCCTGCACTCCGCCCGGGATATCCCAGGAGTAAGGGCAGACGATTCCGATGCGCATCGGGCTCAGTCGCTCCGGTCGTGGCCGTCGAGATCGGCGAGCCAGAGCTTCTGCAGCATGTGCCAGTCGGTCGGATGGGCGGCGATCTCGCTCGGCGAACCGGTCGGCCAGCGCCTGGGTCGCGGCGCGGACCCGATCGCGCGAGTCGCCCGTCGGCGGCAGCTCGATGGGCGAGCCGATCGACTGACCCCACCCGTCGTCGGTGAACCACAGGCCGACCGGCAGCAACGCGGCGCCGGTCGTCGCGGCGAGCATGGCCGGCCCGGCCGGCAGCCTCGCCGTCTCGCCGAAGAAGTCGACCTCGATGCCGGTGTGCGAGAGGTCGCGGTCGGCGACCAGGCAGACGCACGCCGCCGGCTCGCAGCCGCTCGACGAGGACCTCGAGGTCGGCGGCGCGGTCCCTCCGGTCAGCGGCAGCACCTCCATGCCGAGGCTCTCGCGGTACGCGACGAACCGGTCGAACAGCGACTCCGGCTTGAGCCGTTCGGCGACGGTCGTGAACGGCCTGCTTGAAATGCTCGACCAGCCACAGCCCGGCGACGTCCCAGTTGCCCATGTGCGGCAGCGCGACGACGAGCCGCTGCCCGGCCGCGAGCGCGGCGTCGATATGTTCGGCCCCGGTCGTGTTTCGCTCGACGGAAGCCACCACGGCGGCTTTGTCCATACTGGGCAGGCGGAACGTCTCGAGCCAGTAGCGGGAGTACGACCGCAGCGCGTCGCCGACCAGCTGGTCCATCGCAGCTCGGACGCGCCGGCCCGACGACCCGGCGCAGGTTCTTGCGCAGTTGACGCGCGCGCCGGCCCGTTGCGGACCGTCGCCGCGTCGGCGCTCGCCCGAAAGGCCGCGCGCCGACAACGGTCGCGGAAGCGCCTTGACCGTCGCCCAGCCGGCCGCGAAGCCGAGCGTCAACGGCTCGCTCGCGCAGTCGAGCGAACTCCGCGCGCACGTTCGTCACTCGGCGCTTTGCTTTCCGGTCGCGTCGGCCCGGGCCCGGGACTGCTGCCAGACGGTGGCCAGACGTTGGTACACGGTGATCGTCGACGCCGCGACGAGCAACCACAACGCGATCGCCTGGACGTACGGCACTCGCAGATGCTCGCCGGTGAGCCCGGTGCCGACCAGCACGATGATCAATCGTTCGGCCCGCTCGGCGATGCCCGACGGTCGCGGTCAGTCCGGCCGCCTCGGCCCGGGCGCGGATATAGGACGTGAGCGAGCCCAACACCAGGCACAGCAAGCCGGCGAGCAGCATCCAGGGCTGATCGTGACGGGCGAAGTACCACGCCGATCGACGCGAAGACCGCGGCGTCGGCGATGCGATCGCACGTCGAGTCGAGGACGGCCCCGAACGCGGTGGTCCGGCCGCCGGCCCGGGCCACCGCTCCGTCGAGGAGGTCGAGCATGACGAAGGCCCAGATGATCATCGTGCCGGTGAACCACCAGCCCTGGGTGAAGAAGATCAGCGCGCCGGCCGTCGCCCCGACCGTTCCGACGACCGTGATGACATCCGGGCGTCACACCCGCGTTCGCCAGCCGCCGACCGAGCGGTGCGATCGAACGCGATACCGCGTCCCGGGCGAAGATGTTGAGCACGCGCGTCCGATCCGTCGACAACAAGGCAGCTTCGCCGCAACGATATCCGCCCACTCGGCGCCGATCCGTCCGAATCGCTTGCGGCGGCGGTGATCCGGGTGTCGAATGCCGGAAACGGGACGCTGCGATTGGGGTCCGTATGGCGGCACGGCGAGCGGTGGTCAGGTCCGGGACTGCGGTGATCGCGTCCGCCGATCGGCCGGAGAAGATTCGCAACGTCGCCCTCGTCGGGCACTCCGGGGCCGGCAAGTCGACGCTGGTCGAGGCGCTGCTCGCCGCGACCGGCGTGATCTCGCGACCGGGCTCGATCACGGAGGGCACGACGGTCAGCGACTCACGACCCGATCGAGATGGCGCAGCAGCGCTCGGTGGCGCTGTCGGTGTGCCCGCTGCGCTGGGACGACGTCGTCATCAATCTGCTCGACACGCCCGGCTACCCCGACTTCACCGGCGAGCTGCGGGCCGGACTGCGGGCCGCGGACGGGGCGCTGTTCGTCGTCTCGGCCGCCGACGACATCGACCCGATCACCGTGTCGCTGTGGGAGGAGTGCGCGGCGTTGGGCACGCCGCGCGCCGTGGTCATCTCGCGCCTCGACGCACCGCGGGCTCGTTCGACGACCGCGGTCACCGCGCTGCCAGCGGGTCTTCGGCGGCGTCGACGGGCAGGCCGTCCTGCCGCTCTACGTACCCGCCGACCAGCCGAGCGACGGCGCGCCGACCGCACTGATCGGGCTGCTCAGCCAGGGCCTGTACGACTACGCCGAACGGCTTCCCGCCGGCCGAGGCCGACCGGCGCCGGTGCCGATCGTCGACGGCGCGCGGGGCCGCTGATCGAGGCGATCATCAACAACAGCGAGGACGAGACGCTGCTCGAGCGCTACCTCGCCGGCGAGCAGCATCGGCACTCGACGTGCTCATCGACGATCTCGAGACGTCTGTCGCGCGCGGCACGTTCTATCCCGGTGCTGCCGGTCTGTGCGGCCACCGGCCTCGGGCTGGCCGAGCTGCTCGAGGTGCTGTCGGGCGGCTTCCCGTCCCCGGCCGAGCTCGACCCGCCCGCCGTGCATCGCTTGACGGCGTCGACGGCGCCGACGCTGCCGCTGCGACCCGGACGGGCCGCTGCTCGCCGAGGTCGTGCGCACCACCGTCGACCCCTACCTCGGGCGGCTGTCGGTGCTGCGGCTGTTCTCCGGCACGCTGCACCCCGAGACCGCGCGTCCACATCTCCGGCCACGGCGGCGAGGCCCGCGGGCACCCCGATCACGACGCCGACGAGCGGGTCGGCCAGATCTTCTCACCGCTCGGGGCGACGCTGCGCCCGGTCGAGCGGGCGATCGCCGGCGACATCTGCGCGATCGGCCGGCTGGGCACCGCCGAGACCGGCGACACGCTCTCGGCCAAGGCCGCGCCGCTGCTGATCGAGCCGTGGCCGATGCCCGAGCCGCTGCTGCCGATCGCGGTCGAGGCGGCGACCCGCGGCGACGAGGACGCGCTGGCCAAGGCGCTGGCCCGGCTGACCGCCGGCGACCCGACCGTGCGCGTCGAGCGGCACGCCGACACCGGGCAGCTCGTGCTGTGGTGCCTGGGCGAGGCGCACGCCGACGTCGTGCTCGAGCGGCTGCGGGCGACCGGCGCGCACGTCGACACCGTGCCGCTGCGGATCGCGCTGCGCGAGACGTTCACCGACCGAGGCGCGCGGGCACGGCCGGCTGGTCAAGCAGTCCGGCGGCCACGGGCAGTACGCGGTGTGCGACGTGGTCGTCACCCCGCTGCCGCGCGGGTCGGGCGTCGCAGTTCGTCGACAAGGTCGTGGGCGGCGCGGTGCCCGTCGCAGTTCATCGGCTCGGTCGAGAAGGGCGTGCGGGCCCAGCTCGAGCAGGGCCTGGACGGCGAGCACATCCCGGTGGCCGACGTGCTGGTGACGCTGCTCGACGGCAAGGCGCACAGCGTCGACTCCTCCGACGCCGCCTTCCAGCATGGCCGGCTCGCTGGCGGTGCAAGGACGCCGCGGCCAGCGGCTCGACCGCGCTGCTCGAGCCGATCGCCGCCGTCGAGATCGTCGTGCCCGACGCGCACGTCGGCGCGGTGCTGTCGGACCTGTCCGGCCGGCGCGGCCGGGTGACCGGCACCGAGCCGGACCCGGTCGCCGTCGCCGGGATGGAGCGCACCGTCGTGCACGCCGAGGTGCCCGAGGCCGAACTGATCCGCTACGCGATCACGCTGCGCTCGCTGACCGCCGGCACCGGCCGGTTCAGCCGCGCCTTCGCCGCTACGAGATCGTCCCGGCCACGGTCGGCCGACCCTGCGGGCCGCGCTCGCCTGATCAGCCGGGCCATCGGCAGCGCTCGCGACTCGTCCCGAACAGGTCGCGTGGCCTCGCGGTGCATCGGTCAGGCCTGTGCTCCTCGGGGTCCGCTGACGAGCAGCCCCTGAGGCACCGACGGGTTCACTGCTTGGGGAGGTTCAGCTTGGTCAGGTCGGGCAGCTCGTCATGCCGGGCGGCAGCGCGACCGGCGGCACGCCCCGGACCGCCGGGGCCGAACGCCGCCCGGGTAAGCCGGCCGGCATCCGCGGCTGCGTCGGGCCGCGGCCGCCGGCTTGCCCTTCTTGCCCTTCGTTGTTCTTGGACGACTTCGTGGCGCTGCTTGCGCGCGCATGCCCGGCAGGCCCATGCCGCCGAGCTGGCCCATCATCTTGCGGGCCTCGAAGAACCGGTCGACGAGCTGGTTGACGTCGTTGACCTGCACGCCCGAGCCGTTCGCGATCCGCAGCCGGCGCGAGCCGTTGATCATCTTCGGGTTGTCCCGCTCGGCCGGGCGTCATCGAGCGGATGATCGCCGCGGTGCGGTCGAGGTCCTTGTCGTCGACCTGGGCGAGCGCGTCCTTCATCTGGCCCATGCCGGGCAGCATGCCGAGGAGGTTGCCGATCGGGCCCATCTTGCGGATGGCCATGCAGCTGGTCGAGGAAGTCCTCGAGGGTGAAGCTGGTTGCCGGCCGCCAGCTTGGCGGCCATCTTCTCGGCCTCGTCCTCGTCGAAGTGCTTCTGGGCCTGCTCGATCAGGGTGAGCATGTCGCCCATGCCGAGGATGCGCGAGGCCATCCGGTCGGGGTGGAAGACGTCGAAGTCCTCGAGCTTCTCGCCGTTGGAGGCGAACATGATCGGCTGGCCGGTCACCTCGCGCACCGACAGCGCGGCGCCACCGCGCGCGTCGCCGTCGAGCTTGGTCAGCACGACGCCGGTGAAGCCGACGCCGTCGCGGAACGCCTCGCGCGGTGTTCACCGCGTCCTGGCCGACCATCGCGTCGACGACGAACAGGATCTCGTGCGGCTGCGACGGCGTCGCGGATGTCGGCGGCCTGCTGCATCATCTCGGCGTCGATGCCGAGCCGGCCGGCGGTGTCGACGATGACCATGTCGTGCTGGGCCCGGCGGGCGAACTCGATCGAGTCGCGCGCGACCGCGACCGGGTCGCCGACGCCGTTGCCGGGCTCGGGCGCGTAGACCGCGACGCCGGCCCGCTCGCCGACGACCTGCAGCTGGTTCACCGCGTTGGGGCGCTGCAGGTCGCAGGCCACCAGCAGCGGGGTGTGGCCCTGCTCGCGCAGCCAGAGGCCAGCTTGCCGGCCAGCGTCGTCTTACCGGCGCCCTGCAGGCCGGCCAGCATGATCACCGTCGGCGGGTTCTTGGCGAACTGCAGCCGCCGGGTCTCGCCGCCGAGGATCTGCGACGAGCTCCTCGTTGACGATCTTGATGACCTGCTGGGCCGGGTTGAGCGCCTTGCGAGACCTCTTCGCCGCGCGGCCCGCTCCTTGATCGCGGCGATGAAGTCGCGCACCACCGGCAGCGCGACGTCGGCCTCGAGCAGCGCGATGCGGATCTCGCGCGCGGTGGCGTCGATGTCGGCCTCGGACAGCCGGCCCTTGCCGCGCAGGTTGGTGAAGACCGTGGCCAGGCGGTCGGAGAGCGTGTCGAACAACGAGGTGACCTCTCCGGTCGGGCGTGACGGTTAGCACCCAGGATACGGGGCCGCCGCGGCTCAGGTACCGAGCAGCCGACGGACGCCGCCCAGCCAGCGGTCGATGTCCGACGCCTTCTGCGCCCAGAACGTTCCGACCTGCGGGTGAGGCAGGATCAGGAAGCGCTCGGACGCCAGGCCGGCGATGACCGCGTCGGCGACGACGTCGACCCCGATGATGTCGCCGGATCGTTGCACCGCGAGGGCGGACGGATGCCCCTCGGCAAGCGGCTCCATCAGCAGTGGCGTCGCAACCCCGAACGGGCACAGCACGCTTACCGTGATCCCCCGTCCGCCGTAGTGGACGGCCAGCCATTCGGCGAAGGCGACCGCCCCGTGCTTGGTGACCGTGTACGGGGCGTCGCCGGGCGCAGTCAGTAGGCCGGCCGCCGACGCGGTGTTGAGCAGGTAGCCCTGGCCGCGCTCGAGCATCGACGGCAGGACGGCGCGGGCCGCGTGGACGTGCGCGAGCACGTTGACCTCGTAGGCCCGCTGCCATGCGCGAGGTCGTCCTCGAGACCGATGCCGGTGCCGACGCCGGCGTTCGAGCAGAACAGGTCGATATGACCGAACGATTCGAGCGTCCGGTCGACGAGCGCGGCGACAGCCGCTCCGTCGCGGACGTCGACCTGCTCGGCCCGCATCACCGAGCCCCCCTCGTCAGCGACGGCCTGGGCGGCCGCACCGTCGACATCGGCGACCACGACGGCCACCGCGCCCTCGGCGGCGAAGCGCCGGGCCAGTTCCGCGCCGATGCCGCTCCCGGCCCCGGTCACGACCACAACCGCGTTGCCCACGTCCACGGGTCCTCGCTTCCCGGACCCGGCAGCGCACCCGGTCCGGTCGCGACCTTACTGATCAGCGCCACGGGTCACGCGGTCGGCGGGGTGACACACTGACGGCGTGCCGAGCCAGCCCCCCGATCGGAGTCGTGATGGGGGTCTCGGGCACCGGCAAGTCGACGGTCGGGCTGCGCCTCGCCGCCGAACTGGGCTGGCCGTTCGAGGAGGGCGACGACCTGCACCCGGCGGCCAATGTCGCGAAGATGCACGCCGGCATACCGCTCGACGACGACGACCGCCGGCCGTGGCTGGCGGCGGTGAGCCGTGGATCGGCGCGCGCGAGCAGGCCGGTACCGGCGGCATCGTGACCTGCTCGGCGCTCAAGCGCGGCTATCGCGACACGCTGAGGGTCGGTCACCCCGACGTCCGCTTCGTCTGCCTCATCGGCGATCGGGCGCTGCTGGCGGCCCGGATGACGGCCCGGGTCGACCACTTCATGCCGGCGTCCCTGCTCGACAGCCAGCTGGCGACGTTCGAGCCGCTGGCACCCGACGAACCGGGCGTGACGATCGACGTCGGACGGCCGCTCAGACGAGATCGTGGCCGCGGCGCGGGCCGCGCTGGAGGAAGGGTCAGCCGATCGACGCGCCGAGCAGGTGTCCGACGCCGTAGGTGACAGCCGCCGCGAGCGGCCCGAGCACCAACTGCCGGCTGCCGGAGAACAGCCAGCGCCGCGCGGTGAACCGGGAGGTGACGCGCGCCGGCGACGAACAGCGCGACCAGCGCGAGGATCGCCGAGAGCCAGGACCGGGTCGCCGAACAGGAACGGGCAGCAGCGGGATCAACGCGCCGACCGTGAACGACACACGAACGAGCCGGCGGCCGCTGCGGGCTGGGCAGTGCGTCGGGTCGACGCCCAGCTCCTCCTGCGCGTGGATCGACCAGCGCCTGCTCGGGGTCGCGCGACAGCTGCTGGGCGACCAGCGCGGCCAGCGTCGGGGTCGACGCCGCGGGCGATGTAGATCTGCGGTGAGCTCGGCGAGCTCGGCCTGCGGGTTGTACGCGCAGCTCGTGCCGCTCGACCTCGATCTCGGCGCGCGTCGACTCGTTCTGGCTCTGCACCGAGACGTACTCGCCGGTGGCCATCGAGAACGCCCCGCCGACCAGGCCGGCGAACCCGGCCAGCGACCACCGTGTGCTGGCTGGCGCTGGCGCCGGCGACGCCGGCGATCAGCGCGAAGTTCGAGACCAGGCCGTCCATCATGCCGAAGACGGTCGGCCGCAGCCAGCCGCCGGTGACGTCGCGGTGCTCGTGGTGGATCTCGGCTGCGCGGGCGGTGCCGCCGACTCGTGCTCGGCGAGCTCGTGGCAGCCTCGTCCGCTGGTCGCGCCATCGGACGTCCACCTCGTCGTCTCGGCGGTCGTCGTCCCGCGCGGCGTCGGCGTCCGGCGGTCGGCGTCGTCGGCGCTTCGGCGCGGCCGCCGCGTGTCGGGCGTCGGCTCGCGCGTCGGCGTGGAACCCGCCGTGCCGCAGGAACCACAGCCAGGCCGCCGAGGAACACCAGGATCGACGTCCAGTCGTTCAGCCGCAGGCCGAGGATGTGGTTGGCGTGGTCGTGGCGCAGCGCCTCGATCCAGACCCGGCCGAGGGTGTAGCCCATGACGTAGAGCGCCAACACATTGCCGCGGCCGAGCCCAGCCGCTGGTCGAGGTACAGCAGCAGGAAGCCCAGCGCGATGTCCCAGATCGACTCGTAGAGGAACGTCGGCTGGAAGTAGCCGCAGCACGATCACGTGGCCGTGCGCGTCGCACGGCTGCGGCCTGGCCGGTGACCACGTCGATGTCGTGGATCTGCAGCTTCCACGGCAGGCTGGTCGGGCCGCCGTAGAGCTCGTTGTTGAACCAGTTGCCCCAGCGGCCGATGCCCTGGGCGAACACGACGCCGGGCACGGCGGCGTCGGCGAACGCGGTGAGAGCGCATGCCCTTGCGCCGGCAGCCGATCCAGGCGCCGAGCGTGCCGAGCGCGATCGCGCCCCAGATGCCGAGGCCACCGTCCCAGATCTTCAGCGCGTCGAGCGGGTGCTCGCCCTTCTCGAAGTACAGCTCCGGGTCGGTGATCACGTGGTAGAGCCGGCCGCCGATGATGCCGAAGACGATCGCCCAGCCGGCGACGTCCCAGACTCGTCGTCGGTGCCGCCGCGGGCCCGCCAGCGCCGGGCGGTCAGCCAGAGCGCGACGAAGATGCCGGCGACGATGCACAGCGCGTACGCCCGGACCGGGAACGGGCCGAGATGCCAGACGCTCTGGGTCGGGCTCGGGATCGACGCGAGCGGATGCACGGCTCCACGGTAGCAGCGGGCTAGCGTTGGCGGCCATGACCTGACGATACCGAACGCGCGTCGCTGGTCGTCACCGCCCACGGTGGCACGCGACGTGCTCGAGGTGCAGCTCCGCGACGCTCCGGCCCCGGCCCGGGCCAGCTTCTGGTCGCGGTCGCGGCCGCCGGGCGTGAACTTCATCGACGTCTACCAGCGCCAGGGCATCTACCCGTGCCCACGCCGTTCGTGCTGGGCGGCGAGGGCGCCGGCACGGTGCGCGGTCGGCCCGGACGTCACCGAGCTTCGCCGCCGGCGACCTGGTCGCCTGGGCCCAGAGCGCTCGGCAGCCACGCTGACCGGCGTGCTGCGTCGAAGCCGCCGACGCGGTGCCGGTGCCCGACGGGCGTGCCGCCGAGCTTGCCGCGGCGGCGATGCTGCAGGGCATGACCGCCCACTACCTGATCAACTCGACGTACCCGGTGCAGCGCCGGCGATGCGGTGCTCGTGCACGCGGCGGCCGGCGGGGTCGGCCAGCTGCTGGTCCAGCTGGCCAAGGCCCGGGGCGCGCTGTTGATCGCGACGGTCGGCTCGGCGGCCAAGGCGCGCGATCGCGCGCGCGCTCGGCGCCGACGCCGTGCTGCGCTACGACGAGACGTCGACGACCTGGCCGCCGCGGTGCGCGCCGCGGACGGCGGCGGGGTCGCACGTCGCCTACGACGGGGTCGGCAAGGCGACCTTCGACGCCTCGCTGGCGTCGCTGCGCGCCGCGGCATGCTGGCGCTGTTCGGCGCGGCGAGCGGCCAGGTGCCGCCGTTCGACCTGCAGCGGCTCAACCCGGCCGGTTCGCTGTTCGTCACCCGTCCGACGCTGGCGCACTACATCGCCGACCCGCGAGGAGCTGCTCTGGCGCTCCGGGAACGTGCTTCGCCGCGATGGCCGACGGCGCGCTGAAGATCGAGATCGGCGGGCGCTACCGACTCGGCCGACGCGGCGCAGGCCTACGACGACCTGGAGGGCCGCCGCACGACCGGCAAGCTGCTCGTCCGCTGACCCGTGAGCCGGCGGTCGCCAGCCGGGCGGCGGACGCTCGCGCGGCGACGGTCGCGCGGCCAGCTCGCGGCCAGCGCCTCGACCGCCGACCGCGTCGCGTCGGCGATCGAGCAGCCGCCGGACGAAGGCCGAGCCGACGATCACGCCGTCGGCGAAGGCCGGCGATCTCGGCGGCCTGGTCGCCGTTCGAGACCCCGAGCCCGACGCACACCGGGACGTCGCCGGCGGCTCGGGCACCGGGCGACGAGAGCTCGGCCGCGGACGCCGACCGCCGTCCGCGTACCCGTGACGCCCATCGTCGACGGCGGCGTAGACGAAGCCGCGGCAGGCGGCCGCGGTCGAGCGCGATGCGCGCGTCGGTCGAGCGACGGCGCGACCAGGAAGATCCGGTCCAGCCCGTGCGCGTCGCTCGCCGCGATCCAGTCGCCGGCCTCGTCGGGGATCAGATCGGGCGTGATCGCCCCGGACCCACCAGCCGCGGCGAGGTCGGCGGCGAACCGCTCGACGCCGTACCGGTCGATCGGGTTCCAGTACGACATGACGACCGCCGCCGCGCCGGCGTCGGCGACGGCCCGGACGGCGCGCAGCGCGTCGACGAGCGCAACCCCGGCCCGCACCGCGGGCTCGACGCGCCTGCTGGATCGTCGGGCCGTCCATGCCGGGGTCGCTGTACGGGACGCCGACCTCGACGATGTCGCCGCCACCGGCGACGAGCGCCCGCATCGCGGCGATGGAGGTTTCGACGTCCGGGTAGCCGACGGGCAGGTAGCCGATGAGCGCGGCGCGACCCTCGGCGCGAGCGGTCGCGAGCCGTGCGTCAGCACGGACGACGTCGACGTCGGCGGTCATTCCGACGACCAGCCCGAAGTACTTCGACGCGGTCTCGACGTCCTTGTCGCCGCGGCCGGAGAGGTTGACGAGGATCACCGCGTCCGGGCCGAGCTCGCGGCCGAGCTCGAGCGCGCCGGCCAGGGCATGGGCGGACTCGATCGCCGGGATGATGCCCTCGGTCTGCGACAGCAGGCGCGAACGCGTCCATCGCCTCGGCGTCGGTGATCGGGCGGTACTCGGCGCGGCCGATGTCGTGCAGGTAGGAGTGCTCGGGGCCGACGCCGGGGTAGTCGAGGCCGGCCGAGATCGAGTGCGACTCGATGGTCTGGCCGTTGTCGTCCTGCAGCAGGTAGGAGCGCGCGCCGTGCAGCACGCCCGGGCGTCCCGCCGGTGATCGTCGCCGCGTGCCGGCCGGTCTCGACGCCGTCGCCGCCCGCCTCGAAACCGATCAGCCGCACGCCGGCGTCGGGCACGAAGGCGGTGAAGATCCCGATCGCGTTGGAGCCGCCGCCGACGCAGGCCGCCACGACATCGGGCAGCCGGCCGACCCGCTCGAGCACCTGCGCGCGCGCCTCGTCGCCGATGACGCGCTGGAACTCGCGCACCATCAGCGGGAACGGATGCGGGCCGGCGACCGTCCCGAAGACGTAGTTGGTGCGCGTCGACGTTGGTGACCCAGTCGCGCATCGCCTCGTTGATCGCGTCCTTGAGCGTGCGCGAGCCGGTCGTCACCGGGACGACCTCGGCGCCGAGCAGGCGCATGCGGGCGACGTTGAGCGCCTGGCGCCGGGTGTCCTCCTCGCCCATGTAGACCGTGCAGTCGAGGCCGAGCAGCGCGGCGGCGGTCGCGGTCGCGACGCCGTGCTGGCCGGCGCCGGTCTCGGCGATCACCCGCTTCTTGCCCATGCGCTGGGTCAGCAGGGCCTGGCCCAGCACGTTGTTGATCTTGTGCGAGCCGGTGTGGTTGAGGTCCTCGCGCTTGAGCAGGATGCGCGCGCCGCCGGCGTGGGCGCCGAACTTCGCCACGTCGGTGAGCGGGGACGGGCGGCCGGTGTAGTCGCGCAGCAGACGGTTCAGCTCGCCGTGAACGCCGGGTCGGCCTGCGCGGCGTGGAACGTCGTCGTCGAGCTCGTCGAGCGCGGCGATCAGGGCCTCGGGAACGAACCGGCCACCGTAGCGACCGAAGTGGCCGGTCGCGTCGGGCACGACGGCGTCGACGGAATCGGCCGGGCGAGAGGGGGCGGCGGGCAGGGAGATGCTGTCGTTGGTCATGGGGATTTTCTCCAGGTGCGGACGAACGGACGGGACGGCGGAGGGCTTCAGCCCCGCCATCGACCAGACGCTGCCGCGAACATGCCGTCAGCGTACCGGCTCGTCGAAGGCCGATCGGTGCCCCGTCCCGTCGCCGCTTTCCGATCGGCACCAGTCGCGGTTTGTGTCATAGTTCGAGGAGGTCCGGTGAGCAGGGGGTTTCGTGACGAGCGACCACGACGGCGGCGTCACCGCGCCGAGCGGCGCCGCCGTTGAGGACCAGTGGCACGCGGACGACGTCTACGTGCCGCTGCCGCCGTTCGTACGACCGGACGTGCCGATGCCACACCAGGTCGTCCCGGTCGGATACGCCGGCCCGCGCGGCCCCGCCCTCGGCGATCAGACCGCATATCCGGCGCCCTATCCGACCCGCTCCTTGACCCGGTATCCGACGCAGTACGCGCCGGCCTATCCGGGCAGCCCGCAGTGGTCGATGCCGGGCTGGGCGGGATACCCGCCGGCGCCGAAGCGGTCACGTGTGTCCCGAAAAGCTGTGGTCCTCTCGGCGACCGGCGCCGTGGTCGCGATCGCGGTCGTGGCCTGGGCACTGATCGCGAACGCCAATCGGACGCACAACCTGACCGTGCCCGCCGCATTCGGCAGCTACACGCATCTGACGAACGGCACCGCCAAACAGATCGAACAGCAGGCCCGCGACCGCCTGCGCGTCAGCAGCGCGGCCACCGCCGATGCCCTGGTCTTCGGGGTCTACGCGCGCACCGGCAGCGACGAACCCACCGTGTTCTTCGATGGTTTCGGCGCGTCCGACAGCGACGAGGTTGCCGCGCATCTGCGCACTACAGACCCGAAGGACGTGGTGTCCGAAGCGCTTTCGAGCACCGGTGCAACGGATACGACGGCCTACCCGAGCGGCCCCTTCGGCGGGGCGGTCGAGTGCGGGACCGTCACCGACGGCAGCGACGAACTCCCGGTGTGCGCGTGGGCCGACACCAAGTCGACAGCGGTGATGGTGTTCGAGGACGGAAGACCGAAGGGACCGCGGCGGCGGCGCTGCTCGCGATGCGAGCGGCCGCGGAGCACTGAAGGCGGCGCGAACTCAGCGAGCGGTTCGGGGCGTCGCCGGATGCGCGCCGGCGGTCACGAGTTCGGCCACGGCCTGCCGGGGGTCGGCGCGCGTAACCAGCCCCTCGCCGACGAGTACCGCGTCGGCACCGACCGAGGCGTACTCGATCAGATCGAGCGGGCCGCGCACTCCGGACTCGGCGATCTTGACGATGTCGCTGGGCAGTCCCGGCGCGATCCGCTCGAACGTCGAGCGGTCGACGTTCAGGGTCCGCAGGTCTCGCGCGTTGACACCGATCACCCGGGCGCCCGCGTCGAGCGCGCGCGACGCCTCGTCCTCGGTGTGGACCTCCACCAGGGCGGTCATGCCGAGCGACTCGATGCGTTCACGCAACCCGATCAACGTGTTCTGGTCGAGCGCGGCGACGATCAGCAGGACGACATCGGCGCCGTGGGCGCGCGCTTCGTGCACCTGGTAGGAGCAGAAGACGAAATCCTTGCGCAGGACCGGCACCGCGACGGCCGCGCGGACGGCGTCGAGATCGGCCAACGAGCCGCCGAAGCGTCGTGCTTCGGTCAGGACGCTGATCATCCGGGCGCCGCCGGACTCATAGGCCAGGGCGAGCTGCGCGGGGTCGGCGATCGCGGCGAGCGTCCCCTTGGAAGGGCTCGACCGCTTGACCTCGGCGATGACTCCGACACCCGGTGCGCGCAGCGCCGCCATCGCATCGAGAGCCGGCCGGGCCGCGGCGGCGTGCGCCTTGAGGTCGTCCATCGAGAGCAGCTGCTGGCGAGCCTCGACGTCCTCGCGAACGCCGATCATGATCTCGTCGAGCACGCTCACCACGGAAGGCGCCTCCTCGACGATTACGGTTCCGACTGATGCTCAGCCCGGTCCGACAACTACGCGCGCACTACAACTACGCGATCGATGCTAACCAGCGAAATCTGTGGACGGTCACGCGGGTCACCCGGACGGGCGCGAATCGCGCACGGGCAGACGCAGCGTGAAGCGCGCGCCCCCCTCGATGGCGTGGCCGGCTTCGACGGTTCCGCCGAGCCGTTCGACCAGGCCCTGCACGATCGTGAGACCCAATCCGGTGCCGACCTGCCGCACGCCGCGGTAGCGGTCATAGAGCGCCGATCGGTCGAACGCCACCGCCAGATCGTCATCGGTGAGTCCTGGTCCGCCGTCGCGTACTTCGACGCCGCCACCCGGGCCGACGGGCCGGACTGTTCGTAGCGCGCGGCCAGCACGATGGGGGCGCCGGTCGGCGTCACGCGCAGCGCGTTGTCGAACAGTCCGTCCATCATCTGCCGCAGCCGGGCCGCATCGGTGCGCACCACGAGCGGGCGGTCGGGCGCCTCGATCCCGAACCGGACCCCGACCGCCGCGCAGCGGTTCGCCCAGACCGGGGCGGCCGCGTTCACAACGCTCAGCACGTCGACATCCGCGAGATCGATGCGGAATTCCTGCGAACCGAGGCGGGCCAGGTCGAGCAGATCGGCGACGAGCCGGTTGAGCCGTTGCGCCTCGGCGAGGATGACGTTGCCGGCGTGGGGCGCCTGGTCGGGCGCGATCATTCCGTCCGCGAGGGATTCGGCGTAGCCACTGATCGCAGTCAACGGCGTGCGCAGATCGTGCGATACGGAAAGGAGAAACTCTCTCTGACGCGCTTCGGAATGGGCCAGCTCCCGAGCCAGAGTGTTCAACGCCTCGCCGACCTCGGCAACCTCCGGCCGGCCCCTCGGGCACCACCGCGACGTCCCGACGACCCTGGGCGAGCGCGTGGGCCGCCGCGGCCGTTCGACGCAGCGGCCGGGCCAGCCGCCAGGCCACGACCAGGCCGAGACACGACGGCGATCCCGACCGCGATGGCCAGCGCGCTGATCAACCGGCGGACGGCCTGCTCGCTGACCGCGGTCGCATCGGCCTGCCGTTGCACGAGCACGATGCCGCCATTGCGGGTGGGGCGCGCCTCGATCAGCACCTTGTTGCCGTCCACCGTGCGCGTCGCCGACAGCGAGGATCCCTTGAGAATCCGGGTGATGTCGGCGGACGAGATTGCATCCTGCGCGAGGGGTCGGCCGGTGACCACACCATTGCGGTTCAGCGTCGCGTACTGGACGTCGATCGCCCGCATCGTGTCGGCGGCCCGGGCCTGCCCGGCCTGGGCGTTCACGCCCTGGTTCGCCTCGGTCTCGATCACCGTCGCCAACCGGGCCAGGACGGCCCGCGCGGTCGAGGTGTTGCCCCGCCGGATCAAGCCGATGCCGATGCCACCCGCGACCACGCCGGTGAGGACAGCGAGGCGGCGATGGCGAGGACAGCCATGCGCAGCGCCAGTGAGCCGCGCGATCTCGAGCCCCCGTGGCCTCGACGGCGTACCCGACTCCGCGGACGGTGCGCACCGGGCTCGACTCGCCGAGCTTGGCGCGGAGTTGGGCGATGTGCACGTCGACCGTGCGCGTGCCGGCGACCGATGCGTAGCCCCAGACCTCGGACAACAGTTGCTCGCGGCTGAAGACCAGGCCCGGGCGGCGCATGAGGTAGCTGAGCAGATCGAACTCGGTGGCCGTCAGCGCAATCTCGGCGTCACCCGCGAACACGCGGCGCTGAGCCGGTTCGAGCCGGATCGAACCGACGACCAGGGCCGGCGCGGCGGCCGGCATCCCCTGGGTCCGGCGCAGCACGCTCGTCACCCGGGCGACGAGTTCGCGCGGCGAGAAGGGTTTGGTCACGTAGTCGTCGGCGCCGAGTTCAAGGCCGACGATGCGGTCGACCTCGTCGTCGCGGGCGGTGACGAACAGGACGGGCGTCCAATCCTGATCCGCCCGCAGCCGTCGGCAGACTTCGACGCCGTCCATGCCGGGCAGGCCGACGTCGAGGATCACGGCTGAGGGTTTGAGTTTGCGGATCGCGGCGAGCCCGAGGTGGCCGTCTCGTTCGACGTGGACGCCGTAGCCGGCCTTGCTCAGATACATCCGCATGATGTCGGCGATGGCCGGCTCGTCCTCGACCACGAGGACGAGCCCCTTGGGCGCGGGAGACGCGGACACGCCTGGAGACTCTACGGTTCGCGAAGCGGCCGATGGATCACCGAAACGTCAGAATCAGGTACGGGTCGGATCTTCGCCCTGGTCGAGTGATCGCCACATCGCGACGTCGTCGTCGCCCGGTGGCGCGGCCTCGGCCGGTGCCTCGTAGCGCGTCGACATCCCCGACCACTCGCCGCCCCGCAGCACGATGAGCACACCGCCCGCCGCGACCAGCCCGCCGGCCACGATCGCCGCAGCAGGCCAGCCGGCCGACACGACAACGTGGACGGACGAGCTCGCGTCGATGCCGACGCCGGAGTTGCCCGACGTCGCGAGCGAGCGGCCCCGATCGGCCGACACCGCCGGGATGTCGTGCGCGGCCCGCCACATCATGAACAGGCCCGCGAGGGCGAGCAGCACACCGACGAGCCGGCGGGCGAGCCCGCGAGTGGCGACGACGGCGACAACGCCGGCCAGGCCGACGACGGCGAGGCCGGTGATCGCCGCGTCCAAGGTGTGGCCGCTGACGTGGCCGACCGCGTCGACCAGTGGCCGCGGCCGGGACACCGTCACCGTCTGCCAGGTTCGGCCGACCACGAGCAGCGGCGAGCACCGAACCGAGCAGGTCCGCGATCAGGGCGATCGCGAACAGCCGGCGCGCTGACGTCACGGAGCCGTCGGATCCGGCCCGACCGGCCGAAGCGTCTCGGCGGTCGCGATCGCCTGCAGCACCGCGCGGGCCTTGTTGCGGGTCTCCTGCTCCTCCAGCGCCGGGACGCTGTCGGCGACGATGCCCGCCGAGGCCTGGACGTGGGCGACGCCGTCTCGCATCACGGCGGTGCGGATCGCGATCGCCATGTCGAGGTCGCCGGCCGCGTCGAGGTAGCCGACCGCGCCGCCGTAGACGCCGCGCCGGACCGGTTCGAGCTCGTCGATCAGCTCCATCGCCCGGACCTTCGGCGCGCCGGTCAGCGTGCCGGCCGGGAAGGTCGCGGTCAGCACGTCGAACGCGTCCTTGCCCGTCGGCGACCTCGCTCTCGACGGTCGACACGATGTGCCAGACGTGGCTGTACCGCTCGACCGCGCCGAACTCGACGACCTCGACGCTGCCCGGCGCCGAGACCCGGCCGAGGTCGTTGCGGGCCAGGTCGACGAGCATGACGTGCTCGGCCTGCTCCTTCGGGTCGACTGACCAGCTCGGCGGCGAGCGCGGCGTCGCGCTCGGCGGTGTCGCCGCGCTTGCGGGTGCCGGCGATCGGGTGCAGCACGGCGCTGCCCGCCGTGCACCGTGACCAGCGCCTCGGGGCTGCAGCCGACGATGTCGAGCCCGGCGAGCCGCAGGAAGTACATGTACGGCGACGGGTTGAGCGTCCGCAGCACGCGGTAGACGTCGAGCGGGTCGGCGGCGGTCGCGCACGCTGAAGCGCTGGCCGACCTGGATCTGGAACACCTCGCCGGCGCGGACGGCCTCGAGCGCCTGCTCGACGCGCGGCTGGTACTCGCCCGCCGGAGTGCGGGACATCGCCTGGCTTCGGCGGCACGATCTGCGTACGTGCCGACCGTCGATGGGGCCGGCGCGGCGAGGTCGGCCTGCATCGCGTCGAGGCGGGCGATCGCGTCGGCATACGCGGCGTCGAGATCGGCGGCGACATGTCTGGCGTCGACCAGCGCGTTCGCGATCAGCACGACGGTGCACTCGTGATGGTCGACGGCGGCGAGGTCGGTGACGAGCAGCATCGTCGAGCTCGGGCAGGCCGAGCTCGTCGACGGCCTTGTCGGGCAGCCGTTCGATGCGCCGGACGACGTCATAGGCGAGGTAGCCGACGAAGCCACCGGTCAGCGGCGGCAGGTCCGGCAGGCGGGGCGCCTTGATCGCCCGCCACGCCGCGCCGAGCGCCGCGAGCGGGTCGCCGTCGGTCGGCAGCTCCGGCGGCACGTCGCCGGTCCAGACCGCGCGCCGCCGTCGACGCCGACAGCGTGGCGACCGCGTTCACGCCGACGAACGACCAGCGCGAGAACGAGCGGCCGGGCTCGGCCGATTCGAGCAGGAACGTGCCCGGACGGCCGGCCGCGAGCTTGCGGTACACGCCGACCGGGGTCTCGGCGTCGGCGAACAGCGTGCGCGTGATCGGGACGAGCCGGTGGGTCGCGGCCAGTTCGCCCAGCTCGTCGCGGGTGATCATGCGTCGACGCACCGTCGAGCGGGCCCGCGTCGAAGCAGGTGCGGTCGCCGGTGTGGCAGGCCGCGCCGACCTGGTCGACCTTGACGAGCAGCGCGTCGCCGTCGCAGTCGAGCGCGACCGACTTGACGAGCTGGACGTGGCCGGACGTGTCGCCCTTGACCCAGTACTCCTGCCGCGAGCGCGACCAGTAGGTCGCCCGGCCGGTGGTCAGCGTGCGGTGCAGGGCCTCGTCGTCCATCCAGCCGACCATCAGCACCTCGCCGGTGTCGTACTGCTGGACGACGGCGACGACCAGGCCGGCGGCATCGCGCTTGAGGCGGCGGCGACGGCCGGGTCGAGGGCGGACGGTGCGCGTGCGGGCATGAGCACGATTCTGCCTGTTCCGGGAACCGGGTTGTCGCACGACCGCTAGTCGCAGCGGCAGGCAGACCGTGACTGTGCTGCCGGTCTGCCACCGAGCTGTCGAAGCGGATGGTCCCGCCGTGAGCCTGCGACGATCGACGCGACGATCGACAGCCCCAGCCCGATCCGCCGCTGGTCCGGGTGCGGGCCTTGTCGGCGCGCCAGAACCGTTCGAAGACGTGGGCGGCCTGTCCGGTGGCAGGCCGGGTCCCGAGTCGATCACCTGCAGCCGCGCCCGGCCGTCGGCCACGGCGCGGACCCGGATCGGCCCTCCGGGCGCGTATGCACGGCGGCATTGGTCACGAGGTTGCGGACCACGCCGCAGCAACTGGTCGTGGTCGCCCTGGATGACGAGGTCGCGCTGCTCGAACGCTCGATCGTCCGCGTCCGGGTGCGCGGCGCGCACGCCCTCGACCGCAACCTCGATGAGCTCGCCGACGATCGACCGACACCGGCTCGAGCTCGGTGCCCTGGTCGCCCCGCGCCAGCGTGAGCAGGTCGTCGACCAGCCGCGACATGCGGGTGCCCTCGGACTCGATCCGGTCCAGCGTGTCGGTGTCCTCGCTGGTGTCGACGTCGCTCGCCGCCCGTCGCGCCGCATGCGGGCCAGCTCGGCGTAGCCCGCGGATCGAGGTCAGCGGCGTGCGCAGTTCGTGCGATGCGTCGGCCAGGAACTGGCGCATGCGCTCCTCGCTCTCGACCCGGGCCGCGAACTGCGTCTCGACCGCGCCGAGCAGGGTGTTGACCGAGTCGGCGAGCTGGCCGACCTCGGTGTCCGCTGCGTCGGGTGACCGGGACCCGTCGGTCGAGGCCCGGCGCCGGACGGCGACAGCTCGGCCGTCACCTCCGGGCGGTGGCCGTGACGCGTCGCAGCGGGCGCAGGCTCAGCCGAACACCCACCGACGTGGCGCCGAACGCGAGCAACACCGCGCCGCACCCGATCAGCAATTCGTCGATCAGCAGGTGATGCAGGGTGTTCGTGACGTCGTCTCGCGAGAGGCCGATCACCGCGACGACGTTCTCGCGCTGGCCGTGTCCGTCGCCACGGCCACGCGCCGGTCGGACCTCGACGCGCAGCTGATCGCCGTCCGTCGTCGTCAGACTCATTGCGCTCTGAGTTGTTCTCGTCGAGAGCTTCTCCCGTTGCGCCGTCGACAGATCGATCGGCTTCACGCCCGTTGCGAGCGTCCCCACCACGTCCCCGGACGTATCGAGAGCCACCGCCCACACGTCCTGAGGCGGACGGAACCCGGGTGGCACCAACCGGTCCGTCGTAAACAGGCGGCCCAATCCGCTGTTGGCTGTCGTGGTGAGCTGTTGATCCAAGCGAGTGTCAAGGAAGGACGAGAGCAGGGCATACGTCACAGCGCCGGCGGCGGTTACGACCACGATCACCAGCGCAACCACTCCGAGCACCAGGCGATTGGCCAGCGAGCGCGGCAGGAAACGGCGTTCCTTCTGCACGCGCGCCTCGGCCGGCGGGAGGGCCGGCGGCGGCGTCCACACGACATCCGAGTCCGACGGCTCAGTGAGCGGTTCAGCGGGGTGCAGGTCGTACGCCTCGACGTGATCGTTGGCGGTGACGTCCAGGTCGTGCGGCGTGCTCATCGAGTCACGTGCGCGGCGCCTTGATCACATAGCCCGCGCCGCGCACGGTGTGGATCAGTTTCGGCTCGACGCTGTCGACCTTCTTGCGCAGGTAGCCGACGTAGAGCTCGACGATGTTGGACTGGCCCTGGAAGTCGTACTTCCACACCCGGTCGAGGATCTGGGCCTTCGACAGCACGACCCGCTCATTGCGCATGAGGTAGCGCAGCAGCTCGAACTCGGTGGCGGTCAGGTGGATCTCTTCGCCGCCGCGGGTGACCTCGTGGCTGTTCTCGTCGAGCTCCAGGTCGGCGACGCGCAGCAGACCGTCGCGCCCCTCGTCCGGCGCGGCCCGACGGAGCACTGCGTGCACGCGGGCGAGCAACTCCTCGACGCTGAACGGCTTGACGACGTAGTCATCGGCGCCGGCTCGCAGCCCGCCGATGCGGTCGGAGGCCGTGTCACGCGCGGTCAGGAAGATGACCGGGACCTGCGATCCGGCGGCCCGCAGGTTGTGCAGGACGCCGAGACCGTCGAGGCCCGGCATCATCACGTCGAGCACGACGAGGTCCGGATCGGACTCGGCCACGGCGGCCAGCGCGGAGCTGCCGTTGTCCGCCGTGATCGTCTCGAATCCGTCGAAGCGCAGCGCGGAGGAGACGAGGTGGGTGACGTTCTCCTCGTCATCGACTACCAGAACGCGCCGCTTCGTCGCCATAGCTGTGCTCATCAGGCTATCTCCCACTCGACTTGGTAGGGCCTAAACCCAGGCGATTGCCAGGGAGTGGCTGGGATCAGCCTGAGCGCCGGGTCTTGGGGCAACGTGAGGGATTGCTGTGGATCGCCTATGCGAGCTGTGCGAGCGAGCCCGATTCTTGCGAGATGGGCGAAGCTCACGGCCTACCCTCCAACTATGAGTCACCATGCCCGCGACGAGCGCCACGACCTCGTCGACACGATGCGCGAACTGGGGTCGCAGGCCCCGACGCTGTGCGATCCCTGGCTGACAGCGGAGCTGGCCGCGCACCTCGTCCTGCGGGAATCGTCGCTGCGGGCCATGGCGGCCAGCGCGCGCACGGCATCGCTCATCGCCGCGGCCGATGCCGCCCGCGCCGCCTACGTCTCGTCGCACAGTTTCGACGAGATCCTGGGCCGGCTGGGCGGCGGTCCGCCGTGGTACTCGCCGTTCGCGATCAGACCGCTCGGCGAGAAGCTCAACCTGCTCGAGTTCGTCGTGCATCACGAGGATGTCCGGCGGGCCCAACCGGACTTCCGGCCCCGCGCGATGCCCATCGCCCGCCAGCTCGCGATCTGGAACAACCTGCGCACGTTCAGCAAGCTCTCGCTGCGGGCGGCGCCCGTAGGTGTCCGGCTGGTCTGGGACGGTCGGGACGAGACGCAGCCCCGCAAGCCGGTCGACGGCCAGACCGTCACGGTGACCGGCGACCCCGTCGAGCTGACCCTGGTCGCGTTCGGTCGCCAGCGGGCCGCGCGGGTGACCTACAGCGGCGGCGACGACGTGGTCGCGCGGTTCCTCGGCACGACGATCAAGGTCTGACCGACCGCGTCGGTGGACCTCAGCGGACGACGACTCCGGCGGCCCGCAGTCCGTCCTTGACCGCGCCGATCGTCAGTTCGCCGAAGTGGAACACGCTCGCCGCGAGCACCGCGTCGGCGCCCGCCTCGACGGCCGGGGCGAAGTCGTCGACCTGGCCCGCTCCCCCGCTCGCGATCACCGGAACGGTCACACGCGCCCGCACCAGGCGGATCAACGGCAGGTCGAAGCCGTCCTTGGTGCCGTCGGCGTCCATCGAGTTGAGCAGGATTTCGCCCGCGCCGAGCTCGGCGGCCCGTTCGGTCCACTCGACGGCGTCGATGCCGGTGCCCTGCCGGCCGCCGTGGGTCGTGACCTCGAAACCGCTCGCCGTCGGCGCCCGTCCGGCCGGCACCCGGCGGGCGTCCACCGACAGCACCAGCACCTGACGGCCGAACCGCTGCGCGATTTCGGCGATGAGGTCGGGGCGAGCGATGGCGGCCGTGTTCACGCCGATCTTGTCGGCGCCGGCGCGCAGCAGGGCGTCGACGTCGTCGACCGTCCGTACGCCCCCGCCGACGGTGAGCGGAATGAACACCTGTTCGGCGGTGCGTCGGACCACCTCGTAGGTGGTTTCCCGGCCACCGCTCGACGCGGTGATGTCGAGGAACGTCAGCTCGTCGGCGCCCTCGGCGTCATAGCGCCGGGCCAGCTCGACGGGGTCGCCGGCATCGCGCAGTCCTTCGAAGTTCACGCCCTTGACGACGCGGCCGCCGTCGACGTCCAGACACGGGATCACTCGGACGGCGACGCTCACCCGCCCAGTCTGCCCGACGTACGGGCGGCAGAATGACGGACCGCGCGCCACAATCGACGGGTGCTGCTCAAGGCCTGCCTGAACGGACCGCGGACGGCGGACGAACATCCGGCCCTGCCGGTGACGCCCGACCAGCTCGCCGCCGACGCGCGGATGGTTCGGGCGGCCGGCGCCGGCGCGGTCCACCTGCACGTGAAAGGCGCGGACGGGCGCGACACGTTCGACCCCGCGCGCGTCGACGCAACGCTCGCCGCGGTGCGGACGGCCAACCCGGGACTGCCCGTCGGAGTCACGACCGGTGCGTGGGCCGAACCGGACCCGGCCCGACGCGTCGCCGCGATCCGCGACTGGACCGCCAAACCTGATTTCGCCTCGGTGAACTGGCACGAGGGCGGCGCTGAGCAGGTGGCGATGTGCCTGTTGGACAAGGGCATCGGCGTCGAAGCCGGACTGTGGCACGCCGACGCCGTGCGTGCCTGGTTGGCGTCGCCACTGCGGGCTCGCTGCTTCCGAGTGCTGGTCGAACTGCCGGGCGACCTCGACTCGGATGCGGTACCGCTGTACGCCGCCGAGCTACTGGGTCAGCTCGCCGATATCAACGTCGAAATCCTCCTGCACGGCGCGGACGACAGCTGCTGGGCGACGCTCGACGACGCCGGTCGCCACGGGCTCGCGACCCGGATCGGCCTCGAGGACACCCTGACATTGCCGGACGGTTCTCGGGCACCCGACAACACAGCACTCGTCGCCGCGGCGCTGCGGCGGCTCAGCCGGTAGCGCTGGAACCGGTCAGCTCTACTTCGACGAGCATCCGCGGGTCGATGAATCCGCCGACGACGAGCAACGTGGCCGCGGGCCGTACGTCGCCGAGCGCGTCGTGATGCGCGCGCCCGACGGCGTCCGCGCAGCTGCGATCGCTGAGGTACATCCGCGCGAAGATCACCTGTTCGCGGGCGCAGCCGGCCCGGGCCAACGCGTCGATCGCGACGCCGAACGCGGTTCGCGCCTGCTCGTACGGGTCGCCCTCGTGCACGAGCTGACCGTCGACCACTGACGTGCACCCAGCCGTCATGAACAGCGCGCCGGCCCGCACGACCCGGCTGTAGCCGATGAGGTCTTCCCACGGGCCGCCCGATCCGAACCGCTCGATCGTCACGCCCCGACCGCCGCGAGCGCCTCCGGCAGCGTGAATTGGTCGGCGTACAAGGCTTTTCCGACGATGGCCCCCTCGATCGTCCGGCCGGTGTCCGTGCACACGGCGGCGATCGCGCGCAGGTCATCGAGCGACGAGACGCCGCCGCTGGCCACCACTGCCGCGGCGGTGCGCGAGCAGACCTCCGTGAGCAGGGTCAGGTTCGGACCGGTGAGCGTGCCGTCGCGGTGGACGTCGGTGACGACGTACCGGGCACAACCGTCGGCGTCGAGGCGGGCCATCGTCTCCCAGAGGTCGCCGCCCTCCTTCGTCCAGCCCCGGGCGGCGAGAGTCGTGCCGCGCACGTCGAGGCCGACGGCGATCCGGTCGCCGAACCGCGCGATGGCCGAGCGCACCCAGTCGGGCGACTCGAGCGCGGCGGTGCCGAGATTCACCCGGGCCGCTCCCGTGCCGAGCGCGGCTTCGAGCGACGCATCGTCGCGGATGCCACCGGACAGCTCGACGGCGACGTCGAGGCGACGGACGACGTCGGCAAGCAGGTCGCGATTGCTGCCGCGGCCGAACGCCGCGTCGAGATCGACGAGGTGGATCCACTCGGCGCCGTCGCGTTGCCAGGCGAGCGCGGCGTCGAGCGGGTCGCCGTAGGACGTCTCGGTGCCGGCCGCGCCTTGCACGAGACGGACGGCCGCCCCGTCGGCGACGTCGACGGCCGGCAGCAGGACGAGGCTCACGGAGATCTCCGATCGAAGATGATCGCCACCAATGCCGGCGTGGCGATGACGCAGACGAACATGACGAGGACGAGGGCCGACAGCGAACTGGTCAGCATGTAGGTGATCAGCAGCACCAGCAGGATGATCGTGGCGAGCAGCGCCCACTTCTCCTTGTTCTTTCGGAACTGTGGGCCGTGCCGCCACAACCGCCCGCGCCGCCAGGCCGCGGCCCGCCGCTCACGGCGGACCCGTCGATCACGGTCACGCAGCTGGGCCTGATCGACGACCCGCCGGCGCTCGTTCACGGAGGCTTCGCGTTCGGCCCGGGCCTGGGCGCGGGCCTTGCTCACAGCGCGCCGACCCAGTTGGCCAGCACCGTCGCGCCGGCATCCCCCGATTTCTCCGGGTGAAACTGCGTCGCGCTCACGGTTCCGGTCTCTACGGCGGCCACGAACGGCTCGCCGTGTTCGGTGGTGGCGACCAGTCCGACCGTGTCGTGCACGGCGTACGAGTGCACGAAGTAGAAGCGCGTGCCGTCCGCAATCCCCTTGAACAGCAAGGATCCTTCTGGTGCTTGCACTGTGTTCCAGCCCATGTGCGGCAGCACCGGTGCGACGAGCGGTTCAACCCGCCCGGGCAGGATGGCCAGGCCGGGCGTCTCGACGCCGTGTTCGACCCCGGCGTCGAAGAGGACCTGCATGCCGACGCAGATCCCGAGCACCGGACGCTCGTCGGCCAGCCGCAGCGCCATGATGGCCTGCCCGTCGACCCCGGTCAGCCCGCTCATGCACGCAGCGAACGCGCCGACACCGGGTACGACGAGCCCGTCGGCCTCGATGGCCGCCCGTGGATCGGCAGTCACCGTCACCTCGGCACCGACCCGCTCGAGGGCCCGTTGCGCCGACCGCAGGTTGCCCGACCCGTAGTCGAGGACGACGACCCGCTTCAGAGGACGCCCTTGGTCGACGGGACGCCCTGCACCCGCGGGTCGAGTTCGACCGCCGCCCGCAGCGCGCGCGCCAGCGCCTTGTACTGCGCCTCGGTGATGTGGTGCCAGTCGCGGCCGCCGATCACCGTGATGTGCGCGGCGATCGCCGCGTGGAACGCGAACGACTCGAAGACGTGCCGCGTCAGGGTCGTCGCATAGTCGCGTCCGATGGTCGCCGGCGCGCCGTCGGGCTCGTGGTGGACGAGGTAGGGCCGGCCGGACAGGTCGACGGCCGCCTGCACGAGCGCCTCGTCCATCGGGATCAGCGCGTCGCCGAAACGACGGGTGCCGGCCTTGTCGCCGGTGGCCTGCGCGAACGCCTGGCCGAGCGCGATGGCGGTGTCTTCAACGCTGTGGTGGGCGTCGATGTGCAGGTCGCCCTCGACCTCGACGCGCAGGTCGAACAGGCCATGCCGTCCGAACGACGTGAGCATGTGGTCGTAGAAACCCACCCCGGTCGTGACGTCGGTGCGCCCGGCCCCGTCGAGGTCGATCTCGACGAGCACCTTGGTTTCGTTCGTCTGCCGCTCGATCCGGCCGGTTCTCTGACGTTCGGTCACGACTGCTCCTGGTTCAAGGTCTCGGTCAACGCCTGCTTGAACGACGCCATCTCAGCCGGCGTCCCGATCGACACCCGCAACCAGCCGTCGGGGCCAGTCTCGCGGATCAGGACGCCACGGTCGAGCAGGCCCTGCCATACCGCGTGCCGATCGGCGAATCGTCCGAACAGGATGAAGTTGGCATCGGAGTCGGCCGCGTCGAGCCCGATCGAGCGCAACCAGCTAAGCGTCGCGTCGCGTTCGGACCGCAGGTCGTCGACCCGGGCCAGTAGTTCCTCGCGATGCCCGAGGGCCGTGCGAGCCACCGCCTGGGTGACCGCCGACAGGTGGTAGGGCAGCCGGACGATGCGCACGGCGTCGACGACGGCCGGCGCGGCGGCGAGATAACCCAATCGTCCACCCGCGAGCGCGAACGCCTTGCTCATCGTGCGGGTGACGACCAGTCGCGGGTGGTCGGGCAGCACCGAGAGCGCACTGGGCACGCCGGCCCGGCGGAACTCCGCGTACGCCTCGTCGACGACGACCACGCCGGGAGCGATGGCGCAGATGGCTTCTACGACGGCCAGCGGTAGGGCCGTCCCGGTCGGGTTGTTCGGCGAGGTCAGGATCACCACCGACGGCGCCTCGGCGGCAATGAGGTCGGCCGCGTGGTCCAGGTCGATCGTGAAGTCGTCGGCCCGGTGCCCGGTCACCCACCGCGTGTGCGAATCGCGGGCGTACTCCGGATACATCGAATACGTCGGCGCGAACGACACCGCCGTGCGTCCGGGGCCGCCGAAGGCCAGCAGCAGCTGCAGCATGACCTCGTTCGACCCGTTGGCCGCCCAGGTGTTGTCGACGGTGAGGCCGGCCCCGCCGTCGGTGTTCAGGTAGGTGGCCAGGTCGGCGCGCAGCAGCAGCGCATCCCGGTCGGGGTAGCGGTTGAGCGAGCCGGCCACCTCGCGCACCGCGGCCGCGACCGCGTCGACGACGGTCGCGCTCGGCGCGTAGGGGTTCTCGTTGACGTTCAGCGCCACCGCGACGTCGAGCTGAGGCGCGCCGTAGGGCTCCTCGCCGCGCAGCTCGTCGCGCAACGGCAGGTCGTCCAGGGCGGTCATCGTCGCGGGCCGCCGGCGGTGGCCCGATCGTCGAGCCGCGCCGCGACGGCCGCGCCGTGCGCCGGCAGGTCTTCGGCCGCCGACAGGGCCAGCACGTGCGGAGCCACCTCGACGAGCGCCGCGTGCGAGTACTCGACGACGTGGACGCCCTTCAGGAACGACTGTACGGACAACCCCGAGGCGTGCCGGGCCGTGCAGCCGGTCGGCAGGACGTGATTCGATCCGGCGCAGTAGTCGCCGAGCGACACGGGCGAGTCGGGACCGACGAAGATGCAGCCGGCGTTGCGGACCCGATCCGCCCAGGCCCGCGCGTCCCGCGTGATCACTTCGAGGTGTTCGGCGGCGTACGCGTCGACGACGGCCAGGCCCTGCTCGAGGTCGCGGACGATGACCGTCGCGGACTGCTCGCCACTGAGCGCGGCGGTCACCCGGGCGACGTGCCTGGTCAGCGCGACCTGACGGGTCACCTCGAGATCGACCGCGTCGGCGAGCTCGACGGAGTCGGTGACCAGGACCGACGCCGCCAGTTCGTCGTGCTCGGCCTGGCTGATCAGGTCGGCCGCGACGTGAACCGGGTCGGCCGACGCATCGGCAAGCACCGCGATCTCGGTCGGGCCCGCTTCGGCGTCGATGCCGACCAGGCCGCGCAGCATCCGCTTCGCGGCGGTGACGTACACGTTGCCGGGTCCGGTGATCACGTCGACCGGCTCGATATCGAGCCCGACATCGCCGTAGCCGAGCAGCGCGATCGCCTGGGCGCCCCCGACGGCGTAGACCTCGTCGACGCCCAGCAATGCGCAGGCGGCCAGGATCGTGGCGTCCGGCCGGCCGTCGTTGCTAGCTTGAGGCGGCGAGCAGACCACCAGGCCTTCGACGCCCGCGACCTGGGCGGGGATGACGTTCATGATCACGCTGGACGGGTAGACGGCCAGCCCGCCCGGTACGTACAGCCCGACCCGGCGGACCGGGATCCACTTCTCGGTGACGGTGCCGCCGGGGACGACCTGGACCTCGACGTCCTGGCGGCGCTGCGCCTCGTGCACCAGGCGCGCGCGCCGGATCGACTCCTCGAGCGCGGCCCGCACGGCCGGGTCCAACGCTTCGAGGGCCGCCTTGAGCGCGACGTCGGATACCCGCGGGTCGGCGACGTCGACGCCGTCGAAGCGCTGGGTCGCCTCGCGGGCGGCCGCGTAACCGCGTTCGGCGACGCCGGCGACGATCGGCTCGACGGCCGCCGTCGCCGCCTGAACATCGACACGCGCGCGCGGCAGGACCCGTCGAAGGTCCGGTGACAGGGCGTCGGCTAGCTCGATTCGGCGAAGCACAACCGAGATTCTACGGGCGCTGCGAACGCCCGTTATCGCATTTCGGGGCCTACGGTCGTCCCTATGGCCGCGCTCCTGCCGATCTTCCCGCTGGAGTCGGTGCTCTTACCGGGGCTGCCGCTGCCGCTGCACATCTTCGAGCCGCGCTACCGCGCGCTGGTGGCCGACGTCAGCGCGGAAGGGATCGAACGCTGCTTCGGCGTCGTGGCGCTGCAGCACGGCTTCGAGGTCGAATCGGGTCCCGAGCCGGACGGCCAGCCGCTCTCGCTCGCCGCCATCGGCACCGTCGCCGAAATCGTCGAGATCGAGTCGTACGACGACGGCCGCTCGGACCTGCTCACGATCGGCAGCCGGCGTTTTCGCATCCTGGGCATCGACCGCGGCCGTTCGTACCTGCGCGCCGAGGTCGAATGGCTCGAGGAATCCGACGGCGACGTGCGGCCGGGACTGACCGGCGCCGCCCGGGAGCTGTGCGGTCTCTACGTTCGGGCCCTCGCCCGGCTCGCCCGTCGCGAGGCGAACGACGACCCGCTCGCCACTGACCCGCTGCGTCTGTCGTATCAGGTCGCGGCCCAGCTCCGGCTGCCCAACAGCGAACGGCAGGAACTGCTCGAGGCGGCGACCGCCGCCGACCGGCTCGCCCACGGAATGCACCTGTTGCGGCGCGAGATCGCGCTGATCACCCAGACGCGCAGCATCCCGGTCTCGCCACGGGCGCTGCAGGTCGACGCCAGCAGCAACTAGGGCGAGCGTTTAGCGGGCGTCCCGCCCCGAGATCGCGACCGGTCCGTCGAGGCCCCCGACCGGGTCGGTTCCGAGGTCGTCGGACGACGCGAACATCGTCGCCAAGAAGTAGACGCCGACCGCCGCGAGCGCCTCGAGCGCGAGCAGTCCGGACGCGTGGACGAACAGCTGCAGGCGCGGCAGGTCGGTGCCGACCTTGCCCGTGCCCGCCCCGCCACCGACCAGCTCGCCGATGACGTCGGTCACCAGCGCGGCGACGATGCCGCCGATCCCCAGCGCGGCCACGACCACGGGGCCGCGGGTCGGGCGACGGGTCCACGCGAAGATGCCCACGAGCAGACCGACGGGCACCGTCAGCAACACGAATCGACCGTCCGACGAAATGAAGCCCTCGGTCTCGTCCGGGATGACGGTGTTCGGGGCGATGACGAGGCCGGCCGTCGCGGTCGTCGCCCACAGCCGCCAGACGAATCCGAGCAGGATGCCGACGACGACGAAGATCCCGACGAGTTGCAGCCCGAACCGCCGTTCCGGACGGGTGATCCACGGCTCGCGGGGGCGCACCTCGGCCTGTGGGTACGCCGGGTCCGGCGGCGGCGGGGGCCCGAACGGGTCAGCTCCCGCAGCGGGCGGTGTCCAGCGCGGATCGGACGCGGTGGGTTCGGTCACGACCCCAGTCTGTCAAAGCAGCTCGTTCACGAGCAGCCGACCGTCCGCGATGACGGCCGACGGCGTGCGCCAAACACCGGGTTCGTCGAGTGGATCGGCCGGCAGCACGACGAGCGCGACCGGCGCGCCGACGCCAACAGCCCGCTGCGACCCCGGATTCCCGGCGCCTGGGACGAGTGCAGAGTGGCGGCCCGCAGGGCACCGAGGCGGCCGAGGCCGGTGTCGGCGAGCCGGTCGAGCTCGCGCGGATCGACGCCGGGCCGGGTGCCGGCATTGCCGAGATCGGTGCCGTAGCGCAGCACGACCCCGGCGGCCAGGAGGTCGGCGGCGTTCGCCGCGGCGGTGCGCCCGACGCCGTCGGAGAAGAACGTCTGCAACGTCGAGACGACACTGATGCCGGCCGCCGCGATCCGTTCGACGAGCGCCTCGGACAGCCGCTCGGTCGGCGTGTGCGCGAGTTCGTCCACACCGGCATCGATCGCCCGACCGACCATCTCGACGGTGAGCGCGTGCGCGACGACGGCCAGCCCGGAGGCGTGCGCGGCCGCGACGACGCTGCCGACAACGACCGGCTCGGGCACCGGCCACCCCGTGGATCCCGGCTCGAGCGCGACCTTGATGAGATCGACGCCGTCGGCCGCCAGTCGCTGGACGACCTGGCGGGCCTGCGCCGCCGAGCGGACGTACGTCGCGAATCCACCGGCGCCCCACGACCGGCTCGGATAGCCGCCCGGTGCGGTGAGGATGGGACCGGCCGTCGCGACGACCGGCCGGACGCCCGTCGGCGCCCGGTGGCCCGTTCGCCAGTGGCGGGCCGACTCGCTGGGCGCCCCCAGGTCGCGGACGCCGACGACCCCGCTGCGCAGACAGCCGTCGAGATCCCCGAAGGCCAGGTGCACGTGGGCATCGACGATGCCGGGGCCGATCCAGCAGTCCGGCCCGCCGAGCGTCGCGATGGCGGCGGGGAGCTCGATCCCATCCACCGGTCCTGCGTAGTCGAGGACACCGCGTCCGTCCACGAGCAGCAGCCCGTCGGTGGGTTCGGCGTCGCCGCCGAGCCAGTACCTCCCGTACAGCGCGATCCCGTTGCCGAGCGGACCGCTCTCGGCCCCGCGCCGGGCTCGGACCGACTGCAACCCGCCGGCCGCCCGCTCGCGCAGCCCCTGCCCGACGTCGCCACCGCGGCCCCGCAGCCGGCGCCCGACATCGAACAGGCGGCTACCGAGGTCCGGACGCCTGATCATCGCCCGATCCTTGCGTATCGGTGGTCGGGCGAGCCGGACGTCCGCCGCGCGTCGCGGTCAGGCGCCGCGAGTGCGCTGCTGGACCAGCAGGTGCAGCTCGTCGAGGCGACCGGCCGGGACGGCCCGCGAAACATCGAACTGACGCAGCCGCTGCAGTGTCTCGGCCCGCCGTTTGCCGGCCAGCCGAACGATCAACAGCGGCATCGTCCAGGCCCGACTGGGCAGCCCGATCGCGCGCAGCTCGCGCCGCACGTCCTTGCTCGTGGCCGAGACCAGGGAACGCAGCCGGCCGCCGTCCGGGCCGAACAGCCCGAACACGCGCCGCAGGATCGCGCCGAGCAGGGCCCGGAAGGCCAGGACGACAACGGCCGCGATGACCATCAGGACGCCCAGCCAGGCCGGCCCGGTCTCGACGAGCAGGGCGCCGAGCAGCAGGACGACGAGCGCCACGACCAAAAGCGCTCCGCTGACGTAGCGACCGAGCGACCGGCCGACGAGGTACCGCGCCAACGCCCAGCGGGTCACCGGTGTCCCGGCCCGGAAGTCACCGACGTCCGGCGGGATCGGCGCGCCGGTCAGATCCCAACCGCCGAGCGGATGGCCGCCGCCGTCGTCGGGCGGAATCACGATGGACATGCCGACCACGCTACGACGCGATCCGGGCGACGGCACCCCGCCGCGGTTCGTACTCTCAGGGGATGGACTTCAGACTCGAACTCGTACTGCTGCCCGTCAGTAACGTCGACCGGGCCAAGCAGTTCTACGTCGACAAGCTGGGCTTCGCCCTCGACGTCGATCACCAGGCCGGCGACGAGTTCCGGGTCGTGCAGATGACCCCGCCCGGCTCGGCCTGCTCGATCTCGGTCGGGGTGGGCATCACCGACGCGGTGCCCGGCTCGGTGCGGGGCACCCACCTGACCGTCGAGGACATCGTCGCGGCCCGGGACGAGCTGGCCGGGCGCGGGATCGACATCAGCGCCGTGCAGCACTTCAACGCCGGGACGTTGGTACCGGGCGTCGATCCGGAGGCCCGGCCGTTCAATTCCTACGCGTTCTTCAGCGACCCCGACGGCAACAGCTGGGTGCTGCAGCACAAGCCGGCCTGACCAGTCGCGGCGCGCTCGAGTCTCAGACGCTGACGGCGGTCGACCCGAGCAGGGCCTTCAGGTCGCCCATCAGGGCGGCGGACGGCGCGACGCGAAACCGGTCGTCCAGACGCAGTCGGTGCTGGCGCTCGCCGCTGCCGAGCTCGAGATGCACCTCGGCGGTGCCCGGGTGGGCGGCCAGCACCTCCTTGAGCCGCTCGACCATCGGCGGCGTGCAGCGCATCGGGGCCATCTTCACGATGACCGGACCGGACGACTTCACGCTCAGGTCCGGCAGCGTGAGGTCGGACGCGATCAGCTCGACCGTCTCGTCCCGCTGCTGCGGTCGTCCCTTGATCACGACGAGGGCGTCCTCGACGACGTTGAAACTGACCTGCGCATAGGTCGCCGGGAAGAACAGCACCTCGACCGAGCCCTCGAGATCCTCGAGCGTGGCCCGGGCCCAGGGTGCGCCCGCCTTGGTGACTCGCCGGCTCACCGACGACAGGATGCCGGCGACGGTGACGGACTGGCCGTCCGGCGTGCCCTCGGACTGCAGGGTGGCGATCGAGATGTCCGCCGCGGCGGCCAGCACGTGCTCGACCCCCAACAGCGGATGGTCGGACACGTACAACCCGAGCATCTCGCGCTCGAACGCGAGCAGCACGGATTTCTCCCACTCGCCGTCCGGGATGCGGATCTCGAACATGTCGATGCCCGACGCGCCGCCGTCGGCATCGCCGAACCCGAACAGATCGAACTGGCCGTTGGCCTCGTGGCGTTTCGTGTCGAGCACCTGGTCGACGGCCGGCTCGTACACGTGCATGAGCCCGCGGCGCGCATGTGCCATCGAGTCGAAGGCGCCGGCCTTGATGAGCGCCTCGATGGTCCGCTTGTTGCAGACGACCGCCTCGACCTTGCGCAGGAAGTCGGAGAAATCAGCGAAGGCGCCCTTGTCCTTACGCGTCCCGACGATCGAGGCGACGACGTTCGTGCCGACGTTGCGCACTGCGGACAGCCCGAAGCGGATGTCGGTGCCGGTCGGCGTGAAGTTGGAGTCGGACGCGTTGACGTCGGGCGGCAGCACCTTGATGCCCATGCGACGGCATTCGGCCAGATAGATGGCCATCTTGTCCTTATCGTCCTTGACCGAGGTCAAGAGCGCGGCCATGTACTCGGCCGGGTAGTTGGCCTTCAGGTAGCCGGTCCAGTACGACAACATGCCGTAGGCGGCCGAATGTGCCTTGTTGAACGCGTAGTCCGAGAACGGCAGCAGGATGTCCCAGAGCGTCTTGACCGCGTCGGCCGAGTAGCCGCGCTCGCGCATGCCGGCCGAGAACGTCTCGTACTGCGCGTCCAGTTCGGATTTCTTCTTCTTGCCCATCGCCCGCCGCAGCAGGTCGGCAGCGCCGAGGCTGTACCCGGCGACGTGCTGGGCGATCGCCATGACCTGCTCTTGGTAGATGATCAGGCCGTAGGTGTCGCCGAGCAGCTCGGCCTGGGCGTCGACGAGCTCGGCGTGGATCGGCACGACCGGCTTGCGGCCGGTCTTGCGGTCGGCGTACTCGTTGTGCGAGTTGGCACCCATCGGGCCCGGCCGGTACAGCGCGATGACGGCCGAGATGTCCTCGAAGTTGTCGGGACGCATCGAGCGCAGCAGCGCCCGCAGCGGGCCGCCGTCGAGCTGGAAGACGCCGAGGGTGTCGCCGCGGGCCAGCAGGTCGTAGGTCGGCTGGTCGTCAAGCGGCAGGTCTTCGAGGACGAGCTCGATCCCACGGTTCGCGCGGATGTTGTCGACGGCGTCGTCGAGGATCGTGAGGTTGCGCAACCCCAGGAAGTCCATCTTGATCAGGCCGAGCTTCTCGCAGGTCGGGTAGTCGAACTGCGTGATCACCGCGCCGTCCTGCTCGCGCTTCATGATCGGGATGAGCTCGAGCAACGGCTCGGACGACATGATCACGCCGGCCGCGTGCACGCCCCACTGCCGCTTCAGTCCCTCGAGACCCTTGGCGGTGTCGACGACCCGCTTGACCTCGCCGTCGGCGTCGTACAGCGACCGGAACTCGCCGCCCTCGCCGTAGCGGTCGTGATCCTTGTCGAAGATCTTCGCGAGCGGGACGTCCTTGCCCATGACCGGCGGCGGCATGACCTTGGTGATCCGGTCGCCCATCGAGAACGGGTACCCGAGCACGCGGGCAGCGTCCTTGACGGCCTGCTTGGCCTTGATGGTGCCGTACGTGACGATCTGCGCGACGTGGTCGTCGCCGTACTTCTCGGTGACGTAGCGGATCACCTCACCGCGCCGGCGCTCATCGAAGTCGACGTCGAAGTCGGGCATCGACACGCGGTCGGGGTTGAGGAAGCGCTCGAAGATCAGGCCGTGCTGCAGCGGGTCGAGGTCGGTGATGCGCATCGCGTACGCGGCGATCGAGCCCGCGCCCGACCCGCGACCCGGGCCCACGCGGATGCCGTTCTCTTTCGCCCAGTTGATGAAGTCGGCGACGACGAGGAAGTAGCCCGGGAAACCCATCTGGACGATGACGCCGACCTCGTAGTCGGCCTGGGCGCGCACCTCGGCCGACAGCCCGTCCGGGTAGCGGCGCAGCAGGCCGGCCTCGACCTCTTTGACGAACCAGGAGTTCTCGTCCTCGCCGGGCGGCACCGGGTAGCGCGGCATGTAGTTGGCGCCCTCGGTGAACGACACGTCGCAGCGCTCGGCGATCAGCAGCGTGTTGTCGCAGGCCTCGCGCAGATCCCACTTGTCGGCCCACAACGAGCGCATTTCGGCCGGCGACTTCAGGTAGAAGTCGCGCGCGTCGAACTTGAAGCGGTTCGGGTCGGCCATCGTCTTGCCCGACTGCACGCACAGCAGCACTTCGTGGGTGTCGGCATCCTCGGCGTGCGTGTAGTGCAGGTCGTTGGTCGCGATCATCGGCAGACCCAGGTCGCGACCCAGGCGCAGCAAGCCCTCGTGGACACGGGTCTCGATGTCGAGCCCGTGGTCCATCAGCTCGAGGAAGAAGTTTCCGGCGCCGAAGATGTCGCGGAACTCGGCGGCGCTGGCCCGGGCCTTGTCGTAGTCGCCGATCCGCAGCCAGGTCTGGATCTCGCCGGACGGGCAGCCGGTCGTCGCGATCAGGCCCTTCGCGTACTGGGAGATCAGCTCGCGGTCGGCGCGCGGCTTGTAGAAGAAGCCTTCGAGCGAGCTGCGCGACGACAGCCGGAAAAGGTTGTGCATTCCGGCGGTCGTCTCGGCGAACAGCGTCATGTGCGTGAACGCCCCGCCACCGGAGACGTCGTTCTCACCGCCCTGCGCCCAGCGCACCCGGGTGCGGTCGAAGCGCGACGTGTTCGGCGTGAGGTAGGCCTCCATGCCGATGATCGGCTTGACCCCGGCCGCCCGGGCCTTGCTGTAGAAGTCGTACGCGCCGAAGACGTTGCCGTGGTCGGTCATCGCCAGCGCCGGCATGCCCATGCGAGCGGTCTCGGCGAACAGCTCGGTCAGCCGGGCGGCCCCGTCGAGCATGGAGTACTCGGTGTGGTTGTGCAGATGGACGAACGAATCGCCGGAACCCGACCCGCTACCCACCGATGTCACTCTCGACCCGACCCGCTCTCTTCGCTTGTTGTTCTCGGGCTGCTCAAATCTCGTCGCTGCCGCGACCGTTCATTACCTATCGCTGCCGCGACCGTGCGATACCCGTCGCTGCCGCGACCGTGCATTATCTATCGCTGCCGCGACCGTGCGATACCCGTCGCTGCCGCGACCTTGCCGATTCTGCACTGCGAGTCCGACATCGTCGGGCGTGTCGCAGCGGTGTGTCTCTCGACCTCAAGTCGAGCCTGATGGACCCGCAACAATGTCAGACCGCGATCGTAGGGTTCGTGCCATGAACTGGAGACTCGAAGTTGTTCCGATCCCGGTCACCGATGTCGATCGCGCGAAGGCGTTCTATGTCGACCAGGTCGGCTTCGACGCCGATCACGATCACCAGGTGAATCCGGAGCTGCGATTCGTGCAGCTGACCCCGCCCGGCTCGGCGTGTTCGGTCGTGATCGGCGACGGCATCACGGCGATGACGCCAGGCACGCAGCAGGGGCTCATGGTCGTGGTCGAGGATGTCGCCGCCGAACGCGACCGGCTGCGCGGCAACGGGGTCGACGCAAGTGACATCGACGTCCAACCGTGGGGGGCGTTCGTCACGTTCACCGATCCCGACGGCAATGGCTGGGTGCTCCAACAGCTGCCCGCTCGGTAGCGTCCGCGGCCGTTGCCCCGTTCAGCGGCCGAGCACGCGGTCGAGGTAGTCGTTCGTGAACGTCCGGCCCGGGTCGAGGCGGTCCCGTAGCGCGACGAAGTCGTCGAAGACCGGGTAGAGCTGACGCAGCGCCTCGGCATCGAGCCAGTGCAGCTTGCCCCAGTGCGGGCGCCCGCCGACGGCTGCGGCCAGTTCCGCGACCGCGCGGAAGTACGGCTCGGGATTCTCGCCGGCCGGCATGTGCACCGCGACGTACGCCGAGTCGCGCTCGAACGCCGTCGACAGCGGGATGTCATCGGCCGCCGCGACCCGCACCTCGACCGGGAACGCGATCCGGCCGCCCGCCGCCTCGATGCGGGCGTCGAGGTCACGCAGGAACGCCACGATCGCCGCGCGCGGTAGCGCGTACTCCATCTCGACGAACCGCACCCGGCGGGCGGAGGTGAAGACGCGATGCGAGACGTCGGTGTACGTCCGCGCGCCGAGCGCGCTGCCGGCGACCCGGTTCAGCGGACGGACCAGCGCCGGGGCCCGGCGGCCGGCGCCCACCACTGCGCCGAAGACCGTGTTCGACAGGAACTCGTCGTCCCACCAGGCCCGCCACGACGGCAACGGATCGAGCCCGTCCCCGAGCGGCACGCGGGTGTTGCGCTTGGTCAGTGTCTTCGTCGTGTGCGGGAACCAGTAGAACTCGAAGTGATCCGTACCGTTGGCCAGCTCGTCGAACCCGTCCAACACCTCGGCCAACGGCATCGGCGCCTCGACGGCGCGCAGGGCGAACGCCGGTTCGGTCTGCAGCGTGACCGTCGAGATCACGCCGAGGGCGCCGAGCCCGATCCGCGCGCAGCGGAAGACGTCGGCGTTCTCGTCCGCGCTGCACGTCAGTACCGATCCGTCCGCGAGCACCAGCTCGAGCCCCCGGATCTGGGTGGCCAGGCCGCCGAAGCGCGCACCCGTCCCGTGCGTACCGGTCGAGAGCGCGCCGGCCAGCGTCTGCGCGTCGATGTCGCCGAGGTTGGTGAGGCCCAGGCCGGCCCGGGTCAGCAGTTCGTTGAGGCGGCGCAGCGGCATGCCCGCCTCGACCTCGACCAGCCCCGTGCCGCCGTCGACAGACACCATCCGGGCGTGCCGGTCGAACCGCAGCTGGACACCCTCGGGGCGCCCGATTCCGGTGAACGAGTGACCCGACCCGATCGGGCGCACCCGCCGTCCGGCCGCCGCCGCGGTCGTCACGGCGGCCGCGATCTCCGCGGTGCCGGACGGCTCGACGATCTCGATGCCGGACGCGCGCTGGTTGTCGGCCCAGTTGTGCCAGGTTGCCATCGGCGACAATTTACCGGCTCGAGGTGTCGATCCCCCGGCTCGCGCGCCGTCATCGGTTGCGGTCGTTTGACTCTCGTCGGACCAAGCAGCATTGTCGAACTCCATGACGTCCGCCGCCCGTAGTCGCCTCGATCGGGCTACCGCGGAGCTCGACCCGCCGTTCGCGGTCGTCGATCTCGCGGCGCTGCGGGCGAATGCGGCCGACCTCGTCCGGCGGGCGGCCGGCAAGCCGATCCGCGTGGCCAGCAAGTCGGTGCGCTGCCGCGCGATCCTGCGCGAGACCCTCGCGATGCCCGGATTTCGTGGCATCCTCGGCTACTCGGTCGCCGAGGCGATCTGGCTCGCGGACGAGTTCGACGACATCGTCGTGGCCTATCCGAGCGCCGAGCGCGACGCGTTGCGACAGCTGGCCGTCGACCCGGCTCTCGCCGAGCGGATCACGCTGATGGTCGACAGCACCGAGCAACTCGACTACCTCGACGAGCTGCTCGGCGCGGGTCATCCGGAACTCAGGGTGTGCCTCGACCTCGACGCGTCGCTGCGCATCCTCGGCGGCCGGGTCCACGTCGGCACCCGCCGCTCCCCCGTCCACGAACCCGCCGAAGCGACCCGACTGGCCCACGCGATCGTCGACCGTCCCGGATTCCGGCTGGACGGGCTGATGGCCTACGAAGGGCAGATCGCGGGCCTCGGCGACCGACCGAAACACCGCCCGGCCCGTGCCGCCGCGATCCGCGCCCTGCAGCGCCTGTCGACGAGCGAGCTGGCCGCCCGGCGCGCCGAGGTCGTGGCCGCGGTGAGCGCCGTCGCACCCTTGCGGTTCGTCAACGGCGGCGGCACGGGCAGCGTCGAATCGACCACCGCCGAGCCGGCGATCACCGAGGTAGCGGCGGGCTCCGGGCTCTACGCGCCGACGCTCTTCGACACGTACCGCTCGTTCACCGCCCGCCCGGCCGCGCTCTTCGCCCTCGCCGTGACGCGGCGTCCGGCCCCCGGCATCGTGACGGTCGCGGGCGGCGGCTGGATCGCCTCCGGCCCGGCCGGTGCCGATCGGGTGCCCACACCGGTGTTTCCGGCCGGCCTCAAGCTCGTCGCGACGGAGGGCGCCGGCGAAGTGCAGACGCCGCTGGCCGGCGCTGCCGCCGATGGCCTGCGAATCGGCGGTCGGGTGTGGTTCCGACACGCCAAGGCCGGCGAGCTCTGCGAGCACGTGGACGAGCTGCACCTCGTCGACGGGGACCGGATCGACCGGACGGTGGCCACCTACCGGGGCGACGGCCGGGCCTTCCTGTGAGCGAGGACTTTCTGTGACCGCGGCCGACACGCGCAGCCGCTGGCTGCCGGTGGTCGCGTTCGCGATCGTGAGCGCCGCCAACCAGATGCTCTGGCTGACGTTCGCCCCGATCACGACCGACGCGGCTCACCACTACGGCGTCTCGGAGGGCGCGATCGGCTGGCTGGCCGAGATTTTTCCGCTCTTGTACGTGGTGTTGGCGCTGCCGACCGGTGCGGTGATCGACCGTCATCTCGGCGCCGGCCTCGGGCTCGGTGCGGTGCTGACCGCGGTGGGCGCAGTCGTGCGCCTCGGCGGCGACGGCTTCGCGATCGTCCTCGTCGGCCAATTACTCATCGCGGTCGCCCAGCCGCTCGTCCTCAACGCGGTCACCAAGATCGCGGGCAGCTACCTGCGGCCGTCCGATCGCGCGACCGGGATCGCGGTGTCGTCGGCCGGGATCTTCGCCGGCATGGTGCTCGCGTTGCTGCTCGGCGCCGCGATCGGCGGTCACCGCATCCGGATGCTGTTGGCCGTCCAGGCGGTCGTCGCGGTCGTCGGAGCGGCCCTGCTCTGCGCGGTGCTGCGGCGGCCGGGCCCGTTCGCCGTGGAGCCCGGCGTGGCGGCCGGTCGCGCGACGTCGGTTCGGACGGTCTGGGCCGACCCCTACCTGCGGCTGCTGACCGGACTGGTCTGCGTCGGCTTCGGCGTGTTCATCGCCCTCACCACCTGGCTGCAACCGCTGCTGAAACCGGCCGGCGTGTCGGAATCGGCCGCCGGGACGCTGCTGCTCGTCATGGTCCTCGCCGGCGTCGTCGGATCGGCGCTGCTGCCCGGTCCGTTGGCGCGGCGCGATCGCGAACTGCCCTTCGTCCTGTTGTCGGTGATCGCAGGGGCGGCCGGGCTGCTGCTGCTGGCGGTCGCGCCGGGCTTCGGGGTGGGTCTGCCGGTGCTGGCCGTCCTCGGCGTGTTCCTGCTGACCGACCTGCCGATCATCCTGGCGCTCGCCGAACGGCGGGCGGGCCCCGCGGGCGGTACGGCCACCGCGTTGTTGTGGCTGGCCGGCAACGGCGCGGGCCTGGTGGCGGCCCTGGTCGTCCAACTCCTGCTGCACCGTCCGGCCGTGGCGTTCACCTTGTTGGCCGGGTGCCTGCTGCCGGGTCTGATCCTGCTGGCAAAACTCGCGATTCAGGGACGGACGGTGACGGTCGTCCCGACCGCGGCCCAGCGGTAGAGCCAGTCCATCGCGGCCATCGGCAGGTGTACGCAGCCGTGCGAGCCGTCGCGGTGGTAGTCGTCGGTGCCGAACGGAACCGTCTGCCAGGACGCGTCGTGGAAGCCGTAGAGGGTGCCCGAGAACGGGACCCAGTAGTGAACGAAATAGGTCGATCCGTCGAGCAGGTGCAATGTGCGGTTCTGCTGCTTTCCCTCGACGTGGAACGTACCGGTGGGAGTGTCGTCGTCGTTGTACGTTGTGCCGGTCGTGACCGGGCTGCTGTAGACGGTCGTCGTCCCCGCGCACATCCATACGTGCTGATCGCTGATGTCGACGAGCACGAACTGGCTGAGCCGGTTGCTCGCGCAGGCGTTCGGCGTCGCGGGTGCGTCGGTGAGCGTGGAGGTTCGCGCGACTTCGTGCACGACGATCGGCGCGGCCGCCGGGGCGGCGACCCGCGCGACGTCGCTGGATCCGGCGGCGCCGGATCCGCTCGACGCGGGCCCGGCGGACGCGGCGCACCCGGCGAGCAGGCCGCTCACCGCAAGTATCACCGCGCTTGTCCGGATCCGACCCACCTCGACAGGATAGGCGTCCGCCGATCCCGTCAACGCGTGCGCGAGCCGGCGTCGGCCCTCCACCCTGTTGATCACCAGGTTTCGGGCGGGCGATCAGCTCTCGGCGCGCAGCGTGTCGAGCGCGTGCGCCAGGTCGGGCGGGAACGGCGATCGGAAGCGGACGGTCTCGCCCGAACCCGGGTGCTCGAAGCCGAGTTCGCGGGCGTGCAACCACTGCCGCGTGAGTCCGAGCCGACGGGCCAGTTGCGGGTCCGCGCCGTAGGTGAGGTCGCCCACGCAGGGATGGCGGATCGCCGCCATGTGCACGCGGATCTGGTGCGTTCGGCCGGTCTCGAGGTGCACGTCGAGCAGGGTGGCCGCCCGGAACGCCTCGCTCGGTCTCGTAGTGGGTGACGCTCGGGCGGCCGTTGGCCACCACCGCGAACTTGTAGTCGGCGGACGGGTGCCGGTCGATCGGGGCATCGATGGTGCCGGTGGTCGGGTCCGGATGGCCCTGGACGATCGCCGAGTACCGCTTGTCGACGGTGCGTTCCTTGAAGGCTCGCTTCAGCGCCGTGTAGGCGCGCTCGCTGGTGGCGACGACCATGACTCCGGTCGTCCCCGCGTCGAGGCGGTGGACGACGCCCTGCCGCTCGGCGGCGCCGGACGTCGAGATCCGGTAGCCCATCGCCGCAAGGCCGGCGACGACTGTCGGTCCGGTCCACCCCGGGCTGGGGTGGACGGCGACGCCGACCGGCTTGTCGACCACGATGATGTCGTCGTCCTCGTACAGCACGACCAGCCCGTCGACCGGTTCGGGCGGAACGGGATCGCCACTCGGTGGCGACGGAAGCGTCGATCTCCAACCACGAACCGCCGCGCACGCGATCGGAACGAATCGGGGTCGTGCCGTCGACGCTGACATCGCCGGCGTCGATCAGGTCGGCCGCCGACGTCCGCGACAGCCCGAAAAGCCGGGCGACCGCGACGTCCAGGCGCAGCCCCTCGAGCCCGTCGGGAACGGGCAGCAGGCGGGATTCGCTCACCGGCGGCGGGTGCCGTCGACGTCGATACCGATCAGCGCCAGAACGCGCGGCCGTGACGGCTCCGCAGACGACCGCCGAATCGGCGGCGTTGAAGACCGGCCAGATGTGGCCGTCGGCGCTGAACAGGCTGATCCAGTCGACGACGTGACCGCGTCCCGGTCCGGGTGCCCGGAAGATCCGGTCGGTGAGGTTGCCGATCGCCCCGCCCAGGATCAGCCCGAGCGCGACCGACCAGCCGACCGACCGCATCCGACGGGCGGCGCGCGCGATCACCACGACGACGGCGAACGCGACGATCGTGAGAACGAGCGTCGCACCGGTGCCGACCGAGAAGGCCGCCCCGGAGTTGCGGGTCTCGAGCAGGTAGATCGCACCGCCCAACAGCCGCACCGGGGCATGACCGCCGAGCTGCGCCGCGACGATCGCTTTGGTGATCACGTCGACGGCCACCACGACGACCGCGACGATCACGAACAGCGCGACCCGGTGCCGGGTCGGCGCGGTCTGTGTGAGCGGCTCGCCCTCCGGTTCGGCGGTCGGCCGCTGAGCTGTCACGAGCTCATTGTCCCGCACAGCCGGGGCCTCGCCGACGGTCCGTAACGTCGCTCCTCGCGCTGCTTGCACGCGACGTCGAGGGTGGCCATCGGGAAGGCCCGGAGCCGGGCCTTCGGGATCGTCTTGCCGCAGCTCTCGCAGGTGCCGTAGGTGCCCGAGTCGATGCGCGCGACCGCCCGCTGAATCTGGGTCAGCAGGTCGAGGCGATTGCCCGCGATCGACAGCTCCTGCTCGCGCTCGAACGTTTTGCTGCCTGCGTCGGCCTGGTCGTCGCCGGCGCCGTCGGTGCTGGACGACTGGAAGTCGTTGAGATCGTGCATCGAGCGGTCGTACTCG
Organism: uncultured Actinomycetes bacterium; assembly: GCA_963737785.1. Classification (GTDB taxonomy): domain Bacteria; phylum Actinomycetota; class Actinomycetes; order Mycobacteriales; family Jatrophihabitantaceae; genus CAVTTS01. The sequence continues at coordinate 148,527 of CAVTTS010000012.1, forward strand.
CCCTGCATCTCGGCCAGATCGGCGACGAGCAGGGCCCGGACCTCGGCCAGCTCGGCCTTCGTCCATTCAGATTCGTGCGCCGCCGGAGCGTCCGCGGCGGCCTTCGTCGGGGCGGACTTGCGGGGCGCCGGCGCGGCGGCCGCCTTGGCTACGGTTTTCACGGCCGGCGCGGCTTTGGCGACCGGTGCTGCCTTCGCAGCCGGCGCCGCCTTGACGGGAGCCGCTTTGGCAACCCTGGCGGGCGTTGCCTTGGCGATGTCGGCGGGAGTCGACTGAGCGACCTGGGCGGAAGTCGCCTTCTTGGCCGGAGCTGCCTTCGCCGCAGCCGTCTTTGCCGCTTTTGCCGGAGCGGCCTTGGTCGGGCTAACCTTCGCAGCCTTGGCCGGCGCCGCCTTCGCGGCCGGAGCCACCTTTGCAGCCTTGGCCGGCGCCGACTTCGTGGCCGGAGCCTTCGTGGCCGGCGCCTTCGTGGCCGAAGTCTTCGTGGCCGGACTCTTGGTGGCCGGAGTCGCCTTCGCAGCCTTGACCGGTGCCGACTTCTTCGCCGGAGCGGACGCGGCGGTTTTCGCGGGGATCGCCTTGACCGCCTTCGTCAGTGCGGCCTTGGCGGCCTCGGCGGCCTTGACGGCCTTGGCCGGGGTCGCCTTCGCCGGTCGGGACTGAGTGGCGGGCGGCTTCGGCGTCGCCTTGGGCGCCGACTTCGTCGCAGCCGGCTTGCGAGCGACCACTTTCGTGGCCCGCTTCGCTGCCGTGACCTCCGCCATGGGGCAACCTCCGTAAGACGACGCGAAGCGGGGCCGCCCACACGACCGTGCAACCCCGCGAAGGCGGCAAGAATACGAGCAAGCCGGGAAAGTCGCCAGTCTTTCCCGCCATCGATCCGATACCCAGAGTGAAACTACCGGCGGCGGGCGAAATTGCTAGCTAGACTCGCTCGCGCGAGGACGAGGACGAGTAGCACGCGAAATCCGACCGAGAGCGACCCGGGGGCGGTGTGAGCCCGGGGGTGCGGGCCGCGGCGCGAAATCACCTCCGAGCACCGGAAGAACGGCCAACGGCCTCACTAGACCCGGACGCACGACCAGAGCGGGCGCTTCGAGCGCCAACGAGGGTGGTACCGCGGCCGACGCCGAACCGGCGGACGTCGTCCCTCGGGTCCGCTGTGTCGACTCGAGGAGCACCACCCACATGAGCTACCGCCCGCTGAGCCCGCACGTCGACCTGCCGGCGCTCGAGCACGGCGTCATCGACTTCTGGCGGTCCGAGCAGGTCTTCCAGCGCAGCCTCGAGCAGACCGCCCACGGACCCGCGTGGACGTTCTACGAGGGGCCGCCCACCGCGAACGGCATGCCGGGCACCCACCACGTCGAGGCCCGCGCCTTCAAGGACGTCTTCCCGCGCTTCAAGACGATGAAGGGCTACCACGTCGCCGCGGATGGCCGGCTGGGACTGCCACGGCCTGCCCGTCGAGCTGGCCGTCGAGAAGGAGCTCGGCTTCACCGGCAAGCCCGACATCGAGGCGTACGGCATCGCCGAGTTCAACGCCAAGTGCCGCGAGTCGGTGCAGCGCCACGTCGACGCCTTCGAGCGCATGAGCGAACGCATGGGCTACTGGGCCGACTACGAACACGCCTACTGGACGATGAATCCCGACTACGTCGAGAGCGTCTGGTGGGCGCTGAAGACGATCTTCGACAAGGGTCTGCTCGTCGAGGACTACCGAGTCACGCCGTACTGCCCGCGCTGCGGCACGGGCCTGTCCGACCACGAGGTCGCGCAGGGCTACGAAGACGTCGTCGACCCGTCGGTCTACGTCCGGTTCCCGCTCACGTCGGGGCCGTGGGCCGGTCGGGCCGACCTGCTGGTCTGGACGACGACGCCGTGGACGCTGGTCTCGAACACCGCGGTCGCCGTGAATCCCGAGGTCACCTACGTCGTCGCCGAGCTCGACGGCAACACCCTCGTCGTCGCCGAACCGCTGCTGCACAAGGCGCTCGGCGAGGGCGCGACGGTACTGGCGAGCTTCAGCGGTCGCGAACTCGAGCGCTGGACCTACCCGCGTCCGTTCGACTACGTCGAGCATCGCACGGACGCGCAACTACATCGTCCTGGCCGACTACGTCACGACCGAGGACGGCTCCGGCCTCGTCCACCAGGCGCCGGCCTTCGGCGCGGACGACCTCGCGACCTGCCGGGCGTACGGCCTGCCGGTGGTCAATCCGATCGACCGGACGGTCACTTCACGCCGCGGTCCCGCTCGGTCGGCGGCGTGTTCTTCAAGGACGCCGACGAGCAGCTGGTCGGCGACCTGCGCGCCCGCGGGCTGCTCTTGCGGCACGTCCCGTACGAGCACGCCTACCCGCACTGCTGGCGCTGCCACACCCCGCTGATGTACTTCGCGCTGCCGTCCTGGTACGTGCGGACGACGGCGATCAAGGACCAACTGCTCGCCGAGAACGAGGCGACCAACTGGTTCCCGGCGACGATCAAGCACGGCCGCTACGGCGACTGGCTGAACAACAACATCGACTGGGCGCTGTCGCGCGACCGGTACTGGGGCACTCCGCTGCCGATCTGGCGCAACGACGTCGATCCGTCCGTCGTGGTCTGCGTCGGGTCGCTGACCGAGCTCGCCGAACTGTCCGGCGTCGACGCTCGACGATCCGCACCGCCCGTTCGTCGACGACGTGACGTTCACCCGTCCCGGCGAGCCCGGCACGTTCCGCCGCGTTCCGCAGGTCATCGACGCCTGGTTCGACTCGGGCTCGATGCCGTTCGCGCAGTTCGGCGCGCCGCACCGCAACGCCGACCTCGCCGCCGCGAACTACCCGGCCGACTTCATCTGCGAGGCGATCGACCAGACCCGCGGCTGGTTCTACACGCTGATGGCGGTCGGGACGCTCGTCCTCGACCACAGCTCGTACCGGAACGTCCTGTGCCTGGGCCACATCCTGGCCGAGGACGGCCGCAAGATGAGCAAGCATCTCGGCAACATCCTCGAACCCGATCCCGCTGATGGACGAGCACGGCGCCGACGCCGCTGCGCTGGTTCATGCTCGCCGGCGGCTCGCCCTGGTCGGCCCGGCGGGTCGGGCACAAGGTACTCGACGAGATCGCGTCGAAGGTGATCCGGACGTACTGGTCGGTCGCGTCGTTCCAGTCGCTGTACGCCCGGGCCAACAACTGGACGCCCGGCACCGACGACCGCGCACCCGACCGTGCCTCGACCGGTGGGCCCTGAGCAAGGCCTACGAGGTCGCCGCCGAGGTCGACGCCGCCCTGGAGAACTTCGACACCCAGCGGGCCGGCAAGGCACTGGCGGCCTACATCGACGACCTGTCCAACTGGTACGTACGCCGCTCGCGCCGGCGCTTCTGGGACGGCGACGCCGCGGCGCTGTCGACGCTGCACGAATGCCTCGACATCCTCACCCGCCTGCTGGCCCCGATGCTGCCGTTCGTCACCGAGCACGGTGTGGGGGGCGCTGTTCGCCGAGACGTCGGGCGTGCCGATCCGTCCATCTGGCGCCCTGGCCGACCGCCCGACCCGGCGTCGATCCGCGACCTCGACGCGCAGGTCGCGCTGGTCCGCCGCCTGGTCGAGCTGGGCCGCTCGGCGCGCGCCGAGTCGGGCGTGAAGACCCGCCAGCCGCTCGCCCGGGCGCTCGTGTCGGCGCCGGGCTGGGACGGAGGTGGCCGACGACCTGCGTCGCGAGGTCGCCGACGAGCTCAACGTCGTCGAGCTGGCCAGCCTGGCCGACGCGGGCGAACTGGTCGAGCTGTCGGTGAAGCCGAACTTCCGCGTCGCTGGGCAAGCGCTTCGGCAAGGGCACCCAGCCGGTGGCCGCGGCCGATCGCGGCGCGCCGATCCCGTCGCGCTGGTGGCCGCCCTGCGGGCCGGCGCCGCGACGGTCGAGGTCGACGGCGAGACGATCGCCGATCACCGACGACGAGGTCGTCGTCAGCGAGTCGCCGCGTTCGGGCTGGTCGGTCGCGAGCAGCGGGCCCGACACCGTCGCGCTCGACCTGGAGCTGACGCACGAGCTGCGGCTGCTGGGCCTGGCCCGCGATGTCGTCCGCTCGATCCAGGACGCCCGCAAGTCGGCCGGCTTCGACGTCACCGACCGGATCGAGCTGCGCTGGCGGGTCGGCGGCTCACCGGAACCGGGTGCAGCCGTCCGCCAGCACGCCGACACCATCGCCGCCGAGGTGCTCGCCACGACGATGGACGAGGGCGCACCGGTGTCGACGGACGGGTTCGCCGAAGCGACCGACGAGGATCTCGGGCTGCACATCTGGCTGCGCCGTACTGAGTAGCCGGGCCGGCGAGGCCTCTTTGCACCCAGGTTGTGGGTTGAAGCGGCCGCCGCGGCGCGAAATCACCCACAACGTGGGTGCAAAGTCAGACGCTCGACGGACCGAGACGGTCGGCAAACGCGACAATCGGCCGCACGGCCGACAAACGGCCGCCCGACAAACGGCCGCCCGACTCAAACGACGACGGCCGGCCCGGATTCGGGTCGGCCGTTCGTCTGACTCGGGCGGGTCAGCCCTGGTGCTCCTGGTTGTCGCCGCCCTGGGTGGCGGCGGCCGGCTCGGAACGACCGCTCGCGTCGAGGTCGCGCAGCTGCGACTCGAGGTAGCTCTTGAGTCGGGTGCGGTACTCGCGCTCGAACGTGCGCAGTTCCTCGACCCGACGTTCGAGTGCGGCCTTGCGCTGCTCGAACTGGGCCGTGATCGAGGCCGCCCGCTGCTCGGCGTCCTGCACGGTCTGGTTCGCCCGCGACGTGCTGTCACGGTCGAGGCTGTCGGCGCGTGACTGCGCGTCGGACAGGTGCGCCGCGGCCTGGGCCTGGATGTCGGACAGGTGCGAGGACGCCTGCTGGCGAGCCTCGGTGACCATCCGCTCAGCTTCGGCCTTGGACTGCGCGAGGTGCTGGTCGGCGGTCTGCTGGGCGAGGGCGAGCATCTGGACGGCCTGCAGGTGGTGCTCGGTGCCCGGCGCCGGAGCCGCGGGCGCAGCTGCGGCCTGGGCCTGCGCCGCGGCCTGAGCTTGAGCGGCCTGTTCCTGAGCTGCGCGGGCGGCCTCTTGGGCCTGCGCGGCCGCCTGGCGGGCCTGGTCGAGCTCCTGGCGCGCCTGGTCGAGCTCCTGACGGGCCTGCTGGCCACCCTGCTCGGTCTGGGCAAGCTGTTGCTGGACGGCGGCCAACTGCTGCTGGGCCTGGACGAGCTGCTGCTGCGTCTGGTCCGAGCCCTGGTTCAGCGCGCGCTCGAGTTCGGCGACGTGCGCCTGCATGCGGCCGATCTCGTCGTGTGCGGCCTTGAGCTCGGCCGGGTCGATCCCCTGCTGGACGGGCGCCTGTTGCGAGACGACATCGACCGGCACCGCGGCGACCGGCGGCATCCCGCCGGAGCGGGAGCGCAGGTCGTTGTTCTCCTCCAACAACCGCGACAGCTCCACCTCGACGATGTCGAGGAAGGCGTCGACCTCTTCTTCGTCGTAGCCCCGCTTGCCGATCGGAGGTTTCTTGAAGGCGACGTTGTGGACTTCGGCGGGCGTCAACGGCATGCGGTCACCTCGTGGATCGTGGACGTCGCGTCGTGCGCTCGACGTCGCTGGGAGCGTGGGACGGTACCGGCGCTACCCGGTGCCTTCTCGTGCGACTTCGTGGGACTCTCGGTGCGGATGATGCAGGTGGTGCGCGGTCGGTGCAAGTCGTGTCGGAACGCTACGGCAGCTGCAGGAGCAGCCAGTGCAGCGCAAGGATAGCGATAAGCAGGATCAGAACGCTGAAATCTACGCTCGCGCCGCCGATCCGTACCGGCGGGCACAGTCGCCTGATCGGGCGAATCGCCGGATCGGTGCCCGCGTAGACGAGTTCCAGCCCGACCGCGGTGACGCCGACCGGTCGCCACGATCGCGCGAACATCCTTGTCGTGTCGGCGATGATCCGTGCCCACACGATCAGGTAATAGATCCAGACGAGCAACGCCACGCCGGCCCATACGACCTGCACGCCGCTCCCGCCTCTCGTCGATCGCCGCGCCCCGGCTGGGCCCGACACCGCGTAGCTGCGGCCTGGCACCATGGTGCCAGGCCGCGCTCGTTGTGGGGATTGCGCCGTTCACGACTGGTTGAAGAACCCGCCCTCGGCGATGCGGGCCTTGTCCTGCGCGGTGACCGTGACATTGGCCGGAGACAGCAGAAACACCTTGGCGGTGACCCGCTCGATGCGTCCGTGCAGGCCGAACGTGAGACCCGCGGCGAAGTCGACCAGCCGCTTGGCGTCGGCATCGTCCATCTCCGACAGGTTCATGATCACCGGCGTGCCGGCCCGGAAGTGCTCGCCGATCGTGCGGGCCTCGTTGTAGGTCCGCGGGTGCAGTGTGGTGATCCGGTAGGACGGGTAGTCGTACTCGGCGTACTCGCCGGCGTAGCCGGTCTGCTCCGCCTCGGCCGGCCACTCACGACCGGCCGTCCGCGACACCTCGGCGGCCGCGGGCCGACGCCCTGGGTCGCCCTGGTCCGGCGTTCGCAGTGCCGCGCGGTCGTAGGAGTCGCTGTCGACGAAGGGGTCGTCGTCCTCGACCAGTCCGAGGTAGACGCCCATTTTGCGCATCGCTCCGGGCATTGAGGTCCTCCAGTAGATTCCTGCGTTCGCTGTGATGGACGCTAGCCGACATTCGGGGTTCTACGGCCGAGCAACGCCGATCCGACACGGACATGTGTCGCGCCGAATCGCACGGCGATATCGAAATCCTGGCTCATGCCGGCCGAGATCGCGAGCGCCTCGGGGTGCTCGGCCCGGACGGTGTCGGACACGCCGGCCAGCTGCTCGAACGCGGCGGCCGGGGTCGCGGCGAGTGGAGCGACCGCCATGACCCCGGTCAGTCGCAGTTCTGGTCGGGTCGCGACGTGGTCGGCGAGCCGGAGCACCTCCCCGGCGACCACCCCGCCCCGATCGGGGTCGCCGTCGAGACTGATCTGCAGGAACACCGGCAGTGGCGGGCGTTCGGCCGTCGCGACACCGGCCGCGAGCGCGTCGGCCACCGCCGCGCGATCGACGGTGTGGACGGTGTCGGCGTAACTCGCGACCGACCGGCATTTGTTGGTCTGCAATCGCCCGACGAAATGCCAGCGCGCCGCGCGGACGGCGTCCGAGCCCGAGACCATCTGGTGGGCCTTCTCGCGAGCCTCCTGGTCACGGCTCTCGCCGAGGTCGCGAACACCCAGCGACAGCAAGGTGCGGGCGTCCTCGATCGGAAAAGTCTTGGTGACCGCGATCATCGTGATCGCCCGGGGATCCCGTCCGGCGGACAACGCCGAGTCGACGAGACGGGACCGGACGGCCGCGAGTGCCGCAACCAGCTCGGCCCGCCGATGATCGTCGCGCGGACCCGTCACCGCTACTTCAGGAAGTCGGGGATGTCGAGATCCTCTTCGACATCGACGGGCGTGCGCTGCACGGCGGACGACGGCAGCGACCAGCCGCTGCTGCTCGTCGACACCGAGGGAGCCGGCGCCTCGCCGGTCGACGCGGCCGCACCGGTGTGGTGGCGCAGTTCGACCTTCTTGTACGGCAACTGGCCGCTGTCGAAGCCGGCGGCGATGACGGTCACCTTGACCTCGTCGCCGAGGGTGTCGTCGATGACCGCTCCGAAGATGATGTTCGCGTCCGGGTGCGCGGCCTCGGCGACGAGCGACGCCGCGTCGTTGATCTCGAACAGTCCGAGGTCGGAGCCGCCGTAGATGGACAGGAGCACGCCGTGCGCGCCGTCCATGCTGGCCTCGAGCAACGGGCTGGCGATCGCGATCTCGGCGGCCGCGCGCGCCCGTCCCTCGCCGCGGGCGGAGCCGATACCCATCAGGGCCGATCCCGCGCCGCTCATGACGCTCTTGACGTCGGCGAAGTCGAGGTTGATCAGACCGGGTGTCGTGATCAGGTCGGTGATGCCTTGCACGCCGGAGAGCAGCACCTGGTCGGCGCTGCGGAACGCGTCCATGACCGAGACGTTCTGGTCGGAGATCTGCAGCAGACGATCGTTGGGGATCACGATGAGCGTGTCGCACTCGGCGCGCAGCGCGTCGATGCCGGCATCGGCCTGGCCGGCCCGCTTCTTGCCCTCGAACGAGAAGGGCCGGGTCACCACGCCGATCGTGAGCGCGCCGAGCTTGCGGGCGATGCTGGCGACGACCGGCGCGCCACCGGTGCCCGTGCCGCCACCTTCACCGGCGGTCACGAAGACCATGTCGGCGCCCTTGAGCACCTCTTCGATCTCGTCCTTGTGATCTTCGGCGGCCTTGCGCCCGACGTCGGGCTGGGCGCCGGCGCCGAGGCCGCGGGTCAGCTCGCGACCGACGTCGAGCTTCACGTCGGCGTCGCTCATCAGCAGCGCCTGCGCGTCGGTGTTCACCGCGATGAACTCGACGCCCTTGAGGCCGTGCTCGATCATGCGGTTGACCGCGTTGACGCCGCCGCCGCCGACGCCGACGACTTTGATGACCGCGAGGTAGTTGTGCGGTGCTGTCATTGCGTAGTGCCCTCCGTCGGCAGGCTGCGTCGCAGCGTTTCCGGCAACTCTCACCCTCAAGTAGACCCTTAACGTTATGTCAACCTGGGATGTGAGGACAAAAGTAGATGCGCCATCGGTGGAACTACGGTCAGGCGCGCCGCGCAACACGCCGAAACCGGCCGAATCGACGCAGTACGGCGTCCTCAGCGTACGACGACGACGTCGGGGTTGCTCACGTCGAAGGTGCGGCCGCGCTGCCCGAGCAGGACCGGCAGCAGCCGGGCCTTGTCGGCGTTGCGGTCGGCGCTGCCCCAGACGATGGTGCGGCCGTCGCGCAGCGCCAGCTGGATCGCCGTCGGCTCGGTGGCGTTGACGACGTCGACCTCGGCCAGCACGCCGGACGGCAGCGACGCGGCCACCGCGCGGCCGCCGCGCCGCTGGTCGACCGCGTCGCGCCGGTCGACAGCTGGAAGTGCGGCAGACCGGCCGGCGCCGGTGGCGGTCGTCCGGAACGCGACGCCGGAGCGATCGACCAGCCGGTAGCGCGCCGTCGGCCTCGACGTAGCCGACCGCGACCCGCTCGGTGACGGTGATCGATCACCGACGACGGGTATGTCACCGTCACCCGCGCCGTGGCGACGTCCGGCAGCTTCTCGACGCGGCGCGCGGACCGCGCCGGTGTCCAGGCGGACCAGCGGCGTGCCGTGTGTGATCGCCGCCGCCGCTGCGACCTGGGCGACGGTCAGGACGTGCGTGCCGCGGACGGTGACCGTGCGCACGCCGAGCAGCGGGCGTGAAACCGACCAGCCCGACGACCGCGGCCAGCACGATCGACGGACCACGACGACAGTACGGCAGCGGACGCGCGCGGCGAGCGACGCGTGCGTCCGTCGGCGGCCGGACGGTCGAGCAGCGTCGGTCACGATGCCGGCCGCCCGGTCGGCGATCGGCGCCAGGATCTCGGCGCAGAGCAGGTAGACGTTGCCGATGCCCATCGTGAGCACGAGGTCGCCGGGCTCGGCCACGCGCGGCGATCCGCGCCGGGCACCGCCGACGAAGCTCGGCTCGTAGATCACCTGCTCGGCCGGCAGCGGGATGCGATCGGCGATCGTCGCGCCGGTGACGCCCGGGATCGGTTCCTCGCGGGCCGGGAAGATGTCCATCACGACGGCGATGTCGGCCAGGGCCATCGCCTGCGCGAACTCGTCGGCGAAGGTCTGGGTCCGGCTGTAGGTGCCGGGCTGGAACACCGCGATCAGCCGGCCGGCGCCGACCGCGGCCGCGCGGCGGCTGCGCAGCTGCGCGGCGATCTCGGTCGGGTGGTGCGCGTAGTCGTCGTAGACCCGCACCCCGGCGGCCTCGCCGTGCCGCTCGAAGCGGCGGTGCACGCCGCCGAAGTCGGCCCAGGCCTCGACGACCGTGTCGATCGACAGCCCGAGTCGGCCGCCAGCGTCAGCGCGGCGGCGGCGTTGAGGGCCATGTGCCGTCCGACCAGGCTGCCGACCCGCACCTCGCGTGCGCGGCAGCGGGCCGCCCTCGACGATGAACGCGACCCCGTCGGTGGCTTCGGCGATGTCGAGGATCCGGACGTCGGCGCGGCTCGACTCGCCGTAGGTCAGCACCCGACGGCCCTGGTCGCGCGCGTACTCGCGCGATCCGGTCGGCGCCGGCGTCGTCGGCGCTGGTGAGGACGAGGCCGTCCGGGTCGACGCGGTCGACGAACTGCTCGAAGGCCCGGAAGATGCCCTCGAGGTCGCCGTGGTTCTCGAGATGGTCGGCCTCGACGTTCGTGACGATCGCCGCGACCGGACGCATGAGCAGGAACGAGCCGTCGCTCTCGTCGGCCTCGACGATCGCGAGCTCGCCGCTGCCGAGGTGGGCGTTGAGCCCGGTCTCGTAGAGGTTGCCGCCGATCGCGAAGGACGGATCGAGCCCGCAGGCCTGAGCCCCGACGGTCAGCAACGAGGTCGTGGTCGTCTTGCCGTGCGTGCCGGCGACGGCGACGCTGCGCTTGTCCTCCGAGCGCGGCGGCGAGCGCGGCGGCGCGGCGCAGGAACGGCTTGCCGCTGTCGCGCGCCGCGACGAACTCGGGGTGCTTCGGGTTGATCGCGGTCGTGTAGACGAAGCTGTCGGCGTCGTCGAGGTGGTGCGGGCGAGTGGCCGATCAGCACCGTCGCGCCACCGGCCCGCAGCGCGGCCACCGTGGCCGATTCGCGGGCCTCGCAGCCACTGACGCTCACCCCGCGCGCGAGCAGGATGCGGGCCAGTCCGCTCATGCCGGCGCCGGCGATGCCCATGATGTGCACGCGGCCGAGGTCGGCGAGCGGCGGCACGACGTCGGTGGCGGCACTGCGCACGAGGGCCGCACCGGGCGCCGACCAGTCGAAGGGCCGGTCGGACGTCGCGTCCTTGGTGGGTCGGGCCGACGCGGAAGCGTCGGTTTGCGACGGGCGCTCCGGCCGCGGCGAGCACGGCTCGGGCCAGCACGACGTCGGCATCCCGCGCGCCCGAGCCCGCCGCGGCGGCCGCCATGCGTCGCGAGACGATCCGGGCTCGTCATGATCGGGACGATCTCGTCCATGATCCAGCCGGGCGTCAGCTCCTCGTTGGCCACGAGCAGTCCGCCGCCCGCCGCGACGATCGGCTCGGCGTTGAGGCGTTGCTCGCCACCCCGCAACGGCAATGGGACGTACGCGGCGGGCAGGCCGACCGCCGCGAGCTCGGCGCAGGTCATCGCTCCGGACCGGCAGACCACGAAGTCGGCGGCGGAGTAGGCCAGATCCATGCGGTCGACGAACGGGACGACGACGTAGGGGACGTCGCCGGCCGGGACGAGTAGCGGGTTCTTCGGTCCCGGCGATGTGCAGCACCTGGATCCCCGACGAGCGCACCTGGTCGGCCGCGCCGAGCAGGGCCGCGTTGATCGCCTGGGCACCTTGGGATCCGCCCGTGACGAGCAGGGTCGGACGGTCGGCCTCGAGTCCGAAGTCCGCGCGCGCCTGCGCGCGATGCGCCGCGCGGTCGAGATGGGCGATCGCCGGGCGCAGCGGCATGCCCACCGCGACGCCGTGCGCGATCCTGATCGACGGCGAGGCGGTGAAGACGTGCGTGGTCAATCGCGCCGCCAGCCGGTTGGCCAGACCGGGGTGGAGATTCGCCTCGTGGACGACGATCGGAATTCCGGCCCGGCGGGCCGCGAGATACGTGGGCAACGCGACGTAGCTGCCGAAGCCGACCACGACGTCGGCGTGGACGCGGTCGAGTACCGCTCGGGCCGCGGCCACCGCGCTTGCGCAGCCGGGCGGGCGTGCGCAGCAGGTCGAGGTTCAAGCGGCGGGGCAGCGGGACGGGCGGGATCAGCTCGAGCGGGTAACCGCGCGCCGGGATCAGCGTGGTGTCGAGCCCGCGCCTGGTCCCGATCGCGGTGATCGTCGCCGTCGGGTCGAGCCGCCGGATCGCGTCGGCAACGGCGAGGGCCGGCTCGATGTGACCGGCCGTGTGGCCACCCGCGACGACGATCGACGGGGCCTTACGAGTGGTCACCGCGGTCGGCCGCCGCGGTGCGTCCGGTGCCCGTCGCCCGCAGCGCCGACCGCGCGTCGCCCGGCCCGGCGGCCGCGCGCGGCAGTCCGCGGCGCCGCCTTCGCCGGAGCCGCCGGTGCGCCGGCCGAGCCGCCGTGCCCGGAGCCGCTTTCGCCGCCGGGCGCGCACTGGTGCGGGCAGCTCGTCGCGGCGGCTGGTAGGCCGTCGGCACAGGCATCCGCCAGAGCCGCCGCATCCGTCCGGTCGATCCGGTCGCCCGGGCCTGCGCGGCGGCGACGGCGTCCGGCTCGTGCCGGGCCAGTGAGACCAGCAGCCCGAACACGAGCGCGGTGGCGAGCAGCGACGTCCCGCCCGCCGAGATGAACGGCAACGGAATGCCCGTCACCGGCAGCAGGTTTGTCACGTAACCGATGTTGATCACGGCCTGCCCGCAGATCCAGATCGTCGCTCCGCCGGCCACCAGCCGCGCGAACGGATCGATCGAACGCCGCGAGATCCGCAGCCCGGTGAACGCGAGCAATGCGAAGAGCGCGAGCACGATGACGCAGCCGATCAGGCCGAGCTCCTCGCCGATCACGGCGAACACGTAGTCGGTGTTGGCGTTCGGGATCCAGCTGTACTTCGAGGTCCCGGCGCCGAGGCCGACCCCGAAGATCCCGCCCGACGCGAGCGCGTAGAGCCCTTCGACGGTCTGCAAGCCGCTGCCCTGCGCGTGCTTGAACGGGTCTGTGAACGCGACCAGTCGCTCGAGCCGGTACGGCGCGGCGATCGCGAGCGCCCACACCGCGCCACCGATCATCAACAACAGCAGGCCGAAATAGCGCAGCGGCGTGCCGACCGTCCACAGCAGCCCGAGCAGGATCAGGACGAAACACATCGTCGTCCCGAGATCAGGTTCGAGCATGACCAGCATGCAGACGGCGACGAACCCGGGAACGAGCGGGATGAACAGATGCCGCGCGCGCGTCAGCGATGCCGAGTTGTTCCTTACGGGCCAGCAGATCGGCGCCCCACAACAGCACGGCGAGCTTCGCGAACTCCGACGGCTGCAGCTGCAGCGGGCCGAGCGCGATCCACCGCCGCGCGCCGTTGATCTCGGCGCCGATCCCCGGGGTGAGTACGGCCAGCAGGGCCACGACGGACAGCAGCAGCGCCGGGATACGCGAGCAGTCTGTAGGCGCGCGGCGGCAGCCGGACGGCCAGCCAGAACACCGGCACGCCGAGCACCACGAACTCGATCTCTTTGATCAGCTGCGACCACATCGACTGATGGCTGTCGTTCTGCAGGGACGCCGAGATGGTCGTCGACGCCGCCATCATCACGCCGAACGCGAGCAGCCCGACCCCGGACAGCAGGATGAGTTGGGTCGAGGCGTTCGGGCGATCCAGGAACCGGCGCCCGGCCCGGGTCGCCGGATGCATCCATCCGGTCAGCCGCGACGCGCTCGCATCGGCATCGACGACATCGGCCGCGCGGCTCACGTCCGGGCCAGTCCGGCGACGGCGGCCGCGAAGGCGTCGCCGCGGGCCGCGTAACCGGTGAACATGTCGTAGGACGCTGCGGCCGGCGCGAGCAGCACGACATCGCCGGGGCGCGCGGACCCGGCCGCGGTGCGCACCACCTCGGTCATCGCCCTATCGTCTTTCAGCCCGACCTCGAATACGGGTAGATCGGGCGCGTGTCGCGCGAGCGCCGCCGCGATCTCGGCCCGATCGACGCCGAGCAGCACGACGCGCGACCAATCGGGGGGCGACCTCGGCGACCAGCTCGTCGATCGGCGCGCCTTTGAGCTGGCCGCCGGCGATCCAGACGACCCGGTCGTACGCATGAAGCGACGCGGACGCGGCGTGGGGGTTCGTCGCCTTGCTGTCGTCGACGTAGGTGACACCGGCGACCTCGGCGACGGGCTGATTGCGATGGGGATCCGGGACGAACGCGCGCAACCCGGCGGCGACCGAACCGGCGTTCACGCCGTACGCCCGCGCCAGGCCGGCGGCGGCCAACGCGTTCGCGACGTTGTGGGGACCGGTCGGGCGGACGTCGGCGGCTTCGAACAGTTCGACGGAGGGCCCGAACGCCCGGTCGACGAGCGCACCGTCCGCGATGCCGAGTTCGCCGTCGGCCGGCGCGCCGAGCGTGAACGAGATCCGCCGCGCCGCCGGGGCCTGGCCGAGCATCCCGGCCACCGTGGCGTCGTCGGCGTTCCCGATCGCCACGTCGCCGCGCCAGATCCGGCTCTTGGCCTCGACGTAGTCGGCCATCGAGCCGTGCCAGTCGAGGTGATCGGGCGCGAGGTTCAAGACCGCGCCCGCCAGCGGGCGCACCGACGAGCTCCAGTAGAGCTGGAAGCTCGACAGCTCGACGGCCAGTACGTCGTAGTCGCCCCGGACCGCGTCGATGATCGAGACACCGACGTTGCCCACGGCGAGCGCGCGGTGCCCGGCGGCGCGCAGGATCGATTCGAGCATCCGGACCGTCGTGGTCTTCCCGTTGGTCCCGGTGACGGCCAGCCACGGTGGCGCGCTCGGGCCGCGCAACCGCCACGCGAACTCGACCTCGCCGATCACGTCGACACCGCGGCGGGCCGCGTCGACCAGCAACGGGTGATCGGGTCGAAAGCCCGGCGACGTGACGACGATGTCGATGCCCGGCGGCAGCTCGCGCAGGTCACCGGCGAAGCGGGCCCCGGCCGCGACCAGGGGCGGCAATTCCTCGGTCTCCCGGGCGTCGGCGATAACCACGTCCGCGCCCAGTTCGAGCAGGGCGCGCGCCGCGGCCGCCCCGGCGAACCGCGCCCCGCTCACGAGCATCCGCCGGCCGACGAAGTCTTCGCTACCCACTGACGAAGGCGGCGTAGAACAACCCCACACCGAACGCGACGGCGATCCCGGCGATGATCCAGAAGCGGACGATGATCGTCATCTCGTCCCAGCCGCTCATTTCGAAGTGGTGGTGGATCGGCGACATCTTGAACGCCCGCCGTCCGGTACCGGTGCGTTTTCGGGTGAACTTGAACCAGCCGGCCTGGATTAGACCCGACAGCGCGACGACCGCGAACAGGCCACCCAGGACGACGAGCAGCAGCTCGGTGCGGGTGAGGATCGCGAAGCCGGCCATCGCGCCGCCGAGCGCCATCGAGCCGGTGTCGCCCATGAAGATCTGGGCCGGCGACGCGTTCCACCACAGGAACCCGAAGCACGAACTCATCGCCGCCGCCGCGACGATGGCGAGGTCGTGGGAGTCGCGAACCTGGTAGCAGCCGTGCGGCAGGCCGCTGGGCGAGCACAGATGCCGGGCCTGCAGGAACGCGATCAGCGCGTAGGCGCCGAACACCATGGCGGACGCGCCGGCGGCCAGACCGTCCAGTCCGTCGGTCAGGTTCACTGCATTCGACGTCGCCATGACGATCACGTACGCGAGCACGACGAAACCGACCGAGCCCAACGCCAATGCCCCGATGTCGCGCACGAACGACAGGTGCGTCGAGGCGGGCGTAAGTCCGCGGACGTTGCGGAACTGCAGGGCCAGCACGCCGAACGCGACCCCGACGAGCAGTTGGCCGCCGATCTTCGCTCGCGCCCGCAGCCCGAGACTGCGCTGCTTGCGGATCTTGATGAAGTCGTCGAGGAAGCCGACCACGCCGAGCCCGACCATGAGGAACAGCAGCAGCAGGCCGGACGCCGTCGGGCCTTCGCCCTTCTGCGTGACGGCCACGAGGTGCGCGACGAAATAGCCGACCACCGTCGAGCCGATGATCGCGACGCCGCCCATCGTCGGGGTGCCGCGCTTGACGAGATGCCCGGGCGGTCCGTCGTTGCGGATCTCCTGCCCGAACCCGCGGCGGCGGAACCACACGACCACGAGCGGGGTGCACAGGATCGAACAGAACAGCGCCGCGAGCGCGCCGGCCAGCGCCGTCCTCACCCGTCCCCCCTTTCGTCGGTTGGTTCATCATCGCCGAGCGCGAGCGCAACCCGTTCGAGGCTCGCGGCACGGGACGCCTTCACGAGCACGACGTCGCCGGGGCGCAGCTCGGCGCGCAGCAGCGCGATCGCGGCCTCGGCGTCCGGCACCCACTCGGATTCGCCGCTCCACGAGCCTTCGAGCGCCGCGCCGTGGGCGATCGGGCGAGCCGCCTCGCCGACCGCCACGAGGCGATCCACGTCGAGACGCACGGCGAGACGGCCGATCGCGTCGTGTTCAGCCGGCGCATCGGTGCCGAGTTCGGCCATCGGCCCGAGCACGGCCCACGACCGGCGTCCGGTCGCGGTCACCGTCGCGAGCGTCTTCAGGGCCGCGCGCATCGATTCGGGATTCGCGTTGTACGCGTCGTTCAGGATCAGGACGCCGTCGGCCCGTTCGACCAGTTCCATCCGCCAGTGTGAGACCGGCCGCGCGGCCCCGAGCGCCTCGGCCATCGCATCGAAGGGCATCCCGACCTCGAGCGCGACCGCGGCCGCAGCCAGCGCGTTACTCACTTGATGGAGGCCGACGAGGCCGAGCGCCACCCGGGCCACCCGATCCCCGGCGGTGAGGGTGAACGTCGGGCGACCGAGGGCGTCCGAGTCGACGTCCGTCGCCCGCACATCGGCGTCCGCGGACTCCCCCACCAGGACGATCCGAGCGGCGGTGCGAGCGGCCATCGCCCGCACGAGCGGATCGTCGGCGTTGAGGATCGCGACGCCGGACGGCGCGAGCGCCTCGACCAGTTCACCCTTGGCCTGCGCGATCGCGGCGCGCGACCCGAACTCGCCGAGGTGGGCCGAGCCGACGTTCAGCACGACCCCGATGTCCGGGCGGGCGATGCCGGTCAGGAAGCGGATGTGGCCGATCCCGCGAGCGCTCGTCTCGAGCACGAGGAAGCGCGTCGCGGCGTCGGCCAGCAGGACGGTGTACGGGTGGCCGAGTTCGTTGTTGAACGATCCGGGCGGCGCGACCGTTGGCCCGATGCGCGCGAGCAGTTGGGCGACCAGGTCCTTCGTCGACGTCTTGCCCGACGAGCCGGTGATGCCGATGACGGTCGCGTCCAATCGGGCCGCGACGGCGGTCGCCAGCGCCGCAATCGCCACGAACCCGTCTGCGACCAGGATCGCGGGCTCGTCGACGGTGCGGGTGACGATCGCGGCGACCGCGCCGGCGTCGACGGCCGAGCGCACGTACGCATGTCCATCGACCTGCGCGCCGTCGAATGCGAAGAACAGCCCGCCTTTTGCTACTGATCGCGAGTCGAACGACACCGGCGCGGTCACCATCGCCGCCGGATCGACGCCGCCGATCAGTTCGCCCTGAACGATCGACGCCACCTCCGCGATCGTCAACGCGATCATGACTTCGCCTCGATCGCGCCCCGGACGACGACCCGGTCATCGAACGGCAGCACTCGTCCGTCGATCTCCTGGCCGGTCTCGTGACCCTTACCGGCGACGAGCACGGTGTCGTCGGGCCGGGCGGCATCGATCGCGAACCGGATCGCGGCCGCCCGATCGCCGATCTCGACGACCTCGCCGCGCTCGTCCGGAGCCGGCGCGAGCGCGCCCTCGAGCATCGCGGCCCGGATCGCGCGCGGGTCCTCCGACCGCGGATTGTCGTCCGTGATGACGACGAGGTCGGCCCCGAGCGCCGCCACCCGTCCCATCATCGGCCGCTTGCCGCGATCGCGGTCGCCTCCGCAGCCCAGCACGATGATCAGGCGACCCCGCGTGAGCGGGCGCAGCGCCCGCAGCGCTCCGCCGACCGCGGCCGGCTTGTGGCTGTAGTCGACGACGGTCAGGAAGTCCTGGCCGGCATCGATCCGCTCCATCCGGCCGGGGACGGACGCGTGCGCGATCGCGGTCGCCGCGACGTCGAGGTCGAGCCCCAATTCGTGCGCGATCGCCAGTGAAAGCAAGGCATTCGCGATGTTGTAGCCCCCGGGCACGGCACAACCGGCGGCGATGTCGAAGCCGGGACCCACCGCGCGGAAGCGCGTCGTCCCGTCGGCGTGGGTGCGTACGTCGGCACTGCGCCAGGTCGCGACCGATCCGGTCGTGCTGACGGTGACGGCCTCCGGGCCGATCCGCGTCGCCAACTCGTCACCCCACTCGTCGTCGACGACGATCACCGACCGACGCGATCGACCCTCCTCGAAGAGGCGCGCCTTGGCGGCGAAATAGTGCTGCATGTCGCCGTGGAAGTCGAGATGGTCCTGCGACAGGTTCGTGAAGGCCCCGACCGCGAACTCGATCGCGTCGGCGCGCCCGAGGGCGAGGGCGTGGCTCGACACCTCCATGACGGCGGACGCGCACCCGTGCTCGACCATCGACGCCAGCAGGGCCTGCAGCTCGGGCGCCTCCGGCGTGGTGAACCCGGTGTCGACCGGGAGGTCGTCGATCAGCGTCGCCACCGTCCCGATCAGCCCGGGTCGTCGCCCGGCGGCGACGAGTGCGGCGCGGAGCAAGAACGACGTCGTGGTCTTGCCGCTCGTCCCGGTGATCCCGACCACGGGCAGTTGCCGGGCCGGATGGCCGTAGATCTCGGCGGCAACAGCCGCCAATCGCGCGCGGACGTCGTCGACGACGATCACCGGGACCGCGGCCGGCAACAATGCGACCCCGGCCGGATCGGTGAGCACAGCGACCGCGCCCGCCGCGATCGCCGCGCCGGCGAAGGACGCGCCGTGGCCATGCCCGCCTGGCACGCCCGCGAACAGGTCTCCAGCCCGGACCTGCGCGCTCGAGGACGTCGTCCCGGCCACTGAAAGGTCGTCGCCGCGCAGCTCGCCGCGAGCGATCACCGCCAGGGCCGACAGCGAATGGGCCGCAGGGTGGTCGGGACGCGGCAGCACGACCGGATGGTTCGGGTCGATCGGCACGTCAGCACACGGTACTGGGTGAGTCTTTTCGGGTTACCGCGTCGCACACCTGCAGCGGTACGTGCACCGACTGCGAGCCGGTCGGGACGATGTTGGCGTGCTGCAATTCGTAGGTCGCGAGCTGCTTGAACAGCGGCGCCGCGACGTCGCCGCCCTCGACCCCGTTCGACGGGTTGTCGACCATGATCGCGACGACGAACTGCGGATTGTCGGCGGGAACCATTCCGGCGAAGGTGTCCCAGTTCATCGTGTTGCTGTACTCGCCGCCGTGCGCCGGGTCGGGCTGCTGGGCCGTCCCCGTCTTGCCGGCCACGCGATAGCCGGCGATCGCGGCCTTGGTGCCGGTGCCGCCCGGGAGGGTGACCGATTCCAGCATCGTGCGCAGGGTTTGGGCGGTCTGCGGCGCCATCACATGGACCGATGCCGGCGTGGCCGTCGTCGTTCGCGCGCCGGTCCCACTCGTCACTGACGCGACGATGCGGGGCTCGATGCGCTCGCCGTTGTTGGCGATCGCCTGGTACATATCGGCCAGCTGCAGCACGGTCAGATCGAAGCCCTGCCCGAAGGGGAGGTTGGCGAAGGTCGAGTCCGACCACTGCGACTGGGCGGGCAGGAATCCAGCGCTTTCGCCGGGCAGTTCGATCCCGGTCGCCTGGCCGAGGCCGAACGCCTTGGCATACTGCTCCCAGGTCGACGGTCCTACCTCCTGGGCGATCTTGAGCGTCCCGACGTTTGACGATTCAGCGAGAACGCCGGTCGCCGTGAAGTTCTCGGCCGGGTGCCACCACGCGTCGTGGATCGTGACGCCGCCCATGTTCAGCGTCGTCGGAACGTTGATCACCGTCGACGGCGTGATCACCTTCTTCTCCAGGCCGGCCGCGATGGTGATCACCTTGCTGACCGAGCCGGGCTCGAAGACGGACATGACCGGAGGATCCATCGGCACGGACGGGTTGATCGTGTTCGCGTCGGCCGAGTTGTACGTGCCGGTCGAGGCCAGGGCCAGGACCTGCGCGTCCTTGGCCGACAGGATCGCCACCTCGGCACCGCGCGCACCCGACTCGGCGACGGCCGTCTGCAGGTACTGCTGCGCGACGTACTGCAGGCTCTGGTCGATGGTCAGCTCGACCGTCCCGCCGTTGATCGGCGCGGTCGTGATGCGAGGGCCGTTCGGATTCAGGTTGCCGTTGCGGTCCACCGTGTACGTCAACGAACCGTTGGTGCCGGCGAGCTTGTTGTTGTAGGTGTATTCGATGCCGGCCGCACCCGTGCCATCGGAGTGGACGAGGCCGACGATGTTCGCGGCGGTCGTCGTGCCGGGGTACTGCCGCTGGGTCGTCGCCTCGGTGTAGATGCCGGTCAGTCCGAGCGCTTCGACCTTGCTCGCGGCGAGCGGAGTCAACGCCTGCGCGAGTAGCGCATAGCGCCCCGACTGCGACAGGTCTTTCACGATCGCGTCCTGCGTCTCGCCGATCAGGGGGGCGAGTTGGCGGGCGTAGCTGTCCCGCTCGTCGGCGGTCACCTGAGTCGGATCGGCCGTGATGTCCTGCGCGTTGGTCGTGTACGCCAAGGGCACGCCGTTGCGGTCGACGATCTCGCCGCGCAGCGCGTTCAACGTCGTCGTGTCCTCGCGCTGCGCGGCTGCCGCGCTCGCGTAGTTCGAGTGGTCGACACCCTGCAGCTGCACCAGCCGCGCCCCGATCACCGCCAGCAGCAGGCAGACAGCGGTGAAGCCGGTCGTCATCCGATTGGTCACTCGGCCCAGCTTCATCGTCCGGCGGGAGCGACGAGGACGGCCGGCCGGTCGGGGCGCGCGCGGCGGTCGAGGAGCGACGGGCGTCGGCTTGGCGGCCCGGGTCGGCTTGGCGGCCGGCTTGGTCGCCCGGGTGGACGGCGTCGGCCTGGTCGCCCGGCCGGACGGCGCAGGCAGCGTTCGTCCCGAGGGGGCCGGCCGTCCGGTCGGACGAGGCGCGGCTCCGGGGCGTCCTGGGGGCATCGGCGGCCGCCGCGGGCGCGGAGGCTGTGCCGGTGGTGGCGGTGGTGGCGGGCGATGGCTCACCGTGCGCCTCCGGGCAGTGTGTCGACGACCGACGCGCTCGTTGTCGGCGCGGTCGGACCAGCACCCGTCGGCGTGGCACCGGCCGTCGGAGTCGTGCCCGTCTTCGCAGTCGCGCCCGCCGTCGGTGTCGCGCCGGCGGCCGCCGTCGCTGTCGCCGCCGCTGTCGGCGTCGCGCTCGGGATCACCGCGACCGCGGCCGGAACCGGTGAGCCGAGCACGACCACCGTTCCGTCCGGCCGTACCGCCAGGAACGCCGGGTTGCCGTTCGGGATCATGCCGAGTTTCGTGGCCGCACTGGCCAATGCGCCGGGCGCCTGCTTGTTGGCGATGTCGAGCTGCAGCTGCTGCACCTCGTCCTGCGTGGTGGCATTGCCGGCCGCGAGATTGCGTTGCCGCACCTCGGCTGCGGCGGCCGCGGTGTTCAGCACGAGCAGGGCCGCCAGACCGCCACCGAGCAGCCCCAGGACCAGCAGGACGAAGGGCGCGCGCCGGGCCTTCGGCGGCTCCGGTTCGAGGACCGCCCGGGCCCGACGCTCGGACGTGCGCCGGCCCGAGGCCGCAGCCCGCGCCGCGACGCGCGCGGGACGCGTTTCGGTGGTCGTCATGCCGGCTCCCGGATGCGTTCGGCGGCGCGCAGTCGAACCGATGCGGCCCGAGGGTTGGCGGCGATCTCGTCGGCGCCGGCCGCTTCACTGCCGCGGACGAGCAGGCGCAGTTGCGGGCCGTGGCCGGTCAGCGGAACCGGAAGTCCGGCCGGCGTCGTGTCCGTGGCCAGCCGCGCGAGGCTCTGCTTGACGATCCGGTCTTCGAGGGAGTGATACGACAGCACGACGATCCGGCCGCCGGTGCGCAGGGCGGTCAGTGCCGCCGGAACCGCCGCGGCCACCGCATCCAGCTCGCCGTTGACCTCGATCCGCAGGGCCTGGAACGTGCGCTTGGCGGGGTGACCGCCGGTCCGTCGGGTCGCCGCGGGGATGGACTCACGCACCAGCTCGGCGAGGCGGGCGGTCGAGGTGAACGGATCACGCGCGCGTTCGCGGGCGATCGCCTGGGCGATGCGCAGCGCGAAACGTTCCTCGCCGTACTCGGAGAGCACGCGGGCCAACCGCTGCACGGGATAGGTGTTCACGACCTCGCCGGCGGTGAGCCCGGCCTGTTGGTCCATCCGCATGTCCAGCGGAGCGTCCTGCGCGTAGGCGAATCCGCGCTCGGCGACGTCGAGCTGCATCGAGCTGACGCCGAGGTCGAACAGCACGCCGTCGACCCGCGGAATTCCGAGTTCGGCGAGGACGTCGGGCATGCGGTCGTACACGGCGTGGACGAGGTGGACGCGGGCTGCGAACGGGGCGAGGCGCTGCTGGCTGCGCGCCAGGGCGGAGGTGTCGCGATCGAGACCGATGAGTGTCAGTGCCGGATGGGCCGACAGCAGCGCCTCGGCGTGACCGCCCAGTCCGAGGGTCGCGTCGACCACGACCGCCGCGCCGTCCGACAACGCGGGCGCGAGCAGTCCGAGGACGCGATCGAGCAGCACCGGAACGTGCGCCGGTGCGCCGTCGTCCGAATGCATCGATGTCGTCCTCGGGGTGCGGGTGATGTCACGGAGGTGAAGCGAGACCTTTGATCAGGTCCCCACCCGTCCGGCACCTGGCGCCGGGGAAGTGCGCCAGGTGATGGGGACGGGAGGAGGCCAGACCCGAGGTCGGTCGGCACGATCAGAAGAAGCCCGGGGCGACCTCCAGTTCGGCATCGGCGAACTCCTGCTCGCTGTTGTCGAGGAACTCCTGCCAGGCGATCGAGTCCCAGACCTCGACCCGGCTGTTGGCGCCGATGACGACGCAGTCCTTCTCGAGGCCGGCGTACTGCCGCAGCGGAACGGGCACGGTGATCCGTCCCTGGCCGTCGGGCACCTCGTGGGACGCGCTGGCGAAGAAGATGCGGCTGTAGTTGCGGACCCGCTTGTCGGCGGCCGGCGTCGTCTGCATCGCGTCCGTGAGCCGGTTGAACTCGACGATCGGGAAGACGAACAGGCAGCGCTCCTGCCCCTTGGTGATCACCAGGCCGCCCTCGAGCTCGGAGCGGAACCGGGCCGGCAAGGCCAGCCGACCTTTGTCGTCGAGGCGCGGGGTGTGAGTGCCGAGAAACATCGCGCCACCCACCTCCCATGCCCAGGTGACGGTTCCGCCACCGATCCCTCCACCAGATCCCCCACGAGTCCCCACCGTACCCCACTTCATGCCACCGTCAACGTCAACACCCCCACTTGACACCGCCACAAGTTGGATCTGAGCCATATCGCCGGGCTGTCCGGCTCGTCAGGTAGCGTGGCGACGCCCGACTCGGCGGGTGATACTCGATGTGATCTGCACGACCACACGACCGAAACCTGAAGCGGGGCTCCGCCCCGGCGACACCTGAAGCGGGGCCCCGCCCCGGCGACACCGAAAGCTGGGCTCTGCGCGTGGACGAAGCGATACACGGCAATCACTCGAGTTCGGCCCCGGTTACCGTTCACGGCTCCCACGCCGCCGAGTCCAGCTATACCGCTGAGTCGAGCGTTGTCTCAGGCTCCGGCGTCGCCGGATCGGCGCACGCGAACGACAGCGATGCACCGCTATCGGTGCGCGACGCCGGCGCGCGGATCGCCGCCAACATCAGCCAGGTCATCGAAGGAAAGCCCGAAGCGGTTCTGCTCGGGGTCGCGGTCCTGCTGGCCGAGGGTCACCTTCTGATCGAAGACGTGCCGGGCGTCGGCAAGACGAAGTTCGCGAAGGCGATGGCCCGATCGATCGACTGCTCGGTGCGGCGGGTTCAGTTCACCCCCGACCTGCTGCCCAGCGACGTCACCGGAGTGAGCGTCTACAACTCCGAATCGCGCGATTTCGAGTTCAAGCCCGGCCCGGTCTTCGCAAACATCCTCGTCGGCGACGAGATCAACCGCGCCTCGCCGAAGACGCAGGCCGCGCTGCTCGAGGCGATGGAAGAACGCCAGGTGACCGTCGACGGGATCACCTACAGCCTCGAAGCGCCCTTCCTCGTGTTGGCCACCCAGAACCCGCTGGACATGGAGGGCACCTATCCCCTCCCCGAGGCGCAGCGCGACCGGTTCACCGCGCGCATCTCGATGGGCTATCCGCACCGGGCCGCCGAGATCGCGATGCTCGCCGAGCACGCCTCCACCGATCCGCTCGACGACCTCACCGCGGTGTCGGACGCCAAGCAGGTGCGCCAATTGATCGAGGCCGTCCGCCGCGTGTACGTCGCGGACGCGATCAAGGGTTACGCGGTCGACATCGCCACCGCGACCAGGCGGGCGCCGGAGGTCCGGCTCGGCGCGTCCCCGCGCGCGACCCTCCAGCTGTTGCGCGCGTCCAAGGCCTGGGCCGCGCTGGACGGACGCGACTACGTCATCCCGGACGATCTCCAACGCCTCGTCGTCCCGGTGCTCGCGCATCGCCTGCTGCTCACGGCCGAATCGCACATGGGCAACCGGACCGCCGACGAGGTCTTGACGACGATCGCGCGCACCGTGCCGATCCCGGCGATGCAGCCGGGGAGTTCGGCCGGCGGCGCGCCGGTCTAGGGCGCAGACCCGTGCGATGGAGCCTGTTCGGTAAGCCCGGCGACAACGCCGGGTTCACCGTCCGGGCCCGGTGTCTGCTCTCGGCCGGACTCACCGCGATCCTGTGCGGATTGCTGCTGGGCGAGGTCGACCTGATCCGGGCCGGTGTCCTGGCGGCGGCGATTCCGCTCGTCGCGGGCTTCGTCGTGCGCCGCTCGCAGGTGAGCATCGCCAGCCGTCGATCGGTCGAGCCGACGCACGTGCCCGCCGGGTCGGCGGCCACGATGACTCTCGTCGTCACGAACCGTTCCGTGCTGCCGACCGGCCCGCTGATGATGGAGGACCGCCTACCCAGTCAGCTCGTCGGACGGGCCCGCTTCGTTCTGGACGGGCTGGGCGGGCGCGGCTCACGATCGGTTACCTACCGCATCCCCGGGCTCAACCGCGGCAGCTACACGGTCGGCCCCCTGCGCCTGCGCCTCACGGACCCGTTCGGGATGATCGACCTCACCCGGTCGTTCACGGCAACGTCGACGTTCATGGTCCGACCGGTGGTCGACCCGCTGCCCGGCCACGCGCTGCCCCGATCGTGGGACGCAGGCGAGAACGCCGGCAGCCACTCGATCGGTACGCATGGCGCGGACGACGCCTCGACCCGCGAGTACCGCCAGGGCGACGACCTCCGCAAGATCCATTGGCGTTCGACCGCGCGCACCGGCGCCCTCATGGTCCGGCACGAGGAACGGCCCTGGCAGGGCCACACCGCGCTGCTCGTCGACGTCCGCGCGGCTGCGCACGCGACCGCCACCGATCTCGACGCGAGCGACGACCCTCGGCGACGCAGCAGCCTCGAATGGGCGCTCAGCTGCGCCGCGAGCATCGGCACCCACCTGTTGCGCAACGGTCGCGACATCAGCTTGATCACCGACAACTCGTCCGCGCGCCACGGTCTGTACGGCGCCGGCCGCTTCCTCGACGAACTGGCGATCGTCTCGCCCTCCCGGGCCGCCGACCTCACGCCGGCGGTGGAGCCGCTGCGTAAGGCCGGACGGGACGCGACCGTCGTCGCCATCCTGGGCCGCCTCGACCCGACCTCGCTGCACCTGCTCACCGAGGTGCACCCGCGTGGGGCCGGCAGCCCGGCGTTCGCGATCCTGCTCGACCCGGCCCGTTGGACGGGTCAGCCCGACCCCGAGACCGCGCGGGCCGCCGCGACGCTTCGCTCGTCCGGCTGGTGGGTCGTCCCGGCCGGACCGACGGACGACCTGCCCGCGCTGTGGACGGCGCTGCTCGGCCAACGTCCGTCCGGTAGCGCCACTCCACTGCTGTCCGGAGAGCTGCGGTGAGCGCGCCGGCGACCGCCCCGGCCGCTCCGATCGCACCGATCGCGCCAGGCCCCGCTCGACCCGTCGCGCCGATGGTCAGCTCTGACGCCGTGCGCACCCTGCGCGTTCTCCTGGCGACGGCGCTCGCGGTCGTCCCGCTGCTGCAGATGGTGTCCGATCTCGAGTGGCTCACGGACGCGTGGATCGGGATGGCCATCATCCTGCTTCCGGCGGCCGCCCTGCGACTGCGGTGGACGGCGACCACCGTCCAATTGCTGCCCGGCTTCGTCCTGCTGATCTTCTACCTGACCCGCCGGTATCTCTCCGAGCACGCGTGGGGCGGGTTCATCCCGACCCGGGCCTCGTGGGACGACGTCCGGGCGCTCTCGACCGACCTCGGTCACACGGTCGCCAACAGCGTCGCGCCGATCCAATCGACGGCGGCGGCCCGACTTTTCCTGACGGCGGGCCTGGCCGTCCTCGCCCTGCTGATCGACCTGATCGCCATCGAGTTGCGCCGACCGGCCCTGACCGGCGTCCCGTTCCTGGTGCTGTTCGCCGTCGCCGGTGCGATCCCCCGGCACGCCGTCAACTGGGTCTGGTTCGCGGTCGGGGCAATCGGCTACCTGCTGATCCTGTCGATGGACGCCCAGGACGCGCTTCCGACGTGGGGCCGCGTCATCGAACGGCGAGGCTCGCACTCGTCGATCACGCGCGCGTTCTCGGGCCGGCGCATCGGCGTGGCCGCGGTCGTCATCGCCGTTCTCGTCCCGCTGATCATTCCGTTGCGATCGCACGACGTCCTCGCGGATGCCCTGCACAACGGGCGGGCCGGCACCGGGGGGGACGGCTCCGGGTCGGGCGGTGTGCGTCTCGACCCGCTTGCCGCGCTGAAGGGTCAGCTGACCAAGAGCAAGCCGATCACGTTGTTCACCGTCACCGTGAAGGGCAGCAGCTCCTCGACCGCGCCCTACTACCTTCGCTCCACGCCGCTCGACGACTACACCGGCACCGCGTGGGTCCCCGGCACGGACGGCTCGACCGGCCCGTTGGCGCGGGCGCCGTTCGGCCGCGGCACCTCGTCGGGCACGACCACGGATTTCGAGGCGACGATCACGATCGACAAGCTGGCCGGCGCCGCGCCCGTGTTCGCGGCCCCGAAGAGCATCGCCGGGCTCACGGGCAGTTGGACGTGGAGCACGCAGGGCCAGAACCTGAACGGCAACGTCCACTCCGGCGAGCAGTACACCGAGACGGTCACCCAACCGGACCCGTCCGACGGCGAACTCGAGACGGCCGCGGCGGCGAGCAATCGCGGCGACGTCGACGAGCTCGCGCTGCCGTCCGGGGTCCCCGCGACCGTCCGCACCCTCGTGGCCGGCATCGTCGCCGGCAAGAGCTCGGCGTACGAGAAGGCCCGCGCCATCTCGGACTACTTCCACGACCCGGCCAACGGCTTCGCGTACAGCCTGCAGACGAAGGGCGGTGAGTCGGGCAGCGAGCTCGTCGACTTCCTGAATTCAAGGCCGGCTACTGCCAGCAGTACGCCGCCGCCGCCGCCGTGATGATGCGCATCGCCGGGGTGCCCGCGCGCGTCGTGCTCGGCTACACCCACACCGCGCCGAACGCGGCCGGGCAATTCACCGTCACGACCGACGACGCCCACGCGTGGGTCGAAGCCGACTTCGACGGCCTCGGCTGGATCCCGTTCGACCCGACCCCGCTGACCGGCAGCCAGGCCGCCCGCGCGGTCAGCCTGCCCTGGGCGCCGCAGATCTCGAAGGCGGCGCCGTCGACCGCCGACAACCCGCACCAGACGGGATCCGTCGGGGTCGTCGGGGACAGCACCACCTCGTCCGCGGGCGCGAGCGTGACCGCGTCGACCACCGGCCACACCGACCGGTTCCGCGAGGCGGTCTGGTCGATCGTCGGCCTCGTGATCGCGCTACTCATCGTCGCCGCTCTCGTTCCGGCCGCGATCCGGGTCCGCCGACGACGGCGTCGGGTCCGCCTGGGCGGTCGGGGGCGCATCGATCTGTTGTGGGACGAACTCGCCGACACCGCGGTGGACTACGAACTCGGGTGGTCCGGGTCGCGTACCCCTCGACAGGTGGCTGAGTGGCTGCGGGAACTGGCTCCGGGAACGGCGGCGAGCGATGCGCTGCGACAGCTCGCGGCCGGTG
Organism: uncultured Actinomycetes bacterium; assembly: GCA_963737785.1. Classification (GTDB taxonomy): domain Bacteria; phylum Actinomycetota; class Actinomycetes; order Mycobacteriales; family Jatrophihabitantaceae; genus CAVTTS01. The sequence goes on from CAVTTS010000012.1 coordinate 176,560, forward strand.
TCGAGCTCGAGCGCTACGCCCGGCCGGACCGGACTGCGACAGTCGTCGACCGATCCCCGGAACTACACGTCATCAGGCAGGCATTGGCTCGGGAGGCCACGACGGGCGGACGGTGGCGGGCCCGGCTCGTGCCGGCATCCGTGGTTCCGCGGCTGGCGGCGCTGGCCCGTTGGCCGGGTCGGCGCGGGCGCTACCAGGGGTCCGCGACCACGCCGGCGCCTCGGGAGCTCACGAGCTCGCACCGGTGACGGTGCGCCGAAGGGCTTAGGTGCATTCTCGTCGAAACGCGACTGGATTAGTTCTCGTCGAAACGCCGACGGATCAGTTCTCGTCGAAACGCCGACGGATCAGTTCTCGTCGAAACGCCGACTGGATCAGTTCTCGTCGAAACGCCGACGGAGCCGATCTTCCATTCGCGATCGGATGCCGCCGCTGCGGCTCTTGTCAGGCGCGGCCGCACTCGGACCCGACGCAGTGGCCGCGCTGTTGCGGACGCTCATCATCCGGGTCGCGTACGCGACGGCGGCCAAGATCACGACAAACCCGCCGACGCCGACCGCGACCTGCTTGGCCATCAGACCGACCAGCAACGGAATAGTCTGACGCCGCCGTGACCGTAAATGAGTATCCCCCGGAGAGGTTTCGCTACCGGGAATCAGCGTCAGCGGCTCGTCGACGGTGCCTTCGGGGCCGACCGTGACGTCATACACGTCGTTTCCGAACTCGTACCCGCCGTAGTATGTCGATGAGGAGAAATAGAGCCCGTATGTGACGGAGGAGTTGGTCGGGTTCGTGAGCCTCATGTTGTATGTCACGGTTCCCGTTGAAAGGACCGTCTGAGAATCGGTACGAGCTGGATGATGGGCAGGCGGTCCCGCTCGTCGCCGGCAGGGTCAGCGAGCCGGAGGTCCCCTGTCAGTGAAGGCAACGTTGGCGCCGAGTGTCACGTCCTGAGACTCGCCCGACGCCAGGTTGTCACAGTGGTGTTCCAGGTGAGCGTGAAGCTCGTATCGAGCGAAGCCATCGTCTCTGTCCACACGAGCGTGTCGTAATCCGTGCCGGTGATCGTCTGCGACGGCGGCACGTTGAACGAATTTGCGACAATGCTCACGCCGGTGTTGTTGGGAACCTCGACCGAGACGGTCACGGGCGTTCGGCCATCGGGCCGACGTTATAGACCACAGCCCTTGATCCGTGGTGGCGTAGAGAGTGTTGCCCGACACGGTCATCCCGTTCACCGTACTGGGCACGGCGGTCGCACCCGCGACCAGGTTGTCCGGGTTGCTCGGATCGACCAGCAGAACGACTGGCTTGCCGTTCAGTTGCGCACCCACTGACTAGGAACTCGCCGTTGGGGAGGCTCACCACGCTTCCGCCGTATGTGTAGGGCGTAACAAGGGTAGAGAGGATAGTCGGGGCTTCCGGGTTGCTGATGTTCAGGAGCGTCAGCGTGACGTTGCCCGTGAAACCAGGAGGCGGGAAGGTGGAAAAAGCAGCCGCCCGTGTTTCCCACCACGACGCCTTCGTCGCCTGAGATGGCGACGTCTTGCAGTTGGATCGTGCCCGGGATATCCAGGGAACCCACCTCGGAGAGGTGGGCCGGGTCGACATGTTCAAACGATCAGCAGTTGCCCCGTGCCGCTCTGAAGGTCACCGCCCGTTGACGTCGTGCTGGCCACGTACGCCAAGTTGTCGTTGACGAGCACGGCGCCGTGCTCATTGTGATTGCTGCCGGTCGGCGGGCCGTTGTTGTTGAAGAGTACGTCGGCGAGCTGCGGCTGCGAGGGGTTGCTCAGGTCGATCGAGAGGAAATCGCCCGTCTGGGCATCGATCGAGCCGAAGAATTCATCCACACCATCGAGCGGGATGAACGCGGCGGTGCCCGTGCTGTTGACCAGCAGGTCGGTCACGAATTGATAGTTCAACCTTCGTGTTGCTGACAAGTTGCGGGTTGAGCGGGTCGGTCAGCGAGGAGACTAGCAGGTTAAAGTAGCTTGTATTGAGAGTGTTCTGTGTGGCAGACGATGAGCTCGCCATTCACGATCTTGTCAACGTTGAAACCGAGCGATCCATTCACGATGATGTTCTGCGCGAAGGTGCCGACGAGTTGTGGATTGGTGGGGTCGCTGACGTCGATGATGTTGACGCCTCCCTGGCCGCTCTCATACACATAGTCGCCGTAGAGAGCGACCGACGTATTGGGCGCGGTCGTGGTCACCGTCCCCTCGAGGCTCAGCGGCGACGGATCGGCTGCTCGTGGTCAACCTCGAGCGTGTTGGTGACGGTCGGTGTCCCGGCCAGGCACGATCGTCGGGGTGACGGAGAGGGTCGCGGTGACGGGCGAGCCGACGGTCAAGGTACCTTGGTCCGTGGCGCTCGGGGATCGGGGTGCCGGAGGCGTCGGCGACCGTCACGGTGATCGTGTCGCTCCCCTCGGCGAAGCCCGTGGTGTCGAGGTTGCCCA
>CAVTTS010000013.1:0-101832 GCA_963737785.1 uncultured Actinomycetes bacterium
CGGGAGGTCAGCAGCGGCCCGGCGCGAACTGGCGGACGGCGTCGCGGATGGTTCGCGGCGTCGCCGCCCGAAGCCGAGATCGATGGAGACCAAGTCGCCTCGGGGTAGGCCTTTCTGTAGCTGCTTCCCGGCTCCGTTCACTGTGACTGTCGTCGTTCCCTGCGGGCCGACGTGCTCGAGTCGCACGCGGCGGATGTCGGACCAGGGCAGCCTCCAGGACGTCACGCCGACCAGCGCCATGCCGCCGGCGTCGATCACGAGGATCTGCTCCGGTGAGATCGAGTGCGCCCTGCGGACGGCGAAGACCGCGCCAGCGAGGATGATGATCCCGACCGACGCGATCACGAACGACCAGCCGGGGGGTATCGCTCCGACCCCGGCAACACCGAGCGCGCCGATCGTCAATGTGAAACCTCCCGATAGGAAGCCCTGCGCGGCGAACCGACGAAATTGGGATCGTTGACGCATCCCCACTCTCACCTCGACGGGGTCAGCGAGCGCCACGAACGAATCGTAGTTGCCAGTCGACAGAATCTTCGGCCCCGGCGGACGCTGACGGTCTCATCTGCGCGCGACGGACGTCACCCGCCGAGTCGAATGGCCCGAGCAGATCGAGGTTGCTGCGAGATGCTCGTGCCGCCATGGCGAGATTGGTCAGTGGCACCAGCGGTTCATGTCTGGGGCGGTTCCGACTAGGCATTCGGCGGACGTCGGGAAGCCGGCTAGCGCGTGCGCGGTGAGCCGCAGGTTTCCTTCCAAGCAGACCAGGTCCGACAGTTGACGGCCGACGAGGATAAGTGGTGGGAAGCGACGGGCGGGAAGGGTTTGCGCGGCGGAGAGGAACCGGTCGTTGGGGACGCCGAACGCGTCGATCCCAGCGCGGATGCGGTCGGCAGCGTCGCTCGGTAACCGACTGCCGGCCGACAGCTCGGCCCAGTAGGCGTCGCTGATGAAGCGAACCTTGGCCAGTTCGATGGGTTCGAGTTCGGTTCGGATCCACCGGACGGTTGTCGGAAATGTTTCGTCGAACACGTCCCGGTGCTGCCGGTAGCCGCGGGTCGCGCCGAGCAGATCGGCGCGGATGCGGTTCGCGGCGGGGTCGTTGAGGTCGGCTTCGATAAGCAGCCGATCGGACAAGCCGGCTGTTGCCAGCGCCTGACGGACGTCGTCGCCGAATCGCTCGCTGGTCAGTTCCCCGAGCAGAAAGGACGCGACCATCTCGCCGTCGCTGCTATCACGCAATACCCGCACGCCGTCCATTAGAACCTGTGGCGGCAGGACCGGTGCCATCACTTGTCGCGAACCCGAAGTGAACCGAGACGGACCGATCGTGGCGCGGACTGCCATCGCGCCCCGACGAGAGCTCGAGCAGATCGAGGCGTTTGATGCGCGAGGGTCGGTACTTCGCAGGGGAGAGGCTATCGACCAACTTGGTGACGCCATGAGAACAGGGTCCGCCGCCGCGTACACACGGCGGCAATTCCGGATGGCTCTAAGTCGTGACCGACGCGGGACGTCGCCCCGAAGAGGTGCCAGCGGTTCCCACGTAACAGGGACCTTTCTCATGACCAGCGCGCAGTCAAGTTCGGCTGTCCCGCGTGGAAATGTCGACGAGTCACCGAAGAACGAGGACTCCGCTTCCACCACGGTTACGGGTTCAACCCGCCATGCGTTGGTATTCAGCGCAAGGCCGTCGAAGCGACTAGGGTCTCTGGTTGCGGAGAATCCGACTGATCCATGCTCGAAGAATGCTGATGCCTCCGCAGCGTCACGAAATAGTTCGCTGCCGGTGAGCTCGTCTTCCACTCTGACCGCGACCTTGACGTGTGCGCTGCCATCGCGGGCAGTGAATGTCACGTGAATTAATGAATCCGACTCCGCCACCTGGAAATCAGCGCGGTGATGCGCTCCCGGATAGAGGCGACCGCCTACTGCGACGTTACCAATGAGTTGCTGTCTCGTCGGGGAATATAGACCCCCGTCTTAATGCCAGCCGGGCAGTCCCATTCGACGGCGATTCGGTGGGCGGCGTTTTCGCTGCCTAGACCCGTCCAGGCCGGAAGCCTGAGCGGTCGCATTGCGCTAAGGCGGATCAAGCAGATTCCCGCGACCGCATGCTCGCCAACGATCTGCGGAGTTGCGTCCATAGACGTGGTGTTCGATCCGCCCGCTGATGTGCGTGGCGTCGAGATGTGAGACGGCCACCGCGTGATCCTCAACGAGTCCTGCGAAAGAGCTCGAGACGAGGAGTCACACGATGACCGCACCACCGAGTATCGACCTGTCCGGCTGGCTGCACGAGCAGCTGGGTCAGGCGAGTCCTGATCTGCTCCGGCGATGATCACGACGTTCGTCGCAGGCGTTGATGGGTGCCGAGGCCGACGCGGTCTGCGGCGCCCCGTTCGGGGTGCGCAGCGACGAGCGGACCAACACCCGCAACGGTTATCGGCATCGGGAGTGGGACACCCGCGCCGGCACGCATCGACGTCGCGATCCCGAAGCTGCGGTCAGGGTCCGTACTTCCCGGACTGGCTGCTCGAGCGCCGCCGCCGCGCCGAGGCCGCGCTGGTCAGCGTCGTGGCGACGTCCTACCTGCTCGGGCGTGAGCACGCGGCGGATGGAGAAGCTGGTCGAGACCCTCGGCATCACCCGGCTGTCGAAGTCGCAGGTCAGCGTGATGGCTAAGGACCTCGACGAGCAGGTCGAGGCGTTCCGCACCCGGCCGCTGGATGCCGGGCCCGTACACGTTCGTGGCGGCCGACGCGCTGGTGCTCAAGGTCCGCGAGGGCGGGCGCACGGTCAACGTCCACGCGCTGCTCGCGACCGGGGTCAACGCCGACGGGCTACCGCGAGATCCTCGGCCTGCACGTCACCAGCGCCGAGGACGGCGCCGGCTGGCTGGCGTTCTTCCGCGACCTCACCGCCCGCGGCCTGTCCGGCGTCGCGCTGGTGACCAGCGACGCGCACCGCGGCCTGGTCGACGCGATCGGCGCGACGCTGCCCGGCGCGAGCCTGGCAGCGCTGCCGCACCCACTACGCCGCGAACCTGATGTCGGCGACACCGAAGTCGGCGTGGGGCTGGGTGAAAGCGCTGCTGCACAGCGTCTATGACCAGCCCGACGCCGACGCGGTGCACGCCCAGTTCGACCGCGTCCTGGACACGCTGAGTGAGAAGCTGCCCGCCGTCGCCGCGCATCTCGACGCCGCCCGCGCCGACGTGCTCGCCTTCACCGGCTTCCCGAAAGCGATCTGGCGACAGATCTGGTCCAACAACCCGCAAGAACGGCTCAACCGCGAGATCCGCCGCCGCACCGACGTCGTCGGCATCTTCCCCGACCGCGACTCACTGATCCGCCTCGTCGGCGCCGTGCTCGCCGAGCAACACGACGAATGGACCGAGATGCGCCGCTACATCGGCCTCGACGTCCTCGCCAAAAGCCGACTCACCCTCATCGAGTCACCACCGACACCCAGGAGGTGACCATCCCCGCCATCACCGCATAGAGTCCAAACCAAGATCACGCGGTAGTCAGCTCACACACCACGCCGCGGGACGTGACCGAGGCGAAAAGGTGGGGGCAGGACAGCCTCGATCGTCGACGGGTCCACTCTGAAGTTCACGAGCAGTCGTCGCTCGATCTCTCCAGCAAGCCGTGGAAGTCTCACGGTCGACCCTTAATCACCATGTGATTAGCGTAGCCACGCCTCCACCCCTCCGGATTCGACTATGAGAGTGCGGCGGACCGATGTAGAGAGATCGATCTGTGCGCCTCGAGTCGGTCTCGACAGGTCGAGACCGGCTCGCAGAACGAGCCTTGTCTCGCCCGCGCGTCGCCCCCCGAAGGTCCTCAGGGATCGCCTTGCATCTTGTGCTAGAGACCACTTCCCAGCACGGCCAAGATCCGCTACGGTCCGCCGTAAGGCGTCACCTCGGGGAAGGACGCAGAGATGCGCAGAACTCGGCAACTACTCGCGATTGCAGCCGGCTCGGTAGCCCTGATGATGTCGGGCACCGCGGCGGCGTCCGCACACTGCGCGCCGCCACGCCCGTACACGTGTAAGGGTGGGGACATTCCGTCGGGTTCGTACGCCAGCATCACCGTGACCGGTACGTGCGCCGTCGCAGCCGACGCCGTGATCAAGGTTGCGGGCGGGGTGTATGTCGGCGCCGATGCCACCTTGGATGCGCAGAGTGCGCCGTCGACGATCACGATCGGACGCAACGTTGTTGCCGCGAAAGGCGCCCTGCTCGGGCTGGGCTGTCAACCCGACGGCGTCCACACGGGGCACGCGTGCACCGTGGAGCCCGACGGACACTCGACCATCACCGTCAAGGGCAACATCACCGCCCTCGGCGCGAACACCGTCCTGCTGAACGGCATCACCATCAAGGGCACCGTCACACTCCTCGGCGGAGGCGGAGACATTCCCTGGTCGATCAAGAACGACAAGATCGGCGGCACCGTCACCGTGATCGGCCAGACCGCCGCCTGGGTCGGCATTCTCTTCAACACCATCCGCGGCAGCGTCACACTGGCTTACGTCACCGTCACCGACCCGGGCAGCCTCCCGTACGTCACGCTCAACACCATCCGACACGACCTCGTCTGCTTCGGAAACCCACAAGGCGTGTCCGGAGGGTTCATCCCCGGCGAGGTCAACACCGTCGGCGGCCACGCGTACGGACAATGCGCAACCCTGGTCGGGTCACACACCTGACGTCGAAGCGGAACCGACCGTCATCCGCAGAGAGAGCGTCAGACCGTCTGCGTAACTGATCGTGGCGGTCATGGTGTGGGGATGCGTCCCTCGAAGTAGATCGTGAACACGTGTAGAGCTTGTTTCCACCCTGAACTTCGGATCCCGACCGTGGCCCGCGGTACTCCTCAAGATTGCGCACGGCGGGGTAGAGCACTGTCAGCGCGGCCTGCTCGGTCGGGAACGGACCACGGTTACGGCTGACCTTGCGGAGCCGGGCATTCATCGACTCGATCCCACGCCGATTGCGTCGGTCAGGCCGGCTAGCCCGGCGCAGCAGACGATGCAGACGTCGGCCGCGACCGAGCCCAAGCCACGAGCGGCCGAGAATCACCCGCCTAGGAACTTCAGCATCGAACCCCGACGCTGTGTACGTGTTCAACTGTCGAGTATGGAGCGCGGTCGCTCGGTGCAAGCGCGGCTCGCGACGCGACGGCACGGATCGGTCGTCGGCCTTCGAGAACGCGGCGGTGACGACCACCCAGATCGTCGCGCCCACGGCCCCGTTTCGCGACTCGCCCTTGACACATCAATCTCCGCGGCAAGAAAGCGCCGAAGTACAGCAATAAGACCGAGCAGATCGAGGCGTCCCAGGCGGTGGTACTGGCGACGTCCTGGAGGTAGCTCGGAACTCAGTCGTTGAGTGTCACCGAATCCACACTGTGCAGGACCTCTGCCGTGTCCACTCCGAGAGCGCCGAGCAGCGCCACCGCGGGATCAGGTGGCCGGAGAGTGAGGATCTGGATCAGCACTTGCTGGGGTGTGACCTGAAGCTTTCGACGGTTGGGCTTCGACGCACCCTCGAGCACCTTCTTTGCCGTTGGCGTCATTCGGAGACGATTTCGTTGCGCGATGTCTCTGATTCTCGGCTTCGTCGGCACGGCGCGCATCGGCAGTGGGGGAGCGTCGAAGCCAGACCCCAGTCCGAGGGCGAGCAGGGCTTCCTGATCGAGTGAGTCGAGGGCCTGGCGGGCTTGTTGCAGGCTCACACCGAGGACGGCCTCGATCGAGAGATGCTCCAACAGGGCGAGCAAGAGGTGTTCGGTGCCGGTTCGGCGATCACCTCGGCGGCGAGCCTCCTCACTGGCCCGCAGGCAGAGGGCCCAGGCGTGCAGCACCTCGGGCCGAACAGTGTCGGTGGTCATGACGATTCCTTGGTGTATTTGGTGTGCACGGATTGGCGGGTGATACCCAAAGCGTCGCCGATCTGCTGCCACGACCAGCCCTTCGCCCGAGCGGACGCGACCTGGTTCACCTCGACCCTTTCAGCGAGGCGATGCAGTGCCAACGACGCACGGAGCCCGATTGCCGGGTCGTCCGACGTAAGGTTCTCGCTGAGTATCTCGATGTCCATGCGTGTCAGTCTAGACTGACAGTCGTGATCTGTCAGCCTGAACTGACAGTGACCCTGAACTGACAGTGACATTGCTGTATCCGGGCGCGCGAACGGTCGGGCAGATGACCTCGAGTCCACGGCGCGTGCGAGCGAACTGCGACGGCTGCGCAAGCGGCTCATGGACCGTGAGAGCTCACCGGAATCAGCTCGTCGTGCGCCGACGTCCCAGTTCGAGCAGGCCGATTCCGAGAGCGAGCAGTGCCAGGGCAACGGTGACGAGCTGGCCGGCGTTGGAGCCGGTGGCGGCCAAGGGTTGTGCGGCGGTGACGGGTGCCGCGGGTGCCGTGGGCGCGGCGTTCACGGCGTAGCTGACCGAGCTCGCGGTGGCCGAATCCACGTAGGCGCCCGTGCCGGCGAATGCGGCCGCCAAGGTGTGCGCGCCCAGTGGGAGCGTGACCGTCAAGGTCGCCACGCCGCCAGCGACCGGCGCGGTGCCCAGGGCGGTCGATCCGTCGGAGAAAGTCACGGTCCCGGTCGGTGTCGAGCCGATCGGGCTGGTGGTGATCGTAGCCGTTAACGTGGTTGCGGTTCCGACGGTGATCGGGCTGCCCGGCGCGACGGTCAGCGCGGTCACAGTGGTCAGCGGCTGCAAATAAGTGAGGGTGATCGATCCATTGCCGGCATTGGTCCCGGTCGCGGTTGCGGTCAGGCCATTGGCAAGGTAGCCGGAGCCGCCGCCGCCCGCTCCGGTGTATCCGCTACCCCCGACCGTCGAAAGGCCGCCGCCGCCACCGCCGAAATATCCGCCCCCGCCACCGGCACCGATGTAGACGTCCGCTCCGTTTCCGCCGATGCCGAACGCGGTGGCGCTGGTGGCCGGTCCGGTTCCGGATCCGCCCGGGTTCGTGTTGCCGCCTCCGGCTCCGCCGGCGACAAGGGTGCCCCCGCCCCCCGCATCGCCATCCCCGGGCACCGAGTCAGTGGCTCCGGTGCCGGCACCGTCGGTACCGCCGGCCCCGCCGTTCTGGGCGAAGCCGCCACCGCCGCCGCCGCCGGCAACGGCCAACACGGCGGACGTGGGCGAAGTTTGAATCAGGAGCGATCCGCCCCCGCCGCCGCTGCCGCCTTCGCCCGCGCCGCTGCCTCCGGACCCTCCGCCGCCGTATCCACCCGCTCCGCCCGCGGTCGTGGGCGGCGGACCGGTCGGGCCGTCGGCGCCGGCTTCGCCGACCGAAACGGCGAGCGTCTCACCCGCGGTCACCTGGATGGTCGTCGTCACGACGCCACCGGCTCCACCGAGGTGTCCGTTGAACGAGGTGCCGCCCGAGGCGCCAGCGACCCGCGCGGTCACCGACCGGACGCCCGACGGCGCGGTCCAGGTGTCGGCCGCGCCGGTGGCGGTGAAGGTGACGGTGCAGCTGCCCGCCGAGCAGACCGCAGGCGGTGCCGCTGACGCCGAGGTCGCGGACGTAACGATCAGCCCGAGCAACAGTCCGATAGCCCCCATAGCGCTGATTGCTCTGCGACGATCACCAACGCGCATCGATACCCCCGGCAGTGGGCGCAATTTTGTCGAGCAGGGGCACACTACGCGTCGTTGATCACCCACCGCTGGCCGGTGCTCGTACCCCTTAGGTGGGTGGAGCGATCACGAGATGGACGGGAGCCCTAGTTCGGCACGCACCACGTTGGCGTCGGCGTTCAGAGTGGTGGCGTCGTTGAGAAACTTGGTCTCGTTGTCAGTCATGATGTCCTCGTTCAGCGTGGCGAACTGCACGGCCAGCGCATGGACGTCGCCCTCATCGGCGGCCGGCCAGGACTGGTTCAGCAGATGGCCCGAAGCCACCACCGCCTGCTGGCCAGCTGCAACCGCGGCTGGAGACTTGAGCCCGGCATGCCCGACTGCGGCAAGTGCGACGTTCCAGGGCTGGACGTCAGTCAAGAATTGTTGGCCGTAGTCGAGCGTCGGTGCGCCCGCTGAGTTCGCGGAGAATGGGGAGCTCGATGCTGACGAAGTGTCGGTGACCGTGGACGACGTCGTCACGACCGTAGTAACGGTCGTTGCCGGCGCCGGCGTCGTCCGGGTAACCGTGGCCAACGGACGTGCGGAACTGCCGCCGCACGCAACCAAGCCCGCCAACCCGACCGCGGTCAGACCGGTGGCCGCCATTCGCGCGATCATCCGAGGCGGCCAGTTCTGAACAGGCTTCATCAGGCATCCATCCTCTTGGGACTCACGGACCTACGGTTCCTTGATAACCCGTGCGCGACGAGTGATTCTAAGTGTCACGCCGGTCGAACACGCGAGGCTCCTGGTGGTCTCCCAGGTTGGGGTGGACGCTTGGCGTTATGCGCGCCGTCGAGGTCGTGTTCGGAATCGGGTGGACAGCCTTTTGGATCTACTGGCTGGTCGCGGCGTTCTCGATGAAGCGAGGACACGTCCCGTGGGCCCGTGAGCTTCGGATCAGGGTTGCCGTCGCGGTCATCGTGATCATCCTGGTTCGGCTCGGTGCCTTCCGAGGCCATGGCCTGGACTCGAATCCGTGGCGCGCCGGCATCGGGCTCGTGCTGTTCGCGGCCGGGTTGGGCTTCGCCGTCTGGGCCCGGCTGCACATCGGGCGCAACTGGGGTACGCCGATGTCGCTGAAGAACGACCCGGAGTTGGTGACGGGCGGCCCCTACCGTTTCGTCCGCCATCCCATCTACGCGGGCCTCCTGGCCGCGGGGACAGGCACCGCCGTGGCCCTGAGCTGGGTGGGGATGATCATCGTCGTCCTGGCCGGGGCGTACTTCGTGTACAGCGCCGTCGTCGAGGAACGAAACCTCACCGAGCAGTTCCCCGACCGCTACACGGCGTACAAGCGCTCAACGAAGATGATCGTGCCGTTCGTGTTCTAACGAACCGGCGTGACGAAGGAGATGGCCGCGTGGAGTACCTGGTCACGATGACGACCCACGTCCCGGAGGGCACGACCGAGGACGCCGTAGACGAGATCCGTCGTCGGGAAGCGGCGCACTCGAAAGAGCTGGCCGCGCAGGGGCACCTGCTGCGGCTCTGGCGGCCACCGTTGGCGCCGGGCGAATGGCGAACGCTGGGCCTCTTCTCGGCGTCCGACGATGCTGAGCTCGAAGCCGTGTTGTCGTCGATGCCCCTGCGGATCTGGCGAAGTGACGAGGTCACGCCTCTCTCGGTGCATCCGAACGACCCGGCCCTCGCCGGCAACTGACGACGACGTCCGAGTCGGTCATGGACTATCTCACGAGCGTGCTGTCGAGCCTGAATCTGACCAATCCCGTCCTCGCCGCGCCGATGGCCGGTGGCGCCAGCACGCCGCCGTACGTTCTCGCCGCCGCCTCAGCGGGCAGCCTCGGGTTCCTGGCCGGCGGCTACAAGACCCCGCAGCTGCTCGAGGAGCAGATCACCGAGGTGAGCGGCCACGGCGTTCCCTTTGGAGTCAACCTCTTCGCGCCGAACCCGCAGCCCGCCGACCCGGTCGACTTCCGCAACTACGCAGCATCGCTGCAAGACGACGCCCGGCGCTACGGAATCGACCTCTCCACGGCCGTGCCGCGCGAAGACGACGACTCCTGGTCTGACAAGGTCGACGTGCTGTTGGCCAGGCCGGTACCGGTCGTCAGTTTCACGTTCGGTATCCCGGGCGGATCGGTCCTCGCCGCGCTTCGCCGCGCCGGCAGCATCATCGTCCAGACGGTGACGTCGCCCGCGGAAGCACGTCAAGCGGCCGCCGCAGGCGTCGACGTCCTCGCGGTTCAAGCTGCCGCGGCCGGCGGTCACTCGGGGACCTTCACTCCGCAGGTCGCGCCGACGGCGATCGCGTTGTCGGTATTGATCGCGACGATCCGGGACGACACGAAGCTGCCGATCATCGGCGCGGGTGGCCTGGGGGCGACGGCCGACGTGGCGGCGATCCTGCATTCAGGGGCCGACGCCGTGATGGTCGGTACGGTGCTGTTGCGCAGCGACGAGAGTGGCGCATCGGCCGTCCACAAGAAGGCCATCGCCGACCACAGCCGCGGCGACACCATCGTGACCCGAGCATTCACCGGCCGACCCGCGCGAGCGCTCCCCAACGCGTTCACCCGGGAACACGACGGCGAGGCACCGCTGGGATATCCGGCCATCCACCACCTGACCAGCGAGCTGCGCAAAGCCGCGGCCGCGAACGGGAATCCCGAGGTGGTGAACCTCTGGGCCGGAACAGGGTACCGCCATGCGACGGACGAACCGGTGGCGGTCATCCTCGACCGGCTGGCCCGCGAGATCTGAACCACTCGAGCAGTAAGTCACCGACGGGTTCGAACTGCCGCGGGCGCGCGTCGTCGTGTGACCACCCTGATGCGTCGTCGCGCAGCTGCATGCGTCGAGGCGTAGAGCCGTTTCGTCAGGAGGACGCGTCCGTCGGCAGGCCACCGATACTGGGCAGGCCGCCGTCATCGGACGGCGTCGCCGTCTTGTCGGCGGCAAGCAGGGCACTCAGGTCCGGCGTCATGTTGCCGCTGCCATAGATGCGATTGCACAGCGCGCCCATCGCCTTCGCGACGATCGTCCAGTAGGTCTCGCCGATGTTGTTCGTGGCGCCGTGCGCCTCCTCGAGCGGTCCGACGCCTGGGATCAGGTCGTTGGAACTGTAGGAAACCGAGCAGTACAGGCTGCCCTTCAAGGCGTTGATCTGGCCGTCCTCGGTGTCGCGGCTCGCCTTGTCACCGACCCCCGAGATGGCGACGGGCTTCGTCTCGCCGGCGACCTCCTGCGCGTACGCCGTCGGTCCGTCGGAGCCGCCGAGCACCTGGACGGTGATCGAGCCGGTCGAGTCGGTGCCCTTCGCGTCGAACTCGCACTGCTGGCCGGTGCCGTTGGTGGTGATCGCCGTTGTCGTCACCTTGGTGACGGTGATGGTGAGCAGCGGCTGGACCTCCGCAAGGGTGAGCTGCTTGCATGAGCCGTCATTCCCCCCGGTCGACCCACCGCCGGTCGAACCGCTGCTCGCGGCCGCCGCATTCGAGCCGCCCACCGCCGCAACACCGGACAGCGACTTCGCACTGCTGCTGCATCCGGTCGCCAACAGGCAGACAGCGACGGCGGCCACTGTGGTGGGCAGGATCTTCATGACAGCTCCCGTGACGTTCGGCGTGGGCCGCGGACGCGGCTCGGCTCAGGTGGAGTACATCCCCCCGCGGTAACGCCGCGGTAATTCGCGCCCTCGTGGTTTGCGCGGCGGTCTCGACGGGTTTCGGCGGGCGTTCGTCGGGTACGTAGTGAGCATGGCGAAGTACACCGTCAATCCGGCCGGCGTCGAGCGCGCGCGCGAGCTGATCCGCTCGCGGCAGTACGTCCTAGACAGCAACTGGGGCGACGTCCAGCCGAATGCGGAGGCCCAGAATGTCTTTCTGGAGAAGCATTCCTGGGCCGAGTACTCGCAGTGGCATCTCGGCCTGACCGAGGGGGCCGCCGACGAGACCAAGGCGCGTTACGCCTTCGCGTACGGCGACCTGCGCCGTCTCCATCGCACCGGCCTGATCGCCTGCGTCTACCGCGCGTCCGAATGGCGGCACAAGGAGATCGAGCTGGCCGCGCACGACCTGCTGCAGGAGCTCGACCGCGCGACCTCGAAATAGCGTGGCTCAGGAGGCGGGACTCACGGCCGCCACCACGCCGAGCTCGCGCGCGGCGATCGCGGCTTCACGTCGGCTGGGCACGTCGAGCTTGGCGAGAATGCTCGACACGTGGTGCTGGACGGTCTTCTCGGAGATGTAGAGGCGCCGGGCGATCGCGGTGTTCGTCAGCCCGTCCGCGATCAGCTGCAGCACCTCGAGTTCGCGCGCGGTCAGGCCGGCCGGGTTCGAACGGGTGCTCGGCCGTCCGCCTCGTGGCACCCGCTCGCCCAGGGCTCGCAGCCGAGCGGCCGCGAGCGCCTCGGCCGGACGGGCACCGAGCTGAACGAAGATCTGAAAGGCATCTGTCAGCGCGGACGGGGTGCCGACCTCGAGCAGCGCGAGAGCCGAGTCGTACGGCCGCTCGCACTCACGCCAGACCGCGGCGGCTTCGTCCCAGCGACCTTCGATCTCGAGGACGAAGGCCAGCGGCGTGCCGGCGGGCGCGGATCGCGGCGACCCGCCCAATCGCACGTCCCACGACAGAAGCTGGCCTTTCGTATACGGGTCAGGCTCGCCACCCGGCCCGAGCGCCAAGTCGAGCCAACTGCGAGCGCCGTCGACATCGCCGGACAACCAACTCCGTTCGGCCAACGCTGTCGCGAGCGGCGCGACCCGCTGGATCTCGTTGACGTCCTGCGCCCGCTTCAGCGCGTCGGCGAGGTACGGCCCGGCGCTGTCCTCGCCTCGACGCATCCGGATCGTGCCGATGACGGTCAAAGCCGGAATCTGCCCGATGCTCACGGCGCCGGCCGTCCGGAGCACCCCAAGTGCATCGGTGAGCGCGTCGTCCCACCGTCCGCGAAGCAGCTCGTAGTCGGCAAGGATCCCGGTGAGGCAGACGACGCGGACGGTCAGCTCGCGGTCCTCCGCGTAGCGGAGACCTTCGGCGATCAGTTGGTCCGCTCGGACGAAGTGATTCTCGTAGACCATGACCGAGGCAAGGTTGGCGTACGCCCGGCCAGCCAGATGTCCGAAGTCGTTGGCCTTCGCGATCTCGAGAGAGCGCTCGAGATACTCGATACCTTCATCGACCCGATCAAGGCTGGTCAGCGAGCACCCGATCGTGTTCAGCACGTCGGATATGGCGTACGCATCGCCAATGGCTTCGGCGATCTCGAGTGCCCGCCCCCCGGTCGCGATCGCTTCGGCGTCGAGGCCCAAGAGCATGCTGTTCGTCGCTGCTTTCGCAACCGCCCGCGCGAGGACGACACTCGTCGGGTGCGCATCGAGGAGCGACACCGCTGTGGCGATGTGCGTTCGGGCGGCTGGTCCTTGGCCGAGATGCCAGTGGATGTCGCCCATCGCTAGATGCGCGGCGCCGAGCCTGATCGGGTCATCGAGCTCGACCCACAACCGCAGCGATTCCTCGGCGGCGGCCGCGGCGTCGGTGAGTTGATCGGTCACCAGGCACTCATCGGCGAGTTCGTCGAGCAGCTCGGCCCGGTCGCGCGGCGGCCGTTGCGACGCGAACCGGGCGGCCGTGCGGAAATGCAGCACGGCCTCGCAGTGCGAGGCGACGCGCGCCGCTGCCTGGCCGGCCGCCCGACCATAGCGGTAGGCCGGATCGGCCTCGTTCGCCGCCGCGGAGTGGATCGCTAATCGCGTCAGATCTGTGTCGGGTCGTTGTTCGAGCACCCGCAGGATCGCCCGGTTCAACGATGCCCGACGAATCGGCGGGATCTCGTCCGCGATCACCGATCGCGTGAGCTCGTGTCGGAACGCCAGCTCGCTGCCGAATGTCACGAGGATCCCGCGCTCGACGCAGTCGTCGATTCCGTCCTCGTCGGGTGCGCTGATCTCGGCGAGCAGATCGAGTCCGAATCGGATGCCCAGCTGCGAAGCGACATCCGCGACTCGACGTCCCGCCGCGGACAGCCGCGAGTACCTCGACAGCACCACGTCGCGGATCGTCGTGGAATCGTCCGTCCCGGCCGCGAGCAGCTCGGCCACGAAGAACGCGTTCCCCGACGTTCGTCGTAATACATCGGTCGGGTCGAGGACGGAATCCGCGGTCAGGTTGGCGATTCCGTCCGCGGTCAGGGGGCGGACCGGCAGCCGGCGCACCGTCCCCAGCCGAAGCAGCTCCCCGGTCAGCCGACTCAGCACGCCGCGCGTATCGCGCTCATCGTCGCGGTAGGTCACGACGATCATTGCCGCGACCTCGTCGACGCGCCGCGCGACGAAGAGCAGGAAGTCGGCTGTTGCGTCATCTGCCCAATGGGCGTCCTCGATCAGAACGACTGTCGACCGGTGCGTGAGCGCGTCGAGTATGCCGGCGAACAAATCGTGTCGCGGCAGCGAGACGTCAATCTCCAACTGGGCCGCGATGTCGATCACCGGACCGAGCGGGCGTGGTACCGCCAGCCCGTCGCAGGCACCGGCCACGACCCGCAGCGAGGTCGGGGTGGCGAGGCTGCGGGCCGTTGCGGTGATGAAGGCCGACAGGAGTGCCGACTTTCCGGCGCCCGCCTCGCCCGACACCAGGACGAAGGATCCGACGCCGGCGCGAGCGTCCTCGGTCAACGTCGCCAGCTGAGCCAGCTCGGACTCGCGCTCGATGAGGTTCATGGCCGCAACGGTAGGAACGCCTATAACAGCCGGTCAACCGGTTGCGGCCAACGTAGGCGTACGGGTAGCCAATATGGGCAGCGTTTCCGATGCGGCGGCGGGCGTCCCGCGGCGAAGCTTCAGCAGTCGACGCGAACGACGCGTCCCCTGCCCTGGGAGATCACGATGTGGACCTTCGAAACAGACTTGCCGGCAAGCCCCTCGACGGGCACGCCCGTCAGCAGCCCCGCGCCCCGTCGGACCACCGGACGTCGCCTCGTCGCGCTGTGCGTCGGGCTGGGTGTCGCCGTGACACCGGCCATCTCGTCGGCGGCGTACGGCCAGCTCCGGCCCGAAGGCGGGCGGACCGCTCCCGCGCCGGTTACCGTCCGGCTCTCCGGCGCCGAGGCCGCGGAACACTTCCGCTACCCGGTTGCCGTCACGCAGACGCTCGAGCTGGTCACCCGCAACATCGACGGTCCGGTGCTGACGACCGACCCGGCCCACCGCGCGACCCACTTCTGGCCGACCGTTTCGTTCTGATCGCCGAACCCGCCGCGCTGAGCGACGCCGCCGGGGAACTACCGGGCGCGCAGGCTCGGCGTCTCGGCGGCGAGATCTATCCGGAAATCACGGACGATCGCTACCGGTCCGAGCGCTGCGTGCTCGTCGGCGAGCGTCAGCCGGATCGCGAACTGGCCGGCGGTCGGGACGGGAGTCACGCCCCGTCGCCGCCCCTGCTCGTCGATGGTTGCTGACGCCGGCGCGATGGCCAGAATCCGGCCCGCCTCGTCGTGCAGGACGTGGATGTCGAGCTCACTCATGCCGGGGCCACCATCAGGCGCGGACGGAAATAGGTAACGCCCTCGCCCGAGCTCGTGGGCGTGCGCCAGCGGGTACGCCACACGGCATTGTTCCCCGCCGCCGGATATTCGTAGGGCCGATACGCGTACTGCTCGACGGCCTCGACACCGGTCGCGTCGGCCGGCCCGTCCGGATGCTGGTCCGGGTCGTAGTCAGGGACGGCGCTCATCCAGTACCAGTGTTCGGGGTCGATGAGCGAAGTCCCGTTGCCGTCGACGACCCAGTGATCGAGCGTCACGTCCGCGCCCGGAGCCAGCGTCAACTGCGGCCACACCCAGACATCAACATCCATGGCCCGGACGCTAGACCAGCCGATGCAACAGCGCGACCAGTTCGGCCGGACTGGTCACGCTGAGGTCGGCATGTCGAGCCAGATCGGGGACCTCGTCCGATGCGACGGCGACCGACCAGCCCGCGTGACCGGATCGACGGCGGCGCGCCACGAGGTCGAAGGCCGGGACGTCCCCGACGTCGTCGCCGCAGTACAGCGTCATCGCCGGGCGGACCTCGCGCAACAACGTATGCAGCGCGGATCCCTTGTCGAATCCGGGGATTCGCACCTCGAGGACGGCCCGCCCCGGATGCACGTCCAGGCCGGCGCCGCGGGCCAGACTCGTCACCATCGGTCGCAGCCGGTCGAGGACTCCGGGTGCTGCCGCGCGTCCCTGCAGGACGACCGAGACGGTCTTGTCCTCGACCCAGAGACCCTCACGTTCTGCGGCCAGTTCGGCGAGCCGCGCCCGCACCCGGGCGACCGCAGCCACCGCGTCCGGACGGGCCGAACTCACCACCGTGCCGTGCTGCCAGCGCTGCGCGCCGTAGACGCCGAGGATCGTGAAGCCGGGCAGGTCGGCCAGCCCGCTCAGCCGCGCCGCCACGGCTGCCTCGCGACCGGTGACCAGCGCGATGCGAGCCCCCGCGGCGGCCAGTGCTCGCACGACGGCATCGGCCCCAGAGATCAGTTGCGAGGACGACGGGTCGTCGACGATCGGCGCGAGCGTGCCGTCGAAGTCGAGGGCGATCAGCGAGTCCGCGACGAGCGGACGAACGTCGGCCACGAACTGTTCGAGCGGTTCCACGTCACGCCGATCGCCTGGAATCAAAACGGGAATCACGCCTGGATGTGGGCGGATCAGCGGCCGACGGCGTCGAGGAGTTGCTGCTTGGTCATGGTCGAGCGGCCGGCGATGTGCTTCGTGCGCGCCTCCTGGTAGAGCTGCGCCTTCGTACGTCCACCCGGCCCGGAATGCGAGCGCAGGCCACCGCGCCGCGACGACGAGATGTCGTCGGTCGAGGTCTTACTGGCCTGCTGCGACTCGCCGGCCCGGGCCCGCTCCTTGTTGACAGTGCGAGCCGCGATCTCCTCGGCGACGCCTTCGCTGCGTCCGCTATCGAGCAAGCCGTCCTTGATGTGCTCGTACTGTCGTTCACGCTTCTTGCTCCACGCCGGCTGCGGCATCGCGGGATCCTCTCGTTCGTCGACGATCCGACGTCGAGAGGGGTACCCGGCCGGCCGCGTAGGTCAAACCTCGATGACGGTGGGGATCAGCATCGGACGGCGACGGAAGGTCTGATCGACCCAGCGCCCGACCGTCCGCCGAACGATCTGGGCGATCGCGTCGGTGTCACGCGTGCCGTCGGCAAGCGATTGCTCGACCACGGCGATCAGTTCGATCCGGATCGGGTCGAGCGCGGCGCGGTCGTCGGTGAAGCCGCGCGCGGTGATCTCCGGCCCGTAGACGACCTTGCCGGCCTGCATGTCGACGGCCACGAGGATCGACAGGAATCCCTCTTCGCCGAGGATGCGCCGATCTTTCAACGCGCCGTCGCCGATGTCGCCGACGGTCAGACCGTCGACGTAGACATAGCCGACCGGAATCGTGCCGGTGATCGTCGCCAGGCCGTCGGCCAGGTCGACCACCGTGCCGTCCTCGGCGAGCATGATCCGCTCGTCGGGCAGGCCGGTCGAGCGGGCGATCGCCGCGTGCGCGCGGATGTGGCGCCATTCGCCGTGCACCGGCATGTGGTTCTTCGGACGGACCGCGTTCAGCAGGTAGCGCAGCTCCCCGGCCGGCGCGTGGCCCGACACGTGGACCAGCGCCGTCGACTTGTGCACGACGGTCGCGCCGAGGCGGGACAGGCCGTTGATCACCTGACCGACCGAGTTCTCGTTGCCCGGAATGAGCGACGAGGCCAGGACGATCGTGTCGTCGGGTCCGACCCGGACGGTCTGGTGGTCGCGGTTGGCCATCCGCGACAGGGCCGACAGCGGCTCGCCCTGCGACCCGGTCGAGATCAGCAGCACGCGGCGCGACGGCAATTCGTCGGTCGCGCGCAGGTCGATCAGCACGCCGTCGGGGACCGTGAGCAGGCCCAGATCTCGCGCGATGTTCATGTTGCGCACCATCGATCGTCCGACCAGCGCGACCTGCCGCCCGGACTCGACAGCCGCGTCGAGCACCTGCTGGACCCGGTGGACGTGCGAGGCGAAGCAGGCGACGATCACCCGGCCGCGGGCCTTGGCGATCACGTCGTTCACGACCCGGCCGACGTCGCGCTCGGACGGGATGAAGCCGGGCACCTCGGCGTTGGTCGAGTCGGCCAGCAGGATGTCGACGCCCTCGTCGCCGAGCCTTGAGAAGCCGGGCAGGTCGGTGAGGCGACCGTCGAGCGGCGTCTGGTCCATCTTGAAGTCGCCGGTGTGCAGCACGGTGTGCCGACCCGGCCTTGATCGCGACGGCGAGCGCGTCGGGAATCGAGTGGTTGACCGCGAAGAACTCCAGCGCCCACGGGCCGATCTCGAGCCGTTCGCCCTCACGCACGCGGCGCAGGTCGGGCTTGATCCGGTGCTGGTCGAGCTTCGAATCGATCAGCGCCAGTGTCAGCCGTGATCCGAAGAGCGGAATGTCGACCCGTTCGCGCAGCAGATAGGGCAGCGCGCCGATGTGGTCCTCGTGGCCGTGGGTGAGCACGATCGCGTCGATCTCGTGCAGGCGGTCGCGGTAGTGCGACCAGTCGGGCAGCGTCAGGTCGATGCCCGGGCGAGTTCGTCTTGCCCAGCAGCATGCCGCAGTCGACGATCAGCAACCGCCCGTCGGTACTCGAAGATCGTCATGTTGCGACCGATCTCCTTGATGCCGCCCAGCGGCACGATGCGCAGCGATCCGTCGGGCAGGGCAGGGGGCAGCTGCAATCGATCGTCGCTCACGTGGTCAGGCTAGCCAGCTGGGCCGGGTTCCCGCTCGGCGCGGTGCCCACCGGCGGCTCGACCCGGCGTTATGGTCGCCGCATGACGACGCTCGCCCTGGACGACTCGACGATCAAGAACACCGCGATCGGCATCATCATCGGCGTGATCATCCTGGGCATCATCATGTCGCTCGTGATCCAGGCGATCGTCGGCCGGATCATCGTCATAGTGCTCGCGCTCGTGGTGGCGTTCGTCGTCTACAAGCAGCGCGACAACCTCGAGCAGCGGGTCAAGAACTGCGATACAAACCTGTCGTTCTTCGGCTTCCACGTCCAGACCAGCGATTCGGTCAAGCAGGCCTGCGCGACCGCCAAGCGCTGACAGCTAGCAGCGCCTGCCGGCGCCGGCTCGCGCAGGTAGTGCAGCGACCGTCGGCGCCAGCGAGAGCACCACGACCGCGATGATGATGTAGTCGAGGTAGCCCTTGTTGTCCTGCACGAACTTGATCTTGCCGAGCTGGTGGCCGATGAGCAGCACCCCGTCGGCCCAGACGATGCCGCCGATCACCGAATACAGCGCGTAGAGCCCGAAGCGCATCCGGGCGACCCCGGCCATGACGGTGGCGACGGTGCGCACGATCGGTACGAAGCGCGCGAGCAGGATCGTCCACGTCCCGAACCGTTCGAAGAACGCCGCCGACCGCACGACGAAATCGGGACTGAACAGCCGCGAGTTCGGACGGTCGAATACGCGCGGGCCGGCCCGCAGCCCGATGCAGTAGCCGACCAGGTTGCCCGCGATCGCGCCCAGCGGCGCGACGATCAGCGCCGTGGCCAGTGAGAGCTTGAACGAGCCGATCGCGATCCCGATGCCGGCGGCGAACAGCAGGGTGTCGCCCGGCAGGAAGAACCCGATCAGCAGGCCGCACTCGGCGAACAGGATCACGGCGAGCCCGGTGGCCCCGAAGGTCCAGATCAGATGGTCCGGACTGATCGGGTTGGCCAGGACGATCGTGTCGGCGAGCGGCATAGGCCCGGAGTCTAGGGAAACGAACTACGACAACTCTGGTCGTTCTCAGCGAACCGGGGAGTTGGGCCGTTCATGCCAGGCCGTGAGCAGCTCCTGCTCACGGTCGGCCGCGAGGCCCGGTGTGCGCTCGCCCGCGTGCCAGCCGCCCGGAACGGATTGCTGCCAGGCCCACACGTCGGAGACGGTCTCGGCGAGCGGACGCCACCGGAATCCCGCCGCCGCGGCCGCGGCCGGGTCGTGCGCATACAGGCTCGGGCGCGTCGTCGCCGGCCCAGAGCGGGATCTCGGTCCACGGCTCGACGGCCTGGCCGGCCAGCCAGTGCGAGTCGACGTACGTCAGGCGCGCGTCCGAGCCCGTCGCGCGAAGGCCGGCGTCCATCAGCGTGGCCCGGGTGTCGCGCCCGGCCGGCCCCGACGTCTCGAAGGTGCCGGGGACGCGGTCGAGCGCGAAGCGCGGCCAGATCGCGGGCGTCGATCAGCGACATCGGATCGTCCGGCCGGCCCGGGACGAGCACCTCGCCGCCGCGCGCGATCCGGTCGATCCACCACGGCAGCCGCGCAGTCACCGAGTCGTCCGGGCCGACGATGCAACCGCCGCGCAGGATCGTCGACCGATCGGCTCCGAAGGCCCGCACGACCGCCCGTTCGCAGCCGACCTTGAGCCAGCCGTACGCGCCGCCCGGCCCGATGTCGGACGGCACGTCGTCGCGGGTGGCGTCCGGATCACCGTCGTGCACACCGCCGACGTGGTAGTCGGCGGCCTCCGGCCAGCCTGGGAAGACGTTGATGGTCGAGACGAAGGCGTAGTGCCCGCTCGTCGGCGCGAGCACGGCCGCGCTCGCGGCGACGTCGGCGGCGACGTAGCCGGCGGTGTCGACGACCAGGTCGAACGGGCGACCCGCAAGCTGCGCGAGCGCCGCCGGATCGGTGCGGTCGCCGGTGATCTGCTCGACGCCGTCCGGCACCGACCCGGAGCGCCCGCGGTTGAAGACGGCCACCTCGTCGCCGCGCGCCCGCGCCTCGCTCACGACGGCGCGTCCGACGAAGACCGTTCCACCCAGCACCAGGATCCGCATGCCTCGCAGCACACCACCGCCGGGCGCCGCCGGTCGAGGGTTGTTCGCCCGCCGCGTAGCGGGGTGCGGGATACTTCCTGCGCCCTGTCACCCCGCCGCATTCCGGGAGAGCTCGATGCCCATCGCAACCCCTGACGTCTACGCCGACATGCTCGACCGCGCCAAGCAGGGCGGCTTCGCCTATCCGGCGATCAACGTCACCTCGTCCGAGACCGTGAACGCGGCGATCCGGGGCTTCGCCGACGCCGGCAGCGACGGCATCATCCAGGTGTCGACGGGCGGTGCCGAGTTCGCGTCCGGCACGAAGGTGAAGGAGATGGTCACCGGCGCGGTCGCGTTGGCCGAGTTCGCGCACGTCGTCGCGGCGAAGTACTCGGTCAATGTCGCGCTGCACACCGACCACTGCCAGAAGGAGAAGCTCGACACGTACGTCCGTCCGCTGATCGCGCTGTCGCAGTCACGGGTCGACGCCGGCGGGCTGCCGCTGTTCCAGTCACACATGTGGGACGGGTCGGCGGTGCCGCTCGAGGAGAACCTGCAGATCGCCGCGGAGCTGCTCGAGAAGGCCGCGCGCGCCCACATCGTCCTCGAACTCGAGATCGGAGTCGTCGGCGGCGAGGAGGACGGTGTCGTCGGCGAGATCAATGACAAGCTTTACACGACGCCCGAGGACGCGCTGCGCACCGCCGAGGTGCTCGGCACCGGCGAGAAGGGCCGCTATCTGCTGGCGGCGACCTTCGGCAACGTCCACGGCGTCTACAAGCCGGGCAACGTCAAGCTGCGCCCGTCCGTCCTGAAGGACATCCAGGACGCGGTCGGCGCGAAGGTCGGTACGGCCAAGCCGTTCGAGCTGGTGTTCCACGGTGGATCGGGCTCCGACATCGAGGACATCCACGAGGCGCTCGGCTACGGCGTGGTGAAGATGAACGTCGACACCGACACGCAGTACGCGTTCACCCGCCCGATCGTCGGCCACATGTTCAGCAACTACGACGGCGTCCTGAAGATCGACGGCGAGGTCGGCGACAAGAAGGCGTACGACCCGCGCTCGTACCTCAAGGCCGCCGAGGTCGGCATGGCCGCCCGCGTGGTCGAGGCCTGCGAGTCGTTGAAGTCGTCCGGCACGTCCGCCTCGTAGCCGCCAAAAGCGTTCGGCTACCAGAGGGTGGACGTCACGAACGCCACGAGCTGATCGCTCGTCAGCGGTACCACCGGCGAGGTGACCGTGCTCTCGCCCTTCGGGTCGGCCTCAGTGCTCAGGATCATCAGGATCTCGGTGCCGTCGGGATGCACTGCGTCGACCTCGTAGGTGCTGCCGCCGGGCACGGACCGGTCCAGCCATGTCCCGACCGCGAGCGACGTGCCGTCCGGCCGGGTGGAGATCACGCAGGCGGTGCCGGCATCGTCGTCGCAGAAGGCCTTGTCGCCCGGCTGCGCCGCGTCGACGTTGAGCTGGAACCCCCCGCTGTGGCCGCCGGCGGTGAGCGTGCCGACGATGGACGCACCGGACGAGGTGCCGGTGGACGGCGCCGACCCGGCGGGGCCGGCTGGGGCCGGCGCGGTGACGGTTGTCGTGCCGTTGATCGTCACGGTGAACCCGCTTCCCGCCGAATTCTCGACGCCGAAGGAGCTCCCGCCGGCACTGATCGTCGAGCCGGGCCGGCCAGATTCCGTTGGTGTCGGCGACAGCGACGGCGCGGTGGTGTCAGGGTCGGATGAGTACGTCACGCGGATCGTTGCCGTGCCGGCCAGGATCTGCGCCGCCTTGGCGGCCAGCTCGGCACCGCTCGACGGTATCTCGAACCCGCTCGGCCCGGTCGAGGTCGACGCGGAGGCCGATGGGATCGGGTTGGCCGGCCCGCTGACCGCCGGCGCGGTGGCGGCTGCGGCCGAACCGCCGCTGCCGTTTGCACGAGAGTGCGCCCACTCGACCGTTGCGCCGGCGACGAGGACGACGGCCACCGCGGCGGCGGCGGGCGCCAGTACTCGAGAGCCGTGGCGATGCTCGGTGGCGACGGAGTACTCGCGATCGACGACCGGGGCTTGATCGGCGCGCTGCGCCAGGGTGTCGAATGCGTCGTGCAGGGTGCGCAGGGTGCTCATCGGGTCTCCAGACGATTGACGGACAACGGGGTTTCGGATTCGGTGCAGTCGATACGCAACGAGCTGAGCGCCCGCGCGATCTGGCTGCGGACGGTGCCGACCCGACAGCCCAGGACCTCGGCGATCTCGGCGTCGGAAAGGTCGGCGTAGTAGCGCAGGACGACGGCCGCGCGGCGTCGGGGCGGCAGCCGGTCGAGCCGGGCCAGCATGGCGTCGCGCTCGGCGTGTTCGGTCGCGCCGTCAGCGGTCGCGAGCTCGCTGAGCTCGGTGTCCGGGGCCCGGCGCTTGAGCCGCCGGCGCCAGGACACGTGTTCGTTCACGAGCATTCGTCGCACGTAGGCGTGCGGACGTTCCATCGCGCCGATGTCGTCCCAGCGCTCGAACGCCTTACCGAGCACGTCGCTCACCAGGTCGTCGGCGAGCCAGGTCTGGCCCGTGAGGACGGTGGCGAAGCGCATCAGCGCGGGTCGCTGGGTGCGCACGTAGTCGGAGAAGTCCATCGCGTCCTTCCGGGCCTCGATTGTCTCCTTAACGCACGATGCCGTCCGATCCGCTGCTCGGCGTCCGGACACACTTCGGCGGCTCGACGTCACACGAGACGTCGAGCCGCCGACAGGTGATGCGGTCGGGCCGGGGTCACCCGACCAGTTCGAAGTCCGGCTCCTCAACGACCGCTCGCTGGGTCGTGCCGCGCAGGGCCAGGTAGGCGGCCGCCCCGCCCGCCGCAACCAGTGCCGCAGCGACCAGCAGTCCGGCCCGGTAGCCGGAGAGGTACGAGTCGATCGCGTCGTGCCCGGCGCGCAGCGCCGCACTCTGCCGCGAGGTGAGGATCGCGCCGATGACGGTGATCCCGAGCAGGCCGGCGACCTCGCGGGAGGCGTTGAAGATGCCGGACGCGACGCCGGACTGGTCGGCGGGCATCGTGTCGAGAACCATCGAGGTGAGGGTCACCGAGAGGCCGCCCCCGACGCCGATCAACGCGAAGCTCGGCATGAGCGCCAGGAACGACGAGTCCCGTCCGAGCAGGCTGACGGTCGCGATACCGGCCGCCATCAGCAGCATGGCCAGACCAACTGTGCGGTGCGGCCCGAACCGGTGCGCGACCCGCTCGGACACGATCGCGCCGGCCGCCATGAGCAGCGCCATCGGGACGAACGCCGCACCGGCCTTGGTCGGCGAGAAGCCGAGCACGCCCTGCAGGTACAGCGAGGTGAAGAAGTAGATGCCGAACAGACCGAAGCCCCACATGACGATGGCGATCGAGCCGCCGGTGAACACCCGCTCGGTGAAGACCGACACGTCGACCATCGGCTCGGCCGAGCGGCGCTCGATCATGACGAAGGCAATGCCGAGGACGAGCGTCGTGACGAACGAACCGACGATCAGCGCGGACGTCCAGCCCTTGTCGTGGCCCTCGATGAGCGCGTACGTGAGGGTGAACAGCGCGCCCGCCGAGGTGAGGACGCCGGGAATGTCGAGCCGCTTCGGCGCGCTGGCTTCGCGCGATTCCTGGATCGCCCAGGTGCCGAGCGCGAGCGTCACGATGCCGACCGGCACGTTGAGGTAGAAGATCCAGCCCCAGGTCAGGTGCTGGCTGATCAGGCCGCCGAGCAGCGGGCCGACGGCGAGCGCGAGCGCACCGACGGCGCTCCAGATGCCGACGGCAGCGGCTCGTTCACGGGTACCGGTGAACGTCGCCGAGATGATCGCGAGGGTCGTCGGCGTCAGCAGCGCGGCCCCGAAGCCCTGGACGGCACGAGCAGTGACCAGGACGTCGACGCTGCCGGCGAGGCCCGCCGCGAGCGAGGCGCCGGTGAACACGACCAGGCCGAGCTGGAACATCCGCCGCCGGCCGTACACGTCGGCCAGTCGGCCGCCGGCGAGCAGCAGGCTCGCGAAGACCAGGATGTAGCCGCTGACGACCCATTCCAGGCCGGCGACCGACAGGTGCAGGTCGCGTTGGATGGCCGGCATCGCCACATTGACGATGTTGTTGTCGAGGTAGGTCATGAATGTGGCGAGGGCGACCGCCACAAGAACCCAGCGCTTCCGATCGATCATTTCGATGCTCCCTATACGGTGTACATGTATGGCGTATAGTAGAGCCTGTACGACGTATAGTTGTCAACTATGGGAGCGAGACGAGCCATGGCCGGAGCCACCGCGGTGCAGCTGAGCCGCAACACGGTTGTGCGGCGAGCCCTCGAACTCGCCGATGCCGAAGGCATCGAGGCCGTGACGATCCGCCGTCTCGGTCAGGACTTCGGCGTGACTCCGATGGCGCTGTACTGGCACGTCAGCAACAAGGACGAGTTGCTCGCGGCCATGGGCGACGAGCTGTTCGCGGGCATCGACCTCGCGCTCGACGCGTCGCAGCCCTGGTCGGACCGGCTCGACGTCCTGCTCGTCCGGATCGTCGACGCGCTGCGGGCGCACCCGGGCTCCGTCTCGCTCGCGTTCCCACGGGTGCTGATGTGCGACGAGGGCCGCGATCTCGCCGAGGCGGTGTTGGCCCTGTTGCGCGAGGCCGGCTTCTCGGTGCGCGATTCCGCCGACCTCGCAACCCAGGCGATGCGCACGGCGGTCACGCTCGTGTCGGCGCTGCCGGGCGCGGCGCCCGGGCAGTCGGACGACGAGCACGAAGCGCTGCTCGCCATGAAGCGCACGGGTTTGACGACGCTGCCCGCCGATCGCTATCCGGCGCTGATCGAGGCCGCCGACGTCCTGCTCGACTGCGATGACGAGCAGGCCTACTACTCGTCCGGTATCGCGCTGTTCGTCGCCGGCGCCCAGGCCCTCGCCGCCCGCTGAACTCGCTCGGCCCACCCGTCGCCGTTCCACGCTCGACTTTGCACCCAGAATGTGGCCTGGTTGACCCGAAAACCTGCCGGTCAGCCCACATTCTGGGTGCAAAGTCGAGGCGTGCAGGCGCCGATCGGCGGCCCCGCGCGGCGCTCATCTGCGCGCCGGCGGGTGGCGCAGGGCAGAATCGGCGCATGACCTCGTTCGGCAATCTGCTCGCCGCCCCGACCCTGCTTCCCGACGACCCGGCCGTGGCCCGGCTGGCCGCCGGCGACGACCCGACCGATGTCGCCGCCGCGAACCCGACGTCGAGCGCCGCCTGGGCCGCCCTCGCCGACGCGGCGCTGGCTGCCGGCCGCCCCGTCGAGGCCTATGCGTATGCGCGGACCGGCTATCACCGGGGCCTCGACGCGTTGCGGCGCTCCGGCTGGAAGGGCAACGGCCCGATCCCGTGGTCGCACGAACCGAACCGCGGATTCCTCCGGGCCCTCAACGCGCTCGCCGTCGCGGCGGCCGACATCGGCGAGGACGACGAGGCGCAGCGCTGCGCGACGTTCCTGCGCGACAGCGACCCCGCCGCGGTCGCCGCGCTCGCCTGACCACGCGGAGCCCGCGGTCGCCGCGCTCGCCTGACCGCCGCCGCCGGCCGATCGCCGTGATTCCGGTCGCGCCGATTCGGAGTGTGCGGACGGCCTCGATTACTGTTCGGCACGGCTCGCGCACGCTGTCCAGGTCAAGGAGTCGCCATGCCCGCGATCGTTCTCGTCGGCGCCCAGTGGGGCGACGAAGGCAAGGGCAAGGCCACCGACCTGCTCGGTAGCCGCGTCGACTCGGTCGTCAAGTTCAACGGTGGCAACAACGCCGGACACACCATCGTCATCGGACACGGCGCCGAGCGCGAGAAGTACGCGCTGCACCTGTTGCCGTCCGGGATTCTCACGCCCGGCTGCATCCCGGTGATCGGCAACGGCGTGGTCGTCGACATCGGCGTCCTGTTCGAAGAGATCGACGGGCTCGAGGCGCGCGGTGTCGACACCTCCAAGCTCGTGGTCAGTGCCTCGGCCCACGTCATCCCGTCGTACAACCGCACGCTCGACAAGGTCACCGAACGCTTCCTGGGCAGCCAGCGCATCGGGACGACCGGCCGCGGCATCGGGCCCGCGTACGCCGACAAGATGTCGCGCATCGGCATCCGCGTGCAGGACCTGTTCGACGAGGACGGGCTACGCGCCAAGGTCGCCGGCGCCCTGAACCTCAAGAACCAGATCCTCGTCAAGATCTACAACCGACGGGCGGTGGACGTCGACGAGGTGGTCGACGAACTGCTCTCGTACGCCGACCGCCTGCGGCCGATGGTCGCCGACACGTCCCTGCTGCTCGAGCGGATGTTGGACGACGGCAAGACGATCGTCCTCGAGGCCGGCCAGGCGACGCTGCTCGATGTCGACCACGGCACGTACCCGTTCGTCACGTCGTCGAACGCGACGGCCGGCGGCGCCTGCACCGGCAGCGGCATCCCGCCGACCCGGATCAGCGGCGTCATCGCGATCGTCAAGGCCTACACGACGCGCGTCGGCGAGGGGCCGTTCCCGACCGAGTTGCTCGACGACAAGGGCGATCTGTTGCGCGAGATCGGCGCCGAGTACGGCGTCACGACCGGACGTCCGCGCCGCTGCGGCTGGTTCGACGCCGTCGTCGGGCGGTACGCCGCGCGCGTCAACGGCGTCACCGACTTCGTCCTGACCAAGCTCGACGTCCTGACCGGCATGCCCGAGGTGCCGGTGTGCGTCGCCTATGACGTCGATGGCGTCCGGCACGACGAAATGCCCATGACGCAACGGGAATTCGCGCGCGCCCGGCCGATCTACGAGACCTTCCCCGGCTGGGACGAGGACATCTCGAAGGCCACCACGCTCGCGGATCTGCCGAAGAACGCCCGGGATTACGTCGACGCGCTCGAGGCAATGATCAAGGCCCCGATCTCGGCGATCGGCGTCGGCCCCGGCCGTGACGAGACGATCGCGGTGCGCGACCTGCTCCACTGACCGCCCGTCCGTCGGCGGCGCGACCGCGACTTTGCACCCAGGATGTGGGTGGATCGGCCCGATCGAAGGGCGGACAACCGCGAATCTGGGTGCAAAGTCGGGGGACGGCGGCACCCCGGTAGGCTCGCGCGTCGTGCGGGTTCTGGTCATCGGCAACGGCGCCCGCGAGCACGCGCTCTGCCTGGCGCTGGCCGCCGACCCGGACGTCACCGCCCTGATCTGCGCCCCCGGCAACGCCGGCACCGCAGCGGTCGCCGAACAGCGGGGCGTCGACGCGCTCGACCCGGCCGCCGTCGCAAGACTGGCGACCGAAGTCCACGCGGACCTGGTCGTCGTCGGCCCCGAGGCCCCCCTCGTCGCCGGGGTCGCCGACGCCGTGCGGGCCGCGGGGATCGACTGCTTCGGCCCGTCGCGCGCCGCCGCGCAGCTCGAAGGCAGCAAGGCGTTCGCCAAGGACGTCATGGCCGCCGCCGGCGTCCCGACCGCGCGCGCCCACCTCTGCACGACGCCCGACGCGGCAGCGGCCGCCCTCGACGAGTTCGGCGCGCCGTACGTGGTGAAGGACGACGGGCTGGCCGCCGGCAAGGGCGTGCTCGTCACGTCCGACCGGGCGGCCGCACTCGATCACGCCGCCGCCTGCGGGCGCGTCGTCATCGAGGAGTACCTGGACGGTCCGGAGGTGTCGCTGTTCTGCCTGTCCGACGGCGTCACCGTCATCCCGTTGCTGCCCGCCCAGGATTTCAAGCGCATCGGCGATGGCGACACCGGACCGAACACCGGCGGTATGGGGGCCTACGCACCGTTGACGTGGCTGCCCGCCGGCCTGGTCGACGACATCGTCCGCACCGTCGCCGAGCCGACGATCGCCGAGCTGGCCGCGCGCGGCACGCCGTTCGCCGGCCTGCTGTACGTCGGGCTGGCCCTCACCGGCCGTGGCCCTCGGGTCGTCGAGTTCAACGCCCGCTTCGGCGACCCCGAGACGCAGGTCGTCCTGGCGCTGCTCGAGACGCCGCTCGCCGGGGTGCTGCGCGCGACCGCGACCGGCCGCCTCGCGACGCTGCCCCCGCTGACCTGGCGCGGCGGTGCCGCCGTCACCGTCGTGATGGCCGCGGCCGGTTACCCCGACTCGCCCCGCACCGGCGACGTGATCGCGGGCGCCGAGTCGCCCGGCGTCATTCACGCCGGGACGCGCCGCCGCGACGACGGCGCGATCGTGTCGAACGGTGGACGGGTGCTGTCGGTGACCGCCGTGGGTCCGACCGTCGACGACGCCAGGCGCGACGCGTACGCACTGCTCGCCACGGTGCGGTTCCCCGATGCGCAGTGGCGTCGCGACATCGCCGCGGCGGCCGGCACCGACTCGTAATAGTTGAAACTGGCGCGGCGGGTCCGGGGCAGCGCACAGTAGTGAGGTGTCCGGCAGCGCAGCCAGTCGACGACCCGACGGCATCGTCGATTTCGACATCTACGACGACGACGGATCGGCCGATTCGACGAACGGCGACGATGTCATCGATGCCGGTCACGCGCCGCACGCCGCACCCGCGTGGTGGACGAGTGGTCCGCTGCGGGTCTGGCTGAGCATCGGCGCGCTCGTCCTTGCGGTGGTCGTGGTATCGAACGTCGACCGGCACGCCCGCACGACCGCGGGTCCGGCCCCGGTCCCGTCGATCGTCCCGTCGCCGACCACGCGCCCGCTCGACCCGACCGATGTGTTGCTCACCAACTTCGCCGCGCTCGCGCAGTCCCAGGTCCCGCTCACCGACAACCTTCGCCAGCTCGCGTCGACACCGCCCTGCCCATTCGTGACCAGCGGCGACCCGGTGCAGGACGTCCTGATCGCGCTCAACCGGGAGCTGCCCGGATACCAGCTCACCGACTCATCGCGGACGATCGACGCCGACACGACGCTGTGCGCGGTCGAGGTCCGCGCGCACGATGCGCTCGGCGCGACCGTGGTGGTCGTCGTCACCGCCCACGCCGGTCCGGACACGCCGGACATCGAGGCCGAGAACAGCAACGACCGCACGACCTCGCGCGACGTGACCGTGATCGTCGACGACTGGAAGGCCGAGGTCGGCTGGATCGGCCAGACGGGCGACGCGCCGGACTTCGCCGGGCTCCTGCTGGTGGCGCACGACCCGATTCTGCGCTGGTAGCGGGAACACGGGGACTTCCGGGTACGGGACAATGGAGCCGTGAAGCCCGCCATCCCTGACGTCCTCGCGGCCCGCTACGCATCGACGGCGATGGCCACGATCTGGTCGCCCGCGCACAAGATCGTCCTCGAACGACAGCTCTGGGTCGCCGTGCTGCGCGCGCAGCGTGACTTGGGCGTCGCCGTACCGGACGGCGCGATCGAGGCGTACGAGGCGATCGTCGCCCAGGGGACCGCGGCCGTCGACCTCGACTCCATCGCCGCGCGCGAGCGGGTCACCCGGCACGACGTGAAGGCGCGCATCGAGGAGTTCGCCGCGCTCGCCGGCCACGAGCAGATCCACAAGGGCATGACGAGCCGCGATCTCACCGAGAACGTCGAGCAGCTGCAGATCCGCGACGCGCTGGCCGTCGTCCGCCACAAGGTGCTGGCTGTCCTGTCACGGCTGGCCCGGCGCGCGGCCGAGTACGACTCGCTCGTGATGGCCGGGCGCTCGCACAACGTCGCCGCCCAGGCCACGACCCTCGGCAAACGGTTCGCGACGTCCGCGGACGAACTGCTGGTCGCGCTCGGACGGGTGGACGATCTGGTCGCGCGCTACCCGCTGCGCGGCATCAAGGGCCCGGTCGGCACGTCCCAGGACATGCTCGATCTGCTGGACGGTGACGCCGGCAAGCTCGCCGAACTCGAGCGGCGGGTCGCCGATCACCTCGGGTTCCGACGAGTGCTCACCAGCGTCGGACAGGTCTACCCGCGCTCGCTCGACTTCGACGTCCTGACCGCGCTCGTCCAGGTCGCGGCGGCGCCGTCGTCGCTGGCCAAGACGATCCGGCTGATGGCCGGCAACGAACTCGTCACCGAGGGGTTCAAGCCCGGTCAGGTCGGCTCGTCGGCGATGCCGCACAAGATGAACACCCGCTCGGCCGAGCGCATCAACGGGTTCGCCGTGATCCTGCGCGGCTACGCGTCGATGGGCGCCGAGCTCGCCGGCGACCAGTGGAACGAGGGCGACGTGTCGTGCTCGGTCGTGCGCCGGGTCGCGCTGCCCGACGCCTTCTTCGCCTTGGACGGGCTGCTCGAGACGACGCTGACCGTCCTCGACGAATTCGGTGCGTTCCCGGCGGTGATCGCGCGCGAGCTCGATCGCTACCTGCCGTTCCTGGCGACGACGAAGGTGCTGATGGCGGCCGTGCGGTCCGGCGCCGGCCGCGAGAGCGCCCACGAGGTGATCAAGCAGAACGCGGTGAGTGTCGCCCTCGACATGCGCGAGAAGGGTTCTGACCGCAACGACCTGTTCGAGCGGTTGAGCCTCGACTCGCGCCTGGGCCTGAGTGCCGCCCAGCTCGACGCGCTTCTCGCCGAGCCGCTCGCGTTCACCGGTGCGGCGCGCGCCCAGGTCGCCGCGGTGATCGCCGAGATCTCGGACGTGCTGGCGTCCGATCCGGCCGCCGCGTCCTACGTCGCCGAGCCGATTCTCTAAGGAATCCGGTCACCGAGTAACGGTGACATTTGAAGTATGAGCCGTTAGCGTGCGGACTCATGGACGATGAACTGATCCCGTTGGCCGGCCGCGTCTGCCGGGCAATCGAGGTGCTGCACTCGATGGTGTACTTCGCGCCCGAGCCCGAGGAGCTGTACGTCGCGGCCGGGCTGCGGCCGGGCCGGATGGGCTACTTCGCCAGCCGGGCGGCCGCGATGGGACCGGTGAGCCCGGCCGTCGTCACCGCCACGTTCTACAACTTCAACGGCGAGCTGGTCGGACGGCACATTCCGCGGGCCTGGACGCTGGCGACGCCCGAGGCGATCCTGGTCGCGCGCTACGCCGGTGTCGACGCGGCGCTGCGGCGGCTGCTCGGCTCGCAGGTCGAGGGCCCCGAGGTGGCCGAGGCGGCGTCGTTGGTGCGCGCGGCCGCATCCGATCTGCCGGTCGAGGGGCGCCCGCTGTTCGCGGCCCACGCCGCGCTGCCCTGGCCGGATGAGCCGCACCTCGTGCTGTGGCACGGGGCGACGCTGCTGCGGGAATTCCGCGGCGACGGCCATATCGCGGCGCTGCTCGACGCCGAACTCAGCGGGATCGAGGCGATCGTCACCCACGTCGCGACCGGGCGGGGCTTCACGGTCGAGTCGGCCAAGGTGCTGCGCTTCTGGTCGGACGAGCAGTGGTCGGACGCGCAGAAGTCCCTTCAGGACAAGGGGATTCTCTCGTCCGCTGGGGAACTGACCGAGGCCGGCACGGCCCAGCGCGAGAGCATCGAGCACCGCACGGACGTGCTGACGTTGCCGGCTATGCGTCCGCTGGGCGTCGAAGGCGCGCAGCGACTCACCGAGCTCGGCCGCGGCCTGAGCCGGGTCATCATCGGCAACGGCGCGCTGCCGGCCGGGGTCTTCTCGTCCCGTTCCTGACCAGTCAGGCGTCGGTGCGCAGGCGGCTGAAGACGACCATGTCGTGCCACGCGCCCATCCGCCACTGAGCGCCGCGGATCACCCCGTCGCGTTGGAAGCCGGCCTTGGTGAGCGCCCGCTGCTCGGCGATGTTCTCGACGTCGGTACTTGCCTCGATGCGATGGACGCGGGTGGTCGCGAACAGGTACGCGGCGAGCTGCCGCTGCGCCAGCGTCCCGTAACCGCGGCCGCGCTGGCCGGGGACCAGGCTGATCCCCATGTTGAACGCGTGCCCGGCGCCCGGCGGGCCGTACGCGAGCTGGAACCAGCTGACGTCGCCGATCGCGGTGCCGTCGACCTCGACCATCAGCGTGCCCGACTCGTCCGTGAGCAGACCGGTGTCGGCGAAGCGCTGCTGCAGTCGGTTGCCGCCGCGGTAGCCGAAGAAGTTGAACGGGTCGTCGGCGGGCACGGCGCCCCGGTCGAGCAGGGCCAGGTCGTCGAGGCGCGCCGGTCGCAGGATCACATCGTCCATGCCCGGGAGATTAGCCGGGAATCTGGCAGCATGAGGAGGTGACCGAGACACTGGCCCCCCTGCACAGCGGCAAGGTCCGCGACCTCTACCGCACACCCGACGGTGGGCTGCTGATGGTCGCGAGCGATCGCATCTCGGCGTTCGACTTCATCCTGTCGACGCCCATCCCCGACAAGGGCCGGATTCTCACCGCGCTGTCGGTCTGGTGGTTCGAGCAGCTCGGCGACATCGTCCCGAATCACCTGATCAGCGTGGATGATCCGTCGATCCCGCCCGAGTTCCGCGGCCGGGCGATGCTCTGCCAACCGCTCGACATGGTGCTGGTCGAGGCGGTCGCGCGCGGCTACCTGACCGGGTCCGGGTTGATCGACTACAACCGGACGGGCGCGGTCTGCGGGGTCTCGCTGCCCGGCGGGCTGGTCGACGGCGACCGGTTGCCCGAGCCGATCTTCACCCCGGCCAGCAAGGCCGCCCTCGGCGAGCACGACGAGAACGTGACCTACGAGGCGGTGGCCGCCGAGGTCGGCGAGGCGACGGCGTCCGAGCTGCGCCGGCTGACCCTCGCCATCTACGAGCGGGCGGCGTCGATCGCGGCCGCGCGGGCATCCTGCTCGCCGACACCAAGTTCGAGTTCGGACGGGCGGCGAACGGCACGCTCGTGCTGGCCGACGAGGTGCTCACCCCCGACTCGTCCCGCTTCTGGCCGGCCGACGACTGGCAGCCCGGACGGCCGCAGGCCAGCTACGACAAGCAGTACGTGCGCGACTGGCTGCTGTCGCCCGCGTCGGGCTGGGACCGCGCGTCCGGCGAAGAGCCGCCGGGCCTGCCCGAGGACGTGATCGCCGCGACGCGCGCTCGCTACGTCGAGGCGTACGAGCGGCTCACCGGCGAACGTTTCGACTGATCCTCGCCCGTTACGCTGATGGCCGCCGACGACTCGACCGGAGTCGGCCTGATCTAGGAGTTGCGCCGTGGCCCGCGTCGTCGTCGACGTCGTTCTCAAACCCGAGATCCTCGACCCGCAGGGGCAGGCGATCGTCGGGGCGGTCGGCCGGCTGGGCATCCACGGCGTGAACGACGTCCGCCAGGGAAAGCACTTCGAGCTGGACGTCGACGACGACATCGACGATGCGGCGCTCACGACGCTCGCCGACACCCTGCTCGCCAACCCCGTGATCGAGTCGTTCACCATCCACCGCTGAGCCCGCTGCCCGTCCGCTTGCTCCGGCTGGAGGCGGGACGCTGATACGTGGCGGCCGTCATGGCGTCGCATGGATATCAGCGTTGGGCGGCGCGCGCTCTGCTCAGGCGATGAGGCCGAGGGCCGGACGCTCGGTGCCGAGGACCTTGGCGGGTCGGTGCCGAGCACCTTGCCGACCAGTTCGCCGTAGACGACGCGGAAGTCGGTGCTGGCCTTGAGGTCGCCGTCGTCCAGATCGGTCAGCGACGGCTCGGTCGCCGTAGAAGCCCCCCGCGCACCGGCACGCCCGCGACGAACACCGGCCCGGCCGTGCCGTGATCGGTGCCCTGCGATGCGTTCGCGGCCACCCGCCGTCCGAACTCCGAGTAGACCAGCACGACGACGCCGCGCCCGTGCGGGTCGCCGGCCATGTCGGCCAGGAAGCCCGACACGGCGGTGTCGAGGACGCCGAGCTGCGTCTGCTGGGTGCCCTTCTCGTCGGCGTGGGTGTCGAACCCGCCGAGGCTCACCGAATAGACCGACGTCGGCACGCCCGCCTTGACGCACCGCCCGACCAGGTCGAGCTGCTCCTTGAGGCTGCCCTGCCCGCCGGCGGAGCCGGCGGCCGCCTGTGGGTCGCTGTTCGGGTCCGACGCGTTCGGGTCGAGGATGCGGCCGAATGTCGAGGCCACCGTCCGCTCGGCGCGGTACGCGCGTGCAGACCATGCCTTCGGCAGCGGTGTCGGAGGCGTCGTCCTTGCCGAGCCCGGTCAGCGCCGACGTCAACGTCGCCGACAGCGGACGCGCCTTGCCGAGTCGGCAGCGCCGCGGCCGTCGCCTTCGTGCCCGACCGCGAGCGGCGGCAGCACCGAACCGATGTTCACCGCCCGGATCGGGTCGTCGCCGGTCGCGTCGAGCCAGCGACCGATCCAGCCGGTGTTGACGGGTTCGTCCGGCGACGCGGTCTGCCAGATGTCCATCGACCGGAAGTGGCTGTGGTCGGGATTCGGGTAGCCGACCCCGCGGACGATCGCCAGCTGCTTGGCCTGCCAGAGCTTGTCCAAGCCGGTCATCGCCGGGTTCAGCCCCAGCGTCGATCGAGGTGCAGCACGTCCGCCTCGGCGTACGCCAGCTCCGGCCGGGCGCAGTGATAGGCCGGATCCGCGTACGGGATAACGGTGTTCAGGCCGTCGTTGCCGCCGTACAGCGTGACGATGACCAGCACCTTCGAGCCGGCGGGCAGCGGGTCGGCTGGCGGCGCGGTCGTGCAGCTGCTTCCAGGTGACCGCGCTCGCGCCGGCCGCCAGCGCGGCGCCGCCCGTCGACTCCGGAGGCGATCAGGAAGCGCCGTCGGTCATCGTGTCCATCGATCCGCTCCTAGTGCGTCAGGTATTCGGGGGTGTTCAGCGCGACGGCGACCAACTGCGCCGGATCGCCGGTCAGCGGCTGCAGCACGGCCGCGCTGCGCGATCGACCAGGTCGCGATGCCGAGCAGGTGCGCGGTGGCGTCGAGCCGGGCCGACGGCGGCCGCGTCGGCCACGCGTCGAGAGGTCGCCCGCCTGCGGCCAGCGCCGTCGCGGCCTGCATCCGGACGTCGGCCGCCGCGGTCGAGAGCCAGGCCTGCCCGGACGGCCAGCCGCTGACGTTCGGCGGATAGAACGGCACCTGCCCGAGCTCGCGCAGGACGACGAGCAGCTTCTTGGCCGCGGCGTCCGTCGTCACGGGCACCTTCAGCGCCCGGACGGCGCCGATGAGCCATTCGACCGGGTTGATCACCGATGACCCCTGCGCGGCGGTGAACTCCGGCGCGGTCAACATCGCGTTCACCAGCGCCGAGATCGAGCGCTGCGGTCCGTAGGCGGCCGCCAGCCGGTCCGACCAGCCGCGGACGACGGCGCCGTGTCCGAGGCGAGCTGTCCCCACCACCGCGTGGCCAGGTAGCGGGGCGAGGCCGGACGGGCCAGCACCGCGTCGCAGTACCCGGTCTGGTCGAGGTTGCCGGTGACGCCGAGGAACGTCTTGCTGCCGCTGTCGTGCCGGCGCGCGACGAGCACGGTCGATGCCGTCCGCGCGGTAGATCCCAGCCGGTCAGCGCCCGGGCGCCCTCGCGGACGTCGGTCTCGGTGTAGCCGTCGCCGTGGCCGAGGGCGAACAGCTCCATGAACTCGCGCGACAGGTTCTCGTTCGGCGCCGCGGCGGTGTTCTGCTCGCCGTCGAGCCAGCGCAGCATCGCCGCGTCGGTGAGCATCGCCAGCGCCAGCGTGCGGAAGTCGCCGCGGCCCAGCGTGCGCAGCGTCGCGTTCTGGGCGGCCAGCAGCTCGCGTCGCGGACCTTCGTCGCCGCGGTCGCGAAGTGGTTGTGCCAGCAGAAGGTCAGCTTCTCGCCGAACGGCTGCTGGACGGCGACCATCCGCCGGATCCACCAGCTCGTCAGGGTCAACAGCTGCGCGCCGACCTGCTCATTGCGCTGCTTGCGGTCGTCTTTCGAGCGCCGACTTTCCGACCGGCGGCGATCGCTGGCGAAACTGGGTAGCGGCGTTGCGGTCGCTCCTGGATCGGTCGGCGGTCCGGCCGAGAGCAGCGTGG
This sequence comes from uncultured Actinomycetes bacterium, assembly GCA_963737785.1. Classification (GTDB taxonomy): domain Bacteria; phylum Actinomycetota; class Actinomycetes; order Mycobacteriales; family Jatrophihabitantaceae; genus CAVTTS01. The sequence continues at coordinate 36,268 of CAVTTS010000013.1, forward strand.
CGACGTAGGCGGACGGACCAGCGGCCAGCGCCGCATCGACCTCGACGCCGGTCGTGCCGAAGCCGGTGCGGCGCAGCAGCCGGGCCATCGCGGCCCAACTGCCCGCCGTCGATCCACTCGCGTCCATGTGTGCCAACGATCCGCCGCGAATGTTCGAGACAGGTCAAGATCGGGTGCGGTGTTCTTCCGGTCTGTCACGCTCCGGCCGCGAGGAGCCGCGTGGAGTAGTCGTCCGACGCGCGCGGGCCCGGTGGATGCGGACGAGCGCGAGCCGGCCGTAGCGAAACCGGTAGCCTGTGACCGTGGCGGTACGTGTGGGCGTCGTGACCTTTCCCGGCAGCCTCGACGACCGTGACGCGCTCGCGCGCGATCGGCCTCGCCGGGGCCGAGCCGGTCCCGCTGTGGCACGCCGATCCGGACCTGCACGACGTCGACGCGGTCGTGCTGCCCGGCGGCTTCTCCTACGGCGACTACCTGCGCTGCGGCGCGATCGCCAGCTTCGCGCCGGTGATGGGCTCGATCGTCAAGGCGGCCAAGGACGGCCTGCCCGTGCTCGGCATCTGCAACGGATTCCAGGTGCTCTGCGAGGCCCACCTGCTGCCCGGCGCCCTGATCCGCAACGACCACCGCAAGTTCGTCTGCCGCGACCAGACGCTGCGCATCGAGAACACGACGACGCAGCTGGACGTCGAGGTACCGCGCCAACCAGGTCGTCACGATCCCGATCAAGAACGGCGAGGGCGGCTACGTCGCCGACGAGCGCACGCTCGACAAGCTCGAGGCCGAGGGCCGCGTCGTCGCCCGCTACCTCGACGACAACCCGAACGGCAGCTACCGCGACATCGCCGGCATCCGCAACGAGGCCGGCAACGTCGTCGGCCTGATGCCGCACCCCGAGCACGCCGTCGAAGACGCTGACCGGCCCGCGCACCGACGGGCTCGGCTTCTTCCTCTCGCTGATCGGGCATCGATGACCCGCGACGGGTCCTCGTGATCGACACCGTCGAGCGCGGCCGAAGCATCTCCCGATCAGCCGCAGCCGTACGCCGAGCTGGGGCTGCGCCCGACGACGAGTACGCGAAGATCCGCGAGATCCTCGGCCGCCGCCCGACCAGCGCCGAGCTGGCGATCTACTCGGTCATGTGGAGCGAGCACTGCTCGTACAAGTCGTCCAAGGTCCACCTGCGCCAGTTCGGCGAGAAGGCCCCGAAGACCGACGCGCTGCTGGTCGGCATGGGCGAGAACGCCGGCGTCGTCGACGTCGGTGACGGCTGGGCGGTCACGTTCAAGATCGAGTCGCACAACCACCCGTCCTACGTCGAGCCGCACCAGGGCGCGGCGACCGGCGTCGGCGGCATCGTCCGCGACATCCTGACCATGGGCGCGCGGCCGGTCGCGGTCATGGACTCGCTGCGCTTCGGCCCGGCGTCGACGCGCCCGACACCGCCCGGGTGCTGCCGGGCGTCGTCGCCGGCATCGGCGGCTACGGCAACTGCCTGGGCCTGCCGAACATCGGCGGCGAGGTCGTGTTCGACGAGACCTACCTCGGCAACCCGCTCGTCAACGCGCTCTGCGTCGGGGTCCTGCGCGCCGACGCGATCAAGCTGGCCAAGGCCGACGGGCCGGGCAACCACGTCGTGCTGTTCGGCGCGCGGACCGGCGGCGACGGCATCGGCGGGGCGTCCGTGCTGGCCAGCGCGACCTTCGAGAGCGAGGGGCAGCAGCAAGCGGCCCAGCGTGCAGGTCGGCGACCCGTTCGCCGAGAAGGTGCTGATCGAGTGCTGCCTCGAGATCTTCGCCGAGGACCTCGTCGTCGGCATCCAGGACCTCGGCGCGGCCGGCCTGTCGTGCGCGACCACCGAGCTGGCCGCGGCCGGCACCGGCGGCATGGACGTCGACCTCGACCTCGCGCCGCTGCGCGATCCGACGCTCGTCGCCCGAAGAGATCCTGATGAGCGAGTCGCAGGAACGGATGATGGCGGTCGTCACGCCGCAGCGGCTCGATCGATTCCTCGAGATCTGCCGCAAGTGGGACGTCACCGCGACCGTCATCGGGACGGTCACCGACACCGGCCGGCTGCGGATGCGCTGGCACGGCGAGCAGATCGTCGACATCCCGCCGCGGACGGCCGCCCACGACGGACCGGTCTACGAGCGGCCCGATCGAGCGGCCGATCGACCAGGACGCGCATCAACTTCGACCACTCGCTGCCCCGTCCGCGCAACGGCGCCGAGCTGCGCTCGACCCTGCTGCGCCTCGTCGCGTCGCCGAACCTGGCCGACAAGTCGTGGGTCACCGACCAGTACGACCGCTACGTCATGGGCGACACCGTGCTCGCGCAGCCCGAGGACGCCGGGATGATCCGCATCGGGGGCGGCGCCGCGCGGCATCGCGCTCGCCACCGACGGCAACGGGCGCTACACGCGGCTCGACCCGTACGCCGGCGCGCAGCTCGCGCTCTGCGAGGCGTACCGGAACGTCGCGACGACGGGCGCCCGTCCGCTCGCGGTCACGAACTGCCTCAACTTCGGCTCGCCCGAGGACCCGGCCGTCATGTGGCAGTTCGCCGAGGCCGTCCGCGGCCTGGCCGACGCGTGCCTCCAGCTGGGTGTGCCGGTCACGGGCGGCAACGTCAGCTTCTACAACCAGACCGGCTCGTCGCCGATCCTGCCGACGCCGGTCATCGGGGTGCTCGGCGTGATCGACGACGTGACCCGCCGAACGCGCGCCGGGTTTCGCACCGACGGCGCGCCGGTCTACCTGCTCGGCGACACGTACGACGAGTTGGGTGGGTCGGAGTGGGCGCATGTCGTCCACGGGTTCCTGGGTGGGCATCCGCCGCGCGTCGACCTCGAGCGCGAGCGGCTGCTCGCCGACGTCCTGATCAACGCCTCGCGCGACGGGCTGATCGACGCCGCGCACGACCTGTCCGACGGCGGCCTCGCGCAGGCGCTCGTCGAGGGTTGCCTGCTCGGCAACGCCGGCGTGCGGGTCGTCCTGCCGGCGGGTCGACCCGTTCGTGGCGCTGTTCTCCGAATCGGTCGGACGGGCGATCGTCGCCGTGCCGCGCACCGAGGAGGTCCGCTTCACCGACATGTGCGCGGCGCGCGGGCTGCCGCACGTGCGCCTCGGCGTCGTCGACGTCCTGTCGTCCGAGCTCGAGGTGCAGGGCCAATTCACCGTTTCGACGAACGAACTGCGCCGGGCCTGGACCGGCACGCTGCCCCGCCAGTTCGGCTGAGAAGAGCACCGTCCGCGGCCTGTTGCGTCGTCCGTTGCCGACCCGCGGCGGCCCGTTCACTGTCGTCCGAGCCCGTGGGCGTCGTCCGTCCCCCCCGCGACTTTGCACCCAAGTTGCGGGCGATTTCCGCGCCCAGGCCCGGAAATCGCCCACAACTTGGGTGCAAAGTCGGTGGCGGGGGTTGCGAGGATGGACGACATGGCCCGGTCCTCGCTGGCCGCAGCCGCGGCGTTCACTGCCCAGTCGCGGACGTTGGTCGACTGGCTCGACGACGTGCCGGACGCCGATTTCGCCCGCCCGTCCGTCCTGGCCGGGTGGGATGTGCGGATGCTGACCGCCCACGTCCTGCTGACCCATCGCGGGCTGATCGGACGGCTGGCCGAGCCCGATCCCGGACCGGCGATTCCGATCCCCGAGTACGTCCGCGCGTACCGACCCGCCGCCGCGGCGATCGCGGAGAGCACCGAGGACGCCGCCGCCGAGCTGTCGCCACGCGAGCTGATCGCCGCGATCCGGGCCCTGCCGTCCGCGACGTCGGCGTACGCCGAGCAGGCGCCGAACGCCGTCATCCGCGGCGGGCGCGGGCCGGCCACCGTCGCCGGCTGGCTCAGCACCCGCCTGATCGAACTCGTCGTCCACACCGACGACCTGTCGCGCAGCCTTCCCGACCGCGACCCCGTCCCGTTCGAACCGGCCGCCCTGGCCGCCGTCACCCGAACGCTTGCGGAGGTGCTCGCGGCACAGTCGCCGGGCCGGTCGGTCGAGCTGCGCGTGCCGCCGTACGTCGCCGTCCAGGCCGTCGCCGGGCCACGGCACACGCGGGGCACGCCGCCGAACGTGATCGAGACCGATCCGTTGACCTGGCTGCGACTCGCGTCCGGCCGGCTGGCCTGGTCCGACGCGGTTGCCGGGGGTGCCGTGGCGGCGAGCGGAACCCGCGCCGACCTTGCCGACCAGCTCCCGCTCTTCTCGTAACGCTTTTGGCGGCGCTGCAGCGCATATGAGGTTGCGCCGCCAAAAGTGCGTGCGTCGCGTGCGCCCCGCATCGACCCGATCAGCCGATAGACTCGATCACGTGGCGCGCGCTGACGGCAGACTGACCCACGACCTCCTCGACAGTGACAAGGGACCGCAGGACGCCTGCGGCGTCTTCGGTGTCTGGGCCTCTGGCGAGGAGGTCGCCAAGCTCACCTACTTCGGCCTCTACGCGCTGCAGCACCGCGGCCAGGAGGCGGCCGGCATCGCGGTCAGCGACGGCGCGTCGATGGTCGTCTACAAGGACCTCGGCCTCGTGTCGCAGGTCTTCGACGAGGCCACCCTCGCGACCCTGCAGGGTCACATCGCGGTCGGCCACACCCGCTACTCGACGACCGGTTCGACGACCTGGGAGAACGCGCAGCCGAGCTTCCGGACGACGTCGGCCGGGACGGGGCTGGCGCTGGGCCACAACGGCAACCTGGTCAACACCGCCGAGCTCGCCGACGAGGCCAAGGCCGCCGGCCTGCGGGCTGACGCCATGGCCGCGACCACCGACTCGGACCTGCTCACCGCGCTGCTCGCCGCCCGTCCGGACGTCTCGGTCGAGCAGGCCGCCATGGAGGTGCTGCCTAAGCTGCGCGGCGCCTTCTCGCTCGTCTTCATGGACGAGCACACGCTCTACGCCGCGCGCGACCCGCAGGGCGTTCGCCCGCTCGTGCTCGGCCGGCTCGAGCGGGGCTGGGTCGTCACCTCCGAGACCGCCGCGCTCGACATCGTCGGCGCCAGCTTCGTCCGCGAGATCGAGCCCGGCGAGCTGATCGCGATCGACGAGGACGGCCTGCGCTCGCAGCGCTTCGCCACGCCCGAGCCGAAGGGCTGCGTGTTCGAGTACGTCTACCTGGCCCGGCCGGACACCACGATCTCCGGCCGCAGCGTGCACTCGACCCGGGTCGAGGTCGGCCGCCGGCTGGCCCGCGAGCATCCGGCCGAGGCCGACCTGGTGATCCCGACGCCCGAGTCGGGCACGCCGGCCGCGATCGGCTACGCCGAGGAGTCCGGCATCCCGTACGGGCTGGGCCTGGTCAAGAACTCCTACGTCGGGCGGACGTTCATCCAGCCGTCGCAGACGATCCGCCAGCTCGGCATCCGGCTGAAGCTGAACCCGCTGCGCGACGTGATCCGCGGCAAGCGGCTGGTCGTCGTCGACGACTCGATCGTGCGCGGCAACACCCAGCGCGCGCTGGTCCGGATGCTGCGCGAGGCCGGCGCGCTCGAGGTGCACGTGCGGATCTCGTCGCCGCCGGTGAAGTGGCCGTGCTTCTACGGCATCGACTTCGCCTCCAAGGCGGAGCTGATCGCCAGCGGCCTGGACGTCGAGGGCATCCGCGCGCTCGATCGGCGCCGACTCGCTCGGTTACGTCTCGCTCGACGGACTGATCGCCGCGAGCGAGCAGCCGCAAGACCCGGCTGTGCCGGGCCTGCTTCGACGGCGAGTACCCGATCGCGTTGCCCGAGACGTCGTCGGCAAGCACGTCCTCGAGGGCATCGAGCGTTCGGTGCAGCAGCAGCGGCGCTCGCGAGCCCGAGCAGGCCGCGGAGCTACTCGGCCGAAGACGCGCTCACCCGGCCGTAACGTCGAGCTGACCGTGACGTCGTACGCCGCCGCCGGCGTCGACATCGAGGCCGGCGATCGGGCCGTCGAGCTGATGAAGGCGTCGGTCAAGCGCACCAACCGGCCCGAGGTGCTCGGCGGACTCGGTGGGTTCGCCGGGCTGTTCGCGCTCGACCTGGCCCGCTACCCGCAGCCGGTGCTGGCCAGCTCGACCGACGGCGTCGGTACGAAGATCGCCATCGCGCAGGCGCTCGACCGGCACGACACGATCGGCATCGACCTCGTGGCCATGGTCGTCGACGACCTGGTCGTGGTCGGCGCCGAGCCGCTGTTCCTGACCGACTACATCGCGACCGGGCAGGTCGTGCCGGAGAAGATCGCCGCGATCGTCAGCGGCATCGCCGAGGGGTGCGTGCAGGCCGGCTGCGCGCTGGTCGGCGGCGAGACGGCCGAGCACCCCGGCGTGATGGCTGTCGACGAGTACGACGTGTCCGGCACCGGGGTCGGGCGTGGTCAATGCCGATGCGGTGCTCGGCGCGGACCGGTTGCGCGCCGGCGACGTCCTGATCGCGCTGGGGTCGTCCGGCCTGCACTCCAACGGGTACTCGCTCGTCCGGCACGTGTTGTTGGACCGGGGCGGACTGGCCCTGGCGACCAGCGGCTTCGACGGTCGGACGCTGGGCGACGAACTGCTCATACCGACCACGCGTCTACGCCCAGGACTGCCTGGCGCTGGCCCGCGATTGCGGTGCGCGCGGATTCGCGCACATCACCGGTGGCGGGCTGGCCGGCAACCTCGCGCGCGTGCTGCCGGGCCACCTCGATGCGGTCGTCGACCGGGCGACGTGGGCGCCGCAACCGATCTTCGACCTGGTCGCGCAGACGGGCGATGTGGGGCGCGCCGAGCTGGAGCTCGACCTTCAACCTGGGGGTCGGCATGATCGCGGTCGTCCCGGACGAGCGGGCGGCCCTGGCGTTGCTCGCGGCCCGCGGCGTGCCGGCCTGGACGCTCGGCGCCCTGCGGCCGGGTACCGGTCAGGTCGAGCTGGTGGACGACTATCAGGGGCCGGCTGCGCACTGGGCGCGCTGAGTCAACAAGGCGCGGGACGCTGAGTCCAACGAGCGGGACGCTGAGCCAACGAGCGGGGCGCTCACACGGCTAGCGGGAAGCGGCCCAGCCGTCTTCGGTGTCGTCGTCCTCGTCGTCATCGAGTGACGAGGGACCACCGGGATACGGATGCGTGGCGCCGAGTTCGCGTTGCAACGCGTCCAGGTCGGTGTGCTGCGCGTTGTACTTCAAGTCGCGAGCGACTTTCTGCTGTTTGGCTTTCGCACGGCCGCGCCCCATGGGTCGACCCCCTCGCTCATGTGCTCATCCGTCGGTCGGCGGCGGCCGGGGCCGCGGCGCAATCCCGAGCGGGAATGTTGGTCATCTCGTGCCAGCAGCGTACCTCGACGCGTGCGACGACGTGCACGGGGCAGGCCCGTCCTCACAGCATCGATATTCGCCGTCGTTGCGGTGATCGGTGCCAGAACGGGCGAAGCGCGGTAGGTTCAAAGTGGATCAACGCATCCGATCTGTTGATCATGGTTTGGCGCAAGGCGCGGCACGGCAAACAGCACGTCCCGATCTCGATGGCACACTGTGGACACCCCAACAAGTTTCCATAGGAACTACCCGATGTCATGTGCATACTTGGGGTCGTAACGTTGGAACAGGACCCGCGTTATAAACGAGCCCAGAAGGGGGCGATTCCACGATGACGGCATCTCGCCATCGCCCGGAGTCTGAGCCACTGCTCACGCCGTCCGAGGTTGCGACGCTTTTCCGCGTCGACCCGAAGACGGTCACGCGGTGGGCAAAGGCCGGCAAACTTACTTCGATCAGGACGCTCGGCGGCCATCGGCGCTACCGCGAGTCCGAAGTCCGCTCGCTGCTCGAAGGCAATACGCACCCGACGGTGGACGCGTAGCTTTCGTACACCACTGAGTCGAGGCGTCGCGTCGATCGGGTTCCGGCCCGATCGGTGCGGCGCCTCGTCGTGTGTCGGGGTGTTGTCTCGCGGCCCTGCGTCGGGCTGCTTCAGTCATCGACGTCACTCGGACGCAGAAGGTGTCATCAGCACGCCGGAGGGTTGCGCCGTGGCAGGAAGCTGCCAGTGGGCCGTTGACGTCTCCGGATGGGCTCAACCGCGGGAGGTCCCGATGGTGACTGCCTCGGATGCCCGCCAACGGTCGGCCGCAGCGCTGGTAGGTGCGCCGATTGGCGCGAACCTGCGATCGACTTCGGCCACCGCCGCGGTCGCCGGTGACCCGGTGTGACGGAGATCCATCCCGTCCGGCTTGCGATTCGCGCCCGAAAAGTAGATGCTTGATCCCAGCAACTACTTGTAGGTAGCAAGCAACTAACCTGTCACGAGGATCGCCAATGCTCAGCCCGAGTCAGCTCGGCGTGGACGAGCCGCCGGTTACGACCGAACCGCCGCCCGCGACCGAACCGCCGCCCGCGACCGCGCAGCCGTCCGTCGACGACGCCGCGGCCGTCGCCGACACCTTCATCCGGCTCAATCGCAGCTTCGCCCGCGTCAAATCGCAGTTCCTCGCCGCGGCGCGGCACAACGTCGAGTGGTCGGCCCATCTGCTCATCACGACGCTGGCCGTCGACGGGCCGATGCGCGCGAGCGCGCTGGCCGACCACATGCAGGCCGACCCGTCCACCGTGAGCCGGCAGATCGCAACGCTGGTCAAGGACGGGCTGGTCGAGCGGCGCGCCGATCCGGATGACGGGCGGGCGAGCGTCCTCGCCGTAACGGCCAAGGGCGCCCAGGTCTTCCGCGACCATAAGCAGTTGCGCAACGAGCACTACCAAAACATGCTCACTGGTTGGACGAGCGACGAGCTGCGGACCTTCTCGGGCCTGCTCGCGCGGTTCAGTGATCGGATCGATGCCTACCGGCCGACGTGGCTGGACGAAGCACAGCAACCCCACGAAGAGGAGCAGTCATGAGTGAGCGTCAGGCGGTCGAAGCCCCCAGCGACGGGGCGATGACGCACAAGCAGATCATGACGATCCTGACCGGTCTGCTGCTGGGGATGTTCCTCGCCGCGCTCGATCAGAACATCGTGTCGACGGCGATCCGGCGCATCGGTGACGACCTCAACGGCCTGTCGGTGCAAGCCTGGGTCACCACGGCGTTCCTGATCACGTCGACGATCGCGACTCCGCTGTACGGCAAGTTGTCGGACATCTACGGTCGCAAGCCCTTCTTCCTGCTCGCGATCACCATCTTCATCACCGGCTCGGCGATGTGCGGGCTGGCCACGAACATGTACATGCTGGCGGCCTTCCGGGCGTTCCAGGGTCTCGGCGCCGGCGGTCTCTTCTCGCTGGCCCTGGCGATCATGGCCGACATCGTGTCGCCCCAGGAGCGCTCGCGGTACATGGGTTACTTCATGGCGACGTTCGCGACGTCGAGCGTGCTCGGCCCCGTCGTCGGCGGCTTCCTGTCCGGGCAGAACAGCATCCTGGGCATCACCGGCTGGCGCTGGATCTTCTGGGTCAACGTCCCGATCGGTCTCTTCGCGCTCGTCGTCGTCAACCGGGTGCTCAAGTTGCCGCACCGGCGCACCGATCACGGCATCGACTGGCAGGGCGCTATCGCGCTGATCGTCGGCCTCGTCCCACTGCTGGTCGTCGCGGAGCAGGGTCGCACCTGGGGCTGGATGTCCGGCGGCGCGTGGGCCTGCTACGTCATCGGCGTGATCGGCATCATCGGCTTCGTCCTCGTCGAGAAGCGCATGGGTGACGAGGCGCTGATCCCGATGCGGCTGTTCGAGAACCGCGTGTTCGCGACCGGTGCCGCGCAGTCGTTCGTCGTCGGCATCGGCATGTTCGGTGGTATCGCGTCGATCCCGCTGTACTTGCAGATCGTGAAGGGCGCATCGCCGACCAAGGCCGGCCTGCTGATCCTGCCGATGGTCCTGGGCATCATGGCGGCCTCGATGATCTCGGGCCAGATCATCTCGCGCACCGGTAGGTATCGGGTCTATCCGATCGTCGGCAGCTTCGTCATGGTCGGCGCGATGGCCTTGATGGCCACCGTCGGAGCCGACACCTCGCTCGGCATCACCGACATCTTCATGATGTTGTTCGGCATCGGGCTCGGGCTCAACATGCAGACGATTCAGCTCGCGATGCAGAACTCCGTGTCGCCCCGTGACATCGGTGTCGCGACGTCGTCCGGCACGTTCTTCCGGCAGATGGGTGGCACGCTCGGGGCCGCAGTGTTCCTGTCGATCCTGTTCTCGTCGGCGCCCGGCAAGATCGCGTCGGCGTTCGACAAGGCCCAGTCGACCCCGGCGTTCCAGGCGGCCGCCAAGGCCCATCCGGACCAGATCGCGACGCTGCAGAGCGGATCGGGCAATCTGAACGACACGTCCTTCGTCTCGAAGCTCGACAAGGTGATCGCGCATCCGTTCCTGGTCGGCTTCTCCGACGCCATGGATCTCGTGTTCATCGTCGGGGCGATCGTGCTGGTGTTCGCGCTCGTCCTGTCGTTCCTGATGAAGGAGGTCCCGCTGCGGCGGGTCTCGGGCATCCAGGCCGCGCAGGCCGAGGCGAAGGCGAACGCAGCGGCCCTCGCCGAGGCCAACGGCGGTGCCGGCTCGGGTACCCACTCGGTTGCGCAGGAAGACGCCGGGATGCCGGGCGAGCGGTTCGAACAGATCGCCGAGGCCGCGGCTACGGCGGCCCCGGGCGGTCCCCGGACGCCGTCCGAGGCCGAGATCACCAGTTGACGATCACGGATTGATGGTCGGCGTCGACGGCGCCGGCGGGTTGGCCGGGTCGGTCGTCGAGTCGGTGTAGGTGACCGCGAAGGTGGACGTGTGGTCGTCGGCCGGTCCGGTGACGGTGAGCGAAACCCCGTAGAGGGTCAGCGGTTGCGGATCAGTGATCACGCAGGTCGCCACTGACGTCGAGGTCAGCACGCAGGTCATCGCCGGATCGGCCGCCGTGGCCTGCGTGATCGACCAGGTACTCGGAACCGTGTAGGTCAGCGTGCCGTCGGTCGTCGACGGCACCGGTCCGGTCGTGACGCCATGGCACCCGGTCGGCGGGTTGACCGGCGTGCAGGCCGGCTGGGTCAGCACGACCGACGCGGGCGGTGTGACAGTCGGCGTCGGGGTGGGGCGTGACCGTCGGGGTCGGGGCAAGGCGTGACCGTCGCCGTCGGGGTGCGCGTGGCCTTGTGCGTCGGCTTGATCGTCGGTCTGGGCTCGCTGTGCGTGGCGGACGGGCTCGCGACCGCCGAGGTCGCGGCGATGATCACCGCCGCCGGCGAGGTCGACGGGGATGGATTTGCGGTCGTGACCGGCGCCGCCGAAGTCGAAGCGGACACCGGTGGCGGAACCGCCACCACCCTGTGCGCCGGCGACCCGGTGGCCGCGTGGACGACGAACGCGGCGGCCGCAGCGGCGGTCAGGACTCCCGCGACGGTTGCGGCGGTGGCCGCTCCGGGCAGGTTGCGCAGGCGCCGCAGCCACAACAGCCAGTGGGCGTGGCCCGCGGCGGCGGTTCCGGCGCCGGTGCCGACGACCGCGGCCGCCTTGAGGGCGCCCGCTCCGGCCAGGTACCGAGCGGCGACGGCCGCCCCGCCCAGGACGATCGGCGCGATGATCACACGCAGCGTCTGGTTGAGGTCGGCCACCTCGAACAATGCCGCCTTGCACTTCGCGCAGTCGTCCAGGTGCTGGTCCACCTCCGCCCGGTCGCGCGCCGACAGGGCGTCGCGGACGTACTCGCCGAGGCGGCCGCGGGTCCGGCGGCAGCCGTCGGAGTCGGCGTCCTGCAGGTGCTGCTGGAGGAACGCCTGACGCAACCGCTCTTTCGCGCGTACGGCGCGCGACGAGACGCCGTTCGGGCTGGTACCGAGGAGCGGCGCGACCGTGGCCGGCGTCTCCTCCTCGATGAGCAGATGCCACAGCAGCGTGCGGGTCGCGTCCGGGAGGGACTCCCACGCCCGCCAGGCCGCGCGGCTGTCGGCGTCGTCGGCCAGCACGTCCGCGGCGGAGGCGCCCGGCTCGACGTCCAGGTCGGTCTCGTCGTCGGTCAGCGCCACCCGTTGGTAGTAGCTGCGACCGGTGTCGATGTTGATCCGCCGCAGCGTGCTGAACAGGTACGGGCGGAACGCGCCGTCGGGGCCGCCGCCGTCCTGCAGGGCCCGCAGCACCCGCAGGAAACTCTCGCTGACGAGGTCGTCGGCGTTGCTCGGGTTGCCGAGCTGACGGGCCAGCCGGCCCGCCGCCGCTTCGTGCCGGGCCCAGAGCTGCCCGTACGCGAGCTCGTCGCCGGCGCGGACAGCGGCGATGAGCTCGGCGTCGCTGCGCTCGACCTCGCTCACTCGCGCCGCCCCGTCCGCATCTGCGTGCTTTCGATGAGCTGGAAGCGTAATCGGCGACCGCCTCGGACGCGTAGTTCGATCTTCGTCGAACACCCGGTCCGAACCGGCGACATGACCGCTGCCTTCATCCGTCTCACACCTGGAAGACGTGCGAGGACCGTACTCGTGTCGGAGGCGGAAAGGGGCGATGTCCGGTGACGCGCGCAACGGTGCTGGTCCGCGACTGGCGCGCCGCCACGCTCACCGACGCCTGGACGGACCCGGCGGATTGGTGGACGCCGGCCGTCGATGCCCTCGCCGATGCCCTGGCCACGCATTCGGCGGATGCCAGCGCCGCCAGCGAGACGCTCGGACGTCAGCGCGCGGCCGCCGGCGTGTTTCTCGACGAAGCGCGCGCCGACGTACAGATCGTCGGGCGGCTGGCCGGCATGCGTCCGGGTGAGATCGTCGAGCTGCTCGACGCGCTCACCGTCGGGTGGGTCGATCGCACGCTCGACGAGCTGTTCACGTCCGAGTGCGTCGACCCGCTGACCGAGCTGACGTCGTTGCCGTACCTCATGACCCGCCTGGCCGAGGTCTATGCCGAGGCGCGGGTCAGCGCCGGATCGGTGTCCGACGACTATGCGCTGATCGTCATCCACCTGCCGCCCGCGTCCGATCCGGTCGTCTCCGAGACGCAGATGATCGTCGTGCAGACCGCGATGCGCAGCGCTTTCGCCGGTGGCGAGACGCTGGCCCGCATCGGGCCGTCCACCGCAGTGGCGTTGGTCCGGCGGGTCGAACCGCGCCTGTCGCTGGGGCTCACCGCGTTACGCGTCCAGCTCGAACTGGCCCGGCTCGAACGGCGGCTGGCCCGCAGCCGGATGTGGATCGAGCGGCTTCCGGGCGAGCGTTCGGACCTGCCGCAGCTACTGCGCCTGCTCAACGCGTAATCGACCGCGTTCAACTCGTGGGTATTCAGGGTAGTTATCCGGCTGAGGTGGCGGCTCGGTACGCACCCCTCCCGCGGCCGGGCCGCCACCCCTCGCGCGTCAGACGCAGCGGGTGGCGAGCGGGCCGCCGGCGTGCCCGGCGCCGTGGGTGATCACGTAGTGGCCCGACGAATCGGGCGCCAGCGTCGAGTCAAGGGTCCAGCTGTCGCACGTGTCGGCGGGATTCGGCCCGTGGACACTGGCCTGCAATGACGTCAACGTCACGTACGCGACGACGCTGCCGTTGGCGCCCGGGGTCACGGAATGCATGACCACGTCGTAGTCGAATGTCGTGCCCTCGTTGGCCGCGAACGTCGCTTCGGTCGTCGCCGCGCGTTGGGTCGCGCTGAGCTGCGCGTACGCCGTCGCGTAATCGCCTTTGTCGATCGAGCCGAAGTAGGTCGTCAAGGTCGTCGCCGCGGCGATCGCGGCCGCGGAGGAGTCCGGGGCGGTGACGTTGACCGCGACACTCGAGGGTCCGGACGCGCGCGCGCAGGTCTGGGTGGCGATCGAACCTGGGGTGGCCGTCCACGACGACACGATCGGCGCCGCGGTCACCGCGTCGACGGCGGTGACGGTGGTCGCGCCGGCCGCGGCCGCGCCGACGACGCCGACGACCTGGCCGGCGGCGTTGAGGATCGGAGCGCCGACGCTCCCGGAATCCGGCGCCGTCTTCACCGTCGAACCGCCCCGCACCCGACGCGGCGTCGAGTGCCGCGGCCGTCTGGGTGGCGACGAAGTTCTTCGCGGCCGGCAGCCCGAGGATGGCGACGGCCGATCCCGCGGCCGGCGCTTGGCTGGCAAAGGAGAAGTACGTTCCCGCGATAGCCGACGCGGTGCGGATGAGCGCCAGGTCGTGCGTCGTGTCGATGCCGATGACGCCGATCGTGTGCGGTACCCCGCCGACCGGCGTCACCGAGGTGGCGACCCGATTGTTGACGGCGGCCGCGGCCGTGACGACGAGATTGGGTCCGACGAGGAAACCGGTCGACGACGCGCCACCGTTGCAGGCCGAGATCACGACGCGTACCAGGCCGCTGCTGTCGGTGGCGAGGAAGTTCGGCAGCGCCGGCAGGGTGGGACTCGGCGACGGCGACGGTGAGGGCGACGGCGAATTCGAACCGGACGTCGACGGGGACGCCTGGCCACCGTTGCCGGCCAGCGTTTGCGGATGACTGGTGGCGAAGGCGACTGTGCCGACGAAAAGCAGGACGGCCGCCGCGATCGCGACCACGGCGAGGACCTGTCCGCGCCGGCGCTTCACTGCCTGCCGTCGCGGCAACGGAATGGTCGAGTCGTGCGGCGGCAGGCCGGAGCCCCGCCGCGAGCCGGCCACGCCCGGGGCGGTGCTCGAGGCCGGATCGACCCGAGTGGACGGGCCGCCGCCGGGGCCGGGCCGGTCGTTCGGTCCACGCTGGTCGTTCGGTCCACGCTGGTCGTTCGGTCCACGCTGGTCGTTCGGTCCACGGGGAGTGGGCGCGTTGGGCCCGCGCTGGTCGTTGGGTCCGCCCGAGGGCGGTCCGTTTGGGCGCAGCGGGTAGGTCGCGGGTCCGGTCTGCTCGCCGGGCCGGGGAGCCGTCCGCATCGGTGGCTCCGGCAGCGGTTCGGCGGCGATCGCCCGGTTGAGCGCGGCGACCTCCGGTGATTCGAGCTTGCGCAGCGAGGTTTCGTCGTCGCGCGCGGGCGCCACGCCGGCGCCGTTGGTCTGTAGCGCCGACCAGTTGGCGGCGGTGAGGATCGGGCCCGGGGACAGGAGTTGCACCGGCGAGTGATCCAGCCAGCCGGGACCGAGGCTGCGAGCCGCGGCCAGCGCGATGTCGACGCCGAACTCCTGCGCGGTCGGCCACCGATCGCGCGGGTTGCGGGCCAGCCCGCGCATGACCACGGCGACCAGCTCGTCAGGTAGCTGCGGGGCGACCTCGCCGAGCGGGCGGGGCGCCTCGTCCAACTGCCGTCGTGCGACGGCGATGGCCCCGCCCTCGCGGGAGTGAGGCAGTTGCCCGCTGAGCAACTCGTACAGCAGCGTCGCGGTCGCGTAGATGTCGACGGCCGGGCCGAGCTCCTCGCCGAGCACCTGCTCCGGGGCCATGTAGGACGGCGTGCCGAGAAACGTGTCGATCGCGGTGCGGTCGTCGATGCCTTCGAGCACCTTGGCGATGCCGAAGTCGGTGACCTTCAGGCGGCCGTCCTCGGTGAGCAGGAGGTTGGCCGGTTTGATGTCGCGGTGCAGCACCCGGCGGGCGTGCGCGTGTTCGAGGGCCGAGCAGACGACCAGCGCAATCGCGCAGGCGGTGGCCGGATCGACGGCACCGTGGCGCATCAGGTCGCGCACGCTGCCGCCGTCGAGACGCTCCATCACGAGCAGGCAGAGGTCGTCGACCTCGCGGTACTCGTAGATCAACACGATGTGCGGGTGCTGCAGCTTCGACAGCACCCGGGCCTCGGTGAGGAAGCGGCGCTTCATACCCGGATCGGCCGAGTGATCGGTGCGCAGGCACTTCACCGCGACCAGCCGATCGAGCAACGGTTGCTCGGCCGCGAGCACCACACCGAACGCGCCGGATCCCAGGGTGTCGCGGATCGTCAGCTGAGGTAAGGCGACGCGAACCGCGTTGGCGATGTCAGACATGCAACCGGACCAGCTCGCGCCGAACGCACGGCGGGCGGGAACCGGTGACGATCATCGCTCAAGACTAGCGAGCGATGCGACGCTTGTACCTTTCCCTTTCGCGCCGAATCGATGCCCGGAGGCGGCGGAGGTCGTACAGTCTCCCTGCTAACTCTCTGCGAGCGAATCGACGGATGTCGTCGTCAGATCGACCACAAACCTGGAGGACGCCTTGACGACCACATCGTCGACCCCCGACGAGTCGCGGGAATGGATGGTGATCAGCGCCGAATCCGGACGACTGCTCGCCCAGCTCGACCCCTCCGACCCGGCGGCCCTGCGTTGTTGGGCGTTGATGCGGGCCGGAGGATCGGTCGACGCGATCCTCGATGCCCTGCTCGCCAAGGGGCTTCCGGCGCTGCCGAGTTTTGCGCTCGTCGTCTTCGGCGACGGAGGTGCCCGCGCGGTCGTGCGCGGCGACGCCGAGGTCAGCGTCCTGTCGGGCAGCCGGGTCGAGACGCTCACCAGCGCCGGCGCGACGACCTGGCGCGAGGTGACGATCACCGGTGACCCGGACCGGATCCGGTTGACCGCCGGTGTGGCCGCCGATGGTGAGGCCCCCGATACGCCCGGCGTGCGGTTGGCGTCGGCCGTCAGCATCGTGCTCCGTGAGCCGGCCGTCGAGGACGCGGCCGAATCGGCGACCCCGGAGCCCGGACCGGACGCGTCATCAGTCGAGGCTCTGGACGAGGGGCCGGCTGAGACGCTGGGCGAGGCGCCGGCCGAGGCGCTGGACGAGGCGCCGGCTGCGGCGCTGGACGAGGTGCCGGCCGAGGATGCCGCGGCCGCCCCCGAAGCCGAGGCTTCCCCCGAGCCCGAGCCCGAAGTTCGCCTCGCCGTCGGACGGTGCCGCCGAACCCGAGAGTGCTTCGCAGTCCGACGGTGCACCGTTCGTGGCCGCCGCAGTCGTGCCGTCGTGGTCGGGCGGGCCGGCTATTGATGCGCCCGTCGAGTCGGCCGCACCCGAGGCCCCGGCCGCCGATGAGGCCGCGGAGGGATGCCTCGGGTGCGCACCTCGACGACACGGTGACCTTCACCCGCGCCGATGTCGAGGCCGCGACCGCCGCCCTCGCGGCGCAAGAGTCGACGGACGCGCCCGAGTCGTCCGCGCCGGATGAGCCGGCGGCGCAGCAGTACGACGCCGAGTCGGCCGAGCAGTACGCGGCGCCAGCTGAGCAGCCGGAGTACGCAGCCCCGGCCGAGCCGCTGGCCGACGAGTCGCCTGCGCCCGAAGCGCCGGTTCAGACGGGGGAATGGCCGTCGTCGGCGCCCGAATCCGCTCCAAGCGACGCACCGGGCGAACCGTCGAGCGAGCAGCCGAGCAATCGAGCAGCCGGCCGACCCGTGGTCGACCGAATCCGTGCACCACACCGGGCCGTTCGACGCGCTGCCCGCGAACGGTGATCAATTCGCGGCGGCGGCCGACGCCGGACCGTCCTACCCGGCCGAGGCGTCCAACCCGATGGCGGAATCGCCCGAGCCCGTCGCCCCGGTGTCGCCCTATGACGCGAGCCCGCCCCCGGCGGCCTATGACGCGAGCCCGCCCCCGGCGGCCTATGACGCGAGCCCGCCCCCGGCGGCCTATGCCGAGCCCAACTACGGGCAACCCGACGAGGACGTCGACGGTCGCACTCAGGTCGTGTCGGCCCTCGACCTGCAGTTGCTGTCGGAGCTGCAGGCCGCCCGTCCGCAGGCCTCGGCCTTCGCGGCGCCGTCCGGCCCACCGGTCGCCGGCCCCCCACCCGCCGCGGCCAATCCGCAGGAGGCGACGGTCCTCGTCCAGGCCGTGTCGTGCGAGCGCGGGCACCTCAACCCGTTGACGACCGGCATCTGCCGCGTCTGCGGCATCGGACTGCGCGCGCAGCTACCGGTGCAGGTGCCGCGTCCGCCGCTCGGGGTCCTCCGGCTGTCGACCGGTGACGTCGTGCCGCTCGATCGCGGCGTCGTCATCGGTCGCAATCCCGACCCGGCCGACGCGAACGCCGGACCGCAGCCGCACGTCGTGCCGGTTCCCAGTCCGAACAGTGACATCTCGCGCACGCACGTCGAGATCTCATTGGACGGGTGGAACGTGATGGTGCGCGATCTCGATTCGACCAACGGCACGGTCGTGACGGTCCGCTGGCAGGGACCGCGCCGGCTGCAGCCCAACGAGGCGCTCGCCATCGAGCCCGGGACGATGGTCAGCATGGCCGACGAGGTCACGTTCGTCTACGAAGCCGCCGTCTGAGCGAAGCCGCTGTCCACGGCCGGCCGCCGTCAGCTCAGGTGGCCGGACTGGATCAACCGGACGCCGGTGCGGCGGTGCACCAGCCGACCTCGTCCGGGCGGCAGCGGCTCCATCTTCACCGAGCCGAGCACCGCGCCCTCGTCCTTGCTGCCCGACAGCAGCATGCCGGGCGTGCCCATCTCGCGCAGCCCGCGCAGCACCGGCTCGTACATGCCCTGCCCGGACGCCGCCGGCCGAGCGGGTGAGCACGACGTGCAGCCCGATGTCGCGGGCCTGCGGCAGGAACTCGGCAGGCTGGCGCATCGGGTTGCCCTGGCGTCGAGGCGATCAGGTCGTAGTCGTCGATGAGCAGGAACAGCTTCGGGCCGGTCCACTTCGGGCACCTCGGCCGCGCCGGGTCGACCTGGATGCCGGCCAGCCGCTCGCGCAGCGCGGCGACGATGTTGCCGACGGTGTCGGCGGCGCGCTCGCCGAGTTCATGACGTAGCCGATCTGGTGCGGCGTGGTGATCGCGCCGAGCATGCCGCGCCGGTAGTCGAAGGTGATGATCTTCGCCTCGCGGGCGTCCAGCGGTCGTGATGCCGCGCGCGATCGATCCGCAGCAGGTTCGACTTGCCGGACTCGACGTCGCCGATGACGAGGAAGTGCGGCTCGGCGTCGAAGTCGACGACGACCGGCGACAGGGTGTCCTCGTCGACGCCGATCGGGATCGCGCGCCCGTGCGGCGACCGGCGGCAGGTCGTCGTAGGGCAGGTCGTAGCGGCAGCAGCCGCACCGGCGGCGCCTCCGGCCCGTTCCAGGCGTCCTTGACCGCGCTGGTCACGAGCGCGGCCACGCCGTCGACGAGGTCGTCGACCGTCGGCTTGCCGTCGATGCGCGGCAGCGCGGACAGGAAGTGCAGCTTCTCGCGGGCTCAGGCCGCGGCCGGGCGCGCCGCTCGGGGACGTCGTTGGCGACCCGGCGGTCGAAGTCGGACTCGGTCGGGTCGCCGAGGCGCAGCTCGAGCCGGGTGCTGATCGAGATCGCGCAGCGCCGGGCGCATCTCCATCCACCGCTGGATCGACAGCACGACGTGCACGCCGAAGCCGAGCCCGCGCGCGGCGATCTGGGTGATCGCGCGTCTCGAGCTCCTCGTAGTCCGGCGCGGACCGTGCCCCAGCCGTCGACGACGAGGAACACGTCGCCGAAGCCGTCGCGCGGGCACCGAGCCGTTGCGCGACCAGCCGCCGGTAGGTGGCCATCGAGTCGATGCGGTGCTCGGTGAACAGCTGCTCGCGCGGGCGAGCAGCGCGTTGATCTCGGCGACCGTGCGGCGCAGCCGGTCCGGCTCGAGGCGGGTCGCGACCGAGCCGACGTGCGGCAGGTCCGGCAGGCCGGTCAGCGTGCCGCCGCCGAAGTCCAGGCAGTAGAACTGCGCCTGCTCGGGCGTGTGGGTCAGCGCCATGGACGCGATCAGCGAGCGCAGCACGCGTGCTCTTGCCGCTCTGCGGGCGCCCGACGACGACGAAGTGCGAGCTGGCCAGGTGCGACCCAGTGCGGGTCGCGGCGCTGGTCGAAGGGCCGGTCGATCAGCCCGATCGGCGCGGCGAGCGACGGCGCGAGGTGTCCCAGTCGGCCGGGCGCAGGCCGAGCTCGGTCTCGACGAGCGGCGGCAGCAGCTCGTCCAGCGTCGGCGGCGACGTCCAGCGGCGGCAGCCAGACCTTGCGGGCCGGCGTGCCGCGCCCTCGAGCCGGTCGACGAGGATGTCGAGCAGCGTGTCAGCCGGGCCGGTCGGCTCGGCGGCTCGGGCTCGTCGGCGCGCGGACGTCCGGCCGCGAGGTCCTCGCGCGGCGCGAGGTATCGCGCTGGTAGGGCAGGACCTGCGTGCGCGGCCGGCTCGCCGCGGTCCGGCCGCCGGCGCGGCTGCGCTTGGTGTAGGCGCCGGAGACGTAGGCGGCCTTGAACCGCACCAGCCCCTCGGTGGCCTCCTTGAGGTAGCCGTTGCCGGGCGCGCTCGGCAGCTCGTACGCGTCGGGCACGCCGAGCACGACGCGGCTCTCCATCGGCGGAGAACGTGCGCAGGCCGACCCGGTAGGACAGGTGGGTGTCGAGCCCGCGCAGCTTGCCCTCCTCGAGCCGCTGCGAGGCGAGCAGCAGGTGCACGCCGAGCGAGCGGCCGAGCCGGCCGATCATGACGAACAGGTCGATGAAGTCCGGCTTGGCCGACAGCAGCTCGCTGAACTCGTCGACGACGATGAACAGCGACGGCATCGGCTCGAGCGGCGGCGCCCTGCTCGCGGGCCCGCTCGTAGTCGCGCAGCGAGGCGTAGTTGCCGGCCGCGCGCAGCGCCTCCTGCCGGCGGACCATCTCGCCCTGGATGGCGTCCTTCATGCGGTCGACGAGGATCAGCTCGTCCTCGAGGTTGGTGATGATCGCCGACGTGTGCGGCAGGACGTCGAGGCTGGCGAAGGTCGCGCCGCCCTTGAAGTCGACGAGGACGAAGTTCAGCGTCTCGGACGAGTGCGTGAGCGCCAGGCCGAGCACGAGCGTGCGCAGCAGCTCCGACTTGCCCGAGCCGGTCGCGCCGATGACCAGCCCGTGCGGGCCCATGCCGCCCTGCGCGGACTCCTTGATGTCGAGATCGACCGGCTGGCCGGTCGGCGCCGACGCCGATCGGCACGCGCAGCCGGTCACGCGGCGCGCGCGGCCGCCAGGTCACGCGCCGGGTCGACTGCGACGGATCGCCGAGGCGCAGCAGGTCGGGCAGGCTGAGGTCGAGCGACAGCGCGTCGGCCGGCTCGGCGGTCGCCGCCGACACGCGCAGGCGAGCTCATCCGGCCGGGCCAGCGTCTCGGCCTCGACGATCGACGAGCCGGTCGGCGACTGCCGAGCTCGGTGCGCACGTCGCGGCCGCCGCTGCTCGCGGCGCACGCATGGCCAGGCCGCCGTCGCTCGATGTCGAGGCGCAGCGACGCCGGCGCCGTGGTCGGCGCCGAGCGCGCCGGTGAGGTCGAGGACGGTCACGCCGTGGACGAGGCTGCTCGCGAGCTGCGCCTCGTGCGGCACCGTGCCGCCGTCGAGCGACCACGACGACGTGCGGTCCGCCGCGCCCGGCGCCGGAGCCGAAGCGCGGGCGGCTGGTCAGCGTCTCGCCGAACATCGCCTCGAGCGCGAGCAGGTCGTCGCTGACCAGCCGCGACCTGGCCGACCGCGTCGCACTCGTCCGGGCTCAGCGCGTGCGGCAGCCACTTGATCCACTCCCACTGCGGCGATGGCGCGCCGCCGCGCGCAGACGGCGACCACGACGTCGTCCGGCGAGTGGAAGGTCGCCAGCTGGGCGAGCATCGCGCGGGCCAGCGCGCGGGACGCCGAGCGATGCACCGGTCGAAGGTGATGCCGGCCGAACGACCGGCAGCGAGAGCGCGAGCGGGCAGGTCGGCGACCGGTCCCGTGGGTGCGGACGAAGCGGCGCAGCGCCGCCGGCCGAGATCGGCTCGAGGTCCTCGATCGGTTTGGTCTCGGGCGTCGACGAGGCGTCACCGCAGCCGCTGCGGGCCGCGTGCCGATGCGGGCCGACAGGAAGTCCTCGTCGCCCGGACGCCGTTCCCACAAGCCGGGTGCCGACGGCGATGCACCACAGCGCGTCGGGGTCCGGGTGGTGCCAGAGCGGCGGCGCGCGCTGCTGTCTCGCGGCGTTGCGCACCCGCCGGCGGACCTGGCCGAGGTAGCGCTGGTAGTCGCGGCGGTCGCCGTCCAGGCGGCGCGGCTTTCGCCGGACGAGCGCCCGACGTGCTCAGCGCCATGCCGACCATCGACAGCGCCATCATCCCGCTGCGACATGTAGGTGAGCGGGCTGCCGCCGCTGCCGGTGACGAGCAGCCCCGTCGCGCCCGGCGCCGGCGAGCATCGGCAGGTAGGTGAGCGTCTGGCCGGCACCGCCGCCGCTGACGGTCTCGGGCAGTTCGGGCGGCGACTCGAGCACGATCTCGCCGCGCGGTTCCGGGCGGTGGCGGTTCGCGGGGCGGACGTGGAACAGCTCCGTGCCCATCGGTCCTCCGTTAGCGGTTTGGTTCGCAAGGTTGACGGGCTGATCGTGCCTGATCAACTGCGCGCTGTGTAGATCACGCCCGGAGCGGTAACTGGCGCGGACCAGGAAGTTGAGGTGGCCGATGTCGGCGAACGTGACGCCGAACACCTGCCGGATGACCATCATGACCTCGACGGTGCGCGTAGATCTCGCCGTGCCCGTAAGCATTCCGGTGGCCGAACTGGTGGCCATCGTGGTCGGCCGGCTCGGCGGCGAGCTCGCCGACGTAGGCGCGATCAAGGGCGGCTGGGTGCTGCAGCGGGCCGGCGAGCGCGCCGCTCGATCCGGCCCTGACGGTGGCCGCGAGCCAGCTGCGCGACGGCGACGTGCTGCACCTGCGGGCCGGCGGGGCGCGGCTGCCCGAGATCGCGTTCGACGACGTGCTCGACGCGGTCGGACACGGCGTCGCGGCCCGGACCCTGCGCTGGCAGGCGAAGTACACGACGCGCGCCGCCGTCGGCTTCGCGGCCGACCGCGTTGATCTTCGCCTTGTTGGTGCTGCTGGTCAGCGGCCCGACCTGGGTTGTTCCGGCGTCGGCTGCGACCGGCGCGTCGGCTCTGTTGATCTTGCGGCGGCCGGGTTGGCGCGCGCCCTCCAGCAACGCCTGCCGGCGCTGATCGGCGTCCGCGTTCGCGATCGCCTTCGGGGCGGTCGCCGGCGCGATGGCGCTCGGGCGGCACCGTGATCTGTTCGAATTCGGCGCGACGCAGCTGCTGCCCGCCGCCGCCGCGGCCGTGCTGGTCGCCGTCCTGCTGCCTCGTCTCGACCGGCATGGGCATCGGCGGCTTCGTCGCCGTGATCGCCGCCGGCGTGCTGACCGCGATCGGCACCGGAGTCGCCGCGGCCACGACGCTGACCGTCCCGGCCACCGCCGGCCTCGTCGCCGCCGTGACGCTCGGCGTCTCGCCGTTCCTGCCGCTGGTGTCGTTCCGCCTGGCCCGCCTGCCGCTGCCGATGATCCCGCAGCACGCCGCCGACCTGCGCCGCGACACCGCGACGGTCGACAGCGGTGCAGATGCTGCTGCAGGCCGCCCGGGCCGACCAGTACCTCACCGGCCTGGTCGCGGCGACCGCCGTCACGCTGGCCGGCGCCGCCGTGACGCTCGCGCCGGGCGGATTCAGCAACGTGATGCTGGGGGTCGTCCTCGGTGCGATCCTGCTCTTCCGCGCCCGCCTGTTCACCGGGCGCGGGCAGCGGTACTCGCTGCTGATCGGGTCGGCCGTCGCGTTCCTCGGCGTCCTGCTCGCGAGATCGGCCGAGCTGTCCGACACCAACCGGCTGCTCGCCTACGCGGTTCCCGCCGTCGTCGTCGCCGTCGTGTTGTTGGCGATCTCGGGGACGGTGCCGGCCCGGCAGTTCCCGCCGACGGTGTCGCGGGCCGCGGACGTCCTCGAGTCGTTGCTGGTGCTGTCGGTGATCCCGCTCGCGCTCGGGGTGATGGGTCTCTACGGCGCGATCCGGCGCCTGTCCAACTAGGTGCCGCTAGCGCTGCTGCGTGCGGTTGAGCTGGGCGACCTCGTCGGCGGTCGGGTCGAGCCGGACGATGAACAGCGAGCCGCGCGACACGACCGCGAGCGTCCCCGGCTCGAGCGAGGTCAGGACGCCCGCCGGCCGCCGATCGATGCCGAAGACGACGCTGACGGCGGCCGCCATCGTGCTGGACATCAAGCCCATGAGGACGGCGTCGGCGTAGCCGAACCCCAGCAGGTCCGACGGGGTCCACGGCGCCCGGATGTCGATGCGGCACTGCCACGAGGCCACGTCGCCGAGGCCGCTCGCCTCGTCCGGTCGGTCGTCGACGACGAGCAGCGGCCCGTCCACTCCGGCCGTCTCGGTGGTGAGCGGGTTGACCCAGGCCGGCGTTCCTTCGAGCAGGGGGGCCCACGTCCGCGGCCGGGCGGTCTTGATCTGTACGGCGGCGCCGGCTCGGGCCGCGCGCAGCGCGATCAGCTGCGCCGGCGTGGGGCCGGCCAGCACCGCGATCCGGGTGCCGGATGCGCGGAACAGCCGCAGCAGCGCCGCGCCGCCGTTGACGCGCGCGCCCAGGTAGACGCCGGTCATGGGTGCGGGGGCGGACGGTAGCCCGGCCGTCGACATCGTCGCGGCGGCCGGGGCGGCGGGCGTGGGGGCGGTCGCGAAGTGCGGCATCGTCGTCACGCGGGGACGCCGATCGGCATCGTCGTCACGCCGGGACGCCGATCGGCGTCGTCGTGCAGAACAGGTCGCCCTGGCTGCCGCCGGGTGTGCTCAGGTGCAGGCCGCCGTTGCGGACCGCCCGCTGCACATCGCGCAGCGCATTGCGCTCGGCGCGGGTGACCCGCATGACCAGTGACACGCGCGGCGTTCGGCCGTTCACGCCCGGCCGCAGTTCGACGGCGGTCGCGACGACCTGCGCGGGCAGCGTGCCCGATACCGCCGCGAGCCGGTACAGCGACTCGTCGGTCGCGTGCGACGTCGACATCGACCGTGACCACGACCCGGCGACCGCGACGTCCGTCCACGACTCGGACGCGGGTGGCCCGGCCGAAGCGGGCGATCCGGCTCGCCGTGGCGGGCCGGCGAGCGAGCGGGCGAGCAGCGTCGCGATGCCGGCGCCGTCGAGCAATCGCACGCTGAGCCCGGCGCCGGTGAGGATCTCCTGAGCCCGCACGCCACACCGGCGCAGGATCTGGTGGATCGCAGCGTCCGAACCACCCCGGGCCAGCACCGCGTCGATCGCGGTGATCGTGTCGAGCGTGACCACGCAGTAGCGGCTGGCCGACAGGGCCGGCGGCAGGGCGGCGCCCCGGGACGCGTTACCGCGCGCGGGGGACGTCAGCGTCAGCAGGCGGACGCTCGCGAGCGTGACCTCCTCGACCTGCAACAACGCGGCCAGCGCCGCCAGCGGGACCGGCACGTCGTCGTTGAAGATCGAGTCGAGGCGAATGTCCAGCGCGACCGACCAGGTCGTCCCCGATCGCACCGCGGCAACGTCCGGCGCCGTAACGCCGCCCGGCAACGGGACGATCTCGTAATCGCCGACGCCACGCGGTCGAGACCGGCCGCCACGAAAGATCATCTTCAGGCGCAGCGCGAGCACCTGGTAGACCCACCGTCCGCCCAACGGCAGGGTGAGCAGGACGAGGATCACGCCACCCGCGATGCCGGCCGGCACCCAGCCGCCTTTGCCGACCAGTCCGCCCGCGACGGAGGCGGCTGCGCCTTCGAGCAATACCAGTTGCGCGCGCGTGGGCGACGGCATCCGGCCTCCTCGATCTCTGGGTCGGCGAACATCATCGCAGGTTCCGTTGCGATGCGCGGCCCCCTACTCTCATCAACGACGAGCTGATCGACAACAACGCGGGAGTCCACATGCAGTCGCGGCGCGATCAGCTGCAGGCGTACCGGTTCCTGATCCGGCGCGCCCAAGCCGCGTTGGTCACCGGCGAGCCCGACAGCGTCGAGCCGCCGATGCGCCGCCTCACCGTGACGACCCTGTCGGGCGTGATGGTCGCGATCCTGGTCGCGGCCGGATTCGGGCTCGTCGGGCTCCTGCGTCCGACCGGGTCGAAGGATTTCCAGAAGCCCGGATCGATCATCGTCGAGAACCAGACCGGCGCGCGTTACGTGCTGTTGCAAGGGGTTCTGCACCCGGTGCTGAACTACACGTCGGCCGTGCTCGCCGCGGCGGGGACGACGGCGACCGCGGCCGGCGCGTCCGGCCCACACGTCGTCCAGGTCGATCAGTCCGAGCTCGCGCACACGCCGCACGGCTCGACGATCGGCATCGCGGGGCTGCCTGATTCGCTGCCACCGGCGAAGAATCTGCTGCATTCCGCGTGGTCGGTCTGCTCGACCGTGCAGGGCCAGGCCGGTCAGACGCCGGCCGCGAAGGTCACGCTCGGGGTCGGCGTCGACGTCGGCGGCTCGGCCGTGGCCGACACCGACGCGCTCGTGGTCGTCACACCAACCGGCGCGAAGTACGAGTTGTGGCAGGGAAAACGGCTTGCGATCGACTCGCGCTTCCCGGACGTCGCCGCCGCGCTCGGCATCAGTAACGCGGCCGCCGATCCGGTCGGGACGGCCCTGCTCGACGCGATACCGCAGGGGCCGTCGTTCACCCGTCCGACCATCGCGGGGCTCGGCAGCCCTGGACCGAACGTCGCCGGCCAGCCGACCCTCGTCGGGCAACTCGTCCAGTTGTCCGACGGTACGCACGACATCGTCGCTCCCGACGGGCTCGCGCCCGTGACTCCGGTGCAGGCGGCGTTGCTGTCGGCCGTGGTGTTCCCCGACGGCACGCACAAGAACCCCATTCAGGCCACGTTCGCCGACGCGCACAACGTGGCGACGTCCACGAAGTGGCAATCGGAACAGGCCCAGTTCGACGGCCTGCCGACGACGTTGCCGCATCTGACGTCGAGCGGATCGCTCGGCAACGGCGTCTGCGCGGTCTTCCGCGGCAGCTCAGGCGTCGCGCAGATCAGCCTTACGCAATCGGGTACGACACCCGACACGTCCGGCGGATTCAGCGAGTCGTCGACGTCGGCCGGTGGCAAGCCGGACTCGGTGAACGTCAGCCCCGGAGGCGCCGCGCTGATCAATTCGGCGGCCGGGGCGTCCACTGTCTTCCTGGTGGCCGCACCCGGTGAGAAGTACCCGCTGGCGTCGGCGAGTGTCCTGGCGACGCTCGGATATTCGGGCCAGACGCCGGTCAGCCTGCCCGCCCAGCTACTGCTGATGATTCCGCTCGGTCCGGCGCTGGATCCGGCCGCCGCCCGCACCCCGACGAGTAATTGACGCCAGAACTCGCACAAGATCAGAATGTGGCGTGTATCAGGAGTCTCTGAGGGCGCTCTTCTGGTGCATCGGGACGCAATAACCGGTCGGCCGCGACGAGCGGTCGGCCCGACCGTGCGATCCGCAGCTCGGACCGTCAAACATCGAGG
The DNA here is from genome assembly GCA_963737785.1 of uncultured Actinomycetes bacterium. Lineage (GTDB taxonomy): Bacteria > Actinomycetota > Actinomycetes > Mycobacteriales > Jatrophihabitantaceae > CAVTTS01. Next base: position 63,368 of record CAVTTS010000013.1, read on the forward strand.
TAAGGAGAGGCTCGTGGCTCAGTACACAACCAGTCAGGAGGCCATGGCCCAAGGTGCGGTCAAGGTCGACGACGCAAGCACTCAGATCCAGGGGCACATCCAGTCCCTGCGCACCGAGGTCGAGACGATGATGGGCGGCTGGAAGGGCGACGCCGCGAACGCGTTCGTCCAGGTCCACGACGCGTTCGAGCAGCAGGCCAACAAGATCAACAACGCCCTGCGCCAGATGCACGAGTCCCTGGTGGCCACTCACCAGACGTACGGCCCGCAGGAATCCGACCAGTCTCAGACGCTGTCCGGCCTCGCCGGTCAGATCAACGGCTGACGAGCGAAGGGACATTTGATCCGTCATGGGTGAGATTCACGTCCAGTTCGAATCCCTGGCCTCCGGCCAGGAAGGCATCAACCGCAGCTACACCGACGCTCGTCCAGACCCTCGAGCAGCTCGAGTCCGACCTCGCGCCGATGATCTCCTCGTGGAGCGGCGCGGCGCAGGAGACCTACCTGCAGTGCAAGAAGCAGTGGGACGACGCCTCGCAGGCGCTCGCGCAGGTGCTGCAGCAGATCGGTCAGGCCGTCGGCACGGCGCACGACGAACTACTCGGCCGCCGAGCAGGCCGCTCAGGCCAACTGGTCGTAAGCACGTCCGCGCCTGCCCCGTCGCGGATCACGCGACGGGGCAGCGTGTTCCTGTGGCAGCACGGTTTGGCCAGCGAGTCTTCGGTAGTGCACTCCACCCGACGTAACGAGTAAGGCGGCATCGTCACGATGACCAGTTCGAGTTCATCCAGTGGTTTCAAGGTCGATCTCGACGCGCTCAACGCGGTCGCGGACGAGGTCAACAGCCTGCTGGCGGATATCCAGGGTCAGCACGGCTACATCGCCGGCAACCTCCCGGAGTTCCAGAAGATCGCGAGCATCGGCGCGGCGATGGCGCCCTATTGGGGCGGCGACGCGAACAACGTCTACGCGTCGGCGTACGCCGATGAGTACGGCGCGGTGAACACGACGTACACGACGATCATCACGCAGTTGACCAGCCTCGCGGCGGCCGCCAAGCAGACCGCGGCCGCATACCAGGCGCAGGAAGCGGCCTCCAAGGCCGGTATCAACAACGTCGGCTCGAGCTGAGAGCGGAGGCTTCGCCATGCAAGACCATGAGGACACGATCAATACCCGCTCTCAGGACTACAACATCATCGTCAAGAACTTCGGCGATGTGGCCGGCACAAAGGACTACTTCTCGAAGGGCGACCCGACCCTGCTCGAGCCGGTGATCACCGGCCTGCAACAGGCCAGCGACTTCGCCCGGGACGTCAGCGGCCGGCTGACGCAGATCGCCTCGGACCTCGCCGCCGCCTGGCAGGGCCAGAACGCCGACGACGCCGTGCAGATCGTCAAGCTGCTCGCGATCGACGCCAACACGATCAGCGCCAACACGGCCGCGGTCAGCGCATCCATCGAAGACTTCCTCGACAACACGGTCATCGACAACGTCTCGGCCAAGGGCCTGGTCGGCGTTCGGGCGATGGTGCTGGGCCTGTCCGATGACGATCTCCAGGGAGCGTGCGACGCGTTCCAGGCCTTCGTCGACATGCAGAACCTCAGCATGCACCGCTTCCCGAACAAGCTCGTGTACCACGACCCGCTCAGCGGAGCCGGCGGTGACAGCTTCACGCCGTCCGTTCCGGACGGCGGCGGTGGCGGCGGTATCAACGTCGGTGACGGCCTCGGAGTGGGCGGCGGGGCCGGGCTCGACACGGGTTCGCACCTCGCCGGTCTCGGCTCGGGCGTGGGCACCAGCGCGGGCCTCGGCGGCAGCGCCGGTCTCGGCAGCGGCGCGAGCGGCGGGGCCGACGGATTCGGCGCGGAGGGCGACGGCACCGGCGGTGCCGGGCAGAACGGGATGATGGCCCCGCCCATGATGGGCGGCGGTCGCGGTGGCGAGGAGCAAGACCGCCAGCGAACGACGTGGCTGGAAGAAGACGAGGACGTGTGGGGCTCACAGGACGCCGGACCGTCCGTCATCGGCTGACATTGCGCGTGGGTCACAACCGATTCGATCTTGCGCGCGCGACCCAGAGGATCTTGACATGACGCAATTGCACGGCGATCCCGAGAAGTTGATCAAGCTCGCCAGCGCGATCAACAACGATCCGTGGGCCAAGATGATGCAGGCCACGAACACACTGGACAACGGCTGCCGCCTCGACGGGCGCGGCTTCGGGACGATCGGTTCGGCCATCCTCGGCGGCTCCTACGACGACGCGCGGGCGCGGTTCGAGCAGAACACCAAGGACGCCGCCTCGAGCATCAACGACGCGGCGATCGGGCTCGCGAACGTCGCGAACCTCTACGCGCAGGCCGAAGGCACGAACGCGTCGATGCTGGCCCTCTCGCCGATCACCGCGAGCACCGACGGAATTGCCGAGGCGGGCAACGACGGGTTCGGCAGCGTGGCGTTCGGTCTCGGCGCCTACGCCGGCGACATCATCCTGTTCCCGATCTTCGTGGCGGTGCAGGGCAGCATCACGGCCTGCGCCGCGATGGCCCCGGCGGTGTTCATCGCCGAGACGCTCTGGATGCTCACGAAGCCCGACGACACCGAGCTCAACGGGGCGCTCGGTGCCTGGCGGGCGGCGGCGGACGACGTCCAGAACTCCCGGTCGGACCTGCAGAACGTCCTGTCCCTCCTTCTCGACGACGCCTGGCCTCCGGGCGACGGAGCCCGTCCCCAGTTCGACACCTGGATGAAGGCGCTCGACGGTGACCTCGGTCAGCTCCAGACCGCGATCGCCGGCGCGCCCGACGTATTCGCGAACGCGGCCAACGAGGTGCACCAGACCAATCAGTGGCTGCTCGTCACCGTCGTCGCCGCGCTGGCGACGATGATCGCGTTGACCGCCTGCGATGTGTTCTTCGGCGCGGGTGAGGCCGCCAAGAACGTCGTGGCGGCCGTCTTGATCGGCGCGGTGAGCTCGGCCGTCGCCAGCGTCCTGGCGATCATCGGCCGGATGGCGGTCGACCTGGGAACTCTGATCTCCGACGACATCGACTTCGGCCACCTGGGGCAGTCGGGGATGCCGGACTTCGCCCAGCTCCCGGCCGCGGCGCTCTGGCAGGGATTCCCGAATGACGCCGTGCCGCAGTTCAGCTTCGGGAGCTCGTCGACGACGCCGACGACGCCGTCCGGTCCGCTCACGAACCCGCCCAGGTAGCTCTGCGCAACCTTGATCGCAATATCAACCACCGAACCGATGGAGAGGCGACCATGACGTCGACCAGCACCAATATCGATCAGATGATGTCCAAGGTCGCCGAGCAGATCGCGACCGCCAAGGCCAACGCGCAGGCGATGGCCGAGATGACCGGCAAGGGCGAGACCGAAGAGGGCAAGATCGTCGTGACGGTCAACCCCACCGGCGCCCTCGTGTCGATCGAGCTCGACCCGCGGGCGATGCGGATGGCGTCGACCGATCTGGCCGGCGCCATCGTCGCCGCGTCCGAGATCGCCAAGAAGGACGCGGCCGACCAGGTCCGGGCGCTCTGGAGCACCGCCGATACCGGCGGCCTCGACATGGCGGACGTCGCGCAGGGCAACGTCGACCTGTCGGCAACCCTCGACGAGCGGCTCGCCGCGGCCCAGGACGCGCTGCGCAAGTACCGCTGACGCGGCTCTAGCCCGGGTCATCCGGACGCTGATAGCCATGCATCGTCATGGCGTCGCATACGTATCAGCGTCGGGCCGCGCGGTCAGCGCAGGTTGTGCGCGTTGATCCCGCGCAGCACGGCCGCCGCGGCACCGGTCAGGGCGGCCAGGCCGATCAGCGCCAGGGCAACGCCGATGGCCAGATGCTGCAGGAACCGGCTGCTCGACGAGGTCGATGTGGCGGCCGGCAGCGGCGTGGCGCGAGTCGTCGGAGCGGCGCTGGGCGTATCGCCGCCGATCGTCGTGACGGCCAGGTACGGGTCGACGATGCCGAAGCCGAACTTCGAATCCGGGACGCTCGCCGGCGGGGCGTCGGCGGTGCGCTCGATGCGACTGCACACCTGCGCGGCTGTCAGATTCGGATGCGCCGCGCGTACCAGGGCGACGGTGCCGGTCACGAACGGCGTCGCGAAACTCGTCCCGCTGGCATTGAAGACGTAGCCGCTGATCGGCGCCGGCGTCTCGACGTTCACGCCCGGCGCGGCGATGTTGACGTACTTGCCGGACTCCGAGAACGAGCCGACGCTGTCGGATTGATCGGTCGCCGAGACGGCCAGCACATTGTCGAAGTCGGACGCGAACGCCGCGGGATAGGCGGCGAAGTTGTTGCCCTGACCATCGTTGCCGGCCGCCGCGACGATCACCACGTTCGACGCGGCGGCCCGGGCGACGGCGGCGCGCAGATCGTCCGTCGGAGTCGTGACGGTGACCGAGATGTTGATGATCCGCGCGCCGGCGGAGATGGCGGCGTTGATGCCGGCGGCGATTCCCGCGGCGTTACCGGTGTTGTCGTTCTCGGTGTTGGTCTGCTTGATCGGCAGGATCGTGGCCAGGGGCGCGACGCCGACGAACTGAACGCCGGCCGTCTGCGGCGCCGCGATGATGCCGGTGACCCCGGTCCCGTGTCCGATGCAGTCGGTCGTGTCGGTCGGGTTGAAGCCGGGGATCACGTTGATTCCGGTCACGGCGTGCAGCCCGGCCATCTGCGGCTGCTTGCGATCGACACCGCTGTCGATGACGGCGACGAGCTGGCCGGCGCCCTCGGTCACCGACCAGACGCGCTGGAAGCCGAGCCGGGTCTGCGCCCACGGCTGCGTGCCGGGCTCGGCACCGCCGGCCGTGACGGTGCAGGCCGCCGCGGCCGCGGACGGTGCGAAGATCGGCGCCGCGGTGAACACGAGCGCGCCGGCGCACAGTGCGGCGGCCAGCCGCACACGGCGGTTGGCCGGTCGCGTCCGCCGGTTCGCTCGGATCATCGAGCGGCGAGGTCGGTCCGCAGCTTGGCGAGCGCGGCTTCGGCGGTCATGTCAGCGTCGATGTAGCTGGAGGCCGACCCGACCGACACCGTCCACGCCGGGGTTCCCCAGCGGTACGGATCGACCGGATCGGACGGCACGATGCGGATGTCGAGGTTCGGGTCTTGTTCGTCGACGACCTGGCGGGCGAGCGCGGCCACGTCGGCATCGAGGAGAGTCACCCGCACATTGGATCACCCGAGCCGCCTCTGCGGTGAGGGGTTGGCCGCGGAAAGCGCGCCATGATCTTTCCGCGGATGGTAGACGGGTGGCCAGGGGCGGGGTCGAACCGCCGACCTACCGCTTTTCAGGCGGTCGCTCGTACCAACTGAGCTACCTGGCCGGAGCGCGTCCACGTGCGACGCGCACCAGCCGGTGAGCATACCGGACGGGCGCGCGCGGTCGGCCGCATTGACGCCGGCTGGTTGGACGGTCGGCACCCGCCCGTCCGCCGAGGGACGAGCGCCGACCGCGCTCAGTGGCCCCGCGAAGCCGCTCGGGGTGGGCGTTGCGAAGCTCGCTGTACCTGGAGGTACGGAGCGCGCCGGCGGGTGGTTCAGCGTGTGAATGACCCGGCGGCGGACGCGGCCTCGTCGAACCGCAGCACGACGAGCTCGGCGATCAACGGGTGGGCGCCGATCGGCGCCGCGCAGACTCCGCCGGCCGCCCCGGCGAGGACGTCCGCGAAGTGGCCTTCGGCGAGCAGGTACGGCACGACGTCGTAGTCGGCGAGCGGCGCGCCGACGGTGAGTGCGATGACCGGATCGCCGATCACCGCGGCGAGGTCGGCGGCGGCCAGGTCGAGTTCGGCGGCCGCGTCCGCGTCGCTCGAACCGGTGGCGACGAGGGCGACCGGCCGGGCCGTTTCGACCCGGCCGACCGTCGCGTCCGCCCGGGGTTCGGCCGAGCGCGCCATTGCCAACCGCTCGGCGAGGACGCGGCTCACCGACCGGTGCGGGCCCAGGTGCCGCGCAACCTGGACGTCGGGCCGGCCGCCGACGATCTCCGGAATGTCGTGCCGCACGTGGTAGCCGGTCGACAGCAGCACCGGCACGATCACCACCGGTCCCGACGTCGCCGCGAGTTCGTCCGCCAGGGTGGGAACGGCGACGTCCAGGAAGGCGAGTCGCACGTCCAGACCGGGCCGGGACGAGCGCACCAACGCGGCCAACGCGGTCACCGTCGAGATCCCGCTCTTCGAGCGCGTCCCGTGCGCCGCCATCAGCAATGTGGGCCGGCCGTCCATGATGAACAGCAGGGTATGTCAGCGACGGGCGGGTGAGGGCATGGCGATGTTTCGCCGGAACGTGCGAACGACGATCATCGACGGTGAGGTCGCGGCTCGCCAGGTGATCCAGCGCATCGAATCGCACGTGCGCCCCGACTTCCGTAAGGCGCTCGCCTGCGCGCTGACGGCGGTGATCGCGCTCGTCGTCGGGCACCTCATCGGCGGACCGCACGCGCGGCACGTGCACGTCCGCATCGCGGTGTACATCTGCGCCGTGCTGATGGTCGGCTTCGGCGCGCTTGCGACCCGGTTGTTCGCCGCCGAGATCGCCCGGGTGAGCGAGGCGCGCAGTGGTGCGGCGACGGCCACTCCGCTACGGGTGTTCACGTTGCTGGTCGGGTATCTCGCCGTCGTGCTCAGCGCGTTCGATCTGCTGGACGTGCCGATCGAGCACCTGCTGGTCGGAGGCGCGGTGACCGGGATCATCGTCGGCATCGCGGCGCAACAGTCGCTCGGGAACGTCTTCGCCGGCCTGGTCCTGCTGTTCGCGCGACCGTACGTCCCGGGCGAGCGGATTCTGGTGCGCAGCGGCGCGCTCGGCGGCCCGTTCGAAGGGACGGTCACCACCGTCGGGCTGCTCTACACGACGATGTCGATCGACGGCGCGACCGTGAACCTGCCCAACTCGGGACTGCTCGCGGCCGCGGTCGGCCCCGCGCCGGTGCCGCCGCCCGACGACGACGAGCAGGCCGAGCTGCCCTGACGCCGACGCGCCCGGGCGGCGGTCGTTCGGCGCGTAGACTAGGGAGTTACTGAGGCTCTTTCGCACGCCGGACGACCAGCCGCGCCTCGCCCTCGGCGATTCCAAGTCGGACCCAGATGGGTCGTTACGAGGCGCACCGTGACCGCCGCCCAATTGCTCGACAACACCGATGTTTCGTCCGATCCGTCTTCGGACGCCACCTCGGACACCGCCGCGTCGACCACCCGCATCCGTTTCCGTCAGCCCGTCTCGGCGGATGGCTTCGTCGATGCCGCCTGGTGGCCTCGTAGCCATGACCTGACCGCCGAGGTGCCGTCACTGCTCGACACGTTCTGGACGGCCGGACGCGAGGTCGACCGCATCACCTATAGCTTCCGGGGCTGGGAAGCCGGCGCACCGCGCAAGTTCCGGTGGCGCGGGCGGCCCGTACATCTCGGCGGCTTCAACGGCATGGACCCGCTCACCGTGACCCTGTTCGAAGCGCGGGGGCAGCAGCGCATCGATGTCCTGGTGATCGATCCGGCGACCGACGTCGACGTGGCCGAGCGGGCACTCGTCCTGGCCGGGGTCAGTGGCAGCTTGCTGCGGGCTGCCGAGATCATGGCCCACGCGCGCGAGGAGGCGGCGGCATGACCGCGAGTCTGAGTCCGACTCCGGGAGACGTCCAGATCACCGAGCTCGATGCGGCCGGCGCCGCCGCCGAGGCGATCTGTGACGTGTGCGGGCACCCGCATCGCGTCCACGGCACCGTGGGGGTGCGCTGGTGCGGCGCGAGCCGGACGAACGCCCTCACCCGCGGCTGTCTCTGCTCCGTCTAGCCCACCGACCGGACACCTGCCGCGTCCACACGTTGGTGGCGGCGATACTCAGGACGGACGCGGGCGGAATCGACCGACGCGCTGAGGCTTGGCGTGGTGCGACGTGCACCGTCGCCAAATCAGATGTGGCGACCCCGACGGGACTCGAACCCGCGGCCTCCGCCGTGACAGGGCGGCGCGCTAACCAACTGCGCTACGGGGCCTCGTGCCGCACGAATGCGGACTCGCATGACCTTACTGCGTGCCCCCAACGGGATTCGAACCCGTGCTACCGCCTTGAAAGGGCGGCGTCCTGGGCCTCTAGACGATGAGGGCGGACAACCGGTCGATATTAGCCCCGCTGGTGGACCCGCCCAGCATAGGGGACGGGCCGCCGGTGTTCCAAAGCGAGCCGTCCGTCGTCACTTTGGCGGCGCAACCTCATGTGCGCCGCGGCGCCCCCAGGAGCGCGGGTCAGTGGGGTTCAGACGTTCAGCCCGATCCGGCCGGCGATAGTCATGAGCACGTCGTGGAACAGCTCGCTGGCGTCCGGGGCGTCTCCGAACGCGAAGTTCAGGTGGCCGAACGTCTCGGTGGCCACCGCGCCGTAGAGCTGCATCCAGGCCGCCAGGTAAAGGACGAGGACCCCGATCGGGACGACTTCGCCGATCTGCGCGTGGAAGGCGGCGCAACTGTTCGCGCAGGCTCGCGGGGATCTGCGCCGGAGTCGGGGATCGCCGGCGGGTTCTCCTGCCAGAGCTGGACGAACAGCTCCAGCCAGACCTGGCCGAACCGGGCGCCGCGATCCTCGGACGCGGGTCGCTCGGCGAGCCGGCCGCCCACTCCCGGCAACGGCGCGCCGAACAGCAGCCCGAACTCGGCCCGGTGCCCCAGTGCCCACTGGCGGAAGCAGAACGACGTGCTCATGAACCGATCGGCCAGACCGCGCGCGGCTCGCCGTCGCGGGCCTCGATCGAGCGCGTCGGCCAGCTCGTCGTACAGGGCGTCGATCAGCTCGCTGAGCAGCGCCTCGCGGCTGTCGAAATAGCGGTACAGCGCCGGGGCGGTCATGCCGAGCTCGGCGGCGATCGCCCTCACGGTCACGGCCTCGATACCGCCGGCCACGAGTAGCTCGCGGGCGGCCGCGACGATCTGCGCTCGGGTGGCCGCGCGATTGCGGTCGCGGCGCGAATCGCTCGAGGACTTGACGGCGGTCACAAGTCGAAGCATAGTGAACATCGTTCACGGTGAACAGTGTTCACCAACGTAAACAACGTTCTCAGGTTGAGGAGTCACCATGTTCCGCTGGTGGGGTATGCGGGTCGTCCAGTCGCGCCGGACGGTTCTCGTCGGCGCCGGGGCGTTCGTCCTGCTCGGGAGCGTTGTGGGGGACGACGGTCTTCGGTTCGCTCGTCGGGGCCGGGTTCAACGACCCGTCCAGCGCGAGCGTGCACGCCGCGACACAGATCGACGATCAGCTCGGCCGGAATTCGGCCGACGTCGTCGTCCTCTTCGACAACCCGAAGGTCACGGTCGACGATCCGGCGTACCAGTCGTTCGTGACGTCGGCGCTGACGAGGCTGCCGGCCGCGCGGGTGATCAGCGTGCAGACCTATCTGGACGACGCGCGCCGCCGTCTTCGTGAGCGACGACCGGCACAGCACGTACGCCGCGGTGTCGGTCACCGACAACACCAAGGCGATCCCGGCGTCCGACTACGAGGCACTGCGCAAGGCCGTCGACGGCAGCGGTTACACCGTGAAGATCGGCGGCACGAACGCCGTCACCGCCGACATCAACACTCGCGTCAGCTCAGACATCGGCCGGGCGGAGGGGCTGTCGATGCCGATTCTGCTGATATTGCTGGTGTTCGTCTTCGGCAGCCTCGTTGCGGCACTCTTGCCGCTGGCGGTGGGTGGCCTGGCGATTCTCGGCTCGTTCACCGCCTTGAAGGTCATCAGCGAGTTCACCGACGTCAGCGTCTTCGCGGTCAACATCGTGACGATCATGGGCCTCGGGCTCGCGATCGACTACGGGTTGTTCATGGTCAGCCGGTTCCGCGAGGAACTCGCCAACGGCGCGACCGTCGAACGCGCGGTGGCCCGGACGATGGCCACGGCCGGACGCACGGTGGCCGTCTCGGCGGTGACCGTGGCCGTCTCGCTGTCGGGCCTACTGCTCTTCCCGCAGACGTTCCTGCGATCGATGGGCTACGGCGGGATCGCGGCGGTCGTCGTGGCCGCTCTCGCCGCGCTCACCGTCCTGCCCGCGTTGCTCGCCGTCCTCGGTCACCGGGTGGACGCCCTGTCGGTGCGCACGCTGCTGCGGCGCAAGCCGAAAGCCGTCGTGGCCACCGAACAGGAATTCTGGTGGCGCCTCGCCCACAGCGTCATGCGTCGTCCGGCCGTGTACGCCGTCGTGATCGTGGCGTTCCTGCTCTTCCTGGCCGCGCCGTTCCTGCATGTGCGGTTCGGCGGCATCGATGCGCGGGTCCTGCCGACCAGCGCCGAGTCGCGCCAGGTGTCCGACACGCTCTCGACCGATTTCCCCGGCAACTCCACGCCGCTCAATGCCGTCCTGACATTGAGGAATCCGGTCGACAGCGCCGCGGGCCAGGCTTCGGTCCAGGACTTTGTCCAGCGCGCGCAGGCACTTCCCGGCGCCGAGGGAGTGCGCGTCGCGGGCGCGAAGGGGACGACGGCCGAGGTCGACATCGGGTACAGCGGCCAGTCGCTCGGGTCGTCCGCCAAGGATCTGCTGACGCACGTCCGGGCGCTGCCCGTCGGCAACGGCGTATCGCAGGTTCTCGTCGGCGGTCCCACGGCTGAGGAGGTCGACCTACTGCACAGCCTCGCCGAGCGGCTGCCGTGGATGGGGCTGCTGATCGCGCTGGCGACTTTCACGTTACTTTTCCTGGCCTTTGGCTCGCTCGTGCTGCCGATCAAGGCGATCGTGATGAATGTCCTGTCGCTCGGGGCGTCGTTCGGAGCGATCACCTGGATCTTCCAGGAGGGCCACCTGTCGGGCTTCCTCGGGTTCACCTCGACGGGGACGGTCGAGGCCACCCAGCCGATCCTGGTCTTCGCGATCGTCTTCGGTTTGTCCATGGACTACGAGGTGTTCCTGCTGTCACGGATGCGTGAGCAGTACGACCTGACCGGCGACAACACCGAAGCGGTCGCCCAGGGCATGCAGCGGTCGGGGCGGATCATCACGTCGGCCGCCCTACTCTTGATCATCGTGGTCGGCGCCTTCTCGACCTCGTCGATCTCGTTCATCAAGCTGATCGGTGTGGCCATGCTCATCGGCATCGTCGTCGATGCCACCCTGGTCCGGTCGATCTTGGTGCCGGCCACGATGAAACTGCTCGGCAATGCCAACTGGTGGGCCCCGAAGGCCTTGCGCGGGCTGTACTCGAAGTACGGAATCAGCGAGGACGAGGACGAGGGCGGCGGCGAGCGCGAGCGGCAGCTGGTCGCCAGTCAGATCCCCTGACCGGCGCAGCTACGAAGCGATCGGCGACCCGAACCGGATGATGTTGCCGTCCGGATCGGTGTGGGTGCCCTCGTGCATCCGCCACGGCATGGGCGCCGGGGGCAGGGTCTGGCCACCCACTCCCGGCTTCGTCCACTTGCGGAAGAGGGCGTCGGCGTCCTCGACCCGCAGATAGACGACCGCAATCGCGCCGTCCACGTAGTAACTCGTCGGCTGGTAGGTCAGGTGCAGCTCGACTCCGTTGCGGCTGACGAACCCGTAGTCCTCGCCGTCCTCGTAAGGCTGGACGCGGAAGCCGAGGCTTTCGTAGTGCGCGAGTGCGGCCGGCACATCGCGCACGGGCAGGATCGGCGCGATCCCGGTGAGTCGCGTGCTGGGCATGCCGACAGCCTAGATAGGCGATCCGTCGGACGACCGGTCACGCACGCTCAGCTCGGGCGCGGCGACGGCTGCACCGCCCGATTCCACGCGGTCGTTCGCCGTCGCCACGCGGCTGCCGATCCCGGCCAGGCAGCAGAGCACCGCGCCGGTTGTCCAGACCGCCCGGGCGCCCAGCGCACCGCCGACCGCGCCGCCGAGGGCGAGTCCGGTGACCGGGCCGACGGCGGTACCGATGTCCTCGGTGATCGAGAGCGCGGCTTGGTAGGTGGCGCGGCGATCGGGGCCGGCCCGACGGGTGACGTACGTCTGCAGGACGGGGCCGTAGATCATCTGTCCGCTCGCCATGAGCACGACGGCGATGACCAGGAACGCGTAGCCGTGGGCGGCGAGCACCAACGTCGCCAGGCCGATCGCCTGCACGGCGACCCCGGCCAGCAATGACCAACTGGTCGGCAGATTGCGCACCATCCGGTTGACCGGCAATTGGAAGACGATCACGGCGACGGCCGCGACGGTGAACAGCGCCGCGTAGCCGGTTGTGCTCAGCGATCGCTGTTGGCGCAGCAGAACGAGGCCGTCGGCTTCCCACCAGGTGAATGCGATGCTCAGCAATCCGCCGGCCAGCACCAGAAGGGCGAGGCGGCGGTCACCCCGCAGTGCTCGCAGCGTGCCCGGCGGTATCTCCGGCTCGTCGTCATCGTCCGGTCGGGACGGCGTGTCGCCGGGGACGAAGACGAGCTCGGCCACGACGGCGAGCACGAGCAGTCCGCCGGCAACGACGAAGACCGCGTCGAGCGAGGCCCGGGCAGCCAGGGCACCGAGCAGCGGACCGACCACGGCGCCGATGTTGGCGCCGATCCGAATCACGGCAAACGCCCGCGAGAGATCCTCGTCGCCCACGGTGTCGCCGACGAGAGCGAAGACGTTGGGGTGGAACGCGGACTCGAACAGGCCGGCCACCAGGAACAGCCCGATCGCCGGCGCGGGCGCACCGCTGACACTGAGGAGTCCGTAGCCGAGGCTCATGCCCACGGTCGAGAACAACAGCATCCGGCGATGGCCGAATCGGTCGGCCAAGCTCCCGGCGGCCACGCCGGCGCTGAACTCGCCGATCGCCTGGACGATGAACAGCACTCCGGCCGTCGGGCCGTGGAGATGCGCGGTGCGGTGCGCCCAGACCACGACGAACGGCAGCATCGCTCCGGCGGCCGCGGACTGGAGGAGCCACACGGCGCTCAAACCGGCGACGACGCGCCTCGGTGAATTACGAGTCATCATGCCTCGAAACTGTAACGGATACGAGACAGCGTGTCACGATACGATTGCGCGGTGACCGAAACTTCGGCTCGGAGCGGACGGCCGCGCAGCGAGCAGGCGCGGGTCGCGGTGCTGCATGCGGTCGACGACATGCTCGTCGAAATGGGCTACGCGGCGATGACCATGAAAGGCATCGCGGAGCGAGCCGGCGTCGGTCGGCAAACGATCTACCGATGGTGGTCGACGAAGGCCGAGATCCTGTTCGAAGCCTGCGTCGACGATGCCGCGCACGAGCTCGCCCCGAAGCCGAAAGCCACGAACCGTCGACGACATCGCGGCCTACCTCCAGGCCTTGATCACCTTCATGACCAACTCACCCGCCGGCGCCGCGTACCGGGCGCTCGTCGGCGAGGCCCAGCACGACCCGGCCGTGGCCGCTCTGCTGGCCGCCACCGACGTCCTCGGCGACAGTGCTCGTCCCGTCCTGGAAAGGGCAATCGAGCGCGGCGACCTGCCGCCCGGGTCCGACGACGATGCCGCCGTCGCCCTGCTCGTGGGTCCGGTGTTCTACACGGTGATGCAACGGGATCGATCGGCGCCGCTCTCGGCGCGCGCCCTCGCCGGACCCGCCCTCGAAGCAATCCGCGCCCGGTCCGGTCGGCGCAAGACCTGACGCCTACGTATCGCTCCCGTCGCCGTGACCGCCGATCCGCTCGGCCAGCGAGACGACGATCCCCTCCGGCCCGCGCACGTACGCCATGAGCCAGATGTTCTCGTACTTCCCGATGCCGCCGACCAGTCCGTACCCGTCGGCGGCCAGGCCGGCCACAGTTGCCCGCAGATCGGTGATCTCGAAGCAGACGTTGCGCAGGCCCAGTTCGTTCGCCATGGCGGTGGGCGAGCCGGGCACGTGGCCCGGCCGGACGAACCGCGCGAGTTCCAGCGCCGTGCCTCCGCCCGGCGGTCGAAGCATCACGATCTCGGTCCGCGAATCGGGTATCCCGCAGACCGTGTCCAGGAACTCGCCCTCCACGAACATCCGTCCCTCGACCTCGAGCCCCAGCCCGACGAAGAACGCGGCCACCGTGTCGATGTCCTGGACCGTGATCCCGACATGGTCGAAGGTCTTGATGTCTGCCATGTGGTCCATCGTGCACCGGCCGTGCTCTCACCTGCGGACGTTCAGCTCTGGGTGTCCGATGTCGAGGCGGTCCTCGCCAGCGTGGCCGGACACGGTGCCACCGTGGTGACGCCGCCGACCCGTTCTGCGGTTCTCACCCTCGCGCGCCTAGAGGACCGTGAGAGAACCTCTTGTGGCGCGAGTACCTGCGCGGACTTTCCAGCTAGCCGCTCTTGCCGGTGCCGCGGCGCGCCGGCGCCGGTCTGGCATTGTTGGGCCCGACCAGAGTCGGCTTTGGCGGGTGTCCCGCAGCGCGGATCGGAGCTGTGAGTGGCCGCCCGGTTCGACCGCCCGCCGGATACGCAGGTCGGGCTGTTGTGCGGTGCGGCTCTGACCGACGCAGATGTCGAACGTCGCGCAGACGACCGTGCTCGGACTGCTGATCTACAGCCGCACCGGTAGCGAGCTCGATCTGGGATTTCTCGGTCTGGCCGAGTTCGCGCCGGCGGCCCTGCTCGTGCTGGTCGCCGGTGCGGTGGCCGATCGCTTCGACCGTCGACGGGTCGCGGCGGTCAGCGGGTTGGCTGAACGCGGCCGTGGCACTGGCCATGGCGTGGTACGTGCACAGCTCGCCGAACGGGTCGACGGCGCCGATCTTCGCGTTGGTTCTCGCGTTCGGGATCGGTCAGGCGTTCCTCGCGCCCGCGCAACGCGCCATCCCGTCCTCGATGGTCGACAGTGCCGCGTTGCCGTGGCTGATGGCGCGGCGGTCGATCGCCTCGCAAGCCGGCTCGATCATCGGCCCGGTGATCGCGCGGGGTGCTGTACGGCCGCGACGGGGTGCTGCCACTGGTCGGGGCCGCGGCGCTGTCGGCCCTCGGTGCGGCGCTGACCCTCGGTATCCGCCGGCGCGCGCGGTCCGGCGCCACGGCAGCTCGGATCGGACGAGCTCGAATCGGTCGAGTCACGTGCTCGAGGAGGGGATTCCGGTGCCGCGCGGCGGCCTGCAGGAAGCGATGGACGGGCTTGCGGCCTCGTCCGCGCCGAATCCGAGTCCTGCTCGGGGCGATCTCGCTGGACCTGTTCGCGGTACTGCTCGGCGGTGCGATCACGTTGCTGCCGGCGATCGCGGTACGCCTGCACGTCGGAGCGGTCGGGCTGGGCTGGTTGCGGGCCGCGGCCGGGCTCGGCGCCGGAGCCATGACGCTGTTCATCGCGTTCCGGCCGGTGCGCCGCCATGTCGGGTCCGTGCTGTTCGGCGTGGTCGCGATCTTCGGCGTTTGGACGATCGTCCTCGGCCTGACCCGCTCGTACGCGCTCGCGTTCATCGCGATCTTCGCGCTCTCGGCGGCGGATGCGGTCAGCATGTTCATCCGCTCGACACTCGTCCCGCTCGCCACACCGCCGTCGATGCGTGGGCGGGTCCTGGCGGTCGAGAACGTCTTCATCGGCGCGTCCAACGAGCTGGGTGGGTTCGAGTCGGGCGCGCTCGGCCAGCTGCTCGGGACCAGCGGGATCGGTGGTGCTCGGCGGGATCGGCACCCTCGTCGTCGCCATCGTCTGGTCGGTGCTGTTCTCGCCGCTGCGGCGAATCGATGAGTTCCCGACGCCACCGGAGTAGGCACCCGCATGGTTCTTGAGCCGGGATTGGTGTGACTTGCCGTCGGAGTGGACATAACCAAGGTGTCGATCGATCAACCTTGGAGGCACTCTGTGAGAGCGTTCGCGTATACCAGCAACGGCGGTCCGGAAGTCCAGGAGTTCGTTGATCTGGAGCAGCCCGTCCCTCTCGCCGACGAACTGCTCGTCGAAGTCCGCGCCGCCGGTGTGAATCCGGTCGACGTCAAGATCCGTCAGGGAACCGCGGGTGGGCCGAAGGCCGAGTCCTTCCCAGCGGTTCTGGGCTCGAGGCCGCCGGGGTCGTGCGCGCCGTCGGGCAGGATGCGGACGGCTTCGCCGTCGGCGACGAGGTCTTCGGCGCGGTGGCGACCGGATCGGGCGCCTTCGGCGAGTTCACCCTGCTCAACGCGACGACCGCGCACAAACCCCCGCACGTCTCGTTCACCGATGCGGCGACGCTGACGGTCGCGGCAGCCACCGCGTACGACGGGGTCACCCAGCTCGAGCTGAAGCCCGGCCAGACACTGTTGATCAACGGGATCAGCGGGGGCGTAGGCGTCGCCGCGGCCCAGATCGCCCGCGACCTGGAGATCTTCGTCATCGGCACCGCCAGCGAGGACAAGCGGCCACTGGTCGAATCGCTCGACGCGACCCTGGTGACCTACGGCGACGGAGTGGCTGACCGGATCCGGGCGATCCTGCCGGACGGCGTCGACGCGATCTTCGACCTCGCCGGTGGCGACGGTCTGCGGGCGGTCGCCGGACTGGTCGCCGATCGCGGCAAGCTGATCAGCGCGGGCGATCCGACCACGGTCGCGGAGGTCGGCGGCCATCTGATCGAGCGCGATCGCAGCAGCCGAGTGCTGAAGATCGTCGCGGCCTTGGTTGCCAACGGCAAGCTCGATCCGCACGTCGAAGACGTTCGGCCCCTCGACGAGGCGGCCGATGCGATCGCGGCGGTCGAGATCGGCCACGCGAAGGGCAAGGTCGTGATCGCGGTCGGCTGACCACCCGTCAACGGCTTCGGGCCGGGTTACGCGAGGTAGGTGCCCAGGGCCTCGAGCAGACCGCGGGTGCCCTCCTCGCGGTTCGGCCCGTCGGCCCAGAACTGGTCGAAGAAGACGCCGTGCTCGACGTGCGTGAACCGGGTGCCGTCGTCGATCGGCTCGAACTCGAACGACGCCACCGACGTCGACATGTGCACCCCGTCGATCCACATGTCGTACGTCGTGACGATGCGGACGTGCTCGACGATGTCGGTGTAGGTGGCCTCGTACCGCGAGACCGGGCCGTCGTGGAACTTGCCCTCGGCGACGTCGCGTCCGCCGACGCGGAAGTCGAACGCCCACTCGCCGGGCTCGATGGCGTCGCCGGCGCCCCACCAGCCAGCTTCTGCTCCTCGTCGGCGAACGCGTCCCAGACGCGCTCGACCGGGACGGGGTAGTCGCGGGTCAGGGTGAACCCGGCGCGGGCGAGCCGGCGTTCGATCGTCATCGGTACGGTCCTATCGCGTGAAGGTGACGTGGATCGTGCCGCTCTCGGCCACTTCCGTCGTCACCTTGTGGGTGAGCTCGAGGCCGCGCAGGTCGTCCCACAGCCGGGTGCCCCGGCCGAGGAGGATCGGGGCGATCATGAGGTGCAGGTCGTCGACCAGGCCGGCGCGCAGGAAGTCGCGCGCGGTGCTGACGCCGCCGCCGACGCGCACGTCCAGGCCGCCGGCGGCCTCGCGTCGCCTCGGCGAGCACGTCCTCGATCGCGCCGCTGCGGAAGTGGAACGTCGTGCCGCCCGTCCATCGGGATCGACGGACGCGGTGCGGTGTGGGTGAGGACGTAGACCGGGGTGCCGAACGGCGGCTCGTCGCCCCACCAGCCCTTCCAGTCCGGGTCGTCGGGGAACGCGTGCAGGCCGAACATGGCCGCGCCCATGATCTCGGCGCCGATGCCCTCGAAGTACGCGGCGGCGTAGGCGTCGTCGACGCCGGTCGTGCCGGCGCCGCTGGTGTCGCCGAAGACGCGCTCGCGGAACGTGCGGGTCGCGGTGTAGGCCGCGGTGAGGCGGCCCCAGTCCGTCGCCCATCGGGTTGTCCGCGGGTCGTCGGTCGTCGAGGTGTAGCCGTCCAGCGAGATGAACAGGTCGATGCGAACGCGGGTCATGTCAGGTCTCCTTCGGGTTGGTGCGGGTCAGGTGGATGCCGAGCCGGTCGGCCTGGTGTTCGGCGGGGGTTCGTTGCTCGCCGAGCCACAGGTGCAGGACGTCGAGGGCGCCCGGTCGCAGGCTCACGGTGCGGACGCGTCCGTGCTTCTCGGACGTGACCAGCCCCGCGTTCTCGAGGACGCGCAGGTGCTGCATGAGCGACGGCAACGCCATCGAGAACGGTGCCGCGAGTTCGGACACGACGGCCGGGGACTTCGCCAGCCGTTCCACGATGGCCCGACGCGTCGGATCCGCGAGGGCGCGGAGCACGGCGTCGAGCTCGTCGTAATACTTAGGCACATGCCTAACTATTGTTGAAAGGCACGTGCGTGTCAACGGCCGCCTCTTCGTTGCCGGGGCCGCGCGGCTTCATCGGCGGACCGGCGCCGGCCCGGAGTCGGGCAGGCCCTCGTAGTCGGGCAGTTCGGGGCCGTTGACCGCGCGCTCGATCAGGGCGGTGAGGGCCTCCATGTCGGGCTCCGGGGTCGGCTCGGCCGTCCGGGTCGGGGGCGGCGAGCATCTGCACGTGCATCCGGCCGATCTCCTGGTTGGCCTCGACGTAGGAGCGCATCCGCTCCTGGTAGCGCGGCGAATCCGGCCGCAGGGTCCCAGTCGGCGGCGGCGAGCTCTCCAGCCAGCAGGTACGCGCCGACCAGGGCCAGCCCGGTGCCGGCGCCGGACATCGGCGACGCGCTGAACGCCGCGTCTCCGAGGAGCCCCACCCGTCCGCTGGACCAGCGGTCCATCACCACCTGGGCGACCTGGTCGAGGTAGAAGTCCGGGGTGTCGTCCAGGTGCGCGAGGATGCGCGGGGTCAACCA
Organism: uncultured Actinomycetes bacterium; assembly: GCA_963737785.1. Taxonomy (GTDB): domain Bacteria; phylum Actinomycetota; class Actinomycetes; order Mycobacteriales; family Jatrophihabitantaceae; genus CAVTTS01. Next base: position 82,048 of record CAVTTS010000013.1, read on the forward strand.
GCCGAAGCCGGCCATCTGCTCGCGCAGCAGCCGCTTCTGCGCCTCGACGTCGCGGTAGTCGACGTCGAAGTCGGGCGCCGGGAAGGACAACATGGCGATCGCCCGGCTGGCGTCGCGGACGGGCCGCAGCCCCGCCGAGCGCCCCGCGTCCTGGTAGTCGATCAACCAGCGGTCCAGCCCGAACTCGTTGGGCACGCGTGTAGAAGGCCAGCACCAGCCCGAGGTGACGGACGAACTGCTCGCGCGGCCCGAAGACCATCGCCCGCAGCGCCGAGTGCAGCCCGTCGGCGCCGATCACGAGCTCGAAGCGCCGCCGGTCGCCGCTCGCGAAGGTCACGTCGACCCCGTCCGCGTCCTGGGTGAGCTCGGCGATCCGGTCGCCGAAGACGTACTCGACGCCGGTCGCGGGTGTCGTCGTACAGCACCTGGGAGAAGTCTCCGCGCAGGATCTCGATCTCGGAGATGTAGCCGTCGCCGTCGTTGTCCTCCGCGCGGAAGGTCTCCAGCACGTTGCCGTCCGCGTCTACCGTGTACGCGCCGGCGGTGTCGGTGCACGCCGCCCGCACCGCGGCGTCGAGGCCCATCCGCCGGATGACCTCCTTGGCCACCCCGCGCGCGTCCACCGCCTGCCCACCCGGGCGCAGCGCGGGCGACTGCTCCACCACGGTCACCTCGGCACCCCGTCGGTGCAGCCAGTGGGCCAGCGCCGGGCCCGCGATGCTCGCGCCCGATACCAACACCCTGATCTCGCTCATCGTGTCCCTTCTCGTCCGTCTCATGACCGGCTTGTGAGCCTAGGGGGCGGGTAAGCCATGAGTTCGGCGCTTCTCTGGGACGAGGGTGTTCTATAGACGCATGGTGCAGCCAGGACCGGACCCGGACGACTATCCGCCAATCGATCCGAGTGAGCCCATTCCGGACGATCCCGGCGAACTGAGCCCGGACACGCCTGAGACGTTGCCGCCCGCTCCGGTCGAGCCGATGCCGGGGCCGGACGACCCTGACAGCGTGCCTGCGTAGCGCCGGTCCCGTCGAGTGACGCGGACGCCATCGCGGCAGAGGCGACGTTCAGCGTCAGGCTCTTGCGGTCGTCAGGGGAACAGCTTCCAGTGCCCCTCGGAAACTACCTCGACGGTGCTGTCGGTCACCTTGATGGCCGTCTGGTCGTCCATCGCGTACGCCGGGCCGCCGATGTCGGCGGCCCAGCGCTCCGCCTCGGCCAGGGTGTTGTCCGGGAAGAGCGTCCAGGTGCGGGAAGATCGAGAAGTCGACGATGCCGAGGGTGCTGTCGTCCGGCGCGGACGTGCCACTCGACGAAGTCGGCGCCGATCCGCGGGGTCATCACCATGCTTCCGGCGCTCACCCCCACCCAGACTGTCTCGGGCAGCGACGGCAGGAGGTCCGCCAGCCCGGACTGCCGCATCCAGTGGCACAGGTACGTCGCGTCGCCGCCGTCCACCAGCAGCGACGTCGGCCTCCCGGACCCAGGGGACCCAGCGCTCCGCGCCGATCGTGGGCAGCGCGGTCAGTTCGAGAAGGCCCAGCGACTTCCACGCCATGGCGGTCATGCCACCCCACGGGGGCGTGCCGCTGACGAAGCCGCCGCGCCGAGGCCGGCCCGCACATGGGGTGGCCCCACTGCGCGGTGGGGATGCACAGGGCGCTGGCGTCGGCGATCGGTTTGCCCAGCAGGTCGACCAGCGCATTCTCGATGCTCGGGTTCGTGACGCCCCCGGACGTGAGAAGAAGCCTCACCACTGCCTCCACTCCGGTTGGCTGACGAGTCCTGTGGCCTTCGCCATGACCAGATCCTTGCGGAAGGGATGACTGGACGTCGATGGTGCGGACGGCGGGCTCACGATGTCGGCTTGCGGTCTGGTCGACCGCGACCCTGTCGCCGAGGGGATCGGATCTAGCATCGGATCGTGGCCGACGGTGAGCGGGATGCGACCGTGCGGTTGTAGAAGGACGGCCGGTCCTGGCGGATCGGCACCGCGGCCGACGTAGCGTGGATCGCGGCCGGCACGTGGTGTTCCCGGCCGCGCCACGAGTGACGTTGTACGCCGGCTGGCCTTACGTCTTCGTCGAGGCGGGCCCCGACGAGGCGGCGCGCTGGCGAAGTACCGCTTGGCGCTCGTGGCGCGGTCTGCTCCCGAACGTCATGTTCCCGCAGGATCGGTCTTGGCTGGTCTCGACACTGTGGGACGACGATTGGCGTTGCGTCGGGGGCTCAACCGAACTGGTCGGCGCGTTCGTCCACGATCATCGTCTGAAGGCGCGACAAGTAGACGCCGATGAGGACTCGACTCCGCCCGGACACACCTCGTTCTGACGTTCGGGTGCTCTCATCAGTCGAGCCGCGGCGCCGTCCCCGCCTCGTCCGGTCAGGTCCTGGTCTCGGACGGCGATTCCGACGATTTGGGTCGCGGCAGGTTGGGGTGGAGTAGCTCCGGTCGGAGCTCGGCGATGTCAACGTGGTCGTCGTCGAGAGTGCAGGACCCGCATGCCTACGCCGCCGACGAACAGGTCCAATCCGACGCCTCACTCGCCTGGACAGCATGTTCACCGTCCACCGCGGCAATCCATCAGCGTCTTCGGGTTCGGCACCGAGTCTGCGGGGTAAGTACGTTCACATGAGCGACGCGCAGGAATCCACAACCGCACACTCCGACGACGACGAGGTCGCCCGGCCCGATCCCACGGGCACCGATCCCGCGGACACCGATCACCCGGCCGGCGAGCGGCAGGCCGCCGAGAACGCTGACAACGAGCCGGTGGCGTGAGGTGGCGATCGTTTCAAACCACATCGCCGCCGAACCGGAGGCGGTATATGCCGTGCTCACTGATGGTTGGGTCTACAGCAACTGGGTCGTGGGGACGTCGCACGTTCGCGCGGTTGAAGACGCATGGCCAGCCGTGGGCACCCGGTTGTTTCACGCCTCGGGCGCCTGGCCGCTGGTAGCTCGTGACGAGACCGTCGTCGAGGAGGTCCAACCCGGTCGGCGTCTGGTGCTGCTGGCCCGGGGTCGGCCGTTCGGGGAAGCGCGTATCGAGATCGAGCTGTCCCGCGCAGCGGGAGGAACCGACGTACGCATGAGCGAGATTCCGGTCGCAGGATTGGGTAAGTGGCTGCACAACCCCGTCACTGATGCGCTTCTGGCGCGACGCAACATCGAGTCGCTCGCGCGGCTCGCCGCAATCTCCGAGCGTCACACAACGCCCGCCGCGAGTTGACCATCGTTCGATCGAGCGAGTGCGCGATCAACGACACCTATTGCACGAGGAGATCTAATGCCGCCTGCCCGTAAGCGCAGTGCCGTCGCGTCCAAGCCGGCCACTTCGAAGCGCGGAAGCGAATCCGCTCGCGACGACGCACCCGGGCGCGATGCCGCCGCGCAGAGTGGGGTGTTCCTGACGACCGCACAAGGTCTGCGTCTGCCGGACACCGATCATTCGTTGAAGGCGGGCGTGCGGGGTCCGACGTTGCTCGAGGACTTCCATCTTCGCGAGAAGATCACGCACTTCGATCACGAGCGCATCCCCGAGCGAGTCGTCCACGCCCGCGGCGCGGCCGCGCACGGCATCTTCGAGTCCTACGGAACAGCGGGTTCGGTGACCAAGGCGCGCTTCCTGGCCAAGGGCGCGACCACCGAGGTGTTCACCCGGTTCTCGACTGTCCTCGGCTCTCGAGGATCAGCCGACACCGCGCGCGACACCCGCGGCTTTGCGGTGAAGTTCTACACCGATGACGGCACGTTCGACCTTGTCGGCAACAACATGCCCGTGTTCTTCATTCAGGACGCGATCAAGTTCCCGGACATCATTCACGCCGCGAAGCCCCACCCCGACCGCGAGATACCGCAGGCCCAGTCGGCGCACGACACGTTCTGGGACTTCGTTTCCCTGCACACCGAAGCCACTCACCACACGCTGTGGAACATGTCCGACCGTGGCATCCCCCGCTCGTTCCGCACGATGGAAGGCTTCGGGGTCCACACCTTCCGGCTGGTGAATGACGCCGGTGTCACGTCGCTGGTGAAGTTCCACTGGAAGCCGGTCGCGGGCGTCCACTCGCTCGTGTGGGAGGAGGCGCAAATCGCCGCGGGATGCGACCCGGACTTCCACCGTCGCGATCTGGCCGACGGCATCGACGCCGGTGCGTTCTTCGAGTGGGAGCTCGGCATCCAGGTGATGACCGACGACGGGTCCGACAGCTTCGCGGGCATCGATCTGCTCGACCCCACCAAGCTCGTGCCCGAAGAACTCGTCCCCGTACAGCTGATCGGCAAGATGACGCTCAACCGCAATCCCACCAATTACTTCGCTGAGACCGAGCAGGTTGCCTTCCACACGGGTCACCTCGTACCGGGGATCGAGGTCACGAACGATCCGCTGCTGCAGGGGCGAATGTTCTCCTACCTCGACACCCAGCTCACCCGCCTCGGCGGTCCGAACTTCAGCCAGCTGCCCATCAACGCGCCGCACTGTCCGGTCAACGACCTGTTGCGCGACGGGATGCACCAGACCGCGATCCATACCGGCACCGCCGCATACGTCCCGAACTCGATCGACGACAACCTTCCGGTGGTGGCCGCCGCGTCCGATGGCGGGTACGTCCCGACCGGGCGCGTCGTCGACGGCGTGGTCGGCCGAGCCGCGCCCGTGTCATTCGACGACCACTTCTCGCAAGCCACTCTGTTCTACCGATCAATGACCGCGGTCGAGCAGGCCCACATCGTCGAGGCGTACACGTTCGAGCTCGGCAAGTGCCTCGAGACGGCGATCCGTGAGCGAGTTCTCACCGTGCTCGCGAACATCGACGCGGACCTGTGCGCCCAGGTCGCCGCCGGGCTCGGACTCCGGGCCCCGGCCGGTGATCCCGCGTCGGACGTCGTGCCGTCGGCCGCGCTCTCGCAGATCGTCGGCACGCCCGGCCCGATCACCGGACGCAAGATCGCAGTGATCGCCGATTCCGGGTCCGACCTCGCCGGAATCAATCGCCTGCGCACGGCACTGGAGAAGTCAGGTGCGACGCTGCTGGTTCTCGCCGCCGTCGGTGGAGTGCTCAAGAGGCGCCAGACGACGGTGGCCGTCGACCGCACCGACCTGACGGTCCGATCGATCGAATTCGACGCCATCGTCGTTGCGGCAGGAACCACCCCGACCGGCGACATCAAGCAGACCGTCCTTCTGCACGAGGCGTACCGACACTGCAAGGCGCTCGCTGCCTGGGGCGACGGGGACGCCGTCCTCACCGGCGCCGGGATAGACCTCGACGGACCAGGGATTGTGACCGGAGAGAAGGTCGACCGAACCTTCACCAGCACCCTGGTCGCCGCCGTCGGGCTGCATCGCGCCTGGAGCCGCGCCGACCTCGTCATGGCCTCTGCCGTTCCTCCGGCCGCCTCATGAGCCCGCGCGCGGTCACGTCAGGCGCTGCTCGAGGTCGCGGTCCTGCTTCATGAACCCGCTCATGTGGACAGCCGGCCATTAGGCTCCGCGACCGGGCCGGCACGATCCACGGCGAACTCGCCTGTGCGCTGAATCGGCGCATTGTCGACGGCCAAATTGGGTAAACGCAGGACATGGGTAAGCCGATTCGTTGCAAGCTAGGGCTGCATCACTGGCATCGAGAGCAGACCGAAGATCAAGCGTGGTACCGCCGATGTTCGCGATGTGGAGTGGATCAGTCAGATCCACTGCCTGCGGTCCGAGGTGCGGTGGCCTTCGGCAAAGTACTCGGGTGGGAGAAGCCTCCAGATCGCTGGGCCGCGGGCGGATAGCAGTCGTTCACCGGCGACACGCGCGCCCAGGAGCCCGCCCGCCCGGTCGGCTACCAGAGTGCCGGCCGCGCGCTCGAGGTTGCCTGCCAGAACCTGATCCATCAGCTCGTCGCCAAGACGGTGAACGCATCGCCCCCGCGAATTGAACAGGACGCGGTCCCGGCCAACGCGAACCCTCAGTACGCCTGCATCAGCAGCCCGGTGTCATGGTCGGCAACGAGAGTCGGCGGCCGCTACTGGCGCCCGGACGTAGGCTCGACGGAGAGGCGCGGACCAGGGAGGTCAGTGATGGTGACTGTCGGGGTAACGGCCAGGTTCGAGTTCGTGGCGGGGAACGAGGCGGCCATCGAGCAGTTCTTCAGCAATGGTCGACGCGTCGTTGATGGACAACCGGAGACCACGCAGTGGTTCGCGTATCGCGTCGGACCGACCACTTACGGCGCGTTCGCCGTCTTCGCTAATGACGCGGACAGAGACGCTCTTCTGTCAGCGGGAGGTCCGCGAGCGTCGCGCGAGAGCGCAGAGTTGTTCGCGCGGCCTCCGACGTTCGAGAAGGTTGAGGTTGTCGCATCGCGTACAGCGAAAATCGGCAACGTCACTTAGTCGCGTGGCTGCGCAGCCACCATTCGTCGTGGCGAAACCCACCGAATGAGCGCGCATATACGGGCGACCGTCAATCGAGGCACTCCTAAGCAGCCCAGTGTGTCCGTCGCTTCCCTCAGCGTCCGCGGACTGAAAGCATTGGCCGATGGAGCAGTTCATTCTGTGGTGTGCGTTCCTGGGCGCGTGGCTGTTGTTCGCCGGGCCGATCCTGCAAGCAGGTCTGGAGTTGCGCGAGCAGGAGTTGTCCCGTGAGGAGTTGGAGTCCGCCCATGCACTCGTGGAGCGCGAGCCGCCGGTCTCCGCGTGGTGGTGGCTGGTGCCGCCCGTCTATTACTGGCTCAACCACCGACGTTCGGATCGCATGAACAAGGCCATGATGAAGTTGCTCACCTCGCAGCAGATCTCCGGACTGGTCGACTACGTCAACAAGGCGACCGGCTGGCTGTTCGTAGGCGTAGGCGGCCTGCTCATTGCGATCCGGGAGACGTGGTCGTTGTGCGAGTACAACGGCTGGCCATTGACGGCGTATTGGCCACTCGTTGTGTTCATGATCGTTGTGTCGGTCGGTAACGCGGTCGCACGCATCGCCTGGCGGCGCCGGGTAACGGCAGGCGAGTTCCTCCTAACTACGGCGGGGGCGCACATCGCCGGATAAGCAATTCGAGGACTACTTTCAGGATCTGCTGCCTTCACCTATTGAGACTGCCGAATGAGCGGCCCATCTCCCGAACTACAATCAGTCAATGTTGATCTACTCGATGAGCGTCTCCGTGGACGGCTACGTCTGCGACCGCGACGGCGCATTCGCGTGGAGCGCGCCAAGTGACGAGCTATTCGCCTTCCACCTCGCACGAGTGCGCACGCTCGGGGCCCACCTGTGCGGACGCCGGCTGTACGAGACGATGCTGGTGTGGGAGACCGATTCATCACTGCGCGATACAGAGCTCGGGGCTCAGTTCGCCGACGTCTGGTGTGCTCTTCCAAAGGTCGTGTTCAGCCGCACACTTGACCGCGTCCAGGGCAACGCCCGGCTCGCTACCGCACCGCTGGCCGACGAAATCGCCGCGCTTCGCGCGAGCGGTCACGACGCTGAGATCGGCGGCGCTGGCCTCGCCGGCGCTGCAATCGAACTGGGACTGGTGGACGAGTTGCGCATCTTCCGTCTTCCGATCGTCGTGGGCGGTGGCACGCCGTACTTCCCCCCTGTTACGAAGGACATCGCCCTTGATCTGGTCGAGACCACCACGTTCGACTCTCGTGTGATCTACGAGCGCTACCGACGCGTGTAGTCCGACCGGCCTCAGACCGCCAGCCGCCATCCGCTGGTCGGCTGTCTGAAGCCTGGGGCGGTCCGTGCTGCGAGACGATCTCGTCGAGCTCGTCAAGTCGACGCCTCAGGCGGGCTGGGCTCGAGCGCCTGACGTGCACCACGCCAGCCTCGCGGGGGCCGTCGAGTCAGACGCCGGCCGGACGTCGCATCGGCCAGTAGTGCGGCCCTCCGTCAGGGAGTTGTTGTATCCCGAGGTGGATGAAACCGAGCCGCTCATAGAGAGCCGCGCTCCGCTCGCTGCTGGCCTCCAGGTACGCCGAGACGTTCTCGTCATCGCACCGGTCGAGCGTCGGCCGCATGAGTTCGCTACCGATGCCGTTACCCTGCCAGTCGGGTCTTACTCCTACCCAGCGCACGTAATAGTGCGGCTCGGTCGGGTGGTCTCGCTGGAAGGTCTTCTGGACGCCAATAGCCCGGGGCAGCCGTATCCCGAACGCGCGCAGCCACCGCAGTGCGGTGCGTCCATCCACTTCAGCCGGCGACCGCCACTGGTGCGGCGGCAGGGAAACGCATCCGCCGACCAAGCCACCGTTACCGTCGTCGGCGGTGGACACCAGCCCGCCCTGCGGTAGCACGTACGTTTGCAGCTCGAGCATGAACATCAGCTCCCGTCGCGATATGCGTCGGGTCCGCTGCGGCATCATCCAATTGGTCAGTGTTTCGTTCGAGAACGCCCGCGCTAGTGCCGCGCTCACCTTCGAGACCTCACCCGCGGCCGCCGTACGCACAATCGCCATACGCGTGACACTAACGCCGGGCAGCGCGTGTTCCGACCCGCTCAACCGAAGGGCCCGTAGCCCGCTCCAAACCCGCTGCCAGCATTCGTGTAGCAGGCAGCCGTTGGCCATACCAGTCGGGCGGGTGCGGTCAGAGTGATCACCAGCGGGTTGTCCGCTCGAACAGTCCGGTCCGCACCCGCGACGGACGTGACTGAGCGCTAGCTGAGGTGGAACTGGAACTTCTCGCCGTGGGAGACGGCATCCGCGTAGGCAACGAGTTCCGCATCAGACAAGCTGACGCCGATTCGCCGTAGCGCGAGGAGAATTATCGGCTTGATGTCTTCCGCAGGTTTGCCTGTGTGCTTGTCGCGCAACTCGGCATCGAGTTCGTTCACCCGAGACGAGGACTGAGTGAAGATCGACTTTCCGCCACCGAAATTCATGTTGAACACCATCCGTCCAGCATTGCACGGCGTGGCGCGGGCGGCGTCCGGCCGAACGCCGCTGACGGCTTGACCTACCCAGATTGATATGCGACGCGGGGCATCTTGGCTGAGCTACAGGACGGCTTCGCCGGTCACGATCATCCGCAATGTGGAGATCCGGTCGACGCTTGAAGCGTCGGTCAGGAGAAGGTGCGCAGGTAGCGTGCGGTCATGACGTCCTGAATCCGGTGACCAAGCGGACCGGCGAGCTTGGACAGGGCCGTCGCGGGCCGCGAGAAGGCAGTGACGCTGAAGGTTATTGCGGTGCTGGCGTTGCTCGTCAGCACGAAGGACTCCTCACCCGACTCCGGGTGGCCGGGCAATGTCCCGTAGGCGAAGCCACACCGCCCGGGTTCGTCGATCACATAGACAACCCGGCAGGGTGCAGTCACCGCGAGTGGCCCCATGCCGATCCGGAGGTCCGCGACTACGTCGTCAGCGACATTGCCTGAGGCCGTGACCCGGATTCCGGCCGCGCGCTGCACGGCCCAGCTGAGAAGATCGGTCCGGGCTCGGTCAAAGTCCCAGTGTTCAGGCAGCGACACTGAACGTCGGAACGTTCGATAGCCGTCAGGCAGCGTTCCGTGCTGGGTCATTCCGATCTCGGGGTAGGTCAGTGCTGCGGATCGAAGCACGGCGATGCGCTGCTCGTTCATCCGGTCAGCGGCCATGCCCCGATCATCGCCTATAGCCACATGCGGACCAGGGAAGGTCCGGTCGAGAGGGCAGGGTGAGACGATCACGGCATCGCCGCGTTTGGACGCTCCGGGCTGTCGGTTACGGCTCGCCGGATCTCTACACGTCCGCATGCTAGCCAGCCTCACAGGGGTGGCCAGCTACACCGGTTCAATGCGCGTACCGCGGCCTGAATGTGCAGATGGCTATTCGTCTTGGGACAGCCGTTGCAGCGCCCGCGCGGCAAGCTCGTCGCCTTCGGCTGCCGCCATGCGGTAGTGGTTGATGGCCTCGTCCAGCCTGTCCTCGTGTTCGAGGAGTCCGGCGAGGTTGTGGTGGCTGTAGGCGTCGCCCAATTCGATGCCGCGACGGTAGGCCTCGGCTGCAGCCTGTGGGTCGAATAGCTCGTCTGCGTAGATATTGCCGAGAGGTATCGCGCTGGCAGACTCGCCCGCCTCCAGTCCCTTGCGAAGCACGTCGATCGCTTCCGGGAGACGGTCGGTTTTCCGTAGCAGTTCGCCCAGCGAGGCTCTGGCTGACGGATACAGTTCGGCGCCGCTCCGGAGCGCCGGTTCCAACGTTGCGTCGGCTGTGCGGCCCCAACGCCACGTGGCCACGACGGCGGCCGCGTAGGCCGACTTCTGCTCGACTGCGTATGCCATGACCTGTTCGGCCTGCGGACGGTCGTCTTGTTCGCGCAGCATGAATGCCCACGCGACGGTGGCATTGGCGTCTCCGGTCGCCGAACCAGATCGGTACGCACGCAGAGCGCCCGCGAGGTCGCCCAGTTCCTCGAGAACCTGGCCGAGATTGAGCCATGCAGCGTCATCCCCGTGGGAGACGGCGGACTCGAACGCGGACACCGCGTCGGTGAGCTGGCGGTTCGCGGTCAAAGAGTTACCGAGGTTGATCCACGCGTCGTGGTCGCCCGCGGTCGCGGCGTGGCCGAAGGCGACCGCCGCCTCGTCGTAGCGGCCTTGGTCGTACAGCGCGTTGCCGAGGTTGAGATACATGTCCTCCTCGCCGAGCTCGACTGATCGCCGAAAGCACCACTCCGCGTCTGCGTGACGCCCAGCGTCGGCGAGGTCACAGCCCAGACCGACGATGGCCTCAACGTCACTCGAATCGCGGATCGCGAGCACGCGCTGCTCCAGATCGTCTGGCACCCCATCATGATCACAGACCACACGTTGCATAGCCCGCACATCGACGGATCCGCTTGGCGTCCCGCGCGCGATCGGCGGCGTGAGCGCGTGTCGGCTGTGTTGGTCAGGATTGCGCTGCTACCTCGGCACGCATGACCCACCGCCACTTCGCGATTTTACGGTCGCGCACGAAGCCGAGCTGTTCGTACAACGCCTCCGGACCGGTGTGAAGGTATGCGCCCCGCTGCGGGGGACGGCCTGCGGTCTGTTCTGGATACGCCTCGACGGTCCCGCCACCGGACCGAGCAATCGCCGTGAGTGCGGCCGTCACCGCGGCCCGAGCGACACCATTTCCTCGGTGCTTGTTCGAGGTGAAGATGCACCCGATGCGCCACGTCGGAACGACGAGGAGTTCACGTTCGTACGTCTTCTTGTTATTGATATTCGGTAACTCGGTCGGCGTGCCGTACTGGCACCAGCCCACGCACTCATCCACGGAGTAGACCAAGATCTGATGCACGGTGCCGGCTGTCGTGTACGCCAGTTTCGCGACCCGGTTACCCTCGGCCGTATGGCCCGGGCCGACCCCTTCGGGATGGAAACCCATGCACCAGCAACCGCCCCATACGCCATTGTGGGCCTCGACCAGCTCAGCGAAGTCAGCCCACGTTTCGAGAGTGAGCGGGCGGGTTGTGTACTCCACGATTCCACGATAGGACCGACCGCCGACAAGTCGACTCGCACACCGCCTCGGGGCTCATGCCGGCTCACCTTCCGCCCCTACGCCCAATTCGACAGCCCCGGGGGGCCGGCCCGCGCGCACCATGCGGCAATTCCGTGCGAGGTCGCTAGCGGCCAAGTCTGTGTTTGGCGACCAGTTCAAGTAGTCGGGCGTGTGCCGCGGGGTCGGCGGCGGCGATGATGCCCACCCCGTCGTGGACGGCGCCGCCGTTGAAGTCCGTAAGCACGGCGCCCGATCGCTGGCAGAGGGCGATCGCGGCTGTGAAGTGGACGCTGTTCCGGTGGTGTCCGTCTGTGATGTAGCCCAATCGTTGGCCGGTGGCGACCCATGCCAAGGCGAGCGTGGTGGATTCGACTCGCGGATTGAATTCGGCCCGCAGCTCGTGACTGGCTGCGAGTTCAGCACCGACGAATACGCGGTCGAGCGGACCATCCGCATTGATGTCGACGAGCCGGTTAGAAGCGATGCCCGTCGAGCTCTCTCGCCCGAGGATTCCGAATCGGTTCTCGTCAGCCCAATAGACCTCGCCGGTAGGCGGGTGTGCGACCGCCGCTGCTCGCGTCTCGCCGCGTTCGACCAGAGCGACATTGACGCAGAACATCGGTGTCATCGCGGCGAAGTTGAGCGTGCCGCAGAGCGGGTCGACTAGCCAGGTCCGGCCATCAGCATGCGACTCGACGTGGCCGAGTTCTTCTCCTAGGAACCCATCGGCCGGACGCGCCTGCCGGATGACGTTCAAGATCGCCTCTTCGGCCGCCACGTCGGCGTCGGTGGCGAAGTCCGTCGCGGACTTGAAGCGTTGATCGAGCCGAGCGCCGTACATCGATTTGAGCACGGCCGAACCAGCCCGTGCCGCGACCACCGCTAGATCGTGGTCAGTTAGACCGCTCGGCTTATCCACCATCCGGCTATCGAACCAGGGTCACTATCGACATCCGCAGCTTGACATGAGCGTGTATTCGCACCGAGGCCCGAGCGGTCGATCTGGGCCGCCTCGAGGTCGTTTGGCCTCTCGCGTAACAAGGCTAGCTGCTGCGCCTGGCGGTCCGACCCCGCTTGTCCCAGTCCTTCGTGGGCCCGAGCAGTGTCGCGTCGAGTGTCCGGCCATCTGCCGTCTCAGCCGCCGGTCGAGGCGCGGGTCAGGCTTTGGTCTTCTCTGTTTGGATTTTGCGCGGGTCAGCGTGTGGTGATGGGCCCGCGGAGAACGCTGGTGGCGTGGGTGATCACCGAGCCGCCGTCGTAGTTCTGGGCGGACACGTCGACGATGTGGTAGCGGGTGAGGTCGACTGTGGCGGGCAGGGTGTACGTGCCTTGTCCGTTGGTGCCGAGGCTTCCGATGGGGACCATGTTGTTGGCGGTGGGGTCGAAGAGCCATACCTCGTAGTAGCCGGCGCGTTGCGGTAGACCCTTGGTGGTCAGGGTGAGTTGGTGGCCGTTGGCGGCGGGTCTGATTGTCGCGGCGCCGGTGATGTCTGTGGACGTCCCGGGTTGCGCGGTCAGGGTGGCGGTGCTGGCGGTCGAGTAGTCGGACGATGCGGCGGACCGGCCGATGAGGTAGCTCGCGCCGCTGGTGAGGACGAGTACGGCGGCGGCTGCGCTGGCCAATGCGAGCCGGTGTTGTCGGCGACTGTTCATGCGGGTCGGGTGGGTGGATCGCCGTGCGGCGAGTTCGTCGTAGTGGTCGTTGTTGTGCTGGTCGTCGTCTCGCAACTGGCGAGCGATGCCGTCCCAAAGGTCGGGGGACGGGATGCGGTCGGCGTCGTGGCGATGGGCGGCGGCTTCGCGGGCGAGCTCGACGGTGGTGCGGTAGCCGGCGAGGTTGCGCTGGCAGTCGGGGCAGGTGGCGAGATGGTCAACGGTCGCCGCAGATGATGCTTCGCCGAGGGCGAGCAGCACGAGGTCCGTGTCGAGGTCGGGGTGAGCCGGGTCAGTGGGCGATGGCATGCGCGGTCTCCCATCGGCGACGCAGTTGCTGAAGTCCTCGGCGGAGGTTGGTCTTGACGGTCCCGAGCGGCATGCCGGTGACGGCAGCGATCTGGGTGTGGGTGAGGTCATCGAAGAATGCGAGTTCGAGGACTCGTCGTTGCGGTTCGGGCAGCCGGTCGAGTTCGTCGGCAACCAGGAGGCGATCGACGACGCGTTGCGCGCTGTCGTCGGCGTCGGTGGCGGGGTCGGCGATTGCTCGAGCGGCACGGTCGAGTCGGTGGTCGCGGTCAAGAGCGCGCAGGCGGTCGATCGCGCGCCGACGCACGATCCCGATCAACCAGGCCGCCAGCGGCCCGCTCTGCGGGTCGTAGGTCAGCCGGCCCCGCCACGCTGAGACGAAGGTTGTTTGGGTGACGTCCTCAGCGTCGGCGCGGCTGGGGACGACGCTGGCCGCGATCCGGTAGATCAGATCGCCATAGCGCTCGTACAGGGTCCGCAGCGCGGTTTCGTCGCCGGCGCGGAACGCGGCGACCAGCCCGGCGTCGGCGTCCTGATCGCGGTCGAACACGTCGCCCCCTGTCGCCCAATGAATCCGCGGTAGTCCTCCTGCTAGTACGCGGCCGACGGGCTGGGCGGATTCATGAATCCGCCGAGGGTCGGGTGGGCGTATCAGCGGCGTCCATCACTCGCCGGAAGGAACACACATGAAACGACGCTTCACCCTCGCGATCATCGGCCTGGCCACTGCGGCGACGCTCGCCACGGGCACGGCCTCCGCGTCGGCGACCGCCGCCCCGCGCACGCCGGCTCTGCGCGGCACAACCGCCGTCACGACCGCACCGGGCATCGCGGCCGCGCTGATCGAACACGGAGTATTGCCGCTGCCGATCGCGGACACCGGATTCGGGATCGGTTTCCGCGGCGGTCTCACGGTCACCTACCGGTTCCCGATTACTGGCGGCAACCCGAACCTGTCGGGTCCGTCCGGCGACATCCTGCACGCCGGCGGGATCAACTTCGTTTCCTACGGCGCCCATCTGACCATCAGCAACTTCGACATCGACCTCGCCGCTGGGAAGGTGTTCGCCACGCGGGTCGACGGGGCGCCCGCCCGGGTCGCGATCCTCGACCTCAATCTCGCCGGACTCGCCGTCCACAGCAAGCACGGTGTCACCGTCCTGACCGGCATCACCGTCACCCTTGATAGCGCCGCGGCCAGCGCCCTCGACGCCACATTCCCCAACCTGAACCTGCCGTCCGGGCTCGGATTCGGCACGGCCACAGTCACCCTGCGTTCCTGAACCTGCGGGGCGGGCCGCGAGCCCCCGACCCGCGGCCCGCCCCTCCACCGCGCACCGCACGGCACCACCAGTCAGTAAGGGAGCGTCAGACCGTCTGTGTAAGTGATCGTGGGGGTCATGGTGTTCGGATGCGTCCCTCGAAGTAGATCGTGAACGCTTGGAGCGCTTGTTTCCAGCCTGAACTTCGGATCCCGACCGTGGCCCCGCGGTAGTCCTCGAGGTTGCGCACGGCCAGGTAGAGCACTGTCAGAGCGGCCCGCTCGGTCGGGAACTGACCGCGTCAGGGTGCCCACCCGTCCACCCGACTCTTCGCCGCTCCCCCGATGCGTTCACGTCGCAGCGGCCGGTCCGTGGTCGTGTTTGCCCGGTAGGGGCCAGCCGGCGCGGGCTGTGCCGTCCCGATCGCTGGTCTCGCGGTCGGCGGTTAGCCTTTCCGCGTGTCGACCGAGCCGCGGGATGAGTCGCGTTCGTTTCGTATGACGCCGAGGCGATTCGGCTGGGCGTTGGTGATGGGCGCCGCCGCGACCCTGATCGTGTGTCTGGCCACGGTCGGTGTGCGTATCGGCCCGGCGCTGCTTCAGGCACTGACGGGTCCGTCGCATGCCACTCCACTGGATCGGACGATGACGTTGACGCGCGGCGAGTGGGTGGTATTCGAGCTCACCGGCTCGCAAACAAGCGGTGGTCCGGTAACGGTCACCAACGTGAGCGGGGTGACGCTCACGCCGGGCGATGTCGTGGTGACGGACCCGACCGGGCGGCCGGTCGCGACATCGGTCCCGTCGACTAACCAGACGATCAACCGCAACGGGACCATCTACAGCGGCGCAGTCGCCTTCGACGTAACACATCCCGGGAAATACCGGATCCGTATTGCGCAGGCCGGCGACGAGGTGCTGATTGGCCGCGACATCGGCTCACTACTCGGGTCGGTCCTCGGCTTCATCGTCACCGGTGGCAGCGCGGGGTTGGGAATCGTCGCGGGCGTCGTCGTGCTCGTCGTCAGCGCTCGTCGACGACGAAGACGCCTAGCACAGGTCCTGCCAGCACCCGGCTGGTACGCCGACCCACGAACTCCAGGCGCGTACGCCTGGTGGAACGGCCAGAGGTGGGAGCCGACGGTGCCTCCCTCCCACCCTGCCTCGCCCAGATGAGTCCACCGCGCTCACCCGACTGCACTCACCTCAGCCGCCGGTCGCAGCGATCAGTCCGAGCAGACCGATTCATATGTGCGGCCGAGCCGAGCGTCAAACCGCGGAGCCTCGCGATCAGATCGAGGACTCCCGCGCATTGTGCGCAGCAATTGCGAATGATCTTCCGGTGCGATAATTCATTGTGTGCAGAGCTGGCGGGGGCCGCGTCAAAGCGCTGAAGATGAGAGCGTTCGTCGTGGTCGTGCCGAATTCGTTCGAGCCTGCGCCGAACTTGCTCTCGGAGCCCCTCCGGATGACCCTGAACTTGTCATGGCTTTGGGCGGTCCGCCAGCACGCTGGGCGCTCACTGGCGAGGCGCCTGGTCCGGAATACTGGTTGCGCGTGTGGGCGCTTCGCGGGCTGCTTTGGGTGTGGGAGGACTCGGCAACGCGAGCGGTCTTATCTGGGCTGGGTGACGAGCAGTGGCGCGTTCGTGAGATGGCGGCCAAGGTCGTTGCGCGGCATGTCGTCGATCCAGCTCTGGAACAGGTAACTATTCTGCGAGCCGACCCGGTGGCGCGAGTCAGGCGTGCAGCTAGCCGCGCGGTCGGGGCGCTCACCGTGGCCACCTAACTAGATTTGCCCACCCTCGGCACGACCTGATCCTGGCATGTTCCGCACACCATCGGCGGCAACTCCGGATGACGTTCCGGCGGAGCGCCCCCTACTCTGACAGCGGCTGAGTTCGTCGCCGTAACCGTGTGACCGGTAGCGCCGCGCCACCAAAAACGGGGAGTCACCGCTGCTTCGCAGATTTCCGTACCAATACTCCGCGTCCGACGGGTCGGCTTGGACGTCGCGCCGACCATCGGCGGCATGTCCGGTCGTCACTGAGGCAAGCTGTTCTTTCGCTTCACGCGAGCGATGGCGCAGTACGGCCTCAGCAACCCCAACGCTGTTATTCGAGTGCAGGGCGATTGACCTAGTGGACCTCGGCAATGCAGGTGGCGCTCGTACGGCGGCAGATGCGGATGACGGCTGCTGGCCTGCCTCCGTGCCTTAACAGCCATCCTGAGATGTTGGCAATTGTGATGGTAGAACCAAGCGAGGTTTACGCCGACGGTGTCCGCGCGGCCGTAGCACAGCTTCTCTCGGCTTGCCCCGAGTTGCACGTCGAATGGCAGCAGATGCGGCTGGACTACGACGACGATGAGGACGCCGCCTACGTGGGCCTCTACAACATCATCGCGCAAGTCGTGAAGCCGCAACTGGGGCGCGCGCTCGGGTTGCCCGCAGATCTACTGCAGGAGCATGACCATTGGCGAGAGCTGCTCACGCCGGTCACCGACGAGCCGAATGACCTCGCCCGGAGGATGTACGAGGTTCTAGACCTGTGGGCGACCTCGTCGAGCACCGGAGTAGTAGAGGGTGTGGGCGTCGAGTTCGGCGGCGGCTGGGGTGGTTGGACCCCTGACGTGACGCTGTACGGGCCAGCGGGACCGGCCCTGCGGCGACTTGTCGGACCGGGGTCGCCTTACATCGAATAGTCCGGCGCGCCGATTGTCGGCATCCGCAGATCGACAGATCCGCCTGGCGGCCCGCGCGCGATCGGCGGTATCTCCGGCTGAGTGGCCGGCGAGGGTTGTGGATGTGCGGCTCGGCCGTTTGGTTGTGGCCGACGAAGCCGAGCGCGAAGACGGCCGGGTTGTTTGCCCCGTTGAGGTTATGATGCGGATCATGTTCATTTCCCGTGTGGACGCCGAGGCGGTCCGGGAGCGGATGCCGGCGACCCGGAGGAGATCCGTGCCGCAGCACGGGGCCATCAGCGACCACGGCAACGACTAGCGGATGGGTCGTCGCACCCGTGCGGTGGTGATCGCGTCACTCGTGCTTTGGGTCGTTGCTGTCGCCACCTGGTTCGTGCTGCTCGGGGCCGAGAATGCGTTTGGGTGCCCAGGGCTGACCGATCCGTCGGGGGTTGCTGATAGTCAGCACTGGCAGTGGTGGCCACCGGGCGTGCGTTGCGAATACGATGTGCCGGGCGGCGGTGTTCACGTGGATACTCCCGCCGAGGCCCGCGAGGCTGTGCTCGGTCTGCTGATTGGGTGGCCTGTCTCAGTAGTCCTGATCGCTCGATCAGCGGCGGCTGACCGGCGCGAATCACGCGGACTCGAAGGGGACACGCTCGCCTAACTGCTGTATGCGTATGTCAGCCCGCGCAAACGCCACTTCGTCCACAGCCCGCAATGTAGATCAGAGCGCCTGTGCGTTGGCTCGGGCCCACCGGAATTCGGCAAGCCCGCGCGAGGACGGCGGCATGAGCGCGTGGTTGCTCTAGGGCTTCCTCGGTGTGTCCTCAGGGGTGAAGTCGCGCTGCTCGGTCGGCGGGACCGTCGGAGGGGACGGTGAGCCAGCGCCAAACTCGGCGCTGCCAGCGCTTCGAGCGCAGGGTGACAGGCCAGGGCATGCGGTCACGCTACGCGGCAGATCCGGATGGTCTGGTAGCTACGGATCCCGCATCCGTCTCTTGGGATGGTCAGAGCGTGGGGCCCTGGGACGCCGAGACCTCGCGTCGCGGTAGATGAGCGTCAGCAAGATGGCAGCGATACCGATCGGTACGACACCGAAGATCTTCCACCATCCGGGCAGGAAGATGATTGGGCCGAACGATACGACTACGAGCGCTGCGGTGTACCACGCGGCGTCCGATACGTAGCGACGGCGGATACCGATGGGCGAGCTGTCATCAGACCGAGCGTATGACCTGCGAAAGTGCTGTCCAGCCCCCGTCAACTTCACACTCGAATGGTGGCATGACCGCTCCGGTTCGCCCGGCCGAACCGGCATGGAGCGGATCGTCGTGGCGTCCCGTCATACTTTTCGCTATGGCTGATGTCGAAGACGGAGTGGAAGACGCCGATGACCCTCAGATCGTGTTTACGCGTGGTAGCGAGCGCCTGACGTTCACAGCCAGATTTGACTTCGTCGTTATAGACGCGGCCGCCTTGCAGGCAGAGGCCGAGCGCGTATATCGGGCCTCAGCTCCGCTCGCCGATCACGCAGAAGTGATTGGGCACTCGGGCGATCCGAACTCTGCCCTGTTCACGCTCTTGGGTGAACGAATGAGCCTTCCGGTCACCGGTGTCGTTTCGGCAGGATCTGAATGGGGCGTAGACGGACTCGAACGAACCCTGTGGGAAGAGTCGGGCGAAGCGCGGATGGAGGATTAGCCTCTCGCAGTCTGCGGGCTTCCAGACGTTCGCGCTGTCATCGACTGCGGTCGCCGCGCAGGGCGCACCAGGCGGCATGACCGGATGGACCGGTCGCGGTCAAAGCGCAGCGGCCAGCATTGCTACGCAGGTGACGCCGACGCCGACGCCAAGCATCGCCCAACGGGGATGAGGTCGAACGGTGTCCTGCTTCCAATTGCCACCGCTTGCGGTGAACGTTCCGACGATCTCGCCCAACCGACGAGCAGCCCGCTTGCCGCGTCGGTTACCGGTCACCATCGCGATGAGTGAGCTGCCGAAGGCCATGCTTCCGATCGCCCGACCTGAGGTGACCTTGATCGACATGCCGTTGTCGGCATCCACGCCGACGATCTCAGCAATCGGGATCAGGTATGTGACGAAGAAAGAGACGACGTGGACGGTGTGATGCCGGACGAACATCCGTGCCGACGCAAACGCGATCGTCAAGCCCGAGAGCGCGCCAAAAAGCGCGGCGACGCTCACCTTGTTGCCGACCGGTGTTGGGCCAGTAGCGAGGTCGACTACGACGTAAACGGCCAACCCGATGAACGCCAAAGCCATGGCCAGGACGCCGATGCTCTGAGCGCCGACGAGTCGGTCACGAGCACTCGATGTTCCATCGGTTCCCGGCTGCATAGTTCCGAGATCGTCCCATGCCGAAGGCTTGCGGCCTCGCAGCCCCGCGCCCTGCC